>NZ_WSTC01000021.1 GCF_009789195.1 Paenibacillus sp. MMS18-CY102 | reverse complement strand
CGAATGACATTTGCCGATTTTGATCGTTTATTTACAATTCAGACCTTACCACCTGAATGGAAGGTATATTTGGAGAACATTCATACATTTCTTTGACCATTAATTGGATAATCAACAGCCCTGTACATTTTGCAATAGCAGCGTCTCGACTAGCCCGTCCCGCCGGCGCCATTGCAGTTCATGCAACGAGACAGCCGCCCTACATTTTATTAAAAAAGGCGGCACAGAGACAATGCCTCTGTGCCGCCTTCGCTCATCATAAATATACGCCCGTTAGAGCGCACACATCTCAATCTCAAAGCCCATGTCTGCGATCAACTGATGGTCGGCATCGACCGCCTGGCCCTCCGTCGTCAGGTAGTCGCCGACAAACAGCGAATTGGCCGCGTACAGCGCCATCGGCTGAAGCGAACGCAAGTTTAGCTCACGGCCTCCTGCGACGCGAATTTCTTTGGACGGGCAGATGAAGCGGAACAGCGCGAGCGTTTTGAGCGCCTGAAGGGGCCTCGTCAGTTGCTTATCCGCAAGCGGCGTGCCGGGAATTGGATTCAAGAAGTTGATCGGAATCGAATCCGCATCCAGCTCACGCAGCGCAAACGCCGTCTCGACCAGCTCTTCCGGCGTTTCTCCCATGCCGACAATGACGCCCGAGCAAGGCGACATGCCGCTTCGCTTCACTCGCTCAACCGTCTCGACGCGTTGGTCGTAGGAGTGTGTCGTCGTAATCGACTTATAATTTTCACGGCTCGTATTCAGGTTATGGTTATAGCGATGTACGCCTGCATCTTGCAGCCGATCAGCTTGCTCCTCGCTCAGCAGACCCAAGCATGCACATATTTTCAAAGGCATCGTATCCCGAATCTCGCGCACAGCATCGATAACCTGCCCCAATTCACGCTCAGTCGGTCCCCGGCCCGCCGCAACAATGCAATATGTGCCCGCATGGCGGTTTACCGCTTCGCGCGCGCCTGCCAAGAGCGTTTCTTTATCCAGCAATGTATATTTGGGCACTGATGCCGTAGATACGATCGATTGCGAGCAGTAGCCGCAGTCCTCAGGACAAAGGCCGCTCTTAGCATTCAGAATCATATTTAGCTTCACCTTGCGGCCATAATAATGCTTCCGCACTTGAAAAGCTGCATGCAGCAGCGGCAGCACCTCATCATCGCCAGCTTCCAACACGGACAACCCTTCAGCCAACGTTAGCTGCTCGCCGCTGAGCGCTTTGTCCGCTAGATCTCCCCACTTCATCCCCGTTGACACCGCTTCTGCGCGGCCTTCCGCCTGCTCCCTCATCTGACAGTTCCCCCTATCGCAATATATGTTAACCTAAATATTTAGTAATTGGTTAACTAAAAACTCACCCCATTGTACCGAACATCGGGCATACTGTAAATACTTGCAATCTAATATAAAAGGGGTGTTACCCGATATGAAGGTTGTTATTGCGATTGATTCATTCAAAGGAAGCCTAGTCTCGGAAGAAACGAACGAATCGGCGGCTGCCGGCGTACGCGACGCCTGCCCCGACGCAGAGATATTCACCGTGCCGCTTGCCGACGGCGGCGAAGGAACCGTTGATGCGCTCATCCACGCCACTGGGGGCCAGCTTATCAAGTGCTCAGTAACTGGACCGCTCGGCAAACCCGTAACAGCCAGTTATGGCCTGCTCGGCGATGGGCAAACCGCCGTCATCGAAGTTGCAGCTGCATGCGGCCTCACGCTCGTGCCATCCGCCGAACGAAACCCACTCCACACGACAACCTTCGGCGTGGGCGAGCTCATCGCCGATGCGCTCAGCCGCGGCTGCACCGATCTGATCATCGGGCTCGGCGGGAGTGCTACTAACGACGCCGGCGTGGGCATGCTGCAAGCGCTCGGCTATTCATTCCGCGACGCACACGGGCTCGAAGCTGCGCATGGCGGTGCAGCACTGGCTGGCATCGCCACAATAGACCCATCATCCGCACATCCAAAACTCGCATACGTACGCATTCGCGTCGCTTGCGATGTCGACAATCCGCTGCACGGCCCTGAGGGTGCAGCCTACATATTCGCGCCGCAAAAGGGTGCCTCCGCCAGTGCGGTAGCGCAGCTCGATCGCGGCCTGGCGCATTTTGCCGCGCTCATTCGCGAGCAGCTCGGCCGCGACGTGCAGCGCATGCCCGGCGCTGGCGCAGCCGGTGGTCTCGGCGCTGCCTTCGCCGGCTTGCTTGGCGCGGCGCTTACGCCTGGCGCGCCGCTCGTGCTCGAGGCAGCCGGCTTCGACCGGCTGCTCGAAGGCTGTGACTTCGTCATCACCGGCGAAGGCCGGCTCGACGGCCAAACCGCCCGCGGCAAAGCGCCTCACGCCGTCGCCCATGCCGCAAGCCAACGCGGCATCCCCGTCATCGCCCTCGCCGGTGATGTCGCGCCGCAAGCTTCCGAGCTCGCCTTGCTTGGCATCACCGCAGCCTTCCCCATCGTGGCCGGTCCGGTCTCCCTCGAACAAGCCATGGTGCCAGATGCGGCGAAGGAGGGGCTTCGCCGCACAACAAAAGAGATATTCCGCCTAATAACCACCGTATTGCGCCGGCCATAATCAAAGCTCATAACGGACCAGCCGCCCGTCATATACTGTTGCATCTGACTGGAGGAGGCTGGCGCCTATGACTGATCCATTGGCCGACGCTTGCCGCAGCAAAACACTAACCCATCACGCCGCCACCCCAGCTGCGCATGCCTCGCGCGTCACCAAGCTCCGCTTGCGCAAGCTCGGGCCGCTCGGCGGCACGCTGCTTGTACTAGGCGCACATGCCATTCACCTGTTTGCCCTGCCGCTACTGGCACTCCTGTTGGGCACGCAAGCCGCCGCCGGAGACGGCGCTAACTTAGGCAGCCATGCGCATCACGGAACCCTGCAGGATCCCGCTTCGGCTAGCGGGCTTTTACTGCGCTGGGCAACCGACCTGCTCGCAGCCGCAACCATTATCGCAGCCATTCTCATGTGCCGCGCTACAGCACGCGCATGGCGTAACGTTCGCGCACACCCTTGGGCCTGCATGCTCAATACGATTGCCGCCACGTTATGTCTCGCTATGATATTTTATTAACCCTCCCCCCTTATATAGTAGAAAAGGTGTCCCCACAGCGGCTCACGCTGCCTAGGGACACCTTTTTTTCACGCATCAAGAACGATAAGCCTCATATTGGCCAAACCCTTGCTGCGCCTATGTTTGAGCTCCGCCCATTTGCACGCGGCTTCCATGATAACCCTTACACTGCCAAACCTGCCCTAAATGAGGGAACTCTCATGCAATTCTAAGAATGCGGTTACAAATGAGCCCCATCAAGGGTTTGCCCACTCAATGGGAGCCTTTAGGAAAAGAAATCCGTGCTATAGTAGCAATACAACACAACCAAGACAAACCTAACCGGAGGAATTACAACATGATGAACAAAAAATCGGTCATTGGCAAAAGCTTGGCTGCAGCGTTTGTAGCATTAACGGTATCTACAGCATCGATCAGCGGTGTTATGCCTACTCAGAGCGCACATGCCGCAACCGCATCCCAAAAATCCACTATCGTATCGGTAGCCAAAAAATATCTCGGCACGCCTTACCAGCACGGCGCATCATCCAGCACAACAGCTGTATTCGATTGCTCGTCGTTCACGAAACGCGTATTCTCGCAGCTCGGCGTGAAATTGCCACGCAGCTCCAAGCAGCAATCCGCAGTCGGCAAATATGTAGCAAAAAGCAGCCTGCAAGTGGGCGATCTCGTCTTCTTCTACTCTCCGATTCACCACGTAGGCATCTACATCGGTAACGGCAATATCATTCATACGTATGGTGCAGGCGGCGTTAAGATCAGCAACATTAACTCCGGCTGGTGGAAAAACAACTACAACCAGGCTCGCCGCGTACTGTAAGGGACAAGCTTACACTATCGCGCAGCGAGAAGCACTAGGGACGCCAGGTTCGGCATTATGCCGCACCTGGCGTTTTTTATCATGTACACCTGGAACGATTCCGATGCATTAATCCTACCAAGCAAAGCTGAATTCAACCTGAATTATAGGTTGGTAAATCCACCCTCGTTAGTTATTACCCGTTTTAGGGCCGCCTTGAGTGAACAAGGCATACCCTTATTATTGTGCTCAACAAGCCAGTTTATTTATTGGATACTTTTTAATTAAAAACTAAACTCAGTTTGAGGACGATATATTGCTGTAGATAAATAAATGTTTACTACATCGTTTATATCCAAACCTAATCCGATATTAGTAAAACTTGTGGCTTCCACTTCCGGTCTCGTAGCAGTTTTCTATATACAGCTAGCTTGTTGATACATCAAAACACGCATTTTTCTGACCATACTTTTTCAAAGCTACTATTAATTCCTCTCTTCGAGGAATATCCTGTTCAAGTTGCCGTAGCAATCTAAGCCCATAATAAGCAGACAATAAATCACTATTCTCATTTGCTTCGAACAGCTTAAATCCCCCATCTTTTGTTTGCAGGCTTAACAAGAATGTAATTGTGTCAGGAGTGAAATATTTTTCTTTTCCCACGTTAGCAATAGATAGCAGCCTCTCTATATCATTTAACAGGAATAAAGAGAGTTTTGCTTTTTTTAAATAATCCTTTATCTCATCACTTAACTTAAATATGGATTTATGGATGTCATCTCCATGTTTGCTTAAATCGATTTTTGCCAATTTACTTATTTCAAGCACCATCAGAAGGTCACCTACTGATTCAATGTTAAGCGAGTCCCAGAAATCAGAATGGCTCACTACTCCATCTATCCAATGGTTCAACTTGCTTGCTTGATCTTTACTAATAGTAATATCCAAATAAGCGTAACTTTTTAAAGCAGAATAACTCGAGAGATACGTTTCATGCCCTATTTCATGAGTGGACTCGATTTCTTCTTTGTGTTTTATAGAGAATGCAAAATTCCCTATATTCGTCTGCAATCCATTAAGATAGCCTGAAAGTTCTTCTTTCAACATATAACTAGGCTTGACGTTAGCATCGTGCATTAGTTCTAATACATAGTAGATATTTGAAAGATTATCAAATTTATTGTTATGTGTAATAAACAAATTAGGGTTCTCATTATAGAAATTCAAGTCCAAGCTACATCCCAAAGAATCATTTAATTCCGAAGAAAGCTTCATAAAATAATAAGTGTTGTACAAATCAATATCAGTGATATTTTCCTGCGCTTTATTTTTTATTCTAACTGAACTGCAAGAACTAACCATGAGTAGGCTTATGCTTAAACACACGAAGATCAGTTTATTTAGCAACTTATGCATCCCCTCATATTCCCACTTTCTTTTCAGTCATGCCCCCTCTAAAGTCTATTCTTTTTTTACCTTTTATGTAAATAGTCCTTTATACGCGCCTTCTTGATTCCGATTTTATAACTCATTTTTCAATGCCTCAAACCCAAAGTCTCAAATCATTAGCAAACATTGACTTGAAATAGATATCTTGACTTAGTTATTCAACATAGCTTTTCCTGTACCAGCATCAAAAAACGGTCGCCGCAGCGACCGCCTTTTCATCCCGCTATATTAAAAAGTAAACCGGTCCAGCTCCTTCCGCAGCCGCCCAGCGGTCGCATTCAGCGCTTCTGAGGAAGCTAACACCTCTTCCATGCTGGCTAATTGCTCTTCTGTAGACGCCGACACTTCCTGCGTCTTCTCCGATGTTACGCGAGAGTGATTGGACGTTTCCTGTACCGCAGCTGCCACTTCCTCTGTCGCGGCGGACAGTTGCTCGGAGGCAGCGGACACTTCGCTAATTTGCTCCGCAACTTGGCCGATCGATTCGAGGATGCCATCGAATACGATCGTCACTTGCTCCATCGACGCCATGCCGCGAAGCGTCTCTCCTGCGCTGCCGCTCATAGCCGCGACCGCCCGCTCAATGCCTGCAGTCGCTTCTGCAATCAGCCCGCCGATCTCATCAGCTGATTGGCGCGATTGCTCCGATAGCTTCTGTACCTCATGCGCGACGACAGCGAAGCCTTTGCCATGCTCGCCGGCCCGCGCCGCTTCGATGTTCGCATTCAGCGAAAGCAAGTGAGTCTGGCCGGCAATATCCGTCATCACGGCAGCGATATCGCCAATGCGCCCAGACAGCTCGCCTAACTCAGACAATGCGTCGGCCGTTTCACTTGAGCGCTTGCGAACGACAGCCATCTGCTCTGTTGCAGCAGTTACAGCCCGCCGCCCATCAATCGCGCCTGCCGACGCTTGCCCAGCGTTATCGGACACCAAGGAGGCTGTCTCAGCTATACGCGAAATCCCGCCGGCCATTTCGTGCATCGCGGTTGCATTTTGCTCCGATACAGCTGCTTGCTGCTCAGCCATCAAAGACAACTCTTGCACCGCATGTGCAATCTGGTTTGTTGCAATCGTCGTAGCATTCGCCGCAGCTTCCATATCTTGCGAGGATGAGGCAAGCTGGCCGGCAACGGTTTGATTCGAGCGCAGCAGGGAAGCGAACGTTTCTGCTACCTGATTAAACGCAACGCCAACGCCGCTAAGCTCGTCACGCGTTTGCAGTTCAGCCCTAGCAGAAGCATCGCCGGCAGCCAGCCGCGAAGCTGCTTTTTCCAGTGCAGTGATTGTGCTACGGACATTGCTATAGAAAGCAATAAAGAAAGCAACGACGAGCAGCAGCGCCACAGCTGTCAGCACGAGCATCCGAACCAATTGCGCCTTGGAATCATCGATTCGTATCTGCAGTTGATGGTCCATCATAATTGCTGTTTCATTATAGAGCGCCGAAATCTGGTCAATAGCCGCCGTCCCCTTGGCGAAAAACGTATCGCTATCCATCGATAATCTGCCGCTCAAAATCTCTGTATCCAGCAAACCAACATAATCGCGTGCAGCAGTAGATGCAGCTATGAAGCTTTCCTGAATGGATTGAATATCAGGGCTGCTGGCCGTGGTGCTTACCCAATCTTTTTGCAAACCTGTCATTGCCGTCTCAATACGGTCATAATCAATCTGATATTCCAGCTTCTCCGAAGGTGTCAGTCTCCCGCGCAACAATGTGCCCGTAATCAACCCACGGGTTTCCGCAATCTTCTCCATCAAGAGCGGCGTCCGTTGGACGAGCATATCCATTAAATAGTACGTGTGCTGTTCAGGGTCAAGCGTCAGCCCAGAGGCATCCGATACCGTCACGTTGTAATCAAGCAGCTCTTCGATCATCGTCGTATGTTTTGCAAAGCTGATGCCAGCAGATCCTGTCCCGTATTGCTCCAGCAGCATGGACAGCCTTGTTTCTAACCCGCCCCACTGCGATTTAATGCCAAAATCTTCGGCATGCATCGCATCGCTTGCATTCACAGCCGCCACTTCTTTCTTCCACTTCTCTTCCAGCTTATCGAGATCCGCTTTCTTGCTCGCATCCCCATTCAGATAAGCATTCGCAACCCCGCGATGCTTCTGAACCGTAAGCAGCAGTTCCTTTAAGGGCTTAAGGTACGCAACACCTTGCTGCTCTTTCTTGGCGATATTCATGGTGACTTGAATTTCTGATGTGAGGAAATAAGACATAAATCCGGTAGGGATTAAGAAGAGCAAGGCAATTAGTACGAACTTTTGGCTATATTTCAGACGATTCATCACGTATAGGAACGGTTTCAACATAATTAACGGCCTCCCCTGCTGCATCTGATGTTATATTAACTAACATTGTATGCCATAATCCATTAAAAACCAATCGTTAATTTGTCGAATATCTCCCTTTTGTGTCGATTTGGTTAACATACACAGCAAAAAAGCCGGCTAACGTCGTTAGAAGCGACATTAACCGGCTTGCTTATTCATCATTATTGCCTCGTTACGCCTCCAACGCTTGTTTCAACGTGTCTGGCGAACGGTCCCACCATTCTTGGTTATGGTCCATGAGCAGCTGCTTTAATGCCGCCTTCTGTTCAGGTCCCAGATTGTCTAGCATGAACCGCCGCTTAATCGCATAATCGAGACGGTTCACATGATCCGCCAGCAGCTTCCAACCGCGGCGCGCCTCTGTATCGACTAGCATATCGCAAGCCGTTGCCCCGCCATAAAAAGCTCCCTCATCGTTACGGTCAACTGCGACCCAAACGATCCAGCACGGACGGCCGTTCGGCACATCCTCTTTATTCGGGCTGAACTTAATGCCCTTCTCGATCTTGCTCTTCGCGTGCATAGCCCCTACATCAATAACCGCCTCATTGCCATCAATAACGACTGGCGATACTGCGCTCAAATCGATCGACCCTGCGCCGAACCCACGATGTTCCTTGTTGCTGACGACGTTAAGGGACAGCGATTTCTTCGGCTTCGGCTCTGTGGAGCCTCCCCCTTGGCCTTGTTGTTCCATCTTGTACCGTTCACCCTCTCCGTTATCTTATGCCGCGCAAGCTTGCAGCCGCTTGGCAGCGCATCTATTCCCTGCGAAACCGCACTGTGCTTGGGATTGTCCGCTCTGTCGCAGAATAATTCCATTTTAGCTAATAATCCGTGAAATGCAAACATATACATGCCTTAGATGCTTGTCAACGGGAGGGAATCGTTCAATGACTCCACGACACGTCAAAGGAATAGCGGTCGCACTGCTCCTCGCCGCTGTATTCAGTGTTACGTTGTCCCAAGGCTTCGGTGACGCATGGAAATCGCAGTATACGTATGCTTTCTCCCCGGTTAATGATCCAGTGGCCATCGGCTCAAGCAGCACCGCCGATGATGCTGCTGGACCGGCCCAGACGAGCGAGCCTGATGCCGCTGCCCATGTGGATACGAAAAACCGAGCCGATTCGGCGCCGCAAGCGCCAACACGCAGTATACCTAACAACAGCATTGTGAAAACACCCGTACAGCCAGAGCCTGACACCGGCATGTCGCCTAACAACCAAGCCTTAAGCAAACGTGTCACCGAGTACCACATCGATGTCAAGCTCGACGAAACAGGCCGTTCATTGAAAGGGAATTTAGCCGTCACTTGGACGAACCCCGGCCGCAAGCCTGTATCCGAGCTGTATTGGCATCTGTATCCCAACGCGTTTCAATCGCCAGATTCCACCTTCATGCGTGAGTCAGGCGGACAATTGCGGGAGGATCATGCGACTGCAAACAGCTTAGGCAGCATGGCAATCACTTCGCTGCTTACTGAGCAAGGGGAAAACTTGCTGCCGCGCCTTCATTATGTGCAGCCGGATGATGGCAACGCGAAGGACCAGACGCTTGCGAAGCTTCGGCTCCAGAAGCCCGTTGAGCCGAATAAGAGCGTAACGCTAAAGGTTGGCTTTACCGTGAAACTGCCCGAGGTGTTCGCCCGCATGGGCTACTCCGGCAAGTTCATCATGGCAGGCCAATGGTTCCCGAAGCTCGCCGTCTACGAGCCAGCAGGCACCCGCGGGCGTGTAGCTGAAGGCTGGAATGCCCACCAGTATCATGGCAACTCTGAGTTTTATAGCGATTTTGGCATCTACAGCGTGAACATTACGTTGCCAGCGAGATATAAAGTGGCAGCCACCGGATTCCAGACGAAGCCAGCTAAGATGAATGGTGATTGGAAAACCTTAACGTTCTATGCCGATGATGTGCATGATTTTGCTTGGTCCGCCTCCCCAGATTTCGTTTATGCAGAAGAATCCTTCTCAGCTACCGGCGTTCCTGGCGTACGCATCAAGCTGTACCTCGATCCGCTGCATGCAGGGCTCAAGGACCGCTACATGCACGCCGCCAAATCCGCCCTAGCCAAATACGCGCAGTGGTATGGGGAATACCCATACTCAACGTTATCGGTCGTCGTTCCGCCGAAAGGCGCCAATGGCGCCGGCGGCATGGAATATCCAACGCTCGTCACCTCCTTCGCTGCTGAGGACGACAACCCAGGCTATAGCTTAGAGCGAACGGTCGTTCATGAGATTGGACATCAGTACTGGTACGGCATGGTCGCATCCAATGAGTTCGAAGAAGCGTGGCTAGACGAAGGGTTTACCTCCTATGCGGAAGACAAAGTGATGGAGACCGAGTACGGGGTGCTGCCGAATCTAGCGATTGAATCCAGCTACATGACCGATCCTGCACCGCTGAAGCAGCTCTCATGGTCCTATCAAAGCCATGACCATTATGCAGAGAACGTGTACATGCGCGCCAAGCTGGTGCTTGTCGGCATCGAGAAACTTGCGGGAGACAAGGCGATGCAGAAGATTATGCGAACCTATTTCCAGAAATATAAGTTCAAGCATCCATCCACCGCCGATTTCGAACGCATTGTCGAACAAGTGACGAAGACCAAATGGAGCGACTACTTCCGCCAATATGTCTATGGCGATAAGATGGCGGATTTCTCCATCGAAAGCATTACGGTCGATTCTGCGAAGCTTGACGACGGCAGTATTTCCTATGAATCAGTTGTGAAGGTTCGCAGGCTCGGAGGCAGCTTCGGCCCCGTGCCTGTGCAGTTCCGGTTCGCCGACGGGACGACCGTCAGCCGCAACTGGGATGGCTCA
Source organism: Paenibacillus sp. MMS18-CY102 (assembly GCF_009789195.1). GTDB lineage: Bacteria > Bacillota > Bacilli > Paenibacillales > Paenibacillaceae > Paenibacillus_T. The sequence goes on along the minus strand of NZ_WSTC01000021.1, from coordinate 96,787 downwards.
GAAGCAAGCAGCCTATTCCGGTTCAAGCACTCCTCACCGCTCGATTGGGCTTCTATTGACCCGCAGCATACGAATGTGCTCGATAATAAGCAAATTAACAACTATATGAAAGCCGAGCTGCCGGAACGCACACGGACGCGTTGGAGCCTCGGAGCCGCCAAGCTGATTGAGGGGCTAATCGGAGCGCTTGGCTGGTGATGATGCGCAAGAGGTGTTACGGGCTGCTCGCAATCCTAACCGCTAGCGGACCGCCGGGCAGAAGGCCGGCATTTGGAAAGGAGTGTTTATGGTGAAGCAGCATATGAGCGCCGGCTGGACGCTGACGGTACGACACCTCTATATCATCATTCTGCTGTTCGTCTATCAATTGCTATGGGGTTTCTTCCTCTACCGTATTATTGACGGAATCGTGATGCCCCTGCTGCGCCGCTATCCAGGCAGCGGCATGCCAGCCTCTGCCAGCCGCCTCTATTTATACGAAGCGGAATTCCAGCTGATGAAGACTGACCTCATTCACCCTTATCTCTGGACATTCGCTTGCCTAATCGCACTTCGCATGGTGTTGACACCGATCTTGAATGCCGGGCTGTTCCACTCCCTTCATCATGCAACAACTGACACCGGCACCCGCTTCATGCAAGGGGTTCGCCGCGCTTGGCTCCCTGTAACCGCCCTCTATTGGACAGAGTCACTGCTGGCATTAGCTCCCGGCTATTGGTTGCTGCCACGTGCATTCGACATCGCTCTTGCTGCAAGCTCGCGTGCCGACATTATCCGCCAGCTCCTGCCTGGCGCCTGTGCCTGGTTCGCATGGGGCATCCTGCTCCATCTCCTGTTTCTCGCTATGCAGTTCGGCGCAGCCTCTGGCACTGGCATCTTTAAAGGCTTGTGGCAATCGGCCAAACGATTCCTGCCTTATGCCGCGATCTCCCTGCTCATGTGGGGAATTGGAGCGTTCGCCGGATTGCTTGTTACCTCCGCCTCTCTCTTGTGGGCCGGTTTTCTCGCCGTCCTGCTGCATCAGGCCTATCATTTTGTGAGGACGATGATTAAAGTGTGGACCGTCGCCACCCAATTCGACTGTTTACATCACAAACGAACCTAATCGTCTCAAGAGGGTGTCCCCAAAGCGAAAATTGGGGACACCCTTCTTCCGTTTGTAAATCAAAAGAACCCGTTCCTTAGACATTCTAACGGACCGAGCGGGTCTTATTCGATCATAATTAGGCATATTTGCGTTCTAACGGACCGAGCAGCCGTTATTTGGCCAATACTCTCCTCACGAGATGGCAAATTGGCTAAATAACGGCCGTGGAGTCCGTTACGTTTGCTAGAAGAACTTTTAGAGGGTTATAACGGCTTTGCGGTCCGTTAGAAGAGAATTTAAAGCTTTTGGATAGGAAGATGGACAACAAAAGAATAACTGCGGATAGTATTGTAAAGTGAAATGGCTTCGGAAGATAGCCGTATGATTCAAAAGGAATGCCGCTAGCGAGCTCCAAAAACAACCTGTTTTGGACGGTTGTACACGGCTGTGTTGCACATCATCATCATCATCAATACACCATACTGGGACTTGGAGTGTAGCATGGATATGGAATTTGAATTTCACGTGACCGTTGCAAGCCTCAAAATAGAGGACAAGCAGGCTTTTATTCAGGCATGCCGGAAGCAGCAAGTCAAACCAGTGATGATTGAGCTCGATCAGGGCGACTGCATTGATCAGCCGATGTTTACAGGCATTGTGCACAGTGAAAGTTTCGAGCATGTGAAACGGAGGATGAACGCGCTTGCCTCCGATTTCGGAAAGCAAGGCTTTAGCACCGTGCGCACGAAGATTGAGATCCCAGCACAGGAAGAGTGCTATTTTCATAACCCGATGACAGCAGAAACGGTCCCCTATTTTGAATGGCACGGCAAAGTGGAGACTAACGATTTGGACGAACTGAAACGCCAATGCGAACCGTACGGCGGGCATATCTCACGCAATTCGTTGAATGCAAATGGCAGAGTAAGATTCATTACGGTAAGGGAGCATGGCTCCCCTGCCCAACTCTATGATCAAATTGCAGGGATCCATGAAGTTTTACGAGCGACCGGCATTGAGCTGCTCAAGCAACAGCATGAATTATGCGTGTATGACAGCCGGGAAGAGCTGGACAAGGTATGGGTATCAGAGGACTCGAGCGCCTATTTCGCCGAGGTAGCTGCCGAACTGAGAAGCATCATGAATCAGTGCGGTTTTGACCAGCAAGTGTACAGGAAACTGCCGAAACCCTCGAACGGCAGCAACAACAATGGCCATCCTGGCCCTTCCACATCCCAAGGATTAATGGATCGCGCGAGACAGCTACTGCAAAAGGGGTGGAATTTGCTGAAGTAATGCCCAAAAATCCGAGTGAAAATGAGAAAACCTCTCATAAATCCCCCGAATCCCGCTCAATACCATGAGAATTATTAGAAATTCGACAGTTAGGAAGGATTTTCTTCAAAAAATCCGAATTATTATTCCCTGTACATAAAAAGCTGCCGAATTTCAGTGTACGAAAACGGGGGAACCACTCCGGGTTAATTGATCCCGACCGCGCTTATTGGATATTCAAGCACGGCCAGAGGGTATCATAGGTGACCTTCAACCGAACCCCACAGCTAACCTCGTAGGCAATGGAAGGAGCACTACAACGTGCGTAAGTTTACTGCATTGCTGCTCGGACTCGCATTATTGTTCGCTTTTCAAGCGGGAAGCGCTTTCGCGGATTCCAAAGCAGACTCCAAACTGAACCAAGTAATTGAAGATGTTATTGGCACGCCGTACCTCTCCGCAGGAACGACGACCAAAGGATTCGATTGCTCTGGTTTTACCATGTACGTCTTCAAGAAATTCGGCATTTCTCTGCCCCACTCTTCTGGCGCGCAGAGCAAGCTTGGCAAAGCAGTAGCCAAGGACGACCTTCGTGAAGGAGATCTCGTATTCTTCAATACGAGCGGCAGAGGCGTATCCCATGTCGGCATCTATGTCGGCGATGGCAAATTCGCTCACGCTTCCTCCAGCAAAGGCGTCACGATCAGCAACTTGAGCGACTCCTACTATGTTAATCGTTACATGAGCGCTCGACGCGTAATGAGCACCGCATCTTACGAGAAATACGCGGACGATCCGGCTGACCAAGTAGATGGCGGTCCAGACGTCGACTAAGATGCATCATAGGCATGGCAATTGCCATGCAACAGATAAAGGCCGTACGATACTTCGCCCGTTAGGGCGGGCTCGCACGGCCTTTGTTTTTGTGCATCCGTACCTCCAGTGCGATAAGACTACGCTCTTAGCCCTCTTTTTCTCAGAAATCTAATAAAATTTTCCTATTGATTTGGCAGGAAAAAATAAAACTTTATCGAATCTTTAGATTGTTAGACAAAATTTGCCGAATTGCCGCCTTGGCGGTAAACGGGGGAACCATTTTCAGGGTGAATTGACTCCGCCTCTCGTCCCATCGACGTGTGCTGCAGGATTCATAGGGAACCTTCAACCGAACCCCACAGCTAACCTCGTAGGCTCTGGAAGGAGCACCACCTTTTGAAGAAAGCGCTCGCAGTTTTACTCGGACTAGCTATGCTGTTGACGATTCAAGTCGGCAGTGCGTTCGCGGATTCGACGCTGGACAACAAGATCGACGCTGTAATCGGAACACCTTATGTGTCCGGCGGCACTTCGGTCAAAGGTTTTGATTGCTCAGGCTTTACACAGTACGTGTTCAAACAGCTCGGACTCTCGCTCGAGCGCACGTCTGGTTCCCAAGCCAAAATGGGCTCTGCCGTCGATAAAGACGACCTTCGCGCTGGCGATCTCGTATTCTTCAATACGAGCGGCGACGGAATTTCGCATGTCGGCATCTATGTCGGCGAAGGCAAATTCGCGCATGCATCCTCCAGCAAAGGCGTTACCATCAGCGCACTTAACGATTCGTACTACTCGAAGCGTTATGTAACCGCACGCCGTGTCATGGACGGGGCATCTTACGAGAAGTATGCCGAAGCCTAGGATGCACAACACATAGCTAACCACAACAAAAACCGTATGCTACGACTGGGCAACCAGGACGTGGCATACGGTTTTTGCATCAATAGGAATGGTTTATGCATACGCCACATATGTTCATCTGGGTACCAAACCCAATACATGAACTGAAAGGTGGATGATTAATGAAAAAGAAGTGGCTAGTCGCGGTTTCCTTGTTATTGCTCATCATGACAATGGGGATCGCCGTATCAAGCTCGGCAGCTCCAGCTACTTACGTGCACGGCGTATTCTCTACCAGCCCACTCTATGTCAAAGACGGCGGTACCGGCGCATGGCTGACCGCAACAAGCGGCAATGCCATTGCCAGTTGGACGGAAAATCCGCTGAGCTCAGGCAACCAAGGATTTTATAACGCCATCGTTTATGTAGGCAGCGTCAAATACGAGTTCCGGCTAATCAACGTAACCTCAACGACGGCCGATCAAATCAACGGCAACTTCCATATTTACAAGAATAACGCACTCGTTGCATCCGTATCCGGCACGGTCTATGGCCTAAGCCAAGCGGTAGGAAATTACTATAAGTTTTATGACAGCGCCTCCAACTGGCATGTATCGGGGTATATCACAAACCGCCTCGACTATTAATTCCACCTCGCTAGGCACTTAGCTTCCTTTTACGACATTACGACAGTAACCTGCCCAAGCCGCAAGAAGGTCCCTTCACTCCCCTTCTTGCGGTTTCTCTCTGCTACAGGACTACACGCTATTACTGCTATAGTCGCTGCGCGTGCCCGACTAAAGTAGGGGACTGCTGCCGTCCGGCGGGCGGTGTGCGCTTTACCTATCTCCCTCTATACTGGGAATATCGAAGCACCAATTCCAATATAGAAGGAGTCTGAAGGCATGCTTAATCCCAATTCGCAGCCCCAACCCGCAGTTGCCCAATCCGGCGCCCTAGGCCGGTATATGATACAGGCCATATACATGCTGCTCGTTACCTTGCCCCTATCCATAATCGGCTTCACTTTATCCGTTACGCTCATCGCACTCGGTTTTGGCCTTACACCGCTTCTCATTGGACTTCCGCTCTTGAAGCTAGCTGTCCACCTCTCCCACGCCCTCATGATGGAGGACGTTCGCCGTACACGTGGAATATTGCCGGCTAAAGCGGCAAATGCCGTGCCAAGCCAACACGCTTTCGGCCCGTTCACGTACCGCGAGCTGCTTACAACAACTGCCCCTTACGTTCCGCTCGGCTACTGGCTAGGCAAGCTTCCTGCCGCAATCGGCCAGTTCACAGCTGCCGTTGTGTTCCCGATCTGCGGTACAGCCATGCTATTCTCGCCAGCAGTCTACCTCATCCTCGAACGCTATGGCATTCCAAGCTTCCAAGATGATGTCGTATTCGACGTACTCATGCCAGCATTGACTGGCTTACAACGCGCTTACGTTGCCACAGGCCTTGGCGCTGTATTCATCCTAATCGGTGGACCACTGCTAGCTGTTCTGGCACGTTCGCAAGGCAGCCGGATTGCCAGCATGCTGCAGCCGCGTGCTGAAGCAATCATTGTTGAAGCCCCTGCCGCAACCGAACAGCGCAGCGCATTTTTGTTCAAGCACCCTATGGAAGATCTCAAAGAATCTGAATATGAGTTTCCACTCGCTAATCCGGCTATGAAAGACGCTAATTCCTCCCATTAGGAGTCCTTCATAGTTTGACTAGATAAAGCAAGGCAAAGCCCCTCATCGACAACTAGTTCGATGAGGGGCTTTTGTTTTTCGGCATAGCCTCACGCAACCTATCGCACCGCCACGCCATCGCACTTTGTACAACTTGCATTCCCATATGAACGCATGAATGGCAAACGCCAATTTAACCCTGAATCGGTCCAAACACATCAATATACAGCAAACCGTCCGGGTCGTCCTCGCGGTCGAATTCAAATTTCTCCAGCACCATCAAGCCCTTCGCCAACTCCAGCTTTTCCCGTTGCCGATAGGCTTGCAGCCTTTCATAAGGGTCTGGTTCCCACGGCAATGGTCCCTCGTAATGAGTAGTTGCGTATCGGGCGGCCGGCTGAGTGAAGCCGATCATGCCTTCGGGCACGTTGTCTAAGCTTGCAACCTGCACGGAGTAGACATACGTGAACATAATGTCATTGGCATACCAAGGCGCCCACAGAATACTGGGGTTGATAACGCCTTCAATTTCATCCATTCGTTCCATGAACAGCTGCTTCGTCTTGCCGATCGTACTGTAATCCCCGTCTTTGAACGGTACGATGACCGGTATGCCGATGAATTTCATTTCATCTAGCTGCACAGTGATAACTTCACTGGCAATGCCGGTCGCCTGGACTTGCGACTGCTCACTCACGTTGATGCCGCCTCCTTTGGTTGGGCCGGTAGTTAGTTGCTATATCCGGATCCCCTCGTTACCAATTCGATGATAACGCTTCCTATTCCTGCATGAGGCTCGCCGCCATTCGAAAGGTACACCCTCTAACAAAGAAAGAGCATCAGAACTCCGCGCAACACGGTGTTCCGATGCCCTCCAATAAAACTGATGTGAATGGTCCGACGCATGCGCTCTCGCCGTTTATGCCTGCTTCCATTGCACATAATCAATTTCCAAGAAACGTTCAACCTCAGTCTCCCAGCGCTCCCGTACGAACGATTCATGCAGCGGATGCTCATTATAAGCGTCATACTCAGCTTGGCTAGCGAAAGCCATCGAAAAGCCGTATTGATAGTCATTTTTCGGGCTTACCTGAAGGTTAACAACGAACTCCTCAACAACTGGAATTGCACTTAGAATGCGCTGGCCATCCTCCAGAAAACGGCGCGCTTCTTCCGATCCTAATGCATGTTTCAAGTTGAAAATAACTGAGTGAATAATGCGGGATTGTGCTGCTGCCACAGGTCAGTCGCCTCCATCTATTTCGATTGTTCCAAACTCAATCCCAAGGCTGCTTAACGGTCAAGAAGCCTGCGAATTTCTTGCTTTCCTGCCGCCGCATCCGGCGCATCTCAGCGCGATGGGGAGCCGTCTCGTGGAGTTTGATTTCCTCCTCGGTTTCTGGGATGACATCCGGGACCGCCACTGGCTTCCGGTTCTCGTCGAGTGCAACGAAGGTAAGAAACGATGTTGCAGCAATCGTCCGCTCACCAGTAAGAAGGTCTTCTTTAATGATTTTCACGAAAACCTCCATCGAGGAGTTGCCCGTCCACGTGACGTACGATTCCATACAGACCGAATCTGACGGCCGGATAGGGTGCAGGAAGTCTACCGAATCCGTTGAGGCGGTAACGACCGAGCGGCGGCAATGTTTGCTCGCTGCGATAGAGGCAATGTCGTCGACGTAAGCCATAAGCTTGCCGCCGAACAGCGTGTTGTGATTATTAACATCCGTTGGGAATACCCTAGATGTTTTGTAGCACTTAGATTCGCGTGCATACCGATGCTCCATGCCTGGCTCGCTCCTTCTTGTCCAATGCTTGCATCGGATCTACTGGTATATAACAATACCGTTACTGTACCATGATCCAACATCATTTTCCATTCGAGCCGCCAGGTCCAAAGCCTTCTCAACCTGAGGTTTATAGAGCCTGCCCTTGCTTGCTCTGTTGAAACACCTGTTCTAACACAACAAGCATCCGATCGATGTCCTCTTGCGTTACGATAAGCGGCGGAATGATTCGAATCACGGTTGGGCTTGGCGAGTTAATAAGCAGCCCGTGCTTCATGCAAGCTTCTGCCATCGCCTTGCCAGAAGGCGTTGGCAAATCAAACGCGATGAGAAGGCCCAAGCCCCGAATGCGACAGATCCCAAACCGCTCTTGCCAAGCTTGCAGCTTCTCCTTAAGGTACCCCCCCATCCTATCGGCATGGCTCGACAAGTCCCTGCTAACAATTTCGCTGACGACGGCTTTGCCTACCGCCATAGCGAGCGGCTGTCCGGTGTAGGTCCCTCCTTGTTCCCCTGCTTCGAAGAGATTGTATTGCTCTTTCGCCAACATAGCCGATAGCGGAAAGCCACCGCCGATCCCTTTGCCTAGCGTCATAATGTCGGGCTCTACGCCGTAGTGCTCGTACGCAAACAGCTTGCCCGTCCGCCCAAGGCCCGTCTGAATTTCATCAAAAATCAACAAAATTCCCTGCTCATCGCACAGCTCGCGGAGCGCAGCCACGTAGGCGGGATCTGCAACGTTTACGCCGCCCTCCCCCTGAACCGGCTCCAGCATGATGGCGCAGGTTCGCTCGCTAACCGCTTGCCGCATAGCGTCAATATCGTTGAATGGGACATGCACGAAGCCTGGAATTTTGGGTGCAAAAAGCGGTTCCCATTGCGGTTTGCCAGTCGCCGACATCGTCGCAAGCGTCCGCCCATGGAACCCTCCCAGAGCCGTAATAATCTCGTATGCGCCATTCCGATGGATGGCGCCGTACTTACGCGCAAGCTTAATCGCACTTTCATTCGCCTCAGCCCCTGTACTTCCGAAAAACACGCGGTCAAAGCAGGACAACGCCGTCAATTGCTCCGCAAATTCCAGCATCGGCTTATTATAGAAGCCAGGGCTGGCGCACACGAGCTTCGCGGATTGTTCAGCCAGCGCTTGCTGGATCGCCGCAGGACAATGGCCCAGCGAATTAACGGCCCAGCCGCCAATAAAATCGAGGTATTCGTGCCCTTCCGTATCCCACAGATACATCCCTTCGCCTCGTTCCATAACAGCCTCCGGCCGATGGGCGGTGAATAGAATAGTAGTCTTCGACATGCTTAGTACGCCTCCTTTTGAGTGGATATGATGAATCAGTATACGGTTTATTGTATAAATATACAATAGTGTGCATAAAAATAACTATCCCTTATGAAACGCACGAAAAAAGACGCGCGAACCCGCACGTCTTTTTTGTGCCATGCTATACCCAAGCATCGTTATCATACCCGCGCTGCTCCCAATACCCAACATGCTCATCTTCGATAAGCTCAATGCGATTGAGCCATTTGACAGACTTGTAGGCGTACATCTTCGGCACAATCAGGCGAACCGGACCGCCCAGATCGCTTGGAATGGGCTTGCCATCATGCATGACAGCGACCATCACGTCGCCCATCTGCACCATGGCTTGCTCCAACGTCAACGTATCGGTATAGACACCATCGCCGGAATAAAATTTCACCGTTCTCGCCCCTGCCTGCACGCCTGCCTCCGCTAATAACGTTTTGAGCGAAATGCCCTCCCACGTGTTGTTATACACCGACCAGCCCGTTACGCAATGAAAGTCGCTAACCTGCACTTGGCGCTTCAGCTTAACGAATTGCTCCCAATTCCAGCTCAGCTTCCGATCCACTAGCCCATCAATCGTGAATGACCAATTGTTGTTGTCAAAGCTCGGAATCGGCGTAACGGTATAGACGCGAAAATGGCCAGTCGCCCCTCCGCCAATAGGAGCCGCCGAAGCAGCGAGGGGCGTAGGTGCCGGAACCATCCGATTGGAGTCGTTCGCCAATAGTTGCTCCATGGAGCCACCACCGCCTATCGCACCTCCAAAAGCGCCACCAAGCGCACCTCCGAGCCAACGCAGGAAGGACGGCCCTAGTGTAACCGCTAATCCAACGCCGATCGCACCGCGAATAAACGATCGCCGGGAATACAGCGGCTGCGCCATTGCTGCTGGATGCAGCCCTGCATCTGTGCGCACGGACGCCTCATTGCCCGTACGAATCGTGCGGCGGTGCGGCTCCTTCAGCCACTGCGTTCTCGTAATGGAATGATAAATAATAAGCGGCAATCCGACCCATGTGAACAAATCGTGAACGGCTAACGCTGGATTAGACCACGCCGGCCCGACCGCCTTAAATTGCCAGAGCAGCACACCTGAGCCCAGCCACCCGAGCAGCAGCACTAGAACAACTAACACATTGGCACGCTGCCACGGCTTTCCTTTCAACTGCTTCCAATGTTTAGAGGCTAGCAGCAAATAATACAGCACAGGCATGAGAGACCCGAGGCCGACGGCGATGTGAATCCATTTGATCCATACACGCCCTTCGCCAAGGATGCCTCGCCAGAACCCTCCTAGCAGCACAAGCCCCGTCACTGCAAGCACGGCAACAATCCACCCATTCCAAGCATGCAGCGACACGAGTTTCCGCCCATAGCCTTTGCGCAAGCGATCTAGCACCTTCGGCACGCCCTCCCCCTGTTTTTCATCCATGTTGATGCAGCCAATTGGCCATTCGTTCCACTCTAATGTTACTTCATTATAACGCTGGACCAGGGGCTTGTCATAGGGTGCAACACCGAAGGGCATGCTAGATTCAGCAATATTTTGAACGGCTCATAAGTCGAATCTAATCGTCGTAATTTGTATAATTTAATTATTAATTTGCATTAACATGTAAGTGAAATTAAAATAATGTAATATCATGCTTTAGGAGGATTTCATCAATGGGGAAAATCAAAATCGGTATCGTCGGCTACGGCAATCTTGGCAAAGGGGTCGAGAAGGCGATCGCACAAAATCCGGACATGGAGCTTGTCGCGGTATTCACGCGCCGCCAGCCGGAGCAGCTCGCTTCGGGCGGCGTTAAATTCGAGCATATTTCAGCTGCTGAGCAGTACAAAGGCAGCATTGATGTTATGATTCTATGCGGCGGTTCGGCGACGGATCTGCCAGAGCAAACGCCTGTCATCGCTAGCATGTTCAACACAGTAGACAGCTTCGATACGCATGCCAAAATTCCTGAGTTTTTCAACACAGTTAACGCTGCAGCCAAACAAGGCGGCAACCTTAGCGTTATTTCGACTGGCTGGGATCCAGGCCTCTTCTCCCTGAACCGCCTGCTGGCGCAATCTATCCTGCCACAAGGCACGGATTACACGTTCTGGGGCAAAGGCGTCAGCCAAGGCCACTCGGATGCGATTCGCCGCGTGCCAGGCGTGAAAGCCGGCGTACAATATACCGTTCCGGTCGAATCGGTTATCGACCGCATTCGCGCAGGCGAGACGCCTGAGCTTGCGACGCGCGAGAAACATTTGCGCCAGTGCTTCGTTGTTGCAGAAGACGACGCGGATCAAGAAGTTATTCGTGAGACGATCATCTCGATGCCGAACTACTTCTCCGATTACGACACGACGGTAGAGTTCATCACAGAAGAGCAGTTAGCTGCTGAGCACCAAGGCATGCCGCATGGCGGCTTCGTTATTCGGAGCGGCATTACGGGCGAGAGCACGAAACAAATCATCGAGTTTGGCCTGAAGCTGGAGAGCAATCCAGAATTCACGGCTAGCGTGCTCGTTGCATATGCAAGAGCGGCTAACCGCCTGAGCCAAGAAGGCCAAGCTGGCGCGAAGACGGTATTCGATATTCCGTTCGCTTACTTGTCGCCTAAATCAGGTGAAGAGCTCCGCCGCGAGCTTCTGTAACCTGTCATTTTTCATCACAGCAGCTTTATTCAAAGCTCTGCCATCTGCGGATGGCGGGGCTTTTTTCGTTGCCGCGAAGCTTAGTGGGACGAGAACATAGCAATTTTTAATCAGCTATGAAAATATTTTTAATTGGAGATTCATCATTCAATTGATTTAAAATTTGTAACTAACAATACAAAAAGTATAAACGATTATTCAAATTATGCAAACGACAAGATTATAGCCTCTCTCGTCGTTCACAAAGGAGCGTTATTCACGTGGTCAATGTTTTGGAGAACCAAACGCAACAAACAGCGAAAGAATACGTGCAATCTGTCTATGAAACGGTCATCAACCGCAACCAAGGCGAGAGCGAATTTTTCCAAGCAGTAAAAGAAATTCTCGATTCCCTCATTCCTGTAATTGAAGCAAATCCACACTATATCCAACACAGCATTCTGGAGAGAATCACTGAACCTGAGCGTGTCGTCTCCTTCCGTGTCCCTTGGCTGGACGACAATGGCAAACCACAAGTGAACCGCGGCTTCCGCGTTCAATTCAACAGCGCGCTTGGTCCATATAAAGGCGGCCTACGCTTCCACCCTTCCGTAAACGCGAGCATCATCAAGTTCCTCGGCTTTGAGCAAATTTTCAAAAACTCGCTGACAGGCCAACCGATTGGCGGCGGCAAAGGCGGTTCCGACTTCGATCCGAAAGGCAAGTCCGACAACGAGATCATGCGCTTCACGCAAAGCTTCATGACTGAGCTGTACCGGTACATCGGCCCTGATATCGACGTGCCAGCAGGCGACATCGGCGTAGGCGCGCGCGAAATCGGCTACATGTTCGGCCAATACAAACGCATCAGAAGCGGCAATGAAGCTGGCGTTCTGACGGGCAAAGGATTGCTCTACGGGGGAAGCCTCGGACGTACCGAAGCAACGGGATACGGCTGCGTTTACTTCGTCAACGAAATGCTGCAAGCCCAAGGCTTGAGCTTCGAAGGCAGCACGGTTGTCGTATCGGGATCCGGCAACGTCTCCACGTATGCAATCGACAAAGCGCAGCAGCTCGGCGCTAAGATCGTTGCGTGCAGCGATTCCAACGGTTACATTTATGATCCAGAAGGCATCGATCTCGCACTCGTAAAACAAATCAAAGAAGTTGAGCGCAAACGGATTAGCGAGTATGTAAAATCGCGCCCTTCGGCTGTATACACAGAAGGCTGCGAAGGCATCTGGACGATTCCTTGCGACATCGCGCTTCCATGTGCTACGCAAAACGAAATCGATGAGCAGGCAGCAGCATTGCTCGTGAAAAACGGCGTGAAAGCCGTAGGCGAAGGCGCAAACATGCCATCGACGCTTGCAGCAATCGACGTCTTCTTGAACAACGGCGTTCTGTTCGGGCCAGCAAAAGCAGCGAATGCCGGCGGCGTAGCCGTTTCCTCGCTGGAAATGTCCCAAAACAGCATGCGCTTGTCGTGGACGTTCGAAGAAGTTGACGCGAAGCTGCACCAAATCATGCGCAACATCTACCGCAACAGCGTAGAGGCAGCCGAGAAATACGGCTACCCAGGCAACCTCGTTGTAGGCGCTAATATCGCTGGCTTCGTCAAAGTAGCCGACGCAATGATCGCGCAAGGCGTAGTATAAAAAACTATGTTTCGGCAGCGGAGGAACGCCGCCGCTGCCATTGCATTTCATACAATGGTTTCGGCTGACTGCTTCGCAAGATAAGCCGCCATTGAAGTTTGTACAATGGCAAATGCTCCATAGCCGCTAATCACGCTCCCCTGCCTGCAAATCAGTGTTTCTGATTGCACAAAACGCAATGGGAACGCGGGCTAAGCCGATATGAGCACCTTCTCATTGTACAAATTGCAATGAGCTCTTCTCTTACGAACAAACTAGTGGTCTACCCGACCGACTGATGCTATACTACTTGCAGACGAAGAACGTCCTTGAGCCTCCTTGGCGCAAGGGCGTTCTTTTTTTGACAACAAGGAGGTTTATAGTGGGTTTCGAACAAGCATATGAGGTGTTTATCGAGCACCACACGGCATGCAGAACAGGGGAACGCCGCGGTCGGCTCGTCCGTGGGCACCAATTCGCAGAGAAGCTGCTGCTCCAGCAAGTTTGGTGGCCGCTCTTCGGTACGCTGGAGCATCTGCATCCGGAGTATGAAATTTATGATTGGAATCGCAAATCCCGGTTTCTTGACTTTGCTTTCTTGCCCACTTACGGCAAATTCGGCATCGAATGCGACGGGTTTCAGAGCCATGTGAAAGATATGGATCGCGAGAAGTTCAGCTATTCGTTGAACCGGGACACTTTTCTAACGGGGATGGGGTGGAAGATGCTTCATTTTTCATTCGATGATATTCAAAATCGTCCAGAGGTGTGCCGCATGCTCCTTCAGCTGGCGATCGGTCCTACTTGCTGCGAAGCGCGCCAATCTGGTCTTCAGTCAATGGTTGAGAAGGATATCCTTCGTCTGGCATGGGTCCTTGCTCGGCCGATTCGGCCTCAGGATGTAATCGAACGATTTGATGTCAATTTTCGTACTGCCCGCAACTGGTTGCGGTCGTTGACCGACAAAGGGTTGCTATCCCCCATTGAAGACCGTGGCAGAAAAGTTCGTGCCTATGCATTGAAAGCTGAACCTAGGGAGCTTCTGCTTTAATCGAGCTTGACCAACCGCCCCACCATTGTCGAGGTATCATTGCAGTTTGTGCAATGGTTGATAGGCTTCTGCCCCGATTCAAACGTGACATTGTATTTGGTGCAATGGCAAACGCATCCATGCGTTCTTACCCCTTTGTTTTACAACTGAACATGCCATTTCATTGCACGATCTGCAATGGGACCCGTTCTTAGCGCACCAGTACCCTGATGCCATTGCACAAAATACAATCACATCCCATGTGATCGGTCACCAGCCGCCGATGCTTCCCTGGATTGCGCATGGCTTGCGATGCACCGCTGTTCACGCGAAGCTCGGCGGCTGAGCGTTCCTTCCCGCTTAGCAACAACTGGATTGTATTTCCCCATCCCATCTATAGTAGTATTACTTTCGTATACCTTTATTTCATAACGTATGGGAGATTCAATCTGCTATGAACCGCACCAATAAACTACCCTATGAGCTGTTCTATATCATCGGGATTATCGCCATCTCCTTCTCGTCGATCTTCGTCCGCTGGTCGCATGCCGACGTTGCGGTTATTGCGATGTATCGGCTCTATCTGACGAATCTGCTCATGTTGCCGCTCGTATGGCGTTACCGCCATGAGTGGAAGGGGCTCACAGCCCGCCATTGGCGAAGGCTAGCGCTGTCTGGCATTATGCTTGCCCTGCACTTTCTATTATGGATGGCTTCCCTTCGGCTGACGACCGTCGCCAGTTCAACCGTCATCCTTACGCTAGAGCCTGTGTTCGTGATGATCGGCTCCTTCCTCCTGTTCAAGGCCAAAGTGAATCGGATGATGGTATGGGGCATCAGCATTGCCATGTTCGGTTCGATCGTCATCGGCTCCAGCGACCTCCGCGTGTCGGGGGATGCCTTAATCGGGGATGTCCTGTCGTTGCTTGGTGCACTTGCCGTTGCCGTGCATATGATGTTCGGCAAACATCTGCGCAAGGATATGAGCGCATTCGTCTACAACTTCTCGGTATTTTTCTTCGCCGCATCTTCACTTGCCATCTATAACGTAGCAAAAGGCAATCCATTCGGCGGCTATAGCGCCTCCGAGTGGGGCAACTTCCTGCTGCTTGCAATCGTGCCTACGCTGTTCGGCCATTATTTGTTCAACTGGCTGCTCAAGTATATGAATGCAGCCGCTGTATCCATGTCAGTCCTGGGCGAGCCAGTCATCGCTTCCGTGCTAGCATGGCTGCTGTTAAAAGAATCGTTAACGGCGTATCAACTGGCTGCAGGGCTATTCATCTTATTCGGCGTATGGTTGTTCATCCGCCACGGCAAGGAGTAATATGAAGCCAGCCTTAGTAGATGGCTACTGCTTCACACAGCAATCATCTCTTTGGGCTGGCTGCCAGTTCACATTATTAAGCCTTGCCCTTGGGGCATCTATCGCGTTATGCTGAATAGAGCTTTAGACTACATACGATAGGAATCGATCCCACATGACTATTGGATTCTTCGATTCGGGAATCGGCGGGCTATCCGTGCTTGCCGAGTCGCTTCGGCGGCTACCCGCGCAAGATTATTTATATATGGCAGATACGCTGCACGTCCCTTACGGCACCAAAACCAAGGAAGAAGTACAGGGCTATGTGTTCGAAGCAGTCGAACGAATGATGAGCCACGGCATCGACGCGCTTGTGATCGCCTGCAATACGGCTACCAGCATCGCCGTCGAGGATTTGCGCGCCAAGTATTCCTTGCCAATCGTCGGCATGGAGCCTGCCGTGAAACCCGCCGTTGAGATGAACCGTGCGACGGGCAAGCGCGTGCTCGTAATGGCAACGCAGTTAACGCTGCAGCTGCCCAAATATTACGCACTCATCTCACGCGTCGATGAAGGTGGCATCGTAGACTCCCTCCCTCTGCCGGGTCTCGTCCGCTATTGCGAGAGCCTGCAATTCGACCCACAGGTGATGGAAGAATATTTCCGCACCCAGCTTGCGCCTTACAATCTCGACGAATACGGCATTTTTGTGCTGGGATGCACGCATTACCCGTTCTATACGAACATCCTGCGCGCTATGCTCCCGCCGCATATCCAGATCGTTGATGGCAACGCCGGCACCGTGAGGCGCCTCTCCGCCCTGTTGAACCGATTCGGCATCGAAGGCCGCGGGCACGGCCATGTCGAATTTATGTGTACGGGCAACGAGCCTGCTTATATCGACAAAATGCAAACCGCTCTCGCCTACGTTAGCAGCAATCTCCAAACGCCCTAAAACGCGCTCTCATAAGCTTCCCTATAAGCAAACAGCACAAAAGCCGGACATGTCCCAATCGGGGCGTCCGGCTTTTGGTTTCGTTAACGCAAACTATTTAACTTTGACTTTCTGGTACGAATCCCCGCTCTTATCGTACGGGTCAAGCGTATAGTACATATATCCTTCCTCGAAATCAACGCCTCCTGCCACGAAGCAGTAGAAGACGTGATAACCGCTGCCATCTTGCTCAATAGCCTCGGCAGGGAAAGCCGAAGGGTACTTCGATACATACACATCCAGGAAGAGCGTAAAGAACAAATCCGACAACTGCTTGTCGTCATGCAGTTCCTGCGCAATGTGATAAATAAGCGAAGGAAGAACGTCCTCATCAGCCTCCTGCTCAGCCATTAGTTTGATCCACTGGTCAGCATTCGTCATGATGCCACCGAGAGTGAAGTCGCCATCATCGTCCAGCACCGCGACCCATTCCATCTCAACTATAATTTTATCATTTTCTCCGTATGACATCTTGCTGTAATTCTCATTCAAATAATCTTCAAGCTGTTCTTCCGTCATCTGCGATCCTTGCGGAACAGATGGTGTCGTAGGTTTCGTCGGCTGCGTCCCTGTCATCGTCGTATTCGTTCTCGGCAAATTCAGGAACGTCTTAACGTCGGCAGACGGAATCGCCAGGTTGATGTTAGCCGAGCTCTCAATCTTCGCGGACGTAATGCCGACTAGCTCACCTTTCATATTGAACAATGCGCCGCCGCTGCTGCCATGGTCGATCGGGGTCGAAATCTGTACAAAATTCAGTCCATCCACAACGCGGTTTGGCGAGCTTACCAAGCCTGCTGTTAGCGAGTTCGTAAAGCCAAGCGGCGATCCGATCGCTACGACCGATTCACCAAGCTTAAGCTGCGTAGAATCGCCGATTGTAACCGTTGGAAGGCCTGTTGCATCGATTTTGAGCAGCGCGAGGTCCCGCTTCTCGTCTTTTGCCAAAATCGTTGTCGTCTTATACGTCTTCTTATCTTCGGTATAAATTTTGGCGCTAGCCGCACCGTCAATAACATGGTAATTCGTAATAATTTCGCCGCTGGAGCCGATCATGACTCCGCTGCCGCTTGCAAATACTTTATCCTTGCTGTCCGATACTTCAATGTAGACAACCCGGTTCGATAGTTTCCCAATCTCTTCGACCGTCAAGTTGCCCGCCGTTGTCGAAGGATTAGTTGTGGATGGATTAGTCGTTGTTGGATTAGTCGTCGCCGCCGGATCTGTCGGTGTCGTTGGCGTTACGACTGGCGTCGTCACTTTCGGTGACGTAATATAAATTTTCTTGCCTTGAAGGCTTAGCCCGTAATCGAACGATTGGCTTACGAAGCGAAGCGGTACATAGGTTACATTCTTCACAGACTTGGGTGCCACGTTCAGCTTAATCGGCTGGCCGTTCTTGAACGCTACTGTCTGGCCAATCACGAGCTGGACTGTGTTGCTGCCTTTAACCGCCTTAACCGTGCTTGTCTTCGGATCAAAGGTAATGCTCGCCCCCATAGCCTCGAACAAATTACGGAACGGGACAAGTGTCGTGCCATTTTCCTCTATAACGCTATTGGAAAATTTGAGTTTGACATTATCCAGGTAAACTTCAGTTGATACAGTCCCTGCAAAGGCCATAGATGGAAGTAACATGAAAATAATGCATACAAGCAGTGTAACTTTCTTCACTCTAGCAATCTCCTTTATTATTCGGTGTAGGTTGGTAGGAACATTATACCACTCCGCCTATAATGAATAACCTATATTTTTCTTAAAATATGTGGTTTCAACCAACGGAATGCAATAAAATTCTATGTTTCTACCGAATTTAGAAAAATTTTAGAAATAAAATGAATCTATCGAACTAGTCTCCAAGTTATAATGTTGGTAACCCCATCCTGCCCGCAGTTAAAAAACAGCCTCCAAAACCACGGCTCAAGTGGCATTGGAGGCTGTTTCTTCAGCTTATCTGTGGCAACTAACTAATCCCTTGTGCGGTGCCCGCTAGCCAGCCGATTAATATCCTTCGTCTCAAGAATCGGACGGTCATAGCCGTTTGTAGCCGCATGAATCATTGCAACGCCGAGCTCCCGGAGCGTTAGCATCTGCTTAGGGAAGAAAAGCTTTGCAAGAGGATACAGCCATGAGAGATACCGGTAATACCGGTGGGCATTGCGAAGCCCCTTAGTCGGATGAAGATAGCCTGGGCGGAACATGTACGCTGCCTTGAATGGCAGCCGCAGCAGCTCGTTTTCTGTTTTTCCTTTTACACGCGCCCACATCGAACGCCCTTGCTCTGTGCTATCTGTCCCCGAACCCGTTACATAGGCCAAAACCATATCGGGATTCAACCGCGCTAACGTTTCTGCAACATGCATGGTGAGGTTATACGTAACCTTCGTATAATCTGCTTCCGACATCCCAACTGAGGATATGCCTAGGCAAAAAAAGCACGCATTGTACCCGGACAGCTGCGCCTCAATTGGCGCAAGGTCATGGAAATCCGAATGAATAATCTCATGCAGCTTCGGATGCTGCCTGCCGTACGGCTTCCTTCCCAATATGAGCACCCGCTCCACAGCCGGATGATGAAGGCACTCCTCTAGAACGCCCTCGCCGACCATGCCCGTAACGCCCGTAATAATAACGCGAATCTTCCGGCCATCCTGCTCACCCATTACGTTCCCGCCCCTCGCGTGAAAGTCCCGCTTCCTACTCTACCGGACAGTATATAGCTTCCTATTGCCGAATTCAAACGCTGTGCCAGCAAGTGAAAAAGGACCCTTTGCATAAAGGGCCGATATTGTTAACCGCTTCTCTTACACATTAACCTGCCTCAGTGCTTCACCCATCTCGGATGCCCTGCCATTGAGCTCCTGTGACGCTTCATGCAGCTGCCTAATTAACTGAAGCTGCTGGCTCGTCAACTGCTCAATCTGATGGGTCTGTTCCGAAACGCCTCCTGCAATGTCAGCCATGTTGCCAACTGTTGCGGCTACTTCTTGCGAGCCTGCCGACAGCTGCTCAACTGTAGACGATACCTCAAGAATCTGGCCAGTCACAAGCCGGAAGGCTTCCACCGTATGATCAAATGATTGCTCCGCCTGCAGCGACAATCGCGCCCCCTCCTCGATCTCGCCCGTTGCTGCTTCCATATGCGCCCGAATCGCACTTGCTTCGCGCCCAATGCTGCCAAGCAGTTCAGCCACATGCACAACCGCCGACGCCGAGTTTTCTGCGAGCTTTCTCACCTCCGATGCCACCACGGAGAAACCGCGCCCATGCTCCCCCGCCCGGGCTGCCTCAATAGACGCGTTCAAGGCTAACAGTTTTGTCTGCGTTGCAAAATCTTGAATATTAGCCAGCGCCTCCGTCATCTGCCTGCCGCTGCTCTCCAACTGAATTGCAATCTGCTTCGTCTCCTCCGCTGAAGCCGAAATGCCCTGCATTTGTGAAGCCATCGAATGAATTGTCCCTCTGCCGGATTGTGCCATCCCAAGCGCATCCTGCGCCGCTGCCGACACTGCGCCTGAAGATTCTGCAATGCGGAGAATGCCTTGCGCCATCTCCTCCATCGCAACTGTGTTATCCTGCGCACTCTGCCGCTGCACCTGCGCCCCTGCCAGTATGCGGCTTACCGAGCCATTCACCGTCTCGCCCATGCCAAGCATCTCTTCCGCTGTTACTGCAAATGTCCTTGACGAGTCGATGAGCCCCTCCGATGTCGTTGACATGCGAGATACGATACCGCCAATCCGATCATTCAGGTTCGCTGACATAGTTAGCATGGCACGATAAGTTTTGCCAATCTCATCACGCGACTTTACAGGGCTCGCCAGCAACAGCTGATTGGCTTCCCCCAGCTCTCCTGCCGCCATTCGCTCGGCGCTCGCCGTTACCGTACGTAGCGGACGCAGTGCAATCGCAACAAACCATGTCATGAAGCTAATTGCAATGAGCGCCACCGCTAGCATCCCAATATATACCGGGATGCTCTCACGCGTTACCTGGCTCGCCAATCCCTCCAGCACTGCTGCATCCGTATCGATTCCTAACGCTCCGATTATTTTGCCATCAGGCATCTTGATAGGCACATAAGCTGATATGTAATTGCCGTATTGCTCGTTCTCGATCAGCGCCGAGCTTGCGCGCGTTCCTTCCATAACCAGCTTCACCGCACTAGGCGGCATATCCGTTGATTCATTAATAGGCGAGGCTAACGGATCACCCTTTGGGCGCCCATCGATCATAAGGAGCGGCTCTTGCTTCTCATTAAATTGAACAAAATAAACGTACCGTGCGCCAATCGATACCCGAAACCGGTCCAGTTCTTGGCGAAGTGACCAATACAGATCCGTTTCTGTCGGCTCAGCCAAGAACGACGCGTATTTGATGGCATCCAGTTGCTTAGCGTAGTTCTCCGCAATACTCATATTATAAGAACTGACCGCATCTTCTACCGCTGTTCCCGTATTATGAACCTGCAGCAGGACATTGCCCGCCACCGTTAGTGCAATGACAGCTGCTACCCCTAACAGAATGCGGGCCGTCAGCCGCGCGCGAATCCATGTAATCATCGTCTAGTTCCTCTCCCGGTTGTCGAGTATCAATTATTTGGTAAGGATAAATTCGACATATGACGAAAAATCCCTCCTTTTCGACTAGTCCTAAGTACCTAGACTCTCCCCACTGCTTTCACGGTGCTTTTCACATGCATGTCCACCCCAAATCGCCGCGGCATTCGCCCACTTATGCTACACTAGAGTCAACTAAATCTATCGCAAGCATAGCTAATAGAAGGAGACTCACAATGAAGCTCATTTCATGGAATGTAAACGGATTGCGCGCCTGCGTAACCAAAGGCTTTATGGACTACTTTAACGACAGTGACGCCGACATCTTCTGTTTACAGGAGACGAAGCTGCAAGCAGGCCAAATTGAATTGCCGCTAGAAGGCCGTTATTCGCAATATTGGAACTACGCATTGAAGAAAGGCTACTCCGGTACCGCCGTCTTCACCAAGGCCGAACCGCTGTCTGTCCGTTACGGCATTGAGGAGGATTCTGAGGATGAGGGGCGCATATTGACGCTCGAATTTGACCGATTCTATCTCGTAAACGTCTATACGCCTAACGCGAAGCGCGACTTGTCCCGTCTTGGCTATCGGCTGGAGTGGGAAGACCGTTTCCGCACCTATCTACAGGCGCTCGATGCGAAGAAACCCGTCATTGTGTGCGGGGACTTGAACGTAGCCCATCAAGAAATCGATTTGAAGAATGCAAAATCCAATCACGGCAACTCCGGCTTCACCACCGAGGAGCGCGGCAAAATGACTGATCTGCTCGCGGCAGGCTTTATCGACACGTTCCGGCACCTGCACCCTGAGCAGGACGATGCATTCAGCTGGTGGTCATTCATGCCAAAGGTGCGTGAACGCAACATTGGCTGGCGAATCGACTACTTCCTAGCATCCGCAAGGCTCGCGCCTCATGTAGCCGATGCCCGCATCGACTCCGCCATTCTCGGCAGCGACCATTGTCCGGTCATGGTACAGCTAGATGATGCTTGGCTCGAATAGCTTCCTCTCCAACTACTAAGCACTTACAAACAAATAACGAGCAATGAATGGCGATTCAATCGCTGTCCATTGCTCGTTTTTTTCGATTAGCAGCCATTATTTAAACAAAATCCTCACAAGCCCGTCGCTTATTCGCTTCATGACCCGATAACCGCTTGCCGATGCCGTTGCGATTCCCGCATCATTCGGCTTGCAATAGCCATTTACGACACAGGTCCCGTCATCGCGCACAATCAGCTTGCCGAGCATGCCTACTGCGACCCACTCCTGCCGTTCCCTTCGGGGAACGTATACCTGATCAGGATCGTAATCCGGATTCAAAATCCGTTCACCCTGCTCATCCTTCAACAGGCGCCCGTACTCATCCTTTAGAAAAAGGCCCTGCCAGCGCAAATCGCTGGAATCTGCCACGAAAGCAGGCGTAGCGCTCGTAACGCCAAGAATATAAGAGTCTGCCGCAGCTGCCCGTGTAATTCGTTCCCCACTCAAGGTTACAAAATACCCCGCATCAATCGGCTGCCCATCCGCCGTCTCGAACATCTCCGCATAGTCCGCAGCCGCAGGGCTAAGTACCGCTCCGTCCAAGTAAAGGTTGCCGCCCGGACCGTCTAATATAACAGAGTTAAGCGTCGGCCCAATCGCCAATCCATTGGCGACATGGAAGGAATTCGCGAAGCGCGCCGTCCCATTCTCCCCCATAATATAAGCGCCAGTGAGCCCGCCGGTATTCGTATTCGAGCCGCCGGCGAATGAGTTCAATGCATCGGCGACGGTATTGCTGCCTGCTGCGTGGGAGTTATTGCCACTTGCCGTCGTCGTGTCCCCTTGAGAATGGGCATTAATTCCGCTCGCAATCGTGTTGGCACCTTCGGCATGTGAGTTGATCCCGTTTGCTTGCGTGCTCAATCCCTCAGCATGGGCCCGTGCAGCCAACGCAATCGTCGACTCACCCTCCGCATGCGATGAACCTCCAGTAGCCTGTGTAAGAAGCCCCTCAGCATGGGCAGCGTCACCACCGGCTACCGTGCTATTGCCTTCGGCATGGGATTGGGCACCGTTCGCTTGTGTTCCCAGCCCTTCGGCATGGGCGCGAATGCCATTAGCAATCGTTCCTTCGCCCTCCGCATGGGAGATCATTCCGACAGATTGCGTATTCAAGCCTTCCGCATGCGAGATATTGCCAATCGCTCTTGCCCCTAACCCTTCCGCATGGGTGCGTTCACCACTTGCTATTGTTCCTTCCCCTTCGGCATGGGCGGATATGTTAGTCGCTTGCGTAAACGCACCTTCCGCATGCGAATTGTCGAGCGATGCTAACGTATTGAACCCTTCGGCATGCGCTTGCGGTCCCGTCGCCTGCGCACCGCCGCCTTCCGCATGCGAGTTGTTGCCCGTCGCTTGCGTGCCAGCCCCTTCAGCGTGGGCGTTGCTGCCGCTTGCGTTTGTGCCGGAGCCTTCGGCATGGGCGCTGCTGCCGCCGGCCGACGTGCCGCTGCCCTCCGCATGCGCACTAGTTCCGCCAGCCGTCGTCGTATCGCCTTCGGCATGCGAGTTGTTGCCATTCGCTGCCGTGTTGACGCCTTCGGCATGTGAATTCGTGCCAGCAGCCGTCGTGCCTCCGCCTTCCGCATGCGAATTCGCCCCATTAGCCGTCGTGCCCGTGCCTTCGGCATGCGAATTCGCTCCATTCGCGGTCGCACCGCCGCCTTCGGCATGCGAGTTATCCCCCTGCGCCGTAGTGCCCGCACCCTCAGCATGCGAATTATTGCCTATCGCACGCGTCCCTGCACCCTCGGCATGCGAGCCCGTGCCGCTCGCGGTCGTGCTATCGCCCTCCGCGTGCGCGTTAGTGGCACTCGCTGTCGTGTTACTGCCTTCCGCATGCGAATTGTCGCCTGTCGCATCCGTGCCAGCGCCCTCAGCATGCGCATTCGCACCGGAAGCTACCGTCCCGCTGCCTTCGGCATGTGAATTAGGGCCGCTGGCTAATGTGCCATCGCCTTCCGCATGGGAATTGGCTCCCAACGTTACCGTCACATTGCCCTCAGCATGCGAATTAACGCCGTTCGCCATCGTGCTGTTTCCCTCGGAATGGGCAAACTCAGCATTCGCCTGTGTCATGCCGCCCTCAGCATGGGCACCATGACCGTTGGCAATCGTCCCTTCCCCTTCGGCATGTGAAGCCTCGGCGATGACCGTCGTCAGCGTATTCCGCCCTTCGGCGAAAGAGCAGGCGCCAAGCGCTACTGCATTACAGCCGACAGTAATCGGCGGCCCTTGTGGCCCTGTCGGACCGGTCGCGCCTGGAGGTCCCGGAGGTCCCGGCGGACCGACCAACCCCCCATTGATAATTGTATTGAGACTGTTGTCAATTTGCTGCACGAATTGGAGAATCTGATTGAGGATCTCCTGATTCACTTCCAGACGCACATTAATGGATTGCACGTTAAACATGAAAACTTTCAACGTGACAGCAAGGGAGATCGTAATCATCGGGCTAAGAAGCAGTTGGGCTAGCAATAGTTCGAGTTCTGCGCGCCGGATCGACCGCTCAGAAACGTTCGGGCACAGCTTATGGAGGAGCGCATTCAAGTTAGATAACGCACGGCGCAACTTCTGCACCGCCTCTGGATCCCGATCCGTCAGCACAAGAGGGATGAGCGTATTTATGAGCTGAAGCAAACGCCGCAGGCGCTGCGCTTCCCGCCTTGTAATCGCAATGCGCACGCATGACCTGGCCCTAATAACGGGCTTTCGACAGCAGCGTTTACGTGGAACACGGCATATTTTTTTCCGTTTTAGCTTGTGGCGATTCGCCTTGTGTACTTTACATCTACCCATCACCAGTCACCTCCCTAATTCACTGCCATCATATGAGGTCCAATGCGGATAGACTGTTTAGTTGCCTACCCTCTGCCAAAATGTGCACATGTACGGTGGATAACGCCGGGGCAACGCTATAGGGGACGGGCATAGGGCGACTTCATCATAACTCCACAAAACGCGTACATTCCATTAACAAATCGCCCGTATGATTTGTCCGAACGATACTCCACCATATGGAAGGATGAATGTAATGTACGCACAACAACTATCGCCAGCCCGCTCTTTGTGGAAAGCCGCAATGGCTGGCACGGTCGCTGCCATGCTGCTGGCAAGCCCGCTTCTTGTGCCGAAGCCTGCTTTTGCCGCTAATGGAACCCCAAACTATGAGGTCAAACTAAATCTCGACCCCTCGCTCGTGCTCGACTCCAGCCATAATCTCGTAAGCGCCGTTCGCAGCGAATTCTCGACCGGCACCTCGACGAAAAAATACAAAGTACAATATATGGATACTGCCACCCAAAGCCTTCAAGGGCAAGACTGGAGCGACCGCATTCGCAAGCGCGACGACCAGAGCACGCATGAAATCCAATTCAAGAAACGGTACGATGTCCAAAATGGCGACATTAACGCCGCATTGACGCAAGCAGCCGGCGAAGGCCTCGATTCCGCATCCGGATTCGATTTCCAAGTTGACTGGGGCTATTCCAAGCAAACGCTTAGCATCGCTTACGAGAAAGACATTACAATCTCCGGCTCCAGCGGCAGCGGCTTGAATATGCCATCAGAGGCGACCTCCCGTACGGTATCGAACTCGAATGCGCCGACAAAATTCAAAAACTGGACAAGCACCGGCTGGGGCACGACGCAATTAAACAGCTCGGTTATCTACGGCCCGGTTAGCTTCAATCGGTATGAAGGCACGTTCGACGATCTGGATCTCGACGTAGAAGTATGGACCGTCATTAATACAGCCGGAACAGGCAATGAATATTGGGTCGAGGCTTCGTTCAAGACCGATAGCTTCTCCGAAGCTTCATCGGAGCGGACGGCATTGATCAACCTGCTGCGCAGCAAAGGCTGGCTCGTGGAGCAAGACGTCCTGCGAACAAGCCAAATTATTGAGCGCTATGCGCCTACGCCGGACACGGTAGCGCCTTCCGTGCCTGCGAATGTAACGGCAACCGCATCTTCCAGTACGCAAGTGAATCTGTCTTGGACAGCGGCTACAGACAATGTAGGCGTTGTAGGCTATGAAATCTACCGCGATGGCACGCTTGCGGGCACGTCTACGACGAATTCCTTCGGCAATACAGGGCTAACAGCTTCAACAAGTTATTCGTATACCGTCAAAGCCAAAGACGCTGCGGGCAACGTATCAGCGGCAAGCAGTGCGGTTAACGTAACGACGCTGGCTGCGGGCACGGGCGGCACGCTATTTTACAATGTAGATGGCAATACTGGCGCTTACCTCGAAGCCGAAACGTACACGTCAAAGAACGGCACATTTGCCCTAGCGGCTTGTGCGGCGTGCTCGAATAGCCAGAACATGGAGACAGCGAACGGTTCAGGCAATGCATCGACGAACCTGATCGCCTACAACCTGCAAGTAACGAACGGCGGCAGCTTCTACATCCATCTGCTCGGCAATGGCCCAGACGGCAGCTCGGATAGTTTCTATGTCGCGATCGACAGCGGCACTGACACGCAAGTGACGACGACTTCGAACAACACGTGGGCTTGGAAAAAAACGAGCGGCACGATCTCTATCCCAGCTGGCGCGCATACGCTGTACATTAAAGTGCGCGAAGATGGCGCCAAGGTGGACAAAGTCTATTTGTCCAAGTCCAGTACGCTCCCGACAGGCTTAGGCGCAGCGGCGCTTGCCCCTTCCTATCAATAACAAGAATGCAACGCTCAGAGGGTATCCCTATGCCTGCCATGAAGGCGCTGGGATACCCTCTTCGTGTTGTATCCCCGCACACTAGCAAGCTAGCATCCTCGTTGTTGCGACTGAAGAGTCCAGCCTTCCCCCGTCTTCCGGCGTAGCTGCCACTCCGCCGTAAGCCGCTTTTTGGCGTTCCTTGGCGGTGGTAAAGTTTAGTTACTTATTCGTGCTGCTTATGTATCACATGGACTATAGGAGGTTAAGGTATGAACAAACAAGGAAGCCGGGGGCGCGCTTGGGGATTTGGCATTTTGGCCGTATTGGCGGTGGTGGTCGGGTTATACGCGCTCGCGTTCTATGGTTCGCCTGATGGCGTGAAGGAACAGCCGTTTTCTATGGAGAAGGGATCTATGCCAAGCCTCTGGTACAGCGTCCTCTGGGCGCACGCCGTATCCGCCGGGGTCGCGATTGGCATCGGCTGGCTCCAGTTCGTAAAACGAATCCGGCAACGGTTGCCCCAGTTTCACCGCATCATCGGCTATGCCTATAGCGTCATGCTTATCATTGCTAGCTTTACTGGGCTTTATCTCGCCTTTTATTCAGATGGCGGGCTAAGCGGCCATATCGGCTTTAGCGCTTTGTCGCTCATGTGGCTGTACACCTTGTACCGGGCGCTAAAAAGCATCATCGCCGACCGCCAGCCAATCGCTCATGGCAACTGGATGACCCGCAACTACGCGCTAACCTGCGCAGCAATCACGCTTCGCATTTATACCGCATTGGCTGGGGCATTGTTCGGATTAGACGATACGGACGACACCTTCACTGTCATCGCATGGCTATGCTGGGTGCCGAACCTATTCGTAGCCGAGATGATTATTAGCAGAAGAATCATAGCTAGGCATCGCTAGTTTAGCTGGCCAGATCAAGCGAAAAACCGGAGCACGCCGCGAGGCATCCGGTTTTTTGTTATTCTACATGCAACATTTTTCAACCTATCGCGTCTAGAGCTATGAAAGACACGCCAACAACTGGAGGATTGACAGATGAACAAAATGTATAAAGCAATCGCAACCGCGTCTATTCTTGCCATGAGCCTTTCACCAATCGCAGCGTTCGCACAGCCACAGGACGTGCCGCCTGCTCCTATTCATGCCGGACAAGGCAATATTCAAAACCAAGCTATCGTTAAGCCTGCCACCGTGGGCCTCATTACGAACTTTACGAACGATAAATCTGGCAAATTCGTTACGGTAACAGGCCACGGCCTCGCTGCGGTGGACCAAAGCGAAATCGTGCTTGCGATCACGAAGGAAACGCGTATCATAGACAGCAAAGGGCGCACCGTACCGCTTAAGAAAGTGATTGATGAGCAACGGGCAGTCAAAGCCTTTTATGGCCCGAACATTACGAGAAGCCTCCCAGCTCGCGGCACCGCGCTGACGCTCGTCGTACAGGACTACACATTCACAGCCATTACTGGCAAAGTAACGGAAGTGAATGGCACTAGCCTCACCGTACAGGGCACGAACCTATACTCCGGGCTGGAAGACACGATCATCCTGCATATTGCGCCTAAGGCACAATTGCTCAATGAGAACGGACAAGCTATCCAAGCAAGCGACATTCAAGTGGGCATGACGGTCAAATCGTTCTACGGACCTGCCGTAACGATGAGCCTGCCGCCGCAATCCACGACTAACTATGTGGTGGTGACGATGTCGGAAGAAGAAACTGCTCCTCAAGAAGCGCCAGGCACGGACGGCATCATTACGAATGCAGTGGATGGCAAAATCACCGTCATCGGCAATGCCCTTCCACAAGGCGGCGTGAACTATGTCATTCTGAGCATCGATAAAGAGACGCAAATCGTCGACGAGAACGGGACAACGCTAGCCGCTGACGCTTTGAAAGCAGACACGCGCGTTGTAGCGACTTACGGTCCAGCCATGACGATGATCTACCCTGCCCAAACGCATGCGGACAAAATCGTTGTGAAGAAAGCAGAAGCGCCGAAAATCATTGGCACAATCGAAGCAGGCGGTCCAGCTAATGCAGACCAAGTGTACGTGAACGTCGGCTCCGACAATGACAAGAATAACGATGTTGTATTGAACATTTCAGATAAAACAACGATCATCCCTGCGCTGTCAGGCGATGCGGAATTGAAGCCGGGCATGCGCATTATTGCGTACCATTCCATGGCCATGACGGCGTCGCTGCCACCGCAGACGAGCGCTGAGGTTATTATCGTTACAGAGTAATTCATCATACGCAAAATGACGCTACAAACTGAAAACAGTTTGTAGCGTCATTTTTTTCAAACAAAAACAAGGAGGCAAATCTAATCTATGATTCAAAAACTGGGCTTTTCAGCTAATGACCGATTGTTAATTATTAATGCGGATGATTTTGGAATAACGAAAGGAACCAACGATGCCATTATTGACTTATTTGATGAACGCGCTATAACGTCTACATCGATTATGATCCCTTGCCCAGATTCCAATGAAGCAATGGAGAAAAGCAATCAGAGAGGCATTAAAAATATTGGCATTCATCTTACGTTAACAAGTGATGCATTGAATCCTTATGCACCAGTCTACGATAAACGAACACTACATAGTTTAATCAATGCGGACGGATACTTTCACACTGATATTGCTTCGTTAGAAAGGAATGCGGATGAGGATGATGTTCTGCTAGAAATGGAATTCCAGATTCAACGTGCAATCTTAAAAGGAATTGATCCAACCCATCTTGATAGCCATGCAGGGAGCATCATGGGGTTATTTACGGGCCGCGATTTTTTAGAGATAGCATTTGACTTATGTGAAAAGTATCGCCTTCCATTTAATTTGCCTAACAAGATATTAGAACAACCATTTTTTAATACCGATCAGCTGAGGTTGTTTCAAAAGAGGATTGATTCGGCAAACGATAGAAAAATCTTATTAATTGATGATATCGTCTCGCTTCCATATTGCTTTAACCCTGTTATTGCATACAGCAAAATGAAGAAACAATTGGCTGGGATTTTAACGCACATAAAACCTGGAATAACCCAGTTAACCATACATCCGTCTAGAATAACCAGCCAGTTAATAGCAATGACGGGATGTTATAAAGAACGGGAATTGGAGCATCGGCTGCTGAATGATCGTACGATTAAGAAATTGATAAACCGTGAGGGAATTAAGCTTATATCGTGGAAAGACATTCGAGACTTACAACGAAGCATATAGCGGGTTGCAAATAAATTGACATGCCTGTGGGCATGTCAATTTATTCGCCATTTCATCCTCTTATGCTCCGTGTTGCCACGCAACACTAATGCGTGCGTTACCGCCACCAGGCAGCAGCCGGAATCTGCGCCTTATCCTCTCCCACCGCTACGAACTCCCCGATGCGGGGCGTTGCGACCGTCACCCCATGCTGTGCAGCGGCAGCAATAACCCGCTCCACGGGATCCGCCCAAGCATGCAGCGCGAGCGTGAACGCTCCCCAGTGAATCGGCACGAGCACACTGCCGCGAACATCGAGATGCGCCTGGACCGTCTCTTCCGGCATCATATGGATGGCTGACCAACGCTCATCATACTGCCCGCATTCCATCAATGTCAGATCGAATGGGCCATATTTGCTGCCGATTTCCTTGAAGTGAGGCGCATAGCCGCTATCCCCACTGAAGAAAACGCTGCTGTCCTTCCCCTTGAACACCCATGAGCACCATAAAGAGCGGTCCCGGTCCGTTAGCCCTCTGCCCGAGAAATGCCGCGCTGGCGCACAAGCGATCTTCAAGCCTTTGAACTCGAATTCATCCCACCAGCCATGTTCGCTAATCCGGCTCGCTTCAATGCCCCACTGCTGCAGGTAGCGCCCTACGCCAGACGGCACATGGAAGTGGCCGACACCGCTCTGCAGCTTCTTAATACTGCCACGGTCCATATGGTCAAAATGGTTATGCGATAGAAAGATCGCATCCACCTGCCCAATCGCTTCCGGCTTCACCGGCAGCCCGCCGCTGTACCGCTTGCTATTAAACAGTGGAAAAGGCGATGATGCCGCGCCCAGCATAGGGTCTAACAGCAGGCGCTTCCCTTCTATCTCCAGCAGGCTTGCCGAATGGCCAAACCACGCGACGCGTGTCACTCGCTCATCCGGGACTGCCGCTAGCGTGATCGGCACCATTGGCACCTGCTG
Organism: Paenibacillus sp. MMS18-CY102; assembly: GCF_009789195.1. Taxonomy (GTDB): domain Bacteria; phylum Bacillota; class Bacilli; order Paenibacillales; family Paenibacillaceae; genus Paenibacillus_T. The sequence goes on along the minus strand of NZ_WSTC01000021.1, from coordinate 65,910 downwards.
CTGCTGCGGTCGCAGCTTCGTTCGCATGCGTGTATAATCCCGAATCATTGCGTACATCGACTGAACATTCATATTCATAATGGTCGGCTGCTGATTCACATATTTCATCCTTTTGCCGGATTTATCGGACATTGGCGCTCCCCCTTGCAGTCGGTTCTGCTTTTCCTTCAACCATCATAATAGAACCGTTAATCCTGTTGCAAATGCCCCCTTGACTCTCTCGTTACGGAAGACAATATGCTAAGGCCATCAAGCATTCAAGGGGGATAAAATGATGGGCAAACAAGGTTCGAACGCTCATGTCATTATGGGTGCAGGTGCCGTCGGCACTGCCATTGCAAGGGAACTGCTGCAACGCGGAGAGGCCAACGTTCGGCTCGTAAGCCGAAGCGGCAGCTTGCCGGAGGGTTCGGGCTTGCCTGCACATGTCGCTGTGGCCAAAGGCGACCTGTCCGACCCGCATTTTGCGATTCAAGCTTGTAAAGGGGCATCCGTCGTCTACCACTGCGCACAACCGGGCTATACGAAGTGGCCAAAGGAATTCCCTGCGCTCACTAGCGCAATTATGGAAGGCGCGATGGCCGTTGATGCCAAGCTTGTCGTTGCAGATAATCTTTATATGTATGGCCAAGTGGACGGCCCGATGAAGGAGACACTGCCCAATCGGGCAGCCGGGCCTAAAGGGAGGACGCGCGCAGCAATGGCAAGCAAGCTGCTGCAAGACCATCATGAAGGGAAGATACGAGTTGCAATCGGACGGGCTGCCGACTTCTACGGTCCCGGCGTGCTCCAGTCGTGGATGGGGGAACGCGTGTTCAAGTTTGCCCTGCAGGGCAAACCAGTCGAGGCGTTGGGCAATTGTGATATGCCGCATACGTACACGTATATTGGCGATTTTGCGAGGGGGCTCATCACGCTCGGGCAAGAAGACCGGGCGCTGGGCGAGGCGTGGCATATCCCAAGCGCCAATACATTGGCGACGCGGCAGCTCCTCCAGGTGATGTTCGAAGAATTGGGCGCTGTCCGCAAAGTGCGCAGTTTCTCCCGGACTGGCGTGAACCTGCTAGCGCTGGCCATGCCGATCATGAAAGAATTCAAAGAGATTATGTATGAGTTCGAACAGCCTTTTATTATGGACCATAGCAAGTTTATGGCGGTCTTCCCCGAGCATCAGGTTACGCCCCATCGCGAAGCGATGCGCCAGACACTGCAATGGTACCGGCAACGGTTTGGCCTCCAGCATGTTTAACGGCTTACTCCCTCATTGGCAGCAATCGGCACCTGCAGCTCAACGATGACATTATCCGGATCAGCGCATTCGTTCTCCCGGCCGAACAGATGAAGCTCCCGTACGGGACCAACAGGCGAATAACCGTTCATGCCCATCCAGTCGAAAAGTTCCAATAGGGCGTGCTTCACATCCATGAACGCCCCTTGGTGAACGACGCTTGCGACCAGTGATGCACTTGGCAGCCTGTAAAGGCGGATCGCTTCCGGCACCTTTGCGCTCGTTTCCGCGCTGGTGGATATCCCCTTGGCATTGGCGGCGGCCTTTGCCTTCGGTGGATTTACAGCAACCGCCGCCTCGATATCAAAATCCGTCTCCACAAACTCCGCCATGTGGTACAACACATATTCCTGCTGCACCTCGTAAGCCTGCCCCCTTAGCCATTCCTCCAGCTCGGCAAACATACGGCAACGATACGCAGGCATGTCTTGCGCCGTTGGCACAATTTGCCGAAGGGCAGCCAGATGCAGGGACGGCACCTGCTTCAGGACAACCTCGTACCTCGGAGGGGCTTCTAGCGTACTCAGCCTATGCAGCCGCGCCTCCAGCCGGATTAGTTGCTCATGCTTTTCTTGAATATCCCGAGCCAGCTCCTTTTTCTTCGCTTGTATAGTTGCAATTGTGTCGGCAATCGGCTGCCGCTCATTGAGCAAGCCCGCAATTTGGTCAAGCCCGAGCCCCATGTCTTTGAACGCTTGAATCTGATTGAGCCGAATAAGCTGATCGAATGTATAGTAGCGGTAGCTCGTATCTGGATCAATATGGGCGGGCTTCAACAGCCCCAAATCGTCATAATGCCGAAGCGTTCGGATTGTCACTTGGGCAATGGTCGAGAAGAGCCCGATTTTGATCAATTGTGCCACGTTCAGCCATCCTCTCTAACAGAGCATCGAATCGACAAGTCGAGAAAGGCCATCCGCCTGCTGCGGATGACCCTTCCCGGCTATTTTTATGCGTAAATCTTGAGGCTTACCAGCCAAAGTCCAGCGATTTGCCTGACTCGGCGAATGTTTTGATATTGCTAAGAATCATTGGCCAGCTCTGCTGGGTGCTCTCGTAAGACGGGTGGCCGTCAGGCCATTGGTCGTTCACCAATGTCAGCTTGGTACAGCCGCCAACCGTCTCTAGCGTTAGCGTAATGCGGGTTTCCAGCTCGGCGTGATTTTCCCGATAGGAGGGTCCCGGATGCTCCGTATAACTCATCAAGCGATTCGGTTCGTAAGCAAGCACCGTGCCATACACATGCACCGTCTCGTCGCCGTCATTGCCTGGCCCAACATATTGATACGGTGCACCCACCTCGTTAGTCGAACGGAATTCGCTGCCGAAGAAGATCGTCTTGGTTTTCTCAGGTACGGTAAAAATGCTCCATACCTCCTCTTGCGACGCTCCAATGTATACCTCATATTTCAGTTCTGTTAATGCCATAATGGCCCTCCATCCCGCTTCCAAACTGTGCAGCTCGCCCAGGCAACCTGCTTGCTGTTAGTATAGCTCGCTGCCGCAGGCAAGTATTGTAAAAACGCGACAAACGCATGTGGTCGTAACGGCGACTTTCATTGCACAAAGTGCAACAGCTGCCACGATTGGCCGCTTCTGAACACCGTTCGGGGCGGTTTGTTCGCGCGTCTTCTAAATAAATTTTTAAATTTAGAAACATTTTGAAACAAATTTGAGTTTGTAAACGTGTTAGGTGCAAAGGAGGGGCACAATGGACGCCAGCACTAGCAGCAGTCATGCGTATATCTCAAACTTAATCCATACCTATGGGGATATGATCTACCGCCTGTCGCTTACCTATCTGCGCAATCTGCAGGATGCGCAAGACGTATGCCAAGACGTTTATATAAAGCTTTTTAAGAACATGCGCGATTTCAATGATACGGAGCACGAGAAGGCTTGGGTCATCCGAGTCACGATAAATACATGCAAAGATGCAATCAAAAGCCCGTGGAAACGATGGTTTCTTCCTGTTGCCGATGATCTTTATTCCATTACGTCTGATGATCAATTAGACGTCGTATCCTTCGTCCTTACGCTCCCTAGAAAGTATAGGCTTGTTATTCATCTTTATTATTTTGAGGGCTACCAATGCAATGAAATTGCTGAGCTCTTAAGCCTGAAAGAGGGGACGGTTCGAACACAGCTCAAACGCGCGAAAGAGCTGCTAAAAACGAAGATGATAGGGGGGGTGGAATAATGGCCTTTCAAGATAACTATGTAAGTCAAATGAATACGATCAAGCTAGATGACAAAACAAAAGAAAAAATGCTGCAGAACGTCTTGTCAGTGTCCACAGCCTCCCAAAAGCATCGGTTTACGGTTCAAAAGAGATTCGCTGTAATTGCCGCAGCTTGCTTCCTTATCATGCTTATCGCGCTTGCGGCTCCACCGTTTTTGAATCATAAAGAGCAGCCCCCTAGGCTCGTTCAAAGCTTGATCCTTACGGCGTATGCGGCTGACGGATCGCCTATTCCTGTTAAGCCCAATGTCGAGTTCCCGTTTGGCCGCTTCTCCACTTTAATGAGCAACGCGCCTGGATTCCCGATCATGATCGACAGCAAAGGCGCGGATAGCGTTAGGCTGCATGCCTCGTCTGGACGGCTGCTATTGTGGGCCCCTCCAGATTCCAAGGTAACGTTTCTGGACAGTGACGCCACCATTGTACCGGGAAACACGGTTTACTGGTCACCGCTAGAAGAAGGAAACCCGCCAAAATTTGCTGTCAAAAGCACCATTGAGTTAAAGCTATACCACAATGGAAGTATTGTAGGCAGTGGCAAGATCGAGATTAATTCTGAAAATGGCGTAGACTACAAAGCAAAGTTCACTTATAACTAAACACAAAAACGCATAATTTAATATCAAAATAAGGTTTTTTTCATGCTGTCAATAGATAAAATTGATTTTTTTGGCTAATAAATTTATATGTGAACCTATTTTTTATATTGAAATTTACTAAATCAGGTGATAATATTACGATTATTCTATTATGGAAAAAATTATTATAAGGCGGCGAATCAACCATGGGCAAAAGAAAGAGAATCCTGCCTGTAGCAGCTGCTTTGGCAGCACTACTAGCCGGGAGCGCTACAGCGTACGCTGGCTAGGGCACATTTTTTAAAAAAATATACGAATTTGGGGTGTTGAGAAATGAAGGTCTGGGAGCTTTGGCGTTCTGCGAAGTCGACTTTACTTACCGTTTGCACTGAAAAAGACAATATTTTTGATGAAAACTTCAGAGGCAAACCACTTGCTTCCTCGTATGAACCAATTAAATTAAAAGTACAGCGGATTGGACAAGAAGAGGACTTCCCTAACCTTGCTTCTGGGGCCCTAATCTTCTCCAAGCAAGCTCAAACCGTTATCGGGCCACTGATTGCTCCCTATGCGGAGGTGCTTGAAATTGATCACAGTGAGATTTCAGACATTGAAATTGCGTTGATTAATGTTACCAACGTCGTAGCTGCGCTCGACTATGGCCGCACGACATTTAAATATGACGCCTGTTCCGGCGAAATATCTGGATTTAACAGCGTCCACTTTCAGTTAGATAAAGTTATGCACAACCCGATCTTCCGGATACCCGAGAAGCCGGTAAAACTCTATGTTACCGATGAGTTCCGCGATCTTGTCATCCAACATGAACTAAAGGGCTTCGTATTCGAAGAAGTGTGGGATTCAGAGTATGCCGTCGACATGAAGCAGGCCCGCCAGCAATATGAAGCTCAGCTCGCAACCATAGAACAGAAAAAGGGCGAGGAAGTGCCCTTCCTAGAAGCGCTCGCCCTAGTTGAAGCAGATAAGGCGATGGCGAGCGGCAAATGGAAGCTCCAAGCTGACCCCGCTAACAATGTGCTTCTCGGCGAACTAATGCTAGACGGCGATTACGAATGGATAACCCCGATGTCCTACCCGCCGATTTTATCGGAGCTGTATTGGCACGAGGTGGAGTTAAATGATTTCGAGGAGTAAGCCTCTTTGGCCGCTAAGACTGAAGGAGCTTCCCGTTAGCTTAGGCTGTCGAGAATTTCGACAGCCTTTTCCTATTCCTCTCCTTCGCCCGCTTTTCCACCAATAGGACAGGTTTTTCTCCCCTATTCGGCTAACACTGCCCTCGCATGCCAAAGAGCCTCAAACAGCCACCATAGCTGCTTGAAGCTCTTCTCTTTTAACCACCCGCTCTACTCACCCGCCAGCTTCAACAGCTCCCGCACCACCACATCCGGTTGGTAGCCGTGAATATAGTGCGAACTATCCTTTACGATCAACTGCTTCCCGCTAACCGACCAGGATGGGAGCGCCGCTTGGCTGTCCTGCCAGTCCGCATCCTCACTCAGCTTGCCCAAATAATCAGCCGTCAGTACGGTCATCGGCGCTTGCAACGGCTTAGGCCCTGCCAAAACAATCTTGGCGTTGTTCGTGCTCTGCCGCATTTCATCGGTCATGTCACGATTGCCAGCCTTGAGCAGCATCGCCGTCTTGCTGATCTTCTTCATCCCATTGGGCAGCAGCAGCTCGCCATTATTCTCGCTGTTTGCCCATGCGGCGAAGCCGTGGAACCGGTACAGCGTCCGCAGCGCCCCGGTCACCCGCAAAGTCCGATACACCGCTGGAATCACGGTATAGCCTGGAGACGCGGCATAATATTCAGGGCTGCCGCCATCAATCATCAGCAGCCCCTTCACCTCCTTAGGGAAGCGCTGCGCATATCGAATCATCTCCAAAGAGCCAAGCGAGTGGCCGATGAGGATATATGGAGGCTTTTGTCCCGAAACCGCTAGCAGTTCATGGATTTCATCCGTTATCGTATCGATATCCCGCTTCACGCCGCCCGAAGAATCGCTGAACCCGTAACCGAACCGGTCATAGACCGCTACCTTCACATGCGGCTCTAACCCTCCATACAGCGTAGAAAAATCCGCATAAGGGCTCGCCGTGCCCCAGCCCGATGCAAATACGGCCGTAACATCCCCTGTACCGCCCGTGTACAAATGCATCTTTCGCCCCTTCACCTCATACAGCTTGCCAGCAGGCTGGAAGGTTTTCTTATCTTGCTTCGAGCCGTACCATTGGTACACTGCGCCCACGCCAGCTAGCAGAACGGCAATCGCCAGTGCATAAAGCACAATCCTCCGTATCCATCTCCACATGCCCATTTGCCCCTCCCCACATGCGTTGTAACACGCTTGCTTCAGCACTCATTCCATTTTATAGAAATCAAAGTGCTGTAGGGAGAACATCCGCCATTCTTTATCAAAAAATAATGAAGGAGCCCCCTCTCCAAATCCCGTTGCCGTATACACCTACACGATCACGCCCTAGCCGTCCGAAAATACCGTTGCACCTTGTTCAGCTTCTCCGCCTGCCGCCCATTCTTCTTCTCCATGCCGCCGAACTCGAAGAACTTCACTTTCTTGATGCCGACCCAGCGGAAAAGCGCTTTGCGCATCAGCACCTTATGTGCATTGTTCAGCCAGTATAGCGGATAAAACGCCGGTCCTTTCATTACCGAGATGCAAACGGCCGTTTTTCCTTTCAACAAACCCTCCGCCAGCAGCCCGCCAGTATCGCGATATGCAAAATTGGATGCAAACAACTGGTCGATGTACCCGAGCAGCATGGCCGGCGGACGCCCCCACCAGATGGGATAAATCATTACAATCCGGTCCGCCCAGAGCAGCTGTTCCCGATAACGCTCCAGCTCAGGGTCCTTGTGCATATCCCGCCTGCGTTTGTTTTCATTAAACACTAATAGCGGATTGAACCCTTCAGCGTACAAATCCAACACCTGCATCTCGCCGCTGTTCGGATTTTCGCCGATGCCCTCAATCGTCTTCTGCAGAAAAGCGTAGCTTAAGCTCTCGTGAGTCGGATGCGTGTAAATAATTAGCGTCTTCATAGCGCCACCTCTTTTGTTATCATTTGATAATTAAATCGTAGCACGGTTATTATATAGTTGTCAAATGATAATTGTTATTTGATAACCGATTTGGTATCGTAGCAGTAAGAGGTGATCCCATTGGACAAGAGCACGCTATTTCATCAAATGGTCGCATTCCTGACAGCCGTCCATGAAAGCCAGCACGAATTTTCAAAAGACATCCCGATGGGGGACATTACGCCCGTCCAATATGGCATTCTAGAATATATTGCGGTCCAGCAGCTTACAACGCTAAGCGAAATCAGCGACTGCAAGCACCTATCCATGCCTAACGCCAGCCGTGAGCTGCGCAAGCTTACAGACAAAGGCTTATGTGAAAGATACAGCGACGCAGGCGACAAGCGCAAACAGCTAATCCGCCTTACCTCCGAAGGACAAGCGTTTATGAACGAAGCTTTTGGCCAGATGGACGTAAAGTTCCAGCAACGCCTGCACGGTTTATCCAGCGATCAGCTGCAGCAAATTTCTGATGCAATCGGAGTACTGCAATCGACGGTATTCCGGGACCCTGCCGTGGATAATGCGAAGCTTTGATTCGTTGGTGAGAATGACAAAAGAAAGCTGCCTCATCGTCAGATGAGACAGCTTTTTCGAGTTATATATCGTGACTAAGGCAACAATAACAGCCCGCGAAGCTCCTCCAAATCAGTAATGACCGCCAGCGGCTGCGGTGCGGAAGGGCCAGTGGGCGCTTTCTGCTGTTTTTTATTCATCCAAACCGCCTGCATCCCTTGCCCAATTGGACCCGCCACATCATTGGCCCAGGAATCACCGACGACAAGTACCTCATCTGGTTGAACGCCGGCCGTTTGCACAACATGAATATAAATTTCGGGGCTCGGCTTCTCATGCCCGATCCTGCCGGATATAAACAACGTCTCTTCCGAGATGACCTCGTTGAGCCCGATCGCCTCCAGCTTATCCAACTGCCAGCCCTCGCTTCCGTTGGTCAATGCCCCTACGCGATACTCACGTTGTAGCTCCCCAATGAGCTTATTGACTGCTTCGTTTGGCTTCATATTTTTCTTCGCAATCGACTGGTAGAACAGTTCAAAGTCAATTGCGGTTGCCTCGTCAACCACTTCGCCCACTTGCTCCATGCATTCAACAAACCGCCTAATTCGAAATTGCTCAATCGTAATCTGCTGGGAATCAAGCTGCTGCACGAGACGAAGATCGATTTCACGGAAAATCTCGTATACGCGATTCGTATCCATCGCTCTCGTAAAATCATGCTTCGCAAAAGCTTCCTTCATGCTCGTCTCCCAATAATCATCAAAGTGAACAAGCGTATCATCGAGATCAAATAGAATAAGTTTAATTTGGCCCATGTTCTGTTCCCCTCTCATTAGGTGACTCTCTCATGTCTATTAAAAATGCCATTTTACGAACCAAATAGCAACTATAATTTCCCAAAAGAGAAATATTGGTTGTATGCATTTGCATACGCCAAGTGTATACTTTTGTATACAATAATAAGGAGGCGATTCGATGAGCCAAAATGAATCCAACGAAACAAGCTCCGCTTTGCCAAATGGCAACGAACGTGACAGCGAGCACCGCAGGCGCGGAGGCCACGGCGGACGCGAGGGGCGCCTGGCAGCCCAAACCTTCCGGCGCGGGCGAGCACTGGCGTTTCACGAAATGCTGGCCGTAAAACGCGACACCTTGCGCAAGCAGCTACAGGACACGGGTCTGCAAGCCATTCACCAAGCCATAAGCGGAGAGCTTAAAGCGGTCGAAGATATCATTGCGCAGTATGTGCATGCTTTTGAACTGCATGAGCTGAGCGAAGAATAGGAGGGCACATAGAGTTGTTTATGCAAAAAATGCCGTATTCCATTTGGATTGAGGCTGAACAATGGGCAGAAGGAGAATGGAACATCCATGATGATAATACAAATGCCATCGTTACTTTTGAAGATGGCGCACGGTGGATTGCTTCCTTCTTCACCTATAGAAACATACAAACACTAGCTGAAAAAAACAAACATACTGGTGAATGCCTGCATGGGCATTATTTTTGGGGAAGTGACATGATTCTGGTGGATGAATGTAGCCGTAACCGCATTGAGGAAGTAATAAAACATCTAATAATTAAAAGTGACTTTGAAACTATATTTAATAAATGTGAGGAAATCGACTGGGACGAATGACAACTCGACTTTATTATGAAGGTGATTAATTGAAACCATTTCGTAAAACAACTAAAAAAAAATGATGGTCAATGGTTCCTTATTCCGTTGCATCATTAATGAAATACCTAGCAATGAATTTGTTAGCCTTAGAGTATATTCATTAAAAAATTCGTTATTTGAAGTGGTTTTCACATGGCAAGGCAGTTGGCACTTTAATTATCATAAACCGAAAAACTGTGAACTTTTAATTAAATATGCCATCGAACAAGGCTGGCATTTTAATCAAGAGAAGAATACGATGAAAATCGAACATGGTGATTTTCTAATAGCGAAATTAGGATTAAGCGTATAAGGCTACTCCGCCTGTTTTCGATTTACAAACACTATAGCTGTCCCTAATGATTCGCTAACATTCTCCCCTTACGCTACGTAGGAAATCTAATTTCTTAAGCGAAAGGGAGTTTATTACGTTATGCTCAAACGCTTGCTCACCACCGCCACACTCGTCGCTACACTAGGTACCGCCCTCCTCTCCGGCGCAGGCTTCCAGCCCGCCACGGCACACGCCGCATCGAACATGGTACCCGATTATGAAGTCAAACTTCTGATGAACCCGAGTGCCGTGCTGGGCTCGGACTTTAAGCTAACGAGCACTGTACTGACAACCTTCTCAATGCCCACTACCGTTACCAAGATGAACGTCGCATTTCTCGACACGAACGCCAAGAACATCTACTCGAACGGATGGAGCACCCGAATCCGCAAGATGGAAGGCGAATCCGACTTCGAACTGAGCTATAAGAAACGCTACGCAATTGCTAACGGCGATATTACTGCTGCATTAACACAAGCGAACAACGAAGGCTTTGATTCCGGCGATACGAATTACGAAGCGCAAGTCGAATGGGGCTACCAGAACAAGACACTAAGCATTACCCGAACCAAAAGCGGCAGCAAATCTGGCTACAGCGGCATGGATCTGCCATCACTATCGGATGCAAGAAGCCTAATGGTCAATAACGCGCCTGACAAATTCAACAATTGGCTCTATAGCGGCTGGGGCACCAGCATGCTGCAAACCTCCCGCTATTACGGTCCCGTCCTTGCCAAACGTTCCATCGGCACGTGGAGCGGACTGCAGCTGTATATCGAAGTATGGCCGATCTTGAACGCAGCAGGCACGGGTACGGAATATGTCGTCGAAGCCTCGTTCAAAACGGCAAGCGCAACCACTGCTTCCTCGAAGCATGATGAACTGATTGCGTATTTGCAAAATAAAGGCTGGTTCCTTGCGCAGGATTCGCTCAAAACGCAGCTGATTATGGACCGTTACTAAGTAGCCTGTTGGCTCTGCCAGCACGTGTCTCCCCATCGTACATGAGGAGTTGTGTGGTGCATTAGCGCTTGCCGCCTCTCGTCAAATCTGGCGTGCTTGCCGTATGTAACGCAGCAAAAGGCAGCCTTCATGGCTGCCTTCTGTCCTAGCGCTATTTCTTTCAACCCTTGTGGCTTCGCTTTAGAACGCTACACCCTTTCCATCGGATAAAGCGCATGAGCACACTATGAATTTAATGGCGAGCCTCATCGCATGTCACCCCGGCCACGGAGCTCCCATTGCAATTTGTACAATGACCCCTCCATCCACCAGCCTCTGCGTACCTTCCCATTGCATTCTATACAATGCCAACTGGTGCACATCGCGCTTTTTAGACAAATTAGAGCTTTTCGCGCCTTTCTCATTGCACATTCTGCAATGGGCGACACTACTTCGCACGCCGGACCAGCCGCGTTGCTTACTCGAGCTGCCCCATCAACGGAAGCCCGCCCTCTAGATGCCCGAGCATGCGATCGATTGTAGTAAAGAAATCAGCCTCTGGGTGGTTCAAGCAGTAGAGCTGGCCCGCCATCACGACGCCGAACACGGAGCCTGCGAAGGTGAATACTTCGAAGTCATCGCGCGGGCGATTTAAGCGCTCGGCAACGAGATCCGCGATCAGCTGCAACGACTCATTCATCTGGATTAACGAAGCGGCACGCAGCTCAGGGACAGAAATGCTCAGCGTCATCCTGTCATGGAGCGCAGCCCGTTCCTCTTCCCTTAAGGAAGAGAAGATTTCGCGAATCGTCGCCCGCATCGCTTGAATCGGGTTCAACCCAACTAGCTGCTCCCGAAAAACTTTCACTAATATCGGGTCATACTCGTCCTCCAGCACCAACGCTTCCTTCGTCGCAAAATACCGAAAAAACGTGCTCGGCGAAATCTCGCTCGCTTCGGCAATCTGCTCAATCGTCGTTGCATGGTACCCTTGCTCCCGAAACAGCCTCATCGCTTGATGCTGCAACGTCATCCGCGTCTTCTGCTTCTTCTTCTCACGCAGTCCAAGCTTCGCCGGTTCAGGCTTCCCAGACTGCTCTGCGGCCACTAATGGCCTCCCTTATCGAGAGATATCGCTGCTGCACCAGCTTCGTTCTCCTCGGACTTGGTGGACAGCACCTCCCGTTTCAAGAAGAAGCAGATGCCCACGACAATAAGAGCGAAGACGAAGGATACCCAATAGAGATTCTGGAACGCATCAGCGAATATCGTTTTGATTTGCTCTACCAAGGAAGAATCAAGCCCTGCTGGAATGCCGCCCTGTGCGGATTCGCCAAGCTGGCCCGCCGTTTCGGCAGGCAGCGTGCTAGCCAGCTTCCCAATGCCCGACGTGATGTTAGAAGCAAGCAGGCTGCCGAATATGCTCACGCCAATTGTTAAGCCAAACGACTGGAACAAGGTGACTGACGTCAATGCGATGCCGCTGTTTTCTTTGGCCACGGACTCTTGCACAATCAGGTTGTTGTTGAACAACACCCCGAAACCGAGCCCAAGGATTACAAAATAGATGCAGATCACATAAATTTGCGTATGCGCGTCGATCCCTGCCAACAAGAAGAACGCAATTGCCGGCAGCAGCATGGACACGATAAAGATCGTCCGATAAGGAATCTTCGTCATTAACCGCCCGGACACGATGCTCGCCCCGATCGCGCCAACCATTAGCGGCAACGTGATATAACCGGAAGCGATTGGCGACAGGTCTAGTACGTTTTGTGCAAAGAACGGGAACGACGCGAACGATCCCATAATGCCAATAACGAGCGTGAATACAATCAAAGATAACACCACAAACGTATGGTTCTTAAACAAATGCATCGGGAGAATCGGTTCCTTCGCCTTACGCTCCACGAGTACAAATAGGACAAGCAAGACAGCACCAAGCACCCACAACGAGATCAGAACTCCGGAGTTCCATGCGTAATGCTCCGTCTCATGCAGCACTGGCGTAATCAACAGCGATACTATGGCTGCTACCAACAGCAAAGCGCCTGCCCAGTCGATGCTTGCATCCTTGTTCCCCTTGGACTCCGTCAAGCCCGCAGATAATACGGCCGCTGCCAGCACGCCCACCGGAATGTTGACCCAGAAGATCCAATGCCACGAAATATGCTCTGTCAAATAGCCCCCGATCAGCGGGCCTAGCAGCTGCGGAATAAAGAAGATTGCGCCGAATACGCCCTGCGTCTTGGCGCGTTCCTCTACGGTGAATAAGTCCCCGAATATGACCATGGCAAGCGGCATCAGCCCGCCTGCGCCGATCCCTTGTATGCCCCGGCCAAATAAAAGCACAGGCATCGATGTTGCAAACCCGCTAATAACCGAACCTGCAATAAACAGCCCCATGCTTAGCAAATAAATCTTCTTGCGCCCATACAAATCCGCCAGCTTGCCGAGAATCGGCATGAACGACGTCATCGTCAGCATGTAGATGCCCGCCACCCAGCCATACAGCGACAGCCCGTTCAGGTCGCGGATAATCGTCGGCATAGCCGTGCTGACCACTGTCTCGTCTAGCTCGGAAAAAATAATGCCAATGATCAAGCCGAGAACGATAAGCTTCCTGTTGTTCTTTTTATCCAACGCCATAACCTCCATCGTTTTATTTCCATAATGGAAGTGTATACAAAATGATAGTCACTGTCAAATAGAATAAACATTCATATTACCCACTGCCTGAATGGGACCTTCTCTTTATTGCTAATCATTGGTAATTCCCTATATACTATGTGGTATTACATGCTTCACCTGTTCTAAATTCAATAGAGGAGCTACATTCTTATGTCCGATTTGCCACTCGTTGATGTCGCTTACCAATCCATTCGCCAACAGCTGCTTAATGGCGCCTATCTCCCCGGCGATCTCTTCTCTGAAACCGATCTGGCGAGCAAGCTTGGCATGAGCAGAACGCCCATCCGGGCTGCGATTTCCCTGCTTGAGAAGGAAGGCTTCGTACAGACGCTTTACAAACGGGGCATTCTTGTCAAAGGTGTCGACATCAAAGATTTATACGATATATTTGACCTGTTAAGTGCACTGTATTCGTACGCGCTTGATCGTATGGACAACGAGTCCTATGAACTTGATCTGGACACGCTGCGCCATCATTATGGCCAAATGGTGCTCGCAAGCGAACAGCAGCAGTACCGTGTTTATTACGAGCATGGCCTAATGTTTATGCACACACTGCTTGCAGCGGTTCAGAATCGTTTTATTATCGAGACGTTCAACCTGTACAAAGACAAGCTGCTGTTCTACGTCGTCACCTACCGCCTGACCAAAGGCTCCAATCGCCCCTACACCGGCCGCCAACTATACGAGGAGATTTATAAAAAGCTGGAAGCAGGAAACTACCAAGAGGCGAAAACCATCATCATGCAATACACGCAAAACATTCGCGAGGACCTGCTCCGCAATGGCTATTCTTCTTAAAATATAATCGTTCCGTAAACCTTCGGATACGGCACCGAAGGTTTTTTTATTGTAAAAAAAGTCCCGCTCCAGGCATCCATGCCTGCCAAGCGGAACCACGCTGTTATCTTGCCTCTCTTCTCTCATCTTGCTTTTGCTTTTTCCTAATTCGGGCATACAGGCTAACCAAAATTCCTGTAATGGCGCTTAACTGGATCGAGATCAAGCCAAGCAACGCCAGCACACTGCCATCGGCATCCCCATCAAAAGCTTGCCCCATTACAAGTGCTACAATAAAGGAAACGATGATACTGATCACACCGGCTATTACAGCGATGTCCATACAAACACCACACCCATTTCAGTTATTTTCTGGTAGTATAATTGTATACGCAATTCATTCATAAAGGGAGGAAAAACCGTGATCGAACAATCTCCAGCTTCCACTGCCCGGACAACGCAGCCCAGTGCCAATCCCATTAAAAATAAAGTAGGCAGCGTGTTTTTGCCTGTTCGTGACATCGAGAAAGCCCGCAGTTGGTACTGTCGGCTGCTCGGCATCCAAGAGCTCGATTGCCCGATTATAGCCGGCCACCTTTGCCCGTTGCCCATGCAAGGCACGGGAGTCATCTTGGATACGATGCCCAAGTGGGGAGGCGACCGTCCAGAGGGAGCGCCCCCAATCGAGACGCCCGCTTGCGTGTTCCCAACTGATGACCTGGAGGGGGCACTGCAATTTGCAAAATCCATCGGCGTAGAGCTCGTTACCGGAATTGAACATGGCCACTGGTTCGTGATTAAAGACCCGGACGGCAATAAGCTCATGATCAGCCGCGAAATGTAACGAAGCAATGGCTATGAACAGCCGCCGCAATCGGCGCTCGCTCATAGCCATTTTTAAGCTTAAGGCTTATAAATGTGCATCCACTTGCCCTCATCCTGCAATGGCTCGAACCCAAACTGGGCGTACAGGCCATGCGCATCCTTCGTCACGAGCAAAAACCGCCGCAAGCCTTGCAAATCGGGATGCTCCATCAGCGTATGCATCATCCGCTTCGATATGCCCTGCCCCCGGTACTCCGCAACGACGAAAACATCAACCAAATAAGCGAATGTTGCACGGTCCGAGATGACTCTCGCGAAGCCGGCAAGCCGTTTATCAGCCTCCATATCATAAGCAGCCACGACAACCGCTGAATGTTGCACTGCCTTCTGAAACACATCGAATTGCAGATTGGCAGCCCAGTACATGTGCTTATGAAGATAATCATAAGCTTCCTCGACGTTAAGCAGGCTCGGGTCCGTTGAGATAAGAATGCCACCGGCCAGGTTATCGCCACGCTTATCGTCCGCCAAACCACTCACCATCCTCGGGAATCAATACGTTCTCCAGCAATTGTTCCGCCGCAAGCCGCTCGCGCAGCTGTTGCCGTGTAACTAAACAGTGATTAATTGCGTCCATATGGACAGCAGCAACTTGCGTATGGGGTGCATAACGGCATACGGCGGCCACATCATCCGCATCCATCGTAATCGGGTCCCCGATAACGAAGCGCGCCCCGCCTGCATTCACGATTGTTAAATCCGGCTTATAGCGGTCCAGCGCTTCACGCACCTCATCGCACCAGATCGTGTCGCCTGCGATATACACGGTTGGATGGCCCTCTGCTTGCAGGACAAAGCCCGACACTTTCCCCATCCGCTGTCCAATCTCGCCTGTACCGTGCTGGCCGCCTGTGCGTGTCAACGTTACGCCATTGTAGGCAACGGATGCTTCCGTAATCTCTATCACACTTTGAAACCCTGCAGTACGGAACGTTTCCTGATCGCCCGGCTGGCAGAACAAAGGAACCGGCTTGGATAATGACTCTGACGCCGCCGCGTCCCAATGGTCGCCATGCAGATGCGTCACGAGTATAGCATCGGGCGCGAACCACGCATCCACCTTGCCCGGCAACGGGACAAGCGGATTGCGCCGATCATTCTCCGTATTTATAATAGGCGGATTAACACCCGCTTCACTGAACATAGGATCGACGAGGAAGCGAACCCCCGCATACTCAATGCCAAGCGTCGCATGGCGAATCAGTTGAATGTTCATCATCATTGCCCCCGATCTATTAGATGGATAATTCTGTTACAATAACTATAGTAGCATACGGGATGGCCCCGCCATACGACTTGGCGAATGCATCACGCCGCATTTACTTTCATAGTGAAAGGAAACAAACGAAGATGGCGAATCTAACGCTTGATGATACCGACCTGCAAATTTTACAATGCTTATTAGACAATTCTCTCCGTTCCCACAAGGAAATCGGGCAGCTCGTCCATCTATCCGGGCAAGCGGTTGGCGCACGTGTACGCAAGCTTCATGACCTCGGTGTCATCGATGGCTATACATTACGGTGGAATCCCGGCAAAATCGGGCAAAGCGTCCTCGCATTCGTGACGGTTTTCATGAAATCCAATACCGCGCATACAGGCTTCCTCGCATTCGCCCGCTCCCGCCCTGAAATCATTGAGGTGCATCGCGTCAGCGGCGAAGGCTGCTACTGGATGCGCGTTCGCTTAAGCAGCGGTACGGCGCTTAATGCTTTGTTGGACGAAGTGCTCGCCTATGGCAATTACAAGCTCAGCCTCTCAATCGAGATGGTAAAATAAATACTGCATAACTAATGCGGGAGGACTACGCACCATGACGACTTACGATACAAACACCCTACAAGCGGACTGTGAAAGCTGTTTTGGCTTATGCTGCGTCGCTTTGGATTTTGCGGCCTCATCTGATTTTGCAATTGATAAGAAAGCCGGGCAAGCGTGCCCGAATCTGCAAGCGAACTTTCGCTGCGGCGTCCATACAACATTAAGGGACCGTGGTTTCCGCGGCTGTACGGTCTACGACTGCTTTGGCGCGGGACAACATCTGTCGCAATACACTTCCGAAGGGCGTGACTGGCGCCAGTTCCCCGAGACGGCACAAACGATATTCGGCGTGTTCCCGATCATGCGGCAGCTTCATGAGCTGCTCTGGTATTTGGCCGAGGCGCTGGGCCTGCCGGCTGCTTCAGCCATCCATGCCGAGCTTCAAGCAGCGCTGGACGAGACGACTCGGTTAACGAGGCTCGCCCCGGAAGCGATCTTACAGCTCAACGTAGCGGCACATCGTGCCGAAGTTAACATCCTGCTGCTGCGGACAGCTGAGCTTGTACGCGAGACAGCCATTCGCCAGCATAACCTTCCACCGATCCGCAACAAAAAAATCGGGCGTGGCGCCGACCTCATCGGCGCTAACCTGAAGGGGGCCGATCTGCGGTCAGCTAATCTGCGCGGCGCTTACTTGATTGCGGCCGACTTGCGGCAGGCTGACCTCCGATGGGCCGATCTCATCGGTGCAGATTTCCGCGATGCGGATTTGCGCGGCGCCAATCTGGAAGGCAGCCTCTTCCTCACGCAGTTTCAAGTGAATGCGGCCAAAGGCGATGCAACAACGAAGCTGCCCCCATCACTGGCGAGACCGCCCTATTGGCCCGGCTCCAGCGCCAATCGTTAGGCCTTACAAATACCAAAGAGCTGAAGCAGTCCGCCTAACCGGCTTTCTGCTCCAGCTCTTCTTTTATTCCACTTCTATCCCTATCTATCGGGCCTTATGGCCTCTTCTCTTTATTGTGCGTCTTCCGTCAACAACCGGACTGCATCTTGCAGCTGCACTTCAATGTCATGCGGCGTGTAGCCCAGCCATTTGTCCATCGTGATTTCATACACATGGTTATTCTTCACAGCCGGCAGGTTTTGCCACAGCTTAGATTGCTTAATTTCCTCGAACCGATCAGCCGCTTCTTCCCCATCCAGCTTAATAAGGAAGACATAGTCCGCCGCATAATCAGGCAGCACCTCTAGCGAGATCGGCGTTGCCCAGAAGTTCGGGTCCTTGTCGATTTCCTTCTGTACAAGCGGCGGGCTTTGCAAGCCTAGCGCCTTATACAGCGTGAATCCAATGTTGCGGACGCCATATACGTAAAATTCCTTCGGATCGACGCGGTAGATGGCGAATGTTTTGCCTTCGCCGATTTTGCCGATAATTTGCTCCTTCGCGGCTTGAATTTTCGCGTCAAACTGCGTTTTCCAAGCTTCCGCCTCTGCTTGGCGGTTTAGAATCTCGCCCATTTCTTTCACATGGCCGAATACGTCGTAGACCATCCAAGGCACCACGACTGTTGGCGCGATTTTGGCCAGCTTGTCGTAAGCATCCTTCTCCAGGTCAGCGGCAATGATCAGGTCCGGCTGCAGCTCCAAAATTTTCTCATAGTTAATCGCTTCGCCAGTGCCTACATTTTCAATCCCCTTGAAAGCAGGATCAGGCGTATCCAGCAAATAGTCCAGCGCGCCGATTGGCTTCAGGCCAACGGAGATCATCTGAAGATGATTAACCTCCATCGTTATGTAGAAATAGTAGAGCCTGCCCCCAAGCTCTTTTATTGATAAAGATTATCATTCTTAATTAGAGCCGTCAACAACCGTTTTTTCGAACCGCCAAAAAAAGCTGCAACGATATGCCCTTCGGCCTTCGATTACAGCTTTTTATGAACCACTCTCCGGTTATCTCCTCATCACGCGCCATTGCCGGTTCACAGCCTCCGCCGCTAACGGAAGCAATATCAGCGAACTATACACGCTAATCGTATAACTTGTAACATAGGCGACACCTGCCCCATTATGCAACATGCAGGTGACTAGATGGATCAGCATATTCGTGAAACAATACGCGTAGCTGCGCACCATCCACTCGCGATGGGCTTGAACGCGTTTCTTGCGAATGCGCATAATCGCAATAACCGTCATGGCCGGCCAGACGATATTGAGCAAGTTAAAAGCGATACTTACCGCTTTGCCCCCTGTCGAATATGGCGCCATGTAGCCGGAGGTCAGCGATACTAGCATTACGGACGTGACGTACATATAGCCATTAGCCCGATGCAGCTTGCGATGGGTGGCATGCAGCTTGGGCAGGAAGTTAAGGGCGCCGCACAGCATAGCCAGAATGGCCACCCCAATATGGATGTTCATAATTTTCAGCCATACTGGAAGATGAACCGCCCGTCCCGTCTTATGCTGAAGAAAGGCATTTGCCCCAGCGTCATAGACAAAATTTTTATAAAGCACATAACCGATAAATCCCGCAACAACGACGAGCATTAGGGCATATAAACGATTAATTTTCGGCATTGTTTCTCCCCTATGGCCCATTATTCATGTGAATCCGATATAATAGGCACTAATCTATTACAAAAGCTGATTCGGCCTGGAATCGCCAGAAAGGACTCTCCATGACAACGAACTACTTAAAGCGCAATAATGTACAAGTTCTGGGCCAAGGCGAGCAAGCTATTGTGTTCGCTCACGGTTTTGGCTGTGACCAGACGATGTGGCGGCATATCGTCCCCCATTTTGAAGCCCAGTACCGGATTGTCCTATTCGATTATGTGGGTTCTGGGGACTCCCAGATTCAATTCTATCATACGGGCCGATACAACAACCTACGGGGATATGCACAAGATATTGTTGAAATTATGAACACTTTGCAACTAAGCAACGCCATCTTCGTCGGGCATTCGGTCAGCAGCATGATCGGCATGCTCGCCTCGATCGAGCATCCGCATTTGTTCGAACGGTTAATTATGCTCGGGCCATCGCCGTGCTATATGAATGACCTGCCCGATTATTACGGAGGCTTTAATAAGCAAGACATTGAAGAACTGCTTCAAATGATGCAGATGAATTTCATCGGCTGGGCCAGCTACTTAGCGCCAATCGTTATGCAAAATCCCGAGCGAAAAGAGCTCACCAGCGAGCTGGAACGAAGCTTCTGCTCCAGAGACCCGCATATCGCAAGGGAATTCGCAGAGGTGACTTTCCTATCGGATTGCCGGGTGGAGCTCGCCCAAGCTTCGGTTCCGTCCCTTATTCTTCAATGCTCGGATGACAGCATCGCGCCAATCGAGGTCGGCAACTATTTGCACGCCCACTTAAAGAATAGTACGCTGATGCAAATGGCGGCCAAGGGCCACTATCCGCACTTGAGCCACCCCGAAGAAACGACAAGCCTCATCAAACAATATCTGGCCTGCATGTAGGCCCTGGAGAAAGGCGCTCGCGGAAATGGATACTCAGTTAGACTATGCCCCTTGCGGTTATTTTTCGATTACAGGCACCGGCGTTATTCGATCGGTTAACCATACATTAGCAGCGATGCTCGGCTATGAAAGCCAGCAACTGCTCGGCCAACATGTCGAAACGATGATGTCCGTGACGAACAAACTATTTTTTCACACCTATTTCTACCCCTATATTCAGCTCTATGGGCATGTGAAGGAAATGTATTTCTCCCTTCGGACGTTGGACCAGCAGGATGTTCCTGTACTTCTTAACGGCGTTCAGATGGAGCGTGATGGGGAACTGGCCTTCGATTGCGTCGTCGTCGAGATGCGCAAGCGGATTGAGCATGAGAAAGATATTCTTCATACCAAAACCAAGCTAGAGGAGCTGTACCGTGCGACCAACGAGGCGAATCAAAAGCTTGAGCTGCTGCATGCGGAATATGAGTCCAAACAGCAGGAATTGCTAAGGCTGAACCAGCAGCTGGATGCGCTCGCATCAACCGATCCGCTCACAGGGCTTCGCAACCGGCGGTTTTTCCAAGAGCAGTTGCTCACCAATATCGCCTTGTTCCAACGAACGCGGCAGCCCTTCTCGCTCTTGATTGTCGACATTGACCATTTCAAAACAATTAATGATACACACGGGCATCCTGTAGGCGATGCGGTCCTGTCTAGCCTAGCCCACCTGCTCCAGTCCATGTCTCGGGGAAGCGACATCGTCGCGCGGTATGGCGGTGAAGAATTCGTCCTTATTGCTCCGAATAGCACAAGGGACAATGCGAAGCTGGCCGCAGAGCGTTTTCGAACGCAGATCGAAGCAGCTACGCTTGGCGGCTGCCAAGTCACCGTCAGCATTGGCGTAGCCACGATTACGCCGTCGGATACCGATGAGACGCTGCTGCACAAGGCGGACCAAGCCCTATATGCCTCGAAGAGCGGCGGGCGCAATCGCGTGACGCATGCGGCGGATCGGGCGGAGCCGTTATAAGTTTTAGCCAATCTTTAACAAAACCGTATACACAATAATCATTACGCAACCGTTATTAGAGGAATCAATGCCAGCCGAAAGGATTGAACCTTTATGATGGATGCCAAACGCATTCTCTCTTGCCTTATGATTGTTACACTGTTATTTAGTTTTGCTGTCTCCGCGGGCGCAACCGCCCAAGATGAGGCGAATGAAGTGAACTGGGGAACTCTTCTCCCCGAGCCCACCGACGTGAAAGGTCATTGGGCAGAACGGCTTGTTCAATGGGCAATCATGACAGGCGTAATGAAAGGCTATGCAGACCATAGCTTCAAGCCTGACCAGCTTATAACCGAGGCCGAGTTTTTGCTCGCCCTATGCCGGCCATTTTATAATCTTAATGAAGAACCTAACACCAAAGACCCTAACTATAATTGGACGAACCTTCCTTACATTTTGGCTAGTGAGGACAACCTTCCTGCGCTAGGCATCCCTCATCCTAAGGTGAGAAATGCGCCTATTACGCGATCACGCGCTGCCAAAATTATTGCGGCTGCACAAGGCCTCAACTACAGCGGCAATGATGCGATTGCTTACTTAATGGGAAAAGCCAAGTGATCGCAGCTTGCTGCCGAGCTTGCCGCTCACGGCGCCTACGCGCTTGCCTGATTTTAATGCGGAGCCTATTGCGCTGAATGATTTTAACATCATTGGAAAAAATGAAAGGCCATTTCTGCGGTTCGGAGACTCCAGAAAAGATGTCGACACCTTTTTAGATGGTCCAGAGTTTAACTATACGACATCCAATTTTGGCTACTATTTTGATGATAATGATTACATCGATGAATGGGACATCTCTCTTTTTGATGCAGTCGGTGAGCCTGAACCGGATTTTATATTGCGAACTAACAAAGGAATTATACCGGGCGTAAGCACGCTTTCCGATGTGTTGCAGCAATATGGCACATTCGGTTATTGGAGAATATCTCGCGGCGTTGTCGATGTGGAATACTACTATGAAAAACACCCTAATGGCAGTTTCCATCCTGTGTTCTCAATCCTAAGCTACTACGAGCTTCACGATGAGGATGATCTTCAAGATTTATATAAAATCTCATTCGATATTGACAGTGAGAGCCTCAAAGTAAATTCAATTGAAGCTAAACACGCCCCGTCATTTTGGGATGGATTAACGCTTATGTAGCTTGAGATTGGAGCCTATCCTATGAACTTTGTATGGTCTACCGCTATTATTCAGTTAGTGGCCATTGGCATCCCCGCCGCACTAATCGTTTACGGAATCATCTACATCCGAAGAAAAAGACGGGCTTAACAATTATTATAACGGAGGCTCATCATGGCAATTCATCATGCTCCACTCATCAATTTTCTTGTAGAAGCGAAACGGAAAACTTACGCCGCCCAGGGGGATGAAGCATCCGTCGCTCCGCTCCTCACTGGTTCAAAACAGCTGGAATACCGCAGCGGCGACTATTTCTACCGCGATATTTACTTTGGCTCTGCTTTCTTTATTGGACAAGAGACAGTAGCGTTTCAAAATGAACCGGTGTGGTCGATGGCCTATTCCGGGGGCGTATCCATCCCGAATGCATCTTGGGACATTATTGCGCCGATCTACGGTTTCCTTCGCCAAGCATTAAAGCTTGTCGATACGAACTCCATCTATCGTGGCCCAACTTATTATGAGGAAGGCCCTTATATTTTCAAAAATGAGCAAGAAGGTACGCTGGACAGCTTCCATGGCAAAGAAATCATTTTATTAGGCGGGCAACAAGTTTATGAACTGCGTTACAACGGCGGAATCGTCAGGTAACCGAATAAAAGCCGAGGAAGGATTGGAGTGTTCACTCCTCGTCCTCTCTCGGCTTTCTTTTATAGATTAATCATCTTCATCGAAGCTTCCGGGTACCGGCTGCCGAAAGCGACGCCTTTAGGTGCCGTCTCCTCGATTAAAGCCAGCTCCTCGGCAGTCAGCGTAACCGCTAACGCCCCTACATTTTCCTCCAAATAAGCTCTGCGCTTTGTCCCCGGAATCGGTACAATGTCGTCCCCTTGTGCCAGCAGCCACGCTAGCGCAAGCTGAGATGGCTGGCAGCCCTTCGAGGCTGCAATTTCACGAATGCGGACAACGAGCTCTAGATTTCGGGCAAAATTGTCACCTTGGAACCGCGGGGAATTCCGCCGGAAATCATCCTCTGCTAAATCCTCAAACTTCTGGAACTGGCCGGTCAGGAAACCACGTCCAAGCGGGCTGTACGGAACGAACCCAATGCCAAGCTCACGGCACGCTGGCAAAATTTCATCCTCCACATCACGGCTCCAGAGCGAATATTCCGTCTGCAGCGCAGCGATCGGATGCACCGCGTTCGCACGGCGAATCGTGGCCGCGCCCGCCTCGGATAGCCCAAGATACCGGACTTTTCCTTCCCGTACGAGCTCCGCCATCGCGCCAACCGTCTCCTCAATCGGTATATTGGGATCGACTCGATGCTGGTAATAGAGATCGATATGCTCGACGCCGAGACGGCGAAGGCTTGCCTCGCATGCAGACCGGACATATTCGGGCCTTCCGTTTACGCCTAAGCTCCTGCCATACTCATCCCGCACATTACCGAATTTAGTTGCCAAAATAACTTCGTCGCGGCGCCCCTTAATTGCTCGCCCCACCAATTCTTCGTTCTTCCCAACACCGTACATATCGGCTGTATCGAGGAAGGTTACACCCAGTTCCAACGCCCGATGCAGCGTGCGTACCGACTCATCGTCGTCACGACCGCTATAAAAATCCGACATGCCCATGCAGCCAAGCCCTAATGCGGATACCTCCAACCCTGTCTTGCCCAGTGCCCTCTTCTCCAACTCGCACTCCACCTCTCTTGGCTTCTATGCAGTTCTCGTTGTCCCCCTATTGTACAATTTCAACTGGCTCCCGCACAAAACCGACATGAAATGCCATATCGCTAGTACAAGTCCCGTTCTATTTTATTTTTGGGCTATGCAGCCGAATTTCTCTCATTAATTATCATTTTTCATGAAATTTCAGGGTTTTAAGGATGTACCTATCAAAATAGTTTGCTATAGTATATGTAAAATATTAGTTTATACATAACAATGCAGAGCGAGGTTACGCGTAGTGACAACTATAGGAATTGATTTGGGCACGACCAACAGCTTGGTTGCCTACTGGACGGAAGAAGGTCCTGTCATGATTCCGAACGCATTGGGATCAACACTGACGCCTTCCGTTGTTAGCGTAGATGATAATAATGAAATTTTGATTGGTGAAATCGCTAAGGAACGTTTAATTACCCACCCCCACATGACCGCAGCTATATTCAAAAGGGCAATGGGTACGGAAAAGATCTTTCAGCTTGGCAAATTTACATTCACGCCTCAAGAGCTCTCCTCCTTTATTATTAAAGCACTCAAAGAGGATGCCGAAGTGTTCTTGGGACACGGCGTAACCGAAGCGGTTATTAGTGTTCCGGCCTATTTTAATGATTCGCAGCGCAAAGCAACGAAACAGGCAGCGGAACTAGCTGGCTTAAAGGTCGAACGGCTTATCAGCGAGCCGACAGCCGCCGCTATAGCTTACGGATTGCACCAGAAAGAATTGGAAACGCAGTTTCTTGTATTTGATTTGGGCGGGGGCACGTTTGACGTTTCGATCTTGGAGCTATTCGAAGGGGTTATGGAAGTTAAATCGATTGCCGGCGACAACTTCTTGGGCGGTGAGGATTTCACGGATGTGCTCGCTTCCTACTTCATTGAATCCCAAAACATTGACATCAACCAACTAGATGCAAAAGCCCGCTCGCTTATCAATAAGCAGGCAGAGCAATGCAAGCTGGCGCTTGGGCAAAGCCAGTCTGCATCTATGACGACCGTACTGAATGGGCAAACATATGAGGTTAAGCTAGACCGTATGGATTTTGAAAAAATATGCTATCCGTTATTGCTTCGCCTCCGCAAACCAATTGAACGCGCGTTGAATGATGCTTCCCTCTCTACCGATGAGCTGGACAGCGTCATTCTAATCGGAGGCGCAACCCGGATGCCCGTCATTAAGTCCGTCATCAGCAAAATGTTCGGGAAGTTTCCGTATTCCCATATAAACCCGGATGAAGCCGTCGCTATGGGGGCAGCCATCCAAGTGGCCCTCAAGGAACGCAATGAAGCGCTTAAAGAAATGGTGCTAACCGATGTATGCCCTTATTCGCTTGGCATTGATTTGACTAAAAACTTGGGCGGGGACAACTATGAGAGCGGCTATTTTGATCCCATTATCGAACGCAATACACCGATACCGGTAAGCAAGGTGGAGCGCTATTGCACGATAAGGGACAATCAAACAACGGTTAGGTTCCAAGTCTATCAAGGGGAAAGCAGGCGTGTGGAAAATAACATCAAGCTCGGGGAAATTAGCATCTCCGTACCCGCAGCTCCCGCAGGGCAGCCTATTGATGTTCGTTATACCTATGACATTAATGGCATTCTTGAAGTAGAGATTGTTGTGATAAATACCGGGTCCAACACCCGCGCCATAATTGAGAAAAACCCGGGCACGATGACCGCGGAAGAAATTGATTTGCGGTTCCAGGCGTTAAAAGACTTAAAAATCCATCCTCGGGAACGGACGGAGAATCGGCTGCTGCTCGCAAGAGGGGAACGGCTCTATGAGGAATCAATTGGCGAGAAGCGCCACCAAATTTCCCGCCTTATGGAAGCTTTCGAAGCTATGCTCCTTACCCAAAATAATAAAGAGGTAAAAAAAGCTGCCGAGAAGTTAAAAAGCGAACTAGATTTCCTCGAAAGATGGCGTGACTTCTAATGAGCATTTGGACCATACTCGAAATTGAACAGACAACTGATCTAGCCGCTATAAAAAAGGCTTACGCCCGGAAGCTCAAGCTGCATCATCCTGAAGATGATCCAGCAGGCTACCAGCAATTGAGGCAGGCTTATGATATCGCGATCAAAAATGCAAAGCGAGCCGCTCGACTAGCAAGAGAGGCTGATGATGATGATGATGCACTTCCAGAACAGGTCCCTGCCGAACCGGCCGCTGCTGAACCAGTCCTAGAAGATTCGCACTCGCACCCTGCACCCCGCGTCGTATGGCCGGATGGCGATGAGAATCATCATGATGATAATTCACGTTCGATGCCTACGCCACGTGCGGTATGGCCAGATGGCGATGAGGATCATCATGAGGATGATTCACACTCGCAACCCGCACCTCGCATCGTATGGCCGGATGGCGATGAGAATCATCATGAAGATGATTCACGTTCGGCGCCTACGCCACGCACCATACGGGTACGCGAAGATTCGCATCATGAGAGCCCAGCAATGCTCGTTCAAAACTTCATCAATAGCATGCAAGCAATCTATGATGATTTTGCCTCACGCATTAATGCCGAGAAGTGGAGAAGCTTGCTCAGCTCAGATGTGCTGTGGCGGGTAGGCACTTATGATTATTTTCAAACGGCAATATTGGAGTTTCTAACGAGACGCCATCATCTTCCGAAGACGGTCTGGTTACTGCTCGATCATCACTTCTCTTGGAGCCAGAACAAGCAAGAATTGCTGGAGCAAAAGCCAAACCCTATACTTCCTTACATCTTTCAACAGTTAGAATCAGATGCCGAGCTTTGCTATTCCTTTATTAGGGCAGAAACGCTCTCCATGCTTGCCCTTGAAACCTTTCTCGACTGCCGCGAGAAGGCGCTGAACGCCCTCATCGCTAATGATTTGCAGGCAGCAGGAGCAGCCATTTATCAAGCATACGCCATTTATGCAGAGGATCCCGACTTGCTAAGGCTGCAAGGGGAATATTGGCTGCGCGAAGGCAATGCTGCGCACGCATTAGCCGCATGCAATCAGGCCGTTCGAATCGTTCCTAATGAGCTGGATAGCTACCATTATCGGGCGAAAATACTCTACCAGCAAGATGACATTCCCGCTGCACACGCCGATTGCCTAACGATGCTGAATCTAGTCCCAAGCCATATTGATGCGTGCTATTTACTCGCACTTTGTGAGTTAAAGCTTAACCACTTAGAAGAAGCCAAACGATTGTTCACGCTCGTCCTTGAACAGCGCCCGAACCACCTTGAGATCAAAGCGCATTTAATCAACATCGAACAACAGTTAACGAGCGGCACACCAGCCGATAATCGCTTCGATCAATCAAGGCTGAAACCAAAACCGCTCCTGCTGGACTTCCCGCTCCTGCTTGTTAAGAGGGCATGGATGTTGATCCTTGCCATCATATGGGCCCATTTCCTATTAAGCGGCATATCTGATAGCTACTCCTACACCGGAAACAAGACGATTGCTTTGCCGTTAGATGAAATCGAATGGAAGGTGTTCAGTTGGCCCGAGACTAGCTTCCTTAGCAGCACTATAACTCCTCACACAGAAGAATCACTTCGGATTAAAGACGCTTCTTATCTAGGCATTGTCCGTGTTCAGGATAATGGGGGAAAAGGCGATAAGCCGTCATTTATGTCCCAAGACGAAGCGCAAATTAGAAATAAAATGGGCAGCATTAGCGGCTATTTGAGCGTGGGCATGTACCAGAACCAAGCATACATCCTTATTACGGACTATGAAAGCGCGAAGGAAATTTCAATTCAGCATAAGATTTCGCTTAAAGGCAAACTAAAAACGTTCGTTGAACCCAAGTTATTAGACACCGTTCAAGATGAATTTGAGCCATTCAATAACCGTTACCATATGGCCAAAATCGATAACTACCAATTTATTGAAGCCGATAATGCTGGTGTACAGAATGATACGCGAGTGGGGCTAACCATTATGCTCTTGATCATTTCCGTTCTATACTTCTACTTCATTAGGGAATTGTATCGATCGTACCGCACGGTACTGCACTAGCGGGAGGAGAACTGTCATGCCAGAAAATACAGCCAAATATAATAAGCATGTGTGGCGATACACCCGAACCTTATGTGCGATTTGTTTTCATGGGAATGAACATAAATATATGACGCATTACGGGCTCGGCAAAATCAGGGACGCTTTTCTAGGCCGGTCCCGGCTAAAGAGGAAAATGTACACAACGCATAAAATACCGAATGTTGAAGCCTTCAGGCATGTAGCTAGGTGGTACTTAACCGAAGGCAACCGCCTAGAATTTAACGAAATGCAAAACAGGCTATCTGTACTATCCAAAGCCGATCGCCAGAAGTACATGAGCCGCGAACACGCGGATGCAGAGCAGAGCCATAAGCTAATGGTCGCTAATGACTATTTGATGCTGTTGCCACGAGCCGGCATTATGGCCTATGACTTTGCATGGCACATTTACTTATGCCAGATTGGACATGCGGTTGGATACTTAAGCAAACCCGAGGCTCTGGCGAAAATAGTTCATGCAGCAACTTCGCTTCAACAGAATTATAACAGCTGGCATGAATTTTATACGGCCTTTATGGCGGGGCACCGATTCGTTCATAACGATACCCATCTTCACAAGGGAGAACGCTTAATGGCCTATATGCTAACTCATCCCTCCAGCCCTGCTCGAAAGCTAGACTGGCAGACGAAGCTGATTGTATAAAGAAAGCCGGGAGAAGGGCTTGGAGCTTACGCTCCACGTCCTCTCTCGGCCCTTTTTGGTTATCGATTACGTGCAAACGGTCCCGCTTCTCCAAATCTATTTTTTATTGCGAATATGGAATTTAACTTCTCCTGTCTGAGCATCAATGAACTTCACTAATAGTGCGATCTTGTTGTCCTCGTTAAGCTGTTGCCAGTAGAACGCCGCGGTTTCATCCATCGTCTCGAATAAGGGCACTTCGAATGGCTCACCTTTAAAAGGCCTCAGTACGCCACCCTCCTCCGAGCGATAGGTATGAATGCAGTGGCCTGTCCCTCTCTTGAACCCGCTATAGCCATAATAATGGCGCAGGCATGCCGATGGGTCATTGTCATTCGTCTTGAGAATCGATAAGCTATAGCTATTCTGGCCCGTGTCAATGACCGCTGAAATTCTTGGCGTATAATGTGGCCCATCCGGCTCGAATTCCCGCAGCGCTAGCGATTGTTCGAACGTCCGTCCTTGGTGCAGCCCTTCATAAATCGTATCCGTCTGGTCCCCATTCGTCACGATATGTGAGCTTCCCCATTGCCGGACCGGATAATAGATAATGAGCGAGGGATCTTCCATTAACGCAGGGTCGTATGCCCGGTTCTTGACGCTCGCCCCTTCTAGCTCGAATACACGGTTACGGCTGTTCGCGCTTCTCCCCATAATCCAATATACCTGCACGTAATGCGACTCAGAACAGCTTCTGCTGGGCGGTTGCCATTAACCAACACTCCTCTGCCATTTAAACACAAAGAGGCAAGGGGAATGAACCTCCCCTTACCTCTGCCCAGGCGTACGGCTATGCCTTATATGCTCCCTCATGGTTCCCCATGTTCGCCAGTCACATATAAGCTCTAGATTGCCTACCACAACGAAGGCTTCACGATCATGAACGCCAACATGCTCAGCAGCAGCACCAGATAAATCCATAATGCCCGATTCAGCAGCCGGATGATCGCCTCTTTGTTCTGGCCAGGCTCATTGAATTTACGAATCTTGGGCGAGAAAGCCCGTGCCAAGAAGAGCAACGAGCCAACAAGAAGCACAATGGTCATTACAATCCATGAGGTTGACCACGCCCACGACCCAACTATCACGAGCAATATGCCCGATGCAACGAGCACATGGCCCGCATGCTTCGCCAGACGGATAGCCGACCGGAACGTGTTCAGGTAGGCATTCTGCTCTAAGGGTTCCGCCGCCCTTAGCCTCTTCATGACTGGAATAAAAATGAAAAAGGGCCCTATGGACATAATCGCGCTAAGAATATGTATATAGAGTAAAACCGAGTACCATATATCCACTTGCTAACTATTCCTGAACGGCGCGGAATTCATGTACCCATACGCGCATATGCGGAAGCCATGGCATACCCGGGTGGTAGGATAAAATCGAATCCTTATACTGCTCAACCGTCTCAAACCCCTCTTGCTTCGCATGCTCGTCGGTCAATTCGCCGAGCGATTGCGAATATACCTTCTCCACTACAAAGCGGTGGCCTTCAAGCTCCATGATCTCCCCAACATCCGCATATCGGCCGTTGCGGCGCGTTGCTGTCTTGATTCCTGCAATTACTTTCTCCACATCAGGCTTTACCGTAACCAGGCGTTCAATCGAGCAAGTTTTCGGCGGCAATTCAACGTTTTCATTTGGATTTGTCATTTTTATCATCCTCCTAAGCAATCTCATTACTTTACCATAAATAGAATGCCTAATCTATCCATTTCGTATACCGTGCCCAATGTTACCTCTTGCATTCCTTATAAAACCGAGTATAATAGTCGGTATATAAGTCATATCAGAGAAAGAAGGCACTCCTCATGAATCAACGTAGACAGCAAACAACCTGGTTGGATGATTATCTAGACTTGTACAATTATGCAGGCCAATTGCATGATGCCCCGTGGCAAGAGGAGCTGCTAAATACGATTCGAACCGGACCCCCTGCAGACTTGAACGCAGATCAGGAAAAACCCACACAACGGCAAAAAGAGCTGTGGACGGAGTTCCAAGCCTTGAATAATAAGCTTATAGAATTGTTCGCATTGATCAAATCAAGCAAAAATCAACAGGAGTTAGAAGGCATTCGCCAAGCAATGTGGGCTTTGAAAAGAAGAAGGTTAGAAATCGGTCGCCAGTTAGTCGCTTAAACACGAGGATCACGTTTTAAAAGAGGAATGCGGCATGCAGTTCGTCTGCTCTGCCAGCAGTGGGTAACTAAAGAGGATAACTATTGCATACATGCATATGTTCTGCAGTAAGGGCTGCCTATCGAATCTGGGAAATTCGGTTTGGCATGTGTGTAGCTGAGCTTACATCGACATTTGTTTAACTTCGGTCATCATGTTCATCATCCGCGTCATCATTTCATCGCATTGTTGCATGTTGTTCATCATCATGTCCATGTCCATACACGCCATCATGTCTTCGGATTTCATACACTCCATCATTGTCATCATGCCGTTCATGCGCGTCATCATGTCTTGCATACACATCGTCATCATCATGTTCATCGCCATTTTTTCCATTTTCCCTACCACCTTGCTTTACATATTTTTCTTCCTTTTTCAAGATACTATACTCGCCTACTAAGGTCAAGAGAAAACTCTTGATTATTTTTTCGTTCTATGATAACATACTATACCCACTAGAGTTGTTGAGATTGTCGGGAATAGAAGATTTTGGATAGGCATTGAAGATCTATAACAATGACTTTGCGGATCGAACAACACCAAAATAAGCCCTAAGCAGCGTGCGGCCGGCACATAACCAGGTCCGAATGCCGCTTAGGGCTTTATTTAGCTGAGGGGACCTGCTTTCACACGTTCAGCAGCAGCAAAATGATCGAAAACAAGCTAAAGCAGCTGCTGATGAGGTACAGGAACAAGACAACCTGCTTCGGATTCAGACCCGTCCGCAACAGCCGGTAATGCGCTTGGCTAGCATCTGCCTGATAGATCGGCTTGCCTTGAACGAGGCGCTTTAGCACGACAAAAATGTTATCAAAGATCGGAACGCCAAGCGCGAGAATCGGGATAAAAATCGACAGTACCGTCGCCTGTTTGAATGCGCCATCCAGCGCAATTACAGCTAAGATAAAACCGAGGAATGTTGCCCCAGCATCGCCCATGAACACCTTGGCGGGAGGCTTGTTGTATCGCAAGTACGCGACGGTAACGCCAACGAGAATGATCGCCATCATCGCGGAATCGCCCTGGCCTTTGGCTAATGCGACTACGAACAAAGTGACAGCCGATATGGCGGAAAGCCCTCCAGCAAGACCATCCATGCCATCCGAGAAGTTAATAACGGTCGTCACGCCGAAAATCCACAGCACGGTCAGCATGAACTGCAGCCATTCAGGGAAATTGATAAAGCCATCGCTTAATGGATTATAAAAGCCGTGGAACTTAATGCCCGAGGCATAAACCAGCACAGCGGCGGACACTTGAACGAGCATTTTCGGCAGTGCCGGGAAGTCCTTCCCGTTCGTTTTGTACCAATCATCAAGCGTGCCAATCACGAGCAGCAGCAACGATCCGGCAATGATCGCGAAGGTCTGTGCCGTAAACCCCTTGGCGTAAATAAAGTAAGTCGCGATAAACCCGATAAAGATCGCATAACTTGCGGTGAGGGGGATCGGCTGCCGATGGATTTTGCGCTCGACGCCCATGCGAGGCTTGTCCACAAAATCGAGGCGGAACGCGAGTTTTCCAAGCGGCGGAATCAATACATATACGATGGCAAACGAAATGAGAAACGCAACTGCATACACCATAAGATGCTTCCTCTCCAATTCATTATTTTATTATCAAACCGTGTCAAAACTTGTCCTCTTATGTACCGACGCTTAGCATGCCCACAAAGTTCCAAAATGAATGAAATAAAAAAACGACGCCTGATGGGCGCCGTTCGGCGTGCTGGGAGAGCTCGATCTGGGGGAGCCTAGGGCATATAAATCTGCCTTATTCGGCAAGTCCGCTGGGGGGAGTGCGAATAGGACAGAGAAACCTGCCCTATTCGACCGTTTAGCTCGCCAGAGGGCGAATAAGATAGGAAAACCTCCCCTATCCTGCCGTTTAGCTCGCTGACAGGCGAATAGGACAATACAACAAAAAAAGAACCACAGTGTTTTCACAAAAAACGCAGGTTTCTCTTTAATCTGAACAACACCCCGCGGGCGCCATTGCTATTGCTTATTCCACTCCCGTACATGGTCCAAAAGCTCTGTAAAATCTTCTATGCTCGCATCCGCCTCTACCACCGTACCCAGTTCGACTTGGGCATCATTTTGTTTCCACACCGCCCTCATCCCCAACTCGCGGCTAGCCCGAATATCATGGTCTGGATGGTCACCTACGAATAGGGCCTCTCCCGCTTCAACACCGAGCTTCGACAACGCAAGTTTAAAAATGGCCGGATCAGGCTTGCGCAGCCCCTCCCACTCCGAAATCAGTACCGCATCGAATAGATGGCTGACCCCCAGTGCCATGAAATTATCATATTGGAACTGACCGTAACCGTTAGACACTAACACCATCCGAATGCCGCTGTCCTTAAGCTCCGCCAAGACGCTCTTCATGTTAGGAAACCCGATACAATGCCGCTGGAAAGACGCCAAATAATCATCCAACAACGCTTGCCATGTGAGCCCCTGAATCCCGAAATCCTCTAGTAACTGTTGATATACTTTGTCCTTCCACACATTGCCGTGACAGTCCAGCGTAACGAATTTGCCGACGAAAGCATCTTGGCTAACGCCCTGCAATTGCGGAAACCTATCGTATTGATCTCGGGCAAACGGCACAAGTGATGCATCCCGGTCCAGCAGCGTTCCGTCCAAATCAAACAATATCGCTTGAATGGCCATATGTACCTCCCCCCACGAACACCTATTGGCTTCTTCCTCTGGCAAACCTCATTCTGCACATCGACCAATTGAAGCTGGTTTGTTGAATTTTATCAGACAAATCCCACAAGTGGTCCATCACCCGCACCTCGACGTTGCGATTGATGAGCTCCCCAAACAAATCATCCATCATGATTCGATTAATCGGCACCTGCGTTATTTCGCTTACATAATAACCAGCAGTACTCTCTTGGACATAAAAACCTGCAGGGTCAAACTCATAAACATACAACGTGGTGCTCCTCATTATTTCAAACCATTTATGCTCGATGGCTACCACATGCTGCAATGATTGGGAGGACAAAAACCGTTGTTTATCCTCTTCTGTTGTCGTTTCATTACAGTGGTAGGCCACTCTCGGGCAATTGCGCGGTGTTAGAAAATTAGGCAAGCAGCGCTCATTGATTGCCCAAACGAGCTTCGTATTAGGGTCAAGATCTTCTCTTGTCGGCGTTCTCGGTTCGAACCGCGTAATCTCGCTTTCCTCGCTTACATGAAATAATCTCATCTTGAAGCCTCCAAGCAAAAGCAGCCACCCTCTCGTCCAGACCGGTGGCTGCTTTATTAATTTCGTACTATCCCGCTGCCTTCGTCCGATTGCGGCCGGTTCTTTTAGCTTCGTAAAGCGCTTGGTCTGCCTGCTGGAACACCTGCTCGAAGTCGCTAGCATCCTCCGCACACTGTGCAACGCCAATCGATACGGTGATCGGGCTGCCTGTCGGGCTGATGCTGCGTTCCGCTTTGCGGCGTACGCGTTCAGCTAGCATCGTTCCAGTATCCAAGCTTGCCGCTGGAAGAAGCACAATAAACTCCTCTCCGCCCAAGCGGCACACAAAATCGTCTGCTCCGCTTTCCGCCTGAAGAATACGCGCTAGATGGACAAGCGTCTCATCTCCTATATGATGGCCGAACTTGTCATTTACGCCCTTAAAATGGTCGATGTCGATCACGAGCAGCGTGTATCCGCCTGGCATGGAACGCCGCTCCATTAGCCATTCCTCAAGCCCCGTCCGGTTAGCCAGTCCCGTGAGATTGTCTGTTCGGGCTTGCAGGCTCATCTCATCTGCTTGGGTTTGCAAGCCCTGCACGGCCTTCATCATTGCCTGTGATAAATGATGCGCCTCATAATTCCAATGTCCCTCCTGCAAAGGCAGGTGCTCGACCCGCTTGCCTGCTGCAATATTGCGTGCCATTGCCGTTAGCTGGATAAAAGGCGAAGCCAGCCTATGGCCGATCCATAAACATAGGAGCAGGAACGCCGCCACCAGTGGAACCGTCCATGCTAACTGAGCTTTCATAATCGCCATCTTTGATTGCTCGACAATAGCAGAAGGGGATTGGAACACGACGCCCCAGCCTAAATCGCCTACCCGCAAGTAACCTACCAGATCCGCTCCTTCACGCGCATTATCGATGGTTGCGAACCGAAGTTTCCCATCGCCAAATGTAGACTGCAGCGCCGCTGCATCCACCACAACCTCACGGCGGCGCCCATCCGGATTCAGCAGCAGCTCGCCGTGCCGATCTACGATGTACGCGTACGTTCCAGCATTGCTTTTGATCGCATGGTCAAATACATCGCTGAACACATTTCGCCCCTCCAGATCAATTAACCCTGCGATAAACTTGCTAGGCGGCTCGCCCGGCCGTTGAATCGGATGCGACACCATAACGACGCGATGCCCATCTGAATTGACGAACGGGTCAGATACTGAAGGCCCACGGCCGGCGCGAAGCGCATTGGCTGTCGCCGACTTTTCTAGCACACTCCCTAAGCGAATGCCTGCATTGGGCGTCGCCGCCAGCACCCTGCCGGATTCATCCGCGAGCAATGCTCCATTAAACAAGCGGTCTCCCCCAAGCAGCGGCCCGATTAGAGCGGGAACATCCTCCATCGCCAGCTGTTGATCGGCTATTAACCGCGCCGTGCTGCCCAGCTCGTGAAACATCAGGTCCTTGATCGTATTTACCGTTGTCGATAAATTCCGCGCCCCTTCAAAATTCGCCTGCAGCTTCGAATCGGCCAGCGTTTCATTCTGTTTATTAATCGCGACTGCCATTAAGATGACGGTCGAGCCTATCAACGTGAAAGCCAGAAGCGCGACTAACACGCTTTTTAATTTTATTTTTCCCTGTCCCATGAACCCTGCGCCAAACATAAACACCGTGCACTCCCTTGTAGTCAGTTCGTATACGAAGACAAATTTCAATAAAAATATCCATATTTCCTGCTTCGTTCGCAAACTAGATACAGAAAAAGGCCCCAAGCGGGGCTCGGGCGGCTAATCGCCACAACCGTGCACCACTCAAGTCCTCCATTTCATTACAAAGGTTTTGCAAAAGGATCTGCTGCAATATAGTCCGGGAAACGGGGAGCACCTTTCGTTCTGAGGTCTTCATAGAAATGGGCGTAAGCCGTGCTCATGTACGGGACTAACCACAAATATCCGATGTAGAAGGTTATTAAGGACAAAATATGCCACCCAATGAATGTAAGCTGTAAAACAAACAGTCTCCCTTTGTTTCCTGCCATTATTTCTTTACTCCGGCGGATCGCCTCAAGCGCACCAATCTCCGGGTTATCCAAGAGGATGTAATAAGCTTGCGAGTAACGGTATTTGGCGATAATTCCAGGCACAATCAATAGAAGCATCCAAAGGAAAGTAAAGAGTGAAACAAAGAACCAAAGGCAGAACGCTCTCCAAATTTGAGGGAAGCCGCTCATTACAGTAGTTGCCGCCGGTCTCTCGTACCGCGCCAAACTAAGGAAGAAACCAGAAAACCCTAACATAATAGCACCGCTTGTAAACATCGAGGCCAGCCCGCCGAAAATAATGCCTAATATGGCAATCCCGAT
The DNA here is from genome assembly GCF_009789195.1 of Paenibacillus sp. MMS18-CY102. Lineage (GTDB taxonomy): Bacteria > Bacillota > Bacilli > Paenibacillales > Paenibacillaceae > Paenibacillus_T. The sequence continues at coordinate 29,227 of NZ_WSTC01000021.1, read as the reverse complement.
CGTTACGAGCCCACATAACACGAATGCCCCTATTGCAGTCCCCCAATTGCCATTCAAACTATGTCTTGCTCTTGCGCGCAGTTCTGAAGAAGTTGGATTCACTAACGAATTTCCCCCTATGAAATATTCTATTCATTTAATCTTGATATATAATACGACAAAACCTCTAATATTTCCTTATATTTTCCCAAATTTTCATATACAACCTTGAAATCTATACGTAACCACCGAAAAAATGAGAAAAAAGCCTAACTTAGTAGGCTTCTCTGGTCGTTTATTGTTCTTTTATGGACTATCCCAATTACGGCCGCCCATGCCCATGAACGTCATACAGCTTCCGGTAGGCCGTAGGCGTCATTCCCTCATGCTCCATAAACCGCTTGTTAAAATAACTAACGCTCGGGTATCCCGCTTCCTCTGCAATTTGCCCGATATTGTCCTTTCGCCGCTCCAGCAGCCATTGCTTTGCGGCTTGCAGGCGGCTGCGCGTAATGAAATCCATTGGCGTCATCTTTGTTGCGTTGCGAAATAGCTTGCAGAAGTAATAAGGCGTTACGCCGAGCCGATCGGCCCAATCTTCCAAAACGAACGGCTTCGTTGCCTCCTGTTGCATAAGCGGAAGAAGGCCCATAATGCGGTCGCCTGAGCTAGCCGTCTTATCGCGGTTCAACACGACAGCCTGCTCAACGAAGATCGTCAGCAAGGTGTATGCAAGTGTCGATAGTTGAACTGGACGCAGCATCCGATGCGCTTCTGCCTCCTGAAGCAGCTCCTCATGCATCTGCACCCATGCGCCGGATTGGCGCAGCATCCATAATGAGCTCTTATGCAGCCCCTGCTCCAGCAAGTAATCACGCAGCCCACTCCCGCCATAGAAGTGAAACCATCGGATGCTCCACGGCTCCTCATAGCTGCTGTAATATCGTTGCTTCTGCAGCGGAAAATAGAGCACTGCTTCCCCTGCGCGCAGCTCATGGACGATGCCGTCCAGCTCAACATGCCCTCTGCCAGAAACGACGTAATGGACGTTAAAATTGTTCAGCGCTCCCGCCTCCCGTGAGACGCTGTGCTCCGGATCATCATAGTAATGGCCCACCGATTCCGGGAAGCAAAAGTACGGCATATTCGGGAGCGTCAGCAATAGGCTTTGCCGTTGCAGTGCAACCACCTCAATAACAATATTGTTGTAATGTAATGCAATATATTATCATTTTAATTTTAATAGCCGTATCCTATAATCGCAATATAATCATAACCATTATCGAAAAAGCGAGGGATTGAACCGTGGCTAACAAGCTCAAATGGGGCATTATCGGATGTGCGGGAATTGCGAAGCGTGCCGTCATTCCGGGGATACAGCAGTCGGCGTACAATGAGGTAGCCGCTATCGCCAGCCGTGATGAAAGCAACGCCAAACAAACCGCCGAAGCGCTCGGCATTCCGGCCGCATACGGCAGCTATGAGGCTCTTCTCGCGGACAGCTCAATCGACGCCGTCTATATCCCGCTTCCGAACCATCTCCATAAAGAATGGGCGATTAAAGCGGCGGAGGCAGGCAAACATATTTTGTGCGAAAAACCGCTTGCCTTAACTGCGCAGGAAGCGGCTGAGATGGTCGATGCAGCGAGCCAAGCAGGCGTCCTGCTCGTTGAAGCGTTTATGTATCGTTACCACCCACGTTATAGCATCCTGCAAGATCTCATTGCTTCAGGCGCAATAGGCGAGGTGCGTGGCATACGCAGCGCTTTTACGTTCAATAATGCAGCAGATACCGCCAACGTTCGATATCGCCAAGATTGGGGCGGCGGCTCCATCTACGATGTCGGGTGCTATCCCATCAGTGCCGCACGACTGCTGCTCGGACGAGAGCCAGAAGCCGTGACGGTGAATGCGATGTTCTCACCCGCCCATGACAACGTTGACATGATGGCTTCGGGGCTGATCGAATTCGGCGATTCGGTAGCGCTTACGTTCGACTGCGGCATGTGGGCTGCATTCCGTAATCCACTTGAGGTGCTAGGAAGCGAAGGCATCATCGAAGTGCCCTCCGCCTTCATTACGCCAACGGCAGAGAGCGGCAGCATCTTCTTCACCTCCGGGGGCGAGCGCCGGGAAATTGAGGTCCCTCACGTAAATGCTTATTCTGAACAGGCTGATCATATCGCCCGCGCCATTATCGAAGGCACGCCTTTGGCGTTCCCAGCCGCCGATGCGATTGCCAATATGAAGGCAATTGACGCTTGCCTCCTGTCCGCCCGTGAACGGACGAGAGTCGTCTTGCCGCAATAGATTCCCATTGAGGAGGAAATGGATACGATGAAGCACATTACAGTGGCAGGGCTGCACAAGCCCGTTTCCCAGCTGATGAAGGGCTCGGACTATTTTACGCATAACAATTACGATAAGGCAGCAGCCAACCTCGATGCTTTCTTCGCCATCGGCGGCAACGCCATCGATACTGCCCACATCTACACAGGCGGAGAGAGCGAAGCTGTTATCGGCCGCTACTTCCAAGAACGGGGCAACCGCGAGCAATGGGTTATTCTAACCAAAGGCGCGCATCATGACGAGAACGGTCCGCGTGTGAACCGCGAAGCGATTCGCAGCGACCTTGCAGAAAGCTTGGAACGGCTCCAAACCAGCTATATCGACATGTACGCAGTGCATCGCGACGATCTTTCTGTTCCTGCAGGCGACATCATCGAAGCGTTGAACGAGCATATAGCATCGGGTGCAGTTCGGTCCATTGGGGCATCAAATTGGAGCTGGCACAGAATGCAGGAAGCGAATGACTATGCAGCGGCAAAAGGGTTGGCCGGATTTTCCTTCAGCAGCCCGAATCTCAGCTTGGCCAAAGCAAACGAACCATTCTGGCCAGGCTGCGTATCCGCCGACAGCGGTGCGCTCGCTTGGCATAGGCAGACGCAGCTGCCGCTGTTCGCTTGGTCCTCCCAAGCCAGAGGCTTCTTCACCGGCCGCTTCTCGCCGGAGGATCGCACCAATGCCGATCTCGTCCGCGTCTTCTACAGCGACGGCAACTGGGAGCGCCTTGCGCGTGCGAAGCAGCTAGCGGAGCGCAAGAACGTAACCGCGATTCAGATCGCGCTTGCTTATGTGCTGAATCAGCCATTCCCGGCTTGCGCCCTCATCGGCGCGCAGTCTGCAGAAGAGCTGCGCTCATGTGACGAAGGCTCCCGTATCGCGTTGACGCAAGAAGAGCTCGATTGGCTGGATTTGACGGTGGAGTGACCCATTTTGGGGAGGCGCGTATAAAACACGGTTTTTTGTAACAGAATGCACGGTATAACAGCCCTCCTTTTGCTTGTAGCTCTGAGAACGGTTGGTTTTCGCCATCCGTTATCAACCTACGACATGAAGCAAATACGGTGGGCTGTTTTTTTGCGTCTAGCATGGCTAGCTTCTCGCGGCTTTAGCCGCAGACCGCCCGCCACCGCGCTAAACGTTGCACGGTAGCCGATGCTGGCCACTTCGCCAACTAAAATGCACCTTGCTGGTGCGCTCGCTCCAGACGTCCGCCACTTCGCCACCATGCTGGCCACTTCGCCAACTAACTTATGCACCTTAATGGTGCGTTCGCTCCAGACATCCGCCACTTCGCCAACTAACATTTGCATCTTGCTGGTGCGTTGGCTCTTGGAGCTGCGTTCAGTGACGGAAGTTTGTTGGGTTGCGCGCTAACGGACCTGAGCGCCGTTATTCCCTCTCAAAAGCAGGCTTTGAAATTCTAACGGACTCAGGAGCCGTTATCCATCCATATTTAGGCGAATTATGCGCCTCAGCGGCCTAATAAGGGCTCCTCGGTCCGTTAGAATCTGAAAAAGGCTGATTTGCGCCGAATAACGGCCCTCAGGTCCGTTAAAATTTAAGGGGCTACAGGCCGCACGGCTGCCAGACCGCCCGCCACGGGTGCCGGCAGCCGTGCAACTCCGCAAGCTGATGCACGCGCAGCCGCAAAAAACCGGGAAGCCGCCTCTACGGCAGCTTCCCGGTTCTGCTTGCTTTAGCCCGTCTTCACCCGGGCCCTCATTGGCGGCAATTGCCGCGGGATTGCTGCAGGCAACTGGCACTGGCTGCAGCCGATCGGCAGCTGGCAGCGGACCGTAGCCAACCCGCCGCAACGTAACCGGCCGCAGGCCGCTAGCTGCGACAGCCAATGCTGCTGCCATTGCAGCCTGTGCAATGAAAAAGGCACATTAGTGGCGAAATGCAGCCGGCCATTGCATTTTGTGCAACCGTCAGCATACAAACCATACGCAGAACGCCCCAAAACGAGCCAATTAGCAGAGATCGCGGATGAGCCATTGTACCAAATACAATGGCGGCTCGCATCATCGTCCTCGAAGCCGTTGCCGTTGTACAGCATGCAATGGCAGCATCCTCAGCAGCCCTGCCCATGCACAGCAACACCCCTCGTTACTTGCCCTTGTTCGAGTGCCCCTCTTCCTCATACCAAGGGTTTAAGTGGATGAGCACTTCCTCCACGTCGGTGTGATGGTTCATGATCGTCTGTTTGATTTTGCGGGACACATCATGGCCTTCTTGGACGCTCAGTTGCGCTGGAATGCCGACTCGAACGTCGACCATGACATATTGGCCGAACTCCCTCGCGCGCAAGCGGTCAATCCGTTTTACCTCATCCACCGAGAATACAAGCCGCTCATATTCCAGTAGCTTCTCCGGTGACACGGCCTTCTCCATTAACACATCGACTGCGTCCTTGCCCATATGGTACGCAAGCTTTAGTACGAAGTAAGCGACCACAATGCCCGCCGCTGCATCCCCGTAGCTTAGCATGCTAATATCGAGCTTATCGCCGACAATCGCCGCACCGATACCGATGACAGCAGCCAACGACGCATACACATCAGCCAAATGGTCGTAGGCCGTAGCCTCAAGGCTCTTGCTGCTCGTCTTTCGGCTAAGCCGAATGCAATAGATGTACAGCCACTGCTTCCACACTAACGAGACCGCTGCAGCAATCAATGCAATAACGCTCGCCTCAGCAGCAATATGAAAAAATGATGTAATCGAGTGATAAGCAATGAACAACGCTGCGAACACCATAACGATGGCGACGATCGCAGAGCCGATCAGCTCGCTTTTGCCATGGCCATAAGGATGGTCGTCATCGGCGGGCTTCTGCGCAACCTTTGCTGAACCTAATGCCGCCATCGTAGCGATCACATCGCCCGCATTGTGCACGCCGTCTGCGATAAGCACCTGGCTATTGAATAAAAACCCGACGATCAGCTTAATGCCCGTCAGCAACAAATTGCTGATCAAGCTTATCCAGATTGCAAACACACTCGATGAACCTCTTTCATTACTCACAGCACAGTACCTCCATCAATCCCTTTAAAAAACAACGGTCTTAATCATAGATGATGGAGGGTGTGTGGGTCTAGAGAAACAGTGTTGTCGTCCGCCTCAATAGTAAGTACGGGTCAACAAAGTTGAGTCCGTCCAAAAAACTTAGAAATATTTGGATATTATCTTCGCGACATTCATGCCTAACGAGAACTGGAGGATCTCTTTCAATTGCTTAAGTACGGATAGTTCATACGCTACATCGTTCTCGCCAATGCCATATGTCTCAAGAAAATAAAGCATTAGTCTGGAGTTGTTCATTTGACGATATTCTTACTCAAGGCCTATTCACCTTCCTAAAGCTTTGAATTAGAGTTTAGTACATAAAGCAAAAAACTTACATAGGAGGAATAAAATTGTTACGAAAATCAATTGCTGGATTTGTAGCCGTCGTTCTCATTGCAGGAACAACAATTCCACAAGCTGCAATGGCGGAAACTAGTGCATCTGTATTTGGTGTAAAAAGTTACGATCACGCAACTGATCTAGGATGGGGACCATTAGCTGGTAATGATGATGCAACTTGGTTTGCCAATAAACTCGTTGGCACAGCTAGTTTTCCTTGGACACCTGTAACAACACAATATAATGCTGACGTAACACCATCAGACTTTACTAACGCTAAAAGTGATGACGTAATTTATTTTACGGGTCATGGAAGCACTAACGGAAGTCTGGCTCTAAAAGCGTATGCCGGTAATAACGCCCCCGTAAACTCATATGTGAATTGGGATACAATTGGTTCATCATGGAAAGGTTGGGACAATACAGACTCCGAAGATTTTGAAATTGCAATTTTTGCAGCATGCAACGTATTAAAAAAGAACTCATGGGCTAATGTGTTAAGTTATGGCGGACATCATCTGCTAGGATACCGTGACCCGTCAAATGAAAATACCGATTTGTCCATTATTGGATCATTCTATAATAAAGCGACTGGTGCAACTGGTGGCGCTCCAATAAAAATTATTGATGCTTGGAAATATGCCAACACCGATTATAGTGAGTATGATTGGGCGGTTACTGGACATAAAAATAATGAAAATGATTACTTCTATGTTTCATCGGGCATGACTGCTGATCAATCAGGGACAAGTGACATTTATCATTGGTATAATGGCGGTGGGTTTTATTTATCGGTTTCGTCCCTTGCCACGTCTCCTCTTGACAGCGATGAGAGCTCAAAACTAAAAGAAAGTGTTGTGCTGAAAAAAGAGAATATTGATATCGATAGAATCGCCCAGAACTTAATGAAAATGCAAAGCTTGAAACAAAAAATAAATAGAAGTAACAATTCTGTGTATACAGATGGCGCATCAACACTAATCGAATATCCATCTGGCGCAATCAATTATTATAGAGAAATGTCGGAAAAACCAATTGGGTTCAGCCCTGATGAAGCTTTAGTACAGGCCGGGAAATTTTTAAAACAAAATGGTGGACTTCCTTCCGATGCGCAACTCTCTGCCGTTATGCCTCAGATCACAGAAGATGCCAATACTCAACAACAAGTAACAAATGGTTATCTACTTGAGTATAAACGTAAAATTGATGGCGTAACCGTTGATGGTTACGCCGGAGATTCTATAAAGGTCATGATCGATAGCGAAGGGATTAACTACTTCTTTAGGCTTTGGAGAGAAATTGACCGGACAACTGCTTCGAAACCAATGACACAGATTGTGGACTTCGAAAAAGCCAAAGAAGCAGGAGAAGAATATCTGAAAAGAAATAATAAAAGCAATCTCATGCGTGAGTTTGATTCAGCAGAATTGGTATATTTCTCGAACTCGTTCTTTGTCGAACAGTCAGAATTAACACCTGCATGGAAAGTAACAAGTGGGTCTGACTCAGCTTACGTTAATGCAGAGAACGGTGAAATAATTGACGGGGATGAATTTTTAGATAACATGTTTGAAGAGATTAACAAGAATTATGAGATAGGTGAAGTTAAGTTTTCCGAATAAATAAAATCCAAGGCCTGAGTTTAATCATTCAGGCCTTGGATTTTTGAGTCTTTAATTAATGAAGGGAATGATTTTATGAAAATTATTAAAAACAATGTTTTTTTCAGAATCACTTTATTGAATCTATTTATGATTTTGATTTTTTCAGCTTGCTCTCAATCGAGCAGTAATTCATCACTCACTGGCATTAATGAGGTTTTATACAAAAATAATAATAAATATATTAATATCAAAGAAGATTCAGGACAGTATAATGAAATTATTCGACAAGTCAACATCATTTTAGATTCGAGAAAGAACATATGCAGTAAATGCTTTGCAGAAGATTATAAAACGCATCTTGAAAATACGAACCGTTTACTAGCGGTAAAATTCAATGGCTCAATTGAAGTGCTGCCTGGTAAAATTGGCGACAAATTAATCATCCCATTGGATGGCTCCTCCCACTCATTCGCTTTCGGAGTCGATCGCCTCGATCATCAATATGAGGTGGACCGTGAAGAAATAGAAAAGCTGCTGGAGCTATTAAAGATATCCGTAACCAGCTGAAACCCATGAATCCGTGATGACAAAGCGCGGTAGCTTCCAGTCTTGCAACGCAGATCTGAATTGACGCCTTTTGACCCCGCGCTGCTTTATTAATGAATATCGAAGGCTACGCAATTCTAGGGTTCAACCTCGCTACTAAGCGAAGTGGGACCTTTTTTTGTGTGCCTGCAAATTACAACCCAAAAGCCGCCTGGCTAACCAACGCAGACAACAGCTCGCTGTCTACCTCCTGGCCTTGGCGAATCTTAGTCGTCTTTCGCTCTGCCGGCCCGTCGAATAGCCCTTCTGGAAGCGACAGTTCGCTTGCGTTAAAGATCGTGAAACTGACCGCTTCTTTGGATGTGGAGATAACAGCCGCGTACTTGCCATTTTTCAGAAAATGGGGCTTCTTATACTGGATCCGCTCCTGAAAATCCGGAATAGCGCCATGCACCAGAAGACGCAGCTGCGTGCATAGCTCCTTCTGCCAAGGCTCTTTCACCGTTTCAATAAAATCCGTTACTTCTTGATTCATCGCTAATCGCTCCTTATTTGAATAGAATCGTTATTTGGCCTACATGCTTCTCTCACGAAATTCCGCAATAAACCCTTCCAGCCACTCCTGCCCGTAATCCAGTGCGCCCAAATCAGTCGGGATAAAAGCAACATCCAGGCTCATGACCCACAGCCTTCGAATGCTGATGAACAGGCCGATTGCCGCCTCATCTTGTTCAGGCAACGCCCGAATAGTGCGATACCCTGCCAGCAGCGCTTGCCACAGCAGCTCCCGATTGTGTTCCGGCTGCCTTTTCCGCGCCTTTACTTGCGCCAAATCATACGCACGCCAGCCCTTAGCAGACCATTCAAAATCATAATGGGTAAAATGCGCCCCTTCCTGAAACGCATTGTTATTGCCATGCATATCCCCGTGGCAAATTCCCCAATCGAGCCCCTGCTTGGAAACGGCGGCAAGCCGGTCTAGTAAGGAGGCGGCATATGACCGCAAGAATGGCGTATGCTCATGCTGCTCGCCAATATAGCCTACAATTCGTTCAAGCGGCTGGTTAATAAGAAAGCCAGCATCCAGCTCATGCCGTGGCCGCTGCAGCACTAGCCCATCCATTGCGGCATGCAGCTCGGCGGCCGATTGGCCGAAGGCATAGCAGGACGCCTCATCTGTGAGGCCATTTTCCGTCCCATCGATATGCCGGAAAAGGACTGCCATACGCCTCCCTTCTGGCGCTTCCAACACGGTGTATCCGCTGCCGTCTGTTTTGCAGATCGGCTCCGCCACATTGGTGACTAACGACGAACGAAGGTCCGCTTTCAACTGCTCTAGCAAGGACAGCTCATAAGCAACATCATTTTCACTAATGCCATGGCGGTATATCCGCAAAATGAATAACCCGTTAGAAGTCCGAACGCGGTATGTATCATTTAAGCCTCGCAACCAAAATAAACATTGTTCCCAGTTTCCCAGGCCATACTGGCCACTTAATTCAGAAACTAAATATTGAGGATTCAGTACAGAACGTAAAGCGATAGGATTGTCGGTGTGCATGATGATTCCCCTTAAAAGTTGTGGTAAGTTTTTACTTATTGTACAGATCTACCATAACAAATCTTCCGATCCTTTGGCGATATTCTTTTCAGCCAATTGACACGATTCGGAGCCCGTGCTACTTTATTAGTGAATATCGAAGGCTATGCAACCCTAGGGTTCAACCTCGCTACTTAGCGAAGTTGGACCCTTTTTGGCGTTCATCCAATCAATCAGCCAATGGAAGGAGCATTACGATGGACAAAAAACAAGCGTTACTGCAACGGTTAGAGGGCATCGGCAAAGTGCTGGAGAAAAACGGCGATGTGTTAGCCCTATTCGGGCTAGGTTCGGTGGGGACGGAGACGGCTCGAATCGACGACTATTCGGATCTCGATTTCTTCGTTGTAACCGCTCCGGGGAGCAAGCAGCGCTACATCGACCGAGTGGATTGGCTAGAGGAGGCCCATCCGCTCGCCTACGCGTTTAAAAACTGCGACATCGGCTCCAAAATATTGTTTGAAGATGGCATTTATGGCGAGTTCGCTGTGTTCGAGGAAACTGAGCTTGAGCACGCTTCGTATACAGGAGGCCGCATGGTGTGGAAAGCCCCGCATTTTGCCAACGATGGCATTGTCTCTGGGAAAGCGGCCATTCCGTCCCGGCGGGCGTCCTCCCTCGACCACGCGGTAGGTGAAGCGCTGACCAATCTCTACGTTGGGCTTGGGCGGTATGCGCGGGGCGAGAGGTTATCTGCGCTGCGGTTTGTTGAGAGCTATGCGGTGGACAGCATCCTGTCCATTCTTCATTTGGTCGAGCCCGAGGTCGACTATTACCCCGACGTGTTCGGCAATGAGCGGCGTGCAGAGGCACGGTTTCCGCAATTTGCGGCGGGTATCAGCAATATGATGCAAGGCTATGGAAAGGTTCCCGAGTCCGCGCTTCAGACGCTTTCGTTCTTAGAGAATATCTATCCAATTAATCAGCGAATGAGCAGCGAAATAAAGGCATTGGCCGCACACTGCATCAGCAAGCGGGATTCACAATAACCCCTTTCGGACAGAAGCATTACTGAGACAGGTTTGCAATCATTTTATATATACAATTTCAACCAATTAAAGCGATATTCCATTGAAAATACTGATTGTTATAAACTTGAATTTTAAATATACTACTCTATGGGACTATGTAACTACTAATTTAGTAGATAACAATCATATTTTCATCATTAATTAATTGGTTTAAGCAAAATGGTTTAACTGTCATCTTGTTAATGCATAAAGGGAGTTGTGGAAATTGAAGAAGGATGTTAAAAACGTAGTCGTAGCAGGCATGGGCCTCCTCATGCTTGCTGGCCAAGCGGGACAAGCTCTTGCTGCCAACAACGCTAATTTTGACGATGTGAAACAGTTGCCTTGGGCACAGAAGTATATTACAAAAATGGCGCTGCTCGAAGTCATCGAAGGGCGGGAAAACGGCAAGTTCGATCCACAAAGCAACGTGTCGAAGCAAGAGGCTGTCGCAATGGCGCTTCGCTTGATGGGCGCTGACCAATCGGCTGTTACAGGCGATGCAACGCTGCCAGCAGATAACTGGGCTAAGCCTTATGTCACACTTGCGCTCCAGCTTGGATTAATTGAGAAGTCCGAGCTTACGCCGGCGGGCACAACGATCTGGGGCCAGCAAGCTGCCTCGCGCGAATGGATTACTGAGATCGCTGTCAAAGCAATCAACCGCTCGAAGGAAGCAGCAGAGTGGGCGAATGAAGCGGCTACATTCAACGATCGCGCCGAAATTTCGCCGAAGCTGCTCGGCTATGTAAACGTTGCTTATAAGCTAAAGTTGATTGAAGGCTTCCCTGGCAACCTGTTTAAGCCTAAGGCGCTGGTAACGCGTGCCCAAATGGCTGTTATCCTTAGCAATTCACTGCCTTATCTCACTGCAGATAACAAAGAGGACGCTGCACAGCGTGTAGCCTTCGGTGTTGTGGCGGCGGTTTCCGCGAACAGCTTAACTGTCACGGTTCAAGGCAAAACATCCACATATAACGTGACGCCAGATACGGTCATTTTCGGCAAAAATTCAGGCGAACTGAAATCGGTTAGCTCGTTAGAGAACGGCCAAGCTGTATCAATCGTTCACACGGGCTCCGATGCCAATATGATTGAAGTAACGGAAACGTTAATCGTGCCAGAAGACATGCTAGCCAAGCTCAGCAAGACTGGCGCCACGGGTGCTACCGGCCCTGCCGGCGCGACGGGTGCGCCTGGATCGTCAGGTTCACAAGGAGCACCCGGCGCAGCCGGTGCTACGGGTGCACCAGGTGCTGCTGGTGCGATCGGCGCGACGGGTGCACCAGGTGCGCAAGGCATTCAGGGTGTTACCGGCGCCACGGGTGCGACGGGTGCGACGGGTGCGCAGGGTCTCCAAGGCACGGGCGCAACTGGTGCAACTGGAGCCCAAGGTCTTCAAGGCATTACTGGCCCAACGGGCGCGACGGGTGCGCAAGGCCTTCAAGGCACTACTGGCGCAACGGGCGCTACTGGCGCTCAAGGCGTTCAAGGCGCTACCGGCGTTCAAGGCAACACAGGAGCAACTGGCGTTACCGGAGGCATCGGACCTACGGGACCACAAGGCCCGCAAGGCGTTCAAGGCCCTCAAGGCAATACGGGCGCGACTGGTGCAACAGGTGCGACAGGTGCCGCTGGCACGATGTCCAGCTACTTCCTTGGAGCAACTGGAATTTCCGCTCCTTTGATGGCACAAACAACAGGTACGAGTGTACCCTTCGCTAGTGTGCAGATGAACGGAATCCTCCCATTGGGAATGAATGACCAATTTCTTATTACTGCTGCTGGAACTTATCTAATTCAATACGAGATGCGCTTCAATGGATGGTCGGACCGAATATCTGCCCGTGTAACGGTGAACGGTGCCGTAATTCCACAAAGTGACATTCAATCGACCACGTCGGTCTCGTCGCTTTCCGATATGTCGATCGTTCATCTTAATGCTGGAGATATTCTTTCGCTTCAAATCGTCAGCCCTAGCAATAACTACCCGCTCAATACCACCGACTTCCAAGCCGGCAATGGCGTTTCGCTGAACATTGTTAATATCAGCCCTAATTAACCTATACTATAAATAGACATACTTTTTTTCGCCAGCCTGCTGCGTTCCGCAGTGAGCTGGCGAAATTTGTTGAGTTGCATGAACGCATAAGACCCTTTAACCGAATGGAGATTTCCCGTGAAGCCAACCACCATCGTCCTGCTTGCCCAGCATTTTGCCCTATTCAAACGATGCCTGAGCAGCATACAACTGTATACGCCGGAGCTATTCGAGCTTGTAGTCATTAATGACGGGGACTCCCCTGACATCACAAGGTGGGCAGAGCAATTCCGTTCATCGCCTATTCAGGTGCTGCCCTCCCCTGCCATTGCTGGGGTTGCAGCTGGGTTCAATCGCGGGGCGGCTGTGGCGGCCGGTGAACGGATTGTTTTCATTCGCGACCATATCGTCGTCTCCGAGCATTGGCTCGAACGCTTATCCTCCGCCCTGGATGCCCATACTGATGCAGCGGCTGTTGGTCCTGTCAGCAATGGCGTCAGCGGTTGGCAGAACATCGAAGTGCCTGCTGAAACACTGCTACAGTTTGACCATTCCGCTAGCGGCATCGTGCTCGCCCGGGAAGGTGCAACCCGCTGCGTGACGCGGCTGCTCAGCCTGCTTCTGATCGTGCCCAAGGACAAGTTCGAGCAAATCGGCGGCTTCGACGAGCGCTTCGAGCTCGAATCGTATGAGGATGATGACTTCTGCTATCGCGCGCTGCAAGCTGGTTATCGGTTGTACGTTGCCCAGGATTGCTTCGTGAAGTACGTTCAGCCACCCGATTTGTTCCCGGATCGGCCGAACTGGCTCGCTCGCCAATTTGCAGCCAACCGCGATGTTGCCCAGCAGAAGTGGGGCAAAGACGTGACAGATGCGCTGAATGAGTGGAAAAGCCCCGTGTCCGTCAGCTTATGCATGATTGTGAAAAACGAGCAGCAAACGCTAGCCCGCTGCTTATCCAGCATCGCCGAGCTGGTGAATGAGATCATCATTGTCGATACCGGCTCAACTGACGCTACGAAGCAAATCGCAGCTCAATTCACGAGCCAAGTGATCGATTTCGAGTGGATGGACGATTTTGCTAAAGCGCGTAATTTTGCATTTAGCCATGCGACGAAGGATTTTATTCTATGGCTGGATGCCGATGATATTTTGCTCCCGCCAGACCAAGAGAAGTTCCGCGCGCTGGCAGCTGCCCTGCCATGGAATACGGATGCCGTATCGATGTTCTACAATCTCGCTGTCGATGCGCAGGGCACCGCCACCAGCAGCCTGCGCCGCAACCGCCTCGTTCGCAGAAGCAAGGGGTTTCGCTGGATTGGCGTCGTACATGAATATTTAGAGGTATCGGGCAACATCTTAGCTTCGGATATCGCGGTCACGCATGAACGGATGCACACGAACAGTTCCCGAAACTTACACCTATACGAGAAACGGGCTGCAGCTGGAGAACCATTGTCGCCTCGCGACCAATTCTACTTTGCGAATGAACGGTTCGACCATGGGCAATGGGAGCAGGCGTTGGCACTATATGAAGCATTTATCGCGGACAACCAGGGCTGGATCGAAGACAATATTGCAGCCTGTGGCAAAATAGCCGATTGTTACGCTAACTTAGGCCGTCTTGCAGATGCGCGCAAATGGGCCGTGCATGCGTTCACCTACTCGCCTCCGCGTGCGGAAGCATGCTGCCGCATGGGGGCTTACAGCCTAGAGGAAGAAGACTATGAATCCGCTATATGGTGGTATAAGCTGGCCGCTGGTTTGACGAAACCGGCCAATACGAATGCACTGCTGCAAACCAGCTACTGGACGTGGCTGCCGCATTTGCAGTTATGCGTCTGTTACGACCGCATCGGCCAGCACCAGTTAGCGAACATTCACAACGAAATCGCCGCATCCTTCCTGCCAGGCGATGAGCGTGTGCTTGCGAATCGCGCTTATTTGGCAACATTGCTATAAAACAACGCGCCAACAGGCCTAGCCATCGCCAACCGCCTGTTGGCGCGTTTTGTTGTTTAAACCCATACTACTCTTCTACCACTTAAACACCGCTTCCGGTCCGTTGTCCTGCCGTTTGGCTCGAATCTCGACTTGGCGAACCTTGAGCCGCCCTGGCACATAACTTTCGCCTTGGCTGTTGACGAAAGCCTTGTAAGGAAATGATAAATTCCCCCTGGGCACATAGTCCGAGTGATACCGATAGGTGCCGTTAAGCATAATCTCGACGTCTCTCCATACGTAAGGATCGCCATTTTTGACGATAATTTGCGACTTGGTTACCCCGATATCAGCGATCAAATCATCAGGATTGTGCCTATTCAAGTATCCGCATGCCGCCATTTGAAAGAGAAGCGCCAGTAAGAGCAGCGCAAGTCCAGTCCGGTGCATGGCCTTCATCGTGATACCCCCTCCCCTTGTACGCTCTCCGTTGAGATCGCCAAATCGAATAAAAGGTTCGGAGAACCAGGATGGTTGCGATGGACTTCAGCTGCGACACTATTCAGCCCCTTACGAAATAAGCCTCTTTGATTCGTCACATCGAACCGCCGATTCAAAACGGGTTCATTCGGCTCAGCGAGCGATTGCGGAGTAAGCAGCCCTGTTGCGATAGAGTTCCGTACCAGTTCCTCCCCGTTCACGTAGACCACAATGCCATCTTCAAAGCTCAAGTCCGCATAAATTTTCGAATACAACTCGGGCTCTTGCCCCAACATGAACATTGTTCGGAAGTAATATGAAGGCGCGTCTGTTTTGGCAGGCAAAAGGGTTCGATACGCGCGCGCACGTTTCTTGTCATCACTGCTTCCTATCGGCGCTCCGCCCATTGCCCACTTGGTATCGTCAAAATCCGGGCTACGCCAATCCGTCGCCGGCAGATGGAACCGCTCTGTAATCGGATGCTCCCCTGTAATATCGAAGCCCGAAGGAATCGTGATAGGCAAATCATCTCCGCCGGCACGGTACCGCCATTGCGAGCCCATCGCCAGCGGCGATGATAGCTGCCGCATCCGATCGTCACGGCTCGTATCCAACAGCAGCTGATCAATCGGTAAGCCCTGCTGATCACGGGCAATGATAGAGATCTCATCGGCTCTTGCCCCGATGGACAAATACTCGGCATTGTCGAGCTTGGCCGCGGGCTGCCAGCGATTCCAAGCAAGTGCGCCGCCCGAAGCCGGGGGCATCGTATCCATATCGGAAGACGGTTGATCCACGAGCTGCGAAGGCACATAGATTGCTCCATCTGCGACAACCGCTTCGATCCCTGCTTTGGCAGCTTCATTCCAAAAGCCTGACGAGGTTGGTTGATGCGCAACAAATGCAATGGGATGATGCTTGTCCGCCAAGCGGGCAGCCAGCCACTGCAGCTGCTCTTGCAACGCTTCCGCAGATTGATTCATGCTCTCCGAATCCAAATACAGCATTTGCACATTGCCGACGCTGGCTTCATAAACCGCGCGGCCGTAGCCAGGCAGCGACTCCGCAGGCAGATGAGGGTACTTCGCGCTGAATGCATCGGCCGTTTCACTGCCGTCGAAGATCGGATACAAGGACGTCGGCAGCAGCCCCGAAGCCGCTTTTACTTGTTTATCCGATGCAACTAGCAGCTGCGTCCCCGAATGCCCTTTCAGCCAAGCTGGAATATCGACTTGCTCCGCGCTTGGCAGCAGCACATCGATCGGAGCTGCCGGCACTGTAATTTCCATGCTCATGTAGCCTTGAGCAGGCAGGTTTGTCCACAGCAGCGAACTGCCCGTGACCGCTATCGCAAGCAAGAAACTGAGGAATAGCCTATAGCGTTTAACGAATTTCATCGGTTATCTATACTCCTTTGCTTCCTTGGCTTAAGGCAGAGCGGGCAGCCAGCCGAAAATACTGTGATACACCGGAGGCCATAGCAGGGCCATCAGGGCAAAAAAAATGCCGATAAACGCAAACAGCCATATTTTCAAAGGCAGCTGGCGATGGCGAAGAATCAGCCATAGCGCGAGCCAGCTGAATAACCAGCCGATTAATCCAGCCGTTTCTTTGCCGCTGAACGGCCCGATCCCATACCAACCCGGCATCCAGCTGCCCAATTTGTACATCGCCTTATTCGCTGCTACCGGCTGCGCAACCGACCATAGATGGGAGCCGATGACAGCTGCCATGCCAATCAAGATGGATAAAAGCGCAGCTACCGCTTCGCCAGACTGCGGGGCGCTTGAGGTTGTCTTGGACATGAAGGTATCTCCTTACACCATTTTCAATTTGGCGAGCCCAATGCCCAGCAAGAAGGCAATAAGCAGCGTAATCCACATGAGCGTCACCAATACGGCAATGACGGTGTTCATTCCAGCAGCCTCTTCAGCTGCAAGCCCGCTTCTGCGTACTCTACGGGTAAGAGCAGCCGCACATACGCTAAGCGCGAGCGGGAATAACGATACGAACTCTTTATATTCCATCAGCACCGAATGGGCTGACGGTATGTTATAAAGCAGCCATTGCTGCGCCTCGTCCGGCAGGCGGTACCCGATATAGAGCCAATTACCCAATGCAATTGCCATAAAATTAATAATAGCGGTTAGCCACAGCAGCAGCTCCAGCTTGGCCGCCGCTTTCGTTTTGCCCCGCAGCAGGCCATAAATGCCGTGGATGCACTGGCAGCTAAGCAAGACGGCTACGCATGAACCGAGCCCATGCAGCACCCCCTCCGTCTTGTGCATGCTCGTCCCGAATACGTTGATCAGAGGCACGCAAATAAAAAGAAAGGCAGCCGCAGCTGCCTGAGTAATTGCCAAGTCCTTGGCATTAATAAAAGGCTTCATCTCTATGTTCTCCCTATGCCAATCTGGCGCTTATCACTGGTACGTGATGGTGAGTTTAGGCCGCTGCGACGCTGTCGGCGCTTCGCTGGAGCTGAAATCTAGCCCATCCGTATTCGAGCTGTTGCTTATAATAACGCCCTTGTTATTGGCGCTATTCGCGATCCAGCCCTGCACGATTCCGATGCCCGCCGCATTCAGCGTAACTGTATAGCTGCCCGTCGCTGTAGCCGTAATGGCACCTAGCGATGTGCTTCCAAGGTCCAATGTTCCCTTCGCTCCCGCCGTCTGCCAGCTGCTTCCCGCAGCATACTGGTTCCAGTTCGCCTGAAGCTCGACCCAGCTCCGCTTCATTTCATAGAAGCTGTACGTGCTGCTCGATTTGTCCGTCACATTAATCGTAATCTTCGCATCCGTAACGGTACTGCCGCTTGGAATGGAGCTGACATCCCACTTCAATAGCGCCGACACGTCGCTGGTGCTGCCTGACGGCTCGTCCCCGTCGACCATCAACGCTGTCGCCGTACCGTAATTCACCGTTGCGGCATTTTGCATAATATGCGTATCTGTTGTGCCAGCATAGCTGGCGGATGGAGCAACGCCGTCCTGGAACGATACGGCCGTCGTTACCGGCGGCATCGTGCCTCCTCCGCCGCGCGTTTCCGAGAAGGAATCGATGACGTTCCCGTTAATGTCGTACACCGTGAACGTTGCCGTCTCGTCCGCTACATCTACAACCATGTAATGGTATGAGGTAACAGGTCCGACTTGTACGCCTTTAGCATCCGTTTTCGTCGAGCTGAGAGGCGCTCCTGCGCCCCCTAACGTGACCTGTTGGATGTTATGCGTGAAGCTATAGCCGTTTGCGTTGAAGCTCGAATCGATTTTGCGGCGATTGTAGTTGTGCTCATGGCCAACCAGAACCGCCGTCACGTTATTGCTGTCCACCACGCTCCAGAATGCATCCCTTTCCGCAGGGTTCGCATCCAACGAGGAGCCGTAATGCGCCCCAATCGGGTATGCAGGCACGTGGAATGTTATAAAGTTGTGGGTCTTGCCGTTGTTTTGCAAGTTGCTTTGCAGCCATGTACGCTGAGCGGAATTAATGACGTACTTGCCATTAGCGTCGGTGCGGTCGGAATTTAATACGAAGAATCTGGCATTGCCATAATCGTAGTAATAAGCTGACCGCTGATAGCCTGCCAGCTGATTGCTTGGCAAGTAATTGAAGACGTTGCTGAAGACCGTCTCGTCATGCTCGTGATTGCCTAATGCCGGATAAACTTGGTTCGTCGGATAATAATCGTCGACGATGTTTTTCCAATCGGTCAATTCCGTTTCCACATCAGAGCCGCCTTGTACTTGGTCCCCCGTAAAAACAACAAAGCTGGGCTGTACGGGCAACGCTTTAATTTGGCTCAACAAACTCCTCATCGTCGTTTCATTAATTCCATCCGTCGAACCGCGGGAATCCCCCAATACAACGAACCGAAATGACGTAGTCGCCGCGGATGCTGGCTGTTCGGTGCGAATGTACATCCCCACCAGACTAATCAGCAACACAGCTGCGAGCATGAGAAACAAACCCTTTTTTGCCACAACCGCTGGTAACGCCTTCATTAATACCCTCCTTTATTCCATTTTTCTTGCCTGTTTACTATAGGCTTGCTGTGTCAACGTACCGTTAACTTGTCGTTATTCATTTGTAAACGCAAAAGAGGCACCGCATGGGGTATCCCCTCGTACAGTGCCTCCTGAATCCCATCATTTCGCAATCTCCTGTGCGCCTGCCCCTTCTATATTCATCGCCGTAGCAATAACCGCAAAATCCGCCGCATCAATCTCGAAATGCCCTGTTCGAAAACGATAGCCCCAGTTGCGCCGGTTCTCTCGCGTAAAGATCATCTGGTCCAGCAGTGAATGAATAGGCGTTTCCGTACAATCATAAAAATCAATATCACGCCGGGACGGGACGAACGTTTCACTCATTGCATATTCGTACACGAGCGCATTGCGCACCCTGCCTATTGCAGTGAACGCTTGCAGTGGAACCCCGCCTTCCATATCCGTCTTAGGCGAATAATAAATAAGCCAGTCCCCTTCCCGCATGCGCTTCAAGGACGCAGCCTTGCCATGGCATAGCTGGGCGAAACCGCCCGCTACGCCTCGCATGACATGTGAACGGGACACGACGCCGATCCAATAACGCGTTCGGTTATTATCGCCCATCCCGATCACCTCCGCGCTCCAGCTGTTCTGCCAATGCCACAAGCGATTCCACCGTATGCGGCATTCTCTTGGACACTTCCCCGCCGAACTGTACGCCTATTGTATCCGCATTAGGCCCTGTTACGATGATCTTGTGCGTCACCCTTGTGCCTTCACCGACAGGCTCAATCGTATGCGCCAAGCTCACATCAATGCCGAGTTCTTGCATATGCGTTATATCCGAGAAAAATTGCAAAGGCGTAACTTTCAGAAGCTCGTAACTCAGCACGCCTTTCCCTCTCGGCTGCAGCGTTCCTTTCGTTCCCGCTTCGAACTCCCCCTGCAGCTCCACATGGATATACGGATCCCACACAGCCCATGTTTCGAGGTTGCTGTATAGTTGCCATATTGTCTCCGCTTTCGCTTTCGTAATTACACTATGTTCAAACTCAAACATCATATTCGCTCCTTTATAGGGGTAGGATTTTCCTGCCCGGCCTGAGAATATGTTCAGTATAACGACCCGCTCCTGACAACGTATTGTCAGGAGCAAAACGGAGGTATAAAACAAAAATGACCCGTTCTGATCGGATGCTGTCCATCCTGCTGGAGCTGCAGCGAAGCGGCGTTGTCCGCGCCGAAGATCTCGCCAACCGGCTCGAAACGAGCGTCCGCACCATCTATCGTGACATGGAAGCACTCTCGATTGCAGGCATCCCGCTTCGCTCTACGCCGGGCATCGGCTATGAGCTGATGGAAGGATTCTTTTTGCCGCCGATTCAATTCACTGCACTGGAAGCCTCGATGCTATTGCTTGGAGGGGACTATATTGCCAATACGTTCGACCAAGCCTATGGGGACATCGCGCATGCTGCGCAGGAGAAAATCGAAGCCACTATGCCAGAGAAGCAACGGTTACAGGTTCAGCAGCTAAGAAGCAGCATTCATCTGTTGAATTTGGACGAAGCGTACCATGTTCCAAGCGCAGATGAAGCGGATCAAGAAACATTAGGGCTTGTACGCAGGGCAGTGCTAGAGCAGCATGCGATATCGTTCACTTACCGAAGCCGTCGGGCTTCCCCCTATGCTTCAGAGGAAACGCCGCTATCAACGCGAAGCGTTCATCCGTACGGTTTGTTTCATTCGCGGGGCAGTTGGAGCTTCGTCGGGCATTGCAACCTGCGTAACGGGCTTCGCCAGTTTCGCCTGGATCGAATGGCATCGGTAACGCTATTGCCAGACACCTTTCAGCGGCCTGCCGAGTTTCGCATGAATGCCTATGAGCCTGAACAAAATTTTGATCTAGAGGTTACTGTATCTTTCGCCAAAGAGGCACTGCCGTGGGTTCAGGAAAATCCATCCTTCTACCTTACGGGCCTGGAGGAACGGGAGCATGATGCGCTTGCCACACTTCATTGCCGGCAGGAGGAGGATCTGGTGCAATGGGTGCTCAGCTGGGGGCGGCACGCCCGCGTGCTCCAACCCCAGTCGTTGCGGGAAAGCATTCAGGAGCATGCGATCGCGATGGCAAGAAGTTATGTGTAACGGGTAGAGAAGATATTGCACAGCGGGAGGCCTAAAGATGGCTCGATTAATCGTTGGACGCCAGCATTATGAGGTGAAAGGGATTTTGTTCGACAAAGACGGGACGCTGCTGGACTTTATGGCACTGTGGGGGAGCTGGTGCCAGCTCGCATATGCCCATTTTATAGCGCGTTTCGATGGGCCGATCGCTCCATTAGACCAGCTTTGGGGCTTGAGGTTGGATAGCTCCGGCCAAGCCATCGATTATGACCGAAATGGTCCCGTGGCGATGGGATCGATCGGGGATTTGCTCTCGACGCTCGCTTGGCAAAGCTATCAACAAGGCATGCCGTGGGGAGAATCCCTCCGGCTGGCAAGAGCGTGCAAAGAAGCTGCCGATGCCGAAACCCGCCGGATTCGTCCGGCACGCCCGTTGCCCGGAGTAGTTGATTTTGTGCAAAAATGTTACGGAAGCGGCCTAACCCTCGGGGTGGTCACAGCAGATGAAACAGAGGATTCGAAGCATCATCTGGAATGGATGGGCATTTCGCATCTATTCGCATCCGTGATTGGCAACGATCTTGTCGAGCGCGGCAAGCCTTTCCCCGATATGGTGTACCAAGCCTGCGCTGAGCTTGGCCTTGCACCTGAGGACGTTGCTGTCATTGGCGATACGAACGGCGATATGCAAATGGGCAATGCCGCAGGCGTAGCGGCCACGATTGGGATAGCCGCTTCCGAAGGCGAGGCAACTTTGCTAGCGGATGCGAAGGCAATTATAATGTCATACTCCGAGGTTGTTCTAGAGCAATAAAAATAGCCGACAGGCACCTCGGAGGAGGGGCTTGCCGGCCTTTATTGAAGGATTGTACATTAGTGCAAACATAAATACGGTTTGTTATTTTGCAAATCATCGTATGTCAGCCCGCTCGCTGCCGCCTGTTGCGAATGCAAAATCATGACCACAGACACCGCAACGATCAAGACTGTCGCCATCAGCATAATGACTCTAATTCCCGTCATAACGGAGCTGTTTTCTTCCCAATATCCCTCCTGCTCAATCTGCTCAATCCCATCCACGAACATCTCCCCCTTTTTTTTAACGCATCATTGGTTAAAAGAGTACTCTTGGATGTATGTGACACAGCCTGCTCGTACAAGCCGGCTCAGAATGGCAGTCTACATGCATATGCTGCATTTAAATTTTCCTGCTATATCCAATATAATCCCCATCTAGTGATGTTGCAACGACTTAAAACGATGTAAGCGGAATGCCGGGGAAGCTACCGTCTGCTGAATCCGCAAATAAGGCTGTGCCGGCCACCCCCGCGCCTGCAGGAACACGGGGAGCTGCTGACGGATTCGATGGATACCGGCTGCCCGTGTGATGCAGGATGTGATAGGCAGGCGCGCCCGCCCCTCCGCCTGACACCTCCATGATCAAGTCACGCCATCCGTTCGACTTTTGGCCGCTTACGATGATTGGAGCCCGCACGAGCATAAAATTCGAGACGACCCGGTAACCGTTGACGCCTCCGCTTTGCTTAAGAATGACGGCACTGCAGCCGCCCGTTCCGCACAGCGTTGGCCCGGATAATAAAACGAACGTTTCGAGCTTATCGTCTCCGTCCAAGTCAATTCGGTTATAATAATAATGGACATCATCTATGCCCTGCTGCAATCCATAATATCGGGCAATCGTCCGCTCTAGATTGGCATCCGGCTGTTTTTCCGGCACCATACTAGCCACTGCGACAAGGCTGGGCGCTGCGGGCTGTGTAGCGATTTGGCGTACGGCCAGCAGGCAATACTCCCCTTGATACCAGTAGACAAGCGCTGGCCCTTCGGCAGTCCACACCCAATTGCGCGTAGGCCAAGCATAGCCGTCATAATACGGGAACATCCCTTCCCTCATTTCCGAACGTAATCCTTCAAGGATATGCGCGCAGCAATGGAGGAGTGCCTATACATTCCTAATAAATTCCTATCTAGGAGGCGCCATGAGCGACCAAGAGATATCCCCTTCCAAGCATCCCATTTACCGTCACGAGACCAAAGATCGCCCGCTCCAGATTGCCCATGGAGACGAAGAGGCAATTGCCCTTATTACGCAGCATGTTGAGCAGCATATCGGTCCAATTTATACGATTTTTCATGAAATCATCTCTGACCTTGTCCATATCGATATTATCGTTGTGGCCCCGACAAGTGAACGAAACTACTATACATTGGTTACTTGTGGCATGAGCAACCTGCCGATGGCTGTTCCTGAGGGAGCTGAGGCTTTCCGCTATGCAGAACTTATGCTCTGCCTCCCGCCAGATTGGCCAATGTCCGAAAAGGCATTCCACCAGGAGGAGCATTATTGGCCAATCCGCAGCCTGAAGATGCTCGCACGGCTGCCGCATGAATATGATACGTGGCTACATGTTGCACACACGATTCCTAACGGCAATCCCGCAACACCTTACGCCAGCAATACGAAACTTATAGGCATGATGCTCTTCGTCCCGGAAACAGTCAAGTCGTTTACTGAGTTCTTCACGCTAACCTTCTCACCGGATAAGGAAGTGCATTTCTTTAGCCTCATTCCGCTCTATGCGGAAGAAATGGATTTTAAGCTCAAGCACGGTGCCGACGCCTTGATCACTAAGCTGGAAAAAGCCGGAGTTACCGAGTACATTCAACTAAACCGAAAAAACGTATGCAAGAAGTTGTTCGGCCTATTTTAACCTTTGTCCGTGGAGGCGACGTATGAGCAAAGATCACACAAAAGCAAGTGCAGGGGTTTATGCCGTTATATTTACAAGCCAGCGCACGGAGGGCGACAACGGTTATGGCCATATGGCGGACCGGATGGAAGAACTTGCGCGAGAGCAGCCTGGTTTTGTCGGTGTAGAGAGTGCCCGAGGCACGGATGGTCTCGGCATTACGGTATCCTATTGGGAGAGCTTAGAGGCTATTGCGAATTGGAAAAGCAATGCCGCCCATCAGGTGGCGCAGGAACGTGGGCAACAAGAGTGGTACGAGCAATACGAGGTAAAAATTTGCAAGGTGGAACGTGCTTACGCGTTTGGCCTATGATCAATTGCAAAAAGGGCATCATTCGGCTTAATGCCGAATGATGCCCTTTTTCTCACTAAATTAAGCTTCCAAGTTCGTCAGCTGATTCCACACCGCTTCCGCATCCTTAATAAATAAAGGATTCGCCCAGAATGTAAGATTTTCACGTTCGAAATCAATCTCGTCGTACAACGCCAATACTTTCTCGATCGGTTGGCTAGACACGCTATAGCCATATGTCAAATCAAGCAGCTTCAATTGGATGATCCATGTATCCTCCGTTGCAGCAATAACGCCACATTTAACTAGCAAGTACGGAATTCCATTATAGATACTCCAAACGACAAGCAATTGATCATCTATAGCCGGCCCATCCCTAAACAATCGCCCCGAAGGATGATAGGACAACCGCTGCTCGGGTTTTAATTCATGAGTATCATCGAATAGCTGGTAGCGAAGCTCGAAAGGCTTTCCGCCACATTCGTCAACGATGCTCTCCAAGCAGTTCTCGTACCAGGCCGCCGTACCATAAGAATGGGCGATGTCAGGAACAAAATATCGGGCATCAAATTCGCTCGGCCGTATTGGCGCACCGTGCCAAGCGCCATCATCAGAAAATAGATAACCATTCGTCAATTCCGCAAGCGCTGAAGCAATGAAGCCGTAGGCTAAATTAATAATAGCGGACTGCCCAGCCGATCTTCGAAATGACCAGTAGTACCCGACCGACAATGATTGCCGCACGGAAAAATAGGCCTCTCCATAACTGCTATAATCATCCCAGATGTTTAGGGTATCCTCATCCACCTTGCGATAATAAGCATCCGTTCCGCCATCATCGCTCGGCAATGCATAAAACCATGCATATTTCACGTCCCACAACACATTGTCCATGACCGTATCTGCCGGAGCAATAAATCGATCCCCAAGCCTAGCATGAATGACCGGCACATCCTGCAACTCATAGGGCTGCAGAAACTTGCTTAGCTTCTGATTAGCCAATTGAAGCACCTCTACAATTGTCGGCACTTCCGATGTGGCAGGAAACACTTCAAATTGCGTACTCATAACCCCACTCTCCTCCCACCCTTTATCCCCTTCGAACTTCCCTGTTTCCCACTTCTCATCAAGTATGGATAAAGCATAACAAGCCCCACAATATAGAGCCCAAATGCAAAATACGCCGGCAGAAGATGCCAGAAATCGGTGTAACTTATTATAAAATGAATGCTCAACCCCGCGACAAACCCCGGCGCTCCGCTCAATAGAAGCGTCCACCACTGCCACTTGGCGCCTTGCTGCAAGCCCCACAAGGCAACAACGAGAATGCCAACGGCATCCGACAACAGCGCACCGCCGAAGCCAGCCCGGTCATGGGCAATTAACGGGATCAGCCGTTCGTTGGCCAGATTGAGATCATCACGCGACGTACACAAATAGCTAATATCTTCCGGTACGAACACATTCGTAATGCCAACTAGTGCGATCACTATCCCGCCGATACATAAGGCAAATCCGAGGACGACAAAACATAGCTGCCCCCACAAAGCCCCCTTCCACTCCTTACTGTTACGCAAGTTAACCGGAAGGCGATAAGGACGATCGGGGTTATTGCGCAAGGACAGCAAGAACATCGGGAACAGGATGGCAGCCGCCGCTGCTTGGATAGGATCAAAGAAACCATAGCCTAAATACAAGAAGAAGCTTGGAAATCCAACGCCCGCGGAAGCCCATATTGCGGTTTTGGCCCAATGCAACCCGAACCGGAGCCCATGCTTCGCTAATTGATAATAAAGGATGCCAATCGACAGCATCGTGCCAGCTAATGTAATGCGGTCATGCGACATAAAATAGAGCAGGTTTCCGTTGATTCGATCCACTTCATCCCGGTTTATGCCTAGAAAAGCTTCATCATAAGGGAGCAATACGCCATTCGCCGCAATAAACCAAGCGATCAACCCTCCAATAATCATCCCAATGCCCAGAAGGCACATCCAGCCCCAATTTTGCCAAAATGGCTGTTCCGCCGGAGACGGCTCCCCTGCCAATTTGTGATGGATAATCGCTTCATTCACTCGTTTAGGAAGCCCTGGTCCAGAATAAACGAAGCCGCTATGCAGAAGAACATAATCTGCTCCGGCTTCCATGAGATCAATGGCATCGGCTGGTTCATGCACGCCAGCAGCTGCTAATAACACCGCTGCCTCTCCCGCATTCGCCCGAATCTGCTGTAATTTAGCTATACACGGCAATTTGCCATCGTGGCTGACCCTCACCCCTTGCGGTCCACGGATTGCATCACCGATTACGAATCCGCTCCAAATAGCAGGGTCAGCCGCATGCACAATGCTTTCCAGCCCCGCTTCAACAGTATCTAACGGGATATACAGCAGGACATGCTTCCCGGCATGTTTGGACACATGCGCCGCCATCTGTTGTAGCATCAGCTCATTATCCAGTTGGCTTCTATGCGGGGAAATCGCCTCCACGACAATAGCCGAAGCATACTGTTCCTTAACGAACGAATCAAAAAGCGACCGCAATTCAGCCATCGCCTGCTCTGTATCCGATCCCGGCATAGGAGCAATTCGCACAAGATGGGGAAGCCGATGGCCAGGCTTTCGGATACGCCGGAGGGTCTCTTGGGCGCCCCCATTCTCATATTCACAAGGGTAGGTGATGCTCTCCTCTTGTACATTCATTTCTATAGGCTCACTATTCACTATAGGTTCGAGCGTAACCGGGCCTACTTCGACGAACCCAAACCCTAATTGGGACAAGGCTTGAACGGCGATGCCCCGCTGGTCAATTGCACCAGATAGCCCTACAGGGGTCGGTAACATTGTTCCAAATCTATGGCTGTTCAGCATTGGGGCAGGTTCCATGTGCCCCAATGCTTTGATCACAAAAGTGCCGCCAGGGATCCGGCTTACGTTCCCCATCCCCCTTAGCGTAACTCCACGCGCAGCTCTAGCAGGCATCCGAAACAACACGGGCCGAAATAACGTTTGATACGACCAATCTGGCATGCAGGAGGTTCACCGCCTTTGTTAAAAACGAGAGAATGAACGTTATAACACTCTATTTTGTATACTATCCCATTAGGGTAATTAATTCCATATTTCTGTGATTTGCAAGAAAGGGAAATGGGGAACCATGTCGAACACTACTGTCGTACAATATTTCTCTAATTATAGAAATGGATGATGAATTTGGATCAGTTAGAACCCGTCCCCGTTATACGAAAAATAAAAATAAAAGCACATTGGGTGATCGCCTCGCTTCTCTTGCTGCTCCCGTTATCCTTTGGGCTGTTTTGTTTCCTGCCTCAATACTACAGCTTTACAACGTTAGGAGAGATCGTTCCCGTCCGGGAAATTGGCGTGAACGGCAGCGTTCATTTTATTTATGTGCAGGAAGGGCTTACGCGCAATCGATACGAGAAATATGTGGCTAGGCAAGCTTACCCCTATGCGCAATTCACGCGTGTCGACGCATCCGCAGAAGATTCCCTCTCGGACATGAAAGAATTAGGGGAAGACGCGCGAAATGAAACGATTCACAACGCCGTGGACTCGGTCGCCGCCCTATCGGATGAACCAAGCGGAAACCTTGAACGGGAGGAACTAGAGCTGGCCTTAAATGAAGAAACGGAACAATATTACGGGGACTCGATTGGTTTAATGTTAAGCCTGGGCTTATACGAGGAGAAACAGCAGGTGGATTTCTCTAGAAATGGGGAGTTCATCATTGCGGGCACCGGAACAATGGAGGAAGACCATACGGTCGGTTCTGTTGGCTCCATACGCGATAAGCTGCGAACAGCGGAAAACCAAGGAGCTGATATTTTCTTAGTGCCAAGAGATAAAGAAACCTTCCAATACGAAGGGATAAGCAACGAGGAAGAAGCGCAGCAAGCCGCACAGGAGCTGCATTTGCAGTTACAAGTTGTTCCGGTGGCTACTTTGGAAGAAGCAATCACCTACTTAAAGCAGTTACACTAACCTAAATCTGGAGCGTGAATCCAACATGCCGTTAAAGTCAGAAACCATGTCCAACGTACTCAAAATTTTATTGTGGGTGCTCGTGGCGCTAGCCGCCGCGGACCTCGCTTTTTCAGTCATCTATGCAATCGATCAAGATGTGTTCTTCGATCAATTTTATTCGATCTATGGATTTGAAAATATTATATCAACAGTCCTTTATTTGATCATTGCTGTGGTTTACTTAATCTGGATCTATCGCGTGCATATGGACTTGAACCGTCTATTCCTTCGTTACCCCCGTACTCCAGGTTCTGCCCTTGCTTGCATGTTGGTGCCATTCTATAGCATTTACGGCGTTCCATCCACTTACCAGATTATCGGCAATCATTTTCGGAAGGGAACGGAGTGCGTTCGTAGAGAAGGCGAATGGATTCGCGGCCTATCCATCCCGCTCGTTCTCTTAATTCTTGTTACCCAAGTGTTAAACAGGCTAGTAAGTGCAGATGATGTTAGCGGGGCACTCCTGCTCACGGCAAGTTCCGTAGCTTTAATTCTATATGCCATTTTTCTTATCCTCTGCATGCTAGTGTCCAATGGCTTACGCAAAGCCGAAGCTGAAATTTCTAGAAATACCCAGGCGGAAGCCGATGCATCCTCGGAAGCTCTCGCAGAGTGGAACGATGCGGAAGGCTCCACAATCTCGCTTGAGAAAAAGGAATAAAGGCAAGGCAAGGCAAAGCAAAGGGGCTTCTCGTTCGCGAGAAGCCTCTTTTGGCTGTCGACCGAATAGGGTACTTTTTTATACCCTATTCGCACTTCAGCGCGCTAATCAGTCGTTTAGGGTACATTCAGGCTGTCGCATATTTAATTTAATTAAATTTTAACTTTTGCATCTATATTTTTACAACAAATTACCTTATCATTACATACTAGTTTCTAATATTCGACAAACAAGGAGAACGTACATGGGCCATCACCACTAGCGTTGCATTAATATTCTCTGAATCTTCATAAATTTCTGTCTAATATACATCGGCGCATAAAAAAATCCTTTACAATAGATATGGAGGTAGCCCCGTCCATAATCCACTGAAAAGGATCAAT
>NZ_WSTC01000020.1 GCF_009789195.1 Paenibacillus sp. MMS18-CY102 | reverse complement strand
ATTTTCGGGTATAGTAGTCATCGAGTAGGGTCCTTTCTTGGTGGTCTCAGCAACCCCGAGGATACCCTACTTTTTTATGTTCTGGGAATACTCCAGATCATGGTACACAGACTATTGTACGTCATCTCGAACCGTGTCTTTTTCGCTAAATAACGGCTCTCAGGTCCGTTAGCCGAGCTGGGGCAAGCCATAGAGAGCGTCGTGAGTTCTTTATTATTCCAAATCTTGCTATCTTTATAGAGTTTGATTATACTTTATCCACTATAGAATCGCGCATCTCTATTGAGGGAGGGATCGCTGATACCGTGCATCGCCCGTTCCAGCGATTGGTTAACGATATTGAATTGCGCGCTGCATGTGGAATCGTTATTGGAAAAAGACATCGATTACATCGTACGGGACCTCCAAATCGAGCTGTTTCGGATAGGGTAGAGGAGCAGAGGCAATTGCTATACGAGGAACGGCTCGGAATTTTAAAAGGCGAGAAGCCGATGAGCCCTTCGGAGCAGCGGGATTATCAACGATCAATACATCCAGAATAAGCGCAGCTCAAGGACGCCAATGACGGGATTTGCTGTTTGGATTCGCAATATTTTGAGGTCGATATTTAGGTTGTCAAAATTTTGATGCAGCGTAAATCGCTAATCTCGGCAGATTCATATTTAAGAGTTAAAAGGGAGAGTTGAAGATGGAAAATAAGCAATGGTGGAAAGAAATTGCCGTGTATCAAGTTTATCCGCGCAGCTTTCAAGACAGTAACGGCGACGGCATCGGCGACTTGAACGGCATTATTGCAAGGCTGGATTACTTGGAAAAACTCGGAATAGGCGCGATTTGGCTGTCGCCGGTTTGCAAGTCGCCGCAGGATGACAACGGTTATGATATATCGGATTTTCAGGCGATCGATCCGATGTTCGGCACACTGGACGAAATGGATGCACTCATTCAAGAAGCCGCGAAACGAAACATCAAAATGATTATTGATCTGGTCGTGAATCATACCTCTGACGAGCATCCATGGTTCATAGAAGCTAAGAAAGGGAAGGACAATCCGTACCATGATTACTATGTATGGCGCGATGGCAATCCAGGTGAACCGCCGAATGAATTAGGCAGCATTTTCGGTGGATCAGCGTGGGAGTATGTGCCGGAGCTTGGCCAATATTACTTGCACTTCTTCGCGGTGAAGCAGCCGGATCTCAACTGGGACAACCCTAAGGTTCGGGAGGAAATCTATCGCATGATCAATTGGTGGATCGACCGCGGTGTTGGTGGATTTCGTCTAGATGTCATCGATATGATCGCCAAGGAACCAGACCGGTTCATAATCGGGAATGGACCGAAATTGCACGAATACATACAAGAGCTGTGCAAGGCTACCTTCCATCGGGCGGACCTGCTCACCGTCGGCGAAACCTGGGGGGCAACGCCGGAGATTGCCAAAATTTTCAGCAATCCGGACGGATCCGAGTTCTCCATGGTATTTCAATTCGAGCATATCGGGCTGGATGAGCAGCCGGGCAAGAGCAAGTGGGATTTGGCGCCGCTGGACTTCATGAAACTGAAGCAAGTGTTATCCAAGTGGCAAACGGAGCTGAATGGCGAGGCTTGGAACAGCCTATTCTGGAACAACCACGATTTGCCGAGAATCGTATCTCGTTGGGGCAATGATGGTGAATACCGGGTACAGTCGGCTAAAATGTTGGCTACTTTGTTGCATGGCATGCAGGGTACGCCATACATCTATCAGGGTGAGGAGCTGGGGATGACTAACGTTCAATATTCGATTGGTGATTATCGGGATATTGAATTGCTCAATTTCTATAAGGACCGGACGGGTCAAGGGTATCCGCAAGCGGAAATTATGGCTTCTATTTATGCCAAAGGCCGCGACAACGCACGCACGCCGATGCAGTGGGACGCGACAGATGAAGCTGGATTCACGACAGGCACGCCGTGGATTCGCGTAAATTCGAATTATACCAGCATCAATGCCGAGGCGGAGCTGCACGATGCCAACTCGATATTTTATCACTACCAGAAGCTAATTCAGCTGCGGAAGGATCACAAAGCGATTGTCTACGGCGATTACGAGCTGCTGTTCCCAGAAGACAACAACATTTTTGCTTACACTCGCTCGTTTGAAGGGGAGCAGATCCTTGTCCTGTGTAACTTCTATGGCAATCACGTACCGTATGCGCTTCCAGATTCGCTCTCCGGAGAGAAAGAGTTGCTCATTGCAAACTACGGCGATGACCTGCAGCAACATATGCTGCGTCCATATGAATCGAGAATGTATCGGTTGAATAGCGGTCAACAACAGGAGGAATTTTGAATAGGGCATTGCCTGTCGGCACCTGGCCAGCGGTTCTAATGCCAGGATCCTAATCGTTATAAAGAGCCGTTCATTGTTGTTGATGCAGTGAGCGGCTTTTTGTTTAAGGAAGCATATTGTGTCGGTAAACATAAAATTTATGCGATTCATCTAGTGTATCAGCACGTTCAATTTCTCTGTCTAATATAAGGCTGTTGTTAAAGTCTGTAGCATTATTAAATTTAGAAATTAGTGATATGCCTGTGATTGTTCGTAAAGGGCTAGGGAAGGAATACATTTTGCGATAACGAACAACGCCATCCCCATAATCCCCGAAGCCTGTTTCTTGTTTGTTTAAGTGAGCGAATGCCCTCTCACGGTCATGATTGAAATAATCACCGTCACAAATGGTGAAGTCTTCAAGATAGCCATAGTTACGATCCTCTGTATATCGTGCAACTGCATAATAACATTCTCCAGCAATCTCCCTATTGCGGAATCCGCCGCAAGGTATAGTTGAGTTGAACTGAATTTGTCCATTGGTTCGTAGTGACTTCAGTTCAAAGCCCACACCATTGATGATAAGGTCGGGGTGAGCATTTGCGCCAAGCTTTTGTATGTCATATCCGCCTAATCCATCTTCAAACCAATCACTAAAAAGTTCATCATTAGATTTTAATTAAATATAAGGCCTTCTATGGCGAACAAGTTTTTGGCAATTCTTCTCGAAAACTTCAATCGCAATTCTCAGTGCCTGTTCTTCCACTTGCGTCAATGTAATTGCCCCCTTGTTAAATCTTTCATTAATACAAATATTATAAGCATTACTCGACACTTATGGGGGAATTCTTAACTTTTGCATTTAAATTCCAATATAAGGAAGGTAACATTCCCATCAGTATAAACGTTAAAGAGTGTGAATGATTACTTAGCAATTTATTGGAGGCTACGAAATATGAATGGAAAAAAGCTTCAATATGGGATGATTACTTCTCTTATTGTTTTGGCAGCGAGTGCCCTGTTAGTTAACAATCCATTGGAAGCCTCGAGCCAATCCAGCAAGAAATATTCGGTTGCTGCTGCTCAGGCGAAAATATTGAATTTCGATAACCTCACCAAGCTGGAAGCGTATTCGGACTACATCGTCATTGGCCAAGCCACAGGTGAACAGGAAATGCACGAAGTTAAAACGGATGAAGGCGTCGTTGTTGACCAGTTAGGGCAGGCATCTTTTCAGATTGATCGTGTGATTAAAGGTGACTTGCCTAACAATGCGACGATTACGGTGTACGAGGACGGCTATTTGAACAATGAAAAGTACGTTACGCTTGAAGGTTATGTCAAAATGAAAAGCCAAGCACAGATTCTTCTATTTTTACGTAAGGCGGGAGATCATGCTTTTGCAATTAATGGCTCTTACCAAGGAAAATATAACATAGATAAGAAGTCTTTTGAGCAAGCTTTCCCTGCTAATGTTAATGCTATAACGGAAGAGGAGCTTGAACAGTATGATTATATTGGCGATAACGTGGAGCATTTCAATAAGCTGAAAGCAGAGGCATTAAATAAATATATCGAATAGGCGATGAAGAAACCATCATTCCCCGTTGGTATGGCCGATTGGCTCATGCGAATGGTGTTTTATATTTTGAATATGTAAGTGCTGCCAATCTCGCGGATGCTAGAATGCACATTCTCCAAAGATACCATGACGTAAATATACGTGCGGTTACAGGGATCGCCAATGAGCTGTAAAGCAACTGTGGAGGAGCTGCGGAAACTAACCGCGGCTTTTTGTTCTTTTGAGCAGATGCAGCTGCCCCCAACCGCTGCCGCTAACGGACCGTACAGCCGTTATTTCGATGAAAATGGCTGTTTTTTTGCTGTAACGGACTCCAGAGCCGTTATTTCAGACGAATCAGCACGTATGACATCATTTTGGTGCAAATAAGGGCTCCTGAGTCCGTTAGAATTTCAGACCGTGTCTTTTTCGCCAAATAAGGGCTGCTGAGTCCGTTAGCCGGGCGGATCGGGAGCTCGGGGGCGGGGGCGGGGGCGGGAACGGGAACGGGAGCAGAAGCACGTGTGGAAGAAGGGGCAGGAGCATATGCGGGAGCACGGTTGAGCGAGCAAGGGCAGGCGGAGGCATTAGGGGGAACGAGGGAACGAGCAACAGTGGGACTAGGGACAGTAGGTTCGATGAACATAACTGTTGACAGTATTTGTATAAGGATGGTAACCTGATACAAATTAAAGTAAATAAGTCGGATTAGTGTGGTATTGGTTGGCAAACGAATATTGAGATGCGATCGTTATCGAAATTCGCGTCTACCGGATCACCGGAGACTTCCCTATTTATTATTGCGGAGGTCTCCTTTTTTCATTTTGTAACCAATCCTCCCCATTGCCGATAGCGGGAACGCTCGATGCGTTATTGAACTTTTTGCGATATTGAAATTTTGGATATATACATAGAACTTATCTATTATACATCTGAGAAACTGGATGCTACAGTTAGTTCAACCATAAATTCACACTTAACCAGTAGGAATTATGAGTTTAAAACGACAAACGGAGGTCTTCACAATGAAAAAGTTTACTGTAGTTGCATTAACACTCGCCCTTGCACTTGCTGTTTCCGCTTGCGGAAGCAAAAGCAAAGAAACTAGCGGATCTGCGGATGGCGAAGCCGTAAAAAAAGTTATCGTGGGTACGGGGAACGACTTCGAACAAGTTGCTTTTCTTGACGATAAAGGCAAGCTGACCGGTTTTGACGTGGAGCTGATTCGTGAAATCGACAAGAGGCTAGCGGGCTACGAATTCGAGTTTCAATCGATGGAGTTTTCGAATATCTTGCTCAGTCTAGAGACCAAGAAGGTTGATATCGCCGCGCATCTCTTCGAGAAAAATCCGGAGCGTTCCGAGAAGTTCGATTTTAACCAAGAGCCATACGCCTATTGGCGCAACAAAATCATCGTGTCGTCAGATAATGCGGAACCGATCAAATCGCTGGACGACCTGCAAGGCAAGAAGGTGCTCATCGGGCCAACGAGTGCGCAAGCTCAGCTGTTAGAAAACTATAACAAGGAACATGAGGATGCGAAGATCGATATCGTTTACCAGCAGAACGACGCGAATGACGAGGTGCAGCAGATTTCGTCGGGACGGGTATACGCCACGCTTGGCGCCGATTTCTTGCTCCCGATCAAAGATCCGCAAGGAAAGCTGAAGACAGTAGGCGATCCGCTCAATGAAGGCAATATCCTATACGTGTTCCGCAAGAATGATCCGGAGTCCAAGAAACTGTCCGACGCGGTCGATGCCACGATCAAAGAACTGAAGGCTGACGGCACGTTGAAAAAAATTAGCGAACAATGGCTCGGCCAAGATTTTTCTAAATAGCAAGCGGCATGCGCGTTCAGCTGGAGGAGTGAAAACGGAAGATGGGCCAACATCAATTTGAGATTGTTTACGTATTTGAATATTTGTACAGATTGCTTCCATCGTTGGGCATTACGCTTCTGATCGTAGGATGCTCTATAAGCATCGGAACAGCAATCGGGCTTCTTGTCGCGCTCCCCCAGCTATACCGCATCCCGGTCCTGAGGAGATTCTCGCAGGTATATGTATCCTTTTTTCGAGGCACGCCAATTCTTATCCAGCTATTCCTATTCTATTATGGCGTTCCAGAAGTTCTAAAGGCGGTTCAGCTTGATGTGACAAGAACACCTGCGTTATTTTTCGTCATACTCACTTATTCGCTGCATAGCGGAGCCTATATTAGCGAAGTCATTCGCGGAGCGGTGACGGCAGTGGACCGTGGGCAAGTAGAGGCCGCATACGCGGTTGGGATGAATGGTTTCCAGGCGTTCAGCCGGATTGTTTTGCCACAAGCGATGTCGATCTCCATTCCGGTATTTGGCAATGTTGTCATCGGCAATTTGAAGGACACATCGCTTGCCTTCACGCTCGGCATATTGGACATTTCGGGGAAAGCGAAGACAATAGGCGCGCTCTCCCATCGATTTATCGAAATTTACCTCTCACTCGCAGTGCTATATTTCATCATTAGCTTTGCACTGCAAAAGCTGTTCGACTGGATCGAGAAGAGGCTGCTTCGCCATGAACCGGCAGCGGCGGGATTAACGAAAGAGACACGTGCCAAACGATCGGTATTCCGCAAAAATAAGGCCGCAGCAAAATGGCGCAGTGAGGAGGCGAGGTTATGAAACTGGATCTTTCCTTCATCTGGCAAGCACTGCTCCAATTGCTGACGGCTATTCCGGTCACGCTTGCCGTTACGGTGGTTTCCGTCTTGTGCGGGCTTGTCATCGGAACGGCTGTCGCCTTGATTCGAATTAACAAAGTACCCGTTCTAGATACCGCCGCCGCCGCTTATGTTACCTTCATTCGGGGCACGCCGATGCTGACGCATTTGCTGCTTGTTTATTTCGGGCTTCCTTTTGCCATTGATGGCATTTGCGAAAATTTCGGCTGGGCATTTCGTTCGGTGTCGATTCCGATGATTGCTTTTGCCTATATCGCTTTCTCCATTACAGCAGGCGCGTATTTGTCCGAAGTCGTGCGATCGGGCCTGCTCGCGGTTGATAAGGGGCAGATCGAGGCAGCTTACGCGGTCGGCATGACGACTTCACAAGCGTTACGCCGGATCGTATTCCCGCAGGCATTCGCCATCTTGCTGCCCAATCTATCAAACAGCACGATCAGCATGCTGCACGGCTCTGCATTGGTATTCACCGTTTCGGTTGTTGACATTAACGCCAAGTCACAAATTATCGCGTCTTCCAATTGGAAGTTTTTCGAATCGTACATAGCAGCTGCGGTTATCTATTGGGGGTTAACGTTATTCATCGAACGCATAACCGCAATGGCGGAGCGGCGAATCCAAACGTATAACCGGGGAGGCGTGTCGTGAAAATGTTGATTTCTTCTATTTGCAAATAGATTTCTTCTATTATTCAAACAGCTAAAGTTCAGGTATGCTCTTCATAGATAAAGTTTACTAATTTGGTAGGAATTATAAGAGTTTGTTAATTGCCTACTTAGTTGGCTCACTACAGGGAAGGAAAGCAGGTGGGAGGGCATGGCTCAGCTACTCGAAGTTGATCGGTTGCGGATTGCCTTTCGCACCGCTCAAGGCGCCGCTGTCGCTGTCGACGAAGTAAGCTTTGCGATTGGGCATGGCGAAACCGTTGCACTTGTGGGGGAATCGGGCTGCGGGAAAAGCGTAACTTCGCTGTCCATTATGGGCTTGCTAGGCCAAGGCGGTTCCGTCATTCATGGTGAAACGCGTTACGATGGGCATGCCATAACCCGTTACGGCGAGGCCCAGATGCGAAGGCTTCGGGGCAAGGAGGTCGCAATGATCTTCCAAGAACCGATGACGTCGCTCAATCCTGTGATGAAGATCGGCGAGCAGATCGGGGAAAGCGTCCGTCTACACCGCCAATGCAGCCGTAAAGAAGCTAAAGCGATCACGGTTGAGCTGCTTAAGAAGGTCGGCATTGCAAGGGCTGAAGCCGTTGCAATGGACTATCCTCACGCCTTGTCGGGAGGCATGCGCCAACGGGTAATGATCGCGATGGCGATGGCGGGGCAGCCGAAGCTGCTGATCGCGGATGAACCGACTACAGCGCTTGATGTGACGATACAAGCCCAAATCCTTGAACTGATGAAGCGCATGCAGGAGGACAGCGGGATGGCCATTCTTCTTGTCACGCATGATCTAGGCGTCGTGGCGGAAATGGCTGATCAAGTGATCGTCATGTATGCGGGGCAAGTTGTGGAGGCAGCGGATGTATATACCTTATTCCGGGATCCGCGCCATCCGTACACGCGGGGGCTCCTCCAAGCGATACCGAGAATCGACGGCCTTGCAGGGCAGCGTGCGCAGGCTATCCCTGGAGCGGTTCCAGCTCCGCAGGAGATGCCTGAGGGATGCCGATTTCACCCACGTTGCCGGGAAGCCACGGAACAATGCCGGGTAGCGAAGCCAGGCCTGCTAAACATTGGAGGCAACCATAGTGTCAGATGCTGGATAAACGCCTCGTCAACTAGCCATGTCGCTGAAGAGCCGAGAGAACTGCAGGATAGTTTCGCATGACGGCGCAGGGAGTGGAGAAGAAGCCGTTGCTGCAAGTCGAGCAGCTCAAAACGTATTATCCGGTTCGCCAAGCGCTATTCGGCCGCCCTACTGCATTCATTAAGGCGGTGGACGATGTCAGCTTGACGCTCTATGAAGGGGAGACGCTGGGACTCGTTGGCGAGTCGGGTTGTGGCAAGTCCACGATCGGGAGGTCCGTCGTTCGGCTGGAACAACCGCAAGCAGGACGCATTCTCTTCGAAGGCGAGGACATCACGCGTTATTCGCAAGGAGAGCTAAGGTCCATCCGAACGCGATTGCAGATGATTTTCCAAGATCCCTATGCCTCGCTTAATCCGAGAATGCGAATATTCGATACGTTAGCCGAGCCGATCCTTGTCCACAAATTGGCTACACGCAGCGGTGTTCAGCGTGAGGTTGAAAGGCTGCTTCACTTGGTGGGCTTGCCGCGCTCAGCGGCGCATCGGTATCCCCACGAGTTTTCGGGCGGCCAGAAGCAGCGGATCGGCATTGCAAGGGCATTGTCGCTAAGGCCGAAGCTGATCGTATGCGATGAACCGGTGTCCGCACTCGATGTTTCCATTCAGGCGCAAATTCTCGGGCTGCTTCAGGATTTGCAAGATGAGCTGAAGCTTACTTACTTGTTTATTGCCCACGGGATCGGCGCTGTGAAGCAGGTGAGCACGAGAATTGCTGTCATGTACTTAGGAAGGATCGTGGAGCTGGCCCCATCGGACGCTTTATTCCAAAAACCGAGGCACCCGTACACAAAAATGCTGCTCGGTGCTTATCACCCGCCGGATCCATTGTATCGCAGTGTAGAGCGGCCAGTTATCCGCGGTGAACTGCCGGACCCGTCAAATCCTCCGCTTGGCTGCCGATTTCATACCCGATGTCCGTATGCGCAAGAGCGCTGCGCCAAGGAGGAGCCGGTCCTGGCGAGTGAAACACATGGAGTTGCCTGTCATTATCCGCTTGCCTAAAGGGGAGGAAAGGAGGAGCAGGGCCAGTGGGCACTTATTTCGTCCGTAGAATCTTCATCGCCATTCCTGTCTTCTTCGGCATTACGGTGCTGAGCTTTCTCATCATGAATATGGCACCGGGCAATCCCGTTGATATGTTGATCAATCCTAATATTCCGAAAGAGCTGCTGGAGCTGAAGCGGGAAAAGTTCGGGCTGAATGATCCGCTCTATATGCAATATGCGAATTGGCTAGGCGGCGTCGTCAGAGGAGATCTCGGTTATTCGTTCAGCAGTTATGCTCCCGTCTCCCGGCTCATCGGAGAACGGATCGTCCCGACGCTGCTGCTTGCATCCGCATCTTTGTTATTCGGATTGTTGATTGCGATACCGGTCGGCGTAATAAGCGCGGTGAAGCAGAACTCTAAGCTGGATTATTTTTTAACCGGCATGACCTTCCTAGGCATATCTATCCCGCCATTTTTCTTAGGGCTTGGCCTCATCTATGTGGTGGGCATTCAGTGGAGATGGCTACCGACCGGCGGTATGACAACGCTTGGCGGAGCTGGGGGAGCAGGTGACGTCATTCTGCACATGATCATGCCGGTGACCGTGCTAGGCGCTGCGATCGCAGGCAAAAAGGTGCGGTACGTACGGGCAAGCATGCTGGAAGTTTTGGGACAGGATTACTTGCGCACCGCCCGAATGAAGGGGCTGCGCGAATTCGCGGTAACCAGCAGGCATGCGCTTCGCAACGCGTTAATCCCTGTAATCGCCGTAGTTGGAGCAGAGATTCCTCTGCTGCTCGGCGGCAGCATCGTCATTGAACAAGTGTTCCAATGGCCAGGAATCGGGCAATTGACGATGGAAGCGATTCTGTCGCGCGATTATCCGACCCTCATGGGAGTAAACCTCGTAGCGGCATGCGTCGTGCTGCTGACCAATTTGATTACGGACATGCTGTATGCGGCAGTTGATCCGCGCATTTCATACGGATAACGGGAGGAAGCCTGGATGACCGCGACTGCATGGCCCTTGGAACAAACGAATGCCAGGATCGAAAGCTTC
The DNA here is from genome assembly GCF_009789195.1 of Paenibacillus sp. MMS18-CY102. Lineage (GTDB taxonomy): Bacteria > Bacillota > Bacilli > Paenibacillales > Paenibacillaceae > Paenibacillus_T. Next base: position 97,142 of record NZ_WSTC01000020.1, on the reverse strand, counting down.
GCTCGGCAGGCGAGACGGAAGTTTTTTCGGCACAAGCTCGCTGTCTGGGGGCTGGCTGTCACGATTTTGCTGATTCTGGCCGCCTTGTTTGCCCCGTGGCTGGCGCCTTATCCCCCGAATGAAGTGTTGCCTTCGTTCGGTGCAAAGCCTTCGGCAGCGCACTGGCTGGGCACCGATCAAGTGGGCCGTGATGTTTTAAGCCGGCTGCTTTACGGAACACGGGTGTCGTTGTTCATCGGTTTCGCGACGGTTGCGATCTATGTGGCGTTCGGCACGTTCGTGGGCATGACCGCCGGTTATTATGGCCGTTGGCTGGATATGGCCATCATGCGATTAACCGATATTTTCCTAAGCTTTCCTTACATGCTGGTCGTACTCGTAATCGTCAGCGTGCTTGGAGCCAATATGACAACGATCATGATTGTGCTCGCTTTGTTCAAATGGCCAACGATTGCTATGCTCGTCCGGGGAAGCGTATTGTCCGCGAAGGAGCTGGACTTTATGAAAGCCGGCGTCGCGTTGGGATTGCGTACATCTCGGATTCTGCTCCGCCATCTGCTGCCGGCGATTATTGGGCCTATTATCGTGAGCGCGACATTCGGTGTAGCCGGTACGATCCTAAGCGAAGCTGGGCTCAGCTTTCTCGGCATGGGGGTGAAGTCCCCTCAGGCAAGCCTCGGCAATATGCTGCACGACGCACAGTCATTGACCGTATTAACCGAGCAGCAATGGCTCTGGCTGCCGGCAGGCTGCATGATTCTCATTGCGGTGTTGGCCGTGAACTTTGTTGGAGACGGCCTGCGAGACGCACTTGACGCGAAAACGTAATTCACCGCCAGCTAAGACTTGTTACATACCTATTGAATGCGAAGGAGTGGCCATAAGCATGAAACGATACAAACGAATTAGCCTATTGATAACCGCGGCTATCGCAGTCCTTTTGGTTGCGGCGTGCAGCCAATCAAGCGGTACGAAAGAGGAAGCTCCTGCTGAACCGAAGCCGCAAACGGCAACTGAACAACAGGCGCCAGCCGAGAAGAAGTTGACAATCGGCATCGTCAACGCGCCGGTCACGCTAAACCAGATTAACACGCAAGACAATTCAGCATCGCTTGCCCCCATTGCATTGCTTAACGATGCTTTGCTAGACGTGACGGATTCTGCCGATTTTGTTCCCAAACTGGCGGAATCCGTAGAGACTAAGAATAAGCAGACGTTCACTGTCAAGCTTCGTCCGGATGCGAAGTGGAACGATGGAACGCCGTTTACGACAGCTGACGTTGCGTTCACGCTCAAGCTTGCGCTTCATGCCAAAGTCGAAACCTCGTTCCAGCTAAGCTTCATTGAAGGGCTGAACGACTCTGGCAAGCTAGAGGAAGGCGTCACGGAAATTTCGGGGCTCCACGTGATCGACCCGCATACGTTCGAGATCAAGACCAAAACGCCGATCGATCCGCTCGTATTCAAAGAAAGATTCGGCGCGAAGGTGAATTTCCTTCCAGAGCATATCTTGAAGGGGGTTAATCCGGAAGAGCTGTCGACGAACGCCTACTTCCAGAAGCCAGAAGTGACGGTTGGCCCGTACAAATTCGCTGCATATGAGCAGGGGCAGTTTGTCGAGGTAACCAAAAACGAGCAGTACTACTTAGGCGCTCCCAAGATCGATAAGATCTTCATTAAAGTTTTGCCGGCGGCCAATCTGGTCGCGCAGCTGCAGACCGGAGAAATCCAAATGAATTCGCTGCCTGTTGGGCTAGTTCCGATTACGGATTATGACAAGGTGAAGGGCTTGGACAACGTCAACGTTACTTCCGCCACGGCTTCGGAGCCTGCGGAGCTATTCTTCAACGTGGAGAAGCTGCCGGATAAGCGAGTCCGCCAAGCGATTGCTTACGCCATCAATCGGCCGCTTATCGTGGAGCAATTGCTCAAGGGCCAAGCGGAAATTATCGACGGCGGCGTCCCAAGCTCGCATCCGTATTTCAACAAGGATATCAAGCCTTATCCGTATGATCCGGAGAAAGCGAAGCAGCTGCTGCAAGAAGCCGGGTGGGATGCCAGCCGCAAGCTTACGTTCCTTATTCCGGTTGGCAACAAGATCCGCGAGCAAGCAGCCGATATTTTGGTGCAAAATTTGGAATCCGCAGGGTTCAAAATCGATGTTCAGAAGTTCGATTTCCCTACGCTTATCGATAAAGTCGAGAAGGGCGAGCATGACATCACGATTTTTACAAGGGATTATTACATCGAGCCTAGCCTCTACTTCACGACCTATAAGAGCGATGATCCCGAAAGCGTCATTCGGTACAAAAATCCGATTGTCGACGATTTGATCGCCAAAGGCGAGCAAGAGATTGACGAGGCGAAGCGCCATGCGATTTACAACCAGCTGCAAGAGGTGCTGCACGAAGACGTGCCGACGCTCGCCGTCTATTCCGAGAAACGGCTTCAAGTCGTATCCAAGGATGTTTCGGTTGGCAAACCGCTGAACCTCGGCACGTTTAATAACGTGAGAGAATGGGACATTGCCGCAAAGTAAGTTATAAGGGATTCATTCCGTTATAATAAATCATTTTTTTAATACTAATTGGAGGTGCAAGGAGAATGGCAGAATTAAGCTGTCTCGTATGCAAGTCAGATATTGAAGTAGAGGAACGCGTGACAACAGGAGAGATCGTGGAATGCGAATCATGCGGCCAAGAACATGAAATACAGGTTGAGGCGAGCCTGGTCACGATTGCATTGGCTCCAGAAATTGAAGAAACTTGGGGAGAGTAGGTGCAGCAGTCCATGGAGAACAACAACGCCATCTTATTGTGCGTCACGAAGATGAGGGAAGAAGAGCAGCGAATCGTTGATCATCTCGGCCAGCTTGGCATCCGCGTCACAGTGAATTTGGACTCCATGGAACTGCCCGTTGGAGCCTCCGATGCTCCGCCATTCGGGCTAGCCCTCATTCGGTGCCTTTCACAGAAAAACGCGTTGAGCCGGACCCAGCTTCTAGAGCTTGCCGGCATTGAAACGTTGAACTCGGCCAAAGCCATTACCATTTGCACGAATAAAATTCATCAGGCGATTGTATTCATCAAACACGGCATCCCGCAGCCTCGGTATCAAGTCGCTTTCACCCCTGCGAAGCTGTTCGACGCCCTACGGGACTTCGGGGACATCTGTGTCATTAAACCCGCAACGTCCTCATGGGGGCGAGGAATCGCCAGAATGACGGGAAAGGAATGCTTGGAAGGCTGGATTGCTGCCAGGGAATCGGTCGACCCGAGCCACCAATCGTTTCCCGTCCTCGTGCAGGAGTACGTGGAGAAGGGCGATTATGACATTCGCGTCGTCATTGTCGGCCGCAAGCCGATCGTCGCTTTCCGCCGCGTGTCCGCCGAAAACTGGAAGACGAATACGCATCTTGGTGCGGAAATCGAACCGATTGAGATCAATGGCGAGATCGCGGCAATTTGCGAGGATTTGGTCGGCGTATTAGGGGAAGGCATTTACGGCGCGGATTTATTTTTCGACTATAAGCAGCTGCGGTACGTCGTTTGCGAAGTGAACCAAAATCCGGAATTCGCTAAATCATGGAAAGTGCATGGTGTAGATGTGGCCTATCATATTGCTGAATACGTGAAGGAGAAGATCGGCCAGAAAAACAAGGTAAACGTCACGGTTAATTCTCAGTAAACAGGGAGGAGTAATTAAAGGATGAGCGATACATTAACGAAACCGGCAGCGCCAGCGATTGAGAAGGAACACTATTTTTCCTTATCGTTCGTTTTGTCGAGAGTGCTGAATTCAGGCGTTATTATGAGTATCGAGAAAAACGACCATGAATTAAAAGGGCTGGAGAAGGCGATTGCCAAACTGACGAAAACCCGATACGTCTCTTTGTTTAATAGCTTCACAGGTGCGGTCCATGGGGCATTGTGGGGACAGGACATCGGCTATGGCTCGACGGCGCGCCTTAATTATGCCAGCGAGCAAGAGCGTAAATTCACGAATTGGTTGGGCATTCAGCTCACTTCCGATCCCCATGTGGAAGCCGCATACTCCTTGATTGCGGTTGACGCCCATAACCTTCATCAATTGGATCAAGCGGTGCGGGATTTCGCCGGACTGGCTCCCGTATTCGTACTCGACTTCACGGGACTGGGCTTCGGCCCAGTCGCCGCGATCGCGTCGAATGATGAGCTAGTCTGGAAGAAAGCGGAGCGGCTCAAAATATTCGGCGCCTTCGACCTGCAGACGATGTGGACGCAGGAGGAGAGCTCACCGGAGCTTCAGCCGGCAGCGCAATTCAACTACAGGCTTAGCCCGCTCGTGGCGGCCTGCATCAAGATTTCGTTATTAAGGAGGAAGCCATCCTCATGAAAACCGACTTCATTCGCAAACCGCTGGAGCTGCCCGAGGAGGAGTGGATTCAGTCTCCACTCGCTGTTGACGGTGGGCCAGCCATCATACCAGAAGACGTTCGCAGAACCAATTTCCCCATTATTACGAAAGAAGACGTCATCCAAATGTTCGTCTCCATTCAACAAGACGGCGAAAGCGTCGTCGAGGAGTTCAAGGAAGCTTATCGCAATTATGTGGGCGCCAATTACGCGATTGCAACGTCAAGCGGGACATCGAGCCTGCATCTTGCGCTCGTTGGCGTAGGCGTACAGCCGGGCGACGAGGTCATTGTGCCCGCGTTCACGTTCATCGCAACCGCGCAAGCGGTCGTTGCCGCCAAAGCGATTCCGATATTCGTGGATATCGATCCGATTACGTATTGCTTGGACGCTACGAAGGTAGAGCAGGCGATTACGCGCAAAACAAAAGCGATCATGCCGGTTCACGTACATGGCTTGCCTGTCGACTTATATGCCTTGCGCAAATTGGCAGATAAGCATGGCTTGCGGCTAGTCGAGGATGCTTCCCATGCCCATTCCGCATCGATTGACGGGCAAGTGGCAGGATCGATTGGCGATGGTGCGGGACAGAGCCTGATGGCCGACAAAAATTTCCCTGTTGGCGGCGAAGGCGGCATCGCGTTTTTCCGGGCAAAAGAAGACTACGAGCGTGCGCTCGCGTTCCTGGATGCCTCAGGCATCGATTACCGCATGTCATGGATCGCCGCGGCTTTCGGCCTTAGCCAGCTCGATCGGCTGCCCTATTACGATGCGATCCGTGCGAGAAACGCTGCTTATTTGACCAATGCGCTAAAGGAGACAAAGCTGTTCAGCGGTCCATTCGTTCCCGAAGGGTACAAGCATAGCTACAATATGTACCGCGTTAAATTGCACCCGGAACGTCTAGGGCTTGGGGATCTGGATGATTATCGGGTCAAGCATGCGGTAGAGCAGTTGATCCATGCCGAAGGCGTATTTGCACGGGAATGGCAGAACGTGCCGATTCCAGGCCACCTTCCGTTCAAGAACAGGAAGGGGTTCGGCAACGGCTATCCGTTCTCATTATCGGATCGCGAAGATTTCGGCTACGATCTGGACCGGTTCCCCGAAACGCTGAAAATGTTGCGCAGCACGCTCACGATCTGCCGGGAGCTTCGGACGCCGATCGAATACGAGCGAATTCAGGCTTACGCCTTAGCATTTAAGAAGGTCGATGCGAACCCGCAGAAGATACGTGAGCTTGTCGAGCAAAGCGGCGATTTGAAAGTCGTATACGAAAGGGATGCGCGGCTAGGATGAGTGGTGAAGCGCGATTGAAGCGGGTTGCGATTCTCGGCGGCAGCGGGTTCACTGGCGCAGAATTGTACAGGCTGCTTCGCAAACATCCCGGTTTTGACGTAGCGTTTATTTCGTCTGAGTCGAATGCCGGGCTTCCGGTTGACAAGTACTATGCCGCATCGGTCCATAAGAAGAAAATCAGTTCGCTTAAGTTCAGCCGCGCTTCCGAGCTGGAGGGGCATTACGATGCGGTATTCTCATGCTTGCCTACCGGCGAATTGCCGAAGATTATTGCACGCGTGGCCGAACATGCGGACTATGTGTTTAATGTGAGCGGCGATTATCGCATCACAGACACCGAGCTCCTGCAGCGGCATTATCCAGAGACATTGAAGCATGCGTTTGAAGGCGGATGGCATTATTTTGTGCCCGAATTCAGTGAGATTGACCGGACGAAGAAAGTCATAAATCTGCCGGGATGCATGGCGGTGGCGACGCTCTATACGCTGTATCCGCTAGTGGCGCATGGGCTAATCGAGGATCGCGTCATTACCGATGCCAAGACAGGTTCAAGCGGTGGGGGCAAGTCGACGAAAGAACATCATGCCGAACGAACGAATAACTTTAGGGCATTCAAATTGCATGGCCATCGGCATAAGCCGGAAATCGAACAGGCGTTATCCGATCAGCTAGGACGCACGGTTAGTCTTCAATTCTCGGTATTCAGCCTTGATTTGCCTCGGGGCATCATGGCAACCTCCTATTCTTTGCTCAAGGAAGGGGTTACCGCCGTCGATGTGCGAAAAGCGTTTTATAGCGCCTATGCGGACAAACCTTTTGTCCACTATATCCCATCTGGCAATGGCGCTCCTATGATCAAAACAGTAAACGGAACGAACTTCGCGGAAACCGGTGCGTATGTGGAAGGGCGAAATTGCGTTTCCTTGGCGGCCATCGATAATTTGCTCAAAGGGGCAGCGGGCCAAGCCGTCCAGGCGGCTAATTTGTATTTTGGTTTCCCGGAGGAAGAAGGATTGCCTCAAGAAGGGGAAGGAGCGTGGCCTTAATGAGCAGCGGCAGCATATACGTAATTAAGCTTGGCAGCAGCACAATTGTGAATCATCCCCAAATATTCGAGGAAATTGGGCGCATCTCGCGCAGAGGGAATCGCGTGTTGCTCGTCGCTGGCGGAGCGGAAGCGATACGCCAGAAGTATGAAGCGTTATCGCGGCCAATGCCGTTCTTGACGCTGCCGTCCGGCGATGAAGTTCGCTACTGTTCACCGGAAGAGATGCCGTACATCCGGGACGCTTACCATGAATTCATTCTGGCTCCGATCCGGGAGCAGTTGAAAGCACAAGGGCTTAGCACATTCGCGCAGTTAGGCGGCGATCACGGCCTAGTGCGCGGGAGCAAGGCGAAGCCAATCAAAGCCATTCAAGGCCGGAAAACCGTCATCGTGCGGGACTCGTTATTTGGCCAATATACGAGCAGCCATGCTAACTTCCTGCAATCCGCGTTGGCTGCATTCGACGTCGTAACCTTGACGCCGCCGATCTGGGATCCTGAGCTCGAATCCTACATCAATATCGATGCAGACGTGCTTGCCGCTGAGCTTGCGGTTGAGCTTGAAGCGCATCATCTCCGCTTCGTGACGGGCACGGCGGGGCTGCTGCAGGATGTCGGGGACGCAGATTCGACGATTACGGATGTGTATGGGGACGAAGAGCTCGCATCCGTCCAAGGGCGCATGAAGCAGAAGGTAAGAGCAGCCCGCCTGGCGGTAAGCCGAGGGGTTTGCGATGTCAATATTTCCGGTCCCCACTCGGTGGAGAATGGCGGCCGGACATGGTTTTGGCATGAGGAGCGCGGACCAGCGGACTTCGAGCTGTTGAATAAAGTGGCACGCATTCCGTCGGTTTCCGAGGACGAGCATGAGCTTGCCCGTTTTTTGCTCGAAGAGATTCAAGACCCGTCGATAACGGGACATATTGATGAAGCGGGCAATATCGTATTCCGCAAAGGCCATGGTCCGCACACGCTTCTGCTTCTGGGCCATATCGATACGGTGCCGCATGTGTGGCCCGTTCGATCCGACGCAGGCGGGTTAACCGGAAGAGGCGTCGTGGATGCCAAAGGCTGTTTCGTCAACTTTGTCCATATGCTGGATGAAGCCGATGTGCCTGAGAACGGCTCACTGCTTGTGATTGGTGCCGTGGAGGAGGAAATCTCGTCTTCGAAAGGCGCATTTTACATCCGGGACCATTATCGGGCGGACGCGGTCATCATCGGCGAACCGAGCGGCGAAGACAGCTTGACGTTAGGGTATTACGGGCTGTTCAAGCTGCAGATTTCCATTCAAAGAGCGCAGGAGCATACGGCAGCGAAGGATAGCGTGAGCGCTATCGATGAGCTGTATCAAGTTGCGGCTGCTATTCGCAGTAATGTGAGCGAAATCGACCCGAACAGCTTGTCCGCTTTGATCGATATCGAGCATCGCAATGAACGCGGATTGATTACGGCTACTGCGATACTGAATTTCAGAATTTCGCCAGAAGCGGGCAACAGCTATAGGGACAAGGTTGATCTAACCTTTGGGGAAGGCGTGACGGTCGAGGTGCTTCGTGCGACTCCGGGCTTTGCCAATCCGCGTTCGGACACGCTGGTGAAATCGTTCGTCCGCAGCTTCGCCAAACATGGGAAGACGATCCGCTATTTGAAGAAGCGGGGAACAAGCGACATGAACACACTGGCGACGAAGTGGGCTTCCGTCCCGATGGTTGCGTACGGACCGGGCGATTCAAGCTTGGACCACACGAACGACGAGTATTTGCACTATGAAGAAGCCAAATCTTCGCGAGCCATTCTACGAGAGGCGGTTAACGAATGGTTCCGGTTAAACGGAGGATTAAATGGAGCAATCGATAACTCGATACAAGGAGCAGGAACGCCCGACCCTGTCGTTAGCCGATAGGGCAAAAGAGGCCAGAAAACTGATCATCGACATGGCGGCAACCCCAACTGGCTGCCATCTCGGAGGCAGCCTATCGGTTATCGATCTGTTGGTCGCCGCTTATGGGAAATATGGCCATGACAAGAATAATGCTGTCATTCTGAGCAAAGGGCATGCAGCAGCGGGGTTGTATGCGGCGTTATACGTTTACGGCGTCTTGCCCAATAATCCAGCGGAAAGTTACGGGAAGCAAGGATCGCTCTACACGGGGCATCCGAATCATAAGCTCCCTGGCATCCCTTTTGCAACTGGCAGCTTGGGTCATGGCGTTGCATACGCAGCGGGCTGGGCTTTGGCGCAGAAGCTGAAAGGCACGGGAGGCCTTGGCATCGCGATCGGGGGAGACGGGGAGCTGCAGGAAGGGCTGGTCTGGGAGACAGCCCAGATCGCACAAGCGCAGTCGCTGTCGAACTTCGTCTATATCGTCGACTGCAATGGCGGGCAGAATGACGGTTATGTCGACGACATTTCGCCGATTCGTCATTTGAAAGAGCGGTTCGAGGCGTTCGGATTCGCCGTTCGGGAAATCGACGGTCACGACCACGACGCCATATTCGCTGCAATAACCCCGGATCGTGAGAAGCCGCTGGCGATTCTCGCCCGAACGGCCAAAGGAAAGGGCGTTGCTGCATTGGAGGGCAATCCGGATGCCCACTACGCCAAAATTCCAGCCAATCTGGCGAAAAGATGGAAGGTGAATTTAGTATGACAGTGACGCTATCCGGAAGGGAGGCCTATAAGGACGAGCTCGCCAAGCTCGCGGAAACCGAGGAGCGAATCCTTTGTCTCGAGGCGGATTTGGGCGGCAAAAACCATCCGTTCCAGCTCCGCCATCCAGAACGGTTTCTGAACCTCGGCATCGCGGAACTTGCTGGCGTCGATATCGCTGCTGGTCTCGCCGAGGCGGGCTATGTGCCATTCATCTCAACGTTCGCTGCGTTCGCGGCATTGCGGGCAGCGGAAAGCGTGAAATTATCGCTTGGCTATATGGGGAAAAACGTGAAGCTCGTTGCCCCTTACGGCGGTGTGTCAGGCGGTTGGTTCGGTACGACGCATCATGCGCTGGAGGACATCGCGGTGATTCAGTCTTTCCAAAATATTCGCATCGCATGCCCGCATGGGGACGAGGAGACGCGTAAGGTAATCCGTGAAGCGGCGGTATCTGAAGAGCCGTACTATATTCGCTTATCCCGTAATGACGCGTTCGAAAGCTTGCCCCGGCCATCATCAACGCCGTGCACAGAGCTGCTGGTCGAAGGGGCTGCAGTCAATAGCCGAGCAAAGCTTTGCCTCATTTCCGTCGGGGAACAAGCGACAGAGCTGTGCAAGGCGTTAACCGAGCAATATGAATCGGTTGTACACGCACATGCTTGCTATGTCGATAGCCAAAGCTTGAAAGCTTACGTGGAGCCGCTTAAGGCATTGGCCGACCGGTTCCTCGTCGTCGAGGAGCATCGGGCAACCGGCGGCACGGCATCATATCTGGCTTTATTGCTGCCGGAGCACCCTGTTCATTCGCATAACTGCGGGGAGCAGTGGCCAACTTACGGGGGCACGCATGCGGAGGTGCTTGCTGATTTAGGCTTCGGCTTGGAGCCGCTGCGCCGGCAAATCGAGTCGCTTATAGGAGGTCTCGATGATACTTAGCGTATTGAAGGCGAGCAGGTTTCGGAATTATTTCATCGCGGATATCGTATCCGGCTTCGGCGTGGGAATGAGCACGATTGGCGCCAACTGGTATCTGATGGACCGCACGGGATCGATTACTTCCGTTGGGCTAATGCTCTCGCTTAACGTAATCGCGGGATTTCTCGTATCTGCGTTCGCCGGGACATTCGTTGACAAATGGAATCGAAAATCGATTCTGCTCTGGGCGAATGTTGTAAGGGCCGTTGCATTGCTGCTCATTGCAGGAGCCTTCCTTGGGACCGGCTTCCACGTCGAATATTTGTATGCATTCGCCGCGATTAATGGCATGGGTTGGGCGCTCTATATGAGCGCCTCGCGCAGTCTCGTGCAAGAGCTGTTAACGGAGAAGGAGTTGATCCACGGCAATTCCTTGATCGAGATCAGCTTGCAGGTCGGCATGTTCATGGCGGGAGGCTTATCTGGTTTCTTGTACAAATATATCGGTTTTGAAGCGATCTTGCTCCTGAACGCCGCTGCTTTTCTCATCAGCAGCCTCTTTCTTAGCCGAATCTCGTATTCGGCGTTGCCGGCCGCGCAGGAGGGGGCATCGTTCTACGATTCATTCAAGGCGGGCATTCATTATTTGGCGGAAAGGCCCTCGTTATTCGTTCTGGGCATCGTGTCTATTATCCCGCTCGTGACGACGATGGTATTTAATGTCGTGCTGCCGGGTTATGTTAGCACAGCGGTCGGCGGTGATTCGGTCGTGTTCGGCTTATCGGATATGTGCTATGGAATCGGCGGGCTCTTATCTGGGTTCTTGGCTGCCCCTCTTGCTAGAAGGATGTCGCAGCACGGGACGATTCTTCTCATCTTCCTCGTCTCTGTGGTCAACCTTGTGGCGATCGCTTTCAATTCGACCGTGCTCTTGCTCTACCTCGGCAGCGTAATCATCGGCTTAACGAACTCTTCCCTTCGTATCCTGATTACGACAACGCTGATGGAGTCGGTCTCCAAATCATATATGGGGCGTGCGACTTCGGTCTGGATGGGCATTTCCTTGCTGCTGCAGACCGTCTCCGCCACGGGGCTTGGCGTTGTGATCGACCGATTCTCGCCCGGCCTCGGATTTATTCTTATGGGCGGCTTGATGTTTGTCGGGTTAATCGCTTATTACGTCTTGAATAGCAAATCGAAGTTGCCTCAGAAACAAGCGATAGAGGCGGAAGCGTGAACGAATGAATGAATGAATGAATGAACGAATTTTGAAATCATGCTGCGGTCGGTTGCAGCGCTTTGCATGCCAGTTTTCTTCGAAAATTATTGAGGGGTGTGGAAAATGACAACAGCCAAAACGATTGCGTTTGTCGAACCTAGCTTTTACGGCGTTAGTTTTGCTAGGGTCGCTTTTGAACAAGGGCATCGCGTCATTGCGATTGTATCGTCCGAGGAAAACCCGAAGAAATACGGATATGAAGGCATCTATCATGATCTAATCGTAGCTGATATTCGCGACGAACAATCGCTTTATCAGGCAATAACCGAGTCTGCATACGCAGGAAAGCTGGATGCCCTCATTCCAGCAACCGATTATGCTTCCCACTTGACGGCGAAAGTCGCGGAGCGGCTCGGCCTGCGAGGCGTGACTTATGAAGCGGCGTTAAAATCGCGGAATAAGGATTTGGCAAGGGAGGCTTATGCCGAGCACGGCGTGCCAAGTGCGAAATTTCGCAAAGTAAAGAGCTTTGAAGAGGCCGCAGCGGCTGCCAATGAAATCGGCTATCCTGTTGTGTTAAAGCCAACCAATTGCGCGAGCAGCCAACATGTATTTTTCATTAACGATGAAGCGGAGCTGTGGAAGTCGTTTAATGCCATTGTCGATTTCAAAGTGACGTATATGGATTTCAAAGTCCGTGAAGATTATTTGATCGAACAATATTTGCAAGGGCCGGAGTTCAGTGTGGAGCTGTTTTTGCAAAATGGCGATGCAGTTTTCGCCGCAGTAACGGAGAAGCTGACGACGCCGTTGCCATATTTCGTAGAAACGCTCCACACACTGCCGACGCCTTCCCATATCGGGCGCCAGGACGATATTATTCGGGTAGCAATTGACGCGCTTCGCGCGATTGGCTTAACGGACGGGCCAAGCCATGTAGAGGTGAAGCTATCGCCATCTGGCCCCCGGATTATTGAAGTGAACGGAAGGCCGGGCGGAGATAACATATCGTCGGATCTGCTCGTGTTGGCATTCGGCGTAGATATTTTCGAAGCGACGGTTCATTTCTATTTAAATCAACCTGTTGGGATCGAGAAGAAGCATGTCCGTGCAGCATCGATTGCTTACGTGACCGCCGAACGTGATGGCGTGCTTGAACGGATCGAAGGGTTCGAGCAGTTGCTGCAGCATCCGAATGTCATTCGGGGGCATATTTCGGTGGCGCCAGGCGATAACGTCACGCAAGCCAAAAGCTCGGATGACCGGCTCGCGTACTTCATCGTCGCGAGCGATACGCCGCAAGTAGCGAAGCAACTGGCGCTTTCGCTGCTCGAACGGGTTAAGGTCGTGTATCGGAATCAAGAGGCCGTTATCGCGTAGGATAGGAGAGACGGCAACGCTATTTTGAATGAGAGGGGATGCCTGCGCATGGGCATTGCAGTTATTTACGGAAGCTCGAGAAGAAACGGAAACTCGGACCAGTTAGCCAAGCGGTTAACCGAAGGGTTTGACGCCGTCCATGTCTACTTATCCGATTACCGAATCGAGCCAATCAAAGATTACCGGCATTCGGAGAAGGAACCATACCCCGAGGATGATTACCATACTGTCATTGAACAGGTGTTGGCGCAAGATGAAATCGTGTTCGCAACGCCAATCTATTGGTACGGGGCATCCGGCCTTACCAAAACGTTCATCGACCGATGGTCCCAGTCGCTGCGGGAAGACAAAGAAGGGTTTCTCACGAAGCTGTCAGGCAAATCGGCTTGGGTTATCGGCATCGGCGATGATGAACCCCATCTGAAAGGCATCCCGCTCATCCAGCAATTTCAGTATATTTTCGAATATACGGGCACGAAGTTTGAAGGATATATTCTCGGGAAAGGTAATCGGCCTGGTGACATTTTGGAAGACAAAGTTGCCGTGGCTACGGTGGAGGAAATACGGAACAAGTGGCGTGGGGTGCCGGGGTAGGTTAGTTGCGGGGAGCATGTGAAAGCTGCGGATGTTATCCGCGGCTTTTTTGGTTTTTTCGAAAGAGGCGAATCCTAGGGAATGCGTGCCGTGTTCGATTATGGGACGCGGATTCTGTACGTGCCTGATGCGAGGGGCGGGCACCGCGACCGTTTGCGTCACCGCGACCGTTTGCGCTAACGGACCGTACAGCCGTTATTTCGATGAAATCAGCAATGTTTAATCTGTAACGGACTCCAGGGGCGTTATTTTGGCCAAATCAGCGAGTACGAGCGCATTTTGGCGCAAATAAGGGCTCCTGAGTCCGTTAGAATTTCAAACCGTGACTTTTTTGCGAAATAGCGGCTCCCAGGTCCGTTAGCGGTGTAGGGGCAGAAAGTAAGCATCAAACCTTAGATAAGATTCATCGTTAAGCACATCTGGGGATGACGCACGTCGCGTCTGTTTGCGCTAACGGACCGTAAAGCCGTTATTTCGATGAAATCAGCGATGTTCGATCTGTAACGGACCCCAGCGCCGTTATTTTGGCCAAATCAGCGCGTATGAGGCCATTTTGGTGCAAATAAGGGCTCCTGAGTCCGTTAGAATTTCAAACCGTGACTTTTTTGCGAAATAACGGCTCTCAGGTCCGTTAGCGGTATTGGGGGAAGTTGTGGCCAAGCATCTGAGGCTACAGTAGTGGATAGTGGGTGGCTAGCTAGTAGAGTTGTTGTTGCTAATTTCCTGCTACTCCCTAGACTGGGAACACTGTGTTAAGATAAATGTACTATTTTATTACTATCGGGGGAGTTAGTTTGGACACAGTTTTACCTAAAGTGAGTCAAATCTTTGAGTATTTATATGCTGTTAAAAGTTTGAGTGAGCGGACCATTTATTCTTTACGTAGTTATGAGAAGTTTTTGTGGCAGGCGGATCTCCCTAATGTTGAAGGTTGCTATATAAACGGCAATGGTGAAAAGGAAGAAGCTTGGCTTGAGATACATAAACAGGACATCCCAACAACACCGGCGTTACCACAAGTATTGCATGAATGGGTTCTCAAATGGAGTGATCCGGAAGAAGAACCGAATTTCCAAAAATCACGAATAATAAACAACGAAGAAGAGTGGTTCGAAGACGATGAGCTTCGGGTTGGCATCTATCGTCGATGGATTGAAGAAGAATGGCGTACTTGGGCAAATAAAGCTTTACCTAAAACAAAAGTACAAGCTCTGTATATGGAGCTTTTTGTATTACATCAACGATTCCAACGTGAAGGTGACGAACTGGAACTCGTATGGGGACATGGATTATTAGATTGGCGGATCAATGGGATAAATATAGAGCGTCCCTTATTGATAACTCGTCTTGAGCTCCAGTTCGATGCTAAGAACGGAGTGTTTATGTTGCTCCCAACTAGCATGGGCACAGTTATGGAATTTGACATGTTTAATAATGTTGAAGTCCCCAATATTCAGCGAATTCAAGAAATGGGCCGTCAGCTTGCTGCTACCGATTTGGATGTAAGAGATGAGAACAATATCTCGCCGCTGTTGCTCGAAATGGTTCAAACGATTAGTTCAGAAGGCCAATTTGCTATCGAAAGAATTGCGAATAAAGAGGGCAGGCCCTCGATTAGTTATACACCAGTCATTATGTTACGGGAGAAGGGAGGGCGACTGTGGCAAGAGGAATTGGCTACTATTATCGAATTATTGAAGAATGGGTTGCCTATTCCCGATCCTATAAAATTACTAACGACTGAAGATGACTCGATAACTAACGCGATTGCTGAATCGGCTTCAAAAGATCCTGCATGGGGACCGGTGGGAGAAGACTTATTGTTCCCGTTACCGGCCAATTTTGAACAGAAACTGATTGCCCAGAAGCTTGCTTCTAGTTCAGGCCTTATAGTACAAGGTCCGCCAGGGACAGGCAAAAGCCACACTATAGTAAATCTAGTTTCGCATTTATTAGCTCATGGTAAGCGAGTGCTCGTAACGAGTGAAAAAGAAAGAGCGCTGCAAGTGTTGCGGGATAAAATTCCTCAAGAAATACGGGATTTATGTGTAAGTGTTTTGGGTGGAGATACGAAATCCGTAAAAGAACTTGAAGATTCTATAAGATATATTGCGGAAAATATGGATCGGCTACAGCCAGATGTGCTAAGTAAAAATATAAAACGTGATCAGCATGAACTTCATGAAATTAGACAAAAGATCCAAAAGATTAAGCATGAGATAAACAAAGCTGCCGAACTCGAAAATGAAATAGTAAATGTTGAAGGTGAGCAGTTGCTTCCTATTGAGATCGGTAAGTGGTTAAGCCAGCATTGCGAGTTAGATTGGTTACCAGATGCGCTGCATCTAGATGCAACAATGCCATTATCTCAAAATGAATTACAGCAACTGTTCGATCTGCTTAACTCGCTTTCGAGTAAAGACATCAAACAACTGGAATTGGCCCGTCCAGAAGTGAATCACTTGCCGGTACCTACTGAATTTGAACAAAAAGTTATTCAAATTAAACGGTTAAAAGAAAAATTGAGGGGTAGCGAAGACTATATCCGTGGTTGGGGTTTGTCGGATGAGGCTATTAACCTTATGGCAATAACAGAACAGATAAATGACGCTGTGAAAAATCTTGAAAAGCTTGAAGCAGACTGGTGCCAGACCATTCTGAATGATGTCATGAACAATGAAAGCCGAGTGGCTGAATGGCTTGAATTTTATGAAGATATGTCGGCTAAGATCCAACTGGTAAGCCAACTTGAAAAAGAGTTGCTAGACGTAGAAGTTGTGTTTCCAGAAGGCATTAATATTACGAAAGCAAAAGAAGATTTAATTCAATTATCGACGAAGCTGAAGGCTGATAAAGAGGCTAGTTGGTTATTAAAAAATGTATTTGCGCGCAAGTATAACTACCTATTTGAGGAATTAAGAATAAATGGTTTGCCTATTCGGAAAAAAGGTGACACCGAGGTTTTATTAAAGCACTTAGAAGTCGTGGACACTAAAAATAAAATTTGTTTAGCTTGGAATCGTACGATGTCAGAATTTGATGCACCAACTATGGAACCTGCCAAAGCACGGTTTAGAAGTGTTTTGGAAGACCAGTTAACATTTATCAAGATCATTATTACTTGGAAAAATAATGTGATAGTGCCGATCACAACTGGAATTATGTCGCTGGGGGTACCGGAGCCATTTAAATGGTCAGATAAAGAATGGTTTCAGCAAATTCTGTTGGGAATTAGTGCGCTGGAGGATAAAAGAAAATGGGATGAAGCGCATCTGTTTTTCAATGATATAGAGCAATATTTAAGCAATGGGCGTAACATCGAAAATACGCATTTTTCGTGGACAAACCTGATGAATGCTTGTCAGAACTTAGATATTGAGTGTTGGTCTGAAAATTATTTAAAGATACACCGACTTCAAAATCTTGAGGCTGACTACCAAACGTTTACTCATTTAATTCAAAAACTCCGACAGGTTGTACCGAACTGGACTCAAAAGCTACTAGACAGAAATACAGCGGGAATAGAGTCAAAACTGCCCTCGGATTTACAGCAGGCATGGAAATGGAGCAAACTAAATAATTGGCTGAAAGTGCATCGTGAACACGTTCAAGTTGAAGAAAAGGAAGCAGAATTATCAATCGAATTAAAATCAGAAGCACGGATTATTACACAACTTGTTGCAAACTCGACGTGGTTATCTCAACTTCAAAGAATCACAAAATCACAAAAGTCCAGTTTAATTGCTTGGTTGAATGCAATGAAACGTATCGGTAAAGGAACTGGAAAATATGCATCTGCCTTCCGAAAGGAAGCGAGCGAGGAAATGAAGACTTGTCGCGGTGCGATACCCGTGTGGATCATGCCGATTCGGAAAGTAATTGAGAACATTCAGTTAAATGGGGATTTGTTCGATGTCGTTATTGTCGATGAAAGCAGCCAAAGCGATTTGTTTGCCCTCTCAGTATTAATGAGAGCCAAGAAAGTTGTCGTAGTAGGAGATGATAACCAGATTAGCCCAGAGAATGTAGGCCATGATATGGGCGAAGTCATGGGATTAATCGATCGCTACTTACAAGGCATTCCCCATAAAAATCGATTTGAACTTAAAACAAGTTTATATGATATCGCATCACAGGTATTCGATCATCGGATCGTTCTGAAGGAACATTTTAGATGTGTTCCTGAGATTATTCAGTTTAGTAATGATCTCATGTACGGTGGACATATGGATCCATTACGGCTTCCTTTGCCATATGAAAGGATAGAACCTCCTGTTCATACTGTATTCGTGGATGGAGGCTATCGGGATGAACATACATCAAAAGCGCTAAATAGACCTGAAGCTGAAGCGTTGGTTGAGTACGTTGTGAATTGCTGTAATGATGAGGCTTACGATGGGAAGACATTTGGCGTGATCTCCCTCCAAGGGCATGATCAAGCGAAAATAATCGAAGAGTTGTTGAGGGAGAGAATAGGAGAAGAAGAGATGCTGGCACGACGATTGGTTTCCGGTGACTCCTATTCATTCCAAGGTGATGAGCGAGACGTTATTTTCTTATCGATGGTTGCGGCTAATAATCTAAGAATTGGCGCTTTATCGAAACGGTCTGATATGCAGAGATTTAACGTAGCAGCAAGTCGCGCAAGGGATCAAATGATCTTGTTCCATTCTGTAGAGTTAAGGGATCTAAATCCATCCTGTGCACGTTATCAATTGCTCTCCTACTGTAAAGAGCCAAGTCGTACAGTAAAGGATGTATCACAATACGAGCAAGAATTTGATTCACAGTTTGAGAAGGATGTATTTACACTTATTTCTGCTCGTGGTTATCGCGTCATTCCTCAAGTAAAGGTGGGGACGGTCGGCAAACGAATTGATCTTGTTATTGAAGGCATGCGTGGCCGGTTAGCTGTTGAGTGTGATGGCGATAAATGGCATGGGTTAGATAAATGGCACGAGGATATGGAAAGACAACGAATCTTAGAACGAGTCGGTTGGAAATTCTGGCGTGTACGCGGTAGCGCGTTTTATAGAGATCCCGTACAAGCCATGGAGTCGTTGTGGGTTAAGCTGGATGAGCTTGGAATTACTCCGGTCGGTACCAAGGACCAAATGGCTTGATAATGATCGTGTCGAGCATCAGTTGAGCAATAAAACAATGTTATCTAATAGCCGTTCACTGTTGTAACAGTGAGCGGTTTTTTTGTGTTTTATAAGCTTTATGTCTAACGGACCGTACAGCCGTTATTTCGACGAAATCAGCTATTTTCGATCTGTAACGGACCCCAGGGCCGTTATTTTGGCCAAATCAGCGAGTATGAGGCAATTTTGGTGCAAATAAGGTCTCCTGAGTCCGTTAGAATTTCAAACCGTGTCTATTTCGCGAAATAAGGGCTCTCAGGTCCGTTAGCGGTGTAGTGGGAAGTGGTGGGGCAGCAGTAGAAGCAGCAGTAGAAGCAATAGTAGAGACATTAGTATAGTGGGGACAGTAGTGGGCGAGCATTGGAGGCTACAGTAGTGGATGGTGGCTGGCTAGCTATTAGAGTTTCCCAATGAGTGGTGGATTGAAGCAGACGTGCCTGTACAGGGGACGCCTTTTGTTATTTTGTTAGGAATGGAAGTTGATCGAGAGCTGTGAAGTTGTGGTCGATCTCTAAGTCCTTTGTCCTTATTTGATGCATTTACTAGAAATGCGAGGAAAAAATTCGTCGAAATTCGACAAAATGTGAATTCACGGGAGCGGAATGTTCCCTTATAATAGGTAATAGGAACCAAGATAGGAAGGAAGTACATCGGGCAAGGTGATGGAACGTTGAGCGGGAGCAGAGCAACGTTGGGTTGCATGCGGCAAGCAGTCCGTAATTGATTTTTAACCGTGTATTAACCTTGGATTACTGTAATTAATGGTTTGCTGCGGGCATTCGGCTTGAATAATAACGGATTGGCCGCATGTGTGGAGCAATAGCTACTAATGCAGCTGGATTGAACGGAGTACATGATGCAAAGCAACATAATGTGCGAGGCGAGCAGCGTTCGTTGCGATTTCCCTATCAACCACTCTGCTAACCAGTGATGAACGGGTGATTTTAGGCTGCAAGAAAATACGTAAAAAAGGAGGAAGGCAAGTGAACGACGCAATAGGAACGGGAGCGATCGCCATCGTTGGTGTCAGCGCGTTATTGCCCGGATCAACTGAAAACAGGGGATTTTGGAACGATATCATGGCGGGAAAGGACCTGATGGCCGATATTCCGAGCACGCATTGGCTTATCGAGGATTATTACGACCCTACGCCGATGACGCCGGATAAAACGTATGCCAAGCGAGGCGCTTTTATCCCGCAAGTACAGTTTGATCCAAAGGAGTTTTCGATGCCGCCAAGCAACATTCCTGCGACGGATACGAGCCAATTGCTCGGGTTGATGGTGGCAAAAAGCGTGCTGGAGGATGCGGCACAAGGCCAGTTCAGCTCGATCGACAAGGACCGGATCAGTGTCATTCTCGGCACAGCGTCCGCTTCGGAACTCACAGTGGAGCTGGGCAGCCGCATTCAACGGCCGGTCTGGGTGAAGGCGCTGCGGGAAAGCGGGCTGCCAGAGGATGAGGTACAGGAAATTTGTGACCGTATTGCATCTGAGTACGTGCCATGGAAGGAAAGCTCCTTCCCCGGCTTGCTCGGGAACGTTATTGCAGGAAGAATTGCCAACCATTTTAACCTCGGCGGCACGAATTGTATTGTGGATGCGGCTTGCGCCAGCTCCCTTACCTCAATTTCGATGGGGGCAATGGAGCTGCTGGCTGGAAAGTCCGATCTTGTCATTACAGGCGGCGTAGATACGTTGAACGATATTTTCATGTTTATGTGCTTCAGCCAGACGCCAGCGCTCTCCCCGACAGGCGATTGCCGCCCGTTCTCGGATCAGGCAGACGGCACGATGCTTGGCGAAGGGTTGTGCATGTTTGCCCTAAGGCGACTGGAAGATGCTGAGCGAGACGGTGATCGGATCTATGCCGTAATGAAGGGCTTCGGGACCTCTTCCGATGGGAAGTCCAAAAGCGTATATGCGCCTGTTTCCAAAGGGCAGGCGAAAGCGCTTCGGCGCGCTTATGAGATGGCCGGCTATTCACCTGCTACCGTAGAGCTTATGGAAGCGCACGGAACGGGGACGAAGGCGGGCGATGCGGCGGAATTCGCAGGGCTAGCTTCGGTATTTGATGATGGGATGAGAGAGGATCGGCAATGGTGCGCGCTCGGCTCTGTCAAATCGCAGATCGGCCATACCAAGGGAACGGCGGGCGCTGCAGGCATGTTTAAGGCTGTCATGGCGCTTCGGCATAAGGCGCTGCCGCCTACGATTAAGATCGATCGGCCCAATCCGAATCTGGATATTGCGAACAGCCCATTTTATTTGAATACGGCGGCACGGCCTTGGATCAGGGGGGCAGCGCATCCGAGACGGGCATCCGTCAGTGCGTTCGGCTTCGGCGGCAGCAACTTTCACGTCACGCTGGAGGAGTATAACGGACCGGGGAACCGGGCTTGGAAGCTGCGGACGATGCCGTCCGAGTTGCTTTTGTTTAGTGCGAATAATCCGGCGGCTTTGCTCGCGCAGTGCGAAGAACAGCTTGCCGGTCTAACAGCTGACGAAGGGCTGCATGCCTATCTTGCTCGGCATACGCAATCGCATTATGATCCGAAGCTGCCAGCAAGGCTGGCGCTCGTTGCAGCGGATTTGAACGGCCTGAGGATTAGATTAGAGAAGGCAATCGTAGAGCTTCGTCATCATCCAGAGCAACGAATCGATGATAATAGCGGGATTTATTATGCATATGGCGCGAATCCTGGCAAAATAGCGATGCTGTTCCCTGGCCAAGGAAGCCAGTATTTGAACATGGGAGCGGAGCTGCTATTGGCGTTTGACGATGCCCGGGCAGTGTGGGATAGGGCTGCTGATCTGGGAATGGATGAAAGCAGCAGCCTGCACGAGGTTGTCTACCCTCGGCCTGTGTTTGCCAAAGAAGAGCTGGAAGCGCAGCGTAGCCAGTTGCAGGCAACCGAGTGGGCGCAACCGGCAATTGGCGCAATGAGCATGTCGATGTTGCATGTCCTGCGCAAAGCTGGCGTACAAGCGGAGTATTGTGCTGGTCACAGCTTTGGTGAGCTGGCTGCATTGTGTGCAGCGGGAGTTATCGATGAGGGGGACATGCTGCAAGCGGCTAGAAAGCGCGGCGAACTAATGGCTGCTGCCTCAGCAGCATCGGCCGGCAGCGGCGCGATGTGCGCCGTGTTCGATTCAATCGACCGGGTTCGTACGTTAATCGAGGAGAGCGGTTTAGGCCTCGTTTGCGCGAACCATAACTGCCCTAGCCAAGTGATTGTCTCTGGAGAGGCTGGGGAAATCAGCCGCTTAGAGGCAGCGTTGTCCGCTAAAAGCATTAGATGCCAACGGCTGCCTGTGTCTACCGCATTTCATTCGCCTCTCGTTGCTTCTTCTGTACCGGAGTTCCGTGCGTATTTGTCAGGCTGTTCAGTTGGGGAAGGGAAGGCTGTAGTCTTGTCGAACGCAGACGGCCAGCCGTTTCCTTCATCTCCGGACGGGTTGTGGGATCAATTGGCTGATCAGATTGCGCGGCCGGTCCTGTTCGCTGAGACGGTACAGGAACTCTATGCGAGCGGCGTCCGCACGTTCATCGAGGTCGGGCCGAGCGCCGTGCTGACGGGCCTTGTCGAGCAATGCCTTGCAGGCAAAGATATTGTGGCTGTTGGAACTGACCGAAAAGGGCAGCACAGTGTCCATTCGTTGTGGCATGCACTGGGTCGGCTTGCAACTGCTGGCGTTCCGATCGATCTAAGCCCGTTCTGGGAGGATTACAAGGAAGAGGAAGATCCACGCAGCCGCCAAAAGCCTGCATTTACGATTCCGATCAGTGGCGTCAATAGCGGAAGGCCTTATCCGCCTGTGGGAGGGACGGCGGCGTTGCCGAAGCCAAATGAGGCAATAGTAGCTAACGTTTCTCCGATCTCGGGAGCTGAGCTTGGGGCATCTGTGGCCGCTCTGCCGAGTGAACAGCAGGAACTAACAGCCCAAAGTCCGGCACTTGAAATTGCAACCGCCCAGCAAGTTTACGTTGGAACTACTGGCGTGAGTTTGTTAACTAGTACGAATGAAGATCAACAGCATGCTGTTTCGAATATAGCAATGTCTCAAATCTACGAAATTCAGGAGGAAACTATTATGTCCAATTATCCGACTACGACCCAATCCGTCCTTCTTGGCGCAATAACAGAGCTGCAGCGCCAGACGATGGAGGCGCATGCCGCCTACCAACGTGCTATGGCAGATAGCCACATTGCTTTCTTGCGCACGGCTGAAGTTTCGCTTGCTGGACTAAGCGCATTGGCAGCCGGAGGGCTCGGCGCTTTCGCCGCAATGCCTGAAATTGCAGCTTCGACTGCTGCATCGGCGTACATAGCGCCTGCACCAGTGGCCCCAGCAGCGCCAGCGTACATAGCGCCTGCACCAGTGGCCCCAGCGGCGCCGGCGTACATGGCGCCTGCACCAGTGGCCCCAGCGGCGCCGGCGTACATGGCGCCTGCACCAGTGGCCCCAGCAGCGCCAGCGTACATAGCGCCTGCACCAGTGGCCCCAGCAGCGCCAGCGTACATGGCGCCTGCACCAGTGGCCCCAGCAGCGCCAGCGTACATGGCGCCTGCGCCAGTGGCCCCAGCAGCGCCAGCATACATGGCGCCTGCGCCAGTGGCCCCAGCAGCGCCAGCATATGTGCCGCCCGCGCCAGTAGCAGCAGCGGCACCGACATACATGGCGCCCGCGCCAGTAGCACCAGCGGCACCAGCATACATGGTGCCAGCGCCAGTTGCTCCAGCGGCACCTGCCGTTGACGAAGCAGCATCGCTTCCACCGTCCAACGACGTAAGGTCAGTCATGCTCGAAGTGGTAGCAGAGAAGACGGGCTATCCGGTCGAAATGCTTGATTTTGATATCGAGCTGGAGTCGGGGTTAGGGATCGATTCGATCAAACGTGTCGAGATTTTATCCGCCGTACAGGATCAGTTGCCGGAGCTGCCTGACGTGCAGCCAGGTGAGCTGGCAGCGCTCAATACGTTGGGCGAAATTGTTGATTATATGAACCAAGCGCTCGGCAAAGGCAAGGAGTTGGCAGGAAAAAAGTAGTTGCCCATGGTAGCAAACGGTCCACTGTTGTGCGTTATGGAGTGAAGGCTGCTCCCGCGCCAGCGGCAGGTTTGGCGATGCCCGGCTTATGGGACGGTGCGGCCATTGAAATCATGGATGACGGGAACGGCATTGCATTAGCGCTTGCAGAGCGCATGCGGGAAGCAGGAGCGCAAGTGCGAATAGTAGCCACCGTTACTGCGGAAGCGGATGCTGTTATTTGGCTGGATGCGCTAAAGGCGATGGAAACCGATGAAGAAGCGCTGTCGGCTAACCGCCGTGCTTTCGAGGCAGCGAAGACGGTAGCCGCGAAGTTTGCCCAGCAAGGGGGTATTTTCGTCACGGTGCAGGATACCGGGGGCTCATTTGGCTTGGCTGAACCGGCGGCCTCCCGCAGCATTTGGACGGCTGGCTTAACGGGGCTTGTCAAAACAGCGGCACGTGAATGGCCGAAAGCCGCCGTCAAGGCGATTGATCTTGACCGCGAGGGGCTCACGGCAGAGGATGCAGCGGAGCGCATATTCGAGGAATTGTTCGCCGGAGGGCCTGAATGCGAGGTTGGCCTGCAGGCTGGCGGAAGGCGAATGACGCCAATATTAGATTTGGATGCGGCTACTTCTATTTCGCCCAACGATAACAGGAAGGGCCGGGCAGCCACTGATGAGCCAGCCGTACTGCTCGTATCTGGTGGGGCAAGAGGCGTTACGGCTGCAGCAATTGCGGCGTTGGCACGGACTGAACGGCTGCGTCTGATTTTGCTTGGCAGAACACCGCTCGAAGAAGAGCCTGCTGCCTGCAGAGGGATCTCAGATGATGCGGGGATGAAGCGTGCGCTGCTCGAACAGTCGAAGGCGGAAGGCATCGCTTTGCCATTGGCGGAGCTCGGCAGAAAAGTACAGCGTATTGTGATGAACCGCGAAATCACCGGCAATCTTCAGGCGCTAAGGGACCTTGGTTCCGAAGCCATCTACGTGCCTGTTGATGTGCAAAATGCAGGCGCGCTGCGGGAGGCCCTGCTTCCAATCCGCGCCCAATGGGGACCGATCACCGGCATCGTGCATGGCGCAGGCGTGTTGGCGGATAAAGCGATTGCGGACAAAACGCTGGATCAATTCGACTATGTATTTGATACGAAAGTGGGCGGCCTTCGGGTCTTGCTGTCCGTCACCGAAAACGATCCGCTTACGCTCATTTGCTTGTTCTCTTCGGTATCCGCCCGCAGCGGTAACGTTGGGCAGGCGGATTATGCCATGGCGAACGAAGTGCTGAATAAGTGCGCTCAATTTGAAGCGATTCGGCGCGGTTCAAGCTGCATTGTAAAATCGATCAACTGGGGCCCTTGGGACGGCGGGATGGTTAGCCCGTTGTTGAAGAAGCATTTTGAACAGCGTGGCGTTAATCTTATTCCGCTGGATGAGGGGACCGCTGCTTTCGTAGCGGAGGCGACGGACATGAACGGGCCTGTCGAGGTTGTGATCGGCGGCTGTTCGGAAGACAGGCCAACCCTGATCGAAGGTGCGTCAGAGAAGAGCTGGTATGCGGAATTGTTTCTGCCTGAACCGTCGCATGCGCCTTGGCTGAATGATCATCGAATCGGCGGCAAGCCTGTCGTTCCGGCTGTGATGGCAATGGATTGGTTCGTGCGCGCGGCTTCGGCAGCGTATCCACATCTTAGTGTGAAGCAGTGTTCGAACTTAGCCGTTAAAAAGGGCATTATGGCCGCAGCAAATGATGCCAAGCGCAAACGGTTGGTTTTGGCATGTTTGGATCAAACGGACGGCATCGAGCATGCTCGGCTACGCTTCGAGCTTCGGGGAGAAGAAGGCCTCGTTCACTATACGGCCGACGTTGAGATGGGCGTAGCGCGTGATGCCGTGCGGTTCGGCGTACCTACACTTGATGCTGTTAGCGGTGAGGCATGGAACTGGGAGATAGCTGACGCCTATGACGGCAGCAAGCTTTTTCATGGTCCAGCCTTCCGGGTCATTCGGGAACTGACGCTAGCAGGCAATGAAGGCGCTGAGGCGATTTTTAAGCATGATGAAGCGACGGCATGGTCGTTTCGGGAAGGGCGAATCGATCCGGCGATGATCGATGGCGGCTTGCAGCTCGCACGGCTATGGGGTATCCGAATGTTCGGCGAAACGACCCTTCCAACCGTGATCGGATCGCATTCGGCTTACCGAAGCATGCCCGAGAATGAGAGCATTATTTGCCGGATTCGGAGCAAGCGCCACGGGAGATACAAGACGGTTTCGCAATTGGCATGGCTGGATGGACAAGGCGAAGTGGTTGCAGAGCTGCTGGACGTCGAGATGCATATTGTTGCAGGCCAATAGCAGAAGCAAGCACATAAGTGAGAGGAAGGTTACAGGATGAGATTCGAGCCGATTGCGATCGTCGGGCAGGGTTGTGTGTTTCCTGGTGCGGCGAATCCGGAGGAATTATGGCGGATCGTCGCTGAACGGCGGGAGACGCTGACAGAGCCAGAAGAAGGCGAATGGCGCCTGTCGCGTGAAGCATCCCGCCGGGGCTCGGATGGGGCGGATTGGCCGATTCGCGGCGGATATATTAGAGGATTCAAATCGGCTTTGGATGGAGCTAGCCTTCAGGTGGATTCGGAGCAGGTACGTGCGATGGACCGGATGGTCCATTGGCTGCTGCATGCAGCGGCGGAAGCGTTGCCGAATCCTGACGCTGGCCCCGGCATGCATAAGCGTACCGGTGTGGTGATCGGCAATTTGTCGTTGCCAACCGTTTCGTTGTCGCGTTATGCAGAGCATGTATGGCTGCGGGATCAGGAAGGGGATCTGCCAAGGGAGCTTCTTGCACAGGAGGCTGGCGAAGCACCGGGTGCGGTTAATCGATTTATGTCGGGCTATCCCGCCCATTTTCTCGCGAAGGCGTTTGGGCTGGGGGCTGGCGCATTCTGTTTGGATGCAGCTTGTGCGTCATCGCTCTATGCGATCAAGCTGGCCTGTGACCGGCTGCATGACGGAAGTGCCGACCTGATGCTCGCTGGTGCCGTCAATGGAACAGATGCGTTATTCCTGCATACCGGCTTTCGAGCGCTTCAAGCGATCAGCCGGTCGGGACAGAGCCGCCCGTTTCATCCAGAAGCGGATGGCCTTGTTCCTTCTGAGGGAAGCGGCTTCGTTGCATTGAAACGATTGGCTGATGCTGAGCAGGCGGGCGACCGCATTCTCGGCGTCATTCGAGGCGTCGGCCTATCGAACGACGGGGGGCAAGGCGGCATACTGGCTCCCGCCCGTGATGGCCAGATTCGAGCGATGCGGCAAGCTTACGAGATGTCGGGCTTGACGCCGCAAGACATATCGCTAATTGAATGCCATGCAACGGGCACCTCACTAGGCGATGCGGTGGAGATTCAAAGCATGAGCGACGTTTTCGCAGGGTCAACAGGCATCCCAATCGGCTCGATAAAAGGCAATATTGGACACCCTGTAACGGCTGCAGGAATGGCAGGCCTGATGAAGGTGCTTCGAGCGATGGAGGAGGGCGTTTACCCGTCCACCCTGCATGTTGAGGGACCGGTTAAATTGCTGGAAGGAACGCCTTTCCGGCTTCCTGATCCGGGGGAGGCTTGGAAAGCGGAAGCGCCGCGCCGGGCGGCGCTGAGCAGCTTCGGCTTCGGCGGCAACAATGCGCACTTGATCGTGGAACGCTATGAGCCCGGAAGAACCGCAACGGCAGCTATGCCCAGCCATCAAAGCGAAGCGGCAGGCCGTAACAATGCAGTTCTGGCTATTGTCGGCATCGGAGCGACCGTTGGGAGCAACAAGACAGCTGGAGAGTGGGCCGCGGCATTATTCGGAACAGGCATTAGCGGGCAACTAGGAACGGAAGCGTTCCGTTCAAGTGAAATCACGCTTGCCTTACAGGAAATTACGGTGCCCCCCGTCGATTTGAAGCAGGCGCTGCCCCAACAGGTGATGCTGCTGCGGACGGCAGCTGAAGCTGCGGCAGCAGCGGGTGGCCTGACGGGAGACCGCGTCGGCGTGTATGTCGGCATGCAATGTGATGCGGAGATTGCCCGGCATATCGCTCGGGTCCGAATCGGCGATTGGGCGCTGAAGCATCGGGAGCGGTTTGATTTTGGAAATACAAGTGCGGCTATCGATTCGCTTCAAAACGCTTTCTACGGAACGCTGGAATCGTCGACGGTCGTCGGTCTGCTGCCGAACGTGCCGGCCAATCGGCTTAACAAGCATATGAAAATTTCCGGTCCGGGCTTTACCGTCTCTAGTGAGGAACTGTCCGGCATCACCGCATTAGAGCTGGCATCCCGTGCCCTCAGAAGCGGTGAGCTGGATGCCGCATTGGTCGGGGCAGTTGATCTCAGCGACGAAACCGTACATCAAGCAGCTGCGGAGGCTTTGCTGGAAAGCGGCAAGCAACGGGCAGGCGATGCTTCTATCGTGCTCGCGGTCAAGCGGCTCGAAGATGCCCGGCGGGACGGGAACACTGTCTATGCCGTGCTGCCCACATCCGGGGAAGGGACTGCAAAGGCGGCGCTCATGCTGGGCAATAACGGCAAGGATGCTCTCCATCTTGCAGGCCGCTTCGGCCATGCACATGCGGCTTCGGGCCTTATGCATGTGGCAGCAGGTGCACTTGCTTTGCACTATGGATTACAGCCTGTGGACCGCGGCCGAAATCCTCGCCCGTGGCTGCGAGGAGAGCAGGGACGGGCGGTTCAGGTTGATATTCGTGCACTCGGCGGAGCGTCAGGCTCTGTCATGCTAACGGAAGGGGACCGTTTCGGGATGCCGTTCGTGGCGGACAGCTCCCGCGTGCCGAGCCTGCATGCCTATGCTGCAGATGATCGGTGCGGGCTGCTGCAATCGCTTCGCAATGGAATGGAATCGCAGCAAGGCATCGTTCGGTTAGCTATTGTTGCATGCGGAGCCGAGGAACTGTCGGCAGCAAAACAGGCTGCTGCTGCGGAATTGGAGCGTCTTATTATAGCGCCCGAATCTGGTCCATTCCAAGAGGGACCGGGCATCTTTTATAGTGAAGCGCCTATAGGTGGTGAGCTTGGATTCGTATATGCGGGCGCAGCATCCGCTTATGCAGGCATGGGCAGCGGATTGCTGGCGGCAATCCCTGAACTGGGGAGTGCGATCCATGAACGGTTCAGCACGGCGGCGGAAGCGGCCGGGTGGCTATATGCAGAGCAAGCGGAGCGCGCGCCAGATCCGCTCTCGATGCTTGGCGGAGCGTCCTTATTAACGCAGATTCATGCGGCGTTTACGCAGCAGTGGCTGGGTCTTAGGCCGCAGGCTGTAATTGGGCTGTCCTCGGGCGAGACGAATGCACTAGCCGCAACAGGTGCATGGAGCGGCCTTGATGGGTTATTCCGCGATTTGCAGCATCATGGCATTTATAGCCGCGAGCTTGCTGGAGATTGCCGCGTCTTGCAGGAAGCATGGGGGGAGCCGCAACCGAAGTGGGAAAATTGGCGTGTGAAGGCTTCGCCGGAGGCGATCCGCGAAGCGATTGCAACAGAAGAACGCGTACGGCTTACGATGGCCAACGCGCCAGGTGACTGTATCATTGGTGGAGATCCCGCTGCTTGCAGGCGAGTGTTGGATAGGCTCAGGCCAGCGCCTGCCTATCCGCTAGGCTACGATATGGTCGTACATTGCCCGGAGCTAGCTGCGATTGCAACACATTGGCGAGACATTCATCGGCGCCCGACACGCCCAGTGCCAGGCATACGTTTCTACTCGGGCGTACGTGCATCGCACTACGTGCCGGATACGGATAAAGCGGCCGATGCGCTTCTGGAAATGGCAACAGGCATGGTCGACTTCCCACGAACGATCCGCCAAGCATGGGAAGATGGCGTACGTGTATTTGTTGAGCATGGTCCCCGCAGTCTCTGTTCGGGCTGGATTAGCCAAATTTTAGAAGGCCGCGAGCATTTGTGCATTGCACTGGACCAGGCCAGCGTCGAATCGCTTGAGCAGGCTGTTACGGCAACCGCCCGATTATTCGCAGCAGGCATTGATCTGGACATCAATCGGCTGCAGGTTCGGCTTGCCGGCCTGAAATTGGGCCAGTCCACGAATGGAACAACGGCCAACATGGCGTTTCCAGCACATTTGCCGCCGGTCATCCTGCCGAATGTCCGAACAAGAAAGCCGGACGCCGAATATCCAATTGGACAGGAAGAGGTTAAGCAATTGAACAACAAATATGTGATGGCAACGATGCCGTCCTTAGCGCCGCCTCCCGCATATGGAGGAGAGCTGGTTTACACGGCTTCGTTAGCCGGGGAATATGCCCGAATGGCGGCGGCCCACAGCCGATACATCCAACTGCAAAGCAGCACGCAGCTGCAGTTGATGCAATTGCTGGCTAACAATCGCCCGCAGCCGCTGCCTGGCATTCCTGCAGCTGTGCTGGCTTCATTGCCTGCGCAGGCACCGCCAATTGCACCGGCTGGACCGCCTGCGGCAACGATGCCGACCGTTCCAATTGCGCAGGAGACAGCTGCTTCGGCGGCATCTTCAGTCGCCTCTGCCGGCACAATTCACGCCGAATCAAACGTAACTGCGCCTGTAGCGCACCTTATCGAGGCGCGGACTGCAACAGCGGAGAAGATCAGCTTCACGCGTGAGCAGCTTGAAATATTGGCATCCGGCCGAATTTCCGATGTGTTCGGCCCTGCATTCAAAGGACAGGATGGCTATGCGCTGCAGGTACGCATGCCGGAACCGCCGCTTCTGCTAGCTGACCGAGTCGTCCAGCTTGAAGGGGAACCGCTCTCCATGGGACTAGGCTCCATCGTCACCGAAACGGATGTGTGTTCCGACTCCTGGTACTTGCACAAGGGACGCATGCCGCTGGGAATTATGATCGAATCGGGGCAGGCGGATTTGCTGCTCATTTCATGGCTTGGCATTGACCGGCTGAACCGGGGGGAACGCGCCTACCGGCTGCTCGGCTGCGAGTTGACGTTCCACGGCTCATTGCCTGAGCCGGGCGAAACGTTAAGCTACGACATTCGCGTCGATTCGCATGCGAAGCATGGTGAAATTCGCCTTTTCTTCTTCCGTTACGATTGCACGGACAACCAAGGCCGCCGAAGAATGACGATGCGGCATGGGCAAGCTGGGTTTTTCACGGCCGAGGAATTGCGGGAGTCGGCAGGCGTCATCTGGGATCCGGCAAGCGTAGAAATTCGCCCGGATGCACCATTGGATTCGCCGCATGTCCACCATGTTAAATCGCGGTATTCTCGGGATGAGGTTCAAGCGTTTGCTGCTGGCGACACGTTCGGCTGCTTTGGCGAAGGTTTTGATTTCGCCCAGACCCATACGTGCTCGCCATCGATTCAGGGCGGCCGCATGCTGCTGCTGGACGAAGTAACGGCATTCGAGCCCAACGGAGGACCGCTTGGCCGAGGCTATCTTCGCGCTGAGACTAGCTTAAGCGGGGAAGAGTGGTTTTTTGCCGGGCACTTCAAAAATGACCCAGCCATGCCGGGCACGCTTATGCTGGAAGGCTGCGTACAAGCGATGTCCTTCTACTTGGCAGGGCTTGGCTATACGCTGCGGAAGGACGGCTGGCGTTTCGAGCCAGTCCCGGATCTGCCGTACAAGATGATTTGCCGCGGCCAGGTGACGCCGGAATCCCGTAATCTGATTTATGAGGTATTCGTCCAAGAAGTCATTGAAGGGCCAAAGCCTACAGTCATCGCAGACGTGTTGCTTACAGTCGACGGGCGCAAAGCATTCCATTGCAGCCGGCTTGCCGTGCAGCTTGTGCCAGACTTTCCGCTGCATACTGATCTTCGGCATCTAGCGGAAGGCGCATCCGGCGACCAGCGGGCGGCTTCGGCGGATGGCGTAACCTTTGACTATTATTCGCTGCTAGCTTGCGCATTCGGCAAGCCGTCCCATGCGTTTGGCAGCCGCTATGCGCCATACGACGAGGGCAAGCATGTGCCGCGCCTGCCCGGCCCGCCTTATCATTTTATGACGCGGGTCACTGAAGTTAGCGGACAGCTTGGCGTACCGAAGAGCGGAACGGTCATTACGGCTGAATACGATATTCCGCCAGACGCATGGTACTTCGCTGAGAACAGCAACGCTACAATGCCTTTCTGTGTGCTGCTGGAAGCTGCACTGCAGCCTTGCGGCTGGCTCACTTCTTATCTGGGCATTCCCGAATCGCCGGAGCAAGATGCATATTTCCGCAATTTGGATGGAAAGGCGACGCTGCATCGGGAAATACTGCCTGGCGCAGGCACATTGCGGACCCGGGTAAGCATGACTAGCTTGTCGCGGATGGGCCATACCTATATCGAATCGTTCCAAGTGGATTGTTTCTTAGAGGATGCTCCTGACGCGCCGGCATTTACGATGTCGACTGTGTTTGGCCACTTTACGCTGGCAGACTTGTCCAATCAGGTTGGCCTTGGAGCTAGTGTAGAAGAACGGGAACGAATGCAGGAGCCATCCGATTTCGAGGTTGATTTGCGCGGCAATGATTGTCACTTCCTAGGCGGGGGACCGGCAGTTCGGCCGCAGCTTGCCAGCGGCAAGCTGTTGATGCTCGATCGTGTTACTGGCTATTGGCAGCAAGGCGGCAAGCATGGCCTTGGACGGTCAAGAGCGGAGAAACGGGTCGATGCAAGCGATTGGTTCTTTAAGGCGCATTTCTACCAAGACCCCGTACAGCCGGGTTCGCTGGGCGTCGAAGCGATGCTTCAGCTACTGCAGTTCCATATGCTGCATGAGGGCATGGATCTAGGCAGGAGCCAGCCGCGTTTTGAGCCGCTCGGGACGGGCATGGAAATTGTGTGGAAGTACAGGGGGCAAGTTACGCCGCAGAAGGATAAAATCGTCGTCGATCTCGATGTGCTGGAGACAGGCCGCGACGAGCTCGGTGTATACGTTATCGCTGAAGCATCGCTTTGGGCGGATGATTTGCAAATCTATTACGTGCCGCGCATGGGGATGCGGATTGTGGACGATGGCGGCAACGGGGCGCAGCTGCGGGAACGGAACGCCGAACCAGAAGCGGCTATTGAAGAAACGTTATTCGACCCTAAGGAGCAAGCGTGGGTATGGGATCATTGCCCAACATATAACGCACCGGCGCTGCCTTCGACTTTTATTATGGAAACAATGGCGGTGGCCGTGCGCAACCGCGAACCGCATTTATCCATCATTGGAGCGGAGGATGTACAGTTTAAGCGATGGCTGATCTGTGACCGTCCCCGCCGTTTGAGGACCGAAGTGCGCAAGGCAGCGGAGCAGGGTGGAAGCGGCGAGGGCATCTGGCATGAAGCGAAGCTCTATGCTTGGCGGGACGCATCGGATCCTCGGCTGTCCCGGTTCGAAGAAATCGCATCAGGCAGATTCGAGCTGTCGCACCGCTATCCGGCTATGGATGAAAGGGCAAGCCAACCATTCGAGCCACTTAAGGGGGAGAGCCAAGCTGCAGACCCTTATGATGCTGGACTGCTTTTCCATGGGCCTGCCTTTCGGATCGCGAGCGGGATCGTGCTTGGAACGAATGGCGCTACGGCCATGCTGTCGGCGGCAGGAAATGCAGCCGGGGGCTTTTCCATTCCGGCAGGAATCCTGAACCCGCTCCTACTGGATGGAGCTACCCATGCGATTCCGCATGATGGGCTGGCTATATGGACGCCTGAAATCGAGGCGGACACGGTAGGCTATCCGCATCGCATGACGGCTTGCCGCTTCAATGGGGAAACGCCAGTAACCGGGGCAGTTCGCTGCGAAATTCGATTCGACGGCTTCGAGGGCAGCAGCCGTTATCCGGCATTTCGTATCAGGCTCTATGAGGGTGAGCGGCTATGGGCAACGCTGAGGTTAGTCGAGGTGCTGATGCCTAAGGGGCGGCTGGGCCGTGGCGATGGACGTGAGCGAAAAGCTTTCTTGCACGACGGCGCTTATGTAGAAGGTATAGGGCTGTCCCGCCATGAAGGGGAGTTCACGAAGCTTACGGAAGCCGAAGTTCGGGGATCGGATTGGCTCGCAGGTACCGTGGCTGCCGTGTATGGCATTGCTGCTGAGGCAAGCTATAAGGAATTAACGCGAATGGCGGCGATAAAGGATCATGTGGCGCATATTGCATGCGTTCATCCTTCCGCGGTGCGTGTGGACGAGAGTCGGTTGATTGCGTTCAGCTCGGCCCATCCGTATGAGCGATTCCCGATAACCGTCGAGGAAGTGGACAAGGAAATCCGAGTTAGCTCGCAAGCGCCAGTCCGCGATATTGAAGGGGCTATGGGGTATTGGAGGCACAAGCTGGGCAGCAATAACTGGCTCGGTGAAGATTTATACCGGGCGCTGATCGGCAGCTTCGTCGGCCGGTTCGTTGTCGAAGATCCCGTTCGGTTTGCGCAAGCGGCCAGCCAAGGCCCGGTGCTCTATCTCGCGAACCATCAGACTGCGGTAGAATCACTGTTGTTTGCCTGCTTGGCAGAAGGGCTGACACGAAGCCCGGTAGCTGCGATTGCCAAGAAGGAGCATCGCGATTCGTGGATTGGCCAGATGCTTGCGCATTTGGCCTCGAACCCGAATGTGCAATTTACGATTCCGATTGTCCATGTTGATCGGGAAGACCAAGGGGCGATGCTTCAAACCTTGAAGGAGCTTGCTAGCCGAATGCGAGAGACGAAAGAATCGATTCTCGTGCATGTTGAAGGAACTCGCGCACGGAGTGAGCGTAATGAGGTCGCGGTCGTAAGCGGCATTTGGCCAGACCTTGCCATACAGGGCGGCATTCCGATTGTGCCTGTCCGGTTCACGGGCGGGTTGCCGGAGGAGGAGGCCGATTCGCGGTTGGAGTTTCCTGCCGGATACGGCAAGCAGCATTATCAGATTGGCAAGCCGATTACGCCAGACGAGCTTCGGTCACTGCCTCTGGCAGCCCGCAAGCAGCTCATTCTTGATGCGCTGAACGGTACGGGGCGAAAGCCTGTGAAGGATATGCATCATCAAAATGCCGGAGGCACAGGCAATCCACAATTGGCCGAAGCGATCGATATCTTGGTGGTCCAAAGTGGGCTGCCTTATGAGCAAGCTGTGCTGCTGGCCTCGCTAGCGCGCTTGGAAGGATGCAGCGACGAAGGCGCAGCACTGTTGCAAGGCTTGTCTACAGGGAAGCTTCGCGTCGGGAGCGGTCCTGCGGGACAGTGGCTTGCGAAGTTTGCGAGCTGGCTATACGGCCAAGCGGGACCGAAGGTGCAAGTGACGAAACGGAGGAGCAACACGCATGCAAACAATGCTTAGATGGATACCCGGCGGTTCGGCGCCTGCATTTGTACAGGAGGACCTAACCGTACTAGCCGCGAACGTGCGCGAGCCTGCATATATTGTCCGCAGTGTCGAGAATGGCGCATTAGGCCTCGCGCTGGGAGGGGATGCCGTTGCCGCGGAAAACGCGAATGGAGCGGGCTATCCGCTTGCGGCTATGCTGCCAGCGCTGTATCCCGAGTGGCTGGGAGGCGGCTCCTTCACCCAAGCGCATGGCGTGCGTTTTGCTTATATCGCTGGCGAGATGGCGAACGGCATTGCGACGGCGCGAATGGTCATTGCAATGGCGAAGGCGGGCATGATGGGCTTCTTCGGGGCAGCAGGCCTTCCGCTTGCACGCGTGCAAGAAAATCTCGATGTGATTCAGGCTGAGCTCGATCCCGTTGGGTTGCCTTGGGGCATTAATCTGATCCACACGCCTAACGAGCCAGCAATGGAAGAGCATATCGTCGATTTGTATATCCGCCGAGGCGTACGAAGAGTGTCTGCTTCTGCGTTCATGGGGCTTACACCGAGTATCGTTCGTTATGCATGCAGCGGGCTTACGCTCGATGCTTCTGGCGTGATTCGCCGCAGAAACCATCTTTTTGCGAAAATTTCACGGCCGGAGGTAGCCGGCCCGTTCATGTCGCCAGCACCGGAGAAAATGCTCGTGGATCTCGTGCGCCGAGGGCTGCTGACCGCTGAGGAAGCGAGGCTTGCTGCTTATGTGCCGCTTGCGGAGGATATTACGGTCGAAGCGGATTCCGGCGGGCATACTGACAACCGGCCATTGACGGCACTGTTTCCCGCGATCATGCGCTTGCGTGACGATCTCCAGCAGAAATATCGGTATGCATCCCCGATTCGTATCGGCGCTTCGGGCGGGCTAGGCACGCCGGCTGCCGTGGCGGCTGCTTTTGCGCTCGGCGCTGCGTATGTCATGACTGGCTCCGTTAACCAATCTGCAGTTGAGTCGGGCCTCTCTGAAGAGGGGCGCGCTATGCTTGCGACAGCTGGGCTGGCGGATGTTGTTATGGCGCCAGCCGCCGACATGTTCGAGCAAGGCGTTAAGGTGCAAGTGCTCAAACGCGGCACCTTATTCAGCTCTCGCGGCTTCCAGCTGCTAGAGCTGTACCGCAGCTATAACCGAATTGAGGATTTGCCGGACAACGTGCGCCTCAAGCTGGAGAAGGAAGTGTTCCAAGCGCCGCTCGATCAGATTTGGGCGGACACTGCCCGATTCTTCGAAAAGCGGGAGCCAGGACAGCTCGAACGGGCGGCACGCGACCCGAAGCACAAGATGGCGCTCATCTTCCGCTGGTATCTGGGCAAAGCAAGCCGATGGGCCATTGACGGCGCGCAGGAACGCAAGCTTGATTACCAAATCTGGTGCGGGCCTGCAATGGGCTCTTTCAATGCTTGGGTTGAGGGATCATTCCTCGAACAACCGCATAACCGTACGGTTGTCCAGATTGCTTGCAATCTGCTAGAGGGTGCGGCAGCCGTCACAAGAGCACAGCAGCTCCGGAGTTATGGGCTGCCGGTTCCTGCTCAAGCGTTCGATTACAGGCCCCGGTTGTTTCAATTATGATCGGAGGCGAGTGAATTGTTGTTAGCTTTCTATATTGTTACGCTTGCCATGATTGGTTTTTTTACCTTAACTGCATTGCTCGGGCGCAAGCGGGAGGTTGCAGTGCGCGGATTGACGCTGATCGTGCTGCAAAATCTGACCTGCCTCGCCTTATGGGCGGGCTATCCGGCCTTTCGTTTCTACGCGGTTTTGGTCCTGTTAATCGGGCTGCTGGAGCTTGCTCGGCATTATCAAGTTGCTAGCAAAGTGAGGCTGCGCTTGGCAATACCGATCCTTGCCCTTGTAGTGGCGGCTTCTGCTGCGCTGTTTCTTGAGGCGGAGCGAGCAAGCATTTACGTGCTGCCGGCAGGGCTTGTGCTTGCTGGCTTCGCGTTTTGGGCACCTGCCAGCCGGGTGCGGAATCCGCTGTTCGGTGCGCTTTTTGCCGTTGGCATCATTGCGTTAGGAGCAGGAAGCTTAGCTATGCTGGCGCAAGACGGCGTGGCTCCTGTCGTGGCCTTCCTTCTGCTGCTGCAAATGAACGATGCTTTCGGGCTGCTTGCTGGCAAGAAGTTCGGCCGAACGAAGCTGTTTCCTCGCATTAGCCCGGGCAAATCGCTCGAAGGCTACATCGGAGGCGCAGCCGGCGTTGCAGCTGGCATCCTGATGCTCAACGGATGGATTCCGGCGCTGGCTGACGCTTCTATCAGCAAGCAATCAGCCATCATCCTTTTTATTTTGCTATTCGGCAATATGGGGGATTTGCTGTTTTCTGCGCTTAAGCGCAAGCTTGGCATTAAGGATTTCGGCAGCATTCTTCCTGGACATGGCGGCATTCTCGACCGTTACGACAATATTGTGTTCGGCGCTCCGCTCTTCGCGATACTCTGGACGGCGATGCAGTGAGATCTTATAGGGATACAACTTGTATAGTGAAAGGAGGGGCAACAATGATCGGAAAATGGTTTCCAGCGCTACGATACTGGAACCTTGCAAATGCGATAACGACCGGTGGCGCCGTATGCGGGATGCTAGCAATGGTGTTCTTCGTTAAGGGGCATTTTGGCTTGGCGTTCACGTTATATGGAGCAGCCATACTAGGCGATTATGTGGATGGCATCATTGCGCGCAAACTAAAGCAAACCTCGAACTTTGGCAAAGAGATCGATAGTTTGGCTGATGCGATCAGCTTCTGCGTGCTTCCAGCAATCGCTGGCTATACGCTCGGCGTGACATCTCCGCTGGGGATCGCGGCGTTGGTGCTGTACCTTATTGCGGGGCTGTGGCGGCTGGCCTTCTTCAATGTCAGCGGCTTGGAGGAAGGCGGCCGGCATTCCTATTACACAGGTGTGCCTACGACGATTGCGGCCAGTTGGCTGCTCGTCCTAAGCCCGCTCATGTTAGCTGGCGACTTTCCGGGACGTGAAGCAGCATTAGCAGTGGCCTTTGCCATTTGCGGCATGCTTATGCTGTCTGCCGTGCCGTTTCGCAAAAACGGTCCAGCAACTAAGGCGCTTTACGTGCTGCTGCCTGCTGCTGTTGTACTGAACTGGATTGTCGTGGGATGATGGGCATTCGCCGCATCTGCACTTGAATGGTGGGAAGCTGAAAGCCGCGGGATGAACCGCGGCTTTTTGTGCTTTTTCGAAAGAAACAAAGGCGATGGAATAGGGCAAATCGAATATTGGCCGGGGGGAGCTACGGCTAACGGACTGTATGGCCGTTATTTTGATGAAATTAGCGAAGTTGTGCGTGTAACGGACTCCAGCGCCGCTATTTTAGTCCAAATGGCAAGCATGAGCTTGAATTGGTGCAAATAAGGGCTCGTGAGTCCGTTAGAATCTCAAAGCCCCTGATTTTCGTCAAATAAGGGCTGCTGAGTCCGTTAGGCGAACGGAAGCAGTACGGGTTTGATGTTAGGTCCGTTAGGCGAGCGGGGGCAGTTCGGGCACGATGCTGGTGGGCAAGAGTGGATGCACTTATCCCCATACAGCCAGCTCCATCTCAAATTCGTTAGCAAAATCGGGGCTGATTGGCGTAACACGTACGTTGACGTTAGCCTCCCGAATGTCGATTGGGACGTCGGCCATGACGCCTTCATACACATACGTTCCCGCGGCTAGCTGCTGTACCGGCTCCAGCTTCGCTTTCCAGATGCCCAGGCGCCCGTCTGAGCCGACTGCCTCCACGTGAACATCCTTATGCCAAATGGTGCCGAGCGCAATTTCGGCACGGAAGGTTGATTTGTTCAGGCCAATTCGTCCGCTATGCTCGCCTAATATCTCAACGCTCCTCACTTGAACGGATGGCCAGTTTGCCCGAATGAATTGCTTGTAGGCGCTGACTCTAGACGCAATCTCGAAGTTGTCTGCGGCGAATCGGCTTCCTCTTGCGGCAGCAGGCGCGTACACTTGATGCCAGTAATCGCTTACCATTCTATGGGTGTTATAGACAGGCGTAAGAGAGCAGATCGATTCCTTCATCATGTCTACCCACTCGGCGGGGATTTCTCGTTCGTCCCGCTGGTAGTACAACGGAATGATTTCTTCTTCTAGCAGCCGATAAAGCGTTTCGCTGTCCTGCTGCGCTTGGCAGCCGGGATCGCCGTTAGTCACGCCGTCAATGGCCCAGCCATTGCGCCTGTTGTAGCCTTCTACCCACCAGCCATCGAGGACGCTGCAATTGAGCACGCCGTTCATGGCAGCTTTTTGTCCGCTAGTGCCGCTCGCTTCCATTGGCTTCACAGGGGTGTTGAGCCACACATCGACACCTTGGACGAGCTTCTTCGCTTTATTCATCGTATAGTTTTCTACGATGTGGACGCGGCCCTTGAATCGCTCCTCGCGTGATAGCTCCACGATTCGGCGAATCATATCCTTGCCCGGTTCGTCTGCAGGATGCGCCTTTCCTGCGAAAACAAGGCAGACCGGACGTTGTGGGTCACCGAGAATGCGGGCAAGCCTCTCCAAGTCACTAAAGATGAGCAGCGCCCGCTTGTAAGTTGCAAACCGTCTCGCGAAGCCGATGACGAGCGGCGCTTCGCCTAGCGAAGGGAGGTTCAGCCCTAACGCTCGAACCATTTCCGACTTTGCCCGCTGATGCATCTCCCATAGCTCATCGGCTGGGATGTCACGCACAGCATCCCACACTTGCGTTTCTTGCGTACGGACAGCCCAACCGCTGGCAAGATGCGTATCGTACAGCTGCTTTATGCCTTCCGCGAGCCATGTTCCAGCATGGACAC
Source organism: Paenibacillus sp. MMS18-CY102 (assembly GCF_009789195.1). Taxonomy (GTDB): domain Bacteria; phylum Bacillota; class Bacilli; order Paenibacillales; family Paenibacillaceae; genus Paenibacillus_T. The sequence continues at coordinate 57,326 of NZ_WSTC01000020.1, read as the reverse complement.
CGTTCGTGACGGAATCAACGGGAATGTCCTGAATCGGAATGTGCGGCATCCACCGATGAAACAATTCCCTAGTCACTTCGCCATGAAGCTTGCTTACCCCGTTTACCTTCGATGATGTACGGACAGCAAGCCGTGTCATATTGAATGCGCCTTCTAATTCGCCGAGCGACAGCACGCGTTCCCTGCTTGCACCCATCTGCCAATAATAATGGCCAATATATCGGTCGATCATCTCGATGGAGAAGACGTCATGCCCTGCCGGAACCGGTGTATGCGTAGTGAAAACGGCATTCGCTTTGGCAGCTTCAAGCGCCGTCTCGAACGGCACGCCTTCAGCAGACAGCATGCGGATACGCTCGAACGCTAAGAATGCGGAGTGCCCTTCGTTCATGTGCCAGACATCCGGCTGAATGCCAAGAGCAGCAAGCAGTTTTACGCCGCCGATGCCAAGAATCATTTCCTGGCTAATGCGAACATCTTGATTGCTCGGATAGAGGGTGTCGGTCAAATGGCGGTCTGCATCGCTATTGGCTTCAACATCCGTACTAAGCAAGTACAGCGTAACCGAGCCTAATTCAACGCGCCACGCTGACGCGTAGACTTGCCGCCCGGCGATTTCCACCGCAATGATGATAGGCCGTTCCTCAGTATCCTTCACAAGCTGAACAGGGTAAATGCTAGCCGCCAAATCCACTTCGGGATACAGCTGCTGCTGCCAGCCGCTTTCGCTGATGTGCTGTTGGAAATACCCTCTCTTATAAAATATGCCTACGCCCGTAAGCGGAATATTCAGGTCTGCGGCTGCCTTGATATGGTCGCCTGCTAGTATGCCAAGGCCGCCTGAGTAAATCGGTAACGATTCGTCAAGCCCGAACTCTGCTGAGAAATACGCCACGCCACGATTTGGCATTCTCCCACCTCATTTCGCAAGAATTGCACTTTGTTATGCAAGCGCCTGACTTGATACCCTTTACTATATGCCGGGCTGCGGTGCACGTGCCTACGGCAGGCGGGAGCCATAGTGTGCGCAGGACTGGATGGCAACGGCAGCGATCCAAACAGAGCGCAAAAAAAGAGCCAAGACGGGCGTCTTGGCTCTTGATTTTTAGCTGAAAGGAATAACGATTTTGGACTGGCTGCCTTGCGAGGATGTTGCATCGGTACGCACTTCAGATGATCCGTTGCCAATTGCGCTCCAAATCTCTACTCGTACTTTACCGTTGCTGAGGTTAGCGAACGATCCCGTTGAAGATTTCAAGCCTCTGGATTGATTGTAATCTTCAGAGCCGGTCACGTCGTTCGTTGCAAAATAGTTGTACGTTTCCAAGCGGTCATACGTGCCATCGCCTGTAAAGTCATAGGAGATGCGGACTTGAACGCCATTGCCTACGGAAGATAACGAGTCTACGTACATGTTGAACGCCGTAGCTCCATTGTTATAAGTTCCCGTAAGTCCAGATGCTACATAGGTAGTTGGCGTATGGGCATTGCCGTCCCAGTTCGCACCGCCTCCGGAAACAATTGCGTCCGAGCTGGCATTGGAGCCTGCTGTCGATGACAATGTGCCTGTTACCGTAGAAGATGCGCCATCACGTACAAACAATGTGCTAGGCGTTGGTGTTGGCGGATTTGACCCTGTGCTTGTCGTTATGGTAAGCGAGCTGCTGTTTGCGGATACGTTGCCAGCTGCATCCTTTGCGCGAACGGCATAGGTGTATGCTGTGTTGGCATTAAGCCCTGTATCCGTAAACGAAGTGCCGGTAACAGTTGCGATAACCGCTCCGCCTTTAAGTACCTCATATCCGGTTACGCCTACGTTATCTGTTGAAGCCGTCCAGCTCAAGGAGATGGAATTCGATGTTTTTGCTGGCGAATTTAAATTGGCTGGTACGGAAGGGGCTGTTGTGTCACCGCCGCCTCCAGTTGTCAGGTAAGAGCCGGTAAATGGATTGAAACGGTGAGCAGCAATAATGAGCCAGCCCGTACTGGATACGCAGTTTTCCATTGCCATTCTCCAGTAGTTGTTGTTGGAGCCTTTCAAGGAATAAGGGACGCCGCCCAGCAAGGAGCCGCTCGTGCCTTGCTTCTTCACAATTTCATTGATGATGGAATCTGCTTTCGTTTGGTTGCCTTGCATGTAGTAAGCGAGTGACATGAAGGCCGAGCCTTCGAACCACACATCTGCGCATCGGTTGCCGATCGGATTGCCGTTCTGGTCATTAGCTACTGCACAATCATATTGCCAGTCAAAATCATAAGCCGTCAACAATGCGCCAGATCCGTCGTACGTTAACGATTGGACATATTTAGGGCTCTCCGTCGTCCCTGCACCGTTCGCATTCTCAATGTAGGAAAGGGAAGCCTGGTAGTTTCTTGTGCCGGATAAGCCAAGAGCGAGTACGCCCCATGGGTTTACGTCCATTGGTACCGAAGGATCGATGAGGTTGGTGTTGTTTTTCCAGCCGCCTCTCCAGCGGTTATTCGCACTGTCCCAGACGACATTGTCCAAGAAGCTTTTCACGTTTGTTGCTGCATTATTGTAAGCCGTTGTACGGTCAGGGAATTTGCCTGCGTAGTACTTCAAGATTTGGTACATATCTTCGTTCTGCTCGGTGGAGGACCATACTTCGTCGCTCCAAGCGCCGTTGAGATCCCAAGTCGTACGGCCGCCGGAAATGCCGCCATTTGATTTTTGGAAAGAAATCGCCCAATCGAGCGCTTTCTTCGCGGAAGCTTGATAGGTTGTGCTGCCATACGTTTTCTCGTATGCCATGTATGCCATAACCATCCATGCAACAGGGCCAACGTGTTTACGGATTTCTTCGCCGTAGCCGTTCCACCAGTAGGAGTTAATCCACGAGCCGTCTGGATCTTGGATTGCTGCCATTTTGTTCAATACTTTCTCCGCCCGCGTACGGTCGCCTTTCACAATGAATGCAATTGCAGCTACCGCTTGGTCATACGTATACACGATCTGGCGGCGTTCTGTTGCATTCCACCAATCATCGAAGCTGTCGACCAAACCATCCATTGCAAACCCTGCCGTCAAATCCTGCTGTGCCTTCAACCAAGTGTAGGCATTGTTAGATGCCGTTGCATTGTCCGCTGCGCTGACGCTAGCCACCGGGATGACTTGCACGAGCAGCATGATACATAACCATACGGCCACAATTTTCCGTTTTACTTTGTTCACTTGTCAATTTCTCCTCGTCTAATTTTTATTTATATCAAGCCCGAAGCCTTGAATCGTTTAAATAAAGGCTTCCGGTGTGATACCACAAGGGTGGGAAAGGCATTTTTCGTTAGGAAAAGGGATTGCTGGTGTGGATTTGGTGCATAAGAGGCAAGAATGCGGTAAAGGAAAGTTCTAAAATTAACGAAACTTTAAATGAAAAGTCATTTAATTATCGAAGAGTGTTTTCGTTATTCTTAAAAAATGAGGCTGGGGGAGCACGATTTCCTGTGATATCTATCATAAATCATTGATTATTTCAATTCTCTGATGAAGACATCATCTAAAGTTTCGAGAAACCGTTTACAATTGATACTATAATTACGAAAATAAGTTTCGTAAAGAGTTTTTTTAATTTTATCCAATAAAAAAAGAAGTTCTACGGTCCAATCCTGCAACAATCTGCGGTTTGCTAATGAAGGAGGGAGTAACGGATTGCCAATTCATGAGATTAATGGCATGCTAGCTAAAGCTTCAATGGATGGCCCCCTGGCCGTGAAACCGAAAGGAAGTAATCGATATCAAATTAGACGAACTAGCTCGTGCCATCAGAAAAGATAAAATTGAGAGTTGCATTGTCTATCAAAACGATGCGACAGTTTTTGAATACTATAAAAACGGGAAGATCAAATCCAAACAAAACAAAGTGTATTCCATCACGAAAAGCGTGATTTCGGCATTGATCGGGATTGCGATTGAACAAAAATTAATTGAAGGCGTAAATATGCCAATTGGCCACTTTTTCGAAGAGATCGACGACAATTCTAAAAAAGAAATAACCATTAAACATTTATTAATGATGTCCTCAGGACTAGGGTGGCAAGGCAATGAAGCGATGATTCCAACGAAAAATTGGGTGAGATTCATCCTAGGCCAGCCAATAGAAACGAGCGCTGGGATGGAAATGAGATATAGTTGTGGAAATTCCCATTTATTAAGCGCAATCTTGCAACGTGTGGCCAAAATGGATACGGTGGCTTTTGCCCAAAAGTATTTGTTTGCACCATTAGGGATTCAAGATTTCACTTGGCATTATGATTCCCAAGGAATTGCCATCGGCGGCTTTAGTTTGACAATGCGGGCTGAAGATATGTTGAAGCTGGGGATTTTATATATGAACCAAGGGGAATGGGCGGGCAAGCAGATCGTACCTGCTGCGTGGATTAATGAGTCGACAGGCTTGAAGATTGTATCGAGTGACAACATGTCCTATGGCTATCATTGGTGGATCTTGCCTGGTAATGGCGAGCCAAGTAAGACCTATTATGCACAAGGGCTGCGGGGGCAGTATATTTTTGTGAATGAGGAGAAGCGTTTAGCCACGGTAATGACTAGTAATATGGATGGCGATATTTTGAGCCCCATTCAATATTACGAGCGTTATATCCTATAAGGCCGCTAATTTAAAAAATGCCTTGGTTCTGTTGCATACAGAACCAAGGCATTTTATGTAGATGACGTTATAATGCCAGACAGGCTACAGAAGCGTTGCGCCTGACGCATTGTATTCAGCCAAAATCCGTTCAGGCCATACAGAAGCTTGCACTTGTCCAATGTGGGACTTTTCAAGCAAGAACATGCATAGGCGCGACTGGCCGATGCCGCCGCCTATTGTGTATGGCAATTGGCCTGCCAATAATGCTTGATGGAACGCCAATTCCTTACGGTCTTCGCAACCGGATAAGCTTAATTGCAATTCCAATGACGCTTCATCAACGCGGATGCCCATCGAGGACAATTCGAAGGCGGACTGCAGAACGGGGTTCCAGACGATAATGTCGCCGTTCAAATTCCAATCGTCATAGTCAGGCGAACGCCCGTCGTGACGAATGCCCGACCGCAGCAATCCACCGATTTGCATCACGAATACTGCGCCATATTGGAGGGCAGCCTCATGCTCGCGTTCTTTGGGAGTTAAATTCGGGTATTCGTCTTCTAATTGCTGCGACGTGATGAACGTAATTTGGTCTGGAAGCTTCTTATTGAAGCAAGCGTATCGTTCGTTGATGGATTGCTCGGTATTTTTGATCGCGTTATAGATCGATTCGACGGTTTGGCGAAGCGTGTCAAATGTACGTTCCTCATGGGAGATAACGCGTTCCCAGTCCCATTGGTCTACATAAATGGAGTGGTGGTCATCAAGAATTTCATCACGCCGAATGGCGTTCATGCGGGTGAAAAGGCCTTCGCCATTCGAAAATCCGCTGCGCTGCAGCGCCATACGTTTCCATTTGGCTAAAGAATGGACAATTTCAATCGATTGCTCGCCAATATCGCTAGCTGTAAAGCGGACAGGCGATTCGGAGCCATTGAGATTATCGTTTACGCCGGTTCCAGAAAATACAATCAGAGGGGCTTCGACATGCGTTAAGTTTAAAGCGGAGGATAATTGTTGTTCAAAGGTTTGTTTAAGGTGATGCATGGCGGAGTAAGTCTCTTTAACATTAAGTTTATTAACGGAACTACTGTAATCGATTTCAGAGAAGGAAACCGAATGATTCATAATCTACCTCTTTCCATTATATAGTATTTTTTCACTCTGATTGTATCAGAGGCTTATAGAGATGTAAACTATTGTGACGTGGATATATTGTTTGTTCACATAAAGAAAATACACGGCAGGCTGAAGTTGGTTTTCATCCGTACCGTGTATTTTGTTGTGTTCACTTTATTTTTCTTCAAATGTTACATAGAATGAACGTATCCCGCCTAACAAATGTTGCGATACAATTAATAAAAGTGTAATTCATCCAATATTAATAAAATGTAGAACTACTCAAACTATTCCACTATACAATTCGTCTATAATTAGGAAAGATTTGGAGGAGGCATGTTAACCTTATGGACGCTTCACGCTCGACTAACATCGCAAAAAAAATGATTATCCGCCTTTTATTATTGTTACTTAGTATCGATATAGCGCTAGTTTTAATACATAGTTTCGACTATGCATTCATCTGCATGAAGCCTTCCATTTACATCGCGTTAATCGTAATGCATGGCGTATTGTTATTTGGTCTGGGGCTTTTTTCGAAAATGCCCAAGCCACTCTATTTCATGGTATCCATGATAATTGCGTGTGTATTTTTTAGTGGGACTTGGTTGTTGTATGTAGGCCTATCGATCACCTCGGATTGGACCTATGAAGTGATTGAATCCCCGCGACAAACGGAAGCGTTAGTTATAAAAAAACGGGTGGCTTCGGGCAAAAGCTTATATATTTATCAGTTTTATAAGAAAGTAAATGGTGCAGGGCTATTAATAAAACATCTCGAAAAGCAAGATTTCAATTTAAACGTGAATCCACTATCAGGTGAAAGTGGAGAACTGAATCAGCCTCATTGGCTCAACGAGTCAACGATTGAATTCGACACAGTAGAAGGCAAGAAGGCGATACGATTAAACTAAAAAAGGATGCGGGATTTTGATCGTCACATCCCCATTCTGCACCTAAATTGTTGATTTATCGAATCATGCCAAGCTTGATTATTTTTCAAAACATTAGGCAAGCCTAACGGGGAATCGGCTGCAAGCCTTTAGGGCGCGGTCTTGTTAAGGAGGATTCCGAAGTGGGCATATCATTGGCAGTTGAAGCTAGAACAACCCGTACGAAGCATGAGCTTCGTGAATTGCGCAAGCAGGGCAAGGTGCCTGGCGTCGTATATGGCTCAAGCTTATCAGCGCCAACGCCAATTGCATTAGCTGAGCGTGAGCTGCTGCCGCTGCTTCGTTCACATCCGAACGCTGTGCTGAACGTGGCGATTCCAGGCGGTTTGACAGAGGCTGTCGTTATATCTGAGGTACAGCGTGATCCGCTGTCCCATCAAGTAGTTCATATCGATCTGCATCAGATTAATATGAATGAAAAGCTGAAGACGCATGTCCGTTTAGAAGTAGTTGGTGACAGCACAGGCACTCGGGAAGGCGGCATTCTAACGTTGATGCTGCATGAGCTTGAGATTGAATGTTTGCCTAACGTGCTGCCAGAAGTGATTGACGTTAATGTCACTTCACTTGGCATCGGCGAAAATTTGCTCGTCAGCGACTTGAAGCTTCCGGCAGGCGTTACGGCCCGTTCTGACGCAGAGCTTGTCGTTGTGACCATTCTTGCGCCGCAGAAGGAACTGTCTGCTGAGGAAGCGGAAGCCCAAGCGGTTGAAACGCATGAAGCGGAAGCTCGATCGAAGGAAGCGAAGATGCAGGAAGTGAAGACGGGTGCCGGTGGGCAGCCGGCTCAGGTTGGCGGAAGCTAATCAGAGCGGAAATGCGTTATGGCGGGGCTGCTTCGGCAGCCTTTTTTTGTTATTGATAAACCGAATGATGGATTGACGGCATCCATACATAGGCTTACCATGAAAATGAACGATCCAATTATTGACAGATGATGAGCGCCGGACGACAAATTTTAGGTGAGGTGGTTCAGGATATGGCAAACGATTATTTCGACGAGGAAGATCGCAGCATCTACAAGGTAATTGTGAATCACGAAGAGCAGTACTCGATTTGGCCGGCTTCACGCGAGAATGCGTTAGGTTGGAATGATGCTGGGAAAGTGGGGACCAAAGCCGAATGCCTAGCTTATATTGAAGAGGTCTGGATCGACATGCGCCCACTTAGCTTAAGAAAGAAGATGGAGGAGTTTAATAACTCATAGCAATGATGCATCCTTATTTCCTCATTCACCAACCGCTGCAGCGTAAAAATAGGGGTGTCCCCAGCCGTAATGGCTAGTGGGACACCCTTTGCTGTTTTTATTAAGTGGGTTAACCTAACGCCTTATGAATGCCATAGTCAGCTAAATCGATATCGACTTCCATTCTTAACGCTAACTTTGCCAATTGGCTTCCGATATATGGGCCCATCGTTAGGCCGGACGCACCAAGGCCGTTGACGGCAAGAAGCCCTTCCCAATTGGGCATGGCGCCAATGACCGGAAGGAAATCGGCTGTAAAGGGGCGGAATCCTACCCGTACTTCTTGAAAAGTGCTATCGGCAAGAGCAGGCGCGAAGGCCAGGCATTTGTTCAAAATCTCGTACATGCCGCCTGGCGTAATCCGCGTATCATAGCCTTCAATATCATTTTCGTGTGTCGCGCCAATTACGATCTTCTGCTGCTCGAAGGCGAGCAAATATTGATCGGAAGGCGGCATGACGACCGGCCATTCGCCTGTATGTTGTGCGGAATTTGGAACCTGCAAATGCATGATTTGCGCTTTCTGGTACCTCACCTTAAAATCAATGCCCAATGGCTGCAATAGCTCCCCCGCCCAAGCGCCCGCACATACGATCACGGCGTCAGCAGGATAGCTTGTTCCTTCAATCGTAACGCCCGTTACTCGATTGGCAACAAATTCGAGTGCAGCATCCCCATAAAAGAGCTCAGCCCCATTCCTTTGCGCCGATCGAAGCAAAGCATCCCGTAGTGCCCGGCCATCAACGCGGGCTGCCCCGCTAATATGCAGGGAGGCATACTCTTCTGCAAGAAGCGGGAAGAGCTCGCGAGTCCTGCTACAATCAGTGCGGGTAATCTCGCCAATTTCCGGCGCATCTATTTTACGCTTGTAAGCCCGTTCTTCCATCTGGCCAATTTTGTCTGGGTCCATGTGGATGCTCAGCGCTCCGACCTTGGCATAGCCCGTTTCGGTTTCCCCTTCGCGTTCAAGCTGTTCAATGAGTGCTGGATAATAATGTGCGCCGGCTCTCGCAATCCGATACCAAGCCTGATTGCGACGCTGCGACAGCCATGGGCAAATAATGCCGGCTGCTGCATCGGTAGCTTGTCCTTCGTCTTGCCGATCGACGATCAGGACATCAGCCCCTTGCTTGGCCAAGTGGTAAGCGGTCGAGGCTCCTGCAATTCCCGCGCCAATGACAATAATTTTCATGAGTGTCATCCTTTCCATCGCATTATTTTATGATGAAGGCATCGAAAAGACAAGGATGTTACGTTCTGCTCGGATGCAAATGCTGTCGAATTATGCTCCATTACGTCACACATTAATGGTATATTATGATAAATGATTGAAAAGTAAACCAAGGGGGTTTGATTTCGTTGCCAGATGATAAAAAAAACAAAACAGTAAAAATAGGGGATCGCATTTTGACGGATGAGCAAGCCAAAGTGTTGCTGCCCACCTATGATAATATTCATGAACTTATACAGTCGTTTCGTCGGGAAGCGAAAGCGTCAGACGGGGAAGAGCGAAGCGCTAACAATGTCATTTCGATCCTTGGCGGTCGAGGCTCCGGCAAAACCTCCATTATGCATACAGTTAGGAAACGGCTAGAATCCAATCAGCATGATATTGTACTTCCATTGATTGTTCCTGAGCGCATGAGCTCGGCTAGTGATGCGATGGGATGGTTATTGGATTGTTTGGAAAATCAAATTCAAATTTTGAAAAAACAATATGAGAACCATTGCCGACAAACCCAGCAATTCGAGGATGAAGTGTTTAAGATGTGCATTCGCAAAGAGCGGACCGAGCTGGAGCAACAGTATTTTCGGCTGCAAACCTCCTATCTGTTCCGCAAGGAACAATATTACAAGCGAATCCAGAACAAAGACGACGGCATGGCGGAATATATCGTTGATAATCGGGAATTTGCCCATTCGGACCGGACGTTTCAAGAAGAGTTTAAGAAGTTCATTGATGAGATTGTAAAATTTAAACGTAAAACAGGCGACTCTGCCGAAGAAGCGCTGCTGTTCATATTCTTTGATGATGTTGATATTAGCGCAGAGCGATGCCCAGAAGTGTTGAACTTAATATTGGGCTTCCTATCTCATGCCAATATCGTAGTGCTCGTTACTGGTGAGTACCGCGTATTCTCTGAAATGATGACGATTCATTTTCTAGAGAAGGAGAACATAGACAGCAGGCACTATAAAACCTCCTTTATTACTGGCATGATTCCAGATGCGGATGAAGATGCAAGAGAAGATTCAGCGATTATGATGCGAAAATCCCGCAGCCAGGAATTTTTAAAAAAGGTGTTGCCGCCTTCCTTCCGATTCGAGATGAGCAAAGTGGCGAACAAGGGGAAGTTCTTTTATCCGGTTGTACTTGAGGAGGGCCAAGAGGAACACGATGTGACGCTTCAGGATGTGATGCAGTCGATCGTCTTGGGTCCGAATTCGACGAAGCTTTTTGATGACTCCAACTCCGAACTGCTCAGTGTTTACTACCGGTTCTTCGATGATAATCCGCGGGGCCTTATTAATCCGTATTATTTCTTGTATCAGAAGCGGGACAAAGAGTGGACGATAAGCGATATCCAACAGTTTATGTCGGTATTAATCCATTCTTCATGGCAACTAAGTGATTATAAATCCGTGCTGGATAAAACGATCATGTACGAAGCAGGCGTAACGATTGTCGATTATACCGAGCTGAATCGGTTGATGGAGGGTCGGTCGTATACTGGCCGCGCGGAAACGCTCATTACGTTGCAGCTCTTTGTTGATTTTGTGGTTCGCATGCTTGCGGGGTTAGAGATTGAATATATCAGAAGAGGCACGGAGAGTAAGCTGGCAGATGCCTTTAATCTTTTAAATGATAATTGTGACCTGTTCCCTGAAGTAAGCAATGCAGAAGCTACAGTTTTGTTTTCGCGAGTCACTTCAAAGTTAAGTTTGGAAGATATTAAGCAGTTGTTTGAGGATGAAACCCATTCGGCTAAAGAGGAAACGTTTTATCAAGCGATCAGCTGTGATGATGTGGCTACGTTATGGCAGATCCTTCAAGATAGCTATGACACGGATCCGAAGTGGGTGAAGGAACATTTGGAGAATATTACTGGAAATAGTATGAAATATTCAGAGATATTTTATATATCCAGATACAATTTAATCAATACATTTTCACTTGAAAATCTGCGCCGAATTTCTGCTCCTGCTCCTGCTGAACTGCATGCTTTAATTAAAAAGCAGGTCGCCCAGTTGCGTACGAACAAAGCAACATCTTCGAAAGAGAAAGAAATCAATCTTAAGATTAGCCGGTATCAAATATCGAATCGAATGCAGGACGTTACGAATAGCTTGAAGGAAGTTGAAGCTCAAATCGATGGATTGCAACAGAGCCTTGCGCGCATAAATGACGAGTTGGGAGGTCTCAATTCGGGGGAGATAAATGCACTTATTTCTAGGCGTAGAGCTATCGAAGAGCGAATTAAGCAATATCAAAGCGATCTGGATCGAAATGAACCAGATTGGAACAATTTAACTGGCCAATTGATGACTGCTTCATTTGAAAAAGATCGTGAGAGATTTGAAAATTCCCATACAACATACACCTATGATCCAGACCAATTAAAGGAGATTCTTGAGCTTCAAGGGCAACAAAAGCTTGATTTTGAGGCTGAGCCTAAACCATTCGTTTTAATAAATAAAAGTGTGGATTTGAATAATTCTGTAAGGGCGATTATCGCATCATACTTTAATGCACAGCAGTCGATACGCCTTTTACGGAAATATATGCCGCTAGATTTTAAGTCACGCCAAGATGAGATTGATCAAATCGAGGAGCAATTGAATGCCGTCCATAACAGAAAAGAACATTTGCTTCGTACGAAGGAAATCATGTCTAGCAATTTGAAGATGAATGAGGAAGACCTGAAAGTTGCAAGAGGCTCGGAGAAGGAATTAGTAGAAGAGTTCGCTAATCTGGTGACGGCTTCTCTTAGTGAACAAGTTAGAGGGGTTATGCCAGGCAAAGGGAAACAGGTGGATGATGCAAGTTACCCCGAACTATTGAAAATATTTGAAGCGTTGATTGAACAGACCAAAGAATACTTGGTTAAATATCGAGAGGTCAGCGTAGCGGAAGCTGAGGCTTTAAAGGCAATTAGAAAGAAGGATATTAGCAAGTCGATCGATTCCCTTATCGAGGAATTGGTGGATGATTTGAATGAGGACAATCTAATTGAGGAGTCTGCTTTCGAGGACTACCTTGATACCTTAGAAAAACTCGTTATCGACCACAATCGGAATATGCCGTTCTTGTCCTCGCGTGCTAAAGAAGATATTGGGTTACAATTGGATATTCTGAGACGAGCTAGTACAGAGTATGAGGAGCCGGAAGATGACTATACGCAAGAAATGATTAGAAGAAAGGGATTTAAGCTATGCATCAGCAAACATGCGGAATTGTACATTATGCTGAAGACAGCTTATGAGCTTCAGTCGTTTGGTGAAGAGAGTTTCTACAATCGAGTGCGTACAGCAATCGATCGAGAGTTAGCCAAATACGGCATGTTTGATGTTAAGCCGAGCTTTATTCGGTTTGTAGAGAAGCAATTGAATTAGGAGGATCGTAATGCTTCGGGACAAGATGGATCTTCGCGTCAGATTAATGGTTCTCCCGTTTACTGAGTTTAATTTTTATAAGAAGCACAAAATGTCCATTGGCCCTGAACATTTATGGATGGACCCGCTTGAGGGATATGCAAAAAGCGGCGATCCCATAGGCAGAGAGCATAAAGAAATCGAGCATAAGCTCTATTCCACGTTCTATCAATCGTTAAATGCAACCAATGCGATTCATAACTTGGATGAAATAAAGCTGTTAGTCCAGAAGTATTTTGGATTTGAGAAAGTAAAGAGCCTGAGTAAACAGGGCCAGCAGATGAGCCGATTTTATTTGGACCATTTGAAACAGCTAAGCAAGTTTTTTCTTACCCATCGTAATGGCAAAATCTCTTTGAAATACTGGGAAAGCGAAAAGGAGAACGCTTTTCTAGGGCCATACAGCGGCGTTAATAAGGTTGTCATGTGGAACTCGATGGAACGGTTGTTTACAACGGACCTATTGGTGCTGCTGTATTTGATCGAGAATAAGATGGAGCAAGATTTCTATTTGAGGGGTTATCACGGGGGCGTTAACCTCTCAGACACACAGCTCGATCAAATTCTGCAACGCGGCGTAGCGGAGAACCATATGCATCTGAATGCAGGCGGGACTTTCTATCTCACTTGGCGCAAGCTAATGTCCAATTCAGGTGGATCAGAGCCTTTGCATGACCAGTTAATTGTAAAGGGCTATGATAGTTTATTGCCTTATATCCAGGCCATGCGGGTTGTCCGAATTTTATTAGCCAAGTTTCTCAATGGCCGGCCCGATGATAACCAGGATAAGCTGTTTGATTATTACGCCAAGCATCATAAAACAATTCACCAAACGAGTACGATTATAACGGAATATTTACAGCAAATTGTGGAAGGCACACAGTTCCCAATGGAAAAAAGCGTGGAACTGAATAATTTGTTCGAGCAGCTAAAGTCACAATTTAGTTTATCGATTAGAACTGCTGCGAATTCCAAGGCTGAAGGCTGGCGGAAACAACTAGCGTATAGTGATATTATTCATTCATTGATTCCAGATGCAGGGGAGTATAACACGGTAGAAGTTTTGTTATTGTTCCAATGCTTAAAATATATGAACAGCGAACAGGGCACGGTGGATAGCTTTTTCTGTAACGTATTCTGGCAATATATCCGGATAAAAAATGAAACCTACCAATTGTATGTCCAATCGAATTATGTGAGAGGCCTCGAGAATTTTATGGGATACTCACGAAGAAAACTATCAGCAGGACCGCAAGATTGGGGACTGGTGCTTCATCAACAGTTTTCGAATGAGCATTTAAAAAAATTGGAAATTCGCATAAAGCCTAAGGATAAAGATAAAAACAAGAGCCCGCTTAAAGTTATGGCGCAAGATTTTAAGAAAATATTAGAGCTCTATAAGGAGCTATTGTCTGACTATGAAGGGAGCGCTGAACAAAACCTGCCGGAGCTTGGAATCGTTATCCACTTCTTGAAGCGGGAAGACGATATTGAGAAATGCTGGCTCGGTTATCGTCCTGATCTCAAATCAAGAGAAACAGGCATTTATGATTCACGAATGCTTCAAACTGCGGAACCCACATCCCTATACTTCGAAGAAAGGCAGAAAGAGTATAAGCGTCAAATGGACAATTTGCACTTGTTAAGAGAGGACATTCCCGGGTTAGCAGACTACATCGTAGGCATTGATGCAGCTGGACCAGAGCTGGAGACAGAGCCGTGGGTATTTTCTACCGTCTTTAAAGAAGCACGTGATAGCCGCACGCACAAGCTACTGTACGAGAAGCAGAAGAGCAAATCGATCCGTAATCTAGGCTTCACATATCATGTTGGGGAAGACTTCCGCCACCTGCTGTCGGGATTGCGCAGAGTGCATGAAGTGGTAGAGCATTTCCAGTTTCATGCAGGAGACCGCATTGGGCATGGCATTGCATTGGGCGTCGATCCAGAGCGGTGGATCCAGCGCAATGCCGTCATTATAATGCCAAGGATCGAATATATGGAGAATCTGCTGTGGATATGGGGCCTGCACAAGAACGGAATCGGCGCCTCGTTATCGTTTGATGCGACTTACTTGGAACAGCAAATTTTGAAAATTGCCGAACAAATCTATCATCATATTGATGGCATCACGGTCTATAGCCTTTGGAAGGCATACCAAAGCAAATTTAGCAAATTTGAGAAAGTAATTGACTTTACGGTGACTACGACCGCAGACGAGAAGCGTAACAAATTGTTCTGCCCTTATGTGGAAACGAATAATACGTGGAATGTCGATAAGCTCATTTACGCGCAGCATTGCAAATGTTATTTGCATTATATGCTGGAACCGATCCAAATTGCCGTGAAGCCGGAGGATGCACCATTTTTCACGCAGGTCCAAATGCTAGTGCGATCATATATAAGCCGGGAAGGCATCATTGTGGAAACGAATCCAACCTCGAACACTTCCATTGGCGAGATCGATGACCTGTTCCAACACTATATAAACACGTTGAACAAGAGAGGGTTTACCGAGAGCATAGAGGCAGAAAGCGGCCTGATGGTCACGATTAACTCGGATGACCCGCTGATCTTCAATACGAACATAAGCAATGAATATGCTTATATTTTTTACTCGTTGTTAGAGAAGAAGTATGCGAGAAATGACATTCTCGAATGGATGGAACGGATCCGCGAGATGGGGATGCAGGCTAGTTTTGTGCCAATCAAAAATATGAATGTTGGGGAACGGCAGAAGGAGCTCGAGGCTATTATTGCAGAGCTTAACAAGGTCACCTAGCATACGCCGCTGCACGTGTTTAGCCTTCTCATGCGAGCAGGCTAAACGGGCCGCTAACGGACCGTACGGCCCTTATTTGATGCAAAATCGCTGGTTTGTCTGGCTAACGGACTCCAGGGGCGTTATTTCGTTGAAAACCGCGCTCAATCACGCCAAATTGCTCAAATAACGGCGCTGCGGTCCGTTAGAATTTTAAAAAGCGGAATTTCCGCCGAATAACGGCGCTGGAGTCCGTTAAAATTTAGTGCGGCAGTTCGCATGTGTGAAAAGGGAGCGTTGAAGGCCGCGGGAAGGGGACGCAGATAGCTGCGGAGAACCGTAAGTAATTATAGACCATAAGCCATGGGGAACCATGGCTTTTTTGGTTTAGATTTGTACTTGTCAAACGAGCCCCGCTCGCACCTTTGCACGCCCATTGTCATCCCATGCGAGCACGCTAACGGACCGTATGGCCCTTTTTTGGTGCAAAATCGCTGATTTGTCAGGCTAACGGACTCCAGGGGCGTTATTTCGTTGAAAACCGCGCCAAATCACGCTAAATTGCTCAAATAACGGCGCTACGGTCCGTTAGATTTTCAAAAGGCGGAATTTCCGCCAAATAGCGGCGCTGGAGTCCGTTAGAAATACCAACTGCCGAGGGCGCTAATTTGTCTCAAAGCTCCGCCTCCGTCAGCCGTGCGTAACACCGCAATAGTCCATTCAAAATCGTGTAACTACCAGGCTAACAAAACCGCAATAGGACCGGCTGCTCAATTGAAAACGTTTTAATTCAGTGGATCGTAATAATACACATATTCTCAGTAAGATCCGACTTGTCGACATTTACATTTCACATTACCATTGTTAATTATAGAAAACTCTTCCTAGTAGATCGTAAGGAGGAGAAGGGGATGAGTATTTGTGCGCAATTCGTAAACGTTTATGAGTAAATTGTTCAGAATTTTCAGAAATTATATGGAGAAGAGGGAAAATAATGAAACTAGAAGAAGGGCTAAATGCCACTGCCCGTCAATTAGCGAGCATTTGCGAGCTTTTCCAACAAACTGTCGAGCGGAACCCGGATGCCGTCTGCATCACGCAAGGGGAGGACCTTTATACCTATCGGCAAATCGACGGGAAGTCCAACCAACTGGCCCATTACTTGATTCAAAAAGGGGTTGCGCGCGATTCGATTATCGGTATTTATCAGGACCGTTCGCCAGATATGGTCGTCTCCATGCTTGCAGTATTGAAAGCTGGTGCAGCCTACGTTCCGCTAACATCCGCTTATCCGGCCGAACGGATCGCCCATATTATAAAAGAAACGAAGCTCAGCATCCTGCTAACTAGCTCCAAATTGGAAGAGACCGTTGCTGAATGCAAGCATGAGGCTTCACTTCAATGCATTTCTTTAGATTCGGAATGGCACCAGGTACAGCAGGAATCTTCCACCCGTCCTTCCGTCCGCCCTGCTGCTTCTGACCTGGCCTATGTGATCTATACATCCGGTTCGACCGGCAAGCCAAAAGGCGTCATGATTGAGCATCGCGGCCTCCCTAATCTAGTGCAAGAGCAGATCGCTGCATTCCAATTAAACGAGCAGGACAGAGTGCTGCAATATGCAGCTTTCACATTCGATGCATCTGTGTCTGAAATATTGACGACGCTAGTTGCCGGAGCAGCGCTCGTCCTGCTGCCGCAAGAGGGAACGTTTGTTGGTGAAGAGCTTTATCAGTACATGATCGAGCAAGAGATTAGCGTCGTTACGTTAACGCCATCCGTTCTTGCAACGCTGTCGCAGAACGATTTGCCAGCGCTCAAAACGATTGTAAGCGCAGGGGAAGCCTGCACGAAAAAGCTGGTTCACTATTGGAGCTCCAAAGTGAATTTGGTTAATGCCTATGGCCCTTCCGAAGCAACGGTATGCGCTACGATGCATACTTGCAGCCAAGCCACCGATACGGTGCCATTAGGCAGCCCGATGAACGGCGTGGCCGTTTATTTGCTCGACGCGCAATTGAACCCGGTGGCCCAAGGCAAAACCGGTGAGCTTTATCTTTCCAGTGTAGGGTTGGCTAGAGGCTACTTAAACGAGCCTTCCTTAACGGACAAGCATTTTATCCCTAATCCGTTCAAGGACGGCTTTAGCGGCCGGCTGTATCGAACGGGCGATATTTGCCGGTTGAATGCGAATGGGAGCCTCGAATGGATGGGGAGAGAAGACAATCAGATTAAAGTAGCTGGCGTTCGCATCGAGCTTGGGGAAGTGGAGCATTCCTTACGGGACCATCCGCAGCTGCAAGAAGCTGTTGTCCTCTATCATTACGAGAAAAATGCGATCCATGCTTATGTGCAACCAAGCGCTGCAACGAAGCCAAACATTAGCCAGATTCGCAGTTATTTGGAGTCGTTGCTTCCGTCCTATATGATTCCAGCAAGATTCATGTACGTGGATAGCTTCGCCATCACGGCCAACGGCAAGATCGACCGAAATTTGCTTCCGCCTATCGATGATATGCGCCCTGAACTTGAGTCTAGCTATACAGCGCCGCGCAATGAGCTGGAGCAGGCATTGTCTAACATTTGGAGTGAAATTCTGCATCTCGATAAAGTGGGCATATACGATAACTTCTTCGAGCTGGGAGGCCAGTCGCTAATGGCGACCCAAATCGTTTCCCGCATCCGCAGCTATCTCGGCATGGAAATCCCGCTCTACGTCATATTCGGTGCAAAGCCGACCATTGAACAAACCGCTTCGGCAATTGAGCAATATCAATTAGAGCAAATCGATTCGTCTGAGCTGGAGAAGATGTTGCTGGAACTAGAGCAGCTTGAGCGCAACTAATTTCTGCCGATAGCAGAGAAACATATTTTAGAAAGTGAGGCTATATGGCATGAAAATTTTGCTCATCCAGAACATGGACTACTTATATCCGTGGGGGGGCGCCCACAAGGCGAATCGTATTTTGATGGAGGGATTAGCGGAGCGCGGCCATGAATGTTTCGTTATAACGCCATCTGCGGATGTGCAAGGCTTCAAAGAGTATTTTCAGAAAAAGCGCGAGGCGAATGAGTTTGAGGTGCTAGAGGAGAACAAGGACCTGATATGCATCCAAAAAAATAAGGTCGTGGCGTACACGATCAATAGCTTTTTCCAAATCTATTCCTTCATTCGCGCCAAAATCAAAGAGCTTCAGCCTGACATCACGATTGTGTCTGAGCTAACCCATAACCAATTAATGCTCGAAGCGGTGTTGGAGACGGGGGTTAGAACTGTCCTCTTGTCGCATAGCCAGACCTTGCTGCCGTTCGGCCCGGAGAGCTACCAAGTGAAGCCTGCGGATATTCCGATGTTGAAAAAGCTCGATGGCATCGTATCCGTCAGTAAGTATTTGCAGGATTACACACTGGAACATGGCGGTCTCGATTCGAAAGTGATCTACTTCCCATCTTACGGCAAAGGACCGTTCCCTAATCTGGCTGGTTTCGATAATAAGTACATTACGGTTATTAATCCTTCGGCAATTAAAGGCTTTTCGATCTTCATCGGGCTGGCGAAGGCAATGCCGGAGCTATCGTTTGCAGCTGTTCCGACATGGGCGACCTCGGCAGAGGAAATAGATGAGATGAAAGCTTTGCCGAATATTACGATTCTTAAGCCTTCAGAGGATATTAACGACATTTATAAACAAACAAAAGTGTTCCTGATGCCATCCTTGTGGGGGGAATCGTTCGGGCAGGTGGTGACAGAAGCGATGCTGCGCGGCATTCCTGTCATTGCGAGCCGGATCGGCGGCATTCCAGAAGCGAAGATGGGCCTTGACTACCTGCTCCCTGTTAAGCCAATTGAAAAATATAACACGTCCTATCTGCTCTCAACCGTCATTCCAAGGCCAATCGTACCCAAGCAAGACATTGAGCCGTGGGCCGAAGCATTGCGAAAGCTCACGACGGATCGATCTCACTATGAGCAGCTGTCGCAGATCTCCTATGAGGAAGCAGCAGCATTCCATGCTAAGCTGGGCATCGAGCCTTTCGAGCAATATTTTCAACAATTGATCGACACTGTGAAAAAGAAGATCGTTCATGCATCTGAATTTGTATCCGAAACGGATGCAGTTAAGCACAAGATGTGGGATCGCATCCGCTCGCTCCCGCCGGAGAAAAGGGAATTGCTGCTGGCATCCTTGAAGGAAGGCAGGTGAGGAGCGCTTGAACGTTTTATTGGAGCGGATCAATCAACTGCCCCCCGACAAGCGGCAGCAACTGCTGGATCAGATCAAATCCAAGATGGCCAGCAAGCAGCCGCATCAGAAGATCTTGCCGCAACCGCGTGAAGCTGGCGAGAATCGGTTTCCGCTGTCTTATTCGCAGCAACGCTTATGGTTTGTGCATCAATGGGAGCCGGACAGCCCCTCATATAATATCCCATGCGTATTTGAATTTCAGCGGGAAGTAGAGGCGGCATTGCTCGAAAAGGCGGTCCATACGATCATCGAGCGCCATGAAGTGTTGCGCACTACGTATCATACGGTGGAGGAAGAGCCTGTTCAAACCGTGCATCCGTTCTCGCCGATTGGCTTGCAGGTCATTGATCTGCAGCAGCTTCCCCAAGAGGAGAAGAGACGGAAGCGGGACGCCCTAATCAAAGAGAAGGCGCTTGAGCCTTTTCGGCTGGAGCAGCAATTTCCGATCAAAGCTTATCTCTTCACGCTGAACCCGGACGAGCACACTTTACTTCTAAACGTTCACCATATCGCATGCGATGGCTGGTCGATCGGCATCATTCAGGATGAAATTATGCAGGCTTATACGGCGTATACCCGCAATAAGCCACTGGAGCTGCCGGAACTCCCTGTTCAATACGCTGATTTTGCCTCTTGGCAGCGAAACTACCTGATTGGCGATGTGCTTCGTTATCATCAGGATTACTGGTGTGAGAAGTTCCAAGGGGACATTCCCGTACTGGAGCTTCCCACGGATAAACCGCGGCCTCCTGTGAAGAGCATGCGGGGTGCGGATATCCAGCGCCCAATCGGCAAAGGGGCAGAAGCCGCCATTAAGCGGTTTTGCCAAGAGGAGGATGTTACCCTCTACATGGCGATGATGGCGGCTTACGCCATTCTGCTCTCCCGCTACTCGGGGCAGTCCGATATCATCATCGGGTCGCCTATTGCCAGCCGCAATCGAGAAGAGATTGAGCGAAACGTTGGCTTCTTCGTAAACACATTGCCGATTCGCATCCAGCTCGATGAGCAGGCAAGTTTCAGGGAAACAGCAAAGCAGGTCAAACGGTTGACGGTCGAAGCTTCCGAGCATCAAGACCTGCCGTTGGATAAAATCATGGAGCCGCTCCATCTGGAACGGAATATGAGCCATAGCCCTTTATTTCAGGTCATGCTCGTATTGCAAAATATGCATATGTGGGGAGAAGAAACCGAGGAGCTGCCAATGCAGTTTTTCGGATCCCGGAACACGGATTCCTCGAAATTCGATTTGACGTTCTCGATATCGCCTGGCATTGTTCATGCAGAATACAGCACTGATATTTTCGAAGAGGCAACGATTGCGCGCATGCTGGGGCATTACACTCATCTGCTGGAGCAGGCTTGCATGGACCCCGAACAGGCTATCGTGAACATTCCGTTGATGCCAGAGGCGGAGAAGGAACAGATTGCTGTGTTATGGAATGAAACGAAGTTGCCCCATGATCCCGGCTACCATCTTGTAGCTGCCATTGAGGCGCAGGCGGATCGCCATCCCCAACGGGCCGCCTTGGCATGCGAGGGGCGATCGTTCACCTATGCCGAAATGAATAGGCGCGCCAATCAACTGGCCCATTATTTGATTGCACAGCAGGTCGGTCCTGGCCAGGCCGTGGGCATCTTCATGGAGCGGACGGCGGATGTGGCCATCGCCATGCTGGCGGTGCTTAAGGCGGGTGGCGCTTATGTGCCAATCGACCCTTCGTATCCGAAAGACCGAGTCCAGTATATGATTCAAGCATCGGGCATGCGCGTGCTGATTACACAGGCCAAGCTCTCGGCAGATATTGATCCGCAAGGGGCAGCGTTGCTCGATTATGACAGGGACCGGCGCAGTTACGAAAGCATGAGCGGCGAGAATCCAGCTATTCGCACAACGCCTGACGACCTGATGTACATGATTTTCACCTCGGGGACGACAGGCATGCCCAAGGGGGTTGGCGTCGAGCTTCGCCAGTTCCATAACTACATCCTTGGCATAACGAAGCATCTAAACATTCAGGAGCCGCTCAGCTATGCGCTGGCGTCCACGTTTGCTGCCGATCTGGGCACGACCAACATTTATGGCGCATTATGCACAGGCGGTACGCTTCATGTCTTAACATATGAACGCTCCTGTGATCCCGATGGGGTTGCGGATTATTTCCAGAAGCATCGCATAGATATTATGAAAGTGGTGCCGAGCCATTTTGAAGTGCTCATGAGCGCCGAGCAGCCGGAGCATGTCATTCCTCACCGAACGCTTATCCTTGCTGGAGAAGGGCTAAGCTGGGAAACGGTTGCGAAAATTAGAAAGCTTCGGCCGAGCTGCGATATACAGAACCATTATGGCCCTACCGAAACGACGGTATCGGCCATGGCGTATCCACTGCCGAGCGAACTGAAGGAGCATGCGGGCAATAGCATGGTTCCGATCGGTAAACCGATTGGCAATGTGCAAGCTTACGTGCTGGATGCACACCATCATCCGGCCCCGATTGGGGTGCCGGGCGAGTTATACATTGGCGGCAGCGGCGTATCGCGGGGGTATATTCACAATCCGGAGCTGAATGAATCCCGCTTCCTTCTGAATCCGTTTCGCAAGGGCAGTGGAGAACAGCTGTACAGGACAGGCGATCGCGTCAAATGGCTGCCTGATGGCAACATCGAGATATTGGGCCGTATGGATCGGCAAATCAAAATACGCGGCTTCCGCATTGAGTTAGGCGAAATTGAATCCGCCATAACCGCATGCCCATTCGTTAAAGATGCAGCCGTACTGGTGAAGGAAGACCGTAAAGGCGACAAACGAATAGCAGCTTATCTTGTGTTCGAGCCAGCGCATTCTTGTGAAGCGCCTCTAACGGAACTTAAGAAGATACTCAAGCAGAAGCTGCCTGAGTATATGATCCCGACCTACATGATGGAGATGGAAGGGCTGCCATTAACCCCTAACGGGAAAGTGGACCAAGCGCTCCTGTCTTCGATGGAATTATCCCTGGCACCTTCGCCTTCAAGTGCCCTAGAGCCCGAGACCGAAACAGAAAAGAGCATCCTTGCGATCTGGAAAGACGTGCTTGAGCTTGACGTGATTGGGATGGAGGATAGCTTCTTCGAACTTGGAGGAGACTCCTTCAAAGCATTAAAGGCGGTTCGCCGCCTTGGGGATTGGATCGGCATTATGGACTTTTTCAAACATCCTACGATCCGGTCGATGGCGGAGTATATGGATAGCGGCCAACAAGCTGAGCATGGCCTGATCCACAGGTTGACGAGCCAAAGTAATCAGGAAACAGTCCATGTTTCATTCGTGTGTGTCCCTTATGCAGGTGGCAGTGCGATTACGTACCAGCCGCTTGCGGCACAGATGCCCGAAGGCATTGCGTTGTATGCAGTGGATATTCCTGGCCATGAATACACGCGCAAGTCGGAAGAGCTGTTATCCATTCAAGAAGTAGCGCGGATGTGTGTGGATGAAATGGCTGCATCCATTCAGGGGCAAATCGTCTTGTATGGGCACTGCGTAGGCGGTGCATTAACGGTTGAAATCGCCAGGGAGCTGGAAGCGAGGGAACTGCCGCTGCAGCGTGTCTTCTTAGGGGGGACTTTCCCGATTGCCCGTATGCCGGGCAGGCTGTTTAACTTATTCTCAAAGCTGTTTCCGTCGGACCGCAGCATGTCCAACAAATCCTACCACGAGTTTTTGAAAGCATTAGGCGGCTTCACGGAAGTCGATGATATGGCAGAGCGCGACTTCATGATCCGCTGCTTGCGCCATGATGCCCGAGAAAGCGAAAACTATTATACGATGGCGTATTCGGAATCACGCTGGAACAAGCTGAAAGCGCCGATTACATGCATCGTAGGCGAACGGGACAGGGCGACAGAGTTTTATGAGGAACGGTTCAAGGAATGGGAATATTTCAGTGAACGCGTGGACCTGGCTATTGTACCCCAAGCGGGCCATTATTTCTTAAAACATCAGGCGAAGCTGCTGAGTGAAATGATGGGGGTGGCCATACAAGCTTCCTCTCCTACACGAGAAGCTAACGCTGAATGGATGCTGGCTGAACAGGCGATTGCCTCCGGTGCCGAACAGGCAGCTGCGGCGCGGCATGCCGATTCGGCGGCCCTTTCCAGCAACCGAAAGCAAAAAAAAAGCGCTGTTCCGAACTTACGCATGTTCATGATCGTTGTCATCGGACAGCTGCTATCCGTATTCGGCTCGGGGCTTACTGGGATTGCAGTCGGTGTATGGATCTTCTCCCAAACGGGGGCTGTTTCGGATTTCGCGGCCATATCGGCGGCATCGCTTATTCCAGGCATTCTAGCGCTGCCCTTCGCCGGTGCGATCGTAGACCGCTATGATCGAAGGCTCGTTATGCTCTATAGTGACATCATGATGGCATTGCCGCTAATTGCGCTTGCCATTCTAATGGCTACGAACTCGCTGGAAGTGTGGCATATTTACATTACGTCGGCAATCAGCTCGGTGACCCGCTCGTTCCATCGCCCTGCGTTTGTCGCTTCGATGACCCAGATTATTCCGAAGCAGTATCTTGGCCATGCTAACGGCATTGTGCAATTGGCTGGCGCTACTAGCGAGCTCATCGCACCGCTGATCGGTGTAGCGCTGTATGCATGGATTGGGATGACGAATATCTTTTTGCTGGATTTGGTTAGCTTTGCTTTTGCGATTATTTCCCTGGCAATGATCAGATTCCCGAACACCTTGTTCCATAGGCAAGAAGAGCCGTTCTTTAAGGAAATGCTAATGGGCTGGAAATTTATTGCCAGAAGACCTGCCTTGTTGTACATGATTGCTTTCTTCCTAATCGGCAATATTTTGTTCGGATTAGCTACCGTACTGATTCAGCCATTGGTGTTATCCTTTGGCTCGCCGAATGATCTCGCAACGGTGTCGATGTTAGGCGCAATCGGAACGATGGCGGGTGGGCTCGTGATGAGCCTATGGGGCGGCACCGCGCGACGGGCGACAGGCATGGTCGGTTTTGTTATCCTAGAAGGCTTCTTCATGATCATCGCGGGGCTTCAGCCAAGCTTGATTTCTACGGCTGTAGGCATTTTCGGATTATGGTTCTCAGTTACGCTTGTAAATGCCCATTGGCAAGCACTGATTCAGTCCAAAGTCGGGCTGGAGCTGCAAGGGCGCGTGTTCGCAACGAATCAAATGATCGCGATGTCCAGCATGCCCGTAGGATATTTGCTAGCTGGTGTACTTGCGGATTCGGTATTCGGCAAAGCGATGTCTGAATCCGGCTTCCTGGCTGATCTATTCGGCCCGATCATTGGGACAGGTGCCGGAAGAGGCATCGGCCTGTTAATTATTTGCGTAGGCGTTCTCGTCATGGTTTGGTCGACAATCGGCTTTAACTTTAAGCCTTTGCGCTACATGGAGGACAGCCTAGAGGATGCGATTCCGGGTGCAGAGATTGCGGATAAAGATACGTTGCAAAGCAAACTCGACCATCGGATTGCAGGCAAGGCAGTAGCTTTTAAGGAAAATAACGTTTCGGCTTAACAGCACTAGGTTGGCCATTAATAGGCAGGCGAGCGTTTCATCTCGCCTGCCTTATTTATTGTGTAACGCTTATTGCTGGCGTTGCGCTTTGGGTGGCGGCCGTGTAATATTAAGTTAATAATCATATATATCTGTTATCTATTGAAAAATAAAACAATCTTAGGTTGTGTAATCGTTGTTACGGCACGTTACTGGACCGATGAGGACATTTATTCATTGCTGTAGTGTATTTTTTTATACATGAAAGGGCGGAGCTATGTCCTCATGGGGCTCGCAATCTCTCCGCGATAAAGAAGTCATCCTGCATACAGGATCGGCTTCTTTTCTTTGTTGTGAGGGCAGAAGCGGACGATGTGGCATCGACATGAAATCGAATTCAAATCTAAGTTAAATATACAAGATTTCAAGTTCATTTAATAGTGGAGGAGAGATCAGATGAATTGGTATGCACTTTGTGTAGAAACAGGTAAAGAACATAAGATTAAGGAGTTGATCAACCAACTATTAAACTTTGAGTGTGTATGCATATTTTCAAGAAGAGTGTTATTTGAACGAAAAGAGGAAATTGATATTATTTTGAGCTTGTTAGATGCGGAAGGTGTTTTACATTTTTCCAACTTAAGCATACAGGGGAGAGCGGTTAAGGTAGAATCCGGTCCGCTAAAGAAGTTCGAAGATAAAATCATAAAAGTGGATAGACGAAAAAAAAGAGCAAAAATAAAAATCGATTTACTTGAATCCACGAAAATCATTGAGGTAGGAATCGAAAAAGTGCTCGTTAATAGCGATGAGCAAGAGTTGAACTACTAATAGAGGGGTTGTCCGAGTTGAACAAAAAGCTATATACGAGTAAACCAGTAGTATCGGCATTTCCGATCTTCGCTAATGTGTTGTCAATTATTACGAAGCATAAGGATGCTCAAAACTGGATTTTCTCCAATTTTATACATGTGAGCTCTTCCCCTAAGCTGTATTCACTTACATTCTACGACTGCTGGAATTACGTGAGGAATTGCCCTTTACTCATTCATAATACAGTCGATCGTTGGATCATTGAGGAGAAGTGGAAAAATGATATTAATGCATTTTTAATTGATGCAATTAATCATGAGTCTTATGCATACTTCTACTTGGATGAAGCTAAATTGAAAAACACGTCAGTTTCCCAGATGGTAGAATCATTTACCCATGACGTGATGGTATTTGGTTATGATCTTCAAGAAAAAACGTTTAACATAGCCGGAAACTTAATAAACGGCAAATATGTTGAGAGCACCTGTACGTTCGACGAAATGGAGCTAGCCTTTGCCCACGCAAATTTAAGTAATGATTGGTTCCATGGCATCAAGCTGCTTCGCGTCAATGAGAACGAACAGTATCGCATTCATAAGCCTACCATTAAACAAGCATTTTCTGATTATTGCAATTCGGTTAACATTGCTCAGGCGCGTGGAAATTTAAACCTCGTTGACGAAGTTTTTGGTTTGGAAGTGTACGATATTTTGATCGAGTATATCGAAAAGTCGTGCAAAGAAAATTCGTTTGAGCTGAATTTTATGCCATTTTATTTTATGTGGGAGCATAAGGACTGTTTATTGGCGAGGTTTGATTATTTGATACAAGAAGGAATTCTACAACAAAATGAAACAAGTGATCATATTAGAAATGAGCTTTCCCATCTTGTACAACGGGCTTTAATTTTAAGAAATTCCATATATAAGTATGCCCTTCTAAATGACCAATCGAAATTGCTGCAAGGCATTAAACGATTAGAAGAAATGCGATCGATTGAACAAGAAGTGATCCCCATGTTATGTGAGCTGCTTTAATTGCTTGGCGAGGATGAAACTACGAGCTAGAAGAGGAGTCCAATATGACGCAAATCTCGGTTGTCACGAGCACCTACAATAAGGCAAACTATCTTGATCTCACGTTAGCAGGGTTTCAGATGCAACAGGATCAAGGCTTTGAAGTTGTTATCGTCAATGACGGGGGTTCTGACGATACGGAAGCGATCATTGATAAATATAGCGGCAAACTAAATATATCGTATCATCGCCAGGAGAATACCGGAATCGCCGGGGCGAGGAACAAAGCATTGGATCTGGCGCAAGGTGACTATATTATCATTTCGGATGATGACCGAATTCCAGGGCCTGGCTTTATTGCGGGCCATCGTGAAGTATTGGAGCGCGGCTCGAAGATGGCGAGCATTGGGCATCAGCATAGCATTCTTTCCTTTTATTCGGACGAGTTTCACCTCGAATATCCGGAGTGGTTTAAATTGTTTAGCGAAAATGAGCATCTTATCGATGTGAGCGAGTGCACGCTTTTTGATGCTAATGATGTCATTCATGATTTCGCGACCATTGTTAAACGTTTTCGGACAGCGGATTTGTATGACAATGTGTTAAAAATCGTAGAGCGCTATGGCGAGCGCCTGGAAGGGTTCCATTTGCCTTATTTAATCGCCTATGGCGGCAACTTGGGCATCAACCGTGCGAAGGCACGCGAGCTATATTATGATACGAACTTTAAGGGGTATGGGTCCGAGGACATCGATTTATCTTACCAATTGTATTTGCAAGGATTTGAATTCGCCTACTGCCGGCAAGCTGAAAACTACCATCAGATGCATAAGAGAAAACGCTCCGAAAATTCGGATCACTTCAAAAACATGCATTACTTTTATAACAAATATAATCACTTGGAGCCGTATTTGAACTTCTTGGACATCATAGGTGAAATAGGGCATACCGAAGCAAGTGCAATGTTGAATATCCTATCCAAACATGGCGAGGCCTTGCTCCCACTCATCGAGGATTTTATCCAGAGAAGCAAGGTGAAATAAATACGAGATCAATGCCCAGCCAATCTAGTGGTTGGGCATTTTTTTTTGCGATTGGGGGAGAAGAGGCCTTGTGGCAGTGAGTGGCGGCTTGTTTAATAAGTGCTATTCATGTTGGATGTTTAGTATAGTGCGGCGCTCGTATAGCAACGTACAATAAGCATGCCAGAAATGAAAGCGCTTAAATAAATGGAGTGAAAGGAGGGAGGTTAGGACGGAAGAATGACGTCATGATGTATGCTTCGTTTCTGGACAATTCGGTGGAGGTGCAGTATGAAGAAGAAATCTTGGTGGACGATTGCGATTGCTTCTGTTCTTTCTTTAACGCTTATGACGACTGCTTATGGTGCTTATGAATTTTGGGAGCCGCTTACCTATCATAATACCGCAACTTGGCAAAAAGCGGACGGGTACTCAAATGGCGGCATGTTCAATTGTACGTGGCGGGCTAATAATGTGAATTTTACGAGTGACGGGAAATTAAAGCTAGGCTTAACGAGCTCTTCCTACAATAAATTTGATTGCGGTGAATATCGTTCGACGAATAAGTACGGTTACGGCTTATACGAGGTGAGCATGAAGCCGGCGAAGAATATTGGCATAGTGTCCTCGTTCTTTACGTATACGGGACCTTCAGAAGGCACGCAATGGGACGAGATTGACATCGAATTCCTCGGCAAGGATACGACGAAGGTGCAGTTTAATTACTTTACGAATGGCGTAGGCGGCCATGAGAAGGTAGTCGATCTCGGCTTTGACGCATCGGTCGGCTTCCACACGTATGCGTTTAATTGGCAGGCGGGATCGATCAAATGGTATGTCGACGGGGTGCTGAAGCATACGGCTACTTCCAATATTCCGTCCAATCCTGGGAAGATTATGATGAATATTTGGAACGGAACGGGTGTAGACAGCTGGTTAGGGGCCTATAACGGAGCAAATCCACTATATGCGGAATATGATTGGACGAAGTATACGAGCAACTAAGCGTAGTGGTGTAATGGATTCATTGTGCTGATCCAATAAGGGAAGCAAGCCAAAGGCAGCCTGCCGCGGAGGCTGTCTTTTGTTTTGTATATGGATTATTTTGAGTGAAACATTACCGTTGTAAGGCTTTCGTTCAAACAAGTATCATTAGATTAATTGTAAAAAAGCAAACATACATATTCAATTTTTAACATCCTAAAGAAGTGCAATCAATGTTGCAATCTTAGTATAGGCTGCCAACTGCTAATTCCTTAATATGAACACTGTAAGCACTATGACCACTTAGGGGGAAATGCAGATGAACCAAAGAAATAGAAGGATGCTGCCATCTGTTCTATTAGCAGGCGTAATGGCATTAACAGCGATTTTGAGCGGATGCGGGAATGATACAGAGGGAAAAGGGAACAAGGAGCCTGACCAAACCGTTGCGGAAGGCACTGGCGCTAGCAATGGCATGAAGGATGGAAAATATGATCCGCCGATTACGATTTCGTATTTGCGCCCTTGGGGATCGGATGTGAAATTTAAGTCTGGGGAAGATGAAGATAACAATGTTCACACAAAGTGGGTTCATGATAAGTTTGGGATTGATTTGAAAAACAAATGGATTTCGCCTTCTACGAACAATGCTTTCGAGACGAAGCTGCGTCTATCCCTGGCAACGAATGAAGAAATGCCAGATATCATTTCGTATCGCGGTGAAATCAACCTCGTTCGGGAGTTAATCGATTCGGGCAAATTCATCGATGCAGGAGAGTTGTTCGATAAGTATGCGAGCCAAACCTGGAAGGATGCCGTGAACGAAGACCCGTCCGTATGGTATCCCTTCATGCAGGATGGCAAGCGTATCGGCATTCCGATCTTGGATTATGCTTACAACGGCGATCCGGTCATGTGGATTCGCGAGGATTGGATGAAGAAGCTGAACTTGTCCGCTCCTAAAACTTTGGCTGATCTAGAGAAAGTAATGGATGCCTTCACGAACCAAGATCCGGATGGCAATGGCAAGAAAGATACATTCGGTCTTGCGATTGGCTTCAAAAACTGGATCAATACATGGATGTCAGACGCAGGCTGGGTGTTCGGCGCATTCGGCACGATGCCTAACCAATGGAATAAAACGGCGGACAATAAACTGGAATACGGCACCGTGACTGCTGGCGCGAAGCAAGCATTGGGAACGCTGCAAAGCTGGATGTCCAAAGGGTATTTGCCAACACAAGCGGGCTTGTATGATGAAGTGAAAGCGACAGAAGATTTCACGGCAGGAAAAGCAGGGATCGTAGTCGGCCCTCACTGGATGCCGGCATGGCCGCTTGAAGATGTGAAGAAAAACAACAAGGATGCACAATACAAAGCGTATCCGATCCCTACAGGCCCAGATGGCAAAGCAGGGCGGCATGGGACGCCGAACGTAAACGGCGCCATTCTTATCAACAAAGACATGGAGCACCCGGAAGCGTTCTTCGCGTACCAGAACTATCTATTCGAGCAGTATGCAAACCCGCCAGTGGGCGGAGAGTTCGAGCACGGCCTGGCGGAAGGCTATGACTGGGTAATGGCTGATGGCAAGCCCGTAACGGATGCTGCCCATACTGGCGGTTATGCGCCAGAGAAATACACGCTTACATTCGATGGCGCGCGGATTCCGAGCCTGATGATGCAAACTTTGTCCAAACTGGCAGACGGTGGGGAAGCAGTAACACCATTTGAGAAAAAGATCAAATCCGGCTCACCGCAATCGATGCTCGAAGCGGCTAAGATCGTCATGAGCCAGAAAGATACGGTATTGCCTGCGATGTTCACAGGCGCTCCGACGCCGACGATGCAGACGAGCAACGATATTTTGCAGAAGATGGAGAAAGATATCGTTTCCCAAATCATCTACAACAAAGTGCCGCTCGATGACTTCGACAAATTCGTTGAGAAATGGAAAGCTGCTGGCGGTGACAAAATCACGGAGGAAGTTAACGAGTGGTACCAATCCGTGAGTGGCGGAGCGAAGTAACATTTGCGGTTGGGAGGCAGCTTCCTGCGTAAGGAAGCTGCTGAGTGGAAGAGCGGTTGGCCGATTGGATAGGTCGCCATACCGAAGGTCAAATCCCGATTGGGTAGGCTGCGATGTGGAGTAACCTTGTGTTTAAAAACCCTGCGTTTTTTGAAACGCAGGGTTTTTCTTTGTTCTGGCTGCCCAAAACGGCTGGCTGGCGTACCGAAGCTCCCCATACGCGCCGAGCGCCGAAACTGCCCGCTTGGTCCGAGCATAGACGAAGAGTGTGTCTTCTGAAGTTAATGTGCGACCGCTCGCTCTAACGGACCCAGGAGCCGTTATTTGGTCCCAATCGGGCACTATTTAGCTGTAACGGACCCAGGAGCCGCTATTTGAACAAAATAACCCTTTCAAGACCGAAAATATGCGAAATAACGGCTGTGGAGTCCGTTAGAAATGTAATCAGCACATTTTGAGCGAAATAACGGCGCTGGAGTCCGTTAGAAAATCGATGAGTGTTTTATCCGCCGATGGACGCCATCCATCTGCTCTCCGAGCACCGGTCCTGCCAATCGGACGGGTCAGGCCGATCCGAGCATAGACGATGAACAGTGTGTCTTCCAACGTCCTTCCCGAAACGGCCGGAAGGCCTGTCCTATCTCAGTCCCGCCATAAGAATCACGCTTGCGAGCTGTCCCGGTACTCCTGCGGCGTTACCTCGTAATACCTCTTAAACACCCGGATAAAGTAGGCGGTGTTGTTATAGCCGACCGCCTCGGCGATTTCGAGCACTTTAGCGGGGGTAGTGCGCAGCAAGAATGCTGCTTTTTCCATCCGTAGCCGGTACACATACTCGGTCAGCGCCTCGCCGGTTTCGACTTTGTATACTTTGGACAGGTACACGGGATGCAGATGGACGTGATCGGCAATGGCGGGCAATGACACATCCTTTGCCAGATTGAGGTCAACGAAGCTTCGCACCATGCGAACGATCGCGCTATGGTTATCGATCTGCTCTTGGGCAGCGTCATCGCGAATGAAGTTCAAGATGCGGATGGACCAATCTAGCAGCTGTGCCGCAGTCGAGTAGGCCGGTGAACGAAAATATTTGATGTCGTCAGCCGACAGGATGTCGGACAATTGTTTGCCATTCTTATGAATAATATAGGCGAATGCTCCGGCGAGCACGTGGTAGGCTTCGATCAGCTGCTCGGATAAGCCGTGCTCATTGCCTGCCTGCAGCATCCGTTGGAAAATCTGCCGAATCTTCTTCTCCACGTCCTCGAATCTTCCCGCATCCAACAGGCTGAGCAGGGTGGGGGGCTCATATAGTGGCCAAACGGTGTTGATCGAGCCCGTTTCCACTTGTTCGGGCAAGGTGAGGAACAAGCCTTGTCCATGGCCCATTCTTCTTCGCATGGATGTGACCGCGTGCTCATAAAGCTCTTTGGACTGAACGGGAAATTTCCCCCAACCGCCCACCAGAATGGAAACTTCACCTTTCAGGTAATTGTGTACGTTCGTTTGGATTTGTGCTGCATATCGCTCAAGCAATGCCTTCGGGTCATCCTTTCCTGAGGATGAGCTCTTATTCAATTGCCTTGGCTTAACGGCCAGCACAATGTAATCATGCGCGTCCCTTGTGTGCCAAATTTCAAAATCGTTAGCCATCAGCTCGCCTACGATATTGCATATGGCATACTCCATAAGCGCCCAATCCTGCCCCGGCAGCTCGGTAAACCGCGCTTCCATGCGAATAAGGAGCAAGCAGAACTGATCCCCCGCGCTAAAAGGAAGGTTCAGCAACTTCATTTTGTCCGCTAAATCTGCTTCCGCATAGCTTTTTCCCCGTAACAGCTCATTTAATGTGTTCGAGCGAAGCAGGGGCAAATGCTCATTGAAAGCATATTGTGCCTTGCGAAAGGATGCGACTTCCTCCCACTTCTCGTGGATTTGATTGCTGACGCGCGTAACGGAGCTGATCAGGTCTTCATCGCTTACAGGCTTTAGCAAGTAATCGAACGATTGCTGCTCGATGGCTTGCTTCGCATATTCGAAATCAGCGTAACCAGAGAGCAGGATTGACTTCACATGGGGCCAGCGATCATGAATGGCGGTGATTAGCTCAATGCCCGACATGCCGGGCATACGGATATCGGTGATGACGATATCGATCGGATTATTTTCAAGTATTTCTAGCGCTTTCATGCCAGATAACGCTTCATGTACGGTGCCAATTCCGCATTGTGGCCAAGGGATTGTTTCGGCGAGTGTTTCCACTACAGAACGTTCATCATCGACCAATAGGAGTTGTAACATTGTTGTGTCCACCTTCGCTTTCGTTGTTGGTATGCCATGTGATCGTAATTTGAACGCCGCCCAGCTCAGAACGGGCGTAAGTTAGCCCTGCTTCTTCCCCGAACAGATAGGTTAACCGCTGATGGACATTCCAAGTGCCGCAGCCCATGTTACCGTCGAGCGGCTTGGCGAGATTTTGCTGCAATTGGCCCAAAGCATCATCGGACATCCCTATGCCGCTGTCTTCGACGGTGAGGGTGCAACGCCCATCCGCATAGAACCCTCGAATTCGAATTTCGCCGTCCTCGGCTTGCGGCTCTAAGCCATGAATAATGGCATTCTCGATGATCGGCTGCAGTGTTAAGCGCGAGATCGACTGGTCCAGCAGTTCCTCCGGAACATCAATCGTATAGGCCATTCGCTCAAGGCGAAGCGATTGGATTTTCAAATAGTTGCTGACCATGTTCAGCTCCTCGCGCACGGTCGCTAGGTCATTCTCTGATCTCGTAATATAACGGAAGTATTCCCCTAGATTCAATGACATCGCTACGACAGCCTCTTCGTTTTTCATGCGTGCCATATTTTTAATATAGAACAAGCAGTTGTATAGAAAATGCGGATCGATCTGCGACTGCAGCTGTTTCAGTGTCGCTTCACGGCGGCGAAGCTGCTCTTCGTAGACGTTCTCGATCAGCTCTTGGATACGCTGGGCCATAATGTTGAACCGCCCGAGCACAAGGCTGAATTCGTTATTCCCGCTAGGCTGCAATCGAACGGAGAAGTCGCCTGACGATAACCGCCTCGTGCCTCGAACGAGCTGCAGGAGCGGAAGCTGGACGCTGCGATAAATAATGAATACGACAGCTAGGCTCATGACGAGCAGTACGGCGATGGACGTATAAAACAAGTTGCGGCTATTCGTAATCGGGCTTAGCATCTGCTGCATCGGCACGTAATCGACATAATACCAATCCAAGCTCTTCGAATGAATATAGGAGACAAAATATTCGGTACCGTTAAGCTCTGCCCGAAATCCGCCGCTGCTGCTTAGTGCGGATGCCTTCAGTTGCTGCCCAAGCTGTGCGATGAGCGCTTCATTGGCACTGCCATTCCGAATCGTTCCCATCTTGGCATTGAATAGAAACGGATCGCCGCTATTGTTGGCTTTGTTCTGGTCAAGCAGCCCCGTCAGATGGGTGACAGGAAAGCTGATTTTCGAAATTAGCCGAGAGGTGCGAGGGGCTGACATGGCCGAGAGCGGCTCCGTCGTAAACCAAGTGAAGCTGCCGTCGGCATAATGCCATGTTGTCGGAAGCGGCTTGGAGAACTCATTTTCTTCGTACGTATAGGTAGCATAGTAGTCGGTAGATAACACATCACGCGTGCGGGGGAAATAGAGCGTGACGATGGAATGCCATTTGCTCGCCGCATTATAGAGGTTCATTTTTTCTAATATCGCAACGCTCTGCTTTACGCGTTCATACGGATTTTGGGTAAAATCAGTCCCTTGGTACTCTCGAATGCTGGAGTCCTGCCCGATCGCAACGCCATAGAGGGATAGCTGATAAATATTAGACTCTACCTGCGATGCGAACGTCGACAGCCGATTCGTTGTATTGGTCTGAATCTCGTTCTCGATAACGCTTACACTTTCCTTGTTGGAATAGGTGTAAAGCGAGAGTACCGGGATAAGGAGCAATAAAACGAGGAGCGAGATTTTGGTAAACACATTAAAACGTAATCGCATGGGGATGAAGCCTCCATATAGTTAAAATATCAATACTGTTGTTGCAATATTAGGATATAGATTAACTTTTTGCGTTGCTATAATCATATTACAAGGTTTGGAGGATTAATAAAAGTAAAAATTAATGTAAGAACATGGAGGAAGTTAAATGAAAGATCTTGCTTATTCACGCCCGGATACGCATATTTCGTCACGTCTTAATAGGAAAAAATGGAATATAAAACGGAATTGGCCGTTGCACATGATGTTAATTCCAGCGGTTCTGCTTACTATTATTTTTCAATACGTTCCGATGGCCGGCATCGTCATTGCGTTCCAGGATTTTAAGCCATGGCTCGGATTCACGGGTTCAAAATGGGTAGGTTTAGATAACTTCCGATTCCTGTTTCGTTACCCGGACGTTAATCAGGTCATCTGGAACACGCTCGTTATTGCTTTCTTCAAAATCATCGCCGGCTTAATTGCGCCTTTCCTATTCGCGGTCCTGCTAAACGAGCTGCGATCGATGGTGTTCAAACGGGTGACGCAGACGCTAGTCTACCTGCCGCACTTCCTTTCATGGGTTATTCTCGGCGGCATCCTGCTCGACATTTTATCGCCTGAGGGCGGAATGGTAAACAAGCTCGTAACTGCACTTGGCGGACAGCCGATCTTCTTCCTCGGCGATGGCGATTGGTTTAGGGTCACATTGATCGTCAGCGATGTATGGAAGGAATTCGGGTTCGGCACGATTGTATTTCTTGCTTCGCTTGCGGGCATCAACCCAGCGCTATATGAGGCGGCGGAGGTGGATGGGGCGAGCCGGTTTAAACAAACGATTCATATTACGTTCCCAGCGATAATGCCGATAGCGATCGTGCTAATGACGTTATCGATTGGCAACATCTTAAATGCAGGATTTGACCAAGTGTTCAACTTATATAACCCGCTCGTCTATGAGAAAGGCGACATCATTGATACATTCGTATACCGCCTCGGGATTTTGAATGGCAAAATGAGCTTCGCTACGACAGTCGGCTTGTTCAAATCGATTGTCGGCACCATTCTGATCGTCATCTCATACCGGCTGGCTTACAAGCTTGCGAATTATCGGGTATTCTAGCCGCAGGCTTCCCGCACAACATCGAAGGAGGGCTCATCTTGTACCACAAAACGCTAGGCTACAAGCTGTTCAGCATCTTTAATTATTTGTTCTTGGGCATCATCTCGCTGCTATGCATACTTCCTATCATTCATATTCTTGCCGTTTCGTTCAGCAGCATGGCGCCGGCTTCCGCTAATTTGGTTGGGTTCTGGCCCAAAGGCTTTACGACGGATGCGTATGAGAAAACGTTCGGCAACTCGAATTTTATCCAATCGTTGTGGATTTCTGTGGAGCGAACCGTATTGGCAACCGTCATTGGGATGGCGCTCGTGCTGCTAACCGCCTTTCCGCTGGCGAAGGACGACCAAGCCTTTAGGGGAAGAACGGCATACATGTGGTTTTTCGTCTTCACGATTTTGTTCAGCGGCGGCTTAATTCCAAGCTATATTCTCATTCAAAAAATCGGCCTGATGAATTCGATCTGGGCGTTGATCCTGCCGGGAGCCGTATCGGTCTGGAACATTATCCTTATGCTAAACTTTTTCCGCGGGCTGCCTAAGGAACTGGAGGAAGCTGCTTTCCTCGATGGAGCGGGCCAATTTAAAACACTTGCGCTCGTCTACATTCCATTATCGATGCCAGCGATTGCAACGCTTTCGCTGTTCACGATGGTGTTTCAATGGAACGCTTGGTTCGATGGGATGATCTACATGTCCGATGTCAAAAACTATCCGCTTGCCTCGCTGCTTCAGACGATTATCGTACAGCAGGATTTTTCCAAAATAAACGTCGATCCGAAGCTGCTGGAAAACATCTCGCAGCGGACGGTAAGGGCGGCGCAAATCTTTATCGGAGCATTGCCGATCTTGCTCGTCTATCCGTTCCTTCAACGGTTTTTCGTCAAAGGGATGGTTATTGGGGCAGTGAAAGAATAGGCAGGCAGGAAAGCCACGAGCCGAGAGCTGCACATGCGGCGCTCGGTGGGATGGCACCTTAGAGCCAATGTTCAAGGTTATGAAAACTAGGAGGGTACAACGATGAACAAATGGATGTCTCTACTCATCAGTTGCTGTTTGCTGCTTACTTTGATGAGTCCGGCTGCTTATGCCAGCGAATCGCCAACGCAGCAGCCTGCGCCGTTATTTCAAGATCTAGAAGGGCATTGGGCGCAGAAGGATGCACAGCGCTTGGAAGCGCTCGGCTTGTTGGACGGCTATGAGGACGGTTCGTTTAAGCCTAGCCAACCGATTAGCAGAGCTGAGCTGATCGCTGTATTGGATCGTGTGTTCGGATTTAGCGGGCAAACTGGTAAGCGGTTTCAAGATGTTGCCCCTGCAGCTTGGCATTATGATTCCGTCATGAGGGCCTATGGATCAGGCATTACAGATGGCGTGGATGCGGAGCATTTTGCGCCGAGTGCCAGCGTGACGAGACAAGATGCGGCGGTCATGCTCGATCGTGCGTTTCGGCTATCGACAGGCCAAGAGCCGGCTTCGCAGCTAAATGCGTTTCAAGACCGGGCTGATATTGCCGGCTATTCCGAGAAAGCGCTTACTTATTTGGTGGGCGAGAAAAAGTTAAAAGGCTTCAACGGAGCGCTGCTTCCGAAGGCGCCGATCACACGGGGAGAATTAGCTGTTTTATTGTCCGGCATGGTGGGCGATATCGTGACGGAATCAGCTGTGTATAGTAAACCTGCTGTGGAAGGCAATCTCGTCATTCGAGTGGGGGGCGTCACGTTAACAAATACGGTGATTCATGGCAACCTCGTGCTGGCGGAAGGCATCGGGGAAGGCAGCATTACGCTTGAAGGGGTAACTGTTACCGGGAAAATTATCGTGCAAGGCGGCGGGCAAGTTGCTTTCACGAAAGGGACGCATGCGGAGGCAGCCATTGTGTTGCACCCATTGCGCATTGAAGTGTCTAGCGACAGTGTAATCAATAGGCTAACGGTTGATGCTAAGGCAACGGCATCCCAGATTAACAGTAAAGGGACGGTATCCGAGCTAGTCGTTGTAGCCAGCGGCGTGAAGGTTAATGGGGAAGAAGCGAAGGCTGGAACGCAAACTTCCTTAAAGCCTGAAGGAACGGTAACAACTCCTTCGACTTCTATTCCTACAAACCCAACGAATCCAACAGGACCGACGGGTCCGGCAGCCGAGAAGCCAGTGCCTTCGACGACGATTCCAGATAATGAATGGCAGTTAGTATGGAACGATGAATTTAATGAGCCAGCGATTGATGCTTCCAAGTGGACGCTTGAGGATACGGGCGTTGTTTACAATAACGAGCTAGAAGCTTATAACCCGAACAATGCGGCGATTGCCAAGGATGGCGAACGCAGCGTCCTGAATATTGAGGCGAAGAAGGAAAGCTACAAAGGCAAAAACTATACGTCAGCAAAGCTAATTACGCAAAACAAGGGAGACTGGACATACGGCAAAATGGTCGTACGCGCCAAGCTGCCAGTTGACCAGGGCATGTGGCCTGCATTTTGGATGATGCCAACAGATGAGTCCCATTATGGGGGGTGGCCGGCTTCAGGCGAGATCGATATGATGGAGCTTATTGGCGGGGCGAACAAAAATCGCGTCTATGGCACGCTGCATTTTGATAGCGTACAGCCTGATGGGTCACATGGCTCTGACCAGAACACTTATGATCTCCCGGCTGGACAGACATTCAATGACGATTATCATGATTTTCAAGTGGAATGGCTGCCTGGCGTTATTCGGATGTATGTAGACGGCCAATTGTATCACGAGGTGACAGATTGGAAGACGAGAGGGCCTGGCCAGCCGGAAGATTATACGTACCCTGCGCCGTTCGACCGTCCGTTTTATATGATTCTGAATTTAGCGGTCGGTGGCGACTGGCCGGGATCGCCGAACGCTGATTTTGTATCGGACCAGTTGAAAGTTGATTTTGTTCGCGTATACGAATATAAAAATTTAAGCAGCTGGCCGGACATCACGGGACAGCCCCCTGTGCCGACTCAGAAGCGTGTGCCGCAAGCAGATGGCAATCAGTTGTATAATGAGCGGTTTACGGAAGCGGCAGATGGGAATGGCGTACCTCAAAGCTGGCAGTTTCTTTTGAATGCGAATGGCGCTGGCAGTGTAGCTGTAGCAGACGACCCTGCGAAAGGGAAAGTGGCGAAAGTGTCCATTACGCAACCAGGCGATGAGCTTTATTCAGTCCAGTTGACCCAAATGCCGATGTACGTGCAAAAAGGCAAAAAGTATAAAGTCTCGTTCGATGCAAAGGCGGATGCGAACCGTTCGATTATGTCGAAGGTTAACCAGTTCCAGAAGAGCTGGAAAAACTATTCGGGTGAGCAATCGCTAGCGCTCACGACGAGCTGGCAGCATTATGAATATACGTTCGACATGCAAGATAGCAGCGATAATAATGCGAGATTCGAGTTTAACCTCGGACGAAGCGCGGAAACGGTCTATTTGGCAAATGTAAAGCTCGTTGAAATTGGCGATGCGACGCCGGTGCCAGTTGTGCCGGGCGCTCGGGCGGCGCTTCCTGATGGCAATCTCGTATATAATGGCACATTTGATCAAGGCAAGGGCCGTTTGGCTTTCTGGTCAAGTGCAGTTGCACCGGATGCGCAAGCGCAAATTAGCGTGAACAATTTCTTAGCATTCCCGATTATGGAGCGCCAACTTGTCGCAGATGTGGCGAATGGCGGGGTAGCAGCTGAATCCGTATCGGTTAGCCAGCCGGGGCTTCCACTTGAGAAAAATACGACGTACGGCATTTCCTTCGACGCGAAGGCGGAAACGGCAAGAAGCATCGATGTTGATCTATCGAGCACAAGCGGCAATAGCATCCAGCTTGTCGGCGGCCGCACGGTGCAGTTAACTTCCGAGCTTAAATCGTATTCGAAGGATGTTATCATTGGCGACGGCGCTGATGAAGTGGAAGCGGAGCTGAAGCTGCTGTTCGGCGGAGCGGCAGACAAAGTCTATGTCGATAATGTTCGCATCATCAAGCGCGGCAAGCCAATCCATGTCGATGGCTACGCCCATATCGCCGCTGCTGAGGCTTGGGAGATGCACGGGTTGCAGCTGGAAAATGCGAGCGAAGGCGGCAAAAACGTCGGCTACATGGATGAAGGGGACATGCTGCAATACAAGATCAGCGTAGCGCATGATGCTGATTACCGGATTTCAGCGAGAGTTGCGAGCGGTGAGGCTGCTTCGCAAATCCGGATGAGCGTGAAGGATGAAGCGGGCAACGTGATCGCCCAGTCGAATTACGAGCTTGGCGATACAGGCGGATGGCAAACGTATAAGACGGTTTACTTCAATCCCGTTCCGATGAAATCGGGGCAAGGCTACTATGTTACGTTTGAAGGAGCGGATTTCAACACGGTTTGGGTCGATTTGTCCGAAAATATGGTGCAAAACGGCAACATCGATACAGACATGAATGGCTGGAATCTATCATCAGCAACAGCTTCCTCGATCAGCCGTTCGAATGCTGGCGAATTGGCTGTCCAAGTGTCTGGCACAGGAACGAATTGGTGGGATGATCAGGTGCAGCAGTACAACCTGAATATCGTGAAGGGCAAAACGTATCGCCTTGAGCTGGATGCGTATGCGTCGACGCCTCGTGGCATGCAGGTGTTCGTGGCGGAGAGCGGCGGCACATATGCAAAATATTTGGAAGAACGAGCTGATTTGGCCGAAACGAAGGCGCATTACGTTTATACGTTTACGATGAGCCATGATACCGATCCAGCCGCTTCATTAGTGTTCGGGCTAGGGGACCCGGTGAACGGCGGAGCTGCACATTCCGTTGCGATCGATAACGTTATGCTCTATGAGGTGAATCCGTCAGCAGATAGCGGCGGCCAGCCGATGAACATTAATTTGCTGCAAAATGGAAGCTTCGCGAGTGGAACCGATGGGTGGTTCTCCTACGCTGCGGTCGATGCGAGCCAACTTGCGATAACAGCGGCCGGCGGCAAGCTGCAAGCTGCGATTGGCACGGTGGGGGACAACCCTTGGGACCGCCAGCTTATCCAAGAAGGCTTCAAGATTCAACAAGGCTCTAAATATACGCTCACGTTCAAAGCGAAAGCCGACACGCCAAGAAAGCTGGGGCTTGGCATTGGATGGGTCGATGTTCCCGCCAATTATGCATGGCATGGGTATTTCGGAGACCAGATTGATCTCACCACTACCGAACAGACGTTTACGTTCACCTTCAACGCTACAACCGACAGCTATCCGAATTCGCGCATTTCGTTCGATATGGGCAATATTCCGGGCGGCAACGCCGGACAGACTGCCATTACGATATCGGATGTGAGCCTGGTGAATGTTGGGCCAGCGAGCTAGGGGAAATTAACAAACCATTTACAAGTGATATAGGCGAGAAAGCCGCGGAGCCCCGCGGCTTTTTTGCCTTTTAGGCATAGCTGGGCAAGCGCAACTCCGGCCAAGGCTTGCTTGCATATGCAAGCCCTCTCCCCAATCTAACGGACCGAGCGGCCGTTATAACGCCCAAATTGCAGTGTTTGCCATTCTAACGGACTCAGCGGACGTTATTCATGCGAAAACAGCGAGTTTACTAGTCAAATGGGCAGAATAACGGCACTGGTGTCCGTTAGCCTTGCAATATGCTGTTTTTTCGCCGAATAACGTCATTACGGTCCGTTAGCGCATTGGCCTTGGCCTTGCCTCATTCACTTAGGAATGATCAGGTGTCTCTTGCCCATCCGATATGCTAAACTCGCAATAGATTTAACGATTTCATCCATAATAGGATAAGGAGTGTAAGGATGAGAACCATCATGGTTGTGGAAGATGACCCTGCCATTTCGCGCGTTCTAGCAGCCTATGTGAAGAAAGCGGGGTTCGAGTGTGCAGTGTTCTCGCAGGGCGAATTAGCGATTGGGCAGCTAGCGGTGATCCAGCCTGCACTTATTTTGCTAGACGTGATGCTCCCTGAGATGGACGGCTGGGACGTATTGCGCGAGGTGCGCAGCAGAAGCACATGCCCGGTTATTATGCTGACGGCAAAAGGGGGAATCGACGATCGCTTGCAAGGCTTGAATAGCGGTGCGGATGACTATATGAGCAAGCCGTTCGAGCCAGACGAGGTTATTGCTAGAATTCAAGCGGTATTGCGGCGGCCGCCGCATGCGTTAATTACGGAGGGCATGAAGCAATATGGGAGCCTGCAGATCGATTTTAAGTCCAAATCGGTTCGATTGAACGGAGCGGACTTGTCCTTAACGCCGAAGGATCTTGCGCTTCTGCTGTTTCTTGCGGAGCATCCGAACCAAATTTTTCACCGTGAGCAGTTGATTGAGCATGTATGGGGAATCGACTATGACGGGAGCGACCGAGCGGTTGACCATGCCATTAAGCGGCTGCGCCAGTCTCTGCAAGAGATGTCGCCAGCGGATGGAGGCATTCGAACGTTAAGGGGAACGGGGTATCAGTTTTATGCCAATAAGCCCGGCTAAACGTACGCGAACTACGCTACTGAGGTATTGGACCAAACGTTATGTCATCACATTAACCGTAGGGCTGCTTATTATCGGGACCGTCTCTGTACTATGGCTGCGCTATCAGGCGTTGCACCAACGATTGCAGCAGATTCAGAGCTTCGCGGCCGATACGGCCGAATATGTCGGAGGCGAGACTGGCATAATTGTCATCCCCGATGATTTTTATAAGTGGATTGATAACCATCAGCGCAGGAAGAGGCTGCCCGCTCAATTCGGCGTGACGGTATTCGATGCGAACGGCAGAACCTTATTTTACAAAGGCGTTCCGAAGCGACCCGGAGAGCCTGTTCCGGAATCGGAGCCTGCTTTTCCAGCACCGCCGCCTCTAGAGAGCCGAGTTAGCGTGAAGAGAGCTGGCAGCTTTTATACGATTACGACACCGATTTTTGCTGGGAATGAAGTCATTGGAACCATCGCCATTGCCTATGGCAAGAAAGAACTGACCATCATTAACCAGCAATACGGCTTGATCGGGTCATTGCTGCTATTATCGGGTTTATTAGGCTGGCTCATTCTCTATTGGCTGCTGCGCCAGATGAGCAAGCCGATTCATCGCGTTGTTCAAGCGTTCAAACAGATTGAAGCCGGCGATTATAAGCTAATGCTGGAGGATAATGCGAAGGAGCAGGAAATCTACGAGCTTCTCGTCTATTTTAACGCGATGGCCGTGCGGCTCGAACAGTTGGAGCAGCTGCGTGCCGAGCTGCTGGCTGGCGTAACCCACGAGCTGCGCACGCCGATCACTTCAATTCGCGGCCTTACGCGCGCCGTTCGTGACCAAGTCGTAGCTTCAGATGAGGCAGAAGAGTTTCTTGACCTCTCGCTAAAAGAAACCAAGCGGCTCGAGCGGTTGGTAGCAGATTTGCTTCATTTTAATGCCTATGCATCCGGGAGCATTCGGCTTCAATTAGAGGATATTGACCTAGGCAAGCATCTGGGCGAGATTGTAAGCCAATGGCGCTTGTCTCATCAGGATGAAGGGCTCTTTATTGAGACCGTTCTTCCGGATGAAGAGGCAATGGCGCATGGCGATGCAGACCGCATCCAACAAATCATTGTAAATTTGCTGAATAACAGCCGGCAATCGATGCTCCGTGCAGGCCGAATTTCGATCATCGTCCAACTTTATTCGAATACCCACTACGAGCTGTTGGTGAAAGATACGGGCTCAGGCATACCGGCAGACGAGCAAATTAATATATTCGAACGGCATTACCGAGGAACGAACAAGAAGCGGGAGGAGCGCGGGCTTGGGCTAGGATTGACCTTATGCCGCATGCTGGCTAGTGCAATGAACGGAAGGCTAAGCCTGAAGGAAAGCTCGCCTGAGGGAACGACGTTCCAGCTGTTGCTGCCCAAAGCTTCGAAAATTTCTTAATCTCCTTCCTCTATTTCTGCCATATG
The DNA here is from genome assembly GCF_009789195.1 of Paenibacillus sp. MMS18-CY102. GTDB lineage: Bacteria > Bacillota > Bacilli > Paenibacillales > Paenibacillaceae > Paenibacillus_T. Next base: position 13,308 of record NZ_WSTC01000020.1, on the reverse strand, counting down.
GCTGCCACATTTCATCCCTATTCTAAGATTGTTGAAGCCGCAGCTGCATCAAACAGATGCCGAAGCTTCTAGCAGTTCTATTATGAAAGGTGGAGAAATGAAAATGCCAACTGAAACCGTGTACCATTCCATTATTTCTAAAGGAAAATTAGGAAACCAGTCGTTAGCCATTACAGCGAAAGACAACAGTGATTCGGTGTTTCTATCGCCGCACAAGTACGGGGATGAGTATCAATTGTGGGAAAAAAGAGCGGTTCGCACCAATGATAGCACCGCATATGCAATCATTAATAAGAAGACGGGCACATGCATCGGCAGAAGGTCGACAGCGAACGGATCGCAGCTTTATTTGGAAAATATCTCCCAAGCGGATACGAACGACCTGATGGTGTGGAAAGATGATAGCGTGCCAGGAACGTATAATGCGATCAAGAACTTTGCCGATTGGGAACAGAAAATCAATGTCCCGCGCAGTTCCTTCAAGGATGGCCAAGAGCTCGTCACTTGGGAATGGTCCAAGGCGGCTGATAACGAGCTTTGGCTGTTTTTGGCCGATAAGAAGAATATCAAAATCAAGCATATTGATTTTCAGCTGGAGGGCGTTGATCCTAAGGTAGACCAGCCGCTCGTTACAGACAAGCAAGTCGTCAAAAATACGTCCGGCATTGACCAGACGCAAGTGCTAACGATGTCCTATAAGAAAGGGACATCCTATAGCTTTACGAATGAACGTGGCCTGAAAATTTCGGAATCAATCGAATTTAAAGCGGGGCTGCCACTCATCGGCGAGACCAAAGTGAAAATTGGCGTAGAAGGCTCGCGTACGTATTCGCAAACTGATGCAACTGACGAGTCAGAGGAGCTTACGCTAGAAGTGCCCGTAACCGTCCCGACAGGCAAGACGATCGAGGTGTCTGCTATCATTTTGCAAGGGAAAATCGATGTGCCGTATACGGTAACCTTCGAAATTACTTATCCGGGCTATACGGAGGAAGTAACGGCTTCGGGCATATTCTCCAGCGTAAACTCGTATTCGGTGTTTACGGAATTTAAGCTCCTTTAGATTTGAAAATATATTATTCTTTCGACGCTTGCAGGCAGTAACTGCAAGCGTCTTTTCGCATGCCAGTTAAATGCATGGCCAAAAATCGCTGTTTGTGAACCCGAAAAATCGCATGATTTTACCTATTACGTTTTCCTATTGCTTCCATTATTCTGAATGTAAATAAACAGAAGGGGTGAGACTAGTTGTCGCTGCAAGCCGTTTACACGACGAAGCCGAGAGTGGTATCGCAATCGAGAATCATTGTGATATTTCTGTTAGGCATCTTTATGGGGGCTTTGGACCATGGCATCGTCGGGCCAGCCCTATCATCCATACTGGCTAGCTTTGAGGTGGGAACCTCATGGGGCGTATGGAGTTTTACGATATACACGCTGCTCTTCGCAGTGAGCATACCTGTTATGGGAAAGTTATCCGATCGTTTTGGGCGAAAAGGGACGTTTATGTCCGGCATAATCTTGTTTGGGATCGGGTCAATAATCGCGGCGTTTGCTCCTAATTTTGGGCTGTTCCTGCTTGGGCGCGCTGTTCAGGCGATTGGCTCCGGCGGGATTTTTCCGATTACGGCAGCCCAGATCGCAGCCACTTATCCGCCTGAGAAGCGAGGCAAAGCGCTGGGCTGGATCGGCGTAAGCTTCGGCATTGGGACGATTATGGGGCCGTTAATTGGCGGCTTAATTATTTCGTTTGCGGACTGGCAATGGATCTTTTTAATGAATGTTCCGATTGCACTTGCCATTCTGCTTTCTATTTCACGTTACCGTTCCGAGCAGCAGACGGCCAAGAAAGCGATTGACGGCTTCGGCATCGCGGTGCTGAGCTTGCTTATCGCCAGCCTTATGCTGGCCACGACAGAGAAAAGCATATGGCTTGCAGTCGTAGCTGTTGTGCTGCTGCCTATCTTGATTATGGTGGAGCGCAAACAAGCGGATCCTGTCTTGAAACTCTCTTATTTCTCAAGAGGGAGTACGCTGCTGTTGCTGATCGCATCGCTTACATCCGGCTTTGTAATGGCCTCAGCCATTAACATGCTGCCTTATTATGCTGAAACGCTGCTTGATATTCCGAAAGGCAATAGCGGATTGACGGTTATGCCGATGGCTGTCGCTTCCATGGCGGCATCGCTCTTGGCAGGCTATCTGTCCGATCGTATGGGACCGAAGCGAGTGCTGCTCCTCGGGTTTATCATCACGCTGGCTGGTGCAGCAGCACTCGCGACTGGCACGGAGTCGTTGCCGTTGTTCGAGCTAACGATTCTAGCCATGGGTTTCGGCGTCGGCATTGTTATTGGCGCCCCACTAAACGTCATGATTTTGCAGGCGGTCGGCATGCAGGAAATGGGGGCGGCTGTCGGATATTTGAGCTTGCTGCGGTCCGTTGGATCAACGCTTGGGCCGACGCTAGCGGGACAGTTGATTCTGTCTAATGATAATGGCTTCGCGTACTTGTATGTGACTAGCGCTGCTGCATCTATTCTAAGCATCGTTCTAATTAGTATGTGGAGCAGCCGAACGAAGCTGGCTGATGGGAAAGTGGGGTGAGCCTTATATGGAAGCAGAGCAACCGCTAGTTGCAGAACAAGACCAGGCAATGCTTCATATTACGGGCATGACTTGCGCGACATGTGCGGTCCGCATTGAGAAAGGGCTTAAGAAGATGCCTGGCGTCTCGGAGGCGACGGTTAACTTCGCTTTGGAGAGAGCGTCAGTCACCTACGATCCAGCACTTGTTGATCCAGAAAAGCTCGCGGGCAAGGTGGAATCACTCGGCTATGGGCTGATTCGTAAGCCCAAGCCGAATGGGGACGCAGCGCTGGCAACTGCAGACCCGCGCCAACAGGAAATTCGCAGGCAGCGTTGGCGGACAGCCGTGTCTGCGGCTCTGTCATTGCCGCTGTTGTGGACGATGGTGAGCCACTTCTCGTTCGCTTCAGCCATTTGGCTGCCAGAGTTGTTTATGAACCAATGGTTTCAGCTCGCGCTTGCCGCTCCCGTACAGTTCATAATTGGTGCGCCATTCTATAAAGGGGCGTTCAAGGCGCTTCGCAACGGGAGTGCAAATATGGATGTGCTCGTATCTTTGGGCACATCGGCAGCGTTCTTCTATAGCCTATACGAGTCGCTCCGAACGCTTGGGGCTCATGGCCATATGCATTCACCGCAGTTGTATTACGAGACGAGCAGTGTGCTTATTACACTAATTTTGCTAGGGAAGCTGTTCGAGGCACTCGCAAAAGGCAAGTCGTCTGAGGCGATTAAGACACTGATGGGGCTCGGGGCGAAGACTGCAACCGTCATACGCGGAGAACTTGAATATCGGATCCCGATTGAGGAAGTTGTCGCAGGTGACATCATCATCGTTAAGCCGGGCGAGAAGATACCAGTAGACGGCATTGTGCTAGAGGGCAACTCAGCCGTCGATGAGTCGATGTTAACAGGCGAGAGCATGCCCGTGAAGAAGCGGGCGGGCAACGATCTGTTCGGAGCGACAATTAACCGAAATGGCATGTTAAAGATTCGGGCAACAAAGGTCGGTGCGGATACGGCGTTAGCGCAAATCATTCGGGTGGTGGAAGAAGCACAAGGGTCCAAAGCGCCGATCCAGCGGGTGGCTGATCGAATCTCAGGCATCTTCGTGCCAATCGTGATCGGCATTGCTGCAGCGACTTTCGCAATATGGCTATTCGTGGATGGAACAGCTGCATTCGCCAATGCGTTAGAGAAAGCGATTGCGGTGCTCGTTATCGCTTGCCCTTGTGCACTCGGACTAGCTACGCCGACTTCGATCATGGCAGGTACTGGGCGTGCTGCAGAGCTTGGCATCCTGTTCAAAGGAGGCGAATGCCTAGAAGCGGCGCATCGCGTGGATACCGTATTGCTTGATAAGACAGGCACCGTAACCAATGGCAAACCAGAGCTTACAGACGTGTTGGCCGGCGGTACATACGCCGATCAGCAATTGCTGCGCTGGGTTGGCGCTGTGGAACGAAATTCGGAGCATCCGCTAGCGGTGGCGATCGTTCGTGGCATTCGTGAAATGGGGATTGAGCTGCCAGCCGCTGAGCGGTTCGAAGCGATTCCTGGTTACGGCGTTCGCGCAAAGGTAGAGGGCTATGCGCTGTTGATCGGGACGAGCAAGTTGATGAAGCGGCATAACATTGCTGCTGAGCATGCCTTTGAACAGATGGCCGGGTTGGAGAAACAAGGGAAGACGGCTATGCTCATTGCGGTAAACGGGCAATATGCGGGAATTATTGCCGTGGCGGATACGATCAAATCAACGTCCAAGGCGGCAGTGGACCGTATGCATGGCATGGGAATCGATGTCATCATGATTACCGGGGACAATGCAGCAACAGCTAGTGCAATCGCAGCTGAAGCGGGCATCAGACGCGTAATGGCAGAAGTATTGCCAGAAGGCAAGGCATTAGCGGTGAAGCAGCTGCAGGAAGCTGGGCGCAAGGTTGCGATGGTAGGGGACGGCATTAACGATGCGCCAGCACTCGCGATGGCAGACATCGGCATGGCGGTCGGAACCGGAACAGATGTCGCGATGGAAACGGCAGACGTGACGCTCATGCGCGGTGACCTGGCTAGCATCCCTGATGCGATCCAATTGAGCCGCAAAACGATGGCGAACATTAAGCAGAACCTGTTCTGGGCGCTAGCCTATAATATTATCGGCATTCCAATTGCTGCATGCGGTTTTCTTGCCCCATGGCTTGCTGGCGCAGCAATGGCACTAAGCTCCGTATCCGTCGTTTTGAATGCATTACGGTTGCAGCGTGTCCGCTTATAATCGAACCGCTGCATCACAATAAAGGGAGTGCTCCCAGAAGCGTAACGGCTTTTGGGACACTCCCTTCGTTCATTCGAATTTCGCTTCCTGCACGAGGCCGTGCTTCTTCGCTTCTGTAATCGCTTCAGAGCGAGAGCTGACGTTTAGCTTCTCGAAAATTTTCGTCAGATTGTATTCGATCATCCGCTGGCTCATAAACATCATGGCTGCAATCTCTTTGTTGCTTTTGCCTTGTGCGATCTCTTGCAAAATAACCTGCTCCCGCTGATTGATTGAAATATGCTCAAGTGAGCCATTGCTCCCAACGGGCACTTTAATATCGGTGCGGCGCAGCTCTTTAACGAGAGCCGTCGGCAGTACGGTCTCGCCTTCAAGCGCACATCGAATAATATTGATGAGCCTCGCCCAGGAGGTTGCTTTGTTCACAAACCCGCTGACGCCAGCTTCGATTAATATATTGAAGTTCGGAGCGATGTCAAAACCCGTATAGATAAGAATGAGCGCATCAGGATTGGACTCGATGATTCGCCTTGTAAGCTCTAGCCCGTTAATGACCGGCATATTCAGATCGAATAGCATGAGATCGAACAGATAGCCCTGGGCTAGCAACGAAAGCGCTTCGGTGCCAGACTCTACCACGGTTACTTGAAAATCGGCTTCACGTTCCAGCCGTTGTTTGGTTCCTTCGCCTACCGAAGGATGATCGTCGACAAGCAGAATGGTTACGATAAGAATCACCTCATTATAGTATTAGCCGGTTGTACGCGCATCGAATGCACGAATATGTGACGAGGATACTGCAGGAACGGCAATATCGACCTGGAAGCCTTGTCCGGGCTCTGAGCGGAAAACGACGGTTCCTTCCAAGCTTGCGACCCTCTCTTGAATGCTCCACAGCCCCATGTGCGAGAACGATGATCGGAGCTGGGTTAGATTCATCCCCACACCGTTATCGGCATAGCGAATGTGGAATTGTTCATCCGAGCTGGATAGAATGAGGTCGATATGCGATGCTTTGGCATGTTTGCCGGCGTTATGCAGCATTTCCTGCACGATTCTGTAAAGCGTTAGCGCCTGATGGTTATCCAGCTTTACCTGCGCTTGGCATTCATCGGTGTTTAATGTAATGGAATAATTGGCGCGCAATCGAACCTTGGCCAGCAGATTGCGGATAGCTTCGATGATCCCCATTTCGTTGAGAAAAGGCGGGCGAAGCTCGTTACAAGTCTCGCGAATTTGGTCGATAACGTCTAGCAGCCCATCGCAAATCCGGCTGACGTCATGTTTGGCTTCGCTGGACAGTTCGTGGCGAGAGCTTAAGTCTTCTAGCTGTTGATACAATAAAATTTGATCCTGTAGCGCCGCATCATGAAGATCCGTACTAAGCCGCCGCCGCTCGTTTTCGGAAATCGAGAATAGAAGGCGGAGCAGCCAAGTCGGCGTTTGCTGGTCCTTGGCCATGCTCTGCTCCAGCTCGCCGATGAAGTCATCTACGAGCAGCAAGTTCTCATAGACAAGCGTTCCGTAATTCAACAGCGTTCTCAGCCATGCAAGCTCGTCTTGATTAAACCTTGTACGATTGGATTTGTTATGGATCCATAAGAGCTGATATGTTTCGTTGTTGCTGGCAAACCAATAGCATAGCCCTTGTTCAATAGGCAAAAAGCTGCCGGCGGCGCCGCGGATGGCTGCCTGCTTCATCTTTGCGAGCGTCGCCTCATCCGGCGGGGAGCCGAATGCCGATTTGATTTTGCAAGCTTCCGAATGCATATGCAGCTCCAATAGAATGACTGACTTTACCCGAAGCACAGCTTGAATCTCCTTAATGAGCATGTTCTCCAGGTCGGCAGGCTTCATGATCCGGGAAATCTGGCTTGTGAAACGGTCAATGCTTAATTGGAATGGACCGTAGCCGTCGAGCCAGCCGGAGCGAAGCCGCATGTCAACCTGCTCTTTGAGGTACAACAGCAGCATCATCGCCGCATAGATAACAATAACGAGCTCATGCCATTTTCCCTCCCACGGAGAGTCGTCCTGATTGAGGAGGAGCAGCAGCCCAACTGCAACAATAGCCGGAACGACCGCCATGCAAGCGAAGTATCGTAACCGTTTTAACATGTGGTCGATGTCGAGCAGTTGCTTGGCAGTCAGCAGCCTGAGATACATAATCGGCATGAAGAAGACACATGCAGAAGCAAGCTCGGGCGAGATTAGTTGAACTTTCGCAATTAATTTAGGCAGTGCAACGAGTCCAACGAATGGGAAGAAAGCGATCACTTGGCCGGTTAGCAGAATCGTATAAACGGGCCGTTCGTTTGAACTGCTAGCTGCATATTGGCGAAAGCTAACGATGAGCAGAGCGGCAATTGAAATGCAGAAAAAAGCGAGAGTAAGGCTTCTAACTTGCGCGTACGGTATTGGCATCAGCATGCCTGAATAGATGTAGATTGCATTAATGGCAGTAAACAAGCCGATGATGGCATATCCGAATAGAATAAACAGCTTCGCCATACGCAACTTTTGGCCGTTTTTCTTTGCATGAAGATAGATAAAGTGAAGCAGCACGAGCGGAATCGATGGGAACGTGCCCGCGATAAGCAGCAAGGCAAGGCGATCATATCTTGCCGAAGCGCCAGCGATGACATAGCTAAGGGCGACGAGCAAGGAAAAAATAATAAGTACGGCCACATCGCGTTCCATTTTGCCATTTTGTTTTCGATAGAAGGCTAAGCCAATGGCAAGCGTCACAAGCAGCAGGATGAGCGGCAATAAGCTTTGCATGAGCCATGCGTACGAAATCTGGAAGTCAGCAATCGAGTAGCTAGTTGTTACATCCCCATGAAGTATGGCCAGTTGATGTATTCGTTCGACTTTCAAATAGGTGCTTAACGTAAAGTTGTCGGAGGGAGGATGGTGATCAATTTCGACGATGGCATCGCCAAGCGCCAGCCCTTCTTCACTCGCCCAAGAGTTATGCGAAATGTAGGTAATCACCCATTGATCTTGATCGTTTATATGATGGGCTTCAATGCCGATATAGGTATACTTCATGCTAATAAGTACGAAATAAATCATTAGGACGACAATAAGAAGCAGTCCGTATAATTCTTTTTTGCGCAGCAATCCTAGGCCCATAATTTGCTCCTCTGGCAAAACTGTAAATTTATAATCGAATATCGACAATGATACCATGGTTTACACATACCGCAATACAATTTCGAAGAAACGAAGCATAGATTTCGGTGAAAGTTGGGAGAAACTGTATTACGATTCTAATAGGCTGTTGTGTCTGGAGTCGCATAAAGCCGGATGATGCCTATTTTTCGTGTGTTGGGGTGGCAATGAATGAAAATCAGCGAACGGATCAGGCAACTGAGGGTTCATAAAAAAATGACGCAGGGCGAGCTGGTCGAAGGCATTGCGTCGGTTGCTTATTTGAGCAGAATTGAGAATGGCCAAATTCGGCCCTCATCACAATTTCTACATCTAATATCCAGCAAGCTAGGGGTTGAATTGGAGTATCTCGTCACGTTGGACCGCAACAAATATAGGGACAAAATCAATGGTATCGTCCAGTGCTATCGCAAATCGGGGGAATTGCCTGACGAGGATGTGCTGTTTTTGAACATGCATGCGTTAGAGCTGCATGACGAACAAATTCATTTGCAGATTTATGCAACGTTAGTCTCGCATTATGCCGAGCTAAGGGATGTAAAGGAAGCTTGCAGGCTATATGGCATGTCGAAAACATTTATCCCAGACGCGTATGGCGAGGGGCAAGGAGAACATTATTTTTTCTATTATTTAGCTGCAGGCAACTTGTTTTTATATAAGCAAAATTTTTTTCAAGCGAATCACTATTACGCGAAGGCAGAGCCTTATTTGCCTTGTGTTGGCAGCTGTGAAGCGGCACTGCTCTTTCTTCATATAAGCTTGGTCAAGCAACGGATTGTGGAGGATAAGCGTGTTTGTTTTCACTATGCACAGAAGGCGCATGACGGCTTCAAAGCGTTGGATGATCATGGCCAGTTGGCGAGGGCGCTGATCACGTTAGGTTTTCAATCCCATCTGCTGCATCGGCATGACAGTGCAATGGGCTACTTAATAGAGGCGCAGGACATTGTGAATGCAATTGGCGATTCACAGCTGCTTGCTATGCTCGAGTACGCATTTGGCTGTGTTCATCAAAGCATGCGGAATGATGACGATGCGATTTGCCATTTTGAGAAGGCGGCCGTGCTCAATGAGAGCATTTCGTTCGCCGCTGGCAACGTTTATGTTTACAAAAGCCTGGTTGAGATTTATAGGGAGCTCAAAGCATGGAGTGCGGCAGACGATTATCTCGATGAAGCGCTTCTCATCGCAGAAGAGCATCAGTTGCATTATGACTATATTGAGTTATGCGCCATGAAGGCTGGGGCGTACAAGCTTCGTGCAGACGAGGCAAAGTACGAGAAGGAGATGCAGAGGCTGGTGGCGATGTGTATCGTGGATAATCAACTCAGCCATGTCAAGCCGTTGGCGAGCGAGCTTGGAGCCCACTATTATGACAAGCGAGCGTACAAGAAGGCGGCTGATTATTGTACAGTTGCCCTCGCATACGATCGCAAAGTCGCCCAAGTTACGCAATTGTCCGTTCCGATTGCGTGATAACGGGCGTTGTCTCATACTTCTCCCACCGCACAACGTTCTCCAGCACGATGACCATGATGACCCCGATCACTAACCCGTTCGACAAAATGGGCATAAGCAATGGAGGAAACTCGGTAAACGCAGAGCTTGGGATGTTCATAATGCTAATGCCCGTCAGGACGGGAAGGGCCAAGCGATAGATCGTTTTGGCATTAAATGTGGTGCCTTGAATGGTGCGGAAGGCCGTGCCGAACATCTGGAGGTAAGCAATAAATAGGGCGGCGCTCCCCACGGACATCGGAAGCTTCACGAGCCAACTGCTTAGAATTGGGAATATCCCGATCAGCATGAACAGCGCAGCGCCTACGAATAACGCCGCACGCCGCAATACTTTCGTATTTTCAAGAAAACCGATCGATGAAGCGTACGTCCCGAATGGAATGAGGCCAAAGCAAGCCCCCAGAATGGAGAAGCCGTTGGTAAACAAGATCGAGCGTATATACTCATTCTTCGATGCGTCCCGTTGGAAAAGCTTGCTGGCCGCCGTTAGGCTCGTAATCGTATTCGTCATGTTCACGAGGCCAGCGAGCAAGCCGACTAATAGAATGCCAGGCTCCCAGCCGGGCGTTCCCCAAGGCAGCCAGTCCCAAATCCCCGTGCTCCCCGCATTCACCGTTTCCATTCTGCTGTCTTGCCCGAATAACAATACGTAAGCGGCCCAGCCGGCCATGATCCCAATTAACAGCGAGAACTGTCCTATTTTCCCTTTTCCTTTCAGATGGACGAAGGCGACAACTGCCATGATGAAGAGGGATAACCCCGCTGTCTGCAAATCCCATTTGCCATTCTGGTCATATCCGATCATCCCCTTGAAGAACGTATTTGCAAGCTGGAACGTTAGCAACAGCAGAAACACGCCCATCACGACCGGTGAGAATATTCGTTTTAAGACTTGAATAAAGCCGCATAAAGCCAAGATGATAACGAGTGCGCTCGATAACAGAAAGCCGCTCATTAAGCTAGCTGCAACAGTGCCCACATCCATGCCCATCGCAGGAGCGGAAGCGGTAATGCTTAGAACGAGCCCCCACCATACGCCAGCTGGCCCATCCATCAGCGAATAGCGATGCCCCCATATAAGCTGTACGATACATAATAGCCCGGTCAAAATAAAAGAGCGTTGCATCGAGGCTGCGATGCCATCGGCATCAAGCCCGAGCGCATGCCCAACCGAGAGCGGCACCATGACCGTGTTCGTGAACAAAAAGAAAAGCCACTGCACGCCGGCGAGCAGCACGCTTAACGAATGTTTGGTTTCAATCTTGCTTGCCATGAGCCTTCCCAGCTTTCCACATGTTGTTTGCATTTGGGGAGTAAATCCGCCGAATTGCTTCAACTATGGTATCATGGGCATAACTATATGAATAATATCAAAAATATTGCTTTCGCATATGATAATCGTATACCTGGCAGGAGCGACGACATATATGGACTTGAAACAACTGCGTTATTTCATTGCACTAGCCGAGGAGCTTCAGGTGACTTCCGCTGCGCAAAAGCTGCATATGTCCCAGCCCCCCCTTAGCCAGCAGCTCAAGCTAATGGAGACAGAGCTAGGCGTACCGCTTTTTAATCGCAATGGCCGTAACCTGGAGCTAACGGCTCCGGGCAAAACCTTATATGAGCATGCGCTGACGATAACGCGCCTCATGGAAGAAGCAAAAGCGGAAATTCAGGAATCGGGGCAAGGGCTGAGAGGGAAGCTGTCCATCGGCATCAATACGCTATCGGATGAGCGGCTGCCAGAGGCGCTTAGTGCGTTTCGGGCGTTATATCCGAATGTCACCTTTAAGATTCAGCAGAATGAAACGAATCAGTTAATGAAGCTGGTTAAGGACCGGGCACTAGACCTTGCGATCGTGCGGCTGCCTATCGCGCTTGATGAATTTGACTATGTGAATCTGGGGGCAGAGCCTTTATTTTTCGTAACAGCGGGCAAGCTGCAAGAAGGTATTGTACAGGCAGAAGCGGGAGGCCAATCGGCGCAGCCATTAATTGCGTACGAGCAAATTGCGTTGCATCCATTAGTGCTTCCAAGCACGGAAGGCCTTGGCCTGTACCACTTATTGTTGGATCAATTCCATGCGAAAGGCTTGTCGCCAACGATCGTAGGGGAATGCTCGGATATTGGCATGCTAATCGAATTGGTGTCATCCGGGTTCGGAGCGACTATTTTGCCACGGGCATCACTTAACCGTTATCGCTGCCATCAGCTTCAAGCGTATCGCATTGATGGCCCGCATGCCTCATCTAGCTCCGCGATGATCTGGCTGAAGCAGCATTACATCAGCAAAGCAGCACAGAAGCTGATTGATTTGATCAAACCTCTAAACAATTAAGCCTTGTTGGCCGATTCCATTATTAGAAGATTTAAGGAAATTGGACATAATGGGACCCGGGGGCCGATTGACCGATGGAGATGAAGGATAGCCTGAATTTAAATTTAAATTCACATTCACATTCGAATAAAGACGCGTTAGCAAGAAATACGATTCTTCAGGGGAAGTATAAAATTAGAAAAGTGCTGCACCAAAGTGAGCTGTCGATCGTGTATGCAGCTATTGACGTAGATAGCAGCGAAATGCGCGCCATCAAGGAATTTTATCCGAAAGCGATAGCTTGCCGGAAACCAGATCACGTTTCGATTGGCTGCTTGAAAACTGATTTGTCGCCTACGTATTATAAGCTGCTGGAACAATTCGAACGCGAAGCGATGCTGCTCAAGGAGCTGGATCACCCTAACATCGTGCGGTATGGGGACCATTTTGAAGCGAATGGCACGATGTACTTGGTTACTTCGTTTCATTATGGCATGACGCTTAGCCATAAGATTCAACAAATGAAGGCTGCGCAAGATGAGCGTGAGATGAGCTTTACGACCAAGGAAATGGTGCAAATATTCAATCCATTATTAGATGCATTGTCGCATATGCATGCGAAGCAGGTTGTTCATCGCGATATAAAGCCGGCCAATATATGGCTTGATCAAGAAGGGCAGCCGATCTTGCTCGATCTCGGCTCGGCGATTCGTTACAATGAACCAGGCCCGCATCCTATCGTAACCACGCCGGGCTATTCGCCGCTGGAGTTATACTCCGAGCGTTCCAAGCAAGGACCAGAAGCTGATATCTACAGCCTTGCAGCAACGTTATTCTATGTGATGTCGGGCGGCCATGCGCCATATGATGTGACGAACCGGCTATTCGATGACAAGCGGCAATCCGTCCGTGCCCATTCCCGCCGTGTAGGCATTTTGCTGGATCGGGTCATTCGTTGGGGGCTAGCCGTTGAAAGCCATAAAAGATTCCGGTCGCTCCGATGGTTCCGTGCAGCGCTCCGGGTCGAACAAGCGGTAAATCTCCTTTCCCCTCGAAGAGGGTAGGAGGGGGAATCAGCCGTAAAGAGGCGGATGGCGCGCTGGAGCGCGAAATGGGCAGGAAAATCTGCCCTAAAGAGCTGGAAGGCGAGCTGGAGCGCGAATAGGGCAGAAAAATCTGCCCTAAAGAGCTGGAATGCGAGCTAGCGTGCGAATAGGGTAGAAAAATCTACCCTAAAGAGGCGGATGGCGAGCTAGTGTGCGAATAGGGCAGAAAAATCTGCCCTAAAGAGCCGGATGGCGAGCTAGTGTGGTAGCGTCAAAAAGTTTGTGTAGTAGATTTATCCATCAGGAAGGCGAAGCCTGTTAGTTGTTGTTGCCCCACTAGGGGGCATCGTTCAAACAAAGGCGCAGGAGGCTTTTCACATCATCCTCCGTA
>NZ_WSTC01000002.1 GCF_009789195.1 Paenibacillus sp. MMS18-CY102 | reverse complement strand
GCCCCGGCGCGCCGCCAGCGCTTGCGGGCGCCGGGGCCCCAGCAGCGGCGCGCGCGGAGCGGCCGCGCGCCTGCTGCCTAAGGCGGCGGACCTGCCCCTCCAGGTTCGCTTCGGGCCCGCCAAGCAGGACGACATCTTCAAGCAGCAGCTTGAAGTCGTCGTCCTGCTGCTGTACGGCAGCCAGCACAAGCGCTAGGCTGCCTTTCTCCAGCTTGTCCGCGTGCCGCTTCCATAACGTAGGGAATGCGACAGCCTCTACACGCATAATTCGGTCCTCGACCTCAAGGAACGCCATCGCCTGCCCCTTGCGAGTCATCATCGGCTTCACCGATACGACCATGATCGGGAAGACGGCAAGCGTCCCGTCCTCGGCTTCCGCGAGATCGACAAGCCTGTCAATGCCATAAGAGGAAAGTGCCTCTTCCGCAGCATCGATCGGATGGCCGGACAAATAAAGCCCTAGCAATTCACGCTCCAGCTCCAGCTTCTGGCCAGTAGAGAACGGGCGCACGTCCGGCAGCTCGACTTCCCAGTTAATCACTTCCTCAAAGCCGAACAAATCAATTTGCAGCTCCTCGCGATCCTTGCGCCACTTGGCTGCAGCGTCAACGATCTCATCCAATGCGCCAAGCAGCTGCGAACGGTGTCCTGGCAAGGAATCCGTCGCGCCGGATTGAACGAGCGACTCCATCACGCGCTTATTCACCACGCGCAAATCCACTCGGCGGCACATGTCGGCCAAGCTGTCATAAGGCCGCTCGGACCGTTCCTTCATAATCGATTCGATCGCCTGCGTGCCCACGTTTTTCACCGCTGCCAGCCCGAAGCGGATTGCTCCCTTCGCATCGCCTGCGAGATGGACAGGCGTAAACGTCACGCCGCTCTCGTTCACATCAGGGGGCAGCACATCCATGCCCATTTTTCTGCATGCATCGACGTATTCCGCTGTTTTTCGCTGGTTTCCAGTGACGGAAGCGAGCATCGAAGCCATGAACGGAACTGGATAATGGGCTTTTAAATAAGCCGTTTGGAAGGCAAGCACGCCATAAGCGGCTGCATGCGCGCGTGGGAAACCATAATCAGCAAACCGGACGATCATATCGTAGACGAGATTGGCATCTGTATCTGTGTAGCCTTGCTTCAAGCTCCCTCTGACAAAATGCGCGCGCTCCTCGTCCAGCACCTCGCGCTTTTTCTTCGACACCGCACGCCGCAGCAAATCCGCCTCGCCTAACGAGAACCCTGCCATCGCCGAGGCGATCTGCATGATCTGCTCCTGATAGACGATGATGCCGTACGTATCGGACAAAATCGGCTCCAGCGACGGATGCGGATATTCAACCTCTACCTGGCCGTGTTTGCCTTGAATATACTTTGGAATGAACTCCATCGGGCCTGGCCGGTAAAGCGCAAGCACGGACACGATGTCCTCAAACACCGAGGGCTTCAGTTCCTTCAGCACCCGGCGGACACCTGTCGACTCTAGCTGGAAAATGCCCGTCGTTTCGCCTCGCCCAAGCATTTCGTAGGTAAGGGGATCATTGTCTGCAATGTTTCGAAAATCGATCTCCCGGCCATAGAGCTCCTTCACCCAGCCAAGCGTGCGCTCCACGATGGACAAGGTGCGAAGGCCGAGAAAATCCATTTTGAGCAGCCCGACGGCTTCTAGATTTTCCATCGAATATTGCGTCAGCGCCGTTCGGTCGGTGCCCGCTTGCAGCGGTACATAATGGGTTAGTGGCTCCTGCGAAATGACGACGCCAGCCGCATGCGTTGAAGCATGCCGCGGCATGCCTTCAACCTTCATCGCCATCTTCAGCAGCGCCTCCGTTCGCGGCTGCTTCGCCGACGCATCCCGCAATTCCGTGCTAATGCGCAGCGCTTCTTCCAGCGTAATGCCGAGCTGGTTCGGTATGAGCTTCGCCGCGCGGTCCACCTCGCCGAACGGTACATTCATCGCACGCCCAACATCGCGCACGGCCGCTCTGGCAGCCATCGTTCCAAACGTAATAATTTGCGCGACATGCTCCTCACCGTATTTAGCACTTACGTAGGCGATGACTTCATCACGGCGCTCATCATTAAAATCGATGTCGATATCGGGCATAGATACCCGCTCCGGGTTCAAGAAGCGCTCGAACAACAGCTTATGTTTCAACGGGTCAACGTCCGTTATGTTCAGCGTGTATGCAACGAGGCTGCCTGCGGACGACCCCCGCCCCGGACCGGTACGAATGCCCCGTTCATGCGCGAAACGGATGAAGTCCCATACGATCAGAAAATAATCGCTATACCCCATTCGCTCAATAACTGCCAGCTCATAATCCAACCGTTCCTGTGCCGCCGGCTCCGGCGTACCCGCATAGCGCGCAGCGAGGCCGTCGCGGCATAGCTCCGCCAAATAATCAGCACTAGACATGCCTTCCGGCACCGGCCTGAACGTAGGCAGCGCTGCACGGCCGAGCGTAAGCTCCAGCCGGCATTTATCAGCAATTTCTGCCGTATTGGCAATCGCCTCCGGCACGTGGCGGAACAACGAAGCCATCTCCTCGCCGCTTTTGAGATACAGCTGGTCAGTCGCTATCTTAAGACGGCCTTCGTCTTCGACCGTTTTGCCTGTCCCAATGCAGATGAGCACGTCTTGCATCGCGGCATCCTCTGGCTGCAAATAATGCGCATCATTGGTCGCCACCAGCTTTACGCTGATTTCGCGCGCGAGTGCGATGAGCTCGGGCATCACTTTCTTTTGCTCAATAATGCCGTGATCTTGAAGCTCAATATAATAATCGTCCCCGAAAATCGCCTTATAACGCAGCGCCGCTGCCTTCGCCTCTTCCGGCCGTCCGTGCAGCAAATGCTGCGGCACCTCGCCACCAAGGCATGCGCTCAGGCACACAATGCCTTCCGCATGCGCAGCAAGCGACTCCATATCGATTCGAGGACGATAATGAAGCCCTTCCAGCTGGCCGATTGTGACAAGCTTCATCAGATTGCGATAGCCGGCCTCATTTTTCGCTAGAAGGATAAGATGATAGATCGGATTCTCTTTTCTTGTGCCTTTGTCGAACCGTGAACCTGCTGTCATATAGACCTCACAGCCGATTATTGGGCGAATGCCATTCTCCTTGCACGCTTTATAAAAAGGGATTGCCCCGTACATCACGCCATGGTCCGTTAACGCTAGCGCGCCCATCCCAAGCTCTGCCGCCCGAGCGGCCAAGTCGCGTATTCGCGCCGCGCCGTCGAGCAAACTGTATTCACTGTGCACATGCAAATGCACGAATCGTTCCCGTCCTTGTTCAGCCGCATTCATCGCCGCCCGTCCCTCTCTTTCCGTTGCCAATGATTGATTATCGCTATTTTATCATAATGAGGCTCATAGAGCCCATACAATGTAGCATAGGGCCGGACAGGCCGACGGGAGCGCAATGCGGGAATCAGCAGATTGGCTACGTTGCGCTGGACGAGTGGAATCGATAAACGGGAGGAACGCTCCATGCTAAATAGCCTCTTGACCAAGGCGATCATCGATTTTTTAATCGCATTCGGCGTAGTTGTTGGCGGCTCTCTGTTAGCAGGCATAGGGTCGGTGCTCGTGCTGGCTTCGCCTGCGGCATACATGCTCGAAACCGCCACTAAGCTCAAAATATGGGCAATCGTCGCTGCAGTCGGCGGCACGATCGATCCCATGCGTTATATTGAAAGCAACATGCTCGAAGGCCATTTGTCGCCAGTCGCCATTCAAATCTTCTATATTGTTTGCTCTTTCCTTGGCGCACATGTCGGCACCGAACTCGTAAAGGCCATCTGCAAAGGAGCGAGCTAATATGCGAGTTCCTCCCTTCGAGCGATATCCAGGGCTTTTTCGTGCAACCGGCATTCTTCTGCTTGGAGCTGTCATAGGAGCCTCTGTCTACCATTCTATCTATATGAACAATTACAATGCGCTTGTGCGATTAAACGGACAGTTAAGAGAGCAGCTGGAGCAAACGACCAAAGACATCGATAAGCTGAACAAATTCAAAAACCAGCACACGGTCATTAAAAGCATCGTCCCATATATAGAGGAAGAGAACGGAAATCCGATCAACGAGCTGGTTCAGGCCGAACTTAAAAAGCGGTTGAAAGAAGACCTATCCGTCTTCATCGGGCAGAGCATTTACAAGATTGACGAAAATGCGAGCTTCGCCCGCAGGCTGCTCAAAAACAAAGTGTACGCCGGCGTGCGTGGCTCCGACTATATCGTCAGCATTCGCACGATGCTCGTCGTCGATAACGTCCTCCAAGTGTGGGTGCAGGTGGAGCCATACCAAAGGCCGCCAACTTAGATAAGCTGGCGGCCTTATGCATTTCATCCACACATTCGCTCGTTTCCGCACCAATAGGCCAGATTTTCCTGCCCTATTCCTCACATTCGCTCTCGCGAACGCCCTGCTTCGTTTATTCCTCGAATCGCTTCACTACGATAACAGCGTTATGGCCGCCGAAGCCGAATGAGTTGGACAACCCGATGCGCAAATCAGCTTGCTGCGCGCTTGCCGGCACATTCGCCAACCCGCATTCTGCATCTAATTGCTCCAAATTTGCAGTCGGAGGGACTAGGCCCTCCCGCATGCTTTGGATCAGGGCAATGGCTTCAACGCCGCCTGCCGCGCCTAACATATGGCCAAGCATCGACTTGTTCGCCGTTACCGGTATCCGCGATGCCTCCCCGCCAAACAGCCTGCTGATCGCCTGCCCTTCCGAGCGGTCGCCCAATTCCGTGCTCGTGGCATGTGCGCTGATCACATCGACTTCCGAAGGTTGAATGGCTGCGTCCACAAGCGCCGTCCGCATGGCCTGTTGAGCGCCTGCTCCCTCAGGATGCGTCGCAACGACATGATAAGCGTCCGAGCTTGCCCCATAACCAATGATCTCGCCATAAATATGGGCTTCCCGCCGCTGTGCATGCGACAACGATTCCAGTACGACAATGCCCGCTCCCTCCGACATAACAAACCCATCCCGCTGCGTGTCAAAAGGACGGCTTGCCCGCATCGGCTCTTCATTGCGTGCAGATAAAGCATGCGCATTGCCGAAGCTTGCCACGGACAGCTCTGTTATCGCGGCTTCGGCACCGCCAGCGATTACGACATCAGCAATGCCAAGGCGAATAAGCCGCATCGCTTCCCCAATCGCCGTATTGCCGATCGAACATGCCGTAACTGGCGCAAGTGTCGGTCCGGTCGTGCCAAACCGAATGCTGATCGTCGCCGCTGCCATATTAGCAATCATCATCGGCACAAGCAACGGGCTAACCCGCTCTGGCCCGCGCCCACGCAAAATGCCATCCTGCTCCAGCAGCGTGTTCAGCCCGCCAATGCCTGATCCAACGTAGACCCCGACTCGCTCCCGATCTATATCATCGAACGACAGGCCTGCATCTTCAACTGCTTGCTCGGCAGCCGCTAGGGCGAACTGCACGAACCTGTCCATTTTGCGCGCTTCCTTCCGGCCGAATCGTCCTTCCGCATCGAAATCTGAGATCGTCCCTGCGATCCGCGTTTTGAATCGCTCCGTATCAAACGTTTCAATGCGCCGAATGCCAGATTCCCCACGTTTGAGCCGCTCCCACATCTCGCTAACCTCATTGCCTAACGGCGAAATAACCCCCATGCCTGTTACAACTGCGCGTTCCATTCGAACAACCTCCCCGGCTTCATTTTGACCGCGTTATGACTAAGTTTTAGTACTTGATACTAAATATGTTGTCACATCCGTTATCCTATTACAAGTTGCCGTTTATACTAGTATAATGGATACTATGACACCTCCATCTACGTTAACGATTACGAGATCACGCCGTTATAGATACGATCCCATTCATGCGCAATAAGAGAGGAGCAGCGACCGTGAACCAAACTGCCCGATTAGCGGCATTGTCATCATTCCTAAAAGCCCAACGGTCCAAAATATCTCCCCAATCCGCCGGCCTGCCGCCCGGCATTCGCAGGCGAACCCCTGGCCTTCGGCGTGAAGAGGTGGCACAGCTTGCAGGCGTGAGCACTACATGGTACACGTGGCTGGAGCAAGGCAGGGATATTCAAGCATCAGCGAATGTGCTCGATGCGATCGCAGCTGCCCTTCGCCTTACACATGATGAGCGCAATTACTTGCACGCACTAGCCTTAGATACGAGCAGCAGCGGAGGCGTCTCAGCAGAGCTGCAGCATTACAAGCCGGACACGATTAGTGCGCCACTGGGCAAAATTTTGCAAGAGCTGCGCCTCTGCCCGACCATCGTCTCGGACCGCCGCTGCCAGATTGTCGGGTGGAATGAAGCCGCGGCGCATGTGTTTCTCGATTTTGAACAGGTGCCAGAGGCTGAGCGGAATATGATACGGCTGCTGTTCACGCGCCAGGAGCTTCGTAGGCTTGCGGGCAATTGGGAGCAATTCGCGAGTGGTTTTTTGTCCATCTTCCGGGCTTATTACGGGCAGTATGTGGAAGACGGCTGGTATGATCAATTTTTAGAAGAAATGCAAGCCGTGCATCCTGGCTTCCAAGCATTATGGGAGCACAGTGAAGTGCGGACCGCACCAGAGGTTGAACTTGAATTTCGCCATGCGAAAGCAGGCAAAATGTTATTCCATCTCACGTCCTTACAGCTGCAAGGCGGATCTGACCTGCGATGCAGCATTTATACGCCTGCAGCGGAGTCGCGAACGGAGGCGAAGCTGGCTAAACTAATGGATAGCAGATTGAATGGCTGACGCGAGACGGCGATTGCAAAGCTTGAACAATTTTGTGCTACAATAGAAAAAATACGTTGAATCGAAGGAGCTCAAACGCATGGAAGTGCTTCAATGGATCCTATTCGCTGGCATCATCTTGACGTCGGTGCTATCTGTCATTAATAGCTTTAAATCCCGCCGCGCCAAATCCGTGGCCGAACGCGGACTACACGGGGCGCGCACAAACATCTACATGGGCATTATGCTCATGCTCATCGCGCTAATCCAAATGCTCATGTATAGCGGCTCCACGCTTCGGGTGATCGTGGGGGCAGTCTTCCTCGTAATGGGACTGTTCAACCTATTCGCCGGGCTTCGGAACCGTAGCGCTTATCAAGCGATGAACCGGACGCCTTAATTCGTACATGATATAAAACAAGAGCCCTTGCGCTTCTCCTTCGATGGAAAAGTGTGAGGGCTCTTGTTTCATGCTCTGGTTTTTTTATTGTAATGGCTGCAACTTCGTTTTCGTTTGTAAGTTTAATTGCGAATTATAGAAAACGGGTTCTAGATTTCTAGCTTTATTTTCAATCTCCTGCAGCAATTCTAGAAACTCGTTTTTGTTCATTTTCCCTTGTTTGATGCCCAGCATAAAATCTTTCTCTTCGCCAGTATAGTAGATTGCTGATTTAAAATTTGAAAACTCCGATTGATGAAACTTGATCAAAAAGGTGAGAAAATGAAGCGACATCATCGCTTTTTTTGTATTATTAAATAAGCATTTTAAATTTATGGTTGCAATGCTGTCTCTCATATTGATTAATTCCAACATTTCTTCATTCCCGGGCTTTCGAGTTTTCTAACATCATGGATCTCAATATCTTCAGTTATTGAAGCACTAAAATGTTTATGAACTTTACTAAGTTACAAATCCTCAAAAGTTGGCAACACAAACACCTTTATATCTCGATCCGAATGTTCATCACTGAGTCCCTAATAATCCCCAACGGCTTCATCGTATCCCCATACGTATCACTCGCTATCGTAATGGCTAGCTGTTGGGATGGGACGGCACACACGTAATTCCCGCCCATGCCCATTGCAAAATAAAACGGTTCGCCATCGCTAGTCTCTGAAGCCCACCAATGGCGCCCATAATAGCCGAAATGAGCGTATGTCATCTTCTCTGGCGTGGTCGTTCTGGCAATCCACTTCTCGCTAACCAGCTGCTTCTTTCCCCATTTTCCTTTATTCAAATAAAGCATGCCAAATTTGTGCATATCCTGAATAGCCATGTGTATGCCGAAACCGCCAATATTGACGCCCTGCGGATCCTCATGCCATGTAAAATCACCAAAGCCAAGCGGCCCAAATAAATGGCGGACGGCGAACTCGCTTGCGCTCATCCCGGATACTTTCTGCAAGATCGCGATTAGCAAGTGGCTGCAGCCCGAGTTATAGTTCATTGCTTCCCCGGGCTCAGCGAGCAACGGCCGCTCCAACACATACTTCACCCAGTTAGGGCTATGAATCATATGTGGCCAGCCGCCCCATTCCGCCATCTCTGGCCAATCGAACCCCGCTGTCATCGTCAGCAGATGATCGATCGTAATGAGCTGTTTATTGGGATCGAAATCGTTCAAAACGGACGGGAAATAATGAGCAATCGAAACATTTAAGTCGGGAATTAGTCCTTGGTCATGTGCGATCCCGATCAAGCAGGAGGTCACGCTTTTTGTGCAGGAATTGATTTTATGCTGCTTCTTCTCTAACTTCTTGTTCTTATAGTAGTGGTACACAAGCTCATTGTTGCGGCTGATCAAGCAGCCGTGTATTTTCTCTTTCTTCAATAATGCTGTCAATCGGTCATAATCTGGCCTACCCTGCTCTTGCTTCTCGGTTCCAATCTCCACCTATCCAACTCCTCGAGCATTGTTATTTGTCATGCCATGCCGACAGAATCTTGCCATCCTTTTGCTGGATGAGTACATGCCCGACTCCGCCGACCATCCCGTCAGGGAGTGTTCCTTGCACTAGCCACACCTTGTAATCACTATCGAATTGCACGATAAGAGGCTTTTCCTCCGCGATCTGGTCCGCCCCGAAAATTTGATTCAATACAACCTCCGCAATTTGCGAGGCTGCATCTTGATTCGGAACAAACCCTTCACTTCTCGACGAAAAATGGCTATCGTTTAACCAGCCCCCCGTTCTCTCGAACTATTAAACGCGCATAATAGGGAAATGTTTCTAATCAATGCCAAATAACCGTCACTTCCCAAAATCGGGAACATGACGGCTGCTTATGGCCTTCTATCATATGGACCCGCGATCGGTTATGAACAAGAAAATAAACAAGATCAATGATAGAATATAATTGTAATAACAGACCTTAAGCTTACCTCCATCATGCCATATTAATCTCTTCTAAATACTAATACTAATAAGAAAGGATTGATGTACGATGCTTATAGAGCTTTCCCATCCGATTGTTGACAGGCTGCCTGTCTTCCCCGGCGATTCACAGACCGAATTGGTGCATTCCAAACAATTTCAAACCGACGGCTACAACAATCATCAATTATCGATCAACATGCATGCCGGTACGCATATCGACGGCCCGATGCATATGCTGGATTGCCGGACCTATCTAAACGAAATTCCCCTTGAAACCTTTATTGGCGATGGCTGCTTGCTAGACGTGTCCGCCGAGCCAATCATTGGCTATAAAGCAGAATACGAACAGCTTATACAGCCGCATCAAATTGTCATTTTACATACGGGGTATAGTCGCCTGTTCGGCCAACCTGCCTATTTCACAGATTATCCTACAATTTCGTTGGAATTCGCTGAGCTAATCGTCCGTAAAAATGTAAAAATGCTAGGAATGGACATGCCCTCACCCGACAAATATCCGTTCGAGGTGCACAATCACTTGTTCCAGCATAACGTGCTCCTAATCGAAAATTTAACGAATGTCGCGCAGCTGCGAGACATCCCTTCGTTCGAAATCATCGCGCTCCCACTCAACATCCAAGCCGATTCATCCATAGCCCGTGTTATTGCACGCGTGAAGTAAGCGAATGCTCCTTAAGCCGCAAATAAAAAACAGCGCCAAAAGCACAGGTTCTGCTTTTGGCGCTGCTTGTTGTTTGCACTAACTCTTAAAGCATTCTGCGTATGCCGCTTACGGCTGCCAGTTCACGTTAACTGTTGCCGTGCCGCTTGCCGGCGCCGTGAACGAATGGTTCGTGCCGCCCTCCCACGTAACCGTCGCACCGTTTTTCTTCAGGAATTTGTATTGAATCGTCGTTCCTGCTGGTACGCTGACATCATAGTACCAACTTGGATATGAAGTAATGACCGAGTTGAACAATGGCCCTATTGCACTTGCCGCTGTCCAGTTGCCGAGTTCACTTACGCTGCCCGTCAGATAAACATTTTCGCCAAGCGCCGTAGTCGCATTGTTCACAATAAAGCGAACGCTTACCTGCTCGCCAGTCAACACGTTAAAGTTGTTGATCGTATTGCTGTCAACCGCGCCGGATGTACGAACCTTAACGCCATAACGGGCTGCTGTTACGCTAGGCACGATTGCTTTAATTTCTGTGTCTTCCCACGATACAATGTTCGCACCGGTTACAGCCGTCGTTCCGAAGTAAACCGTCCCTGCCGTTGAGCCGAAGCCCACTCCATCAATCGTAACGGTAGTGCCCGGTTTCCCCATCAGCGGGCCAACATGGCCGACAACCGGAGCTGTCGCTGCCGTCGTGTACGACCATACCCCTACGCCGCCAGCTGCAAGCGTGAACGTGTTCACTGCGCCTCCGCTGCCAACCGTAATCGAGTTGCCGCTGAGCGAATTCGTTAATGTATCCGAATATGTGCCGCTAGGAAGTGACGTCGTTAATCCAGAAACCGAATAAGACGAAGACAAGTTTTTGTTAATCGCTACGACCGCTACGTTATTGCCGAATTTGCGCTCATAAATGTAAACATCGTTGTTGATCCAGCGCTGCTGCGTCGAACCATATGCGATAGCTGGATTCGATTTGCGAAGCGGAGCGAGCTTGCTAATGACATTGTAAGCCGTCGTCGATGTCGAGAACGACGACATTCTCGCACGGTTGCCCGGTTCCGAGGTGCCTATCATGTATTGCTCCGTTCCATAGTAAATCGCAGGCACGCCGCGGGAAGTTAGCGTCAGGGCAAGCGCTTGCTCCAGCTTGCGCCCACTCGCGCCCGTCACTTGGAAGCGGTCCAAGTCATGGTTGTCCAAGAACGTGACTTGGTCGTTAACGGAGTAATAATCCGTTGCTGTCGAGGACAACATCGAGTCCAGGCCATACATCGTGTCCGTACCATCGCGCAACACTTGGCGCACCTTCTGGCCATAGCGGAAGTCGAGCAAGCTCATGCCGCTTTGGTTGGCGAAGTAGCTATTGTTCGGATCCGTTTCGTTAGTGCCCAAGAACCACTCGCCGAACGTGAACACCGGTTTGTAGCTATTGATCGAGGACATCCAGTTTTTCTGCCAGCCGAACGGCATATGCTTAACAGCGTCAACACGGATGCCATCAATACCCAAATCCAGCCAAGTGCGGATTGCACTCTTAAAGTACGAATCGATCGTACTGTTGTTATGGTTTATATCTGCGAGGTCATACAAATTTTTGTAGATGCCGCTCTCCAAGGTGGAGAAGTCCGTTCCACCGTTATGGTGGAAGTAACCATTCGTATCGCTCGTATAGCCGCCGAGCAAGGTGCCGTTATCGTACAGCTTGCCATTCTCGCCAAAGGATGTATTCGTTTCCATCGCTGGCGACGTATGGTTCGGTGCGAAATCGATGACGATCTTAATGTTGTGGCTGTGTGCAGCCGAAATCAGGTTCGCGAAGTCCGTCATGCTGCCGAAGGCGGGGTTTGTTTTCTTAAAATCTCTTGCCCAGTAGCCATGATAAGCCGTATTGTTCACGCCTGAATAGTTAATGACCGCGTAAATGTTCTCAACAGGTTGTGAAATCCACAATGCTGTAATTCCCATGCCCGTAAAGTAGCCATCGTTGATTTTATTAATAATGCCCTGCCAATCTCCGCCGCAATAAAGCTTCAAGTTCGTGCAGCTGCCATCAAAAGCAGACCCTGTCGGATTGTTCGAGGAATTGCCGTCCGAGAAACGATCCGTAACGATCTGATAAATGACGTCCGTGCTGAAGTTTTGCTTGTTGTTTACCGAAGTAGCAGGAGATGCGACCGCTGGCGTGATAAGGCCAATCGCGACTGTAAGCGATAATGCGAGCGAAGCGGATGCTTTAACCCATTTGTTTTTCATTAGTAACCTCCGTTAAGTTAAGTTGGGATGCGTTTCATAAGCAGGAATACAGATCCAAATGATGCTGTTGATAACCCAGATGTGAAAACGCTTTCAAAATAAATGAAATCGATTTTTTGTTCCCAACACCTCCCCTATTAAAATCGTCGAGAACACAAACAACCCCGGTCTCTCCACTGGGAGATACCGGGGTTGTTTCAAACCAATCATCGGTTTAAAATCATGGCCCTCAAGTTGTGTTCTCTTTTCAATTCGTATTTTATACGCAACATATTTTCGTTGTCAACCTCGATATTATTTTGCAAATAATAAACATTTTTCGACATTTTCCCCCTTACTTCGACACAATGACTATGTTATAGTTTGCCGTAAATAATGTTATTCCTTTCCTTGGCACCTTGAGAATTTGAAGGCCATGTTACCTAGCGAAGGTACATCCTTGCGTCTACCTACGCTAAGGCTGTGCTTTTTTTATTCCACACATGAAGGAGATGAATGATATTGAATATCGAAGCCATCCACCATCAGGCCCGATCTAGCTGGGCGTCAGCCAATGCTGGCCAATCTGTAAGCATTCGAATCCGCACCAAGCGGGATGATGCGAGTGCTGTCACGCTCGTCTATGGGGACAAGTACGATTGGGCGTCCACTTTGCAGCAGGCCGCAATGGACAAATGGATATCCGATGAGCGATTCGATTATTGGGAAGCTTCGGTTAAGCCTCCTCATGGGAGACTAAGTTACCGTTTTCACGTACTCTCTACGGACGAGCACATCTGGTATGCGGAGCGATGGCATAAGAACGTTCCGTATGAGGATGCATTCGGCAATTTCGAATTTCCGTATGTGAGTATCGCTGATGTTTTCACACCCCCAGCATGGGTGAAGGACGCCGTTTTTTATCAAATATTCCCGGATCGTTTTGCCAATGGCGACCCATCAATCAACCCGAAAGATGTCGAGCCTTGGGGAGGAACACCGACAATTGACAATTATTTTGGCGGTGATCTTCAGGGAGTAATCGACAAGCTAGATTACTTAGCGAAGCTAGGCGTCAACGCCATCTACTTCAACCCCTTATTCCAAGCAGCCTCTTATCACAAATACGATACGATCGATTATTTCGCGGTAGACCGACATTTTGGCGATATTGGGACGCTTAAACGATTGGTTTCCGAATGCCATAAACGTGGCATTCGCGTCATGCTCGATGCCGTGTTTAACCATGCAGGACGGTATTTCCCTCCTTTTATTGACGTCTTGGAGAACGGTTCCGCATCCCCTTATGCCGATTGGTTTCTCGTACACGAATGGCCGATTATCGATAAACGGGGAGCAACCACGTATGAGACGTTCGGTTTTGAGCCCCATATGCCGAAGTTTAATACCGCTAATCCGATAGTACGTGACTATTTGCTCAACGTCGCCCGCTTCTGGATTGAGGAATGCGATATCGACGGTTACCGCCTTGATGTTGCGAATGAGGTTGACCACGCTTTTTGGCGAAAATTTAGAGAGCTTGTGAAGGCACTTAAGCCGGATGCGTATATTCTTGGCGAAATCATGCATGATTCCATGCCTTGGCTGCAGGGCGATCAGCTTGATGGCATTATGAATTACCCGGTTACTGATTTCATTCTCAAATTTATGGTGAAAGACGTGCTTGATGCACGTGAATTCGCAGATGCCGTTGGGGGCTGGATGGCGCTCTATCCGCATCAGGTAAATGAGACAGCTTTCAATCTGCTTAGCAGCCATGACATACCCCGTCTCCTGACGTTGTGTCAAGGCAATATCGACCGAATGATGCTTGCCACCATGTTCCAATTCACATACCCTGGCGCTCCGTGTATTTATTACGGCGACGAAGTCGGCTTAACGGGTGAAGGCGATCCCGATAACCGTAAATGCATGGAATGGGACGAAAGCCGGCAAAATCAGGAACTTTTGCACTTCTTTGCGCAAACGATTGCACTACGAAAACAATATGAAGCGCTGCGAAGCGGCATGTTCCGTTTCCTGCAAGCCTCGCCAGGCAGCCATCAGATTGCGTATGAGCGCAAGAACGATCACGAGCATTTCATCATCGCCATGAATGCTTCACCTGAACCACAATCCCTCATACTGGCGCTGCCTGAAGGGCATTGGCAGAACGTATGGAACAGCAAAGCTAAGCTGGCGGCCAGGACAAACGAGGGAAATGTGACAATCCAGCTTCCGCCCTATGGCTTTCAGATTTTCAAACAAACGGAGGAATCGTCATGCAAGCATTAGTATGGACAGCAGCACATCGGTTAGAGCTTCTCGAGGTGGAGGAACCACAGATCGCGCTTCCTGACGAAGTGAAAATTCGAATCGAAATGACAGGAATTTGCGGAACAGATCTCGCTGTCGTAACGGGCAAGGAGGAAGGCGTCCATGGGATTATCCGCGGGCATGAAGCCGTTGGAACTGTGGTCGAGACCGGAAGTGCTGTTGACCGCGTCAAGGTAGGAGACCGCGTCGTTATCGATCCGAACGAGAGCTGTGGCGAATGCGATTTTTGCCAACGGAATAAGCCGCATCTTTGCTTAGGCATCGACGGCGAGGGAATGCGCATTGCCGGATTGAATGCACAAGGCACGTTCGCTCCCCTATTCGTTACGCGCCAGCGCTTCGTCCATCCCCTGCCGCCGACGGTCAGCGCAGCTGCAGCTGTATTGGTTGAGCCGCTCGCCTGTGTTATTCATAACTTCAACGAGGCGAAAGTTTCTCCCGATGATTCCGTCTTGATCCTTGGCTCAGGTCCAATGGGCATTCTGTGCCAGGTCGTTAGCGCTTCGTTTGCCCGCCTAACAGCAGCAACAGAGGTGAACGAATATCGTTTGGAATGCGCCAAGTCCGTCTGTGATGCCGTCTTCACACCTGATGAGCTGAACGAAGGCAATGTGCGCAAGCTGCTGGGCAACCGCAAATTCGATGTTGTCATCGACACGGTCGGCACGCAGCTGCATACCGCAGAACAGTGGGTCGAACGCGGGGGGACGATCATCCCATTCGGCATTAATGGCGTATATCGGCATACGATTTCGCCAACTGCATACATCCAGAAGGCAATTAAGCTAATCGGAGCTGGCGAGTATCGCCATACGTTCGAGCAAGCGCTTCGGTTCGCTGCCCGGCATCCGGAAATCGCGCAGCTTGTCACCCGTTCTTATCGATTAGACGAGCATGAAAAAGCGATTAATGAACTGCTAGGGTACGAACTTGATTCTATGAAGGAGGTGATCAGCCGCACTGTAAAGACCGTATTTAAGCCATAATACCGCTACAAACCAAAAAAGAGAGAGAAAAAGAGAGATAGGGATAGGAAGGAGACAACAACGTGAGTAGAGAGAATAAGCTAGAAGCCATTCGGGCCTTCATTGCCGGTCGCCGGGACAGCGCCATTGACCCAATCTGGATACCAAGCCTGTGGAATGTGTGCGGATACTCGCGCGCAGTGGAGGAGAAAAACGGGGAGATCTGCGTACACCCCTATGATTTTTTTGATACGCATTTGAGCTACTTAATGGAGCGCTCCAAGGACTATACGTTCCAGAAGCAAACCAATCTGGACGACAGCGTCATCTATTCTTCCCTTGTGCGTTATTCGACAGCATGGGACACGAACCATGATGGCGAGATTGAATCGGGAACGTTCCTTCGCCTGCTGCTTCTGCTGCCAATGCTCAAGCAGATGGGCGTAAACATTTTGTACATGCTGCCTATCAATCGCTACAGCACGCTGAATCTCAAAGGGGATATTGGATCGCCGTATGCGGTGCAATCCTTGTTCCATCTAGACCCTCACCTGCATGATCCGCTGCTGGATGGGCTGGAAGGCTTGACGATTCACGATGAGCTAAGCGCATTGGTCGAAGGCTGCCATCTGCTCGATATTAAGACGGTCGTAGACTTCATTCCTCGCGTAACAGCGAAAAACAGCGAATTCATCAAGGAAAATCCTGAGTGGGTATATTGGATCAAAAATGAAGCGCTGGACGGCTTCGCTCCCCCACCAATTCCGGAACTCGATTTCTTCGAGGAATGCACGCCGGACAAGCTGGAGACGGTGTACCGAAGCGAAGCGACGGCCGCATTCTTGTCGCATTTCACCCAACCCCCGAACGTGCTGAATCCTGCATTGTGGGAGCAATTGAAAGCTCGTTCGATCCAAACGGGCGAAGAGCTGCTGACGCTCGTCGAGCAAGAGATGGGCATCACAACATCGCCTGCGCACTCTGATTGGATTAATGACGTTCAGCCGATTTGGACCGATATTACGTTCTTGCGGCTATATGAGGATTTTGCACCCCAAGTGCGCCAATACTTGCAGCCGGATCAAGCGCCTTATGTACTGTTCGACACGATCAAATGCAACTATTACCCTGCGGAAAAACCGAATCTGGCGCTATGGGATAAGCTGATTGAGGCCGTTCAATTCAACATCGATACGTACGGCATTGACGGCTTCCGCATCGACATTGGGCATGTATTGCCGATTCCGCTTCTTACGTCAATCTTCGACACGATTAAGAAAGCGAATCCGGATGCGATTCTGATCAGCGAAGATTTGTTCAATCGCAACCATGTGAAAGCAGCGGCGACCGGGTACAACATTATGCTTGGCAGCGGCTGGAACGTGATGACGGAAATCACGAAGGACAACCTTCTCGGTTATTTGAAAGAGCTGCCTGACCTTAGCATCCACATCTTCGCCTGCTCGGAGACGGCGGACACGCCGCGAATTACGAGCCGTGGCGGCGTTGGCCTCGCCCGCATGATCGGCGTATTCAATCACTATCTGCCCAACGCAATACCGTACGTGACAACAGGTTATGAGGTGAATGAGGTGCAACCGCTCAACTGCGGTTTGGCGGACAATACGAGCGGTGCAGAAATCCCTCGTGCATTTTTCAATAAAATGACGATCGATTGGACGAATGGCAATCCGATGCGGCTGTTGCTTGAACAGATGACGGCTTTCAAGAAAGATCATTTGGGACTGTTCCGTCCGGAGCATTTCTTTATTGCAGAGTCCCCTTCGGACGTGGTCATTTACGGCTATCGCCAAGGCGAAGAATCCGCCGTCGTCTGCTGCAATCTGAGCAGCGAAGCTACAATACAGGTCGACCTAGCTGCGATCCAGCCTGGCATTACATCGTATGCCGTATCCATTGACAGCAATATTAGCGACAACCAACAATGCAAACGTTTGTCCCATGCGCAGCTGGCGCCACATCAAGCACTACTTCTCTATCACGGCAATCTGGAGGTTAATGAAGCATGAGTGAATCTACCATCAACGCAAAGAAAGAATTAATTTTGTGGCATGAATTCGACGGACCGGGCGACACCTCCATTGAAGTGTTAGAAGAAATTTGCCGCCTCTATTCGGAGCGCAATGACGTGCATGTTACCCCAGAAGTGATGAACATTGAAGTGCTAGGCACGCGGCTTGGCGAAATTCACCAAGGCGGAGAGAGCCCTCACATCGCATTCGTCCCTTCAGACATGGTGAGTTTCTCCGATATCGGACGTTATTCCAAAGTGCCACGTGAGCTGTATGCCGGCATTCTATCCGACCGTTCGCTCTCGACGATGACTGTCGACAACGAATTGTACGGCGTTCCGGTATTAAGCGGCAACAATCTGGTTCTCTATTACAACAATGAGCTGTTCGCTGAGGCTCCCCTTACATGGGCAGCAATTGAAGAAGCAGCACCGGCCTTCCTTGCCCAAGGCATTACGCCAATCGCTGCCGATCTATCGCAAGCGTACTGGTTTATTCCGTTCCTCTCTGCATTCGGCGGATGGCCGCTGAGAGACGGCAAGCCAGCGGTAAGCGACCCTGCCATGCAACAAGCGCTCGCCTTCGTGAAGGAGCAGTTGGCACAAGGAACGCTTGCCAGCCTCGACGGGTCGATTGGCTTGCTTGAGCAATTCATCGATGGGAAAATTGGCGCGATCATTTGCGGCGAGTGGATTTTTAACCATCTGGATAAAAACATGCGGGAAAAGCTGAGTGTCTGCCGCCTGCCTCGCCTAGCTGCTGGGCAATCGCTCACGTTCTCCTCTTCAATCGGATTCGTGTATCCAAATGCGGCATTGGAATCGGAGTTGCGTGAGGACATTCTTGCTTTCACGGACTTCATGCTGAGCGAAGAATGCCAGCTGCTGTGGGCGAACAAAGTGCAGCGGATTCCAGCGGGCGAGAACGTTCGGGAACAATTAGTCGCTACAAGCAGCCCGAACAAGGCAGAAATTATTTCGCAGCTGCCATACAGCCAGCCAACACCGACTGACCGAACGATGATTCACGCATGGATTGCAATTATCGAAGGATTAAAGCTGCTGCCGGATCATAGTGCAGAAGAAGCATTCCTCGCAATGGGCACGAAACTCGAAGAAACACTTCGTGATGGCCTTTAACATAGAAAGGACGGATAATAATGAAAACAACTATTTTTAGCCAAATCTCGATTGATGGAAAATTAACGCTAGGTTCGGGCAGCTCAAGCAAGCAGCTATTCTCGTTATTCTCTAGCCAAGATATTGAGTACATTCACAAATTCCGCGGTCATGTGCAAGGCATTATGGTCGGCAAAAATACGATCCACAACGACAACCCGTTCTTGACGAACCGTTATGAGGAAAATAAAAACCCGATTCGGATCGTGCCAACGGCAACAATGGACATCGATTTGGACAGCAATGTGCTGACTGACGAAGGGCGCACGATCATCGTGACGACAGAGCTTGGCAAGGATGACGCCAAAATCGAACAGATTCGCGCGCGGGGCAAAGACTGCATCGTTTGCGGTTATGACAAGGTCGATTTTGCAGAGCTGTTCCGCCAGTTGGAGTCGGACTTCGGCATTACTGACCTGATGGTCGAAGGCGGCGGCTTCTTGAACTGGCATGTATTCGACCAAGATCTCGCTGACGAAATCATTCTCATGCAGCTGCCAATCATTATCGGCGGTGCTGACAACATCACGCTGGCAGATGGCGAAGGCTATCGCGATCTTGCTTTTGCGAAGAAATATAAAGTCGTTGAAGTAGAGCCGCGGGAAAACTACACGCTCATGCGCTACAAGAAAGCAATCTAATTTACTCGAAGGGAGCTGCCCCGATGACAACTGCCAGAAGCTTCTCACCGCTGTCCCCTACTCCTTATCGCGCAGTCGTTTTCGACATGGATGGCGTGCTGGCGGATAGTGAGCCGCTATACTTCGAGATTGAACGGGCATCATTCGCCCGTCACGGCATTACGCTGGGTGAAGCCGAGCAGCATGCATTCGTTGGCGTTTCGCTTGAAGAAATGTGGCGCACGATCAAAGAGCGCTACGGGCTGCAGCCCCCTCTTGAGGAGCTGCTTGCCGCCCACCAACGCAACGTGCTGGAAGCTGTCGCCGCCCATACTAGCTTGCAGCCCATTCCAGAATCAGCAGCATTCATTCGTTGGCTGAAGAGACGGGGCTACCGCATCGCGGTAGCTTCCTCCTCTCCGATTGCGCTCATTCATCTGCTGCTCAAGCAGATTGGCTGCCTACGTGATTTCGATATCATTGCTAGCGGCGAAGAAGTGAAGCACAGCAAGCCCGCGCCGGATGTTTTCCTGCTGGCAGCAGAACGGCTAGGCGTTCCCGCTTCCGAATGCTTGGCTGTCGAAGACTCCCATAACGGAGTGAGAGCGGCCAAGGCAGCAGGCATGCAAGTTGTCGGATACCGCAACCCGAATTCCGGCAACCAAGATTTGACCCCAGCGGACTGGATCGTAACCGACTATAGCCGGTTCATGGTCTAGCCTACCCAGTGCTTACCCACACAAGATTAAAGGAGCATTAGAAGAATGAATGAGCGTCAAAGCTTCTATAAGAACATTTATAAAATCGCGATTCCGGTAACGCTGCAAAGCTTGCTCATGTCGCTGCTGTACCTGACCGACCAGCTGATGATCGGCCAGCTCGGCGACGTAGCGATCGCATCTGTTGGCATGGCGACCAAAATATTCGGCATCATCTCGGTCGTCCTTGCCGGGCTCTCGATCGGCGTATCGGTCTACGCTGCCCAATTCTGGGGGAATAAAGACAGCAAGAGCATCAGCCAGGTGCTCGGCATCGGGCTGTTCACAGGCATTCTGCTATCGCTTTCCTTCTCTATCGCAGTCTACTTTAATCCGTCATTCTTTCTTGGGTTGTTTACAACCGATACGAGCGTAACGGATGGCGGAGCAATCTTCCTCCAAATCGTCGCGATCAGCTATGTGCCAACGATGCTGACGATGATGTATTCCGCCATTCTGCGCAGCACGGAGCATGCCAAGTGGCCGATGTATGTCAGCTTGGTCAGCGTCATTCTTAACATCATATTGAACTACATGCTCGTGTTCGGCCATTTTGGAGCGCCTGAGATGGGGCTTAAAGGCTCCGCTGTCGCTACTGTTATTTCGAAAATCGTGGAATGCGTGCTGATCATTGGTGTTGTCTACGCCTATCGGTTGCCTGGCGCTACGGGAATGCGCAACCTATTCATCATTCCTAAACCACTCATTAAGAAGTTTTTCTCGACGTCCTATCCGATCATTCTAACGGAGCTCGTCTGGGTGCTTGGCGAAACTGTATATGCGATCATCTATAGCCGTATGGGCACAACCGAAATGACCGCGATGATGATGACGTCCCCGCTCCAAGGGCTTAGCATCGGCCTGCTGACAGGCTTGTCCAGCGCTGCCGGCGTCATGATCGGCAATAAGCTCGGTGCTGGCGAATTCGATACGGCGCTCGCGCATGCTCGCCGATTCGTCAAACTGGGCATTACGATTTCCTTGATTCTTGGCGTGATCGTCGCTGCCATTTCACCGCTTTATGTGAAGGCGTACAACGTCTCCGACGAAGCAAGCCGTCTCGGCGTCTATATCATCCTCGTCTTCGCTGGCTTCCTATGGGTGAAGGTATCGAATATGATTATGGCCGGCGGCATTCTGAACAGCGGCGGCGACAGCAAATATGTGTTCGCTATGGAATCAGCCGCAACTTGGCTCATCGGCGTTCCGTCCGGCCTCCTGCTCTCCTTCGTCTGGAAGCAGCCGGTATTCCTCGTGTATCTCGTGTTGTCGTGCGAGGAAGTCGTCCGGTTTATGCTGGGATGGGTGCGGTTGACATCGAAGAAATGGATGAAAAATTTGGTTAGTGATGTGTCGGCATAGCGAGCGTTCTGTGCCGCTGGGGGAGTTGTGGTGCGTTCTGTGCCGCTGCGAGAACGGAGCATTGCTACAATCGCTGTGGTCTTCGGATTCCTTTGAATTGGTTTATCGGTGGGAATCCGAAGACCAAGGCGACCGCTGGCGCTTTTCCGCAATTGCTCCGTCCTCTCCGCTGGGTGCCAGCGCGTCCATCACTATGCCTCCCCCCTGTGGGGGAGAGAGATGTGGGATATGAGGGTCTTTACTTGACCCTCATACCATCAATGAAAGGGGTGTCCCGATAGCCATAAAGGCTGGGGGACACCCCTTCGTATGATTAGGCCAACCAGTGTTTACTGGTTGGCTTTTTTTTGCGCTGCAGCAGATGGCTCGGCCGCGGTTATTGCGTGTAGCTGCTGTGTTTGCTTGGGGACTGCGGTGTTTGCACGGACTGCTACGTTTGCACGTGGACTGCTGTGTTTGCTTGGGGACTGCGGTGTACGTTGTAGAAAAGCTGGCAATGGTGCATGGAGCAGCATGCTCATTGCAGTTCGTACAATGAGATCAACTCGAGAGCCGAAGTGTGGAGGTCTCATTGCATATCGTGCAATGGGAAAAGCGGAATACTTATGTTTTGGGCACATTGTACCTCTGCTCGCTCGTATCTCATTGCATGAACTGCAATGGGAACCCCTAGGGCAAGCCACTCATCCCTTTCTCATTGTACAAAGTGCAATTGCAAGGCAGTAAAAAGATAACCTGTTCTCACCGGATAGCTGTCCTGTAACGGTCTTGTCCCCAGTCAGTCTTGCCCTTCGTCCTGCGCTTCTGTCATGCCATCCGTTTACTGTTCCTGTTCCTGCTCGTTCTGCTCCTGCTCCTTAATCACTTGCTCAATCCCGAGCAAAATCAGCTTTAAGCCAAACTCAAACGCCCCGTCGGTTCCCATCAGCTCGAACATTCCGCTCTTGAACATCCTCCGAAATAATCCCGCGTCTGTCTCGCTCATGCCATTCAGTAGTTGGGTCATCTCATCACTCGGAAGCTCTCCACGCTCCTTCATAATGGCGGACACATTGCGCTGATGCTCGTAATCATCAAGAACGAAGTGGAAGACAAAGTTCATAATCGTGAGCACAGCTTGTAATTTCTGCTCTTGCTCAAGCGGCGTCGGTTCCACGCAGAGCAGCATGCGGTTGGTGAACCGGACGATGTCCGGCTCGTGAGGCAGCGTCAGCATCATGAGCTGTGTCGAGCAAGGATATCGGCGGAGCACATCCCGTACCGTAGTTGCAAGACCCGTCAGTTGCTCCTTCCAATCCCCTTCGGAATGGAACTCCTCCAAAATGATTTTGGATATCTGATTGGCCATGCGCTGATAAAGAGTTTGCTTGCTTTTGAAATACCAGTATATAGAGGGTGCCTGAATGCCTAGCCGATCGGCCAATCGCCTCATGCTAAATTTCTCGATACCCTCTTCCCCTAGAAGCTCCCAAGAAGCTTCCAAAATCCTCTCCTCCGAAATCTGAGGCTGCTGCTTTTTCATCGGTATCCGCCCTTTTCTCTAACAGTGTAAGATTTCGCTTTACAGGTTCATATCCACATGATATCATCTAACACTGTAAGGTTCAATCTAACACCGTTAGAGAAGGTCAACACACAGTCAAACTACATGAAGAAAGAAGTGATCCGTATGGATACCGAAAACCTCCATTATTTTGAAAAAGCGCCGATCGCAAAAGCCGTCGCTCACTTCGCAGTTCCGATGATGCTAGGCACGTCAATGAGCGTCATCTATTCCATCTTAAATGCCTTTTTCCTTGGCACGCTAGGCAATACCGCCATGCTAACCGCACTCGCGCTAACTTTGCCGTTATTCGCGATCATTATGGCGCTGGGCAATTTGATTGGCATGGGCAGCGGCACATTCATCTCCCGATTACTGGGCGAGAAAAAATATAATGACGTCAAGCATGTGAGTTCATTCGCCTTTTACGCAAGCTTAGTTCTTGGCCTTATCGTCATGGCAGTCGGCCTTCCGTTAATCGATTCCATCGTTCATGGCCTTGGGGCATCGGCTGAATCATTCGTGTTCACGAAGGACTATGTCACGGTCATGCTTATCGGTTCACCAATCGTTGTACTGTTCTTCACGCTGGAAAATATCGTTCGCGCCGAAGGTGCCGCGATCACGTCGATGACTGGCATGATTCTCAGCGTTGTCGTCAATATTATTCT
Source organism: Paenibacillus sp. MMS18-CY102 (assembly GCF_009789195.1). Taxonomy (GTDB): domain Bacteria; phylum Bacillota; class Bacilli; order Paenibacillales; family Paenibacillaceae; genus Paenibacillus_T. Next base: position 231,192 of record NZ_WSTC01000002.1, on the reverse strand, counting down.
CGATGCACTTGCTATCTTCGTTTTCGATTGGGGCGTCATCGGCGTTGCGTCAGCAACGGTCATTTCCAACTTGGTTGCGATCCTATACTACGCCTACCATATGGGCAATAAGAGCCAATTTCTAACGATCTCCGCAAAATGGTTCAAAGCGTCCAAGGACATACTAAGCAAAGTATTCAAAATTGGCGTTCCCGTCTTTATTATGAGTATCTTTTTAGGCGGCATGTCGCTTATCTTTAACCATTTTCTTGTCGAATATGGGGATCAAGCCGTAGCAGCGCATGGCATTTCATCGCGCTTATTGCAATTCCCAGAGTTCATTCTAATGGGCTTATGCGAGGGAGTCGTGCCGCTCATCGCTTTCTCATTTACAGCGAACAAATTGCGCATGAAGCATACCATTTCCTTCACGATCAAAACAATCGCAGCGTTAGCGGCCGTGTTCGGCGTCATCGTCTATCTCATTTCCGACCACCTAATCGGCTTGTTTACGAATGACCCGCAATTGATTGAAATGGGCAGCTACATTTTGCATGTCACCTTCTTATCCTTGTTCATTACTGGCATGACCACGCTGTTTACGGGAATTTTCCAGGCAACAGCGCAAGGCACCGCCGCGTTTATTATGTCCATCATTCAAGGCGTTACGCTTATTCCAGTACTGTATTTCGCCAATCAAATGAATGGCTTCCACGGAGTCATCTGGTCGCTCGTTATTGCGGATGCCGTCGCCTTCCTTGTTGGTGCAACGATGCTGTATGTGCTAAGGAACAAATTGCAGCCGGATTTGGAGCAGTTAGCGCAATAAGATACACAGGATGCAAAGAAGACAGGATACGGGGGAGTTACCCGGTCCTGTCTTTTTCGCGCAACGAAAAAAGCCGTCCTCATCGCCGGCATGCGACGATAAGAACGGCATTCACTTTAGAAGTACTAGTTACGCGCTTACGCTTGCAGCTGCTGTACCAGTAGGAACGGCTGCTTGGGACTGCTTTTGCTCAGGCGTCACGTCTGTACGAAGCACGGCGTAGCCGTATGCTGGGAGCGTTACGCTTACTTTGCCGTCAACCAAGCTGACGGAAGTGCTTGTATTGGTATCGATCCGTGTAAACGATTCTGCGCCTGTAACGAGCGTTGCCGGCTCGCTGCCTCTGTTCATGAGAATGATGAAGCGGTCTTTGCTGTCTGCACGTTCGTAAATGATTTGGTCGCTGCCTTCCTCCGCTTGGATGAAGGAGAAGCTGCCCGTGCGCAGTGCCGAATTGTTCTTGCGAAGCGCAACTGCCCATTTGAAGAAATCGAACAGGCTTTCATTGCGTTTCTCGCGGTCCCACTCCATACACTTGCGGCAATATGGATCGTTCTCGCCATCGAGGCCGATTTCATCACCGTAGTAAATACATGGGGATCCTGGATATGTCAGCTTGAACAGCGTGGACAGCTTCACGAGCCCTTCATTGTCGTTGCATGCCGTCATTAAACGGGACGTATCATGGCTGCCGAGCAAGTTGAAGGATACTTCATTCACTTGGCGCTGGTAGCTTGCCAATTGCGTGCAAATCGCACTGGAGAAGCCTGCTGCATCCAGTTCGTCGCGAGCGAAGAAATCGAATACCGCATTCGTGAACGGATAGTTCATGACTGCATCGAATTGGTCGCCTTGCAGCCATGGAAGCGAATCATGCATGATTTCGCCCAAGATATATGCGTCTTGGTTGATGCCCTTCACCGTCTGGCGGAACTCGCGCCAGAAGTGGTGGTCAACCTCATTCGCTACGTCCAAGCGCCAGCCGTCGATGCCCACTTCTTCGATCCAATAACGCGCAACTTTCAGCAAATATTCTTTTACCTCAGCGTTTTCCGTATTGAGCTTCGGCATAATTGGCTCGAAACCGAACGTTTCATACGTTGGGATGTATCCATTAACCGTGAGCGGGAACTCCCGTACGTGGAACCAGTCTTTATACTTGGACTTCTCGCCGTTCTCCAACACGTCTACGAATGGCGCAAACAGTTTGCCGCAATGGTTAAACACGGCGTCAAGCACCACTCGAATGCCGCGCTCATGGCATTTTTCCACCAGTTCTTTCAATTTCTCATTCGTGCCGAGCGTTGGATCCACTTTCAAATAATCCGATGTGTCGTATCTATGGTTCGTCGTCGCTTGGAAGAGCGGGTTAAAGTAGATCGCGTTTACGCCAAGCTCCGTGAGATGATCCAAATGGTCGATAACGCCCTGCAGGTCGCCGCCGAAGAAGTTTTTCGGTGTTGGCTCGCCGCCCCAAGGCAGCGTACCTTCTGGGTTGATGGACGGATCGCCGTTGGCGAAACGTTCCGGGAAGATTTGATAGAATACAGCATCCTTCACCCACGCCGGTGGCGTGAACACTTCAACTGGATTAATGTAAGGGAAGTCGAACGCGCCGTAATGCACATTTTCCGGTGGCTGCTTCAAGAAGCCCTTCTCCATCACGTAAAGCGTCTCGTCACCAGCATGAAGGCCGAAATAGTAAACGAGGCGGCGGAATGGCGGCTCAACCTCTACCTCCCAGTAATCGAACAGGTTATCCGAGAGCCAAAGCTTCATTGCATACTGCTGGTTCGTATTCGGCCAGTCGTATTTGTCCCCGCAGAACAACTCCACTCGATCCATATCGCCCTTCTGTGTACGAATGCGGATATGCAGCGTTTTGTTGTCGTACGCGTACGACCAGTTTTGCTTCGCCCGATGATAAATTGCATGAATGTTCATCTTGTTTCCAGCTCCTTTGTATATGGGAATAAAAAAAAGGCACAACCCCCGTGATAGCTCGAGGTTGTACCTGTTAAGGTAACATTGCCTTTATGATTAGTGGTTGTGCCAACGTCTGAAGACGTTTTCATGGATTAGATTAGCGCAAAAGCACTCCGCTGTCAATGGTTTTTGGGGGATTAGGGAATTTAAGTTAGGATCACTCTATTACCATGGCAGAATCCGGTAATTACACAATTATGATACACGCTATGAAACTGTCCTTTAGGAATTCAATAGCCTAATAATTGATTATTTATTTGATGATTTTCGGAGTAGCCCTACTACAAAAACTAATATGCAAACCAGTGGGATAGAAATGTGAATCTTAATGCCTTGTGTGCTGCAATAAATAATTAACAACATAATAGATATGCATGAAGTTGTTATCCTATTATCAAACACCTATTTACACCCCTTCTTAAATTAATTCTTTTGATTTATATATATCCCAGAATAGCACTGGTTATAATGTGCTCTTATTTGAATAAGCAATTATTGAATCTCTCTTTCTCCCGTTTTTTAAAAACTTTTCATTTCAAATTTATTTCATCATATTAATCCAGCCGTAAATCAACTGTCATACTAACATAAACAAAACTACAGAAAATTGCAGTCATTAGCATACCAATAAACAGAAAGACTCGATTTTTCATTTTAGCTCTTATAAATAAGCAGTATATCATAAGCAAAACAATCAACGGGATGCTCATAATGTAATCTCCATAGTTTCCGATTATCTCTTTAGAAAAAACATTCTCAAATCCAGCAAAATCTATTAGAGGCACGTATAAAAGTCCAATTATACCAGAGAAAACAATATGAAAAATTTTCCGAGCAAGTTTCATAACGTCACTATTCATTAATTTCTAATCCTTCCTTTCAACAAACTTAAATGCAGTTGTATCACTGAAGTCAGTAATTCTATTGCACAACTAATTGTTGAGACCCATTAGCTGACGCCATATATGCGGTATCAATATTATACAGTTCAATAGTAGCTTCATGAGAAGTTAGAACCAATCATTTTTAAGTGCTATCTGAAACATCTGATCAACGGTCATACCATCATTATATGGTTTGGATTCCATAGCTCTCGCAATTAAATTATTATGCAAATCCATAAGAGATGAGATAGTTATAACCGCTTTTCCTATCGTAAAGTTCTTATTGTCTACTACAGTCATAGCTTCATGATTAGAACCAGGTCATCGTAAAGGATCAGAATGGGAGACTGCTTGCACATGTGAACTACGATGATTTGGATAGTTACGGCAATCCTTAGAAGACGACAATTCAAGACGATGGACGGAATATTGTCTATCAAACAATCTTGGATACAACGGTTATACAATAGAAATTGGTTCTGGTGGGACAGGAGAAACCTTCGTCTCGGAGAGCAATTCAGTTAACACCTTCCGAATCGAATTCTCCAGATTCGCGTCGCTACTTCCTCGATCTCGGTTAATCAGATTAACGACATGCCATCTGACAACTCCTCGTTTCATTCAATTCCATTCAATAAAGCACTTTCTAGTCTTGAATGATTCACTACGCCCAAGCACGACGAGACATACGCGCGTCTGGTATCATATGAGTTCAGTTTCCGAGAGAAGTCACTATGAATTATTAAATAAAGCGGTTTACGACTTAGCCGCCCGATTCATTCGGCACTGGATAGGGGTAAAAGAAAGACCTTGAGTTGCCACCCTCAAGGTCATATTGCATTTTTGCAATATCCATTCCAAATCATTTAAGCATTCCTTATATGCGTCCCAGTTTTCACCAATGTAATAAGGAAAATGTAGTAAGCCTGAGATTTCGTCAATGCAACTTCACTGCTTTACATTTCTGGCCTCTTATCATGCCTGCAAATTTCTCCTTTTAGGGCACTCGGTATACCCATTGTTCGCTTATGAAGTGTACTTCCTACTTGATGTCATAACTCTAAGATAGATCACTAATAATTTTTTTTATAGATTCGTGTATCTCGTTAATATGCCATAAATAATCTGAATATTTAATATGAATCTTGTGAAGCACTGGTTCAATTTCATTTAACTTTGTTTGTTGAGCTTATTCTATTAAAGTACTGAGTTCAATAAATAATTGCTTGAAACTGCTCAAACATCCCACACCTCCATTAAAGAATTGATATAGTACGTTTTTGTGCTAACGCTGCTTTTGACTTAGATTCAATGTAATTCCCATCCATATCACATAATCAAATATATTTATCTACCATAATTATGCTAGTTCACACTTGACAATTTCTATCACGGAGCTCCATCGTATCTCCATATCCGTTGGTCAAGTAGTAAGCCATTCGAGCCATGCTAAACTAATTATAAATCTCTATAATCCCTTTTGTTTCTACGCCATCCTCAACATTGATCACTGTAGCGTAGGGACCGTTCATTTCACCTATAAAGTCGAAACTTGGTGCGAGCCGTTGCTCGCCGTGCAGCCCCAGTAAACCATATTTGCGAACTTTCATGCTCTCATCCGTAAATGTATATCCAGGAATCACATTGAATTGCTTATCATAAGTAAATGCACTGATAAAAAATTTTGAGTCGCCCATAAAAATATCATTTCCTCTGCTATCGATAATACTGTATAAGTCTTTTGAGACGAAGGCGAGTCCATTCTTAAACTCTCCGACCTCAATCATACGTCCTTCGGTAGCAGTGTACGGGTAAAAATCAATAACTATGTTTCCATCATAGTCTATATACGCCCAAGCATCTCCATCCTCCGTATATTCTGATACTTTGACAGCTGCCTTGCCTTCGCTGAAATTCCCGGCGTCATCATACTTCAAATCAACGCTTACCTGACCATGGGTATCAATAAAACCCCATTTATTGTTTTTCATGACAGCTGCGTATCCTTCATGCTGGTCTTTAACCTGGTCATACTCTAACGCTGTTATTAGGTTTCCATCACTATTAATAAATCCCCATTTGCCATCAAGCTGAACAGCAGCCATTCCTTCGCTATAGTCCCCAACCTGATCATACTGAGGTTTAACGACCATGCGGCCAGTCATATCTATAAATCCCCATTTGTTCGCCAGCTTTACAGCTGCCCGGTTTCCAACGAAGGATTTTACCTCTTCATATTGAGACTGTATAATTAACTCTCCTGATTGATTGATGTAGCCCCACTTATTTTTTAGTTGAACCGATCCCCTCGATTCACTAAACTGACCTGCACGCTGATACCACTCTTCCGTGATACTTCTTCCCTTTTTATCAATGTATGAAAATTTCCCGTCATTATTTACCATAGCGATACCTTCACAAAAACCATATATTTCGTCGTATTCATCCGGTAATACCGCTTCCCCTTTTGTGTTTATCACTCTGTATTTCCCATTGCCGCCCTTAACCGCAATCCAGTTTTCATCCACAAAAGAAAAGTCCTCGTATTTACCAGCCTCCACAATCCATTTCCATTGTAACTCATCGTTTTTAATTGGAGACTGGCCTGCTATCTCATCCGTAGCATTCGTGCTGCTAGACTCTAAACTAGAACATCCAGATAGTAATACAGAAACCATGGTAATAACTCTTATTATCTTAAAAATATTTTTTCTCATAAAATTACTAAACCATCCCTTTTTATACATTAGGAAAAACAGTTAAGATTAAATAATCCCAACTGTTTTCTGTAATAATATCATCTCACAACTAGATTCGCGTCAGTTATAGACAATTCCAGATAGCGTCGCGAATGAATTATTGAAGCGTTATCCCACGGTCAAGAAACGGCTTTAACGCACCAGACAATAGCTTTTGAAACTCACCTGGCATAAATTCAATTACATGCAGCTCCAGCGAGTCATCGGTTTCGATAACTGCTAGTTTAAACTTACACGTATCAAAATCATCTTTTTGGCCCAACACTGCGCAAGTATACACAACTTCTTTTACTGTTAGTGAAAGCAATTCCTCTCTTGAATCGATTCGAGTCCATAAGCCATTCACATTGTCCTCGACCGTATTCGGTGCATTCTTTAAGCCCGACACACTCCATACATAACCTTGCTCGTAATAAAGGCAGTCATTATCCTGAACAAAAGCTAATATAATATCGTTTATTAATTTATAATCCCACTTGTTGCTTTCAAAGAGATTGCCTAAATAATAGTTTTTATAAGTATTAATGTTGTTCATTTCAAGCCCCTATACCTATTAATCATTAATCCCGATTTCGATTACTTCTCCGGATTTTTTGCCCAATATCACATAATATCCGCCACCATTTGTGACTATAGTTTCATCTGCAAGATTGCTCGTGGTTCTATCCATGACATTAAAAACTTTCCACTCTTCTTTGTTTTCTTCAGCTTCAATAATCATCTGTCGTTCCTTAAATACAGTTGGGAAATACTTTTCTAGAATTACACTTCCCATTCTTACAGCCATGTCTTTATCTATTATGACATTGGCAGAACGGGATCCATCTTCGCGCATGTATCCTCGGCTGTTATTTTCCCCCAAGCAAAATGCTGTGATCGTCGCAGCGATCACTCCGATAAATACGCATGAGATCAAGATTTTCTTAGGCATTATATGTAGCTCCTTAAAAAAGATAATCATGTCCTTGAGCGCTAACTCTCGATTCCAATTGGTTCATAATACAAAACCTTAATTTTATTTTCCATAAATAATTTACGAACCTTCGAACTAACGATTAATCTTGGTGTACAATAAGTTCCAAAACCATAGTATTCTAATGATAAATTGAAGTCTTTTGCATCCAACATTGAGGCTTCTGGATAGATAATCTCTGACCTTAAGACAGCACCACGGTAACAATTTTCACAATACTGGTGTTTAGAAAGTCTCATTCGATCAAGCTTCATCGAGCCCAGCACTTGGGTCGGCACTAATTGATATAATTTTGTGTTGTTCATTCCTCTTCGTTCAATCACTTCCCGAAAATAACATCCTGCCAGTTGGCTCTCTTCTATGATCTGCTTGATATGTTCGGTAACAATGACATCTGGATAGTTGTATGCAATTTGTCGTTTGCCCATTTTCTTCGTGTCAATGACAAGATCGGTAATTTGATATTCCCCTTGATGACATTTTGGACATTTATTTCTTTCATCATATTTAGTCCCATTATCCCGAGCACGCTTCTCTACCTGCCACCATGGATAATGCAATCCCAAGTCATAGTAGTGCGCTTCATTCAATTCTTTCTTCGTATATTCTCGATGTTCATACTCGGTGTGCTCCCATTTATTTTCTTGAATGAAGGTTTGGAGAGCACGAAAAACATCTGTATCTGCATATAGGTTTCGAATGACGACTGCGATTGGGGGATACTCTTCTATTGTAGCATTTGAATCTCGAAGCATTTGTGCAAGCTGGAGGCCTAATGGATTCGAACCATGAACATATTTTATATCAATTCTCTTGATTCTTCTCATGTTTTCTCCCTTCAATACAGCTTATTATGACCCTGTAATTCCTTCTTTGTTATAATAAATATAAAAACAATAACGAGGTGACCAACATGTCCACCCTTACCAAGGCCATCCTAATCGCTACGGAAATGCATGACGGCCAGACAGACAAAGGCGGCAATCCGTACATTCTTCATCCACTGCGCCTGCTAACCAAAGCAACAACCGAAGAGGAGCGCATTGTCGCCGTCCTCCACGATGTCGTTGAGGATACTTCATACCAACTGCATGATTTCATCACAGACGGGTTTAGCCAACGCATCATCGATGCGCTGACGGCTTTGACGAAGCTTGATGGTGAAAGCTACGATTCATTCATTTTAAGAATCAGACAGAACGAGCTAGCAACCCGCGTTAAAATCCTTGATATTACGGACAATATGGATATTTCACGCATTGCCGAGCCGACTGAACATGATGTTAAGCGTATCGAGAAATATCAACAGGCGCTGCGGATTTTGTACCGTTAAGCTCGTTTTGTACCTTCAACCTCAACAGCCTATTTCGCCCCTCGATACGCCTTCTCATGAAATCTGGTAATGCTCCGAAACAGCAGCTTCCCATCCTCCGGCAACGGATTATTCGTATCGAAGTTCATATACATGGCCTGGTATGTCTCTGGAACCCAGATGTAGCGGTGTACATATTCCGAGAGGTGGAAGCCGTTCGATTGCCAAAAAAGTTTCCGTTGCCTATTCTCCTCCGTCAATTCGGATTCGACTTCAACGATGATGCCCTGGCAGCCTACGGTTTCATAGCCCCACTGCTTGATATGATCCAACAAAGATCTGCCTACACCCGTTCCTCGATAATCCTCCCGAACCGCAATATAATCAATGATTACGGCACCAACACGCTGATCGATCCCCGTCAGTGCCATCCCAATCCATTCCGTACCTTGTGCGATGGTGTGAAGCTGGCACATTCTTTTGGCAAACATGCCGCGAATAATGTCCCTGCTTTTCTTGCCGTCAAGCGGAAAGGCTTGCTCGTAAATACTTTCAACCGCGGTCCAGCGTTCTTCGTCCCACTCGTCAGTGATGCGGTATTGTATAACTTCCAATGAGGTTCACCACTTTCATGCCACTCGTTATTATCTGTATCCATTGTGCCTCAGGCAACAGCAGTTGTACACATCTCGAATTGGGACGGCCGCATTTTCAGTAAACAAAAAAAACGCCACCCCATAATGGGCGGCGTAATTGATTAACTTACACTACGATTTGCGGCTCTCCAACCACCTGCTCATACAGCTTCTGATACTCCCCAGCTGACTGCTCCCAGCCTAGCTGCCGCGACATGCATCTCGCAACTACGCCATCCCAAGCGCTCCGGTCCTTATACAGCTCAACCCCGCGCCTGATCGCATCGAGCATGACCCAGTGGTTGGCGTACTTGAACGTAATGCCGGTGCCTTCGCCAGTTTCTGCGTTGTACGGTTGCACCGTATCCACTAATCCGCCCGTCTCCCGAACGATCGGCACCGTGCCGTAGCGCATGCCGATGAGTTGGCTAATGCCGCAAGCTTCCGTATAGGACGGCATTAGGAACAAATCCGCTCCCGCATACGCCCGATACGCCAGCGTTTCTTCATATGTCCTGTAACGCATATTGTTCGGGAACTTCTCCATGATGTGATTAAATAAATAATCGTAATACGGGATTCCGTCGCCAACGACGATTAATTGCAGATCATCTTTCAACAGCTCATGATACGACTTCTCAAGCAGATATAGCCCTTTCGTAATTTCCAGCCGGGAAATAAGGGTCACAATCGGCACATCCGGCCGGACCGGAAGCCCAAGCAGCTGCTGCAGCTCCCGTTTATTAACCGCCTTGCCGGACAGATCATTAGCGTCGTAATTGGCAAATAACCGTTTATCCGTTGCCGGATTGTTTTCCTCAAGATCGATGCCGTTTAGGATGCCATGCAAATCTTTCCTGCGCTTGCGCAGCACAGGAGCAAGCGGCTCCATCTGTAGAGGGGATAGCTTGCTGATCTCCGCTGCATAGCTTGGGCTGACCGTACTAACCGTATCGGCAGTCAGGATGCCGATCTTCATGCAGTTCAACTGCCCGTAGAAATCGAGGCCCCGCTCGGTGAAATACGACCAATCCAGCCCCAACACCTCAGTAGCTGCGCGTTGATGGAAAACGCCTTGGTACAGCATGGCGTGAATCGTGAACAAGGTTTTCATTTCTGCGTAATACGGCAGCTTACTGAATTCATTTTTCAGGAAAAATGGGATAAAGCCCGTAAGCCAATCGTTGCAATGCAGCAAGGAAGGCTTAAAACCGATCTTCGGAAGCGCCGTCAGCGCCGCCTTGCAGAAAAAGACGAACCGTTCCAGCTCATCCTCGTAATCATAAATCCGCTCCCGGTCAAAATAATGCGGGCAATCAATAAAATAAACGATGTTGCCACCGTACTCAAGCGTCTCGACCGCGCCTTGCACCATGCGTCCCGCAAGCTCCAGTTCGAACGAAGCGACGAAGCGCAGCTCATCGCCGAAACGCTCCCCTACACTCCTGAATTTCGGCATCATAATGCGGACGTCGCAGCCACGCTGCCGAAGCGCTTTGGGCAAGAAAGCCGCCACATCAGCGAGGCCTCCTGTTTTGGCGAAAGGATACACTTCCGTAGATATAAATAAGGTTTCAATAGGTGATAAAGCAGTCATAAGTTTCCTCCATTCTATCTATGCTATTTGATTTGGGCATACGTTTGCACATTAAGTAGCATATCACTTTCAGCCGTGTAAAGAAATCACACCATTCGACAAATTAATACAAACTTTATAACTCTATTTGTAAGGAAAGAGCTCGTTTTGGAACGTCCTAAAGAACACTTCTCACACCAAAGCCAGGAAAGCTATTCGAACTCAAACAAATGAATGGAACTTACACCTATTTTTATCAACGAAACGACGTTTTCACCTCTTTCAATCCCATAAATGATATTCATTGACAAAATTATAAATCCCGTATAATATATTTTTCGTCCACATATGGTTCTTTTTCCATTATGTGCAAACGATTGCGCATAACGTGGCATAGAGCGTGTTGCTATGAAGCATGATGGCTTTCCGCAACCTGTTCACAAAATTAAAATTGAAAGAGGGAAATTAATGATGATGGTTAGAAAGAAAAGCAGCAAATGGATTGGGCTAACAATGGGGTTATTGCTGATGTCACAGTCCCTTGGCGCAATGGCTTACGCAGCGCCGACTTCACCAAACAAATCAGGTGTTTCCAGCTACATTCCCCAGCAGATGAATGTGCCGGAAAGTGACCAAACCGCAATTGAGGACTCCGTAGCGTATGGCCTTATTGATGCCGTTTCTATCATTGGCAGTGAACCTGACAGCGTATGGGCGCAACAATTCAAAACAGGATCTATGCGTGTAAACCAGGTTGTTCCGATTTACGACTTAGACGGCAATTTATCAGAGACGATGGTTGTGTTTGATCACGGGTATATCATCTCGGAAGCGAGCAACGGGGAGATCATTCAGTTTTCATTTGGGGATATTGATCCCACTTATTTTGATGGGGCTGATCGCGTTTACTCCCATAACAATGATCATTTCGCCGTTAAAAACAACACCGCAATTGACTCCAACTATAAAGGTAAACATCTTGATGAAATTAAAAAGGAAGTTTCCCCTAAAGAAAAGTCCAAACTTAAAGAAAAGCCAAAACGGTTCGGGCAATTATCCAAAAAATCAAAAGATTTTATTTTTAACGGATTTGTTACAGGCGCCAATGAAGGGAACAGTACGCAAGATATTATCACCAGCCCTCCTGCATGGATGATAAACTTTTTCCAACTGAGCTCCTCTGTCGTTTCAAGTTGGTCCGCCCCATTGGTTGACAGCTATTTTTTAAACGCTTCCAATATCAATCAGAGCAATTTAAAATCGAATTTTTTAACTTCGACAGATACGGATTACGCTAATGATTGTGCAGTTATGTCTACCCTAGAAATAATGGGTTATAAGTGGGGCGCATTGACGAATGCACAAAAACGGACCGCTTACAATGCTATTGTAGGTTCTAGCTACTTCTCATCTAGTGGTGTAGGTTACGACAAAAATGACCAAATTTTCAAAGTAGGATCCGAAGCGATTGGAAAAGCAACCCAACAAACGAGCGACGACCCTGAAAAGTACTTAAATATTAATAACTATTCGACGTTAAAGTCTTATTTGCAAAACTATGGTCCTTACTACCTCAGCTTCAATCAGAACCCATATGGGGCTCATACGGTAACGGTTAAGGGAACTCGCCAATATAACCTCACAATAAACTATACCACAGGCGGGCATGACAATTACTCAGAAGGCTTCATTCAAATTAATGATCATTGGCAACCAAATGGAGTCGATGCTTTCATGAACATTGACGGCCTTAGCATTACTACGTACCTCACAGCAATAGTAGCAAATTAGGTCGATGAAATTTAAGAAGACCATCGCAACCGTCATGATCCTTGGCGCTCTTCTATTCCTGTTTAAATCAGATCTTGAGTCATTCGCGTTAAACGCTCTTTTTAACAACAGGCCGGAGCCCAAAATAAGCAGCATTAAAAAATATTTTCATGCAGATGAAGTAAGCCGAATCGGTCCTTTCTCGACGGAATTAGTCGCAACCTCTCCTTACATGTATGGGTACTGGGTTAAGCAAGGCGGCAAAACTTCTGTAGTCGTGCTAGATCAGTATTGGGGAAAGCACAATAATGCCGACAGCAATGATTATATTATCATTTTCCCACAACAGAGCATGACAGAGGAGGATAACGCCGCTATTGGCTATATCGTCACACACTCACCTATGAAACTGCAAACGAGTGACGTTATAGGAGAAAACCTCGTCGAAATACACAAAGGCACGACAGTGACGAAGCTCCCGCTGTATAAGTTAAAAGATTATACCAACGGCGGGAACTTAAGGTGGCTGGATAAAAATTTGCGGCAGATCCTCACCTATGAGGAAGGGCGCAAGGCCCTGCTTGATTACTAAATCGATCTTGCTTGCATATTCGCCGCACCAAAAAAGCGATGGCTGCTCACACAGCCATCGCTTTTTTCCACTTATGGATCAATCGTCTGCACCGTAATCATCGCCTTCGCCGCAAGGCCGCGGCCATCAACCACTTCGACCTCCAGCTTGGACAGCTTGCGTCCGATCTCGAGCGCGCGCGGTGTCATGACGATGTCGCTGTCGATCTGCACCGGGCGCAAGAAGTAGGTCGTCAAGCTCTCGCATACGTAATCATGCTTGCCGACAATTCGGATGAACCGGCGGGCTGCTTCGGTCATGAGTGCCGCCAATACGCCTTCGGATACGGTGCCGAGCGGACCGGACATCTGCGGCATCATTTTGCCTATATACCGGTATTCCAATTGGTCGGTTCCTTCCTCAACATGCTGCTGCTCGAACCCGTCCCACATGAGATCATCAAACGTTTGCCCTGTTTCTTGCTGCTTGCCTGCATACTTCATCGCATCAAGCACATCCCGGCGGCTTACGACGCCAAGCAGCTTGCGATGCCGGTCAACGACAGGCAGCAGGTCGATGCCTTCACTTGCCATCGTATGGGCAGCAGAGGCAACGGCGATATTCGGCGCTACCGTAATCGGATGGCGCGTCATCACACGGTCCAATGTTTGGTCCTCCGTCGCATCCACAGCATCCTTAGCGGTCATCATGCCAGCCACTCGGCCTCGTTCATCAATGACAGGAAACCGTGACAGGCCCGTCTGGACGGATAATCGCTGGAACGCTGCGACCGTATCGGCCGGCATTAGCACTTGTGCTGGCTTGCTCATCGCGACAATATCTTCAACGAGCATAATTTTGCGCTTAATAAGCCGGTCGTACATGGCACGGTTAATCATGGATGCGACAGTAAACGTATCGTAGCGCGATACGATAATTGGCAGCGCTAGCTCGTCTGCGAGGCGTTTCATGTCTTCTCCAGGCGCAAAGCCGCCTGTAACGAGAACGCCCGCTCCTTGCTCCAGCGCATAACGATGGGCGCTTTCGCGGTTGCCGACGATAAGCAGGCTGCCTTCATCAATGTAACGAATCATTGCTTCTAATTCCATGGCCCCGATAACAAACTTATGCAGCGGCTTGTCTAGCCCCATCTCGCCGCCATGCACTTGGCCTTCCACCATCTCTGCGACCTCGCGGAATGTAAGCTGGATCGCGGTGCCTCTGCTGCGCTTTTCAATCCGCACCGTGCCAATCCGCTCACGCGTACTAACGATGCCAGCCGTCTCCGCATCTTTAATCGCCTTATAGGCTGTGCCTTCACTGACACCGAGCGATTTGGCTAGCGCTCTCACCGAAATTTTGGACCCGACGTCCAGCTTTTCGATAGCTGCCAGTATTTGCTCATGTTTGGTCAGCGACGCATCAACGCCCGTCCCTTTCACCATGCCACTTCCTCCTGCTCCTGCCGCCCATCTGGCTGTAGTCTCGCACTCGCACACGCTTCCATCTATCTGCAAAAAAAGCCCGTCGCCCGGCTTCTCCAGCCGGCGTCGGGCTTCGCTCACTCTTTCGAACGGCGGTACTTGGCTGCTGCAGCAGGCACCCGTTGGAGCCGCTGTTCCCAACGAAGCGACTTCTCGCGCTTAATTAGCGCCAGCTGGCGCTTCTTCTCCTCGTCTACGCCGAAGATTGTATACAGCTGCGCGCTAATTACGAAGAGGGCAAACACCAGCCACACAACGCCAAACAACGTGCCGAACGTCCATCGCTCTTGGAACCCGATTCTAGGCAGTGCGTAAAGCACCATCGATACCGCAACAGCCAAATACACAACGTGACGAAACTTCCCTGCCATAAACATCCCCCTAAACCATAACGGATAAAAACGAACATGCCGCGCTTGTCCGTACCATCCTATGCCGGGGAAAATCCGATTATTCCAAAACCGTCCGCAAGCCTTCGCCTAATATGCGGTTTACATCATCGAACAAGACAGCGAATCGGCGCTCAGCGTCAAAATAACGGCTAATGAGCGGGTTGAGCGCGAGCACCTCATAACGCTTATTCATGACTTCAAGGTCAGCTGGCGAAGGCTCCTCGCCACTCATCATCTGATGCTGCAGCTGCTGCTGCCGCTCTAGAAACTCGTTCAGCATCCGGCTGGCTTCCGCTTCGCCGTCAACTGCAGCTTTCGCAGCTTTCAGCGCCTGTGCTTCTGGACATTCACGCAGCGACTTAGCTAGCTCGTAAGCTTTGTCATGTACGTTCATTTTCGCTCACTCCTATACCATCCGAATGCAAGTATTTACTACCCTGATCATACCACCGAGCAGGGCGCCCAGCCAAGTGATTGCCGATGGTTTGGTTCAAAAAAAAGGACGTACTGAACAAGGTTGGGCGCTTATCGGGGCCGTCCTTTTCAGAAAGTAGCAATATGGCCAATCACCAAGGGATAGATGTCCTCATATGATGAAGGAATTCGTGTAAAACACCCAGAGCCCCTTCTAGTCTACGTCATCCTCCTGCTTGGAAGGAGATTTATGATGCTCAAATCCAAAGTCGCTGTCCAGGCGGTCGGCTCCGGCTTGCTCCCGGACGATGCGATCATGCTGGGCGAATCCTACATGAAACAATGGAAAATCCCGCAAGGCCAGCCTTTGACGCTAAGGTTGGGCGGCTACCAGCAGCCTATTAAGGTCGTATCGGTTGCCCGCTATGAAGGCATGCGCATGAACCAAAGCCTCGCTCGGCGCATTGGGCTGGCTAACGGCGCGACGCTTCGGATGCATTATGCTGAGAAGTCCTCCACGCTGTCGCTTGGACCGCTGATCGGTGTGCTCGTCAGCCGCGATTATCCGCATATGCCGGACCGTCCATTCGGGTCGATTACGATGTTCTGCAAAGAACTGGTCGACGGATGCGCAGCGCAAGGCGCGCATGTGTATTTCTTTACCCCCAATGGCATTCAGGAAAGCACGGACTCCGTCGAAGGCTGGGTTTACCAGAGTGGCTGGAAACGAATGCCGCTCCCGATCGCAGACATCGTCAACAATCGGCTGACCTCACGCAAGCTGGAAAATAAGCCGAACGTACAGTCGTTTATGAAAGAAGTCAAACGCAAGCACAACACGCAAGTGTTCAACGAGAAGTTTCTCGATAAGCATGAGGTGTTCGATGCACTCCGAGGCGCTAGCTCACTGGCCAAATATTTGCCCGAATCCCATCTGCTGCGCAACTTCACGATGCTCAAAGCGATGTGCTCCAAGTATTACACCGTGTTCCTTAAGCCGGTACGCGGAAGCCTTGGCAAAGGAATTATTAAAATTTCACGCCTGGAGACAGGCGGCTATCAGGCAATGTTCACGACGACGGCTGGTACGCGCAAGCAACATTATACGAGCTTGCTTAAGCTATTCTCAGCGATCAGCGGCAAGATGAAGACGGTCCGTTACCAGATTCAGCAAGGGCTCACGCTCATTGATATCGCGAAGCGCCCTGTTGATTTTCGTGCACTCGTGCAAAAAAACGCCAGCGGCGTATGGACGGTCACTTCGATCGTCGCACGAACGGCGGGCGGCGCCCATTTTGTATCCAATCTAGCACGAGGCGGCACGCTCAGCACCGTACGTGAAGCGATTGGCAAATCGAATCTTGCAGCAGGCCGCCAAGAAGCAGCCGCCAAGCTTCAGAAGGCGGCGCTTGAGATTGCGGAAGGCATCGACACGCATATCCCCGCCCATTTTGGCGAGCTTGGCATCGATCTTGCAGTCGATACAAGCGGGCGCGTCTGGCTGCTCGAAGTAAATTCAAAGCCTTCGAAAAACGATAATACACCGCTGACGGACCAGAAAATTCGGCCATCAGTGCTTAGGATGATTCAATACAGCCGGTATCTATCCGGCTTCTGATTGCGGAGGTCATCTATGGTCCGGTACTGGTTAGTGCTTGCCGTCTTTATTGCTAAGCTTCCATCCTTAACTGCCCGCCCGGCAATATCCGAGGGCATCAGCCCCATCCGTCTGCCGGAGGATCGGCTATGCCGGCAGTTGGCAGAGTCCGGTTCCCAACAAGGCGTGCGCGTCATTGTGATTGATCCTGATAGCAGCAGGCCTAGCGCGGGGCAAATCATCGGCTATCAGCTAAGCAGCGGGCAATGGGAACGAACCTTATGCCCAATGCCTGATCTCATCTACGACCGAAGCTATGCGGGCAATACAGATGAGCGCCTTCGATGCCGATCCGCTCTGCGCGCATTGATCGCCCAAAGCGGAGCAAGGCTGTTAAATGGCGATCTTCCGGGCAAATGGCGCGTCTATACCGCGCTTGAGCAGCAGCCGGCACTCCGGCCGCTGCTGCCCGATACTTGGCTATTCCAACGCGGTGCCGAGCTGATTCGCCAGCTTCGCGAGCAGCCAAGTGGCTTATTCCTAAAACCGTCAGCTGGGATGCAGGGGCGCGGCGCAATTCGAATGCAAGTGCAATCAGATGATTCAATCACCATTGACGGACGCACTAGGCGCGGCAATCTGCCATTCACCTTGTCATTTGCCGCTACAGAACAGGGCGAAGCCGTGCAATGGCTGGAACGCTTTATCAGCTCCGCCACTTACCTCGTTCAGCCTTATCTATCGCTTAACGATCAAAATGGTCGCCCGCATGACGTTCGCCTGCTGGTGCAAAAAGACGGCAGCGGCCGTTGGCAGACGACTGGGGCAGCCTGCCGCGTAGGCGCAGACGGCGGCGTTACATCTAATCTCCACGGCGGAGGGGAAGCTTTCGCCGCCCAAGCTCGGCTATCCCAGCTATATGGCGAGCGCATGGCTGACCGCCTAATTGCGCGAATGGAAGAAGCCGCCCTATTGGCGGCGCCAGCGATTGAACGCCCCTTCGGGCGCTTCGCCGAATTCGGCTTCGACTTCGGCATCACACCGGCCGGCAAGCTGTGGCTGCTGGAGGCCAACTCCAAGCCCGGCAAGCAATCGTTCCGGCGAATTGGCGATAAACGGGCTGAACAGCTGTCTGCCAGCCGAATAATCGCCTACGCATGCACGCTCACTGGCGTACGGAAGCTCCGGCCGCCAACAGCGAATCGCTTAGACCCCTTTGTCGGATTCCCATCGGACTACGTTCAGGAGGTTCACCCATGAGTTTGACATTATGCAATGTGCAATTCTCGCAACAATCCGACCGTGTCGTCTATTTGTCGAATCCGGTGTTGAAGTCACTCAATCTCGCCGGCAAGAAATCGGTTCACATTAAGCTCGGCAAAGAAACGATTACGGCTGCCATCAAGCCGCTGAAGCGGCAAGGCCACCATATTTACCTGTCGACAAGCGTTCGCCAATCGATTCGCGTCCCCAAGACTGGCAACGTCTATCTGATGCAGGACGGCGACAATGAGCTGCAATTAGGCCCGCTCGTAGGCGTGCTCTGCGATTCCGGCTTCCGCGGCGAACCGACGCCCTTCGGCTCGCGTACGCCGTTCATTCGCCAACTGCTTCGCGCCGGGGAGAAGAAAGCTTATTTCTTCGCCTTTACGCCTCGTGACGTGAACTGGCAGCAAGAAACGATTAACGGCTATTTCCTCAATAGCCAAGGCGGTTTTGTACGCCGTGTCGTCCCGCTGCCCGATGTTGTATACAATCGGCTGCCGAGCCGCCGGGCTGAGACGACTGCGGCCAGCATTTCGTTCCGCGACCGGTTCATTAAGCATAAAATCCCGTTCTTCAACTGGACGTTCTTCAATAAGTCTGACGTGTACAAAATGCTCGACAACGATGTAGAAGCGCTCAAGCACTTGCCAGACTCCGTCTCCAAGCCAACGCCAGAGAAAATGAAGGAGATGCTCGAGAAGCATCAATTCCTCTATTTCAAACCTACGGCGGGCAGCCTTGGCGTCGGCATTTACCGGCTGACCTACCATCCGAAGCGCGGCTATTTCGCCCGCTTCCGCAAGGGCAGCAGCAATGTGTTGCTTCGCTTCTCGAACTTCAATAGCTTGATGCGGATGCTGCAAGGGCGCCATGGCGCGACGTTAAGCCATTACGTTAGCCAGCAAGGCATTCGGCTGATTGAGATAGACGGCTGCCCGATCGACTTCCGCTTCCACATGCACAAGGATGGCAACAACAAATGGGTGCCAGCCGGCATTGGCGCGAAGAAAGCAGGGCGCGGCAGCGTGACGACGCATGTGAAAAACGGCGGATCGCTCATGACGCCAGAGAACGCATTAAACATTGCTTTCGGGGATCGTGCAGCAGAAATGCTAGAAAAGGCCAAGGAAGTATCCATCAAGCTGTCAGAGGCGATCGAACGCAACTATTCCCATCGCCTGGGCGAGCTTGGGCTGGATCTTGGCATTGATAAAGACGGCGAGGTATGGATGTTCGAGGCGAACGCGAAGCCTGGACGCTCTATTTTCAAACATCCTGCGTTGAAGGAGCAAGGACGCGCGTCGCTCTCCTATATATTAGACCACTGCCTCTACCTGAGCCGGTTTCAGGGAGGGAATAACTAATGGAGCTCGCACTGTCCGAGGATAAAACCGCCGCCGAGCTCCACGCCCGGCGCCCCGTGCTAGCCATCTTAACGATTGAAGACGACATGCTGATGTTCCGCGGAAACCGTGAAAATTTTGCCGATATTATCCGGACCGGCCGCGAAATGGGCTTTATCGTCTACGTGTTAACGGTTAAGCATCTGAATTTATCCAAGAACCAAGTTAAAGGCTATACGTTCGATGACCGGGCGGAACAGTGGCACGACCAACTGTTCCCTTTCCCCGACGTCATCTACAACCGCATCCCGCTTCGCGAGGATGAAGTGCTTCCAACCGTTCGCGGCAAAATCGCATCTTGCATGAAGCATCCGCGGACGCAGCTATATAATCCGACATTTTTTAACAAATGGAATTTGTTCGAATGGCTCAGGCTGTCCAAGACAACGAAGCCGTACATCCCTACAACGCGGCGGATGGTTTCACGCATAGGCCTTACACGTTTGATGCGCAAACATTCGTTTCTATATCTAAAACCGGTCAGCGGCAAGGCAGGCAAAGGCATCATGACAGTGAAGGTGCTGCCGGAGAAGCAGCTGCCCTATCGGCTCAAAATCCAAGATGATAAGAAGAGCATTACGTACAATTGCTCTTCCATCCCTAAGCTTTGGACGCGTATCCGCAAGCAGAGCCTAGGCGAAACGTACATTGCCCAACAGGGCATTGCACTCGCTACGGCCAACGATCGCCGATTCGACCTGCGTGCGCTTGTACAGAAAAACCAGCGTGGGCAATGGGACATTACCGGCATTGGCGCTCGGGTTGCAGGCTCGCTAAGCATCACAACCCATGTGCCGCGAGGCGGCAGCATCGAAGATCCAGAGAAGCTGCTTACGGCTACATTTGGCGATGAGCAAGCGCGTAAAATTATGATCAAGGCAAAAAACACATCGCTCTTGATCGCCAGACAAATCGAGCGCGGTTCTGGCCTTCTGCTAGGCGAGATGTCGATGGATCTTGGCGTCGATGAATTAGGGAACGTTTGGTTCTTTGAAGCAAACTCCAAGCCGATGAAATTCGATGAGCCGCATATCCGCCGCAAATCGCTGGAGCGTATTTTCCATTACGGCTTATATTTATACGGCAAGAAAAAGGAGAAGGCAGGAGGCCTGTAGCATGGACATCGTACGGTTAAAGCCATCACAGTGGCCGACCTGGCGAGGCCGGATGGCCGCATTCGCGAAGCGCCACGGCGACAGGCGGATCACCGCAGAAGGCCTCCGGGCGATGCTCCTCGCCGGAGAAGAAACGGACCATTCCGTTTCTTCTCCGGCTGCTGTCGTCATCGCCCGAGATCAAGGCCGAATGCTTGGCTTTGCTTTCGCAGCCAACGCTGGCGAGACCGCCTGTCTCGTCGTCGTCCGTTCAGATGCGCGAGGCGGCGGCGTTGGCCGCCGTCTTGTCGAGGCGCTAGCCAATCGCTTCGGCGGCAGGCTGTGTTGCAAAATCGCGGCTGATAATCCTGCCAGCATGCGGCTATTTTTCCATGCTGGCTTGAAAGCGGTAGCCCTGGAGACCGGTCCAACCGGGAAGCCGACGCTGCGATTCGAGACGGACGGCTTCCATACGGCGGCGGCGCCTGCAGAAGGGCATGCTGCTGGGCATACGGTAACGCATGCTCCCCGGCATCCCGCCGGGCACACAATAGGGCATGCTGTCGGGCATGTGAAGGAGGCTTGATGACATGGCGCAGCCCGTGCTTGGCATTTTAACCTTATATTTGAACAATGACGGTGCTCTCGAGGAGCGTTCGATCTATCAGCGAATGACCGTCGCTGGACGCAAGCTAGGCATTGACGTGTTCGTCTTCACGCCCGAAGATGTAAACTATAAATCCAACCGGATTCATGCGATGGTTTATGACAGCCTGAATAAGAAGTGGTCCCGCCGGTGGACCTCCTTCCCGAACCTCATTTTTGATCGCTGCCGAATCCAACGCTCCCATCGATTCGAAGAGCTTCGCCGATTCCGGGCGAAGTATGGGCACCTAACTTTTTTAAACCGCCCGCTGCGCAATAAAATGACCGTTCACCGCACCTTGTCCCGCGATACGCGCTTCACGCCACATCTTCCCAGCTCACGCATGTATGAATCGATGGCCGACCTAACCGCCATGCTCCGCAAATATCCACTTATCTATCTTAAGCCGATCAACGGAACTGGCGGGCGTGGCATTCTGCGCATCGAACGGACTGGCGATGACCGGCTGTTGCTGCAAGGGCGCGACCAGCAGCGCCGTATCGTGCCGCCGCAGCGCATCACGACGGCTGAGCTGGCAGGGCGCCTCTCTTCCTGGAACTTAAAAGGCGGACGTTATCTCGTTCAGCAGGGGATTGCCCTCAAGCTGCCTAATGGGCGCGTGCATGATTACCGCATGCTTGTCCAGAAGGACCGAGAAGGCAAATGGCGTTTGACAGGCTGTGCTGGGCGAATCGGTGCACCCCGGAGTGTTACTTCCAACCTGCATGGCGGCGGGCAAGCCGCTACGATGAATCAACTGCTGAAAGTATGGATTAAGAACGAGGCGAAGATCGAGAAGGTCAAACAAGATGCTGAGCGATTTGGTGTTCAAGTGGCCGAGTATCTTGAGCAATCGTATGGCCGATTATGCGAGTTGGCGCTTGACCTTGCCATCGACAAAGAAGGGCGCGTTTGGCTGTTGGAAGTTAACCCAAAACCTGCGCGTGAAGTGTTCAATCAAGCGGGCGACAAGGAAACCTATCAGCGCGCGATTATCCGCCCACTGGAGTACGCTCTGTACTTGCATGACCAGAAGCGGAAGAAGAAGCCTTCACGCGAGCCAGATGCTAGCAGTGGTGCAAGTCCGGGTACGGGCAGTGGCATAGCTTCCATCGCGAGCACTGGCGATGGAAGCGGTATTGGCCTCGGTGCCGTCAATGGCGGGGGCAGCGGCAGCAGTCCAGGTACCGGCAGTGGCACGGGTGCTGCTGCTAGTGGCACGGGTGCTGCTGCCCGTGCTGGCTCCGGCGTTGGCGCGAGAGCTGCCGCAAGTTCTGGTTCGCTACCACGCAGCTCTGACAACAAGGATGCTTCACTCGAGATGTCAGCTGCCGACATGCGATGGGCCGAACATCTGATCAATTAGTTCAGCCTTCCTCTACACCCGTCGGCATTGTACTTCGTGCAATGGCCGACAGGTGTATTACTGTTTCCACTAGGTGCCATTGCATGCCGTACAATGATAAATACGCCAACCGGGCTAAATGTACCTAAAACAGCCGTTTGAGCACTTACTCAATGTACATTTTGCAACGGCAACTCATATGGAAGCTTGTACAATCGGTACCATTGTACGAACTGCAATGCCGCTACGGAATTAAACGAATGCTACGTGCAACAGCCTGCTCTTACGCAGCAACAGCTCCACGCCCTGATTCACCTCGTCGATTGCTATATACGACCACAAGTATATGTAAAACAGCCCGATTCTTCTGAATGCCTAGATGGCGTGCATATCAAAAAACAGCTCAAATTCCACCTGTCCAGCGGAATTCGGAGCTGCTTCTGGATTCTTATACTGCTTCTGCGGGCATTAACCTCTTCGCGTAATTCGGCCTCGCCGCCGCTTGCGGAAAATAACGGCGCCGCCTAGTGCCAACACGATGCCTGCGCCTGCGATCGTTTTCACTGCCGCATCATTCTCTTCATCGGCCGATGCCAATGCCTCCTCAGCGGAAGAAGCCAGCGTTTTCCTTGCGGACAAAACCGAAACCTCATCTGTCGTTTTCCATAAGCGGAAACGTCCAGCGTTAGACACGCCTTTGGAGGTCATCACATGGACTACTCCAGTTGCGTCGACCATTACCTTCGGTTTCTCGCCCTTAGGAACAACTGTCCAGATCGGTTCTTCTGCTGTATAGGCTACTGCAGGCATGGCATCCATCTCATAGGTCTCGTTCTCAGCAAACAGCAGCTTAGGCTCATACGCTGCAAATCCATAATCAAGAATCTGGCGCATGTCAGCATACATCCGATTGCTCGATGGAGCTTTCAGAACGACCCCAATCAACTCCATCCCATTGCGTTCGGCGGACGCGACAAGCGTCGAGCCAGCAACAGTGGTGTAACCGTTCTTCACCCCGGTCGCTCCGTCATAGGTGCCCAGCAGCTTGTTATGATTAATAAGCACAGTCTGCCAGGTTTGCCCACTCCACTTCACTTTCTTCGTGCCAACCAGTTCGCGAAACTTCTCATTGCCCATCGCATATTGCGTAATCTTAGCCATATCCTCTGCGGTCGTATAATGCTCATCATCAGGCAATCCGCTCGGATTGCGGAATTGGCTATTAAACGCATTTGCCTTTTCGCGTACAAATGCATTCATATGCTCCGCAAACTTTTCCTTCGAGCCATCGATATGCTCCGCAATCGCAGTCGCCGCGTCGTTGCCAGAATTCACCATCATCCCCAGCAGCAGCTGCCATAGCTTCATTTGCTCGCCTTCCTCCAAATAAACACGCGTTCCCTCTTCCTCCCGCGCTTCTTTGGAAACGGTTACAATATCTTCAACATTAGCAGACTCCAAAGCTACGATCGCCGTCACGATTTTTGTTATGCTAGCTGGATACATTCGCTCTGATGCATTTTTTTCATATAAAATCGTGCCTGTGCGCCGATCCATCAAAATCGCCGACTCTGCCAACAAATCTGGCGGTTTCAGCGCAGGGGGAGCCTGCTGCTCCTCACTTGCAGCCCCCTTCGCCACTGCTGTGCCCTCGCCCGCAGCTTGCGCCACGGGAGGCAATACGAGCAACACGGTGAACGCGGCGATAAGCATGATCCGCATCCACGCAAAACTTCTTCGCTTGTCTAGGCTTACGCTTATTACCACGTTCGTCTCACCTGACTTTCTGCTTAATCCTGCTGTTTAACGAAGGTTGATTTGCGATGCAATGCCATTATATTCATTTCATTTTCATGCATGCCTTAAGTAACACGCCTACATGCCTGACTCAAGCTCTTCATTCTTCCTTAATTCAAATCCCCGCTCCAGCGTCTCCGTGATCCACAACGTCGCGATTAACCCCGATAACGATAACGCGACCGACAGCGGCAGCGTCCATACCGTCGTTGGATGCGAGAAATATGGGATAAACGAAACGGCAAGAATCGGCGGCGCATTCCATTTCATCCGTGTAATTAACGCAATCATCAGCAGCGCGTTCAGGAAGAACGTTACTGGCCCAGGGTTAATGGAATAAAGCACGTTGCCAACTGTTGCGCCAATGACCGCACCAACGCTTATGTTCGCCCAAACCTTCCGTTCGAATGAACGGGTCAAGAACAAGAGGCAGAAAGCTCCCAATGTCGGAAAAAATAACGTATGCACATCAGGAAAATGTGATGAGGCCCAATAAATTACCATCAGATACAAGCTTACCATGATCACTCTAATTTTGGACATAGCTCTTACCTTTCTTAACACGATTCAACAAGCTAGCTAATGCCGTTCGCCAGCCCTTATGCACTAAGTTCCATTGTAAAAGAATGGACAGGAGAACGTCAATGGCTAACGATTGGCAACCGGCCAGGCACATTTCGTTAACAAAAACATAAGATCAGGTCCAAAAACATGCAATGCCTGATTAACCTTCCATCTGTATTTAGCCAATCCTTATAAAAAAATTTTTCGCATTCTGAGGCCTCGCTTGCATTCGCTCCTCCATTCATGGTACAACAACGACAGCCCATAAAGCGTCTAGCTTAATAGCGGCTATGTTCAATATTGTAAGGATGGTGTATGGCTCCATGGTTGAAGTTAAACTCGCTGCTTCTGAAGCAGCTCTCCAAGATGTTTATCAGATTCGCAAAAAAGTGTTTGTTGACGAGCAAGGCGTCTCCGAGCAAGAAGAATACGACGAGCATGAGACGGCAGCGTCACATGTGCTCGCTTATTATGAAGGGAAGCCAGCGGGCACTGGGCGCGTACGCCTACTCGATGGCATCGCCAAGCTGGAGCGCATCTGCGTGCTCCCTGAATATCGTAAATATGGTGTTGGTGCTGCAATCACTACGGCGCTCGAACAGCAGGGCAAACAGCTTGGCGCTTCCAAAGCAAAGCTGCACGGCCAGACCCATGCCGAACCCTTCTATGCGAAGCTCGGCTATGAGACAGTTTCAGATATTTTCCTTGAAGCCGATATTCCACATGTCGTAATGACTAAGAAACTCTAGCTTGTTCGGTTGCCTTGAGCCTTTCATAAGCATCTCATAAGTATAGCAAAAAAGCCGTTTGCAGGTATTAACTGCAAACGGCTTTTCGTTATCATCTCACAATTGCCTCCGGCAAATTAGCCTTCAAGCAACAGCGTTTCTGGATCTTCGAGCAGTTCCTTCACTTTTACGAGGAAGCTAACTGCGCCAGCGCCGTCTACGATACGGTGATCGTACGACAATGCGATGTACATCATTGGACGGTTTTCCATCCGTTCAGCATCGATTGCAACTGGACGAAGCTGAATTTTGTGCATGCCGAGAATGCCCACTTGCGGTGCATTCAGGATTGGCGTCGAGAGCAGGGAACCGAATACGCCACCGTTCGTGATCGTAAACGTGCCGCCTTGCAGCTCGGACAAGCCAAGCGTGTTGTTGCGTGCTTTAACGGCAAGATCAAGGATGTTACGCTCAATCTCAGCGAATCCAAGACGGTCAGCATCGCGAACGACCGGAACGACGAGGCCCTCTGGTGCCGACACTGCGATACCGATATCGTAGTAATGCTTCTCGATAATGTCATCGCCATCAATTTCTGCATTCAGCAGCGGGAATGCCTTCAGGGCACCAACGACTGCTTTGGTGAAGAAGGACATGAATCCGAGGTTCACGTCATGCTTCTCTTTGAACTTGTCCTTGCGGCGCTTGCGCACATCCAAGATCGCTGTCATATCAACTTCGTTGAACGTCGTCAGCATTGCCGCGTTATGTTGTGCTTCCACGAGGCGCTTAGCAATCGTCTGGCGGCGGCGGGACATCCGCTTGCGCTCAGCAGGCTTGCCAGGCACTGCTGCTTGTACAGCAGCAGGAGCAGGAGCAGCTGCTGGCGCTGCAGGTGCTGCCGGACGGCTCGATGCCGATTTAACGTCATCGGAATATACGCGCCCGATTGGATCGCGAGTTGGCACAGCGCTCAGGTCGATGCCTTTCTCACGAGCAAGCTTGCGGGCTGCTGGAGATGCATTTACTTGCGATGCTTCTGCTACAGCAACAGCTGTTGCTGCAGGGGCTGCTGCTGGTGCTGGTGCCGGTGCAGCTGCTGCGGGCGCTGGCGCTGCCGCAGCTGGAGCCGCTGGTGCAGCTCCTGTACCTGCGCCGATTGTACCGATGACTTCACCGATTGCAACCGTATCGCCTTCTTGCTTCAAAATGCTCGTCACGACACCGTCAGCTTCCGCACCGATTTCGATGTTTACTTTATCCGTTTCGAGTTCGAGAAGAACGTCGCCTTGGCGAACCGTTGCTCCCTCTTGAACAACCCATTTAGAGATCGTTCCTTCTGTAATTGATTCTCCCATTGCTGGTACGATAATGTCACTCACAGCGGTTACCTCCCAGTGCTATATGTCAAAGTCGGTTTTTGGTTAAACGTCATAGTAATAATTTGCTGTTGCTCGAATGCATGAACGTCTTGGAAGCCAGTAGCTGGGCTCGAACGTTCAGGGCGGCCGATATAGCTTACCGTTGCGCCTTCAGGCGATACAGCGCGAAGGCGAGGCTCGATGTACGACCAAGCGCCCATGTTTTGCGGCTCTTCTTGCACCCAGATGAACTGTTTCGCATTCGGGAACCGGGCAATAACCGCTTCGATTTCCTTCTGCGGGAATGGATACAATTGTTCAACGCGAACGATGTGCAGCCAATCCTTATCCTTGTTCTCATCCTTCTCAAGTGCGTCAGCAAGATCGATTGCCATCTTGCCTGTGCAGAAGACGATGCGCTCTACGCGCTCTGGCTTGCTGCCAAGGCCCGGCTGCTCCAGAATCGGATGGAACTCTGTTCCTTCTGCGAACTCAGCCGCAGGGGAAGCTACACGCGGGTTACGGATCAAGCTCTTCGGCGACATCAGCACGAGCGGGCGTGCCGCTTCCGTCTCTGAGATCGCCGCTTGGCGGCGCAGAAGATGGAAGTACTGCGATGCGCTGGACAAGTATGCGACTGTCCAGTTCTCTTCGCCAGACATTTGCAGGAACCGTTCAAGTCGCGCGCTCGAGTGCTCGGGACCTTGGCCTTCAAAGCCATGCGGCAACAGCATCGTCAGGCTCGATTTTTGTGACCATTTGGAACGGCCAGCCGAGATGAACTGATCGATAAGTACTTGTGCTGTGTTCGCAAAGTCACCGAACTGTGCTTCCCAGATTGCAAACGTTTCTGGGGAATACACGTTATAGCCATATTCAAAGCCCAATACAGCAGACTCAGAAAGCGGGCTGTTATGGATCGCGAATGACGCTTTTGCTTGCGGCATCTTGTGCAGCGGGCAGAACGTTTCGCCAGTATTGCTATCATGCAGAACAAGGTTACGGTGAGCAAATGTTGCACGTTCAGCATCTTGTCCTGTAATCCGAATCGGCTTGCCCTCAGCAAGGATCGTCGCGAACGCCAGCGTCTCCGCGTGGCTCCAGTCGACCTTCTCGCCTTCGTTGAGCGCGCCGGAGCGGCGTTCCAAAATGCGCTGAAGCTTCGGATAGACATTGAATTGCGCCGGCCATTGGAGCAACTGCATGTTGATCTGGCGAAGCTTCTCCAGCGAAACACCTGTCGGGATGCTTCCGATTTGGCGTGCTGCGCGAACGTCGGTTGCTTGATGAACTTGTTCTTGAACGGCGCTGTTTTTCATTTCTTCATAAGCGTCCTTCAGCTTGTTCATAACCTCAACGCGCACCTGCTCGATTTCTTCAGCCGTGAATGCACCTTCTTGAATCAAACGCTCAGCATACAGTTTGCTAACGGAAGCATGTGCTTTAACCTTCGCATAGATCGTTGGTTGCGTCGTTTCTGGATCGTCTGTCTCATTGTGGCCGTAACGGCGGTAGCCGATCAGGTCGATGAGGAAGTCCTTCTGGAACTTCGAGCGATATTCCGTTGCAATGCGGGCAGCCAGCAAGCAAGCTTCTGGATCATCCGCATTGACATGGATAATCGGGATCTCATAGCCTTTAGCTGGATCGCTGGAGTAATGCGTCGAACGCGAATCTACGCTCTCCGTCGTGAACCCGATCTTGTTGTTCACGATTACGTGAATGGAGCCGCCATTCGTGTAACCTTTCAGTTGGCCGATATTAAGCGTCTCCGTCACGATGCCTTCGCCTGGGAAAGCAGCGTCACCATGCATGACGATCGTGCCAGCGGACTTCACGTCTTGAACCGGATAGCCCGGTTGCGTACGGTCTTCTTGCGCCGCGCGCGTAAAGCCATGCACAACTGGATTTACATATTCAAGATGGCTCGGGTTGTTCGCCAACGTAATGCGCGTTTCAACCGATTCGCTGCGTTTGAGCGAGCGATTAGCGCCCAAGTGATATTTTACATCGCCTGACCAGCCATAGTTGATGCCCATCGAACCTTCAGATGGCACCAAGTTGCGGTTTGGCGAATGATGAAACTCGGAGAAGATTTTTTTGTATGGCTTGCCGAGCACGTGAGCCAGCACATTCAAGCGTCCGCGATGCGCCATGCCAAGCAAAATGTTTTTGGCTCCGTTGTCTGCCAGCTGCTTCACCAATTCGTTCACGAGCGGCACAGCCGACTCATTGCCTTCTACCGAGAAGCGCTTTTGGCCGACGAACGTACGATGCAGGAAGTCTTCGAACGACTCTGCTTCAACAAGCCCAGTGAACAGCTCCTTGCGCTCTTCCCTAGACAGCTTGAAAGCAGGTGCGAATTGCTCTGCTTGATCATTCAGCCAATCCCGTTCCGCTTCCACGTGAACATGGC
This sequence comes from Paenibacillus sp. MMS18-CY102, assembly GCF_009789195.1. Lineage (GTDB taxonomy): Bacteria > Bacillota > Bacilli > Paenibacillales > Paenibacillaceae > Paenibacillus_T. Next base: position 201,411 of record NZ_WSTC01000002.1, on the reverse strand, counting down.
TGAACTCGTAAGCAATCGTTCCTGTGTAGGCTTTCTTCAGCTTGCGGATCGCATCGGCGCCATTGCCCGTGCCTGCTGGTGCATTGAACCATACAAGTTCAGCAGGGATGACTGCGAGGTCTGCTTCTGTAATGCCGTACTTGGAAGCCTCCATCATGCCTGTGTCTGCTGCTGGGCCAATGTGAAGCGGATCAATATCAGCTGCAAGGTGTCCATACGTACGGATGTTCCAAACAAGCTTGCCTGCTGCAACCGCTTTCTTCAACAAATTCGCATCTATAGGTGCCGTAGCGGTTGAGCCGCTTGCGACCGTAGTCTCAGCTGCAGGCGGTTGGCCCCAGCGTTCGAACATCGTCCGCGTCGCTTCATCTACCGAGGCGGGATCCAAAACATATCGTTCATATTGTTCTTGTGCGTAGCCCAAGTTCGGACCGTAAAATGCTTCCCAAGGGCGTTGCGAGTTTCCGTTGTCCACTGACATGGATGTGAGACCTCCGTCTTGGATTAATTTTTAATATTCAATGTGGAGGAAAAACGTATTGTTTCCTAATAACCATTATAATATAGACCCCCCTTACGACAGAAATAACACTTTGGTATGATATCGTTCTCGTAGAGAGATCAATTGATGATGCCACCACCTCTTTGGAGGCCAGCTTTTTCATGTCATTCCATAGCGTTATCGGTCGTTTTGGATCATATTCCGTCAAAAATAGCCCTCTGGCGCTTTTTCCTTGCCTCATTAAGGCAGGCAATTAATCGCAATCGGCGCTAAACGTCTTTCTATTTTTTACATTGAATCCTCCACTTATTCTTCTTATATCGGTTAAAAACACGCATTTGCCCAGTAAATCATCCAAAAAAAAAAGAACGGCTTCCGCCTGAAAGCGGTCCCCGTTCTGTTGCTTCCCTATTTAACGGCAATAACTTTGCCCGTTTTTTGCGATTCAAATGCTGCCAAAATGACATTCAGCGAGCGAAGCCCTTCTTCACCAGAGATCGAAGGCGCCTTGTCATTCACGATGCAATCGACGAATTCGTCGATGACATAGCTCGGCAGCTGACGCTTGTTCGTGGAAATTCCGCCGGCTTCGATATCTTCATTCGTACCGTCCCGAAGTTCCAAAATCACAGGACGATCCGGATCCGTACCAATCTTGAGGACGCCATTCTCACACCACAGAATCGTCGAGTTGTCCTCTCCGCGATAATAAGTCCAGCTTGCAACCAACGTACCGATTGCGCCGCTTTTCATGCGAATCAAGCAAGTCGCGTTGTCGTCAACCGTCGTGTCTTCCTTGTCCAGCGTTCCAACGAAAGCAGCGACATCCGCTACCTCGTCATTGAGCAACCAACGCATCAAGTCGGATTTATGCACGCCAAGATCGCCCATAGCGCCCATTACTGCATCATCCTTACGGAAGAACCAGCTTTCTTTGCCGTCCACGCTCCAGCTTTCTGGGCCAGGATGGCCAAAGGAGGTGCGGAACGAGATTACTTTACCCAATCGGCCCGAATCCAAAATCTCCTTCGCTTTCACGTGAGGAGGCATCAAGCGTTGGCTTTGGCCGACCATCAGCTTAACGCCATTCGCGTTAGCAGCTTCGATCATTGCAAGCGCATCCGCTTCATTCGTTGCCATTGGCTTCTCTACGAGTACATGCGCACCAGCGTTAGCTGCTGCAATCGCTACAGGAGCATGCAGAATATTCGGCGTACAAACGCTTACCGCATCAACCTGCACTTCCTTCAGCATTGTTTCATAATCGCTAAAAGCCAATGCATTGAATTTGGCTGCAATCTCTTCCGCACGTTCCAGCACTGGATCAACGAATGCAACGAGCTTTACATTCGGATTGACCATATACTCAGGAATGTGGCGGCGGATCGCGATAGCTCCGCAGCCGATAACTGCTACTCTAATCTTTGCCATTGTTAGGCTCCTACTTTCGTCTGGTAATTTTCTTTCAGCCAGTTCAAGCTAGCTTCAATGCTCTCAAACGGCGGAATTTGACAATAATCCTGCTCTACAATCAGCCACTCGACGCCTGCTTTGCCCGCTGCTTCCAGCACCGCTGGCAGGTTCACTTCACCAGTACCGAGTCGAAGCGTAATCATGCTGTTGTCTTCTGCACGCTTAAAGTCTTTTGCATGAAGCAATGGAATGCGTCCCGCATAATGCTCGATAGTCGCGATCGTATCTTCCTTCGCATATTGCACCCAGCATACGTCCAGCTCGATCTTCATATCGTTCTCGCCGATCGTTTCGAATAGCGTTTCGTAAACCGATTTGCCGTCCTCAAACTTCGTCTCGAATTCAAACTCATGGTTATGATAGCAGAATTGCAAGCCGTGTCTGCTAACTTCCTCAGCCGTTTCTTTCAAGAAGGCCACGATGCCTTTCCAATCGTCCAGGTTCTGGCGATCTTCTGGCTGAATATAGGAACATGGGATATATTTCACGCCGATTGCTTTAGCATATGCAATTTCGCCTTGAAGGTCATTGCGAAGGCGCGTCAAGTCCACGTGTGTACTGAAAGCTTTGAGACCGATTTCATCCAGCCAAGCGCGCATTTGTTCAGCCGGCACATTAAAGTAACCTGCGAATTCAACTGCATCAAATCCTAATGCCTTAACTTTGCGGAGCGTGCCTTCTACGTCCTTTTCCATTTCGTCACGCACTGTATATAATTGTACGCCGATACCCATCCGTTGCATATACCGCACCTCTTCCTATAGAATGGTATTTTATAGCCTATCTGCTCCTATTGTATGGGATAAGATAAGCAATCGAACATAGCTAATGTGGTTAACACTTAACTTATTTGGCTAAAAAGTGACGGAGGCCAAGCGTGGAAGCAGAACTTTTAAATTGTGGATACTCTAGACATTCCTCCCCTTTTTCGAGCAAAAGGGTGCCTAGCCTGCCCTCTTACCTGTTTCGGCTGCAAATCGAGGGACAAGGGCATGCGCTTGTCAATGATGCCTTCATTGATCTCAGCCCAGGCAGCCTGTTATTGTTCCAACCCGGCGAGCCTTACGAACTGCTCCTTGATGGCGCTGAGGCAACAGGATCGGATAGCGCCGATTATTACCTTTATTGTAGCGGAGCTTGGATCGACCTGTGGTGGAAGAAAACAAAACGGCAGCAACATATCCACATTAACCTGGATGACAGAATCATTACGCTTTGGCGCCAAATGGCGTTCGAGACACGCATTATGACACCCGACTCCCACGAGTTGAACAGCTATTTGCTGCAAGCGCTTTGCCTTTGCCTAGACCGTGCAATCGCAGAGACAGATGAGCCTTTCACTATCACACAGATGAAACGTTATATCGAGGAACATGCTTCGGCTCCCTTCAAATTAGAAGACGTCGCCAAGCATGTCGGCCTGAGTGTTTCGCGCGCCGTGCATTTGTTCCGTGAATGGAGCGGCACGACCATCGTTCGCTATGCACTCGATATTCGCCTGTCGATGGCAGTTGAACGCATGAAGCATACTCCGCTTAAGCTAGAGCAGATCGCGCTCGATTGCGGATTCAACAGCTACCCTTATTTTCACCGTGCGTTTAAGGAAAAATACGGGCTGACCCCTAACCTTTATCGTGGGTAGCAACCGCTACAACCTGATAGATAAGAAAAAACCTCACGAACGAGAAGCGTACATCGCCTGCTCAGTTGTGAGGTTTATTTTCGTGCAAATAGAAGCAATAGGAATGAAATAAATACAGTAGTTCCCGTTAATATCCATGCGGTGGTGGAATCGCCCGAATCGACAGCTACGTAAATCGCAGTTGGCACCGTCTGCGTCCGGCCAGGAATGTTGCCTGCAATCATAAGCGTCGCGCCGAACTCCCCTAACGCACGCGCGAATCCAAGAATATAAGCCGTCCGGATCGACCGGGAAGCGAGCGGCAAACTAATGTAGCGCAAAACTTGCCACTCGGACGCTCCACTCGATCGTGCCGAATCCTGCAAGGAACGGTCCACCGAATCAAACCCTGCTTTCATCGTCTGGTAGACAAGCGGAAACGAAACGATCACAGCAGCGATAACTGCAGCCCACCATGAGAAAATGACCGGCGCGTCAAACAGCCATTCGATGAAACGCCCGATCCAGCTTCGCCGCCCAAGCAGCACCAGCAGCAGAAACCCAACGACAGTAGGAGGCAATACGAGCGGCAGCATAAACAATGTCTCAATGATAACTTTGCCCCTCAGCTTGGACTTGGACATCCAATAAGCAATTGCGATGCCTAGCACAATAACGACGATGCTCGCCAATACCGTCACCTGTAAAGATAGCCGAATCGGCGACCATAGGGCGTCCCAATCATAAGGTTTGTTCATCATGGGGACACCGAAAAGCCATACTTAATAAAAATGTTTAACGCCTCTTCCGATGACAAAAACGCGTAAAACGCTTCGGCCGCTTCCTCATGCTTTGTTGAAGAAACGATGCCAACTGGATATAAGATAGGCGAATAACTGGCCGGATCAATTGTAAATGCAATCTCCGCCTTCTTAGAGGCCAGCGCATCGGTCTTATAGACAAATCCCGCATCCGCGTTGCCCGTCTCAACATATTGCAGCACCTGCTTCACGTCCTTTCCTTGCACTAGCTTTGGCTGCAGCCCGTCCCACAGCTTCGAGCCTCTTAGCGCCTCCATCGCATATTTGCCTGCGGGCACGCTTTCGGGGATGCCAATGGCAATGCGTTTCATTGAAGCTTTCTGGAGGTCTTGCAAACTTGTGGCCGAAGCTTTGCCAGACGGCGGCACGACGACAACAAGCTCATTGGTGAGCAAATTGCGTTCCCGGCCGGGCCGAATCAGCTTTTTATCCACGAGAGCCTGCATATTCTTGGATGCGGCCGACAGGAAAACATCCGCTGGAGCGCCTTGTTCAATTTGCTGTTGAAGTGCACCTGACGCACCGAAATTATAGGCGATCGACGTATTCGCATGCGTTTTCTCATATAGAGGCTTCAATTCATTAAGCGCATCCGTAAGGCTTGCTGCAGCTGAAATCGTTAACTCCACTTTTCCATTCATGCCTGCTGCCCTTGATCCGCAAGCTGCCAGGAGCAGCATGGGCATAAGCGTGAGCATTATTAAAAGTGGACGAACGCTTTTTATTATTGCTTTCATTACATGATCCTCCATTAGCCATTCCCTATGATACAATACAAGAAGTTCACGCCAGATCGAACGATCCTTCCCAGGAGGTATGATTGCTATGTCCCACGATGAATCTTATACGGCGGAAGAAATCTCTAAGCTGCTCAAAATATCAAAGTTGACGGTCTATGACCTCATTAAGAAAGGGGATCTCCCCGCCTACCGTGTCGGAAAGCAAATGCGCGTTGATGCTTCCGACTTAGAAGCTTACAAGCAAAAAAGCAAAGGGCAGACCGTAAGCCCCACGCCTGTGCCGCTTGTCCAACCGTTCGCCGAACACAACAATGCCTTCCCTTCCACGCTGCCCTCTGCGGCGATGTTTCAGGCGATGCCTGGCGTGCGGCCGTTTGTCATCACTGGCCAGGATATGAGCCTCGACATCTTGGCTAACCATCTGGAGCAGCAGTTGGAAGGGATGCGGCCGCTTCGCTCTTACGCTGGCAGCCTCGATAGCCTAATTCGGATGTACCGAGGGGAATCCGACATCGTTAGCACCCATCTGCTCGATGGCGACACTGGCGAGTACAATTTGCCATATATTCGCAAGCTGCTCGTTGGGATGCCTTTGATCGTCATTAATCTGCTCTCACGGAACGCCGGGTTCTACGTCGCGAAGGACAACCCACTTCAGCTTCAGGCTTGGCCTGATCTCAGCCGTCCAGGGCTTCGCCTCATAAACCGCGAGCAAGGCTCCGGCGCACGAGTGTTGCTAGATGAGCAGCTTCGGCTGCATGGCATCCAAGCAGATCGCCTCATCGGCTATGACCAGGTGCTCGCCAACCACCTGTCTATCGCAGCCAAAGTCGCTTCCGGCGAAGCAGATGTGGGGATCGGAACTGAAAAAACAGCTAGCATTGTGAGCGGCGTTACGTTCGTTCCACTAATCAAAGAGCGGTACGACCTCGTTGTATTAAATACAGCAGCCAACCGTACCTTAATTGATAGCCTGCTTAGCATCGTTCGATCGGAGCCGTTCAAACAGGAGCTTCGCGCCATGTCGAACTATGATCTGTCGCTTACCGGTCAAATTTTATTCGAATCATAATGGCAGAACAACTTGCAGTCATGCGAATTAAGCAATATTTCGTTATACTTAATTATAATTAGATATAATCATTTATAACTAATATATAATGGTTTGCTTGTTTGTCAACCGTTTAGTGTAAGGTACTATTACATATTCGACGCCGCGTCCGCCAAATAGCGCCTCTTCTTGTGGAAGAGGCGCTTTTATTGCCTGTTATTGTTCGATTATCTTCTCCGGCGAAATATGAAAAAAGCAGCAACCGTTAACACGAGATACATCATCACTACAACACTTCATCTAAGGAACAATCCATCCAAACAGCAATATGAAACTCACTAACAAGGCACAAAAAAAACCAGAAACGCAATGCCATAGGCATGCGTTTCTGATTTTACAATAGCATTAAAACACCTTCTTCGTCTCACGATCCGACTTAATGATCTCCACTGCTTCCTTAAACCGCAGTGCATGAACGATCTCCCGCTCCCGCAGAAACTTCAAGCTATCTTGCAAATCGACGTCATCCGTCATATCGATCAACCACTGGTAGGTCGCGCGAGCCTTCTCCTCGGCCGCAATATCCTCGTACAAATCCGCAAGCGGATCACCTTTGGCCTGGATATAAGAGGCCGTCCATGGCACGCCTGCTGAATTCGTATAAAAGATCGCATGATCCCGCTGCGCATAGTTGGGGCCAAGACCCGCGGCCTCTAGCTGCTCCACGCTAGCATCCTTCGTTAGCTTGTAAACCATTGTGGCGATCATTTCGAGATGCGCAAATTCCTCAGTTCCGATATCCGTCAGCAGCCCGATCACTTTATCCGGGATCGAATACCGTTGATTTAAGTATCGGAGCGCAGCGGCGAGCTCCCCATCGGCTCCGCCGTATTGCTCCAATAGAAACTTAGCCATCATCGGGTCGCATTTGCTCACCCGAACCGGGTACTGCAGCTTTTTATCATAAATCCACATGCCATTGGCCCCCTCTCGAATCGCTAGCTGCTAGCTGATTGATCTGGCCTTGCACATCAAATCCGTTACACCTGCCAAGGCCAAGGCGATTCCGACCATTGCCATGGGAACCGGGAATAGCTATGCCCGAATTGGAGCAACGGCCCGTACTGCATCTCGAACTGGAACGCCACTTGCTGCCGCTGCTGCGCTAACTGATTAAACTGCTGAAGCGCATGCAAATCATTCGGATGCGTATCCAAATACAAGGTTAGCTCAACTAACGCAAAATCCAACTGTTGCAGCTCAAGCAGCTTGTGGTAGTAGTGTTCATCCAGCTTGCGCTCTTGCTGCCCCTGCTGCTCCACCTGTTGTTCTTCTTGCTGATCACTCATCCGGTTCACCTTCCCTTCTTGCTGCATTTTGAGTGATATGGACTGTACAATGCCGGCCATAGCGTGCCAGCCTTAAGCGCCTCGGCTAACGAATATTGAGGCAGGTTCATGGGCTGGTAAGGGATGTATTGGTTAGGAGGAACGACATAGGTTTTGACATAAACCGGCGGACAAGGATCATGCGGACCGATAAAGGGCCTCCACTCGCGATAACCTGCATGGCTGACATGAGGCACATAGTGAGCGGCGGCATTAACGTTTGTCGTATTCAATGGTGTTACCTCCTTATGTGCATAACGGCTCTCTCTCATCGTATGAGGCTTTAACTAGTCCAATGAACTTGATTCTTATTTCCCAGGCAATTAACTCCAAAACAAAAAGCGTCCCACTTGCTTCATCAGCAAGGAGACGCACGCATAATCCAACTATGTTCAGTCTATCTTCTTCCCGGCAAACTCGTCTGGCTTGCTGTTCACCGGCTTCTTCTTATAAATATGAACCCTCAGCACACGAAGCGGCTCACATTCTGCTACCTCAAAACAGAACCCGTCGTAGCTGACCTTCTTCCCTTTCACAGGCCTGCCTTCCAGCTTGGTGAAAAGCCAGCCCCCGATGGAATCGACGTCCTCATCCACAATATCAAGGCCGAACATATCGTTCACTTCTTCGATGAGCATCCGGCCTTCCACTGACGTGATCTCGCCTTTGACGATTACGCTTGGCAGCTCCGTATCGAATTCATCATGAATTTCACCAACGATTTCTTCCAAAATCAACTCGGTCGTCAGCATCCCCGCCGTCCCGCCATATTCATCAACCACGATGGCGAGCTGTGCATGCTTGCGCTGCATCAGCTTCAAAACATCGCTGATTTCCATCGACTCCGGCACACTAAGAATCGGGCGCAGAAACGTCTGGATGTCCTGTTCCTGCTCCGAATCCGAGGTTAGAAGATCCGTAATGTGTACGAAACCAATAATTTGGTCCTTATCCTCAACGCCAACCGGATACCGTGTATGCTTCGTTGCATACACATGTTGAATGATTTCTTCATAGGACTGGTCTGTATAAATACAATCCATATCCGTACGTGGCAGCATAACCTCACGTGCAAGACGGTCTGAAAACTCGAAGATATTATCGAATAGTTTCATCTCATCTTTATCGATGATGCCGCTCTTCGCGCTTTCGTCCATCAGGAGCCGTATTTCCTCCTCGGTATGGGCCGCCTCGCGATCACTTGCCGGTTGAACGCCGAAAAGCTTCAATAATCGGTTCGCAGCCCCGTTAAGCAGCCAAATTGCTGGCAGAAACACACGATGAAACGTAATGAGCGGCAAGGACAGCCAGAGCGATACACTTTCAGACTTTTGAATTGCAAGCGACTTCGGCGCCAATTCCCCCAATACGATATGCAGGAACGTAATCACGACAAATCCGATGCCAACTGACAGTGTAGAGATCAATACATGATCGGTAACGCCGAAGGAATATAGGATCGGTTCGACAATCAACTCAGAGATCGCCGGTTCGCCAACCCAACCGAGCCCAAGTGATGCAAGCGTAATGCCTAGCTGTGTTGCTGACAAATACGCATCTAGTTTTGAATTAACCTTAAGTGCATATCTTGCCCTCATATTGCCTTCGTTTGCAAGCTGCGTGAGGCGCGACTGCCGCACTTTTACAAGAGCAAATTCCGCCGCTACAAAAAACGCATTCAACATAACAAGCAATATAACGATAAGCAAATTCGTAATGATCGATCCCGGCAAAAATTCCGTATGTGTCAAACCGGCATTTCTCCTTTATTGCCGCACGTCTAAGCGTTAATCCATCAATGCTTGGCGGCGGAGGAAATTCTCTCCACGGTAGTACATATCTTTGACAAGCAAGTTAGGCCCACAGCAGCCGGCCGCTGGGCAATGGCAATCAATTGAGCGAGCAAGCTCGCCTTCCAGCCAACGGTCAAATACATCATCCAACCGATCATTGTTCACGTTGCCGAATGCCGGAACATCAGAGAAGTCCGTTACGAATACATCCCCTGTGAACATGTTCACATTGAGCCGATTTCGCCCATCAGGATCATTGCGCACGGTCACATTCGGCTCGGCTGCCAGCCGCGCAAGCAATGCCCGTTCTTCCGCGTTGTCGCTGCAACGGAAAAATGGCAGCGTTCCGAACAGCATCCAGACAGACTTGTCGCGTGCATCTAGCAGCCGCTCAATCGCCGCACGCATTTGTTCCCGTGACAGCATCGGCAGATTGGCAGCGAATGAGCTTGGATACATCGGGTGCACCTCATGCCGCTTGCAGCCCATCTCCATAATAAGCTGATGAATTTCATCGATTTTTTCATGCGTTCGATAATTAATCATCGACTCCGCTGACACAAGTACGCCCGCTTCGCTCAGCCGGCGCGCATTATCAATCATTCGCTCATACAAACGGACCGCTGTATCTCTGGAGACGGAATGGCCCGAACGTGCGAAACCTACCTGATGAAAGTCGTCCGCAGTCGTATAGTTAAATGAAATATGCATCACATCCAGATACGGAGCCATTTGCTCATATCGTTTGTAATCAAGCGTTACATTCGAATTAATCTGGGAACGAATCCCCCGGCTTCTAGCGTAACGGAGCAGCGGTACCATGTAATTGCGCACCGTGTTCTCGGAGAATGAAGGTTCCCCGCCTGTAATGCTTATTGTCTCCAAATGTTCCACTTCATCTAACCGACGCAGCATAAGATCGAGCGGAATTTTGGCCGGTTCTGCTAATACAAGCGTATCGCCTACGGCGCAATGCTCGCATCGCATATTGCACAGATTAGACACAGTCATCTCAACGCTAGTTAGCGTATGGCGTCCGTACCGCTGTAACGATACAATCGGATCCCATGGGTCATACGATGGGGACATTTCCGGACGTATGGGCAGTTGTTCATTTATCGCTAGTGTATGATTCATCTTCAGCACCTATTTTCACTCATATGGATGTAAGCTTTATCTTCCATTGTAATATCCGCCTGCGCTGGACGCAAATAAATCCCGCCCATAGGTCGGCGGGATTAGGTTGGAAATCATAAACCGGATGCACTCGGCACTTCCGTCGGTTCGTCATTTACGCTAACGATCATCGTCGTCAACCGTTTCGACAGGTCAATCTCATACGGAACTTGTACAGGCTCCCCGCCCTCATTCTCAATGACGCGAACGATTGGCCGGTGGGGGCATGCTGCATTAATATCAACGACGATTCCGGTCTCTCCCGTGTTCATCCGAACCGTAAGCCCGATCGGGTAGATGGCTACCTTATCACGGAACTGCTCCACCATCCGCTGTTCGTAAAGTGTGCCAGTCCCTGCATAAAGCAGTTCAATCGCTTGATGCGGAAGCATCGGAGGACGGTACACACGGTTCGTGGTCATCGCATCGTAAGAATCAACGAGCCCGATCCATTTGGCATAATCATGAATATCGTCTCCTTTAATCCCTCTTGGATACCCGCTGCCATCCAAGCGCTCATGGTGCTGAAACGCACAATGGGCCGTGATTAAGGAAATATTAGGCTCATCTTTGAGCATTCTATATCCGATTTCGGTATGCTTCTTCATCATTTCGAATTCTTCAGACGTCAGCTTGCCCTCTTTCTTCAAAATGCTGTCTGGAATCTGCGTCTTGCCGATGTCATGCAAAGCGGCGCCCATTCCCAGAATCGTTAACTCATCTCGCGAGTACCCTTCTGCAATGCCTAACATTGTTGTGTAGACACATACATTTAGCGAATGCTGGTATAGATATTGATCGACCGCTCCCATATTCATAAGCATGATCATCGCATCCTTATGGGCCGTCAGGTCCTCAATTACCATCGACATTACGTTCTGATAGGACTTCGATATATAAGGGTATGTAACGCCTTTTCGGCCATCTGGCCGATCCATCATGATACGGAACGAGCTCCGAATTTCTTTCAATGCTTCCCGCATCGTTTCATCCCGAATAATCTGCGGCAGAACAGCATCCTCAACCCGAGCATCTTGAATGTATACGTATGGAATGCCAGCGTTCATCAAACGTTTAATCATTCGGGCAGTTAACTCAATATTTTCGGCGAGAAGAACAAGCCCTTCTTCTGAATATATTTTTCTCGCCAGCCTCATGCCAGGCCGACACTTCGATATGGGCATTAAGCGCATCCGTATCCCGCCCCGCAACTGTTGTACTCTCTCTATTCGTTCCAGGCTGCGCGTTCACGCGCCCAGCGAGCGAGAATCAATACCTAATTCATCGGTCATATTCGTTCGTAATGTTAATGTAAGGGATTCTAAGCAAAAGAGCAACCTTATTTTCGGGGGTTTCCGACAAAAATCGCCACTCCTCCCCCTCTTTTTTTAAGTTGCTGCTTTCCCTTTGCGTTGGCGCCAGCGATTTTTGGAAGCTGCTTCGATTGCATCTTTGCTTTGAAGCTCATGAGCAAGCACATCCCGAATAAATTCTGGCAAAAAATATTGGATGTCGCTTCCTAGCTTAAGCGACTCATAACCTACTCCGAACGTGAACATGTCTAGCGTGCCGACTTCATATTCGCGCTCCTCAACTAGCAGTTGGTCACCGACATATATGGCTGCAATAGCCCATTCTCCCGCCCTGTCCGGTTCTACCTCGATTGCCATCCCATCTACGGCCAGCGTACCGAGCGTCACTCCTCTAAATCCAAACCCGCGAATCGCCTTCTCGATAAATTCATGTGTCAGCGATTGCTCCAAAGCAGCCTTAATATGTACGCCTTGCAATCGCATGCGGCACGGGTTAATAGGCGATGGGCAAATCGCATGCAGCTCGCCTGCCGTAACGTCGCCGACAGCTAGCCCCGCAAGCAATTGGCCTGAATTAACGATCCCAATCTCGGTATCGGTCCATCGCCGAATGCCGGCTGCCAACAAGTTAGGAAGCAGCGATTCTTGATCGTTGCGCACTGGCAATGCCGTTTCCAGCTGCACAATAACCCGATCCAGCTTGCGCTGGGCGGATTCCCGATAACGGTTCAGAATGCCTACCGCTGCCTCATGCTCTTCGAACGCAGCCACAGGAACACATGAGGCGCGGAATTGGGGGGCGCCCGTCACTGGATCCCTTCCAATTTCGATCCGGCCCATCTGTTCGCCAAACTTCCCTGCTGCACATATCGTCGTGTTGCCAATGACGAGCGGTTCCTCAAGCAAATGATGCGTATGGCCGCCTAATATGAGGTCAACCCCAGGCACTTGCTCTGCCATCATCCGATCGAAAGGAAGCCCAAGATGGGACAGCACAACCACAACATCTACATGCGGCCTGATCTGGGCTGCCTGTTTTGCCGTAGCTTGCAGCGGATCCGTTACATCCCAACCCAATAGCGTATAAAAATCAGAAAATTGCGCTGTAACACCAATTATCCCGATTCGCAATTGCCCTTTGCGTATTATTGTTGACGGCAACATCCATGCTGGCTGCTCTTGATCGGCTGTTCGCCGCATATTCGCGACGACAACTGCAAAGCCAGCGCAGTACTGATAAGCTGCTTCTAAAGTGTCCGCCTCATAGGTCAGTCCTTCATTGTTGCCAAGGGTGATCACCTCATAGCCGGCTGCCCGAAGCAGCTCGACGTTCACCATCCCATCGCTGCCTTCCGTCTCCGCGCGCATCCGATCCATGTGATCGCCGATATCGACGACAAGTACGCGATCGCTGCCAAACATCCTTCGTTCCTCTGCGATGAACGTAGCCATTCGTGCGGCGTTCTCCAGACGGCTGTGGATGTCGTTGCTGTGCAGCAGCACTGCTTCAATCGGCCATTCGCGCGTCTCGTGCATCCTAGCCCCCTTGCTGATCGAACCGCCTTGTCACTTAAGTCGTCGATCGTTTCTTAATGGTCATATCATCGAGCGTGAACTGCTGCTTGAAGCCATACGTCGCTTCCTCCGAGAGCTCCTCCTGCGTTGACACCACGATACGAACAATGTTTTTTACATTCAAGCATTTGCTTGAGCCGTTCGGCACGAATAATCGAATTGGTCCACCCTTAGCGAGCGGTGTCCCATCTTGCTCGGCGAACAGCACAGCTGCACCCTTCAATTGATCCCATGGAATTGAAGCCTCGAATTGGTCTGCAGCATACAGCTTTAGCTGCTTAGGAGGCGATAACGTGCAATGGCTCGTATAGGCGAGCAGGTTAAGCCATTCCTCATACCAGATTGCCCAATCGAATGCTTTTCCTGCCGCTTCCGGCACACGTTCTCCAATTGGGAACGATTCCCCAGCCAATTCTGCCATCGCATCAGCTGTCCAGCTCTCAATGCCAAACTCATCATGTTCAATCTCGATGCGGGTTTCTCTTCCTTCATTGTACGACATTCGATTGCTCCCTTCCATTATAGGATGCTTAATCTAACCGCCAATCTGTGACATTCTACGGTCGGTCGGCATATGGGATTGGGCATTATCGAACAGCTTCGCGCCCATTTCATGATTTTCGGGCTTAATATCCATCGCTTTGCGGAACAATGCCTCCATCGCTTCAGCGCTTCCAAGCGCCGGACGGACATTCAGCTCATCAACCCAATACAAGCAAGGCTTCAAATACCCATCCGCTGTCAATCGCAGCCGGTTGCACCGTTTGCAGAACTCATCACTTACCGGATGGATAAGGCCAAATGAGCCCTTGCCGCCGATCATCTCGTAATCTTGGGAAGGGCCATTGCCCAGTACATCGTCACGAACCCCATAAGCGAGCGACTGCTCATCAGCAATTTCCAATACGCGCGATAAAGGCAAGTACTGCTTTTTCCAATTTTCATCTGCATGCCCTATCGGCATATATTCAATAAAACGAACATGCAGCGGCTGCTCGTAAGCCATGCGCAGAAACGCGCCAATCTCGTCCTCATTCACGCCGCGAAGCAATACGCAGTTCAGCTTAATCGGGTCAAAGCCAACGCGTCCCGCTGCTTCGATCCCCTCCATCACACGCTTTAGCTCGCCCCGGCGGGCAATAAACTTAAATCTCGTCGAATCCAGCGTATCCAAGCTTATATTTACCCGGTTCAAGCCTGCATCCCGTAACGCTTCCGCTTGCTGGGCAAGCAGCAAGCCGTTCGTCGTTAACGCAATGTCCGATATGCCCGGAATGCGCGAGAGCCTTCTAATAAGCCCATCAAGCCCAGGGCGTACGAGCGGCTCGCCTCCTGTAATGCGCAATTTGGTTATGCCCATGCTTGCGGCGGACTCCACCAGCTCTACAATATGATCATAGCTCAGCAGGTTGGAGGCATCCGTAAATTGAACGCCTTCCTCTGGCATACAGTATATGCAGCGCAAATTGCATCGGTCGGTAACGGATATGCGCAAGTAGTTGTGCACCCTTCCGAATCGGTCTGTTAATGTACGCATCTCCGCTAACCTCCAGCTCTAGTCGAATCGTAATCAATCTATATGTATTAGCATAACATTTTTCGATGGATTGTGATATGCTATAACCACTATTATTCCATAGGTATGAGAGGTTTTCTTCCATGACTAATCAATGGTCCATCCAATTATTTGCCGGCCTTCCAGAAAGGCTTGGTTTACTAACAATAGAGCTTACGTTAGAGAGTAACACAATGACTGCCCAACAATTGAAAACAATCATTGCCGAGCAGCATCCTGACCATGCGAGCCTCATCCAGCTTTGCTTCGTTGCACGCAATCATGCGTATGCGGCCGACGACACACCGCTGCAAGCTTCGGACGAGCTTGCTTTGCTTCCCCCAGTATCGGGCGGCGAGACGCCCTCGCGCTATCAGCTGACTGGCCAAACGATAGCTGTAGAAGATATTACCCGTTTAGTCATTGTCCCTAACAATGGAGCAACACTTTCTTTCGTTGGCACGACGCGTGAATGGACACAAGGGCAACGCACCGTAAGGCTCGAGTACGATTGCTATGCACCAATGGCGCTTCGGACAATGGAACAAATCGGGCAAGAAATCGAAGAGCGCTGGCCTGGGACGTTATGTGCAATTGCCCATCGGACTGGCGTGGTCGAAATTGCTGAAATAAGCGTCGTCATTGCTGTCTCTGCCCCTCATCGTGATGCCTGCTACGAAGCAAGCCGATACGCCATTGAACGTTTAAAACAGATCGTGCCAATATGGAAAAAAGAAATTTGGGAGGACGGTTCGGAGTGGAAAGGGCATCAGCTTGGCCCCTGGAACCCGACTGCATCCTTGTAAACTGCCTTTATAGGATTAAGCATGAATGATCGTATGGAAAGGAGACTTCACTCACCTATGAACGATATGACCTCTTCGGAGCAACACTCCCCCTCCATGCGTTATGCACGCCAGATGCGATTCGCTCCTATCGGTACACAAGGGCAGCAAGCGATCAGCTCCCGTTCTGCCGTAATTGTCGGCATGGGCGCATTGGGCAGCATCATTGCCCAACATCTCGTTCGTGCCGGCATTGGACGCCTGCGAATCATCGACCGCGATATTGTAGAGTGGAGCAACTTGCAGCGGCAAATGCTCTACATGGAGGAAGACGCTGCCCAAATGCTGCCTAAAGCAGAAGCGGCAGCCATTCGGCTTCATGCGGCGAATTCCTTGCCCATCATTGAGCCGATTGTGGCCGATCTGGTCCCGCATCTTGCAGAAGAACTGCTCACAGGGAATGATCTCATTATCGATGGCACCGACAATTTCTCCACACGATACCTATTGAATGAAGTCAGTGTGAAACATCATATCCCTTGGATCTACGGCGGTGCTGTCGGCGGATCTGGCATGACAATGACGATCCTTCCAGGCGAAACGCCTTGCTTCCGTTGCCTCTTTCCTACTCCTCCAACAGGGGGCACAACCGATACATGCGAAACGACTGGCGTCATCTCACCAATCATCGATATTATTGGATCCCTCCAGGCTGCTGAAGCATTAAAATGGTTATCCGGCAACCGCCAAGCGATGAACCCCTCGCTGCTCCAAGCAGATGTATGGAACAACCGTTGGCTGCAGGTTCGGATGGACCAGTCCAAACGTACGGATTGTCCTGCCTGCGCCCACCATGCGTATGAATGGATCGGTGAGCAACATGATTACGCTGCTGCTGCCTTATGCGGCCGCAACACCGTGCAAATTACACCCGATAAACCGATGCAGCTAACGCTTGAATCGTTAGCCCGGCGTCTTGCCCCAGCTGGCCAAGTGACCGTGAATCGCTTCTTGCTTCGCATTCAGTTAGCGCAAAGCGAGCTATCGCTTGTCGTCTTCCCTGACGGACGTGCGCTCGTGCAAGGGACCGATCAAATCATTGAAGCCAAACGTATATATACTCAATTACTAGGCCAATAGTTCAATCGGCATTTTTTCAACGTGACGTTGTGGCCAATTTTCCAGTAAATACGATTATTTTCAACATTTTTTCACTAAATTCAATAATAATAAGTTGTCTCATATTGCCATCCACTACAACAATTGATACGATAGTACTAGCAGTTTATTTCTTGTGCAGAGGTGTCAATAATGCGGGTACACGTTACCGATTTGAAGGACGGGGATCGGCTTAATGCCGATGCATTCAACGACTTCGGCCTCCACGTTCTGTCGAAGGGAACGACTCTTCAAAGCAAAGAAATCTCAATGTTGTTCCAGCATCAAATTGATTATGTAGAAATCGATCTTCGCGCCGATGCGGAAATGGCAAAACCGTCCGAACTAACCAACACGAATCGCACACTAGAATCAGGGATGAGCCCCAAGTGGATGCCTACCGTACAGCCAATTTATGAAGATACTATAAAAGGTTGTAAATCCCTCTTTGAGACGGCATTCAAACAAGGCACCATTAATGAAGCAGCTGTTCAAGAAACGTTCCAGCCACTCGTCGATAACTTCCGGATGGAACGAGATGTAGTGTCTATGCTCCTCCTATTAAACACGAAGGATGACTACACGTATCAGCATTCCGTGCAAGTTGGGATGCTTTCCTTCTATCTGGGATCATGGATGGGTTACAGCGAAGAGGAAGCCATTGAAATCGGACAAGCCGGCTTCTTGCATGACATTGGCAAATGCCGAATTAATGATGACATCCTGAACAAGCCT
The DNA here is from genome assembly GCF_009789195.1 of Paenibacillus sp. MMS18-CY102. Classification (GTDB taxonomy): domain Bacteria; phylum Bacillota; class Bacilli; order Paenibacillales; family Paenibacillaceae; genus Paenibacillus_T. The sequence continues at coordinate 183,725 of NZ_WSTC01000002.1, read as the reverse complement.
GGCCGGTTATCCGAGGAAGAATTCGCAGAGATTAAGCGCCACCCGAGCTATGGCTTCGAGATCATTCAGAAATCGATGGAAAACGAGGTTGCAGCGCTTGTCGCCGCACAGCATCACGAACGTATGGATGGTACAGGATACCCACTGGGGCTTAAAGGCGACCAGATCCATCCTGTCTCCAAAATTGTTGCAGTTGTAGACGTCTACAGCGCAATGATTTCCATGCGCGTGTATCGCGAAAGACGGGATCTGCTCCACGTACTGCGTGAATTATATCGCATGAGCTTTTCCGAGCTCGACGCAGAGACGACCCAAACGTTTATCAAACATATGATCCCGAACTTTATCGGCAAACAAGCGTTGCTGAGCGACGGCCAGACCGGTGTCATCGTCATGACGCATCCAAGCGAATTTTTCCGTCCCCTTATTCAAATTCAAGACCGCTTCATCGATCTCACGATCGAGCGTAAGCTGGATGTGCAAGAGATTTTTCTTTAAAGCATGAAACACATAATAAATACAAAACTAGCCTTGCACCTCCTGGTGTGAGGCTAGTTTTGATGATATTTGAACAACTAAAAATTATTCCTTATCACGCCTTTTTACACGCGTAATAATGCGCCCCAATGTTGACGCGCATTATTACGCGTGTTATATTAAATGAACACGATTTTTAATTGGATTAATTTTATTCCCTACGATCATTTTAAAACAAACCTAACAGACTAGGAGGTACATATTTAAGTGCAAACCACGTATATATATCCAGTCCTAGTCGAAAGAACTCCCCTTAACACATTTAACATTCACTTTCCTAACTTTCCAGGTATTCTTGTAACCGAAAATGAAATACATCAAGCTTTGAAGAAAGCAAGAGAACACCTAGTTCAACAGGTATTGGAAATAGAAGAAAAAAAATCACTCCCTCCAATACCCGCCACTCCAGATGAATTAACTCTTCAAAATTCAAGCAATCACATTATCTATCTTGATATTTATATGCCACCTTATCGTGACGAAGCAGCACAAAAGTCCGTATCTAAAAACTGTACTATGCCTAAATGGTTACGTGATGCGAGCGAACATGCAGGACTTAATTTCTCGTTGATACTACAAAGCGGCCTAAAAGAAGCACTTGGACTAAATTCAAAACAACAAAAATTCCCCGACTAATTTTGCAATGCTAAAGGAGAATTAATGTACCCACTGATTGATTTATCCACATGGGAGATAGAAGAGGTTCTTAATGCATCTGGGTCAAAAGAAAAAAGATGGTATCGAAAACCACAAGACAATAACTTAGCTTTATTTAAACTTCCAATTTCTTTAACGAGTTCTAGCTCTATTGGTGAAAGTGCAGATGACTTGACTGGTGAAATGTGGTCCGAAAAAATAAGTTCGGAAATTGGAAAAGTAATTGGTATTGATACTCATTTAGTCGACATCGGTTATATCGAAGCAAATGATGAATCTCTAGCATATTATGGAGCAAGGTCCGAGGCAATTTATGATGGAAAAATTTATGGTGCTGTATGTTACTCCTTTCTGACTGAAGGAGAAGATATATTAATTGAAGGCGCCGACATGATCATGGAATTTGACCCTACCTATGCCCGTAAGAAACTTCAAGGTGAGTCTGAGGTATACAGTTATCAATTATTGTCAAGATTATTTGAGAAACATGACATGACAAATAATTTATACGATATGATCGTTTTTGATACTCTAATCGGAAACACAGACCGTCATCAAGATAATTTCGGGATAATTCTAAATCAAAAAAATGGATATATAACTTTCTCTCCACTCTATGATAATTCGTCTTCTTTAGGGCGTGAAATAAGTAATAAAAGTGCGACTCTAATGATGAAAGATTCTCAGATGTTCAATGCATATGTTCATGGAAAAAAATCTGCTTCACTTATCAGATGGGGAACTATTCATAAATTTGAAAAAAGAATTAACACTCTAGATCTATTTCTTAAAATTTATACTTTAGATCCTGTAATCAAGACCCATCTAACAAAGATTACTTTACTAACTGATAAAATTTTATATGATATCATTTTCCGAATTCCACATGAAGTTATGTCTGATCAAAAAAAAGCATTCGTGTTTAAACTAATAAGTTATAGACGTGATTATTTAATAAAGGAGTTTTTATGATGGCAACTCCGAAAAAGCTACTCCTGAACTGGAAAGGCGTATATTCTGGAACAAATCATCTTGTAGCAGTTCTTTGTAAAACTGATGACAAATATACATTCTTTTATAATTTAAGCGGTTTAAATGAAGCAAAAAAAGAAGGATTTTCTCCATTTGTTGGATTGAGTGATGTAGATAGATTATATGAAAGTAACGAATTATTCCCTGCCTTTGAAAGAAGAATTCCCGATAAAGGTAGAGCACAATTTAAAAGAATCTTACTAGAATATGATATCGTGAATTCTGGAGATACTTCTTGGGATTTTTTATTCATTACAGGCGGAAAACTTGCAACAGATTCTTTATCATTTCTCTCACCTATATATTACGATAAGTCTACACGTTTATCTTATGTAGCTTGTGAGGTTGCTGGATGGTCTCACACCTCAAAGTTCAACAGATTACTTAAACTTGAGGATGAGTTAATTCCAAATATCGATTTGAATAATCGACAAGACGTTCATGCTATTGAAATTCTGGATCCTCAGCACAAAGGTACAAAAGTCGGATACATTCCTAGACCATACAATAGCTTTTTTTATTCAATATTATCAAATAACTATTTCACAAACATAAACATTATATCTACTGACAAGGACAATCGACCAAAAATATTTATTATTTCAAGAAATATTCCAGAAGATATGATTTATCAGAATCCTTTATTCGAGTATATGATTCAAGTACAAGACAATAGTTAAAACAAACAGACACTCTACGTAAATTACGCAGAGTGTCTGTTTTACATTTAGAGAAATCACTAATCATATGAGAAAACACTCAAATTTCCCTTAACCGATACTGCCTTCCATTTCGAACTTAATGAGACGGTTCATCTCGACAGCGTACTCCATCGGAAGCTCTTTCGTGAATGGCTCGATGAAGCCCATGACAATCATCTGTGTTGCTTCTGCTTCTGACAAGCCGCGGCTCATCAGGTAGAATAGCTGATCCTCAGACACTTTGGATACTGTCGCTTCATGCTCGAGCGTAATGTTGTCGTTCATGATTTCGTTGTACGGAATCGTGTCCGACGTCGACTCGTTATCGAGGATGAGCGTATCGCACTTGATGTTCGCTTTGGAGCCTTCGGAGTTGCGTCCGAACGATGCAAGGCCGCGGTACGTTACTTTGCCGCCATGCTTGGAGATCGACTTCGACACGATCGTCGACGTCGTATCTGGCGCCAAGTGAATCATTTTTGCGCCAGCATCTTGATGTTGGCCTTTGCCTGCTACTGCGATCGACAATACCATGCCTTTCGCACCGCGGCCTTTGAGCACAACTGCTGGGTATTTCATCGTCAGCTTGGAGCCGATGTTGCCGTCAACCCACTCCATCGTTGCATTCTCTTCTGCAACCGCACGTTTCGTTACGAGGTTGTAGATATTTGGCGCCCAGTTTTGAATCGTCGTGTAACGAACGCGAGCGTTCTTCTTCACGATAATCTCAACAACTGCGCTATGCAGCGAGTTCGTGCTGTATACAGGAGCTGTGCAGCCTTCTACATAGTGAACGAAGCTGTCTTCGTCAGCAATGATCAGCGTACGCTCGAATTGGCCCATGTTCTCCGAGTTGATACGGAAATATGCTTGAAGCGGAATTTCGCACTTCACGCCTTTTGGAACGTAGATGAAGCTGCCGCCGGACCATACCGCACTGTTAAGTGCCGCGAATTTGTTATCCGCTGGCGGAATAACTGTACCGAAGTACTCTTGGAACAGCTCTGGATGCTCACGAAGCGCGGTGTCCGTATCTGTGAAGATAACGCCTTGCTTCTCGAGATCCTCCTGCATGCTGTGGTAAACAACCTCGGACTCGTATTGTGCCGAGACGCCTGCGAGGAACTTCTGCTCCGCTTCAGGAATGCCGAGCTTGTCGAACGTTTCTTTAATTTCTGCCGGTACTTCTTCCCACGTTTTTCCTTGCTTCTCAGAAGGCTTAACATAGTACTGGATATCGTTGAAATCAAGATCGTCCATGTTGCCGCCCCATTGTGGCATCGGCATTTTGTTGAATTGCTCAAGCGATTTGAGTCGGAAATTCAACATGAATTCCGGCTCGCCTTTCATTTCGGAAATCGTACGTACGATCTCTGGCGTCAATCCTTTACCGGATTGGAATACCGCCTTATGCTCGTCGCGAAAACCATACTTATACTCTTCCATTTCCGGCATTTTCTTTGCCATGGCAGTCACGCCTCCTCTTTAATTTGGTCTGTATAGGAATTGCCCGATCCGTAATCGAGCACGCTGGATACCTTATGATTGCTGCTGGTGTTCAATCCCTTTGCGAAGCGCATTCCAAGCGAGTGTCGCACATTTGATTCGAGCCGGGAATTTGTTAACCCCCGACAACGCCTCAATATCCTCCAGCTCCTCGAACTCCACTGGCGCTCCCTTCATAAGCGAAGAGAAACGTTCAGCAAGCTCAAGCGCTTCCTCATAGGTTCTTCCTTTAACCGCTTCGGTCATCATGGATGCCGACGACAAGCTGATCGAACAGCCTTCGCCGCTGAACTTCGCATCCGTAACCTTGCCATCCTCCACCTGAAGCTGAAGCGCGATACGATCGCCGCAGGTTGGATTATTCAAGTTGATCGTTACAGAATCGTTGTCCATCGTACCGCGGTTTCTCGGGTTCTTGTAGTGGTCCATGATGACTCTGCGATACAAATCATCCAATTGCATGGCCGAAAAACTCCTTTGTCCGATGCAGTGAACCGACAAACCGGTCAACATCCGCCTCGGTATTGTACAGATAGAAGCTTGCCCGTGCCGTTGCACTCACATTCAACCAGCGCATAAGCGGCTGGCAGCAATGATGGCCCGCCCGCACTGCAACGCCCTCGGAATCAAGTGCAGTTGCTACGTCATGCGGATGAACATCGTCCAAATTGAACGTTACAAGGCCTACACGGCCTTCCTTCGGTCCATAAATTGTCACGCCATCGATCGCCGACAGCTGTTCGTAGGCATAAGCCGCCAGATGCTTCTCATGCTGATGAATATTTTCAAGGCCGATTTCTTGCAAAAAGTCGATTGCAGCGGCAAGGCCGACCGCACCCGCAATAATCGGAGTGCCGCCTTCGAAACGGGAAGGCGCGTCCTTCCACGTCGATTCGTACAAATCAACGAAGTCGATCATTTCACCGCCGAATTCGATTGGCTCCATCCGGTTAAGAATGGCTTTCTTGCCGTACAATGCGCCTACGCCGGTAGGGCCGCACATCTTATGTGCAGAGAACGCGTAGAAATCACAGTCGAGATCCTGCACATCTACCTTCATGTGCGGCGTACTCTGCGCGCCATCGATGACCATAACGGCACCATTGCGATGTGCGATTTCTGCAATTTGCTTCACCGGATTGATGACGCCGAGCACGTTGGAAGCGTAAGTGACAGCTACGACTTTCGTACGCTCCGTCACCGTAGCCTCAACATCAGCCAACGTAATCGACCCATCCGGCTGAAGCGGAATATATTTCAAAGTTGCGCCGGTTGCTTTCGCCGCTTGCTGCCATGGAATGAGATTGCTGTGATGTTCCATTGGCGTAATGACGATTTCGTCTCCTTCACCGCATACCGAACGGGCATAGCTGCTAGCCACCAGATTAAGCGCCGTCGTCGTGCCGCGAGTGAAGACGATCTCCTCTTCGCTTGCCGCGTTCAGGAATGCAGCAACCTTAGCGCGAGCGCCCTCATATGCATCTGTTGCACGCGAGCCTAATGTATGAACGCCACGGTGTACGTTCGCATTGTCCCATTCGTAGTAGCGTTTCACCGCATCAATGACGGAACGCGGCTTCTGTGAAGTCGCCGCGCTGTCCAAGTATACGAGCGGATGCCCGTTCACTTCTTGATGCAGAATCGGGAACTGCTCCCGAATCGCATTTACATTCATGCTTCCAGCTTCCTTTCGAGCAGACGCTGAAGCTGCTCACGGACCGCATCGATCGGAATTTCCGATACGACTGGTGCCAAGAAACCGTAAATGATGAGCCGTTCCGCGTCCTTCTTGGCAATGCCCCGGGACATGAGATAGTACACCTGCTCCGGGTTTACTTGGCCAACGCTTGCTGCATGGCCTGCAGTTACATCGTCTTCATCGATCAGCAGAATCGGATTGGCGTCGCCGCGCGATTTTGGGCTGAGCATGAGAACTTTCTCTGTTTGCTCGCCGTTCGCTTTCGTCGCGCCTTTCTCGATCTTCGTAATGCCGTTAATAATTGCTGTAGCAGCATCACGCATAACAGCACGCGTAATCATCTGGCTATCAGAGCTACGGCCAAAGTGAACCGCTTGTGTCGTCAAGGACATTTTCTGGTCATTGGAGCCGATGCTAATAACTTTGGAGTCCGAAGACGAACCGTTGCCGTTGAGAACGGACTTCGTGTCAGACAGCGTGTTGCCGTCGTTCAGATCGCCGATTACCCATTCTACGCGCGCATCGCTGTCGAGTGCAGCACGGCGAATCGACAAGTCAACGATGCCGCCGCTCATGTTATGGATAGATGCGAAGTTTACTTGCGCACCAGCTTTTGCCACTACCTCAACGATCGAATGATGGACCGAGGAAGCCGAAGCTGCGCTGCCCGTTGTTACGACGTTATCAACGTACGTCACACGGCTGTGCGATTCCGCAACGATCAGAATGTGCGGCGCGAACGCTGCTTCTGCATCATCATTGAACAATACCGCTTGAAGCGGAACGTCAACTTCTACGTTTTTCGGAACATAAACGAATACCCCGCCATTCCACAGTGCGCCATGCAATGCAGTCAGCTTGTCTTCGTTATTCGGAACTACGCTATGCAGATAAGGCTGCACCAAATCGCTATGCTCACGCGCTGCTGTTTCCAGGTCGGTGAAAATAACGCCTTTCGCTTTCAGTTCTTCGGACAGTTTAGCGTAAACTGCGCCTGAACCGCGTTGTACAATCAAGCCTGCTTCCGCTTGCGCCGTCAGCGCTTGAATGTCCTCCGGAAGTTCCGTTAATTGGCCAACCGGTTGTGCTGCTTTATATTGGCCGAATGCTGACAAATTCCAGCGATCGATTCTTGTTTTCTCCACTTTCGGCAACTCCAGCGTCTCCGCCAGTTCCGCCGCATTGGCGCGATGTGCTGTCAGCCATTCCGGCTCTCCCTTGCTTCGCGACAACGCCTCGGCTGCTTGCCGGCTAACGGGAGTCGATAATTGAATGCTCATGCTCGATTGCCCCCTTCTCCGATTAAGCCTGGCCGACCGTTTCGTCCACGATGCCCAGTTCTTCTTTCACCCAATCATAACCTTCATTCTCCAGACGCTCAGCCAGCTCAGGACCGCCAGATTTAACGATGCGGCCTTGCATCATAACGTGTACGAAATCTGGTTTAATATAGTTCAACAGGCGTTGGTAGTGTGTAATCACGAGGAAGCCGCGATCTTCCGAACGCATTGCGTTCACGCCGTTCGATACGATACGCAGCGCGTCGATATCAAGGCCCGAATCGATTTCATCAAGAATAACGATTTTCGGATCAAGCAGCATCATTTGCAAAATTTCGTTCCGTTTTTTCTCGCCGCCGGAGAAGCCTTCGTTAAGGTAACGGTGTGCAAACTCCGTGTTCATTTCGAGTTCTTTCATTTTGCCTTCCATTTGGCGGATGAACTTGATCAGGCTGATCTCGTTGCCTTCGCCGCGGCGAGCGTTAATCGCGCTGCGCAGGAAGTCGGAGTTCGTTACGCCTGTAATTTCGCTCGGATATTGCATCGCCAGGAACATGCCAGCCAGTGCGCGCTCGTCAACGCCCATCTCAAGTACGTCTTCGCCGTCAAGCAGCGCTGTTCCGCCTGTTACTTCATATTTAGGATGGCCCATCAATGCGGATGCAAGCGTACTTTTACCCGTACCGTTCGGTCCCATGATGGCATGGATTTCGCCACCTTTAATTTCCAAGTTAATACCCTTCAATATTTCCTTACCTTCAACGGATGCTTTCAGACCATCGATGACGAATTGTGTCGACATATGTGCCGCTCCTTCCAAAATATAAATATATCTGCTAGTTGTGGGCGTCCACTCACTAGACGCATATGCTGCCGGAGCAGGCTGATTGATGCTATAGTATCGCTTGCCTCACAACTTACAAAGCCTTTTGATTCTCATTGATTCTCAATAATTATTTTATTATAAGTTTTGTTACAAATCAATGAGCGTTTCATGGATGTCTTATGAACCTTCGATGAAACTTGCCAAAATTGCTTGTCCAGCTTATACAGTTTAGCGAAAAACAACTAACCTTGAAGAAGCTTGCGAATCCGGTCCGCTGCTTCATTAAAAGCTTCATCCGATAATACCGGCGTCATTCCGGCCGTTTCCGGCACGCCATCCTCGAGTGTAACCCATGACTTGCAACCGCTGTACGCAGGCCTCATCGGCACCGTTATTGGCTGGTTCAGCTTGTATACGCGAAGCAGAAGGACATGCAGTGGATTTTTCTTCTTCCACTTCAACCGTTCTTCAGCGAATGTTTCCGTCCAAATATGCTCGCCAAATATCCGGTTTAACGTCTCGCCGTCGTGAACCTCGATATCCTCCACCGCTTCCGCATATGCCTCCAGCGTCATCGTTTCCGCGTCTTTAGACCATCCCTCAAGCGCGCGGTCAATGCCATCGCGATAGGCATCCTTCAGCAGCTCTTTCCGCTGATGCTCGAATGCTGGCATGAGATAGAAGCTCGGACGAATCAAACGAAAATCCCTTGTTTCTTCGATAATGCCGCCTTTGCGCATAATAACGATAAGCTCGCCTGCTGCAAGCGACTGAACCGCGACTGCCCATTCTTTCAATGCAACGGGCTGTTGCAATGTTTCTTCCATTTTATGTATCCCCCTTACCGAATCAATTCATACCGCCGACGGTAGCCGCATAACCCGCTCTCCATTATACCAAGAAGGTATTCCAACGCGAAACATATTTCAGTATACTAGGAAAGATGAATTGAGCCTTATTAAAGGCATAAGATGATCGATAGCCTGCGCAGGCTTCGATCCCTTTACTCATAGCGTTACATCTTAATTTGCACCGGAGGTGGCTTGCATTGACTACGACTTACCATCCGTTAACCGAGCAAGAAGCGATTGAAATCGCGCGAACAATTGAAGGCATTTTCCCTGAGGGAGCGGACCTGCAATCCCGCGAAATTGGCGACGGCAATTTAAACCTTGTTTTTCACATCACGGATCCGGCGAGCGGAAGCAGCCTTATTATGAAACAAGCACTCCCGTATGCCAAAGTTGTTGGCGAATCTTGGCCGCTTACCCTCGACCGTGCGCGCATTGAGAGCGAATCGCTTATTTTGCAAGGGAAATTAGCAGACGGGCTCGTCCCTAAAGTATACCGTTACGATACAACACTCGCGCTGACGGTAATGGAGGACTTGAGCAGCCACATCATTATGCGGCGTGGCCTCATGGATGCAATCGAATACCCGCTGTTCGCAGGCCATATCTCGACTTTCTTAGCAAGAACCTTGTTCCTCACATCCGACCTGGGCATGAACCAGCAAGAGAAGAAACTCCTTGTGCGCGACTTCATAAACCCTGAGCTATGCAAAATAACGGAAGAACTCATCTTCGACGATCCATACACCGACGCGGAAACAAACAATATTCCTGCCCCTATCCGCGATGCGGCCGAGGCGATCTGGCAAGATGGCCAGCTGCAATTGGAAGTGGCCCTGCTCCGCCAGAAGTTCCTAACTAGCGCTGAAGCATTGCTTCATGGCGATTTGCATACAGGCAGCATCTTCATCACGCCAGAATCGACGAAAGTTATCGATCCAGAGTTCGCTTATTATGGCCCAATGGGCTTTGATATCGGCGCTGTGATCGCTAATCTGCTTCTAAACTTTGCGGCGCAAGAGCATTGGAGCGCTGACGCTGATGCACGTGCGCGATACCGGAGTGGCTTGCTCACGATGATCGAGGAAATTTGGACACAATTCGAAGCCAAATTCCGCGCGCTCTGGAACGAGCATTGCGTTGACCGGCTTGCCTCAGCCGCTCCTGGCTATCAGGATCTGTACCTGAAGCGCCTGCTGCAAGATACGATCGGCTTCGCTGGCTGCAAAATGGTTCGCCGTGTCTACGGCCTTGCACATGTTGCCGACATCGATGCCATTACCGACGTGGCGGTACGCGAGAAAGCACAACGCCTTGCGCTTGCTGTAGGCACAGCGCTCATCCGCAGCAACCGCCAAGCCGAAACGATCGGACATGTAATCGATATCGTAAAGAAAGAAGGGTTTTAAATATGACTACCGCTTCTGAACATGCTGGGCTGCTATCCGTTATTTGGGCCGGCACGCATCTGGACCTGCTCGACCAACGCCTGCTTCCCGAAGAAGTGCTCTATCTGCCGCTGCAAACCTCTGAGAGCGTATGGGATGCGATTAAGCATCTAGCTGTACGCGGCGCGCCTGCAATTGGCATCGCTGCTGCTTACGGCGTTGTTCTCGGCTCCCGCAATGTAGAAGGCTCCGTCCAAGCTTGGCTTCAAACGGTTAACGAAACGGCTGAATATTTAGCAACATCGCGTCCAACAGCAGTTAACCTGTTCTGGGCGCTTGATCGAATGAAAGCTCGCGCGGCACAGCTTGCAGCGGACGGCTTGTCTCTTGAAGCTTGTAAACAAGCGCTCTTAGGCGATGCAATCGCCATTCAAAGCGAAGACGAAGAAACTTGCCGCCTAATCGGCGTGCACGCGCTCGAACTGTTCGAGGATGGCATGGGCGTTTTGACCCATTGCAATGCTGGCGGGCTTGCAACTGCCAAGTATGGTACGGCACTTGCTCCGTTCTACCTTGCAAAAGAACGCGGCATCGATCTTAAAGTATTTGCCGATGAAACGCGACCTGTCCTGCAAGGCGCCCGCCTGACCGCTTTCGAGCTGCATCAGGCTGGCGTCGACGTTACGTTAATCTGCGACAACATGGCTGGCATGGTCATGTCCAAGGGCTGGGTCAATGCGGTTATTGTTGGCACCGACCGCGTAGCAGCCAACGGTGACGTAGCCAACAAGATCGGCACGTACAGCGTTGCCGTGCTTGCAAAAGCACATGGCATTCCATTCTACGTCGCTTGCCCATTGTCGACCATTGACCTGAACACGCCTAGCGGCGACTTAATTCCAATCGAGGAACGCCACGCTGAGGAAATTACAGAAGGCTTCGGCAAACGCACGGCCCCGCAAGGCGTTAAAGTGTTTAACCCAGCATTCGATGTAACGCCTCATGAATACGTAACAGCGATCATCACCGAAAAAGGGATCGTTCGCCCGCCGTTCAACGTGAATTTAAAGAAACTGTTTGAGTAAGCTCGGAACTTATTCCAAGGAAGCATAAAATAAAAGCCTCTATTTGAGCCACTCCCACTCTCGTGAGACTGTGTTTCAATTAGAGGCTTTGTTTATTATAAATTAGGACAGAATAAGAAGCGCGTCCTTGCCGCTCATCCCGGCATGAATGCCAATCTGCTCGGCGTGTGTCGTCACTGATTCGAGCGGCGCTTCCATTAACTGTTCAAGCGTGCGGACGCCAACTGCGCGCCCAGCGAGAATGCCCCGTTCAGCCAAATCGCGGTTCAGCAGCTCCACATCGAGCGCACCGCACATAATGTAGCCTTTATCAGTCATCCAAGCAAGCAGTGTCGTTTTCGGCAGCTTCACCTCGACCCCAAGAACAGTCTTGCCGTTGTCTAATACATAGGGGACCATTTGCATCATAAGTTTCCCGATTCCCCTCCTTCACATTAGCAATATTGCAACTATCTCACTATATGCGGAGAACGCTGTCAGGTGCTTCATGTTATCGCTTACATTTTTGTGATTAAAGTAGGATGTTCGGTTGTCCATAACCCTATAGATCTGGTATATTAGTATCATCATTAATCAAGGTCGGAGGAACCAAATGACCCGCACGAGCGAAGGACGTAATACCCATTTATTCCAAGTCGAGATACTCGTCGAAGGCGATACCAATGCCAAAGCGCTCGAGCAACTGTTACATGTACTAAACGGAGGCGGGTTCCCTGATTTTCGCATCCTTTCCGGCAGTGCCCTGGGCCAGCTAATTGACCAATTACAAGCACAAGCTGCGCCTGCTCCCACGCCTGCCGCAACGAAGAAAGAACCGGTCGCTGCCGTGAGCTCTGCAAAACCAACTAAAAGCTCTTCTGCTGGTGCCAGCGGACAGAACAACAAGGCTTCCGCCAAACCAACTGCAACGGCAGCAGAACCGAGTGACCCGCTTGCCCTCATTTCCGAGCAATTCCGGGCATGCATGAAGGAAAACAAGTTGATTCGCCTTAAAGTAAACAAAGGCATGGGCGTAACCCTGAACATTCCTGGCCGAATCATTAATCTCGATGAAGAGGCTTCATTATTGACGGTATACCATGTTGATGAGAAACAAGTCTACACGTTTAAACTCAATGAAATCGACGATTACTCCATGTAAAGCTACGATATAGCAAGGTACAATAATAGAAGATGGGGCTGTCCCGAAAGTCGTTTCCAATAGACTTTTAGGGCGGCTTTTTCATTTGTATCAATTGTTGATTCTATTGTACGAACTGCAATGGGCAGGCTGCTACGCAAAAAGAAGGGGTGTCCCCCAGCCATCACGGCTTTTGGGGACACCCCTATTTACATCTTTTCACAAACCTAAGCTACTAGCATCTCAGCGATTCGCTCACTTGTTACAGGAGGGCTGCCGTAGTAGCCCTGCATCTCATCACAGAGATGCATCTTCAGAAACTGTACCTGCTGTGCGGTTTCAACGCCTTCTGCAATGACCTGCATGTTCAGGTTATGCGCCATCGCAATAATAGCCGCAACGATCTCTGCGTCACCCGGGTCTTGCTCGATGTCGCTTACGAAAGAACGGTCAATTTTCAACCGGTCCACAGGGAAATGCTTCAAATAATGAAACGAGCTGTAGCCCGTGCCGAAGTCATCGATGCTAATGCTAATGCCTAATGCGGTCAATTCGTTTAAGCTGTTCGTCAGCTTTACTGGATCCATCGTCATTGACTCTGTAATTTCGAGTTCCAAGTAGCGAGGCTCTAGCCCAACCTTTTTCAATACAGCTTCGACGCTGGCTGTGAAATTAGGCTGCCAAAATTGGCGCATCGAGAGGTTGACCGAAACAGGGATCGGCGCAAGGCCTGCATCCTGCCACGATTTGTTCTGGCGGCAGGCTTCCTCGAGCACCCATTGCCCGATTTGGACGATTACCCCGCTTTCCTCAGCTAGAGGAATGAATTTGGAAGGCTGGACTAGCCCACGCTGTGGATGATGCCAACGAAGCAACGCTTCTACACCAACAATTTCTCCCGTATTCATATCGTATTGCGGCTGATAGAGAAGCATAAACTCCCCATTCGTAACCGCACGCCGCAGATCATGCTGCAAGCGAAGCCTCTCCAAGGACGCCTCGTCCCACTCTTCACGATAGATCAAGCATTCATTCCGTCCATTTTCCTTCGCCTTAATCAAGGCAAGGTTCGCATTGCGCAGCAGCTTGTCCGGGTAGAGCGGCTCTTGTGCGCTTGAAGACCACCCTGCACTTGCCGTTAGCTGAATTGGAATGCCTTGCAGCTCGAATGGCTCTTCCAGCGCACTTAATAACGAAAGCACTGCTGCTTCAATCTGGCCCTCGTTATTTTTCGCTGCTAGGATGACTCCGAATTTGTCCCCATCCATCCGGCACACAAAGTCAACATCGGAACAGCCCCTCAGCAACCGGTCTGCCATATGCAGCAACAACATATCGCCCAGATCATGGCCGTAAGATGCATTAATGAGTTTGAAGTGGTCGATATCCAAACAGCATACGGCAAGCAAGCTGTCAGGGTCCCGAACCTCTGCGAGCATCTCGCCAAGCCGTTCCACGAACAGCCGGCGGTTGGGCAAGCCCGTCATATCATCATAAAAGGCCATATGCTTGATCCGCTCATCATGCCGCCTGCGTTCGCTCATGTCCTGCGCGATAAGGACACATCCGTTCGTTCCGCTCTGTTCGCCGACTGGCGCGAATAACGCATGCCAAGATATTCTTGTACCCGTTAACGAACGCACGCCGATCGTCGTTTGCTCCAGCTGCCCCTCATTTGCCTTCCGCATATTCTCTTCGAGAGACTTCAGGTCGCGTGAATCCACATAGCGTTCGAATTGCTCTCCGATCAACGCATGGGAATGCCGTTCATATCCGAGCGCTTCAGCGGCTGCTTCATTAAGCTGCACAATAGCGCCTGTCTTGTCCAGCGCAAGGAATGGGAGCGGATTATGATGTACGGCGGTCAATGCAATGGACGAACGCCTTCGTACCGCTGCCATAGCTTGCTGCGTGGCTGCTACGACCAACATGCACATGGCGGTGCCAAACAGTGCCCAAGCTAACTTCTCGTCCGCAAGCCAAAAGACCGACACGGCGACGCCCAAGAGCAGAATTGCGGACATCATCCAAGCGGTCTTATATAACCGAATTAAAACAGGGACGCTGATGAGTTCGCGATGCTGCCGATTCGTCGAATCTATCTTTTTAAGAACTGTCACCCAAAACGTCCCTCCTGTGTCCGAATGCGAACCTACTGTTGGTTCTATTATAAACGAACGAAACGTTAAGGGATAGAAAAAAATGCTAGTAAATTGTCGATATTTGTAGATTAATTTTGATATTACCCATTTTTTCGTTCGGAAGTTGCCAAATGGTTAGCCCTTCTCATGTCTGCCTTGCCACATCGTCCAAGCAATCATCGCCCACCCAACGATAAAGGCAACGCCGCCAAGAGGCGTGATCGCGCCAAGCCACTTGGTGCCGCTAAGGCTGAGCACGTACAAGCTGCCAGAGAATATAAAAATGCCGATGTGAAGCAGCATTGCGCCCCTTAGAATCGTTCTTGGATTACGCGCTTTTCCGGCAAGCAACGCGACAGCGATTAATCCTAAAGCATGGTACATCTGATAACGAACGCCTGTCTCATAGACATCCAGCATATCCGCGTCTAACACATCTTTCAATCCATGCGCGCCAAATGCGCCAAGAGCAACAGCCAACAAAGCGTGGATCGCTCCAAAAGCTGCATATTTATTCGCCATAAAAACCATCCTCTCCGTTCATCTAATAAATTCCGCACCCATTATAGCATACTCATCGTCCATTCCAACGCCCGATCATTGACCAATTGTCGAAAGTAGGCGGACTTCATCTCACATAACCCCCCTTGCCCTTGAATATAGTGAGTAACAAGCTGTATCGAGAAACGTAACGACGTTATCGGTCTAACATAGACAGGAGGTGTTCGGGCATGGGTTCATTGGAAAATCCTCTGTTCGTCGTGTCTCGCGAGGACTGGTCGCTGCACCGCAAAGGGTATCAGGACCAGGCTCGCCACCAAGAAAAGGTGAAGGAAGCGATCAAACAGAATCTGCCTGACCTCGTTTCTGAGGAAAGCATCGTCATGTCCGACGGCAAGCAGGTCATCAAGGTGCCGATTCGCAGCCTAGACGAATACCGCATCGTTTATAACTTCAACAAGAATAAGCATGTTGGCCAAGGCGACGGCGACAGCCAAGTTGGTGACGTGCTCGGCGTTGATCCGCAAGCTGCACAGGGTCCGGGCAAAGGCGAGGGGGCCGGCGACCAGCCAGGGGAGGACGTCATTGAAGCGGAGATTAGCCTTGCTGAGCTGGAAGCGATGCTGTTCGAGGAGCTGGAGCTGCCTTTCTTGAAGCAAAAGGACCGTGACCAGCTCGAAACGACGGAGGTCCGTTTCAACGACATTCGCAAGAAAGGCATCATGTCCAACATCGACAAGAAGCGGACGATTATGGAGAACCTGCGGCGCAACGCAACAAGCGGCCAGCCCGGCATTCACCATATTTCCCCGGACGATTTGCGGTACAAAACATGGGAAGAAATTGTTAAGCCGCAGTCCAATGCCGTCATTATTGCAATGATGGATACGTCGGGGTCTATGGGTTCTTTCGAAAAATATTGCGCGCGCAGCTTCTTCTTCTGGATGACCCGCTTCCTTCGCCATCAATATGAGAAGGTCGATATCGTCTTCATCGCCCACCATACTGAAGCAAAAGAAGTGACCGAGGAAGAATTCTTCACCCGCGGCGAGAGTGGCGGCACGATCTGCTCTTCAGCCTATTTGAAAGCGATCGAGATAATAGACAGCCGTTTTCCTCCGAATATGTACAACATTTACCCATTCCACTTCTCTGACGGCGACAATTTGACTAGTGACAACGAACGCTGCGTCAAACTGATCGGCGAGTTGCTCAAGCGCTCCAACCTGTTTGGCTACGGCGAAGTGAACCAGTATAACCGTTCAAGCACCCTCATGTCGGCGTATAAGCATATCAACATCCCGAATTTTATGTACCATGTCATTCGCGAGAAAACGGAAGTATACAACGCATTGAAGTCATTCTTCCGCAAGCGCGAAGGCGCACCGGTCTGAGCGAACAACAAAGGGGCGTCCCTAGACCACGATGGCTGGGGACACCCCTTTGTTGCGCTGCATCGGTTGGAGGCGAGAATGAAGTGTGGCGTTGGTGTATGCAAGGGCATGCAAATGATTCTGGCAAAACAAAGCGCCATCAGTCGCCTTTGCCATCTCATATCGCAGCCTTGTGACAATCTTGTCCATTCAGGGCAATTCAGCGACAACAGCGATTCGAGGGAACCTCCTTCCCAAATGAAAGAGCTGTGCTATAAGTCAATTAGTAGCGACTTTTAGCACAGCTCTTGTTGTTGCTATTTTGCGCGGCGTGCCGCCTCTCTCTTATAGAGCCCCGAACTGCGCCTCATGCAAGCGGCTATAGATGCCGCCTGCTGCGATCAATTCTTGGTGGCGGCCCTGCTCAGATATGCCGTCCGGCGTCACCACGACAATACGGTCGGCGTTCTTAATTGTCGCCAAGCGATGGGCAATGACGAGCGTCGTGCGCCCTTCCGACAGCTCCGCGAGCGACTGCTGGATCATCCACTCCGTCTCGGTATCCAGCGCTGAGGTTGCTTCGTCGAGGATAAGGATCGGCGGATTTTTCAAAAACATCCGTGCGATCGAAAGCCGCTGTTTCTGTCCGCCGGACAGCTTAACGCCTCGTTCGCCGATGACCGTGTCCATGCCATCCGGCTGCTGCTTGATAAATTCATCCAAGCGTGCACGGCGTGCCGCTTCCCATAGTTCAGCCTCGGAGGCATCAAGCTTGCCGTAGCTAATATTTTCGCGAATCGTCCCTGCGAACAGGAATACGTCCTGCTGAACGATGCCGATTTGCTTGCGCAGTGATTGAAGCTTCGCATGACGGATGTCCGTGCCATCAATGCGCACAGAACCTTCCGTCACTTCATAAAACCGCGGCAGCAGGCTGCACAACGTCGACTTGCCCGCGCCGGAAGGCCCTACGAATGCGACGGTTTCCCCTTTGCGGACCGTCAGGTTAATGCCGCTGAGCACTTGCGCATCGTCATCATAACCGAACGATACATTATGGAACTGAATCGTATTCTGCAGCTCGCCCAGCTCAATCGCATCCGGCGCGTCCTGCACATCCGGCTCCGTGTCGAGAAGCTCCAGATACCGTTTGAATCCGGCGATGCCTTGCGGATAGCTCTCAATAATCGCATTGATCTTCTCGATTGGGCGGAAGAACACGTTCGTAAGCAGCAAGAAGCCGATGAATTGCCCGTAAGTCAGGTCATCTTGGATAACGAACCACGTACCGCACACCATGACGAACAGCGTAACGAAACGCATCATCATGTAGCTGATCGAGCTATTTTTAGCAATCAGTTTGTACGATACCAGCTTAGACAAGCGGAACCGTCCGTTATTCACGGCGAACTGCTCCTTCTCATGCTCCTCGTTGGAAAAAGCTTGAACGACGCGGATGCCGCCGACGTTGTCTTCGACCCGTGCGTTAAAGTCGCCGATATCACCGAATAGCTGGTGGACCGCCTTCGTCATTTTGCCATTGAAATAAATAACGATCCAAATAATAATCGGAACGACGATAAACGTCATGACCGCCAGCTTCCAGTGAATAAACAGCATCAGCACGAACGCGCCCGAAAGCGTCATAATCGCGATAAATAAATCCTCGGGGCCATGATGCGCCATTTCGCCAATCTGCAACATATCATTCGTCAAGCGAGTCATGAGATGGCCCGTCTTCGTATTATCGAAGAACCGGAACGACAGCTTCTGGATATGCTCGAACAGCTTCCGCCTCATATCCGTTTCAATGTTGATTCCTAGCATATGCCCCCAATAGTTGACGATGTACATGAGGAATGTATTAAGCACATACAGAGCCAGCAAACCTGCCGATGCCCATAAGATAAGGCCCCACTCTTGATTGGGCAGCAAATCATCTACGAACTTATTAATCGCAAGCGGAAATCCGAGCTCAATGAGCCCAGCCAGCACCGCGCAACCAAAATCGAGCATAAACAATCCTTTGTACGGTCGATAGTATGAGAAAAATCGTTGAAGCATTACGTCATCCCAGCTCCCTTCAGCTTTCAATTATTTTAATATCGCATAAGAGCGCGATTTAAGCTTTGGATCTTGCAAGCAGGTATAAGAAATACGGTGCGCCAATGACAGCAACGACAACGCCAATCGGAATTTCCTGTGTCGGCAAAATCGAGCGGCCAATCATATCTGCGACAATCGTGAGCAGCGCCCCTACTAGAGCGGACGTTGGAATGAGCAGTTGATGCTTGGGCCCAACCAATCTTCTCGCCAAATGCGGCCCAATTAATCCGACGAATCCAATCCCGCCGCTGACCGATACGCATGAGCCCGCGAGCCCTACGGCTACCGCCAAGAGCACCCTGCGCGATCGTTCAATCGGCGCCCCGAGCCCCGCTGCTGTCTGTTCGCTCAGGTTCAAAATGTTCAGCACGTTCGCTCTCATCATCGTATATGGAATCAGGATAACAATCCATGGGAGCAGCGCGAGGACAAACTTCCAATTCGTGCCCCAAACGCTGCCGATGAGCCACGTCTGAACGAATTGATATTGTTCTGGGCTAATTCGCAGCGTAATGACAATCATAACAGAGCTAATGCCTGCCGCAACCGCGATCCCCGTCAAAATTAAGCTCGTAGGCGAAATGCCTTCGTTGCGTTTATACGCCAATGAATAAATGACAAAAGCGGTTAATCCCGCTCCTATCATCGCAAGCACTGGAAGCACGAACACTCCGGTGCTGCCAGCAGAGGAATAGAACGCTACATATAAGGTTACGACAAGCCCGGCTCCGGCATTAATGCCGAGAATGCCAGGATCAGCGAGCGCATTGCGCGATACGCCTTGCAAAATACAGCCTGAAACAGCGAGCCCTGCACCAATCAGCAAGGAGATTACGATACGCGGGAGCCGGAAATCGAACAAGATCAGATTATCCTTGCTTGACCCCATTCCGAACAATGTCCGAATGACATTCATCGGCGACATGCGAATGTAGCCCGTATTCATGCTGATCATAAACGAAGTAATAATTAGAGCGCCCAAAATCGACATGACGATGATGCCGCGTTTGCGCCTGCGGCGTTCGACTGCAAAACGATTGATAGCCTCCATTACAGCCCCCTCCTCTCTTTGCGTGCAAGATAGAGGAAGAACGGAACGCCGATCATGGAGATGACCGCGCCGAGCGGAATATTTTCCGTAGGCGGGTTAATCATTCGCGCTGCCAGGTCCGCCAACACGACCAACAATCCGCCGAGAATAGCAGAGCAAGGAATAATCCACCGATAGTCCACTCCAACCAGATATCGCGTCACATGAGGAACGAGCAGCCCGACGAATGCAACCGCCCCGACCACGGAGACGGATGCGCCGGCCAGCACGAGCACGATCAGCATCGCAACCAGCTTCACTAGCCGCGTCCGCTGGCCTAGGCTTGATGCAATCTCTTCCCCTAAGCTCAGCAAAGTGATGGACTTAGAGATCATGATCGCACCGATGAATGCTACCGCTAACCATGGCGTAATAATCTCAAGCTGGGACCATTTTGTACCGGCTACACCGCCTGCCATCCAGAACGCAATATCTTGTCCGATCTTGAATGACAGCTGAATGCCCTCGCTCAGCGCCGTGAGCAGCGCGGAAACTGCTGCACCAGCGAGCACAAGACGCACTGGCGTCAATCCGCCCTTGGCCAGCGAACCAATGCCGAAGACGATGCCCGCTCCAAGCGCTGCGCCGAGGAAACAGCATAAAATAATGCTGTTATACGACATGCCCGGTGCAAATGCAAAACAAAGCGATAACACAAAGCCCGCCCCTGAGTTCAGGCCAAGCAAGCCCGAATCCGCCATTGGGTTACGGGTCATCCCTTGCATGATAGAGCCGGCAACAGCAAAGCTTGCGCCTACAAGTGCACTCGCTAACACGCGAGGCAGCCTAATCTCCTGTATGACCTGATGGGATGTTAAATCTGGGTTGAAATGAAAGACAGCTGCCCATACGGTCGTAAATTTAATATCTGCTGCACCGTAGGAAATAGCTAGGGCAATACTAAACAGCAAAGCAGCAGTCCCGCCTATTAGAACAAAGGTTGCGGCTAAGGGACGCGTTCGCAGCTTTGGCTGGCCGTTTGTCAAGGGTGTTTGACTCATGATGAAATGTTCCTTCCCCTATTAGAGATAACGATAATCATTATCATAATAACAGAACTGATGCCGCTATTTCTATGATTGAACCTTTTTTCCTAAAAAAAGTTTGTGAACACCCTCGAACTCCACTTCCAAGTGCATGAGAAAAGCCCGCGTATGGCCAATAATCACAGCGAAAGAGAGCAGCCCCACGCACTGCTCTCTTCCGCCTCTTACGCATTCCGCCGCCCAACCTCGCTTAAAGCTTCGTCCGATAAACCGCTTTATTATCGAGGCCACGGATAACAGGCGTCCATGGCTCAGAAGCTGGCGTCGAATCGAGCGCATCCTCTACCATCTGCAACTTCGCATCTAAGGAATCGATATAGTGCAGCGCAACAGCTTCTGCCGTCTGCGGCTGGACAGGGCTTCCCCATTCGCCCGTGTTATGATGCGATAAAACAAGATGCTGGAGCCCAAGCACTTGCTCGGCACCAAGCGAAATGCCAGATTGAATAGCCGCTTCCGTAATCCATGAGGAGGCAAGCGCGATATGGCCGATCAGCTTGCCTGCCACGCTATAGTCAGACACAACGCCCAGTTGTGCCGTCATTTCTTCGGTTTTGGCGATATCATGAAGAATAATGCCGGCCCGCAGCATATCGGCGTTCAAGAATGGACGCTGGCGGCTGACGAACTCCCCTAGCTCGAGCATTCGTACGATATGATAAGCAAGCCCTGCATAGTAAGCATGATGATGCGTCTTGGCAGCCGGATAATGCATGAGCTTCTCCTCAGCCTTCGCAACACAGTAATCAACAATTGTCCGTACCGTCTCGTCCTGTATCAATGAAGTTTCATGCTTGATCGTATGGACAAGATCAATCGGCCGGATCGGTGCAGAGCGGATAAAATCCGTAACGGACACGCCATCTGCAGGAATAGCAAGGCGCATTTGGATGACCTTAATTTGCAGGCGCTCCCGGTAGGTCTGGACGATCCCTTTTACTTTGACCAATCCCATTGGGAAGAACGTTTCCTTATCTGTCGACGAAACATCCCACATCTTAGCTGACAGCTGCCCAGTTGAATCACACAATACGAGATCAAAATAATCTTTGGGCGGCGTCGCATTCGTCTGGCGAATGTCCAGTTCTTTCAGTAGATAGAATCCAGTAAACTCATCTTGGCTTACCAATTGGTTAATCTGTGTCATGCCAATCCTCCATCACTACATAAGTGCTTCTATTATACTACGAGATTAAACGTTCAGGATGGCCATAACAAAAAAACACGATCCGAGGGACCGTGTTGTTATCCATATAGAATAGCCCGTTACTCGCCGCGGCCGTACAAGCCAGCCGATAAGTACCTCTCGCCCGTATCTGGCAGCAGGACAACGATCCGTTTGCCTTTGAATTCCGGCTTGCGGGCCAGAACGGTAGCAGCAGATACAGCCGCACCTGACGAAATGCCAACAAGCAGCCCTTCGGTGCGGGCTAGAATGCGGGAGGTTTCCATTGCATCCTCGCTGCTAACCTGAATAATTTCGTCCACGGCCTCTCGGCGATAGATGCCAGGCACGAAGCCTGCGCCTATGCCCTGTATGCCATGCGGACCCGGCCTGCCGCCAGATAACACGGGAGAATCCGCTGGCTCAACCGCAATGATCCGCACATCAGGTTTCCGTTCCTTCAGCAAGCCGCCTACGCCAGTTATCGTCCCGCCCGTGCCTACCCCAGCGACGAATGCAGCTAGTTCGCCATCCGTATCCTGCCAAATTTCCTCTGCTGTCGTACTGCGGTGAATCGCTGGATTCGCAGCATTCTCGAATTGCTGGGGAATATAGGAGCCTGGGAACTGCTGCTTAAGCTCCTCTGCCCGCTTAATCGCACCTCGCATGCCTTCGGCCGCTGGCGTCAGCACAAGCTCTGCACCGAGCGCTTTCATTAATGTCCGCCGTTCCAGTGAGAAGGACTCCGGCAACACAATGACCAACCGATAGCCAAGCGCCGCAGCCGCAAACGACAGCGCAATGCCGGTATTGCCGCTTGTAGGCTCGATAATGGTCGCGCCAGGATGAAGCAAGCCGCGCTCCTCTGCATCCTTAATCATAGCAAAGCCAATGCGATCCTTCACGCTGCCTGCAGGGTTAAAATACTCCAGCTTCCCGACAAGCGAAGCTTCCAGCCCAAGCTTCT
The DNA here is from genome assembly GCF_009789195.1 of Paenibacillus sp. MMS18-CY102. GTDB lineage: Bacteria > Bacillota > Bacilli > Paenibacillales > Paenibacillaceae > Paenibacillus_T. The sequence continues at coordinate 160,654 of NZ_WSTC01000002.1, read as the reverse complement.
TGCTGTAATTGGACAATTCCAGCAATGGCGTATGCCCGATCAGTTCCGTTAAATTGCCAGCGATTCGTGCCATTCAAATCCCCTCCAACTTGGTGATGGTATGGAATATTGTAATTCAAATGCGGCATTGTTATCCATTAGCATCCCGTGCAATCAAGAAAGAGGAGCTGCTCACGAACGCAGCCGGAGCTTGTTTGCTTCTACGTGACGTTGGAGCCCTTCACGAAAGGCTTGCTCGCTCACAAGCCGCTTCGGTATGATACAGCCCTGGTCTGGCGTGACATACAACGTGAACAAGCGCGGCGTTTCCGATGCTTGAAGCAGCTCATGCCATTTGAGTGTCAGATCGCTCGTTGGCGTTTGCACCCGAATGCCCCGATCCGTCACTTCAATCGCCTGCTCTTCATAGAGATGGGTGTTGGCCTTGAATTCACGCCCGATTTGCCACATAAGGCCAAGCCTTGCACAGCAACCAATCGCCAAACAAACCAGCAGGCCGAGTCCAATCGCAGCACCCCCTCGCGCCGCATCGCCTCCGGCTGCCCACGCAGCCCCAAGAAACAAGCCATAGTACAGGCATAGCAGCCGCAGCGTATGGCTCCGATTATGATAGAACGAAAAATGCCGATAATCCGCAAGCGTCAGTTTATAGTTCAGCTCACAATACGTGATTGTCAAATGGTTGGCCATTCCTGGGCATCGCCTCCAGCTAAACCGGACACTCGCAGCGTAAGCACTCTATGCTCGTCTACGCGTATCCTTCGATACATCGTATGCGGATTGCCCGGTTTTCAAACCAATTGCTTGAAGGAAGAAGCTCCGAATAGAAGCGGGTTATCACTGTAGCCGAAGTCCCGTTATTTTAATACAAACGCCGTGCGGCTATGGCCCTCCTTCATCTTCGTCACCTCAAGCGCAGCCGGCAGCGCCTGCTTCAGCTCTTGCACATGGGAGATGACGCCGATCATCCGGCCCGCTTTTTGCAAATCAACAAGGGTGGAAATCGCCTTGCCTAACGACTCCTCGTCCAAGGAGCCGAACCCCTCGTCTATAAACATCATCTCGATCGAGATGCCGCCTTGATGCGATTGGATGACATCCGTCATGCCGAGCGCCAAAGCGAGCGAAGCATGAAATTTCTCACCGCCGGAGAGTGATTTCACATCGCGATTCTGGCCGGTATAGGCGTCGTAAATATCAAGCCCGAGCCCGCTCTGGCGGCCTCGTGCTTCCAACCTATCGCTCCGCTGCAAATGAAACTGGCCATCTGACAGCCCGCGCAGCCGCTCGTTCGCGGCGTGTAGAATTTGCTCCAAATACTCGATCAAAATATAGCGCTCGAACGAGATTTTGAGCGTGTTGTCACCCTTCACCATCGTATACAGGTCTGCTACTTTCTCCAGCTTGCCTTCCAACAAGGTGCAGCGTTCCGCCGTCTCCGCGACCGCTGTCCGCAGCCGCTCAGCTTCGCTCGCATGCCGGTCCGCCGTCGCAAGAGAAGCAAGGGCTTGCTCCAGCTCGCCGCGAAGCGCCGCAAGCGCCTGCTCCATCGCCGCCGTATCAACCGGCGATTGGCCTTCGAGCTCGCGCTCCAGCTGCGCGAGCTGCTCCGCAATCGCAGCGGCCGCTGTGCGATACGCGTCCGCCTGCTCCCGCAGCGCGGCACGCGCCTGTTCGCTGCGCTTCGCCACATGATGCGCCGCAGCATCGGCGAAGCCACCCTTATCCAGCTCGGCAGCATAGCGCGCCGACGCTTCCGCTTGCTCCGCTTCAGCTTCCGCCAAAGCGCTCGCCAGCTGCTCCGCTGCCGCACGCTGCTCCGCAAGCCGCGTCGCCGCAGCTTGCAGCCCTTCCTCCGCCGCGCGCCAAGCGGCGGCAAGCCGTTCCGCCTGCTTGCGCTGCTCCGCTAACCGAGCCGCCAGCTGCTCCGGTGTGCGCAGCGGCTCCTCGATCTGCTCCAGCTCTGCTTCCAGCCGCGATTGCTTCGCGCTTCTCGACGTCGCCAGCTCCTGCAGCTCAGCAGCATGCCGGTCTTTCTCGCGCTGCTGCGCTTCCAGCTGGCGATCTGCTTCCGCGACGCTTTCGCGCAGCTTCGCCAGCTCGTCCCGAACGGCTTTGAGCCGCTCCGTCTCCGCCTTCATGCGCTTGCCTTCCTCCAGCGTTGCTGCTTGCTGTTCCGCAAAGGCCAGATCCGCTCGAATGCCGTACTCCGCCATTACGCCGCTTCGGTTGTCACGACCCTCTTGCGCCGATGCCGCCTGCGCCGCAGCCGTGCTAAGTTCACGTTCCGCCGCAGACAGCTGCTCTTTCATCGCCTGCAGCAACTCGCGGGAAGGAAGCGTTTCCCCCGCTGCTGCTTTGTCCGGATGCTCGTTGCTGCCGCATACCGGGCAAGGCTTCCCATCATGCAGATGGACAGCAAGCAAGCCCGCTTGCCCTTCCAGCCAAGCCGATTCCAGCTTATCATGCTCCATGCGAAGCTTATTAGCCTTGGTGCTTAGCTCTGCTTCCATTCGAGTAAAGGCGTGAACCTTCGCATCCGCGTCTGCCAGCTCGCCAAGCAAACGATGCTTGTCACGAAGGCGAACTAGCGATTCCATTCGTTCCGGCAGCTTCTCCGTCTCTGCGTCCGCTGCGCCGATCTGCGCCTGCGCGACGCGTTTCGCCTCGCGCTGCGCCTCGAGCGCGCGGTCTGCGCTCGCAAGCTTCGCGGCAAGCTCGCGCTCCGCGCCGAGCAGCCGCTCCACCTCGCCGCGGCGCTCCGCAAGCGTCTGCACGAGCGGCGCCAGCGCAGCGAGCCGCTCGGCTTCGCGCTCCGCATCGCGGCGCTCCGGCTCGCGCGCCGCTTCCGCGCGCTGCCGCTGCTCTGCTTCCGCGAGCGCTGCTGCGGCGGCTTCCGCCGCGCTGCGCGCAGCGGCGAGCCGCTCGCGCTTCGCTGCCGCATCGGCAGCGGCGCGGGCAGCGCGCTCTTCGTGCGGCGCCAGCGCAGCCGCACGCTCCGCGAGCGCTAGCTCGCGCTCGCGCGCATCGGCCTGCGGCCGTTGCAGCGCCAGCTCTTCGCGGCGTGCGCGCTGGGCCGCCAGCTCCGCAAAGCGGCCGTTGCGTGCGAGCGCTTGGCGCAGCTGCGCTTCGGCTGCGGTGAGCTGCTGCGTCGCGGCAGCTTTGCGGCCTTCCGCCGCGCCTGCCGCTTCGCGGTAATGTGCCGCTTCCAGCGCTAGTGCTTCCAGCATTTGCGCTGCATTTTTATGCGGTTGCGCCAATACGCCGAACAACGCGCCTTCCTCGCGCGAAGGGAGCGTATCGCCAGCTTGTCCCATCATCACATCAAGCCGTGTCCGCGCCTTCGCGGCCTCATCCTTCAGCTCCCGATGCTGCTGCTGGAACCGCTCCTCCAGCTTTCGGTATAGGTCTGTACGGAAAATTCGCCGAAGAATATCCTCTTTATTTTCCGTATCCGAGGTCAACAGCTTCCGGAATTCGCCCTGCGGCAGCATTACGATCTGGTTAAACTGATCCTTCGTCAGGCCAATAATCGATTCCAGCTTCACATTCACATCTGAAATCATGAACCGGTCAACGCATGGAACAGGCTCGCCTGACGTCGTTTCATACAGCTCTGCTTTGCCAGGCGTCTCGCTCTTATTGCCGGCCTTACGATGCGCAAGCTGGCGGAATACGCGATACATCCTTTTGCCTACTGCAAAATCAAACTCGACTGTAGTAAACAAATCATCCGTCGCAAAATGGCTGCGCAGCATGCGAGGCTCAGCCCGATCCTCTCCGCTCGCCGCACCATAAAGGGCGAAGCAGATTGCATCAAACAAGGTCGTCTTGCCTGCACCCGTATTCCCGGAAATGACGAACAAACGCCGGTCTCCCAGCTCCGTAAAATCGATCGTCTCTCCGTCACGATAAGGGCCGAAGGCGACTAATTTTAATCGAATCGGCCTCATACCGCATCTCCTTCCGATTTCACCACATCTAGGAATGTTTCCTCGAACAGCTTCCGCTTGTCCGCCTCTAGCGGAATTCCCTTAACCTCATGATAAAAAGCCGCAAACAGCTCAATTGGATCAGCTGCTTGCCTTGCTGTTCGAGAATCCGTCCCATCGCCTTCCTCCACGAGTAAAGGCGCTGACGCCAGGCGGCGCTCAACATGCAGCGCATTCGGGTAAACGGCACGCACCTTTTCCATCGGGAATAGGACGGGGTTGTCATTAAGCAACGTAACAAACACGTAATCGTCGCTCCTCGCATGCTCGTTCTCGATTTCCTCAATCGATGCCGACACGCGGCGCATATCGCGCAGCGGATTTAACTCCCGCTTCTCCACCTGTACCGCACCTGACGCATCCATTTCCACGACGAGCCAGCCCTTGCGGTGATTCGCCTCCGAGCATGAATATTTAAGCGGCGAGCCTGCATACCTAATGCGTTCATCGCCAACATGATGTGCCTGATGCAAATGGCCCAGCGCCGAATAATGGAACCTGCGCAAATGCGCTGCATTCACATGCTCCGCACCGCCGATTGCAAGCGGGCGTTCCGATTCACTCGTATTGGGCTGTGGCTCGCCGCCTTGCGTCACGAAGGCATGGCCAACAAATACGCGACGCGCATGCGGATCTGCTTGTTCCTCGATACGAGCAACAATGGCGCGCATCGCATCATCATGCGAACGGATCGAATCATCCTCCAGCGTCAGGCGCACCTGCGCCGGGTCCGCATAAGGAACGAGATACACATGCACCTCTCCGTGCTCATCGTGCAGCACGACTGGCTTGAAGTCCGCACGCAAGCGCCCTGCCAAATGAAGCCCGCGGCTCTCCATCAGCCGCGTGCCAAAGTCCAACCGATCTGGGCTATCATGATTGCCTGCTATAGCGAGTACCGACGTCTCGCCTTCCATAATGAGCCGGCGAAACAGTTCGTCTAACAAGTCTACCGCCTCTGTCGGCGGAATCGCGCGATCATACAGATCGCCCGCTATAATAACAGCGTCTGGCTTCTCTTCTTTCACCGCCGCTACGAATTGCTCCAGCACATAACGCTGGTCATCCGTCATATAAACGCCCTGCACCAGCTTGCCTAGATGCCAATCCGCCGTATGAAACAGTTTCACCGTCCGTCACGCCCTTCGCTTCAATATCAAGTCTACTCTATCGTCTCTTCTATTGTAGAACAAGATCGCGATCGATGTTAGACGAAAAATAAGTAAGCGAAGCTTAGGCAGCTGCTGCCCATGCTCTAACGGACACCACGGCCTCTATTGCCTCGATTTTCGCGCTTCTGCCATTCTTACGGACCTCAGAGCCCTTATTTGCTGCCTTTCCGCCGAAATTTGATCATTTGACCCTCATTAACGGCTCCTCGGTCCGTTACATTTTCAAACCGCCGCTTTTTCACCAAATAACGTCTCCTGGGTCCGTTACAGTGTGTGCTCCTGCACGCCAGCAGCTCAAACCGCCAGTAACTAATCCAAATGCTATAACCACGTAAGCCATCGAACATGCAGCACAATATGCTCGATCCCATCAGCCTCAGTTGCCCTCCTTCGAGCGCCACCTAACCAACACCACCTGCTCTAACGGACACCACGGCCTCTATTGCCACGATTTTCGCGCTTCTGCCATTCTTACGGACTCCAGAGCCCTTATTTGCTGCTTTTTCGCTGAGATTTGAGCATTTGACCCTCATTAACGGCTCCTAAGTCCGTTACAATTTCAAACCGCCGCTTTTTCGCCAAATAACGTCTCCTAGGTCCGTTACAGTGTGCGCCTTTCCTCATCTACCTCTGCGCTCCGGTCCCCAGACTCTTTCCCCACCACGCTCCCGCCCTCACTCTTCTCCTGTTTCACATAAAGAAAAATTGCCCTTGCGGCATGTACAATACCGACCGTAAGCAATAACCAGAGAGGCAGAATCTGCATAAAGGGCGGGTAGGCAGAGCCATTTCCCACAGGCCCTATTTTCGGTCGCGAAGCATCCCAGTAAATATTAATAAGCACAATAACCATAGTTAGCAAGTACGCCACCGACACAACGAGATAAATAACAATTCGCATTGATTCTTCATTCCCTTCCTCTTGCTTCCACATTCTCCCACAAGCTTATTCATATTGCCAACCCCCGGCATACTTTCCGCCCCTAAGGGGACACTAGCTGTGGAGCTCATTCCGGATCGAAAGGAGTCGACCAAAGATGCAACAACAACAAACACAAAGCCAAGCCCAACAGCCAGTAATGGCGCGGCCGCCGCAAGTCGTAACGACGAAAGACTTCCAGTATTTGAAGGATATGCTTTCGTGGGAGCTTAATGCGATGAAAAAATGCCACCATTTTGCCAAGGAAACATCCTGTCAACAAACCAAGCAAGCGATCGATAAAGCAGGCCAGATGCACCAGCGGCATTATGGGCTTCTGCTGAAGCATTTGCAAAACAACAATACCGAGGAAATGAAAAAAGTACCTCAAATTCAGTAAAGATGGAGGGATACGCATGACTCCGAATCAAATGATTCAAAACGCTAGCTCAAACCAAACACAAGCGGCAGGTCCCGAGCTATCTGATCGCGACCGGCTCACCGAAATTCTTGCAACGGAAAAATATCTGACCGATAGCTTCAATATCGCAGCCAAGGAAGCGAGCCATGCATCTTTGCACAATGATGTCATGACGGTGCTTAACGAAACGCATCAGATGCAGGTTGAGCTGTTCGAGCTGATGTTCGCCAAAGGCTTCTACAAGCTGGAGGCCGAGGAGCAGCAAAAGCTGGACCAAGCGTATCAGCAGTTCAACGGCTTCTCGAACCAGTTCCCTTATTCGGGCGGCACGCTTCAATAAGCTGTTTCTTATGAAATTTCGGCAGCACAAAGAAGACACCGGCTCATCCACGAGCTGGTGTCTTTTTGGGCTAATATGGGATTAACGTTTAGCATCCTTAAGTTCCACGAAACTGGCCTCCACGCTACGGCGTACGGCTCACCATCTGATCCAAGCTTTTGAACTGATAGCCCTTCACCTTCGCATCGTCGATAATGCGGCCGAGCGCTTCCGTGTTATCTTTGGACACTGAATGCAGCAATATAACCGCACCCGGGTGAAGCTGCGCCATTACTTGCCGATAGGCATAATCCGCTCCTTTTTGGCTGTTCGTATCCCAATCCTTATAGGCAATGGACCAGAATACATTCTGGTAGCCCAGCTGTTTGCTGACGGATAAGGAACGTTCATTGAAAATGCCGCGCGGCGTACGAAGATATTTCATCTCCTTTTGGCCGGTTAGCGCAATTACATCCTTCTTGACCTTCTCCAACTCCTGCGTCATCCGTTCGGCTGAAATCTGGCTCATATCCGGATGGCTCCACGAGTGGTTGCCGATCAAATGCCCCTCTTGCGCCATTCGCTTCAGCAGGTCAGGCTGTGATTGGATGTAATGGCCGGTGACAAAGAAAATCGCGGGAACTTGCTTGGCTTTCAGCACGTCAAGAATTTTGGGCGTAAAGCCGTTCTCGTAGCCATTATCAAACGTCAAGTACAGCTCCTTCGTTTTCGTGTCGCCGGTGAACACTGCGCCGTACTTGGTTAGCAGCGGCTTGAAGCCTTCTTCATCGATGGAGGGCAATTGGCCGTTAACGCTCTTTTTGAAGCCAAAATGATAAGCCCCTTCAGCAAACGCCGGTCCCGCTTGCGTTGCCCCCAGCAGCAAGCCCAACATAAGAATTGCCATGATCCGACTAACCTTCATTCCCAACAAGCTCACTCCTTGCGTTTGGCTGATGCATACCGCGTTATTTTTCCACTTTGCAGGGGGTGATTATGTGGAATTGCATCAATTAGGCAGGAGGATAAATATGGGTTAGCCATCAATCAGATTGTGCGTGTCCGTTCGTTCTGCTCCGTTAGCGAGCATTCCATTCATCATTCGCTTCAGAGCGCAGTAAACCAAGAAGTACATGATCCCTTGCAGCGCGCCGATCCCTACGAGAAACAGGTTAGCTCCGTCAGACAGTTCATCCCATCCTCCACCGAGCAACGCGACGAGCGCAACAGCCAATACGCCTCCCGAGAACGCATGCAGCATCCCTCTCACCAAGCGCCACCAAGAGCCATTGCGGCGAACTAGCCTAAATATGATTAGCGAAGCAGGAACACCGAACATGGTTGTCATAAACAATGGAAGCATAAAGGGATTGACGAGAATCCCCCCAGAGAAATCCAAGTGCCCAATCACATCCATAGATTCCGTTACGATACTCAAAATAACTAAAGCTACTGCTATAAACACGCTAACAAACGTAGACAACACAACCGAGAGCACAATGAGCCAAAAATGATGATAGAACTTCAATTCGCACGCCTCCCTTCTATTGTCCTTGTTCTGCCGTTTCATCCTCATTCACAAATCGATGAAGTGCCAAGTAGACGCCATAGTATGCTCCCCCTTGCAAGGCGGCAATGACCATCAGGATAAGCATTATCCCTTCTAACCATTCACCAATCTTAATTCCGAACAAAAACGCAATAACCGCCACAATAAGGACACCGGATAGAATGTGTAACCACGTTCTTAACAAACAGCCCCAACGTCCCTCACGCCTCACTAGCTTCAGAATAAGCAACAGGGCGGGGACGCCTAAGGCTAGCGTTACTGCTGCCGTAATGCCAGCGGGTGCAGCTATCGCGACAACAAACGTATCCCATCCGATTTCAAATAACTCCCCTGTCGCGAGCGTGGCGATTAAAACTACACTCCCAATCGTCACGAACGCGGACAGCACAACCGTCAATACGATCATCCACAAATGTATCAAAAGCTTCATGCACTCACGCCCTATTCAATGAAATTTTGAAGCTGCATGCTCTCCTCTTCATTGGCGATCGCCGCCTTCATCGCTTTCTTTAAGCCAAGGTACACCCCATAATAAATGCCGCCTTGCAAAGCGCCGAGGCATGCAAATAATACAGTAGCCCCATCAGCCAATTCTTCCAGCCCATCTCCTAAATAAACCGCCGATACCGCGACAATCCCGCCGCCGGCCAATACATGCAACAATCCCCGCAGCACGCTTCCCCATGCATCCTCCCGCTTTGCCAACCACATAATAACAAGCGAACAAGGCATTCCAACCACAGCCGTCATAAATAACATATAAATAAATGCGATCAAAAATCCGCCTCCAAACCCCATTGCCACTAGCAGTGAGCTGCCAAATGAAGACAATACAATCGTGAAAACCGTCAGCCATATATAATGTAAAATCTTCATTCCCTATACACCCTTCGCCCATTAGTTTCCAATTCCTTGTTCCTTCGATCATACCATAAGGCTGGAAAAGGATAAGTCCTAACTTTTGTAGTACCTGCCCCATATAAAGCAACGCAAAGAAAGCCAAGAATGACAGCGTGTGCTGCATTCTTGGCTTTCGGATATATTAGCTGCTCATAAATGAAACAATTGGTTCAAAGGAACTGTTAGGCCCTTGTCATTATCGCCAAGGTGCTTGCATCCATGCCTCATATTGCCTAGACATGACGTTTGAGGAAGCGACCGCTTGTGGTAAAATGGGTAAAAGGATGGTGATTGCAATGGCTTTATCCAAACACGAATTGGAACAAAGCTTTAGAGACAAGTCAGTTGTTGAACTTGAAGACCTCGTCCATCTTATCGAAGATCATTTTGGTTATCATGTACGTTTAACTCGCAAAGAGGAACAAGTTAGCCTACCTGATATTCAGAAAAAGAAGATGACTGCCGCAATCTTCAACGATCCTAACGTCATCCATCAACTAACACAAGCTGAATTGGATCGGCAAAAAGGCATCTCCACTTACAGTGACGATGAAGAAGAGTTCGCTCGCCTGATCGCCGAGACCAAGCATGACCAATAGACGTTACACGGTTCTATGGTCAAGCCATGCTCGAGTATCACTTGCACATATGCAGCCATTTAAAGTAGATCCGATGAACGTCTTTCGACGTTCCAAATCAATACTGTCAACAGTACCAGATAGCAGAGCGTATGGAATTTCCGACTTCCCTGGTTTCTCATTTAACAACTATGCTTGGACATTAATCAGTAATGTTGTCATCGTGTATAAGGTTGACCAGTCACTTTATAACGTCTATGTAGATGCTTGCTATTTCGCTAACTCAGGCAATGCCCATCATATCTTCTGGGGAATTGATCCTAACGAAGAAAAATAGATGCCAAGATGTATGCTATAAAGCAGCCGTCTTGGCATTTTTGAGTTCACCCCACCCAGGCATATCCCACCCCTCTTAGACATACCTTTGGTATGAAACGTACTTTACCGCTCGGAGGGATCAAACCGATGAAACAAGACGAAATCCGCCAACTGGAGCGCGCGATTGATGAGATTACCGAAATCGCCCAAGGGTTCGGCCTCGACTTTTACCCGATGCGATACGAGATTTGCCCCGCCGACATCATCTATACATTCGGGGCGTACGGCATGCCGACGCGGTTTAGCCACTGGAGCTTCGGCAAGACGTTTAATAAGATGAAGATGCAGTACGATTTTGGCCTGAGCAAAATATACGAATTAGTTATCAACTCCAACCCTTGCTACGCTTTCCTGCTCGACGGCAACTCCTTGATCCAGAACAAGCTGATCGTCGCCCACGTGCTCGCGCACTGCGATTTTTTCAAAAACAACGCCCGCTTCAGCCAAACGAACCGCAATATGGTCGAGAGCATGTCCGCAACCGCCGAGCGCGTCGCGCAATATGAGATGGAGTATGGAACGGAGCGGGTGGAGAAATTCATCGACGCCGTCCTTGCCATCCAAGAGCATATCGACCCGACAATCATTAAGCCCTACAACCTCGACAAGACGAGATACATCGAGCTTCAGATCAAAGAGCGGGACCGCTCCGCCGCACTGGAGCCCAAGGGCAGCGCATACGACGACCTCTGGTCGCTTGAAGCATCCGATGACGATGACGAGGGCAAAGACGCCAATCTCAAACGGTTCCCGCCGCAGCCCGAGAAGGATCTCGTCTGGTTCATCGAGGAATATTCAACTTCATTAGAAGATTGGCAGCGCGACATCATGTCGATGCTGCGAGACGAAATGCTCTACTTCTGGCCGCAGCTTGAGACCAAAATCATGAACGAAGGCTGGGCCTCCTACTGGCATCAGCGCATCATCCGCGAGCTTGACTTAACGAGTGAGGAAACAATCGAATTCGCGAAGCTGAACAGCTCCGTCGTCGTGCCTTCCCGCCATACGCTGAACCCGTACTATCTCGGTCTGAAAATTTTCGAACATATCGAGAAGCGCTGGGATAACCCGACACAAGAGGAGCGGGACCGGTTCGGCATGAAGCCGGGCAGGGGAAGGGAGAAAATATTCGAGGTGCGCGAAGAGGATTCCGACATGTCGTTCCTGCGCAACTACCTTGATAAGCAACTGGTGAAGGAGCTCGACCTGTACGTGTTTGAGAAGAAAGGCCCTGAGTGGAAAATTACCGACAAGGCGTGGGCTAACATCCGCGACCAATTGGTCGTCTCCCGCGTCAACGGCGGCTTCCCGAGCATTGTCGTGCAGGACGGCGATTTCAACCGCGTCGGCGAGATGTACCTCAAGCACAATTACGAAGGCGTCGAGCTTGATCTCAAATACTTAGAACGCACCCTTCCGTACATCGTGCAGCTATGGGGCAAATCGATCCACTTGGAGACGTTTATCGAGGATAAGAAGATTGTGTTTAGCTGCGATGGGAAGAAGACGAGCAGGAAGTTTATTTGATTTAATGTATGTACGGCAAAAACCCGGTCGCCTTCAGATAGCGATCGGGTTTTTGCCGTACAATAATGACTACTATTCTACAACCTGTAGCTCCGGCCATTTTGCTCGCCATTTATTCGCCTTTTCATAAAATATTTCCTCGGAAATTATCTTTTTATTAGGCCGTATCGTGAGGGAGAAAAGATCATTCAATCCGAATGGAGCGTAGGCTTGCATTTTCCCAACCTCGTCAATCCGTGCACCAAGCGCTGTAGCTGTGGTAGGTTGCAATTGTTCCCCGTTAATTTAATGATTGTCGGTCAGAACGATTTGTGTTTCAACGCTTGGCCATGGGGTCGTCGATCCTGGTGGCAATGCAACTTGCACATCATAAGTACCAAGTGGTGAAGTCTCTTTACTATCAAGTTGGGTAATATAAGTCGAAACATCTTCGACGGTCTGGCCAGGCTCCAAATGAGATACGGCTATGTCTGATGTGCAAGGTCCATATGGCTTTATTGCCAAACTATCATTCGTTTCTTGGTGAATGACATTTATAAACGCATGGCTAGGACAAGAAGTGCTTCCCGAAACATAGGTTAAAACCTGTTTTCCTTGGTTAGTTATCTTCGTATAAACTACGATTTCATCATTCAATTCAAATTGGTTTTTACTCAGTTTAATTTCATACGCCAAGTCACCGATTGTTTCCTGATATAAAATCGGCTTTATTTTTTCGGTCTCATTGCCAGATGAACAACCCGTAATTATCAAAATAATACTGAAGATACATACAAGAACCGTTCTCCTCAAAACCATCTTCCTCTCGATGACGACATCAATGCCTAATGATAGACGAGTTTTGAGATGTATAGTTTCACCAAGAAACGCAGTAATTATTGGAAATTTTTCTAAATGCTAATCTCCCCTTTAAGCCACCCCTCAATAAATTGTTTTAAAGAAGAAGCAACCCAAGTTCGGCTATCATCTTCGTGATTCCAAGTGTAAATATCATCCTTTGAAATAGCTCCGTTTACGATGGAGTAGCCAAACAAATCACCGTTTCCTGCATCGGCAACGAACAACATACTATCGAATGGCTTATACATCTCTTTATAATCTTCGGAGCTTCTAATCGCTAAATTCTCTTCTATAATTCGACTCGTTGGCCAAATAAGATGGCAACCGAACTCATCGATTACACCGTTCGTTTCTTCCAATAAGCCCTTTAGCTCATTTGGAAGCATTAAATCGAAACTGTTCCCGACCGCTTCAAGCTCACCTTCGGTTGCAGGCTCTACAAACACGGATTGTTCATCGATCGAACTGATAAATGGTTTCCACATTGCCTTTTCCCCTTTCCCCCCGTGAATGGGCATTGGATCTCCTGCACCCGCAATATCCCAATGCCCTCTATGGGGGACGCTCTCTCATATTTACTAACTGCCATCTACTCTTTTCTGCCTACCTCTGCGCCATCAACAGCTCGCTGTACACGCCACCTGGCTTCGCCAACAACTCTTCATGTGTGCCGCTATCCGCCAACCGCCCGCGGTCCAGGACGTAAATCTGGTCCGCGTTCTCAATCGTAGACAGCCGGTGCGCGATCATGATCATGCTCAGCCCTTGGCGGCTTTCATCGAGTGCAGCGAGCAATCGGCGCTCGGTCTCCAGATCGAGCGCCGAAGTCGCTTCGTCGAGGACGAGAATGGATGGATTGCCGAGTATAGCGCGCGCAATCGCGAGGCGCTGGCGCTGGCCCCCTGACAGCTTAATGCCGCGTTCGCCGACTTGCGTGTCATAGCCGTCGGGCAACTGCTCGATGAAACTGTCAATCTGTGCAATTCGGCATGCTTCCTCCAGCTTTTCTTGCGTTACCCCGTCACGCCCTAGCAGCAAATTCTCGCGAATCGTATCGGGAAACATGTACGGATCTTGGAAGACGATCGACAATCCGTCCGTCCACTGCTGACGGTCCAGCTCGTGAATCGGGACACCATTTAAACGGATCGTCCCTTCAGCCGGATCATAGAACCGGATGAGCAGTTGAGCGATGGTCGACTTCCCGCCGCCGCTTGACCCGACGAAGGCTAGCTTGCGGCCTGCCGGCAGGCCTGCAGACAGCGACTGGATCACATCTGGCAGCTCTTCCGCATAGCGGAACCGCACGTCCTCGAAAGCAATTTCCTTCGGCGATTCGTTCAGCTTGCGCACACCCGGAACATTTTGCTCCAGCGTTAGAATGCCGTTCACCCGATCCATATAAGCCATCTGGCTAGAGAAGCCCATGAAAAATTGAAACACATTGTAGCACGAATCCGACATCTGCGTAGCGAACTGGAAGACGATAACGAACATCCCGATCGAAATGCGGCCATGCATCAGCTCGTAGCCGCCGTACCCGAGAACGATGAGCCCAATGCCCCATTTCATCGGATCGCTCCATCGCATTTGCCGGTTAACCAGCTTGCCTTCCTCCAGAAACTGCTCATAATAACGGTCAAACAGCTTGTTATACAGCTTCTCTTCCCACTTTAGCCGATGGAACGCGATCACTTCACGAGTCGAAGCGACGCCTTCCTCGATCTGAATGAGCAGCGCTGTACGGCGCTCCGACACTTTCTTCGCCGCCTCATGCAGCTTGGGCGAGAAATAGTAGCCTGCTGCCAAGTAGAAGCCGCACATGACGAGCATCATGAGCAGCATCATCGGATTGGCGAAGCCGATAATGCCAACCAAGATGATGAAGTTTAATATCTCTTGGCCGCCCCGCGGCAGCTGCCAGCCTAGGAAGCTTGCCGTCTGGAACAAGTCCTGCGTCATCGTGTATACATATTTGCCGTTCCGGTCTCGGCCGAATCGCTCAATCGGCACATGCTCGATACGCCCCAGCATGCGCCGCAGCAGCGAGTGGCTGATGGCGAATTCGTTTTTGACCAAGTAACGGCTCGTCATTGTAAACATGAGGGCATGCACGAGGCCAGCAACGCCGAATACAGTTATTACTGTAGTAAGCAAGCTATAATGCCCGTTGCCGAACACATCGTCGATTAATATTTTTTGGACGTAGACGAGCGAATAGTTCGATACTGATTCAAGTACGAGAAATAGCAATACGAGTGCGTATGTCCCTTTTACAATAAGCAAGTTAGTACGAATAAACTGCCAGTAATTCATCCAATTTTCACCTCATCCCGATCCCCCGTGCCCGATTGCCCAAGCTCCAGCTCATACAGCAAGCCTCTGCGTTCCATCAACTGCCCGTAGGAGCCGACCTCTGCTGCGCGCCCATCCTGAAGAAATACGATACGGTCAAAATGTTTCACCGTCGACAGCCGATGGGCGATGGCGATCGTCGTTCGGCCAACCAGCACCTCATCAAGCGCTTGCTGCACCTCATATTCGCTCACATTGTCCAGCGACGAGGTCGCTTCATCCAGCAAAATAATGGCCGGCTGTTTAATAAACATGCGGGCAATTGCAATCCGCTGCTTCTGTCCGCCTGACAGCTTAATTCCCCGTTCCCCGACCAGCGTATCGTAGCCTTCGGGCAGTTCCATAATAAAATCATGTGCGTAAGCCGCTTTCGCAGCAGCGACAACTTCCTCATCCGTCGCTTCGGGCTTGCCAAAGCGGATATTGTCCTTTACAGACGAGCCGAACAGGTATGTTTCTTGGAAAACATAACCAATCAATTCACGAAGCCGTTCGAGCGACATTTGATGAATAGGAACGCCATCCAGCCTAAGCAAGCCGCTTGTTGGATCATAGAATCGGCCGACCATTTTGAACAACGTTGTTTTGCCTCCGCCGCTTGCGCCGACAAATGCGATTTTCTCCCCAGGCTGGATGTCGAGATCGAAGCCCCGAATAACGAGCGGCTGCTCGGGATAACCAAATTCAACCCCTTCGAACGCCAGGCGCCCTTTTACCTCCGCAGGTTCAATCGGATCGGCTGGATCCTCAATCTCGATTGGTTTATGCATAAACGTATACAGCGGGGCTGTCTGGTGGATGATAAGCCGCTGCTCGGTCAACTGCGTGACAAGCAGTGTCAGCCTGAACATCGTAGACATGTACAGAATGGTAAATGCAACAAACTCCCCAAGCGTCACATGGTTGTGCCGCACCATATAATAGCCGGTTAAAAATACAGCGATTGCGCCCAAATAGAACGTAATCCGCCGGAAGCTGCCCCGTGCAAAGCTGAACGTCGCCGCCGATAAGTAATCACGTGACCAAGCTTTATGCTCCGCATAGGTCCGTTCGTGATACCAAGGCTGTGCGCCGAACGCCCGGAATTCCCGAAAGCCGGATACGCTTTCATATACTTTTTGGTTAAACGCGATACGGCCCTCTCCCGCCCGCTTGCCGAAGTGGGCTGCTTTCTTCTCAAAATACGGCCCGAACAAATAATAGAGGCAGAAGGTCGGCGCCATAATAAGCGTTAGCCATGGATTAATGCCAAGAAGCAACACAATAGCAACTGCCGTGTATAAAATGTTATCAATAATGCCAGGCAAGTATTGGGTATAGATCCGTTGGACAGATACAACCTCCGAGTTGAACATCGACAGCGTCTCGCCCGCCGGATGCCGTTCATAATGTGCGAAGCCAAGCTTGCGCAGATGCTGGAATATCGCCCCCTGCATATCGCGGGAAGCAAGAGCGCCAATTGTCCGCTGCAGCATGTTCCGCCCGTTCTTGGCGATTAGCATCAGCAGATTGACCCCAACGAGCAAGCCAAGCAGCCAATAAAAGATACGGAAATCCCCTTCTTTCACAACATGGTCAATCATGTATTGAATGACCTTCGGCGTAAGCAAATCCCCCGTCACTGCTAGTATGCTGCACAGGACGAGCAGTGCAATTCGCTTGCCATAAGGCTGCAGGAAGGATAGCGCCCAGCCATATGATTTCTTGGAAAGGTTCTCGCTCTCGTTTGAATGTTTCATTTGAAGCACCCCCTAATGTCTCTATCTATGTCTCCAACTCTCCAAAAATATTAAACTAATATACCAAAAAATTTATTCTATTACTATCATTAATTTCCAAATGGCACAAGAAATCTTAATACAATAATTTAGTTGTATTCCACTCAATTTTGAGTATAATAAGCAAGGGTAATCAAATTTGAGTAATGGATCGATGCGCAATTGATCTTGAAAGGAAGTTGAACAATGGACGCCAAAAACAGCAACGTGAAGCTGGTTGTCGCAGGCCTGCTCCTAGGCTTGTTCATGGCCTCGCTCGACCAGACGATCGTTTCGACAGCAATGGCTACAATTATTAAGAAGCTAGGCGGCTTCGAGAGCTTCATCTGGGTTTACTCCGCTTATATGATCGCAATGGTCGTATCGACGCCGATCATCGGCAAGCTGTCCGACATCTACGGGCGCAAGCGCTTTTTCTTGATGGGCTTAATTTTGTTCATCGTCGGCTCGATACTGTGCGGAACAGCACAGGACATGAATCAGCTCATCATTTACCGGGCGATTCAAGGGATCGGCGGCGGCGCGTTAATGCCAATCGTCTTTACGATTATATTCGACCTGTTCCCAGCTGAGAAACGCGGCAAAATGATGGGCCTATTCGGCGCCGTGTTCGGCATTTCTAGCGTATTCGGCCCGATTCTTGGTGGCGCGATTACAGATAACATCAGCTGGCGCTGGATTTTCTACATTAATGTGCCAATCGGCTTGCTCGCTATCCTGTTCATCACGCAGGCTTATCATGAAACGCGAAGCACCAAGAAGCCTTCCATCGACTGGCTGGGCGCTTTCACACTGACAGCCGCAATCCTGTTCCTCATGTTCGGCCTTGAGCTCGGCGGCACGGACGGCTGGGCATGGGATAGCATGAAGACGATCTCGCTCTTCATCGGCTGCGCTTTGTTCCTTATTCTGTTCCTCGTTGTTGAAGTTAAAGCAAAAGACCCTATTGTAAAACTAAGCCTGTTCAGCAAACGCCTGTTCACAAGCAGCATGATGATCAGCCTGCTGTACGGCGGCATCATGATGGCAGGCGCTACGTATATCCCAATCTTCATTCAAGGCGTCTTCCACAAAACCGCGACCGAGACGAGTACCGTGCTCATTCCGATGATGCTCGGCGTCGTCGTCAGTGCGCAAGTAGGTGGCCGGATCGTCAGCAAGTTCAAGTACCGCAGCATTATGCTCGTATCCGTGCTTGTCCTTCTCGTCGGCACTTCGCTTCTTGGCTTTGCAATGGATGAATCGACGAGCCGCCTGATGATCGCGCTGTACATGATTATCGTCGGCCTTGGCATCGGCGTATCGTTCTCACTGCTTAACATCTCGACGCTTAATGCAGTTCCGCCGCAGTACAAAGGTTCAGCATCATCCCTGATTACGTTCTTCCGTACGATCGGATCTGCACTCGGCATTACTGTCTTCGGTGCGCTCCAGAAACATGATTTTCAAGCTGGCGTCGCTGCCTTGCCGAATATCAATCCTGAGATGGCTGAGCAAATCAAAGGCGGCCAAGCGCTGCTCGATCCCGCTGTTCAGGCGAAAATGCATATGCCTACAGAAATCGTGAACCAACTGCTCGGCAAGCTTTCCGACTCGATCATCTACGTCTTCCAATGGTCAGTAATCCTCCCTGTCGTTGCGTTTATCTTCATTGTCCTGATGGGCAATGCACGCTTGGAAACGGCCAAGCACGGCCAACAAGGCTCCCCGCAAGCTGGAGCTGGCGGCAAGCCTGACCCTTCCCTGCAGAAAGGGTAAGCCAACATGTCCATGAAGCTGCTTGTTCTAGGGTTGCTTATGGAGGGCGACAAGCATCCCTATGAAATTCGCCAGACGATCAAACAGCGCAATTGGGACGAATCGTTTAAGCTCCGAGATGGTTCACTGTACTATGCAGTGGACCATCTGCGGGCGGACCAGCTAATTGAAGCAGCAGAGATCGTCCCAACTGCAAGCGAGAATCGTCCGGACAAAACGATATTCCGCATCACCGAAGCCGGAAAAACCGAATTCCTCAGGCTGCTGTACGTCCAATTCGGACAGAGCTCGTACCCACAGCAGCCGATTTTTCTCGGCCTTCCATTCGTGCGGCATGCGAATGCCGATCTGATCATCTCGTCCATCGAAGGGCAAATCGCCAACGGTGTCGCTCGCTTGGAACGCCTCCATCATATACTGGCGATTAAGGGCGAAATGTTGCCCAAAGGCTCATTCATGATGATCAAAGGCTTCATCCGATTCGGGGAGGCCGAGCGCCTATGGCTGGAGGATTTGCTGGCGCTCGCCCGCTCCGGCGAGTTATTCGAAGGGTCCAAATGGACGGCTGAGCAGATTAAAGAATACCAGAAGCTAATGAAGGAATGCCAGAAACGGCCAAAAGCCTAGCCGGCAAGCGCTAGTTGTAACAGGCTGGATTCCCTGCACATAGAAGCGCACATCCTATATTCGGCCAAAGCGCCAAAAGAAGGGTGCCCCTAAAGCGTAAACTTTAGGGGCACCCTTCTTTCATCTGCCTAAACAATAAGAAACCGTATGGCGGAAACTCTAACGGACCGAGTGGGCCTTATTTAATCAAATTCAAGCACATTTGTGTTCTAGCGGACCAAGCAGCCGCTATTTGGCCAATATTCCTCTCACGAGGCAGCAAAATGGCTAAATAACGGCTGTGAGGTCCGTTACATTTGCAACTGGTGCTTTTGGATGGGCTATCACGGCTCTGAGGTCCGTTAGAAAAAGAGGTGCCCTCCAGCCGTCGCGGCATTCGGGGCCCCCCTTTCTCCTTGCCTAATTCGGTGCTACTCCGTTCGATTATAGCTGGAAGACTCGCGGATAATGAGATCGGAATGAATAATCCAGTCTTTCTTCTCGGCGTATTCTTTGTTCGTCATGAGATCGATCAACTTCTCCGCGATCAGTGCTCCCATCGCATACTTCGGCTGGCTAACCGTACTGAGCGGCGGATTAATGTACCTCGAAATCCGGTTGTTATCGACGCCTACGACAGCCATATCCTCGGGAACCCGAACGCCCCGTTCTAGACAAACTCGATAGACCCCGAGCGCCATCTCATCATTCGCAACGTAGACGGCACTGAAAGGCGTGCCGCAGTCCATCAGCCGATTCATCGCATCATAACCGCCCATCTCCTGATAATCGCCATTATCGATTAGCGATGGCTGAAACGGCACTTGATGGTCCTTAAGCGCCTTCATGTAGCCTTCTAGACGCTCATAGCTTTCTGCCGAATCCGAATAGCCGCCGATATAAGCGATGCTCCGATGGCCTTGCTCGATCAGATGGTTGACGGCGACATGCGAAAACTTCACGTTGTCCGTCTTGCAGGTCGGAATTTCATCATGCGCGATGGAGCGTCCGACAACACCGATCAGGAAGCCTTTGTCGGCCAATTCGTACAGGTCCTCATCATTCATGAACGGCACGACCATAACCATCGCATCTACTGTCCGGTTTTTGAGCAGCTCCAAATACTCCGCTTCCTTCTCAAGCATATTGTCCGAGTCGCAAATAATAAGCTTATACTTCTTCGCATAAGCCATATTCTCGATCCCTTTAATAATCTCAGAGAAGTAGGAGACATTGATATCGGGCACAATGACGCCAATCGTCATCGTTCGCTGCGAACGAAGCTGCTTGGCAGCCGCATGCGGATGGTATTCCATTTCTTCTATAACCGCAAGCACCTTGCGTTTTGTTTTCTCGGTTACCAAGTTGCTGTCGTTCAGCACACGTGACACGGTAGCCGGCGAAACGCCAGCCCGCTTGGCAACATCGACAATTTTAATATCCAAGTGGCATTCAACCTTAGTAAAGAAAAATAGTTATATCATTAATTATAGAATTATTGCCACTGGATTACAAGATAGGTTCAATCTTAATCCCATTATCTAGCAAGCAAAAAGAAATAGAAACGCCGAATCGAATGAACTCGATTCGGCGCTTCTTTGTCCAGCCTTTTGTTACCGCTTAATCATATACCTTTATTAATTGCCCACTTTTTGAAATGCCCATGACTGCGAGTTGCCGCCATTGTCCGTGGATTGAACGATGCTCGCGCCATCGGCAGCAGACGCATTAAGAATATCAACCGCCTTGCCGCTGTTGCGGTTGACGATTTTGTAATAGCCAGCGGTTGTGGCAATAATCTGCCATTGCTGGTTTGTGCCGCTGCCATAAGCCCACTGTTGGATAATCGCGCCGTCAGCGGTCGATACATCCTTCACATCAAGCGCTTTGCCGCTGGTGATATTCGTTAGCTTATAGTAGCCTCCGCCAACATTCTCGACTCTGAATTGCTGATTCGTGCCGCCTGTAAGTGTCCACTGCTGAAACACCCCGCCGTCTGCTGTCGAGCCATCTTTAATGTCCAGCGCTTTGCCGCTTGATTTGGATGTGATCGTGTAGATTTTTCCCGATTCGATTGCCGTCGAGCCCGGAGGCTGCACGGAAGATTGGGAAAACTTGATCCAGTTCAAGTTAATGCCGCCTGAAAATTTCAAATAAACGTTCTGAACGCCGCTTGCGCCGGAGATCGGACATGTTATCGTCGTCCATGTTTGCCACCCGCCAGTTGCAGCCGCCATACATGTGCCAACTAACGTACCTGTTGGGCTGCCCAGCCGAACCTCAATGTTTCCGCCGCTAGCTGCACTAGCCACTCTTGCTTGCAAGCTCGCAGCGCCACTGCCGAAATCGACTTGGTTAAAGAAAATATAGTCGCCATTGTCAATCCAGCCTACGTTTTGGCCGCCGCCTGTATCAGAAGTCGCTTCAAGCTGTACGCCAACCTGGCCATCATAATTCTCGGCTTCGATCTGGCTGAATGCATCCTTCACTGTGGGGTTCGTGCCGCCGCCCGGCGTCCCGCTCCACTTGAATGTCGCAACGGCGCCTGCCGGAAGCGTGTAGGTAAACGCTTGCGATCCCCATGCGACCTTGAATGTGTTGCTGGAAGAGCTATTATTGAGAGCGATAAGCACCTTCGATCCGTCTGGGTTTTTGAACGCCACATTCTCGATGCCGCCAGCGAAGTTGTTCGTATCGATGCGAACCGCGCCGTTGTCGACGAATTTGCTCGCATGGCCCAGCACGTAATATTCGACTTCCTTCTTCACATTGCCGCTATTGTCAACCGTAACTACGCCGCGGCAGTTCGTGCAGCCGCCATTCGTCGGTCCATGGGATGGGTCGAGCGCGAGGTTCCACAACAGTACGCTCTTCGCCCAATTGCGAATCGATCCGATCACCAAGTTGGACATATTCCATTTCAGATTGGCACCGAAATCCGTGCTCCATTCGCCCCCCGAGCATTCGGTGAACCAAATGCCTTTGTCCGGGTAAGCATTATGAACATTCGTTTGGTTTGCCACATCCCCTCCGTAGCAGTGGAATGCCGAGCCGGCCACATAGCCTTTTGCTTGGGCATCGTTTAGAATCGTCGTCGGGTAACCCGGTTGGTCCCAGTTATGGTCATAGCCAATTATTTTCGCCGTAATTCCGTTGCTTGCAAATGCTGGCCCGAGGTTGTTTTTAATAAAATTGGTTTGCTCGGCTGCTGACATCCCCATACTCGGGTAGCTTGATGTCTGGTGCAGCGGCTCATTCTGGGGCGTAATCGCGTAGATCGGGAGCCCTTGCGCCTGATAAGCCTGAATATACTTCACAAGATAATTCGCATAAGTGCCGTAATGCTGGGTTTGAAGGCTTCCCCCGTTAAGCGATTGATTGTTCTTCATCCATGCGGGCGCGCTCCAAGGCGTGCCGAGAATGAGGAGGCCGCTATTTTTCGCTTTCGCCGCCTTCAGCATAGGAACGACATCGTTTAAATCTTGCCCCAATCCAAAGTTCACAAGATTCGGGTCCGTTTGGCCAGATGGACGGTCATTATACGTAAAGCTGCTCAAGGAATAGTCGGATGCGCCAATCGTCTGGCGGACAAAATTCAACCGAATGCCGCTGCTTGTGAACAGCTCATCAAACAGCGTATTTCGCTGGGAAGCACTCATCTTGTTGTTGAACAAATACGCGGACGAGCCTGTCATCGCTGCACCAAAACCATCCATCGACTGGTACGCCACATTCTCATTCACGTTGATCGTCGTCGGATTGGCAGCGCTTACAGGAGAAAACGAAACATTGCTTTGCGGCTGCAATAGCTTGGATTGATCCGCAGTTGTCATCCACACCTGAACGGCCTCATTGGCCGCCTCGGCTTTGGGAAGCAGATTGCTGAACCCTCCGAAAGCTAACAAGGCTGAAAACAAGGATAATACGATGATACGGCTAACCGGCCTGCCTAAAAGCGAAAATCTCACTACTAACACATCCTCTCACATTTTTTATTTATAGAAAAAGACACCTGGAGTTTATGTTGCCTTACTCCAGGTGTCTAATCTATTGAGGGTTATACTAGCTATTCAATTGTTGCAGCAAATGATCGATCATTACTGCTGCCTCGGCGCGAGTCGCATTATTCTTCGGATAGAAGAAGCCTTGCGGCGTACCGCTTACGATACCCGATTCCAGCAATTGCTGGAGTGCCGGGACTGCCCATTCTGCTACGTCCTGGCCATCCTTAAGGCTGGCCACGCTTGCAGCATCGCCTGCTGCTTGCGCTTTATTCGCGAAAGCGAGCGCATTCGCAAGCGAAACAACCATTTGCTCACGCGTTACTGGCGCGTTCGGGCGGAAGGAACCGTCCTCGAAGCCTTGCACCAGCTTCGCCTCAACTGCTGCACCTACCGCTCCATCGAACCATTGATCCGCTTTTACGTCTGAGAACGCTGCTGTTGTTCCTGCCTTTTGCTCCAATCCAAGCGTTCTTACGAGCAATGCTACCCATTCAGCACGAGTGACCGTGCGTTGTGGTTGGAAGGTGTCTTCCGTTGCACCGGTAACAATCAGTTTCGAAGCGAGCGACTCAATGCTGCCCTTCGCCCAATGCGTTGCGATGTCGCTGAAGGTTTTCTCCAGTTGGATTACCGCATAGCCGCTGTTATGGTTATTTTGCAGGGAAGCCTGTACCGTACCGTCTTGCTGCTTGCCGAATGTAGTTGGAACAAACTGCAATTGGCCCGATTGGTCCATCGTGACGCCAACCGCATGCTCGGCATTTGTGCCTTGGCCCAGTATGAGCGTGCGCTTCACATGATGTTTGCCGAAGCTCGTAATTTCCTGTGTACGGCCGCCATCCTTCACAAACACGCTGAAGGATACTGCTGGCGTGAGCATCGAGCCTCCTGCTTGCTTCACCGCTTGCTCCCATTTCTTCTGGTCCGCGCTGCTAGCTGGTGTAATGCGAACCGTCAGCTCTGCTTGTGAACCCGTTTGCGCCAAGTTGGAAGCACCCGCTGCTAATGGCAGCTCATAGGATACGCCGCCCCATTGTACAGTAATCGATACGTCTGGTTTAAGCTTGCTAATTGCTTGAAGCGAGGCAACCGGCAGAGTAACAGCTAGTTCTTCTGCTTTTGCCTGCTCGCTTACATGAACGACGATGCTGCTAACCGGGTTATGGTTGGCAGCTTCTTGCACGATTGATGCCGGAACGTATACAGCAGCTGTTACTGCACCTGCAGCCGTGCTTGTTTTTACGTCCAATTGGCTAATCGTAGAAATGCCGTTTGCATATTTAACCGTTGGCTGCTGCGCTGGGCCAACGATCACGCCGCCGCCCGTGCCATTACCGGTGCCGGTGCCGTTGCCTTCACCATTGCCAGTGCCATTGCCTTCACCATTACCGGTACCGTTGCCTTCACCGTTACCGTTGCCGTTGCCGTTATCCGGCGGCACAACCGCTGCTTGCGGCGTCACTGTAACCGGTGTAGAAGAGAAGGATTCATTGCCATCCGTATCCAGTGCGCTCACCTTGAACGAGTAAGCCTGGCCATTCACCAACGACGGAATCGTGACCGATTGGCCCGTTACATTGTCAACAAGATTCCCATCTTGGTACACGTTGTACGAAGCGATATCGTATTCCGTATTCGCTGTCCATTGCAGTGTCGCTTGCGCGTCTCCGGCAACGGCTTGAAGCCCAGTCGGCATAGCTGGCGCGTAGCTGAAAATTTCAAAGTCATCGATTGCCGCCCAATTGCCGCCCTTTGCATCAGAGAAGACGCCAATCTCCAACTGGCCGTTCGTTACTTTAATGTTGTCGATTGCAAAGGCCGTCCACGACGCGCCGCTTGCGGAACGAAGGTCCTTATTCTTCTGGCTGCCGCCGTAGTTTTTCACTTCCATTTGGAACGTGTTCTGGCCGCCGCCTGTACGCACCCATACTTGTGCTTTATACATGCCGTTCGGCAATTGAAGCGTCCGGTACGTGGACTGCTGGTAATCGCTTCCGCCCCAATGCGTCAGCTTGTATTGGCCGCGCGGGCCGTCATTGTCGACAAAGGCTGCAAGCGGCTGTTGGCCAGGATGCCATTCAGACCATTGGTCCATCGAGCCCGTCTCGAAGTCCATATTCGGCAATGGAACCAGCGTACCCACTGCTTGGGAAGCAGCGATTTGTGCCACACTATGTGCCGATTCGTTACCCGCTTGGTCAACCGCTGTCACCGTGAAGCTATAGTTCACGCCAGCGATTAGATTTTTCACCGTATAGGTCGTTACAGTAGCTGGGCTAACGGATGCAATCTTCGTGCCATCGCGATAGATGTTGTATTTTACAAAATCACTCTCTAGATTCGGTTCCCACGCCAGCTTAATTTGCCCTACGCCACTCTCTGCCTTCAGGCCGGTCGGGGCAGCAGGCGCTTGCGCGTCATTGCCAGGGTCCGTTGTAGCAAAAGCGCGATCAGAAGCAATCGATTCGCCCGTGCCATTGAATGCTGTCACGCGATAGTAGAACGTCGAATCGCCGCGCAGCCCCAGGTCCGAATAGCTTGCCGAAGATGCTGGCGCGATTCCGATTTCTTGGAACTCATCATAAACCGCTCCGGTAACAGAAGCAGAGTCGAGTGCAGAACGATAAATTTTGTAGCCTTCCGCTTGTGGAACCGCATCCCATTGCAGGACGATGTTATTGCCTTGGTCCACTTGCGCAGTTACGTTCGTTGGGACAGCCGGAGCAGCCGTTCCCCGCTCAGCCGCAGGCGCTTTGGATGTCGTACGGAACAGCTCGAAGTCGTCGAATGCCGCCCACTCGCCACCCTTATTCGTCGCCGATACGCCGATTTCCACTAGCCCATTGGATACTTGGATGTTAGGAATGACAAGCTGTGTCCATTGGCCGACATAGTCGGTTGTGCTAGCCGGAGCGCTAAGATCTGCGCCGCCGTAGTTTTTCGCATTCAGCTGCACATTCGTGTTCGAGCCCTTCTGGTACCATACCGACGCACGGTACGTTCCGTTTGGCACTTTCACGACATGTGAAGTCGATTGCTGATAATCAGCTCCCGCATAGTACGTCAGCTTGTAGCTTCCGCTGCGCGGGCCATCACTGTCTGCTTTGTGCGCGGAGGCTTGGCCATTCGGCACCGATTCGTTCCATCCTTCCAGCGTCCCCGCTTCCAAACCGCCAGATAGGCTCATGTAGTTCAGTGTGTCTTGGAACACATCAAATGAAAATTGCAGCCAGTTTACATTCGCTTTGCCATGGAACAGCACATAGAGCGTATGCGTTCCGGTTACGGAATCGATCGGCGCAGTGCTCGTCACCCATTGCGGCGTTGCACCAGCGCCTGTGCTCGGTGCCAAATCAATGCTGCCAATCGTACGGCCAGTCGGGCTATCCAGCTTGAACTCCAACTGGGCATCCTCTTCAACTGCAGCGCGTACTTTCAAGCTTGCTGTTCCGTTCACGAACTCGACATTATTGAACGCAATGTAACTGCCTTCGCTCGTCTGCCCGACTGCCTTGCCGCCGCCTGCATCCGGCGTAATCGCTGTTTGTACATCGTTCATTGAATCAAAATCTTCCGCTTCCAGCTTGCTGTAAGGGTTCGCTAGCACATCACCCTGCTGCGTTCCTTCCCATACGAAGGACGCGACAGCGCCTGCTTCGAGCGTATAGGTGAAGCTCTGTGAGCCCCAGCGAACCTTGAACGCCTTCGCTTGCTTGGACGAGTTCAGCGCCACCAGCACTTTGGAACCGTCTACATTTTTGAAAGCTACATCTTCAATGCTGCCATTGCCAAACGTGTTGGATTGAATGCGTACTGCACCTGGCGCAATGAACTTGCTCGCTTGGCCAAGGGAGTAGAACTCTTCGTTATACGTAACATCACCTGTCTGTTGGTTGATCGTCACGATACCGCGGCAGTCTGCGCATCCGCCATTCGTCGGGCCATGGGCTTCGTCCAGCGCAAAGTTCCATTTCAGCGACGTTTTTGCCCAGTTGCGTGTCGCGCCGATGACAAGATTTTGCACATCCCACACGACGTTAGCGCCGAACACATTCGCAAACTCACCGCCGGAGCTTTCCGTAAAGTAGATGTCCTTATCTGGATGCTGGTCGTGTACGAAAGCTTGGTTATCCACGATGCCTGCATAAGCATGGAACGCCGATCCTGCGATATAAGCTTTCGCCTGCGGATCATTTAATACGTCGATCGGATAGTTCGGCTCATCCCAGTTATGGTCCCACACGATAATTTTTGTCTGGATGCCTGCGGCTTGGAATGCGGGGCCTAAGCTATTTTTGACAAAATTAGCTTGGTCGCTCGGTTCCATCCGCATGCCCGGATAGCCGCTCGGCTCAAAATGCGGCTCATTCTGCAGCGTAATCGCGTCAATTGGCAAGCCTTCATTCGCATACGCTTGAATAAACTTAACGAAATATTGCGCGTATACGTCATAATACTCTGGCTTGAGCTGCCCTTTATTAAGCGCACCGTTCGTTTTCATCCAAGCTGGCGCGGTCCAAGGCGTCGCCATAATTTTCAATTGCGGGTTAATTGCCAGCGCTTGTTGGAGCACCGGAATCATGTATGCGCTATCATGATCGATCGAAAAATGATCCAGATTTTCATCCGTCTGCCCTGGCGGCATATCATCATACGTATAATTGCTCAAGGAAAAATCGTTCGCGCCCATCGGCACGCGCACATAGCTAAAGCCAACGCCGCTGTTGCGGTCGAATAGCGTTTGCATCAGATTGTCGCGAGCAGGCTGGGTCAGCTTGTTCGCAATCAGCCATGCAGAGGAATCTGTCATCGACGCGCCGAATCCGTCCATCGATTGATACGTTTTGTTCTCGTTTACGTTGATCGTCAGATCCATTGGATTCGTGTCAGCCGTGAATGCGACGTCCGGCTCCGCACTAATTAGCTTGCTTTTGTCCCCCCGTGTTTCCCACACCTTTACCGGTGTGCTAACGGCCGCAGAAGACTTAGGCGCGAATACGCCAGTAAAGCAGGAAATGAACAAGCTTACGGCCAACAACTGCGCTAGTCGCTTCGAAAATGTTCGTTTCATGTTCGTTCTCCTTTTCTAAGTAGGCTCGTTTAATTGCATGCCAAGGATGGCTTACCGAAGGAAAAGCGCTAGCCAAGCCACCTATCCCCGATAATCCCATTTTTTGAACATAACGTTCGGTATTGCTTACTCTTTTGCAAAATGGCTAATGGTCTCGCCTTTTCCTGACAGCTTCCCATAATCATACGTGAGCTGGTCCGCTAACGGTTTGCCGTGCTTGCGGTCCATGTGATAGAGGCCGAAGGTGTCAATCCAATTGTTGTGATTCACGTACCAGTCGTACATGATCCAAAAATCGATGCCCGCCACAGATCCGCCTTCCACCAGCTGCCCATTCTCATCATGGGTCGCTTGCTCCATCAGCGCCTTAAGCGTGGTCTCATAGATGTGAATTTGCATGTCAGCATCTACATCCCGCTCGCCCGTCCAATGCCCGAACTCCGTGTTGAGTATCGGCTTATCCGGGAATGCACGATGGGCGTTTTGCACAAAATCGCGTGTCCCTTCATATGGCGTACCACCATGGAAAATGCCAAAGTACATCGTCCAGCCCGCGACATCGAGCGGCTCCATCGAAGCATCTTCGGGACCTGGCTGGTCGGCCGCAGCACTCTGCGTAATGAGCCTGCCGTCGTTGTACGTGGTACGCAAATCCTGCACGAGCCGGCGATTATATTCAAGCCGCAACGCCACTTCCTTCGACTCGTTCTGGGTGCTCCACATGATAACCGATGGCCGGTTGTACTGGGAAAACACCATCTCGCGCCACATCTGGTCTGCGAACTTCCGCTGCTCCTGTGCAACGTAGTGCTCCTTCTCAAGCTGCCACAGCGGGATTTCGCTCATCGCCGCGAAGCCAAGCCTATCCAAAAGCAAGTACGTATACACATGGTTCGGGTAATGGCCCGTCCTTACCATATTGGCGTTAATCGTCAGAATTTGCTCAAGATCAGCTCGAATGCGATCCCAATCCGCTGTCCTACCGGTTTCCGGCCATTCCTCATGGCGCGCAATGCCCGCTAGAAATACAGGTTCTTCATTGAGCAAAATGCGCGTTTTGTCCGTCCCGACCGTACGAATGCCGAATTGGGTGGACAGCCGGTCTGCCGCCTGCGATGAAACCGATGCAGCGTCAGGTTTAATCGCCCATTCGCCTACGTATAAGTTCGGTTTGCCAAGCGCCCAGAGCTTTGGATTGCGAACCTCCACTTCAAATTGAAGCACGCGCGTCTCTCCGGCTTTGGCCTGGAATGGCAGCCTTAGCGTCCCGTCCGTTTGCGCCTGAATCCCTTTGATGCTAGAAGCAACCGGTGACGTGAGGAACCCTTCACATGCTTGGTCAGCCTCAAAAATCGCCCCTTCAATCGTTCCCTGGAAATCGTCCTTCCCTAGATTGCTTGCAACAACCCGAATGCTCAGCTTCCCTGCTGTATCTATAGGCACGATATCCGCTCGAACGAGATGGACAGTGTTCACAAGCTCGAGGTACAAATCTTGTATAATGCCCGTGTAGTTGAAGAAATCTGTTCCTGCTACAGCAGGGATTACCTCAACCCGGCTGCCCCACGGCGGGTTATCAATTCGAATCCGAATATCGTTAGTCCCTTGCTTCAAATACGGGGAGACGTCGAATGCAAACGGTGTGAAACCGCCTTCATGAAAGCCGATCCATTGCCCATTGATCCAGATGTCGCAAATATAGCTGATGCCAAGCGATTTCAACATATAAGCAATGCCCTTATCGAGCTTGCCGAGCTCGAACGTCCGTTGGTACCATACGCCGTTCTCATAGGTCTCGGCTGCATTCGCCGCAGCCTCGCCTGTCATCCGGTTTTCCGGCAGCGGAACATGATGCAGCTCCCATTGCACTTCTTCCGAACCCGTTAAATGAATCCCTTCATTCTGCTGCAATTGCTCCAGCCAGCCCGCATTCCGCGGCGCCATCGAGAAGCCGTGATCCGCATCGAATCGCTTCTTATTCCAGCAGCCGTGCAGCGCAATAACCGGCCGTTCTTGTGGATCGAAAGTCGGTACCGGAATGCCATTCTGAAACGGAATTTCGACACCGTCTACTGTTTGGAAAGCCAATGTCGTCTGTAAGTATGTTCTAGTTGTATTCGTCAAGCCAGTTCCTCCTCCAAACCAAACCCTATCGGTCATTCAAAAACAGCCGGTGAAGATGATTGATCACATGCTCTCTCATCCCCACCGGCTGTTCTCATCTGGTCTATCTATCTATTCGTTATTGGATGCCTTTTTCGTCAAAATACTTGTAAGCTTCCGTCTTCGCGTAGTCAACGAGCGAGTCAATGCCCGCTTTCGTCAGCTGGTCACGATACGTTTTGAGCGACTTTTCCACATCGTCCGTGAAGCCCATCATGAGCGGTTTGCCGTATTGCTCGAACACTTGGTTGACAGCCGCTTGCTGCGATTTCACCGTATCATACGTCAAGATGATTGGTGCATAGATGTTCGGCTTGCTCGTCGCTTTGAACTCTTCCAACAGCTTGTCGAATTCTGGCCATCCCGATGCTTGCTTCTCGCGAACCATCGTATCTACGCGCCAGCCCCATGATGCAAGGTCATATTTCTTCCAGTCTTTGCCTACTGTCATGCCTGCTGGAGGCGTAACAAGCGACTTGCCATCTGCATCAATCGAATAGTGCGTGCCTTCGATGCCGTACGTCATCAGATCGAAGTACTTCGGATCGTTGCGCAGCTTGTCAAGCACCATGAGCGAACGCTCTGGGTTCGGCGAAGACTTCGGAATTGCCATTGCATTGTTAACCGACAGCGTCGGCATTGCATAACCGTTGAAGCGGTTGAACGGGAAGTAGCCTGTCGTGATATCTGGGTTCGTCGTTTTGAGGCCCATGATGTAACCGCCAGCGGCTGGTGCATTACGCAGGTATGCAGCACCGTTATCCGTTTTGATCGTGTCGCCCGGCTCCTTCTGCGAAGATAGCGAGTCGGAATTCCAGAACCCTTTGTCCGCCCACGTTTTCATGCGCTTTACATAAGCTTCGAACTCTGCCGTGAACGGATATGCAACGATGTCGCGCGGTGTTGCATATTTGGATACGATGAGGTTCCCCTCGCCGCCTCCGCCGATTGTCTCAAAACCATTCGAGAACTTGAACAGCGCGTTCACTTCGTTGAAAGCTTTGCCGTTAATTGGCGTTACGCCTGGCTTGCCTTTTTTCACGCCATCGAAGTAAGCTTCGAGCGAATCCATATCTTTAATCTCTGGAAGATTCAGCTCTTTTCTCCAGTCTTCACGATAAACGAGGCCGTCCGGCGTGTACTCTGGGTACGTGGATGGCACAGCAAAGATTGCGCCATTTGCTGCTTTGTCAGATTTAACTGTAGCTTCTTCCCAATCTTGCTTCGATACTTTGCTCCATGTTTCTGGCGCATACACCGGCAGCAAATCGTTCAGCGGCAGGAATGCATCGCGTTTTGCGAATTTGTAGTAATCTGCCCACGAAGAAGCAAAGATCATATCCACTTTCTCGCCCGTCGACAGAATGAGGTTATATTTAGTCTGCCATTCTGCCCACGTCGTGAAATTCAGCTTGATTTTCGTATTCAAATCTTTCTCTAACAGCTTATTCCACTCATCCACGACCTTCTGTGTATCTTTATGTGGTTCGCCGACGAGATACCAGACGAGCTCGACCTTCTTGGACGTATCTGGCGTTTTTGCGCCTTCCTCGTTCGTTGCTGTCTTTGCTGGATCGTTAGCCGTTGTCGATCCCGCGTTATCGTTGCCTCCACAAGCTGCCAGCATCGTCGAAAGCATGATAACCGCAGGGATTGCTGAGTATTTCCGGAGCTTTCTTTTCATTGATGAGACCCTCCTTATCATTATGAAAAAAGACATCTATGTCAGCCAGCGTAAGCCGGTACTAACCTTTGACTGCGCCAATCGTAAGGCCTTTGACAAAATAGCGTTGAACGAACGGGTACAAGAATACGATCGGTCCCGTTACGATTACTGCAGCAGCCATCTTCAGCGTCTCTGCTGGCGGCTTCATGCCTGATGAAGCATCGAATGGCATGTTCGTTTTCAGCACCGCGGCACTGGAAAGAATTTTGTACAACAGGAATTGGAGCGGGTACTTGCCCTCAGTCGTGATGAACATGTTGGCGAGGAACCATTCATTCCAATAGGACAGTGCCAGGAACAAGCCGATTGTCGCAAGGCCTGGCGTAGACAGCGGCAAAATCAATCGCATGAAGATCGTGAAATCGCCTGCACCGTCGATCTTCGCCGATTCGGAGATCGAATCAGGAAGCGATGACATGAATCCCTTCATCAGCATGATGTTGAAGGCGGAAATCATGAACGGCATAAGCAGCGCAAGGTAGTTGTCCTTCCAATCGAGATATTTCACGATCAGAATGTACCAAGGAATTAACCCTCCGCTGAACAACATCGTGAAGTAAATGTAGAAAGAGAAGCCATTGCGGTATTTGAAATCCTTGCGCGACAGCACATATCCTGCCATCGACATGATGAACAACCCGAGTAATGTTCCAACGAACGTAAGTACGATCGTTACCTGATAGGCATTAATAATTTGCGATGGATTGCTGAACAGCGAACGATACGCATCCAGCGAGAATTGTTCCGGCCATAGTTTGAACCCTTCCGCAATGATCTCCATCTCCGAGGTGAACGACCCCGTGATGATGACCCAGAACGGGAGGAGGCAAGCGATGGTCAGGATCGAAACGATGACATAACCCATGACGTTGAAAAAGATGGTCGATTTTTCGGTTTTTATCTTCATGACTGCCTCCTAGAAGAGCGCATTTTCTGCACGCGTCTTGCGAATGATGTAGTTCACCGTCAATACGAGCACCAAGCCGAAGAACGATTGATACAAGCCGGCTGCCGTACCCATGCCTACGTCGAAGTTGACTGCAAGCGCACGGTACACGTACGTATCGATAACGTCTGTTGCGTTGAAGAGCATGCCGTTATTGCCAATGATTTGGTAGAACAGATCGAATTGTCCGCGCAGAATGCCGCCAAGGCTGAGCAGCAAGAGCATAATAAACGTCGGCATAAGCAGCGGAATCGTAATGAACCGAATGCGATGGAAAATGTTCGCGCCATCAATTTTTGCTGCTTCATGGTACTCATCGCTGATGCTCATAATGGCTGCAAGATAGATGATCATGCCATATCCGAGGCCCTTCCATGTGCTAAAGAAGATGATGATGTATTTCCATGGTGCCGTATGCAGGTAGAAATCGTAGGACGGGAAGCCTAGCGACACCAGCAGCGTATTGATTGCACCGTTCTCTGAGCTGAACAAGTTGAACACGAATGCGCCGACCAGAACGAACGAGATGAAGAATGGCAGGAACATGATCGACTGCGTTAGTTTTTTAAACCATTTGCCCGGCAATTCGCTCAGGAATATGGCACATAAGATTTGCAGGAAATTACCGATAAAGATAAACGCTAAGTTGTAGAGCACCGTGTTTTTGGTGATGTTCCACAGCGCGCCGGAGTTGATTAGAAAATCGAAGTTTTTCCAGCCGACGAACTCATTGCTGAACAAGCCGACGTTCGGATCATAGCTCGTAAACGCATAGTACACGCCAACCATCGGCATGTAGGCAAAGATGGCGAAAAATACGAGAGCCGGACTGATCATGAGAAAGAGCGTTTTGTTTTTTACCAGTTCTCGAACTAAACTTTTCACGTTGACACACTCCCTGTTCGATCAATTGAAATGCTAGAGGACTCCCTGAGGATGAGCTTGGAGTCGACTTTAAATACGCGCTGATCAATGTAATCGTTATCATTCATTTGATCAATAAGCTTCTCTACGAGCAATGCACCCATCGCATACTTGGGCTGCTCGACGGTGGAAAGCTTCGGCGTAATATACTTGGCTACTCGGTTGTTATCAACGCCGATCACGGTTAGCTGCTCGGGAATCATAATGCCAAGCTCCCGGCATGCCCGATAGACGCCCAGTGCCATCTCATCGTTAGCTGCGAAGATCGCCGTAATGCCGATGCTCTTAGCCCATAAGCGATGGAACGCGTCATATCCGCCATTCTCGTTGAATTGCCCATTCTCGATTAGCGCCGGATCGTACGTTAGCTGAGCAGTAGTTAACGCTTTCATATATCCTTCAAGCCGCTCGTGGCTATCCGTCGAATCCGCGTAGCCGCTTAGAAAAGCGATACGGCTATGCCCTTTTTCCAACAGATGCGCGATAACCTCTTGCGAGATTTTGACATTGTCCGTATAGGCACATGGTACGTTTGGATGATCAATATGCCGCCCAATTACGCCTACCGTATAGCCTCTGTCCACAAACGCTTCGATCTCCTCATTCGATATGATTGGTGCAACGAACACCATGGCATCTACCGTTCGATCCAGCGCGAGCGACATCATTTCCACTTCCTTCTCCCGCTCGTTTTGCGTATCGCAAATGACGATTCGGTACTTGCGCGAGTTCGCCATATTTTCAATGCCTTTGACGATCTCTGCAAAGTAGGAGGAGTGAATATCCGAAACGACGACGGCGATCGTCCTCGTTTTCTGGGAGCGCAAGCTTTTGGCGGAGGCATTCGGGATATAATTCATCTCCTCAATCGCCTTTAACACCTTTTGCTTCGTCTTGGCACTCACGCGGCTGCTGTCGTTAAGAACGCGAGAGACGGTAGCTGTCGATACGTTAGCCCGCTGGGCAACGTCGACCATTCTGTTGTCCTGCACTCACACCACTTTCTCTCCTAAGATTTAATCAAATCATAGCATTGAATGAAATCGATTTCAATATGTTTTACACAAAAATATTTATAAATTCTGTCGTGTGATTTTTACGAACTATATGTCGAATCGTCGAAAAGTGGCATAGCTATAAGGAAAATCAACCTTTTCAGCGAGTTTCCTCCTACATATGCTGGAGGTGTCTTTTGGAGTATTGACATCTCAGAAAATGAAATCGATATCTTTTAAGCGCTTTCTTAATGCCTGGATGGGGGGACATCGGGAAAGCTTTGTTTAAAGACGGGGTGTTCTAACGGACTGAGGAGCCTTTATTTGGCCCATTTAGTCCCCTCGACGCTTCAAAACAGCAAGATAACGGCCATACGGTCCGTTACGTTTGCAATTCGCTCGTATGGAGAGAAATAACGGCTCCGGGGTCCGTTAGAAATTCGACATATGCCCTGCTCGCCATCTCGCAGTATCCAGTGCATCCGCCATTAAAGTGGATATGGCGTACTGAAGCGGCATAATCGAAGCTTGGTACTGCAAACCGCGTGTACAAAGTGAGCAAGGGCAACATTGTCGGGTCGAAAAAAATAAAAAGAAATGGCGAGCCAGGGCTACCTGTGATGCCGCCATTTCTATATCTTTATATCTACTGCGTCAAATGTACTGGCTATCAGGCAAGTGGCCTGCTTTCATCTCGCTGTTGCTTGCAAGACAGCCTCATATTTTAAAGGCCGCTGCATTGATTCATATCGTTCGTTGACCATTCTAATATGACATTGCTGCCGATTTCCCCGCCGATAATATGCAGATTATGGCTGTGGTCGAACACGACATAAATCCAATCCCGCTGTTGCACATCTGCTACGATCATTTGCCGCGCTGGGATGACGTATGCTTTAGCCAACAGAATTGGGCCCGAGCGATGTTGATTTTCTGTGTGATTCGTATAGCAAGCCTGCATATAATGCTCCACTTGACGGACAAGCTCCTCATTTCTCGATGCTTCCAATAACCGATTACGATCGGCCACATAATGCAGCGGCGCATTCTCTAGTTCACGCTGCTGTAAGCTGGCGTTCTCAGCAAGTTGGAACAACTCTACCTCTTCCTTCGCATCAAACCATTTCATTTCCTTACTCCGAATAGACATTCATGCCAACCTCCCCTGCAGTCCCAGCCTAGCCAGATCGCTGTTGCTCAGCTACTCCACACCGATGCCTAACATGCTATTAATTGTTGTTTGACGAAGTCCGTGCCCATAATCCTGCTCCCAATTGCTTACGACAAGATCTGGAATATTTTCTTCCACCACATACTTCGCGCTGCTTTCCCTAATCGACTCGAGTACCAAATCAGGTATTTCTTTGCCTGAGAAAATAAGCCGGTGCGGGTTAATAATCGACGTGAATGTCGCAACTACACGGCCAATCGCATCTCGTTGTATGCGCTTTGCGTCTTCCGAATGCGAAAGGGTTGTTTCATTCATGACCTGAATAAACTTCTTCTCGTCATAAAGCGGCAAAGTTGCAATTTCACCTGCAAAAAACGTGCTCCCTCGCACGACTTCGCCATTCATTAGAATCGCCGCGCCGATACCGACTGGCCCTAAGTAGATATAGACAAGCGATAAGCTTTTATCAAAGCCCAACCGATCAAAGTAGCCGAAGACGGAAGCATTCACGTCGTTCACCGCTTCAACGCGAAGAGCAAACCGTTCCTCATAATAGGTTTTGAACTCAAAGTTTTTGAATGCATGGAACGAAGGAATGTACACGGCTCGCCCCTCGTTAACCGCACCGGCGATTCCGAAAGTTATCGTGCTTAGATTCGAATACCGATTCACGTATTGTGTGAGCTGCTCAGTCAATTGCTCCGGCCCTTGTGCCATCACGCTTGGCTGGCTCTCTTGTGCAATAACGTCGCCTACATAATTTAATAGCGTATAGGTCGTACATTCGCGGTCTAGACGAACGATTAAGCCTGATCGATATGCCGGATTAATCTGATATTCCTTCGGCCTTCTGCCTCCGCTTGATGCACCTAATCCGCTCAAAATAACTTCGCCTTGATCGTTCATATCATCCAAAGTTTTGCTAATCGTCGGAAAGCTAACGCCTGTTACTTGCGCGATTTCTGCTGTAGTCGATACGCCCTTTGCATGAAGCGCTACACGAATTTGGCGGCGAATGAACTCTCCCATCGTTTTGGGCGTTACAGAACGTGTATCAATAAGGCTCACCACCAGACTTATTAAAGTCGTTTAATATGTGTATAGAATACCATAGCAGCTTACGAGCGTTCAAGGCGGAAAATGAACGATTGAGGTGGGTTTTATATAGATTCTAAATTGGATACTTTTCTCAAATGGGATACAATTAAGCTTCAGACTAAAATTAGGGAGGGTTTCTTTTCATGGCATGGACAGAGTTCAAACCAATTCCGAACGAATACAATGACGCGTTTAAATCCATTGACGAACAAATCTTGCGGCTTTTAACCGAACGAATGAAGTTGGCAAACGGCCGCCGATATTACCCGCCGACAGAGCAGCTCGAAGCTTGGACAGGTATATTAAATATGACAGTACCACAAATGCATAGCGTTCTGCTCCATCTTCTCCCTAACAGCCACTGCTATTTTCCAGAACCACCAGATGAACTAGTGAACGTAGCGCCGCTCTTGAAAAAAACAGTCGTCGATGGCATCGAATATCATATGACCCACGCCATGCATTACCGGAACGGCAGCGAAATTGCAATTGAGATCCGCCTGCTCGATGATCGTGAGCATGTTGATCGGATGCATCCCCAGATCCATTTGGAAGTAACGGGCAAAGAGCAATATATCGCACGCAGAGACCGTGTAGGAGGTGGCGGAAGCCACACGCATATGACATTTTTCGTCACGCCCAGCATTGCAGAACCAATTGAAGGCGTGCAATTCCGGCTCATTCCGGTTGCGCCACTCGTTGATAAGCCGCGTGTAGAAGTCATTTTGGACAAAGAGGTTAGGTTTGAGTAATAGGCAGCCCCATCTGGTTTCGCCGGACAGTAACGGATAGTGCCATGCAAAATGCTTGGTACGGCGCTCAGCGTGCAACGTGCATGGGATATACATTCGGTGCGGCGCTCAGCTGTGCAACGTTCCTCATTGCATTCCGTACAATGGCACTTACCAAGTTCTCCCCCGATTGCGCCGCCATTGTAAAACGTACAATCATTTTCGATCACAACTGCTCGATTTGCGGCTAATATGTCCGTTTGGACAACTCCCATTGTATGTTTTGCAATGAAACCTTGCTTTAGTCCATCATTCAACCTTTCTCATTGTAGAAAATGCAATAGCGCAATATCGTGTACAGTACAGTTCAGTTTGCATCGGCGGCGAAGCTGCATGTGCACCGGCAAAATGATGCAACGGCGCGCAGTACAGTTGCGCATCCATACACAGTATGGTTTGCATCAGCACTCCGTAAAGTTCACATAGGCAAACTAGCTCTCACCCTAAAAAAAACGACCCCGATGCCGGAATAGCCGGCAGCCGAGGTCGTTGTTTCGTCGTTTATGAAGTTAAAGCGGGGATTGTAGACTAGCTGCCGTAAACGGCGAAGTTATAGAGCGAGTAGCCCCATTGTGTGCCGCGTTCCGTACAGTAGACGCGGACGTAACGGCCAGTGCCGTTCACCGTGAGGTTGTCGTTACCGCCATCGCCAGTTGTCGTGCTGTAGATGTCGGTGAAGTCCGTACCGTTGTTGGATAC
Organism: Paenibacillus sp. MMS18-CY102; assembly: GCF_009789195.1. Lineage (GTDB taxonomy): Bacteria > Bacillota > Bacilli > Paenibacillales > Paenibacillaceae > Paenibacillus_T. The sequence goes on along the minus strand of NZ_WSTC01000002.1, from coordinate 121,953 downwards.
TTGGATTTTATACGATTTGCCGTATGCAGTCTCCCAGTCGAGTTGAACACGGGAAATCGTACGTTGTTGGCCAAGATCGACCGTAATCCATTCCGGAGTTGCGCTTGTAGCCGAAGCCCAACGCGTGTTCATGTCAGCGTCAACCGCTGCGCCCGGCGTGAACGCCGCTTCTACAGAGGAAGACGTCGCATTTTTTCCGAGCGATAACAACGTTTCCGTTTGTGGAGGCGTTGTCGTGCCATCGTTGTAAGCTTCAACTTCATACAGTGAGTAGCCGTAGATCGTACCGCGCTCCGACATGTTTACACGGAGGTAGCGGCCCGAGCCGTTAATTGCAATTTCATCCGTGCCACCGTCGCCAGTTGTCGTGCTGAACGCATCAGTCCAAGCCGAGCCGTCGTTAGACAGCTGGATTTTGTACGACTTGCCATAGGCAACTTCCCATAGCAGCTTAACTTTCGTTAATTGCTGAACGCTGCCAAGGTCAACTGTCAACCATTGTGCGTTAACGTTTTGCTCAGAAGACCAACGCGTGCCTGCATCGCCGTCCGTTGCATTGTTGCCAATGAAAGCATCTTGCGTCGACGATACCGTTACGACTTTGTTCTTAGCCAAGTTTGTGCCTGGTTGAGGCTGCGTGCCGCCACCGCCATTGTTGCCGCCGTTGTTGCCGCCGCTGTTCGTGCCATCCCACGGCGTCCATTGGTCGGACGTGTTCGTGTTCGCCATTGGGTTAACTTGTACGAGCGATTTTGGACCAACGACTGCTGTGCCTGTCGTGCCTGCCGCGTTTTTGAACGTTACAGTTACAGGGTTAGACGATGGGTTCCATACTTGTGCGAGATAAGCATTGTTTTTCTTATAAACCGTAGCACTGCTGTAACCAGTTGCCCAAACGTCGCGCGTACGCTCGCCGAGCGATGCCATGCCGTTAACGAACCAGTACGTATTGAAAATTTCGTTGCGCTGCATGTTCGTCGTGTTCCAACCGCTCAGAACCGCATTTGGATCACTCAGAGCACGAATCGGCCATACGATATGCTGCCAATCCGTTCCTGGCGTGCCGCCATTATCAGCAACGAAGCCATTGTAAAGCGCTGCTGCTTTGTTTTTGTTCAGGCCATAGCTTGTCAAATATTCTGCAGTTGGCAGCCAGTGGATGCCGTAAACGTGTACTGGCAAGCCGCTGAAGAATGTACCGAAGAAGTTGGACGAGCCGTAAACTTGGCCAACCGACTTATGCGTCCATTCTGGCAGCCAGTTGTCGCCGTCATAGTTAAACCAGTATTGCTCAACTGCGTTAAGCTCAGTCGTGAAGCCATAGATTGCTGCATTGCGGAAGTTCGTGTCGCCCGTCAGCATGCTCCACATGTATTGGCCAACCCAGCCAAACAGCGATTCGCCAGCTGCTTCTTGGTTGTTGCCGCTATCGTTGTCCGCATAACCGCCAGCCCATGAATGGCCCTCGTACGGATCAAAGTTACGGAACTGTGGATACAGCGGGTCGTTCTTCGATGGATTCGCATAGTCACGAATCAGCTGCTCAACCATGCCGCCGTATTCTGTGCGCCACTGGTTATCGAACGTTGCCAAAATTGCGGATGCGAATACATAGTAACCATACGTGAAGTGATGGTCCGTAATGCCGTAGTTCGCGCCGAAGCCGCTGTTTTTGTAATACATCGTGCCCCAGTCATTGTTATAGTACATGAAGTACTCTGGCTCGCCTTCTGTGTACGTATACCAGTCAGTCAGAACCGTTTTGATACGGGACAGGAACTTGTTGCGAAGCGTGATATCGCCAATTTCATTCGCTTCGAGTGCGCCCATTGCGAGCGGATGAAGCGTTTTGCCTTGCCAGTAAGCATCGCCGTTCATGATGTTGTTCGCTGTTTCTTGGTCAAGTACCGCCAAGTAGTCTTCCATTTGCTGGCGAGCGTATTGCGCGTTGCCTGGCTCAGTAAATGTTGGAACCATGCCGTAGAACTTGTCTACCGTCGTGAAGGAGTTGCCTTCCTTCAGCTTAAGCGTACCGCGAACCGACGGATATGTGCGGGCCGTCAATGCATTATTCGTTTTCTTCCATTGGTGCGGATACAGGGCGAGCATCGATTGATCCGAGAAGCCCGTACGTTTCAACTGTGTCGTAACGCCTAGCGTCGTCGTTACATCGGAAGTTCCTTCATTATACGAATACGTTGCAGTGGAACCCGTTACGAATGCATATGCGTGCTGGTAGAACAGATCCAAGTCCGTCGCTGCAGGCATTGCTGCTACCGACATGTAGTTGCTGTTGCTGCCCAGTTGGATTTTGATCTTAGCGCCGACTTTCTTAAACACCGTTCCCGGAGGAGCAAAGATGCCATAATAACGGTTCGTCGCTACTGGATTCGGGCGTCCGTCTGTATTCAAGGCACGCACAGTAATGCGGTCGCCTGTATACGTTGCGCCATCCGTTGCCAGAATTGCAGCGCCGTTAGGGTCCGTGATGCCTGCTACGAGTGAAGAATAAAGCTCAACCGAATTGCGGTCGCTGAATTCCGTGAACACGTAAGGCGAGCCTTTCGTGAACGTTACTTTCATTTTGTCTTCAGCCGTATCACTCAACACCGTATTGACGGAGAAATCGCCGTAACCGGTTACACGATTTTTCATCGTCGACGTGTTGATGTTGCTTGCCATAAGGTAGATGTCAGGATTGCCGTCAGCGTTAACTGCTCCGCCGTCTGCAGTAATCCAGCCAGCACCTGGGTTCAAAAGGCCAAGGCCTTGCTTGAAGAACTTCGATTTGAGCGGCAGCGTGATGATCGAGTCGCCAAGCGGCTTGATCAGCAGCGATTGCCACCAGTCATTGGACGGGATCGGCGTATTAACAGCTGCCGACTTGTTAGCCGGATAGTTCGCTTGTGGGAACGTCAAATCGTTCGTCAAGTAGCTGCCTGAACCAACATTTACTTTCGCTGGCGTTGGAAGGGCTGGGATTGTGTACACTGGCTGCGGCTGTCCTGCAACATAGTCGTACACTTCGAAATCGAACAGGCTATAGCCGAAGCTCGTGCCTCTGCCGATGCCTTTCATGCGCACATAACGTCCCGATGCGTACACCGGAATGTCCTGTTTGCCGCCGGAGCCGTGAATCTCGCGATATACAGTCGTCCAGTCCGTTGCATTATTGGAAACCTGAAGATCGAACACGCGGCCATACGATTCCCAGTTCAATACGATACGGCCGATTGACCGCGTATTGCCCAAATCGACGTAAATCCACTCGTTGTCCGTTGCATTGGAGCCCCAACGCGTCGACGAATTGCCATCTACTGCATTCTCCTTCAGCGTTGCGCCTGGAGGCAGGTAGCCGGATTGCTCAAAAGAGGAAACGGTTACAGGCTTGTTCAGCGCAACGTTCGGCCCATATTGAACCGGCGGTTGGTTCACGCCACCCGTGCCGTAAACTTCGAATTCAAAGATCGAAATGCCATACGCAGCTAAAGAACGAGCCGTACCGAGCACACGTACGAAGCGGCCCGTACCTGTGACGTTGAAATCATCGATGCCGCCGTCACTATTCGTTGTGGTATAAATATCAGTCCAAGTTGCTTCATCGTTGGACGTTTGGATTTTGTAGCCGGTCGCATAAGCGCCTTCCCATTGAATTTTGACACGGTCGATGTTAGCGTTCGCGCCCAAATCAATGTACATCCATTGCCCATCAGAACCCCATGCGCTGGACCAGCGTGAACCTGTGTTGCCGTCCACCGCTAGGCTAGCGGCATTGTTGCCTTCGACAGATGAAGCATAAGCTGTGCGGTTTTGCGAGAGCAGGTAAGAGCCTGCCGCTGCATCTGCGCGCTGCTGAACTGGCAACGTAACTAGCGTTCCCAGCATTGCCGCAACGAGCGTATAAGTGCCCAATCGCTTCGCGGCTTTCGTTACAAACTTTCCGGTTTGCATTATGATCCTCCTTCAATTTTGCGCGAATATGAGGCCAGCATAGTCCTCGTAATCGCTTTCATAATGTGTATAGAAAGAGCTGCTCCAGCTCTTGCCTAACGCAGTTATACTGAAGCAGCTCCTTATACCCTTATAGGGGGCTAAACTTTAAATTTTAGTACACTTCAATCTCGAACAGTGATGGGCCGTATGGCTTGAAGCCCTTCTCTGTCACATAAACGCGGACATATTGGCCTTGCACGCCGCCTAGATCAATTGTTTCGGCGAACGTAGCAGCCGTCAGTTCACGGTTCAGCGTTTGAACCGTCCGCCAATCCGTAGAGTCCGCTGCCAAATTGCTGCCTGCGTCCGCAACTTGGATGAGAACGACTTTGCCGTACGCCGCTTCCCACAACAGCTTAAGCGTGGTTAGCGTCTGCTGGCTGCCAAGATCGACATATGCCCACTCTTCAGCGGTGTTGCTGACAGTAAGGTCCGGCTCCCAGCGTGTTCCGTTGTTGCCATCCGTTAAATTGGTTGCAGTCATATTCGGATTTTGGCTGGATACTACGGCAAGTTTGCCAAGCGCGAGGTTAGTGCCAGGGGCTGGCGGGGTTGTTCCCCCTCCGCCAGTGCCCGGATTCGTGCCCCCGCCACCTGTGCCTGGATTCGTTCCGCCTCCGCCGCTAGTGCTTGTCGACGTTCCGTAAACCTCAAACTCCCAGAGCGAGTAACCATATGGCGTACCTCTTGTGAGTCCATACATCCGGATATGGCGTCCTTCAACCCCGCCGAGACTGATCGGGTCCAAACCGCCATTGCCGTTCGTTTCCGTGAATACATCTGTCCAGTCGCTGTCTTGTTGAGGGTCGGCTACCGTCGATACTTGAATTTTGTACGACTTGCCGAACGCCCCTTCCCAATTCAGCAGTACCGAATCAAGCTGATGGATCGTGCCCAGATCGATCGATATCCATTGCGGGTCACTCGCTCCCGTTTCCCAACGCGTTGCGGAATTTCCGTCAATCGCGTTGCCGGCTGGCTGTGAATTGGATGAAGCGGTCACTGTCTTGCCCACCGCAACATTGGATGCTGCTGACTTGATCTCTTGCGTCACCTGCACCGTTCCATACCCATCTGCTGTAATCGCGATCGTGTAGGATTTCACAGCTGTGAATAATGAAGCGTCGAGCGAGATTTTCCCGCTTGTTACAGTAAACAAGTTGCTTGCAACTGGCGTTCCGTCAACCGTGATGCTCTGAATGCCTGCTCTCCAGTCCGCTTGATCTACGAATGTAAGGTCAATACCTTGGCCGACCTTGTTGTCCGTGGCGTCTGCGGCGAGAACCGGAGCGGACTTCACTTCTTTAATGAGCACATCATCAAGGAAAATGGAATGCGGTGCATTCGGCGTTGTGCTAGTGCCATTTACGACGTTGCCAAGCAAATACTTGAGCGTCATAATCGTTGCCGCGTTGGGACGAATGCTCATGTGATACACTTTAGCCTGGTCGCTTGTCAGATCGAAGCCAGCCTGTTGATTGTTGTTATACCCGCCAAGCTCGATCAGAATCGGACGGTCCAACGTCGACCAAGCACGGAAGCTCAAATCATACGTTTTGCCCGCTTCCAGTTGGATTCCGGATTGCATGAGCTGTGTCGACCATGATACCGGTACATTCCATTGCGGATGAATGCCGCCGTTGTAGTGGATATCAATCTTTGCGGTTTCATTAACAACCGCGAAGTCCGATACGCCGCCTTCGCCGACCCATGTATCCCAGCTGTTAGTACCGTTTGCGAACTTGCCATTCATGACATGGTTGCCATCGCTTGCGAACAGCGTCTGATTGACTGACGTATCCGCGTAACCCATTGCTTTAACCGTAATCGCATAAACCCGATCGGTTGCGAATGCATCAGCATTCAGCGTCAGCACACCCGGTTGGACCGCAAACTGTCCAGCAGCAAGTGGCGTTCCATTCACGATAATAGCTTGTACTGCCGCTTCCCATGCTGCATTTGAAGTGAATGTCAGCTCAATCGGCTGGCCGACAAAATTATTCGTTGCATCCGCAACAAGTGTTACTGGGCGCGCCACCGGAGCATTTTGCACCTGCAACACAACATCATCGATGAAGACGTCGCCCGCTTGCGAATTCGCGAGCTTGCCGAGCAAGAATTTCAATGCAACATTGTCATCGCCCGCCATTTTGAACGTGTAGCTAAACGTCTGCCAGTTCGGCGTAAGCGCCAGCGTTCCCGTATCGAATCGTCTCGTGTAGGTCGCATTTTCCAAAGTTGCTTGAATGTCACGCGCCACGCTCGACTTGGCTTTGAAGGAGAATTCATACGTCAAGCCTTTAACCAGCTTCAAATTCGACTGATTAAACATGACGTTCCAGCCTTCGCCGCCTACGTTCGTTACGCCGATTTTGGCTGCGCCATTATCAGGTTGGAACGATGCCGCTCCGCCTTGCGTGAATGGCTCCCAACTGCTTAAGCCGGCTGAGAAATCGCCGTTCTTAAGCGGATAAATATCAATGCCCGTGAAGTCGACATTGCGGTTCGTCGTACGGATCAGCTTAACGTTATCCATGCTTACCGCTTTATCGCTGCCTCCCAGCAAGAAGGTTAGCTTAGCATCTGCATAAGATGCGCCTACAGGCATCTCGAAAGTTAAGGTATGGCTAGCTAGCGTTGTTCCTAGCGCAACACCGTTATCTTCCGCGAATACTACGGTTCCATCTGCATTCGTTAATTTGACGCCAATCGTACGCACTGCAGATGCCTTGGCATCAAAGGCCAGCTTGTACTCATCATTTTGCAGCAGCTCAAGCCCGGTTTGCGCCAGCGTAATTGAGGCTGCATTAGAACCTCCATCCGCAATCACTGCATCAAGCTGCCTGCGGTCAGCATCGACCGAAGCGGTTGCTGATGCATCCGGCGTCACGTTAAAGTTCCAATATTTCATCCGATCCATCGTGCCCAGATCGAACGTGCCGTTATAAATATGGTTGCCGTTATCAAGCGGCGTTTTATTGCCCGTCGGATCAGACAGGAAGTCCGTTTCCTCTAATACAACGTTGCCGATCCAGACCGTGCCCGTACCAAGCCCTAAGTTAAATTCCAGGCGGGCTGCAGGGTCCGTCGTTCCATTCATCGTGAAACGATACTCATAGTGCTGCACATCCGTCTTCAGCGAGGATTCGAAGTTATCGGAATAGACCGCCCATCCGTTATCGTCGTCTCCACCCATTTTCAAGTTGATGGCACGAGCCGCCGAAGCTTTGGCATCGAAGCTCAGCTTGTACGTATGGCCTTTCGTGAGCGTTGCATACTGAATCATTTGCAGCGCATATGGTACAGTGCCGCCGTTCGTTACATTCAGCTTGGCATAAGGTACGCCTCCAAGCTGCTCTACCGAAGCAGATCCCGCTCCGCCGAAGTCCGGCGTATGAAGGAAGCTCCAGTAGGTTGGATCCAGCGGCGTTCCCGCTGCTGCGATATCCTTAAGGCCATGTTGGTACGTGTTGTCATAAATCAAATTGCCATTTACTGCCGGCTTGCCGTTCGCAGGGAAATTCTCCTTGATTACGACTGGCTCTACAGGCGTCTTGTATGGACGTCCCGTCAACTCATAAACGCGAACGTAATCGACCTTCATCGTTGCAGGCAGCATCGAATCAGCCGGGAGCCGGTTGCCATCGAAAACGCCGCCGATTGCAAGGTTCAAAATCATATAGAACGGTTTGTCAAATGGTGCCGGATAAGCATACTTGTCCGGTTGCCCCGCTCCCGTACTGCTCCAGTCGTTCACTGTATGGAAGAGGTTTCCGTCTACATACCAACGGATTTCTCCTGGCTCCCACTCAACTGCATACGTGTGGTAGCCTGCAATCGACTGCCCTTGCGGGAAGTGGTAATCGCTGCCCGTCGATTTGTTGCTTGGAGCTGGTTTGCCCCAGTGAATCGTGCCGGCTACTTCGCCCGGCAATCTGCCGCGCGCTTCCATAATGTCAATCTCGCCGGAAGATGCCCATGTGCCATACTCGTTACCCGCTGGCATCATCCAGAATGCAGGCCAGATGCCTTCGCCTGTCGGCAGCTGCATCCGCGCTTCGAAACGCCCGTAAGCTTTCGTAAATGTCGGCTGTGTAAATACGCGGCCGGATGTATACGGCTTGCCGCTGAATGTTTCTTTCCGGGCTTCGATGACCAAGTTGCCATCCGCTACTTGCATATTATCCTTACGGTAATACTGTTGCTCGTTATTGCCCCAGTCTTGAACGCCGTACTCTGAGCCATTGCCTTGCTGGTAACCCCATTTGTCCAAATCGACGCCGTTCGTATCCAGATTCGAGCCCGTACCGTCGAACTCGTCATTCCAGATCAAGCTCCAATCGCTGGATGCTTCAACCTGCTGGACGACCGTTGCTTTCTCATAGCCTGTTGACTTCACGACGATCTCGTAATTCTGCGCTGTCGGGAATAGGCTTGCATCCAGCGTAATGGAGCCCGGTGCGATGGAATACGATTGTGGAGACACTACATTTCCGTCGATAGAAATCGAAGAAATTGCAGTCCGCCAGATCATCTTGTCAGCAAACGAAATCGTCTGCGGTTGCCCGATCAGATTGTTCGTTGCATCAGGCGATAGGGCTGGCGGGTTCGGCAAGTGGATATTATCCTGCTCGCTTACACGTTCTCCAGTTGCTTCCAATGCGCCTTGCACCTCGAAGCGTACGTTATCGATATAAATATCATGTGCACCGACTACGCTATCTCCTGACAGCTTGCCCATCAAGAACTTCAAGCCCGTCGTATCGTTTTTATCCATCGTAAACGTGTAGCTGTACGTATTCGTCGAATCGTCCAACTGTACTGCTTGGTTCAAATAACGGAAGTTCGTGCTGTTCTCAACGACCGCCTCAATCTTGCGAGGTTTCGTGGAACGGGCATTGAACGTCACGGTGTACGTTTTGCCTTTTTCAAGTGCCAGCGGCTCTTGATAGAGCATGATATCCCAAGGATTAGCACCATTATTCGTAATATCAGCGTGGTAAGCACCGATATCCGTCGTTATGGTTGCACGGGAGTCTCCATCATAATCGCCTTGCAAATGCTTGCTCCAGCTATTCCAGCCCGCCGAGAAGTCGCCATTGTGTACGAGGAATGCGTGGTCACGCGCCCCCTTCAACTCAACGCGAACATTATCGACATAAACGTCATGCGCCCCAATAGCAGCAGCATTTTGCAGCTTGCCAAGCAGCAGCTTGAAGGAAGCCGTCATATCGGCATCCACCGGCAACTCGTAGGTGAATGTCTGCATCGTCGGTGTCAAATTGAGCGTCTGCGATACGTATCGAGTATTGCTCGAATCGACAACAAGCTCAGCTTGGCGCGCCACCGTTGAACGGGCGTCCAGTGACACGACGTATGTGTTCGTTCTGAACAAATTGAAGTCAGTTTGCATCAGCATAACATCCCAAGGATTGTTGCCTTCGTTAGCAACCGCGATTTTTAGCTCGCCTTGGTTTGCCGTGAATACGGCGCTAGAGCCCCAGCCGTCAAAACGTCCTTGTACGTGCTCGCTCCAGTTTAACTTGCCATTGGAGAAATCGCCGTTCTTGACTGGGAACTGATCTGCTAGCGGCAGCTCACCCATGTTATGGTTCGTCAGGCGCACCATAACGATATCATCCAAAGTAACATCGCCAGCTTGCCCGCCTAACAGGAAGAGCAGCTTGCCGTTCAGATCAGAGTCGCCATCTTGCGTGGAGAAGTTTACGGTATGCGTCTCCCACGCTGTCGTCAGTGCTACCGTTTCCGGCTGCTCAACGGCAGTTCCGTCTTCTTTCTGCACACCGACCGCAATGGTGCGCGCAACTTCCGCCTTCGCTTTAAACGTAATCCGATAATCGTTGCCTTGTACGAGATTAATGCCTTTTTGCACCAAACTTACCGAATCAGCAGCTGCACCACCGTTTGAAATCGTTGCCAATAGCTGACGGCCATCAGCATCGACAGAAGCCGTCGCTGTCGCACCGTTCGTTGCCCAATGCCAGTAAGTCATCCGGTCAATGCGGCCCAAATCGAACGTGCCATTATATACATGGTTTCCGCCAACAAGCGGATCTTTCGCCTCATCTTCCTTGTACAGGTCCATCGCATCAACTTCGACCAGCTTCACATTGCCAAGCCAGATCGATTTCGTGTTCAAGCCCATATTAAACTCAAGGCGCGCTTGCGTGTCGGTATCTGCTTTCATTTGGAACGTCATCTCATATGATTGCAGTTGATCCGTCAGCCCTGCTTCCAGGCTATCCGAATAGCTCGTCCAGCCGCGGTCAGCGCCGCCGCCGAATTTCACCAGCATCGTCCGGCTGCTCGCAGCCTTCGCATCGAAGGATAACTTGTACCACCGGCCTTTGCCGAGCGTCACGTTCTGAATCATTTGGACCGCATGCGCCGCACCGCCGCCAGACGTAATGTCGACCTTGGCGAATGGCGTCGTATCCAGCGTTTCCGTGCTAACGGTACCCGCACCACTGAACGTGCTGATCGTTGCAAAGTTCCAATACGTCGGATTTAGCACATCATCCTGCACCTTAAGCAGCGTGAACGGCTGCGTGAAGCTAGGATCGTACACGTAGCTGCCATTGATTGCTTCCTTATGAACGGCTGGCAATGGTTCGGACTCTACCGTTGGCTCAGCCGAAGGATTCTCATATCCGCCAACCTTGTCGTATACGCGGACGTAATCGACTTCCATCTTCGCTGGAATCTTGCTGTCTGGCGGAATGCGATCACCATCGAAGGTTCCGCCAACCGCGAGATTCAAGATCATATAGAAGTCCTTGTCAAATGGTGCTGGATACGCATACTTAGCTGGCTGATTCTCGCCTGTGCTATCCCATTTGTTCAGGCGTGAATAAAGTTTGCCGTCAACATACCAGCGAATTTCGCCTGGCTCCCATTCTACGCCATAAACATGCTCGCCTGTGATGCTTTCGCCATTCTCGAAGTGATAGTCTCCGCCCTCTGCTTTATTGTTCGGCCACTTCTTGCCAAAGTGGATCGTACCTGCAACTTCTTGCGGGAGACGGCCTCTCGCTTCCATAATGTCCAGCTCGCCGGAAGATGCCCAAACCCCATATTCGCTGTTGGTTGGCACCATCCAGAATGCCGGCCAGATGCCGTCACCTTCTGGCATTTTGATTTTCGCTTCGAACTTGCCATATGTTTTGTTGAACGTAGGCTCCGTGTACAAACGGCCTGACGTATATGGCACTCCATTCGCCGTTTCTTTGCGCGCTTCGATTACTAGCTTGCCATTTTCAACCTTAATATTGTTTTTGCTGTACGATTGCTTCTCCTTGTTGCCCCAGCCGTCCAAGCCGTACTGCGCGCCCGTACCTTCTTGGTAGCCCCACTTATCGAGATCGACGCCGTTCGTGTCGAGATTCGTTCCGCTACGATCGAACTCATCATCCCATACAAGCTCCCATTCATCCGGATCTGTTCCTGGGTTCGTACCTGGATCCGTTCCTGGGTTCGTGCCCGGATCCGTTCCTGGGTTCGTGCCCGGATCCGTTCCTGGGTTCGTACCCGGATCCGTTCCTGGGTTCGTACCCGGATCCGTTCCTGGGTTCGTACCTGGGTTCGATCCTGTGTTTCCGCTTCCCGGTGTAGTTGGCTCTGTCACGATACGTCCGTCTACAATGGAAACTTTCGATCCTTTCGTTACAGCCTGTCCATTGACCGTTACGCCATCCGCTTCAATAATAAGATCGCGAATTGTGCCTTGCACTTTAATCTCTGTGCCTTTAGCGCCAGCGCTAACAACGATTTTGCCGGCTATAGCATTTTTCTCAAGCTCGATAATCGCCTTAGTCTCTACGTTCAACTGCTCAATGTTAGCGTCTTCAGAGATAACGACGCGTACAGGCTTCTTCTTATTAACCGTCAGCTGCTTCACTTTCGTTCCCTTGATGTGAATGCTGTTAACGCCGCCGCCATTTACGTAAACGGCTCCAGCAACGCTGCCGCCTTCGATATGGGAATCTCCTTCGCCGATTCCTGCTGTCAGAATCAGATTGCCGCCGATTTGCGGCTTCACAAGCTTCACATCCTGCGTCGTGACAAGCATATTGCCCTTCGCATTAATGTCCTTAACCGTACCTGCCTCATGCTCGACATCTCCAGCTAGCCGATCGAGCAACACAACTGCCTCTGCCCGCGTAATCGGCTGTGCCGGGCGAATCGTTCCGTCAGTGAAACCTTTCAGGAATCCGCCGCCTACCATGTTCGCCATCGCGCTTTTCGCGAATCCGCTAATCGACGATTGATCCTTGTAAACGCTTAACGTATTGTCCGCAGCTGTTGGCAGCGGGAACAATGCGGCAGCCATCTTCGCAACTTCCTGCCTAGTAACGGTTTCATTAGGCTTGAAGGAGCCGTCTGGATACCCGGAGATATATCCCGCTTCCTTCGCAATCGCGACCTGATCCTTATACCACGCATCGTTCGCAATATCGTTGAACGAAGCCGCAGCTTGATCCGTGAAACCGAACAGTGCGTTAATCAGCTTCGTTAGTTCGGCACGCGTGACCCCCTGATTCGGGCGGAATGTCCCGTCTGTAAAACCCGAGATAAATCCTTCCTCTGCCCATTTATGCACTTCATCCGCTGCCCAATGCCCCTGCAAATCATCATTCGCCGATGGTTGTGCAGCAGCTGCAGCTCCTTCTAAGGGCAGGTAGCCACTAATGATTAAAAAACTAAGTACAATGGCAATGATTTGATTCGTCCGCTTGGTTAACCTCATGCGAGCTTGTCCCCCTCTACTTCATTCATTCCATATTTTAGATTGACGACGCTTTCAAAAACAGTGCTCAAATTAACGAAATCTGTCATAAATTAAAGGCAATGTACGTTCTTTCGACTCCTTTCAATAAATAGTTAGGCTTCTATATATAAAAAGAGCCCAGCTCATTCTCCTTCGAGTAACCAGCTGGGCAGTGAAACCAATGGGGTCATTGTTCGTCTTGTTTGTTGCCGTATAAGACATAAGGAATCTGCAGCACAACAGTTGTGCCAACGCCAATTTCACTTGTGATCGTAACGCCATACTCGCGGCCATAATGCAGCTTGATCCGCTGGTCAACGTTTCGAATGCCATAACCGATTGCACCCGGCCCTTGTGAGAAAATCGCATCAATCGTTTCCTGCTTCATGCCCAGGCCATTATCACGGATTTCCATACTAATGGCTCCTTCGCTCCGATAAACGCGAATGCCAATATGGATCTCATCATCATACCAAGCATGCTCCAGTACATTTTCTACAAACGGCTGGAGAATAAACTTCACAGTCTCGTAGTTCTCCAGCCCTTCTTCCACATCTAGCTCTACATGAATACGGTTATCGCATTTCATATTCTGGATATCGAGGTACGCATTAATGATTTGCAGTTCCTTATCGACTGGGATGAGCATTTCGCCCTTGTTTAACGTCAAGCGATAAAACTTTGCCAGGGCGCGAATGATTTCATGCAGGAGCCCGATTTCTCCCAGCTTCGCCATCCTGCTAATAGATGAGAAGGTATTATATAGGAAGTGAGGGTTGATCTGGGCATGCAAAATTTGCAGCTCGGCCTCTTTTTTCTCCAGTTTGCTAATATACACCTCGTCGATCAGCTTCTGAGTCGTCGAGGCCATATCATTGAAGGAGTCTGCAATTTCCGCAAACTCATCCTTGCCACGGTAATAAATGCGGCGATGGAACTCCCCATCCTTAAACGCCTTAAGCGAGAGCTTCAGCTTCAAAATCCGTTTGGAGAGCATATTCGCGACAATGAGGCTAATAAACGTCAAAATAATGAAGCTCAGCAAGCAGATCAGTATCGTGACGTTCCGAACTTTCTCCGAATTTTCCGTAAAGGATGAAACAGGAATTAGCGCCACCAAGCTGCTTGGCAGATTATTCATCGTCTTCGTAATGCGTAGATAACCTTTCTTATTCGCCATTAGATCGGTGAAGCCGTTCTTCCCCGCATCCGTATCCGTCATGTTCGCATATAGCATCTTCTGCTGATCGTTTAATATAAACAGCTTGGTTCCGCTTCCTAGCTGATTAACTTTAACCTCCTCGAATAGGTCGCTCAGTTTCACTCGAATACGAATCAAGCCGTTGGGCTGCAGCGTATCGTAGTTGATGAGCGGACGCAGCAACGAGATAAGCCCATACTCTGCATCGGTTCCAACCTGTTCCCATGCGATTCCGTCGAACGGAAGTTTGCTGGCGGACTGATACCAAGGCTCATCTTTTATCCGGTCAATATACCGAATCTCATAATAGCGCTCGCCTGCGACAAGCGATTTCTCAATCATATCGTAGTAATATTCGCTTAACGTGTGGGTATTCAAGTAGAGTGTCATGCTCACGTCCAGCTTCGGCAAATGCGTAACCGTTTCCATCCGCGGCAGCACATATTGCGTGGTTACCTGATAACGTTCCCAGTCCAAATAATAGCCGGCCAAATATTGCGACAGCAGTTGGTCCGCATAGATCTCATTCGACACCCGAATGACATCATCGGCCCGGTACTGCACGTTATTGTTAATCTGGTTGATTGCAACCTCAAGATTGCTTCTAGTATGCTGCTTGAGCGTATTAATAGAAGAGACGTAAGAATAACTGCCGATGACCGTGATTGGCGTAATAACGAGCAAGAAGTACGAAATGAATAGTTTGTAATGAAAAGATATGTAGCCGTGCTTCCCGTTCCACATCGTCATATCAGCTCTGCTTTCTGTAGTCTCCCGGCGTCATGCCGAAGGCTTCCTTGAACATTCTGCTGAAATAGGTCAAGCTCTTATAACCGACCTGGTCCGCTATCTCATAGATTTTGTATTGCGGCTGCTGAAGCATTTCCTTTGCCTTAGCCATCCGCTTACTAACGACATAATCATTAAAGCTGATTCCGACCTGTTCCTTGAACAAAACGCCAAAATGGTTCGGCGAATACGAGAATCGGCTCGCCATATCCTTTAACGTAATATCGCTTGCCAGATTCTCCGCTACGTACTCCTCAATATCGGAATACAAGCGCCATACCGGCTTTTGATTGCGCATATACAGCATCTCGGACAATTCGAATGCTGTGCGGCGCAGCCATGACTTGATATCATCGATCGTCTCGAACTGCTGAACCGCCGCAAATCCGTTATCTTTCCAATTCGCGAGCACGTCAGAGGACGTTCCAGCATCGCTTAGGTAGCCTTCCAGCCGAGATATGATATGGGTTGAAAAATGGTAAACTTTCACCGGTTCTGCATAAGAACGGACGCTCTCGAACAGATCTTCAATACAATCGCAGACAACGACGAGCGCATAGCTCGATATTGCTTTGAACAATTGGTCTAGAATCGCATTCATATCTTTCGCATTGCGCATCCCGGCTGACTGGGAAGCGCCCGGCGATATAATGCGGTTTTTGCCGATAAACATTTTGCAGTCGATCAGCTCACGCGCCTCCTTGAACGAAGCCGGGAGCATCGGAATGCCAGATACAGCTTGTCCATAACTCACGGTGGCAGTTGTGCCCCCATTCGACCGCACCTCGTTAAGCAAGCCGCCCAAATCACGCTCTATATGCTCGGAATCGCCGGAATAAATTAATCCAATACGGGTTGGCGACAGCCTGTACCATAAACCGAGCCCATACGATTCGATGTAGGAAACAACTAACCTAGCCGTTGCTGTGATTGGATCAAACTCCGCTTGATTTCCTTGCATCATCCGCGCGGCATCATCCATCTCGATAATGACCGCGTGTGCGCGATCAACGGACACTTCTACTGGATATTTGCGCATGAAAGCATGGAGGGTCTCCTCATCAATCGTCCCTTCCATTAGATGCAGAAGGAAGTTATGCTTCACAAACTCGAATGATTCTAGATTCATATCCTTCCCTTTCTCCAGGCGTGCCCTCTCATCCAGCGCGGCAACGACCCGCTTCAAGGTTTCGATGACCTCGTCATCATCTACCGGCTTCAAAATGTAGCCATCAGCCTTCAATTGCAACGCCTGTTTCGCATATTCAAAATCCTGATAACCGCTAATAAACATCACTTTAAGATCAGCATTTTTCTGCAGAGCGGCCTTCGCTAACTCTAGCCCGGACATCACAGGCATCTTAATATCGGTTATAAGGATATCGATTTCATGGTCTTGAATATAACTTAATGCCGCCAGCGGCTTGGTTGAACTGTAAACGATTTCAATTTGTAGGGAAGACCAAGGAATTAGCTGTTGCATACCGATGAGATCGAAGTTTTCGTCATCTACTAATATCGCTTTATACATCTCGTTCGGGCTCCTTGTTAGTGTAATAGAGAATAGAGGGTATACATAAAGTATACCCTCAAGTGCATAGTAAAGCTTACTATTTTTTCATAATTTGAAGATTTTTTTGCCACACATTCGTTTTCCATTCAAGAACTTTGTCATAGCCGAGTTTTACGGATTCCGCTTGCGCGTCAGCAATCAGTTGCTTCACTTCTTCGTCGCTCTTCGCGAATACGACTTTCGGAATGAACGTTTTGTAGTAGTCTCTCAGGCGTTGGATGATGATGCCTTCTGCAGAGTTAGGGACCGGATCAAGGTTGGAGAACTCTGTAATGTCTTTGGACGTTTTGAACGAGATTGTCGATTGTGCAATCGTCGTCCAGTCTTGTGCTTCTGATTTGAGCAATTGCTCACGTTTTGCTTTCGTTGCGTCAACATAGCTCGTGTTGCCATACCAGTTGAATTCGCCGATTTTCAGGTCATCATATTTTTTCATGTCGCGGTTGATGTATGCATCATTCGGAATTGGAACGCCGTCTTTTACTTCATCATAGAACAAGCCTTGTGGACCGAAGAAGAACTGCTGTTGGCCTTCAGGGCTAATTGCCCAGTTCATGAATGAGAAGATTGCTTCTGGATCTTTTGCGCTTTTCGTAATAACGTTAACGTTCCAGCCCAGCGTGTTGTAGCCGGAAGGGAATACTTTGTTTTTATCAACGCCAGCTTTGTGTACAGGCCAGATTACATCGTAGCCGCTGTTTGGATCTTTTGCTTTCAAATCATTGTTCACTTCACGGCCGATGCCTTCAACATAAGCGTCATAAGCACCGAATACAGCAACTTTGCCGTTTTTCAGCTTTTCTTTGATTTGGTCGCGTGTTTGCGTGAATGCGTCTTTGGACGTCAAGCCTTCACGGAAGAGGCGGCTTGTGTACATTGCTGCATCGATGAACGCTTGGTCTTCGTAGATCGAAGTCAATTTGTCACCGTTTGGAATGCCGAAGATCGCACCCGATCCTGGGGAGATGAACGATGGCGTTACATCATTCGCCGCACCGCTGTACAGCATGCCGAGCATTTGGGACTCGCTGTCGCGCATTTCGCCGAAGTCGATCGGCACTACATCTGGATATTTGGATTTAACTTGTTGCAGGTATGCCTCAAGGTCATCCCATGTTTCGAGCGCAGGGGAGCCCAGCTCTTTGTAGATCTTCTTATTAATGAAGTAACCCGCGTTACCGTTGCCGTTGTCGCCGCTAATGAACCAGTTCGGAATCTGGTACAGCTTGCCGTCAGCGCTGCGAAGCATGTTCAGCGTTTCTTCGCCGATCGTTTTTACGAATTCAGGGTATTTCGCGAGGTAGTCGTCGAGTGCAACGAGTTGGTTCGCTGCTACGAGACGCTCTACGTCTTTTCCGCGATCCAAAACGATTGCGTCCGGCAATTTCTTGGATACGATCATCGAATTGAGCTTCGATGCGGCTGCACCGTTCGATTGAACAGGCTCCATCGTTACGCCCAGGTTGTCCGTGATCCATTTTGCATGTGGACGCTCGTCCCATTTTGGAGCTGTATACCAGTCATAGTTAACGAATTGCGTAAACGTAACCGGTTTCACTTTTGATTTTGCGTCAGCATTCGGGTCAACTGCTGCTGGTGCATCCTCTTTGTTTGTGTCCGTTTGTGTTGCATTCGTAGCTGCTGGGTCTTTCGGTGTCTCTTCTTTGCCACATGCCGACAACACGACTGCGGAACATACAGTTAACATCAAAAGCGAATTGAATGTTTTCTTTTTAAGCATATCTGTTACCCCTCTCGCCCTCTTTAATGTATATGTTATGGAGCCAGCTTGCCGTATCGGCAAGCCAGCAAATAACCAGGTAAAGCACTACTCTTTCAAGGAACCTACCAGTACCCCTTTGACGAAGTACTTTTGCAGGAATGGATAGATGCAAAGGATTGGCAATGTCGCAACCATCATCGTAGCCATTTGAAGCGCTTTGACAGTTACAGTGTTCTCAACCATGTTCTGTGCAAAGGTGTTCATGTTCTGTATCAAGTTATCCGTTGCGCCAGTGTTGATGATCTGCACCAGCAGCGTTTGCAGCGGAATCAGCTCTTGGTTGCTGATGAACACAGCTGGGATAAACCAGTCATTCCAGAGGAAGACCGCTGTGAACAACGACAATGTCGCGATAACCGGGCCCGATACAGGCAGAACGATACGGAAGAACACGCCGAAGTTGGAGCAGCCATCGATCTTAGCTGATTCTTCAAGCCCATCCGGCATCTCCATGAAGAAGGTCCGGAAGATAATCATGTTGTACACATTGATCATGCCGTGAATAACCAAGAACATGAACGTATCATACAGATGCAGGTTATATACAATGATAAAATATGGAATTAACCCGCCGTTGAAAAACATCGTGATGACTGCAAGCACCATGTACGTCTTTTTGAACACGATCCCCTTCTTCGACATCGCGTAAGCGAACATCGCAGTGAAGAACATAGCAAGGAATGTCCCGACGATGGTACGTAAAATCGTAATCAAGTAAGCATGGTAAATGCCGCTTTCCTGGAACACGATCTTGTAATTCTCGAACGTGAACTTGCGGGGCCAGAACGTTACGCCGCCAAGCGATGTATCCGAACCGGTATTAAATGATAGCACCAGCGAGTTCCAAAATGGGTAGAAGGTAACGAACGCTAGCAATGTAAGAACCACATATACGATCGTTTTTAATACCTTATCACCTAGAGTCAGTTTCATTGTTGATTCACCCCAAATTCCAAATCATGCACTACCATAAGCTTGTCTTGCCAAATCTTCTTGCAAACCCATTCGCGATCAGGAGAAGCGTGACGCTGAGCACGGACTTAAAGACGCCAGCAGCCGTCGCATAAGAGTACCGTTGATTCAGTACGCCCATCTGATACACATACGTATCGATAACATTTGCAACCGGCATCACGATACCGTTGTTCATGTTTTTCGTCAGTACGAGAATGTCCTCATAGCCTGCATTCAGCGTGTTGCCGATGCCAAGGATCAAGAAGATAATCATGATTGGCATAATGCTTGGAATCGTAATGAGGAAAATCTGTTTAAAGCGGCTCGCGCCATCGATCGATGCGGCTTCATACAGCGCGGGGTCAATCCCGACGATTGCAGCCAAGTAGACGATCGAACCGAACCCGATTTCTTTCCACACATTCAAGGAGACGAGAATGCCCCAGAAGTAATCCGGTGTAGACAGCCAGTTAATTGGCTCCTTAATAATGTGCAAGAAGAGCAATACATCATTCACAGTGCCTTGGTCCACCGACAGCATGGAGAATGCCATTCCCGAAATAACGACCCAGGACATAAAGTGAGGAATGTACGTGACCGTCTGTACAAGCCGTTTGAACCATCCGCCAACCTCATTGAGCAGAAGCGCCAATATGATTGGAGCCGGGAACCCAATTGCCAGTTTCAGCAATGCGATACAAAACGTGTTGCGCATAATGTCCCAAAACTCTGGCGATTCGAAAAACATTCTAAATTGCAGTGTTCCTACCCATGGACTCTCGCTAAACGGGGCGAATATGTTGTACTCTTTGAAAGCTAACAACACACCCCACATCGGTCCGTAGCTGAACACTAGGATGAACAACATGGCAGGCCAGATCATCAATTGGAAGTCCCATTGCTTGATGAATCGGCGCCCTAATGTCATCTTCTTCTCCAGCTTTCCTACCGCCGCCTCAGCGGCTTGAGGACTCACGCCTCCGTTTAATGCCTGCTTCATTTTTCCACCAACTTATCTTGTCTTAGTGCTTTAATAGTAAGCTAGAACACACCTCCATTCTAGGACACTGGTTAACGAAAACTATACAAATTCAACGAACCGCAATGAAAAGTCAATGAGACTATAGGACTAATTATAACCATATTTTTCAATAAATTAGATTAAAAAGGGTATTGACCCACGATTTACATCGCAGATCAATACCCTCCTCAAATTGCTCTCATTGCTTATTTTTTCACCGTAACCGTTACCGATTCGCCGCTTCCAGCGCTCGGCCCGATCCATAGCGTAAAGTCGCCTGGTTCAACGGTTCGATTCATATGTTTATCCAAAATCGTAAGCTCAGCAGCGCCAATCGTGAACGTGACGTCAACCGACTCACCCGCAGCAACTGCTGCTTTGCGGAACGCAACCAATCGCTTCAGCGGCTGGGTTACGCTTGCTACCTCATCACGAACATAACATTGCACAACCTCTTCGCAAGCCACTTCGCCGGCGTTACGAATGGTGACTGTTACGTCGAGCTGCTCGCTTGCGCCGATTTCTGTTTTGCTCATCCGAATAGCGCCATACTCAAACGTCGTATACGTCAGGCCGTATCCGAACGGATACAACGGATCTGTCGTCGAATCAATATAGTAAGAGGAGTATGGGCCTCCTGGCGGACGGCCGGTCTTCTTACGATAATGATAGATTGGAATCTGCCCAACGCTGCGCGGGAATGTAACTGGGAGTCGTCCGCTCGGATTAAAGTCACCGAACAGCACGTCCGCAATCGCATTGCCGCTTTGTACGCCTAGATGCCAAGCTTGTACGATCGCTGTTGCTTGTTCAGGCAGCCAAGCAAACGTTAACGGCCTGCCGCTTAGTATTACCGCTACAATCGGCTTGCCAAGCTTCGCAACAGCTTCAACCAACGCGCGCTGCTTGCCTGGAAGGTCGAGCTCAGTCCGTGACCGCGACTCGCCGCTCATCAAGGCCGATTCGCCGAGCACCATCACGACAACATCACTGTTGCGCGCTGCTGCCAACGCTGCTTCGAACCCTTCTTCTGAGTCAGAATCGATGCCACAGCCTTCAGTGTAATGAATCGCCGTATCTGCACCTACAGCTTGGCGAATGCCGTCCAAGGCCGTCACGACTTCTTCTTGGCGCCCGTCGAGCGCCCAGCAGCCAAGCGGATCTGTTGCGTTGTCTGCAAGCGGTCCAATAACAGCAATTGAAGCGCCAGATTTGCCCAATGGCAGTACTTGATCATGGTTTTGTAACAATACGATCGATTGTCGTGCAGCCTCGCGAGCCAACTCTACATACTCCGTCTTCAGCGGAAGCGTTGCTGCCGACTGGGATTCATCCGACTTCGACTGCTCCAGCAAGCTCAGCTTAATCTTCATAGCGAGAATGCGGCGCACTGCGTCGTCCACTACAGACTCCGGCACGCGCCCCGCTCTTACGAGCTTGGGCAATTGCCGATCAAAGATGCCAGAGTGCATGTCCATGTCGCAGCCAGCGAGCACGGTCATTTCGCATGCTTCTTCTTCATTGGCAGCTACGCCGTGAACGATTAGCTCAACAAGCGCATTGTAGTCACTTGCTACAACGCCCTCAAAGCCCCATTCATCGCGAAGAATTGTTTTCAACAAATATTCGTTCGCGCATGCTGGAATGCCATTGATTTCATTGAAAGAAGCCATGATACTAAGCGCGCCTGCTTCGACTGCTTCTTGGAACGGCGGAAGAATAATGTCGCGCAGTTCACGGTCCGACAGGTCTACTGTGTTGTAGTCGCGCCCTGCTTCTGCCATGCCATAGCCAGCAAAATGTTTCGGGCAGCTTGCTGTCGCTCGGCCTGGGCCATTGTCAATCTGGGAGCCTTCTACCCACGCGCGGGCATAAGCAGCCGTCAAATAAGGGTCTTCCCCGATGCTCTCCGCAATCCGTCCCCAACGAGGGTCACGGCTAACGTCGATCATTGGAGCAAACACCCAGGTAACCCCATCCGTGAGCGCTTCTGTGGACGCTGCTGCGGATGTTTGCTGAGCAATATCTGGATTCCAAGCCGCAGCCATCGCAAGCGGGATCGGGAATACGGTACGGTAGCCATGGATGACATCGCGCCCGATTACCAGCGGAATTTTCAAATCTGTATGCTGTTCATTCAATTGTTGAAGCTCGTTCGCTTCCGCAGCTCCAGGCAAGTTAAAGATCGAGCCGATCCTGCCTTCGCGAATCAGCTGAAGGATACGATCATGACTCGATTCGCCCGTCTCCGGGTTAATCGGGTTATATCCCCAGTCAAACTGGGTCATCTGGCCAACTTTATCCTCTAGCGTCATCTTAGACAACAGTTTTTCAGCTTGTTCACGAATGGCTGGCGTAATCCACTGTTTCTTAGCTGGTGCTGTTGGAATCATGCTTATTGACATGGGAAAATCAGCGTCTGAATCGTGTGCGCCGGAATAACCGTTTCTGCGATTTGCTCACGATTGCGTACAATGAACGGGTGTTGCTCATCCGATTTGTTCATAACAACCAATACGATTTCGCCATTCGGATTTTTGAATGCTGTCGTATGCAAATGCTCTGTATATTTCGTAGCCGCAATACGAACTGCGCCCGGACGGATATATTTACTGAAATGCCCGATATAGAAGTACGAAGTTTGGAATGTCAAGGAATCGTTCTTCGTGTCTGCAATAATTGGCGCATCGCAATAGTTGCCAACATGGTTAGGGCCGCCTTGCTCGTCCAATACGATGTTCCAGTCTGTCCAGCCAGCCATGCCGTTGTTCAGGTTGCCAATAATGTCATGCGCATAACGCTCGCCGCTCTTCCACGATCCGAGCTGTACGCCGCCCTCATGGCAGCCTTCCGTGAAGATGAGCGCTTTGTCTGGATATTTCTTGTTAACGATTCCCAGTGCCTCGAAGTGGTCGCCCGAGTACCAGTGGAAGCCGATGCCCCAAATGTATTTGGAAGCTGCCGCATCTTCAAATGCAACTTTAGCACGGTCATAAACGCGCTCTTTGTTATGGTCCCAGATCATGAGGCGAATATCGGAACGCCCTGCTTTCTCAAGTGCAGGCCCGAGGTAGTCGCGCACGAAGTCACGCGTTTCTTCCGCCGTGAAAATGCAAGAATCCCAAACTTGGACAGCCTTCTCTTCGTTCTGAACCGTCAAGCCCCATACTGGAAGGCCTTCTGCTTCAACAGCCTCGACGTACTTAATGAAATAGTTCGCCCAAGCTTCGCGGTATTCTGGCTTCAGGAAACCGCCATTGTTCATTTCGCCGTTCGTTTTCATCCAAGCCGGTGGGCTCCAAGGCGATGCGTAGAACAGGAATCCATCGCCGGACAGCTCTTTGGCCTGTTTAATATATGGAATGATAAGCTCGCGATCATGGCTGATGTCGAAGCTTTCTAGCGCAACGTCATTATCTGCTACGTACGTGTAGTTGCCGAGCGAGAAATCGCAGCTGTTAATATGCGTACGGCAAATGTTGTATCCGATACCATTTTCCAAGCTATAGAACGCATCAAGGATACGTTTTTGGTTCGCTTCGCCAAGCTTCGACGTCGTTACGGCAGAAGCTTCCGTGATCGCGCCGCCGAAACCGATAATTTGTTGGTATTCAACATCGTCATAAACGTTAATGAGTTGGTTCTCTACGCCTGCCGCGTCCCCAACGAGCGTAATTGGCGCTACCTCTGTAAGGCGGTCCTCGGAACCTTGTGAAGTTTGAATGACTCGAATTGTGCGATTAGCCATGATGAATAGAAATCCCCTTTCCACTACTGGTATTCATTTATTATAATAGGAGCCAGTCCAACCATTGAAGAAACAATATGATCGAATACATCAACAATCTGATTGATATAACATGAACAACGCAGAAGGGAAGGGACGAAATTGAACGAAATCCACGTCCACTTAACCGCTTATTCCCAGCATAAGGAACCTTTTCACCATTTTTTTGCAAACGGTCTCGATACCTATTTAATTCGGCTGCAGTCAGAAGGGATCAGCCAAGCGCTCGTCGATGGCGCCCTCACCGATGTTCGCCCAGGCGACCTGCTGCTCTTCAAGCCAGGCGATATCTACGATCTGCGCATCGGGGCAGCGAACGAACCTACTCCAATTAAGCCAAATGGCGATTTTTATCTCATGGGCAACGGTCCTGGCATGAAGGAATGGTGGAACAGCAAAGAACGCCCAACGCGCACCAAAATCGCCGAGGACAGCCGCATCAAGTCGATCTGGCAGCAAATCATCGCAGAGAAAAGGCGGCTCGACGGCGGCAGCCCCACCCTCGTCACCTCACTCGTCTGGTCACTGCTGTTTCTGCTGGACCGCGCGATTGAAGAAGCGCCCGTAGCCCAATCAGCTGCTGCTTACCACGCGCTGCGCATGCGCCATTATATCGAAGAGCACGCGGCGAATGAGATCAAACTCAAAGACGTCGCACAGCACTCTGGCCTGAGCATCTCCAGAGCCGTCAGCCTGTTTAAGGCACATTTTGGCATATCGATTATCGGGTACACTCAGAAGCTTCGCTTGACGCGCGCCGTTAAGCTGATGGATCACAGCCCGCTATCGCTTGAACAGATTGCTGCGGATACCGGGCTTGGCAGCTACGCTTATTTCCATCGTATTTTCCGGGCACAGTACGGCATCTCGCCTGGGGCTTACCGGAAACAATCCCGGCTGTAGGGCTGCCGCGATTGTCATTGTAGACCGTCGCGATTGCGGCCTTGGACCGGCTGCGATGGCACTAATGCGATAGACGTTCGCCCGTGCCGTATCGTGCGCAGGCTTCCTACTAGCTCCTGTCATTTCGTCGCATGCTTCAGCAGCTCGGATACCGTAACAAACTGATAACCCCGCTTGTGCAGCTCGGGCAAAATCGTTTCAAGCGCCTGCTTCGTCTGGGACTTTCCCACGACAAAATCGTGAAATAGCACAATGTCGCCATGATGCGCATTGCGCAGCACTTTATTAGTAATTCGGTACACGCCGGGACGAATCCAATCCTTCGTATCCTGATGCCAAGACCATAGAACTGGCTTTAATCCCATTCCATTCGCAACCGTCACGAGCCGCTCATCAAACATCCCGCCCGGCGGGCGAAACAGCACAGAATGCTGCCCTGTCGCCTGCACGATGGCTTGCTCGGTTAGTTCCAGTTCCTCCTGCACCTGGCGCTCTGAGCTAGGCGCTTGGAAGTAAGTATGATGGTACGTGTGGTTCGCAATCTCATGACCCTCAGCCACAATCCGCCTTGCTACATCGGGAAACGCCTTCACGCGCTTGCCAACAACAAAAAACGTACACTTCGCTTCATGTTGCTTCAGCAAATCCAATATTTCGTTCGTCTGTGCCGGATTCGGCCCATCATCGAACGTTAGCGCGATTATCGGGCGGTCGGTCGGCACCTCCCACACCACTTCCCCGCGCTTCTCGTAATAAAACCGATCCTTGCGAACCGGGGCGCCTAAGGCCGGGCTTGCACAAACAATCATCCCCACGCAGATTGCTGTACACACCGCAAGCGCTTTGCAATATCGTCGATCAAACATCATCGTTACTATTCTCCTCGTCCAGAATTGTCCCCCTCAGATTGCCCGAAGGAGCGGCATTTTACTCCATTAATTGCCTACGGGCTTCCAGAACAGAAACAATTGCTTACAAAAAAAGACCGAATAAGCTGGAAGCTTTTTCGGCCGGTACCCTTTTATATGATGTTATATTGCTTTGCCGCTATTATAAACCTCTAGTTAGCCGCTCTCTCCAGTCTAACCAAATGCGATTTTCCCAATTTATCCACCTTTTCTTCACTTCGTTTATTAACCATGCTCCTGCTATCGTGATTGAATTGGGCCGTTAAGATCGCCTCTATGATGATCGCTTTCGCTTCTTCTTTATTGACAAATTGATCGGGTTCGTACTGTTCGATCTCCGCTAAGATCGCATTCAGGACGATATATCTTGGAAATAATCCCTTCGCTTCCACCGTATAATCACCACTGCCATTGTCTAATCGATCCCTGCCGGCACTCATTAATTTAGAATATTTGCCGCTCCAATACTTGCTTAAGACCATGCAATATTTCCTTGCCAGTGTATGAATTTTCTCAGAATCCTTCATGGGTGAACTTCCTTCCTTTGTAATTGCCAAAAGGAGCTGTCCCATAGCCACGACGGCTGCATGCAGCAACGTGCTCATTGCAGTTTGTACAATGGAATCAACTTGAACTCGTAAGCAGGGAGTTATCATTGCATATCGTACAATGGAAAAAGCGGCTTTCTACAGTTCTGGCACATTACGTATCTTCTGGCATGTATCTCATTGCATGAACTGCAATGGGAACCTTCAAGGAAAGCCACTCCTGCCTTTCTCATTGTACAAAGTGCAACCGCATGCATGGAATAAGTTAAAAAGAGCCCAAACAAACAACAAAGCTGCCCCTAAAGTCAATTGGCAATGACTCTTGGGACAGCCCCTGTACGTTTCCTTCCGTTACTTCGCTCTTGGAATAAGGAACGCTCGATCTGATTGTGCAAATCCGATCTTCGGATAATAATCGACAGCGCTCGGCGCTGAAATTAGGAGCAAAGCGCACTCTTCCCCAGCCTGCTCCTGGACTCGCCGCACTAACTCCTTGCCAATGCCATACTTTTGATACGAGGCATCCACCGCAAGGTCCGACAAATAGCAGCAGTAAGAAAAATCAGTTACAGCCCGCGCTACGCCTACCATTTTCTCTTCATCCCACGCCGTAATGAGCAGATCCGAATGCGTAATCATTCGTTCGAGCCGATCCAGATCTTGATAGGGCCGCGTGATGCCAGATAATTGGAATACGGAGGATAACTCCTCGGCCGTTATCGATTTCGAATCCTTGTACTGGATGTTCATTATGCATCGCTCCTTGAGTCAGTCGTTCGATGGTCCCCTATGTGATTAGCAGCGTTTTTTCCATTATAATCATTCCGACCTGATTTGACAAAATTTTCACGCGCCTATCGACAAACTGAGCTTCTATTTAGTTCTATGTAAGTATACAAAATGTATCAAAATAGTTCGAAAGAGGCATATGGAATCCTCTTCCTGAATCTTGATTCTCCCTGTAAAAAGAGGTAGGATATTACATGTGTTAGTTGATAGAATTGCTACTATTATCACGAATGAGGAGAGAGAATGATGACCGTATTGTCAAAAAGGGTTAGCGAAATTGCGCCATCCGCAACATTAGCAATCGACACTCGTGTCAAAGAATTGATACAAAATGGAGAAGACATCATTAATTTAAGCGTCGGAGAACCTGATACGGACACGCCGATGAAGGCATCTTACATGGCGATTGAGGGGATTTCCAAAGGCTTTACGAAATATACGAACTCATCTGGCATCATTGAGCTTCGCAAACGTTTGTCCCAGAAGTTCAAAGAGGACAACAATCTGGATTATGATCCGGACCAAATTATCGTTTCCGTTGGGGGCAAGCACTCCCTTTATAATATTTTCATGACGCTTTGCAATCCGGGCGACGAGGTCATCCTCCCTGCTCCATTCTGGGTAAGCTACAGCGAACAAATCAAACTGGCTGACGCCGTTCCCGTCATCATTTCGACCGACGAATCGACTGATTTCAAAGTTACGCCTGCTGTACTAGAGTCCTACATAACAAACAAAACAAAGCTGCTCGTATTGAACAGCCCTAGCAACCCGACAGGCACCGCTTATACGAAAGAAGAAATCGTTGCGCTGGCTGGCGTGCTGGAGAAGCACGACAACGTTTATGTCATCAGCGATGAAATTTATGAGAAATTGATTTACGACGGCGAACACTACAGCATCGCCAACGTCAGCGAACGAATGAAAGAACGCACCCTCATTGTCAACGGCTTCTCCAAAACGTTCGGCATGACAGGCTGGCGCCTCGGCTACACGGCAGGTGCGAAAGAAATCATTAAAGGCATTGCAAACTTCCAGAGCCACGTCACCTCTAACGTCACTTCCGTCGCCCAACTGGCAGCAATCGGCGCACTCAACGATTACGACCACACACAGAAAGAAATGTTCCGGCAGCGCCTTGAATATGTATACGGCCGCGTCTCCCAAATGCCATACCTGCGATGCGTGAAGCCACAAGGCGCATTCTATGTTTTCCCTAACGTCGAACAAACCTTCGGACGTTCGTACAAAGGGACAAAAATTGAAAGCTCGGAAGACTTCTGTCGCCTGCTGCTGGATCACCATAAAGTAGGAATCGTTTCCGGCGTAGCATTCGGATCACCGAACAACGTACGCATTTCGTACGCGCTCAATTTAACTCGCCTCGAGGAAGCAATGAATCGCCTGGATGCATTCCTGGCAGAATTGGAATAGGTGAACAAACTATGCGTACATTAACGGAGCGTGTCCATAATTTCAATCCCGGCCCTGCTGCACTCCCTACCGAGGTGCTTCAGCAAGCACAAGCAGAGCTGCTTAACTTCCAATCAACAGGCATGTCGGTCATGGAGCTAAGCCATCGCAGCAACGCCTATGAAGCCGTCCACAACAAAGCACAGCAATTGCTACGGGAGCTGCTCTCCATCCCAGCGCATTACCAAATCATGTTCTTGCAAGGCGGCGCAAGCATGCAATTCGGCATGATTCCTTTGAATCTGCTGTCGCAAGGCAAGCAGGCGGGCTATATCGTAACCGGCATGTTCGCAGAACGAGCTTACCAAGATGCAGCCAAAGTCGGCTCCGTATACGCCGCAGCTTCTACGAAGGACAACAACTACCGCTCGCTTCCGCGCTTAACCGACATTAACGTGCTGCCTGACAGCGCCTACGTTCATCTCACTTCCAACAACACGGTATTCGGCACCCAATGGACGGCATTCCCAGATACCGGCTCGGTTCCACTCGTTGCCGATATGTCCAGCGACATTTTATCCAAGCCGATCGATGTACAGCAGTTCTCGCTTATCTACGCTGGCGCACAGAAAAACCTCGGCCCTTCCGGCGTAACGGTCGTCATTGCTGACCCAGGTTTATTCGACGCTTCGCCAGCGTACGGGCTGCCTTCCATGCTTAGCTACAAGACCCATCTCAAGAACAATTCCTTATACAACACACCTCCTACCTTCTCGATTTACTTGCTGCAGCTTATGCTCCAATGGGTCCAAGATAAGGGCGGCATCGCAGCAGTTGGGCGCATTAATCGCGATAAAGCTTCAGCGATTTATGACACGATTGACCAATCGAACGGCTATTACGACGGCCATGCTGACGTAGACTGCCGCTCGGACATGAACATTACGTTCCGCCTGCCATCCGATGAGCTTGCAGCTAAATTTATCGCTGAGGCTGACGCGAACGGCTTAGTCGGGCTGGGCGGCCATCGCTCGGTCGGCGGCATTCGCGCTTCCATTTATAACGCAACATCGTTGGAATCCTGCTTAGTTTTGCGCGATTTCATGCTTGCATTCAAAACCAGCAACCCTTCCTAATTCATTCATGCCACTAAATGAGATACACGCGCCAAAATCCCCTCGCTCTTACATGGAGGGGATTTTTCATAGCCATATTTAAGAATCACAAAAAAACAGCCCTAGCCCGGTTGATGGATACCGTGCTAAGGCTGTTTTATATTACCCGTGGGACGCAGCTTTGGACGCTTTAGACCCCGAGCGCTGAGAAATAATTGCGCCATGCAGCAGTTGGTATACCGATACGGCAGCCAGGAAACCACCTATCGCATACAGCGCCAGATTAATATCCCATTCGAACAAGGATGCCACCAATACGAGGAAGCTTGCATTCAGCAGCGCGAACACAAATTCGGAGACGGATATTACCTTGGCGTTCAGCGCTCCGGTATTCTTATTGAAGTAGCCGAAGCAGAGCGGCCTTACGATGCCCGAAGCGACCCCCAGCAAGATTGGAACAGCATAATAAACCCAGCTCCATGTTTGCGTAAGCAGCAGGCTCGCGGCCAGCAGCGCGATCGGCACGATTGCCCACAATAGGCCGTCCCCTAGCTTCTTCGCCAAAGCTCCCATCGTTTTGCCGCATAAGAAGGCAGTGATCGAGAACAGGCTGAGGATGATCCCGAACAACCCGACCGAGATATGGGCATTAACGAACAGCAGAAGCGGAAATACAAGCACGAAGAACGTCATAATGACCGCGCGGTTAATCGCATAGAACGAGATAACCGGGAAGAACCTCCAAATGCTTCCGCTAGCCGTTGTGGCTGCCGTTGCTTTGCCGCCCCCGTTCGTTGTGGACTTATTCTCCTGCATCCCCATCACGAACAGCGAAGCGGCAAAGTTGAACGGCACCGTTAACAAAATCGGCAGCGACAGGTCGATCTCAGCGAACAGTGAGCCTACAATGCCAGCCACCAACACAGCGAGAAAAATATAGCTTTGTGAGACCGCTTCTATCTTACGATAATTGGCTTGCTCATTGTATTTCTCCGTCCACTGCCCGAGCAGGATCGAATCCGGTCCCTGCGTGAAGGAGAATCCGAAGCCGATAGCAGCTTGGGAAATAATGAGCATAGTAAGGCTGTCATGGCATAATCCCAGGCCGAGGATACCGAGGCACTTCAGCCATTCCCCTGCGACCAGCGACGCTTTTCTTGAAAACCGGCGGCCGAACCAGCCAGCTATTGGCTTGCTCGCCATAACGGCGAAACCATAGCTGGCTAGGATGAAGCCGATGGTCAAATAGGAGTAGTCATAATGCAGCAAATAAATGACGACGATTGGCAAGTAGAGATAAAAGCGTGAGATGATTCGGTACGCATAAAACAAAAGCTTTAATCGTCCGAAAGCGGCTGCAGCTTGTGTCGTCATTCGGCTTGGTCCAACCCTTTTACACGCAAGCCCTTCGGATCATAGAACGGAATTGGCGTCGTCTCGACAGCAATCCGCTCCGTGCCTGCTTGAAATTGCTGAACGTCCCAGGCGCCGCGTACCACATAGCCTAGCGCGATCGTTTTGGCCAAAGTTGGGCTATAGTAGCAAGTCGTCAAATAACCGGCTTGCTCTTCTCCCGTGAACAGCGGCGTCCCTTTCTCCAGCAGCGCGCCACTCGGGATTTCGAAGCCCCTGATCTTCTTCTCAACGCCCGACTCCTTAATGGCAAGCAGCGCTTCTTTCCCGATGAAGGCTGGCTTGTTGAAGCGAACCGTCCATTCAATGCCCGCTTCGAATGGGTTCGTCACTTCCGTCATATCGGTTCCATGGGAACGGTACGCTTTCTCGCTCCGAAGCGTTTGAATGGCGCCTCCGCCTACCGGCTTAATATGATAGGCCTGGCCGTGCTCCTCAACATGGGACCATACTTGATACGCATACTCCGACGGATAGTTCAGCTCGTAACCGAGTTCGCCTGTATAGCCGGTACGGCACAACAGCACAGGCACGTTGCCGAGGTCCGTCTGGAGCATGTCGAAGTAATTCAGCTTCTGAATTTCCTCTCCGAATAGATCCGTCATGAGCTGCAGCGACTTCGGCCCTTGGATAGCAAGGTATGCCGTCGCATTCGTCACATCTACGATTTCCACCTCGTGATTGAGGCGCGCCTTCACCTCGTTCAGCCACGGGCCGACACGGTCGCGCGATACGGTGTTCGTAATGAAATAAAACCGCTCATCGTTCAAATAATAGACGACCACATCGTCGACAATGCCACCCTCGTCATTGCACAAGCAAGTATAGATCCCTTGCTCGCCGCGCTTGATCCGATTCAAGTCGTTGGTCATCACCATCTGCATGAATGCGAAAGCATCCTTGCCAAGCACCTCGAATTTGCCCATGGAATGCACATCGATAATGCCGACATGCTCCCTTGTGTTGCGAACTTCTTCCTCAATCGAAGTATAGACGGCCGGGCGAATCCAGCCACCCTTCTCCATCATCTGGGCTCCATGGCGAAGATGGTGTTGATAATAAGGCGTGACGCGCGCGAAAGCAGGAGCGCCTACATTCGTTACTGTGGCCATAATTATGCAAACCTCCTGCTCAGGTCGATATCGAGCTCCGGAATAATCTCCTGCAGCTCCTCTAGCGTCAGCGAGGACAAGCGGGCGATTTTGGGCGGATTAACGGTGCAATCAATCATGGTGGACGGCTTATTGTAGATCGGTATGCTGTCATCGGCGATGAGAATATCGACTTGGTCGATGAATTGGAACACTTCCTCCGCCGTTTTCATTTCGGGTTCGCCGGACAAGTTGCACGTCGTGCCTAAGATCGGTTCGCTAACTTCAGCAATGACGCGGGAAACGACTTTATTTTGCGCAGTCATGACAGCAAGCGTTGATTGGTTGTTCGTGAACCAGTCGGGAATAATATCCTGCTTTTGCAAAATCAATGACAGTGCTTTTGGCCATGCTTCGGTTACAAGCTTTTCTCCATAAACGTTCATATGCACGATATCGCGAACCTTCTGCTCATTCGTGTAAATAACGAACGGCTTGCGTTTTTCACGGTTTTTAATTTGATAGACGCGTTCAACCGATGGTTGGCGAACAGCGCTCGCAAAAAATCCGTATACAGTGTCAGCTGGCAAAATGGCTACGCCGCCTTGTGACAGCACTTCAATTGCACGGGCGATTCCTTCCTCATCGGAACGAAATACTTTAGGGTGATTAATCAACGCGTTTGCATTCATGGGTGATCTCCTCCAGTTGGGTCGGTTATACCGGGATAAGTTTGCTTGCGGCCTTATACTTTCTGTCGTACCATTCTTTCGTGAAAGCTTTGAATTCAAAATGGCTATCGTTCTCTTCCATATCGTCAAGCAGCGCCTGATAAACCTCGCGCAGATAGCCAGTGTAAATGATAGCGTCTTGCAATTCTTGATGGCCGTAAGGGTTTCCTCGTTGGCGCATCAAGCGCAGATCGAAAAATGCCAAATACTTCTTATCTTTATAGGTCAAATGGTGAGGGGATCTAATGCTGTAGCGAACAGATGCATGCTTGTGGCCGCGGTGATGTTGGTCGGACCAGTCTGCCGTATCCGGCATAACTGGCGGGAAGTAGAAATGCCTGTCCTCTGGGACGAGCTCACGTGGGAAATTACCGGGTGTATAGTGCCAGGAGTTGAACTGCATACGAATGGAAATCGCCTTAAGGATGCCGCTAAGTACACCTTCACGCTCTTCCAGCATGCGTACGAGCGGATCGCTCGGCACGACACAGCAGAAGTAATCAGCCTGCTTCCAGGCAGCTGCATCCGCTACAGCCAGGCGATTGTGGACATCGATGAGATTTCTGAAATTGCGCAGCGATCGGGACATGCCAATATCCGACTTTGTGTGCTCAAGCGCACTCTTTACAATGACTTGAACAATGTCTTCTAATGGGTGGGTGTCCAAAGTTTGTGTGCTTATCCTATCATCTAGCATCCTTCGCGTCAACGCATATAAGCTGTCGAATTGTTCCAAATCCAATTGATAGGTTTGTTTGATATGCTCGCTTATTGGCGCAATAAGCTCTTGCTTGCTAGATGGTATCGAATGCTGTGGCACCAGCAGTTCTTTCTTCAACAAATTCAAGCCATTTACTTTGCGGTAGAACAGCATGTTATCAAGCAGGCGATTTCGCCATGCCGCAAGCTCCTTCGCTTGCTCTGGAATCGATAGCGCTTCGAACTGAGATAGCGGCTCGGATTGCGGTTCGGAGAGCGAGACCATGTACTGCTTATATTTATCTTCGAGAAATTGCTTAAGCGTGTAGGGCGTGAGCTGAATGCCGTTGAATTCCTCTCCCCTTGCAGGTGGGCCAGATTTCAGCAAGAAGTGCAGCGAATAGATATACAGCAATTGATTATTCGTCCACTCTTGAATCGGCCTGCCTACTAAGTCATCAAACAAATATTGTGCCGACGGTCCGCCCATCACTCGAATTAAGTTATTGTGGTCATAGAAATTCGTAAACGTGTCGTCATTCGTATACATCAGCACTGGCGCCATGTGATAGCAAATGAAAGAAACTTCTGTCACCAGCTCATCCCGTTCTGTCTGGCTAAGCTGATGAAGGTAGCCGATCGCCCCTTGTTCGAGCTCCTTCTTGCTCTCTTGCAGCGCTCGTGTACGGGCTGCTGCCTGGTCAACCAACGGCTGTGCGATGCGAACATGCCCAAACACAACATCATCCGTATGTATATCATTCACCTTTATATCATCGCTGCTAATCTGTTCAAAAATAATTCGGCCATAAGCCTTCATCCCGATACGGAATGTCGCTTGTCCCGGTTCCTCAACCGCCTCTTGCTCCAATGCGGCAGTTAAGTGTGCGTTTAAAGCCGCCTTGTACAGCTCGTTCTGGCCATCCGTTAAGCTTTTAATGCCATCCGTATAAGCAATTCGGTCACCTTGGGTCACGATAACATCAATCATTTCGTGCAATACCGCTTTGCCTAATGCATGCAACCGGATTTCTTCGATAATGCCCTCGAAGCCTTGGGCCCCCTGCTGTGCTTGCTTCTTCACGCTTTCCATAACGATACCCTCCCGCTCAGGCTATAGATTAATTGATGTTGCCTGTACCACACAGCTGTGCCCAGCAATCGTTCACATGAGCACATTGCCCCTGCATACTGCCGATGGAGTCCTAATACGCCCAGTACTCTTGGCCGAGGCCTAGGTTGATCGGCCGATTCCAGATGTCATAGTAAACCTTAGTCTGTTGTAAATATCTCCTCTCTGCTGCTCACATTTTGGATGTCGTTTTATACCCAGTAATTACCTCCTACAAAAGCCTGTGATACGTATTGTATCGAAAGGTTTTGAAGAAATCAACGGCCCAGCATAAACCTTAATAACAATATTTTGTTAACTGAAACCCGCATGAATGCTAGGTTTCGCTTTCTAGGGAGGGCATTTGAACTAGTCCAGCATTACGCGAATGCGTAGGGGAAGATGGAGGGATTGGATCGTGAGAGAAACAAAGCCGAGGGCCCATTTAATTAATGCGATAGCCATTTTGTGCCGTTCGTTCTAGGCTTCGAGGAGGATCATTCCCCAGCCCTCGCTTAGGTCTACTGGGCAACTTGCCAACGCTGGCCAATTTCGGCCCATTTATTTGTAATCGAATTCCAAGACGCCGACGAGCGATCGCCCCACTGCCTTAGGACTGGTTCGCCGCACAAAAAAAGGCACATTCATCCAGGATGAATGTGCCTAAACCTAGTGCTTGCGTGCGCCCCAACTACTGCTTATTACCTAACGGCATCGACCAATTGTTTACGGTCAAGCATCGACTTGATGTCTTTCACCATCTCAATAGACGCTTCGATCTCGACTTTGCGGGTCGAAACGCTCTCAATGCTGCAGCCAACCGGGATTCCTTTTTCCAAGCCAAACTCAAGCAACTCTTCAAAAATCTTTTGCGTCAGCTGAATGGACTTGTCCAACACATCTGATGAAAATTTCAGTTCATTCTCCAGCCACTTCGGAATGCTGATGCCGAGCCACTTCATAAACTCTAGCGTTTTGGTTGAGCCGCATGGCGCTAGATTGAATAAAATCGGAACCATGTCCAGCTCATGCTGCTGGCAATGGTGATAGTAGTCGGACAAAAAGTTTTTGGACGCCTCCACATTGTACGTCGCTTGCGAAACAAAGAAATCGCAGCCGCGCTGCATCTTGTCCACGACGCGAATGTGCTCGTCATTCTTCTTCATATGCCGCTCGGGAATAATAACGCCGCCGAATGTCATCTGATCGTTATGCTGCTTGCTTAACCGATATGCGTCGGATAGCTGCAATTGCACTTGCTGCTGGCTTGAAGAAGCACCCACGAATACGGTGTAACGCTGTTGCTCGGTTTCTTTTTTCAACCATTCAGCAAGCTCCGCCTCCGAGTATTTGCCTACACAGCGGTAAATGATTTTCGGGATATCGAGCGAAGCAAGATATTGCTTGCTATAGATTTCTGGATCCAACGTCGGCAAGTAAGGAAACGGGCGTTCCTCGTCGATCCGGTCAGCCTCTTCCTGTACGTCGTACAGAATCAACGCATCGATGTCCAAGCCAGCGAGGCGCTCGATCTGCTTTTGTGAAATTTCTTCAATTTTCTCTGGTGTGTGCGTATTTTTAGGTGGCGTCATGCCGTACGTAATAATGCCGGTTTTTTTATTCAATATCGACTGTTTTAACATTAAGTTCACATCCTCAATCACGTAGCATATATATATATGCTTTAATGATACAGGAAAAACCATCGGTTTTGTTATAACTTTTACTTATGGTCTCCTATAGGCTACGCGTATGGCCGATGCGATGAAACATCACAAAACAGCGCTAAACACCGCCCCCACGCGCGCACCCGTTGCAGTTTGTACAAAGTAAAGGTAACATTTTGCCCATGTTTTGCATTCACAACGAAATTACGACAGCCCCCTTCTGCTCTCGAAACTCGAATAGTTCCCAGGATAGGTCATGATGAAGAATTCCCTTCGCAATTCTCTCTAGAATGTTGCCTTCTATATGTTTTATTAATGTTGAAATGCTATGGCTTGCATCATTAGGGCGCCAATTCACCTGTTCATCATCGAGCTGTTCCAGAGCTTTAAGTATGCGCTTACGAATCTCTTCAAACTTTGCCGCCAGCCATTCCCTGTTCCCCTCATACCTCTTCGTTATGCTCCCCATATATCCCGCTCCTCGCTCGATTAAAATGCTAGAGATGCTTGGTGCAGTTGTATAATCGGCATTCCCATGCTTCTTGCGGCTTGGCAACGATCGTTAAGGAAGTATTATCGATGTACGTATTAGTGAATAGGTGTGGAAACAGCCGCTGGAGCGATAAGCCAATCAATGCCCCATGGCTAACGACTAGTATGTTTTGGTTTCTGTGCTTCATCGCCAGTTCCTCGATAAATGCTACTCCACGTTTAGCCGCCTCCTCATAACCCTCCATGCCAAGCTCCTGGTCACGCCAATTGTTCCCCCATCTTGCAACTCGCTCATCTTCCGTAGTGCCTTCAATTTGTCCGCAATTAATTTCCCTTAAACGCTCATCCGTGATCAACGCCGTGATTCCTACTAGTGCACTGCGCACCGTTTCAGCCGTCTGCTTAGCTCTTGTTAAATCGCTGGAGTAAACGGCGTCCCACTCTTCACCTGCAAGCCTGCGGGCGATTGCGTTTGCTTGTTTTCTGCCTTCGTCGTTAAGCGGGATGTCCGTTATGCCTTGCGTCTTCCCCAGAACATTCCACTCCGTTATCCCGTGCCTAATTAGTCCGATCGTTGTCATTCCGCGCCCTACTCCCGTTCTATATTTCCCTTAATAGACGTAATTCTCCAACTGTTTTGAGCATTCAATTTCAGCATTACTTCATTACCTTCAATACGCTTATCTCCATTATTATCCAAATAAATGATAGCCACATCCACCTTGCTTATTCCATCGGTTTCGCTAAGAATAGCGATTTCCAAATCCTCTACAGATACAACTTGATACTTTTTGCGAAGTTTCCCTAAGTTTGCGAAATAGTCAATTACACTTCCCTCTTTCGAGTTCCAATCGAGAAATTGCTGGGATTCCTCCATCTTTCCTTTAAGCATTGCTTCATAATAACTATAAATAACTTCATCGATCGTCATCGTTTCTAGCCGCCTTCAGTTCTGATATCATTAGTTTTTAAAAATGATCAACTATATTTTACAAAAGATGCTAAACCAATACTAGCCATTAAAAAAGGCATGCCCCGCGATTGCTCGCTTCAGCATGCCTCTCCTCCCAACTACAAACCTTACCGCTATTCCACCACCAGCTGCTTCTTCTTCGTAATGTGCAGCTCGCCTTGATACAGGTGGATATAGATGAAAAACTCACCTTTTTCCTCAAATGTCTTCTTTATCATATACTTCCCGTCTGCCAGCTCCGCATTGATAACTTCCGGCAGGCCTTTCCAATTCGCCTTGCGTATATCGAACGCCAACGATGCGCCGTCCAGCGTCTTCAAACCTTTTACGTCTGCAATCAGCGTTGTTGCCTCCCCCGTATGCACCACTTGCGGCGCTGTCGAGAAATCAACGGCCACGTCTTTGGGATCCACCTCCGACTCGTCAGCTTTCGCCGAGCACGCCGAGAGCATAACCAAAGTCAGCATCGATATCAAAATGAACGATAAAATCCGCGTACGTTTGGCAACATCAATCCGACTAACTAACCAATTCCTGTTCTTGTTCATCGTTCAAAACTCCCTCCAAGCTGCTTCCCCCTAATATTAGCGCATATCAAGAAGATTAACATAACTCGTAAGGGCTACACCGGTAACGATTTTGTGACAATCGAGTTGCTTCTGCCTTTCGACCCCAGCTAATTTGCCGGCTTGATCACAAAAAGATAATCCCCTA
This sequence comes from Paenibacillus sp. MMS18-CY102, assembly GCF_009789195.1. Lineage (GTDB taxonomy): Bacteria > Bacillota > Bacilli > Paenibacillales > Paenibacillaceae > Paenibacillus_T. The sequence continues at coordinate 83,497 of NZ_WSTC01000002.1, read as the reverse complement.
TGCGATTTGGCATACCTTTTTGGCACAAAATAATCGCAGACGGATACTCCCGCCCACGGGTATGGCTTCGCGATGTGCCCCCATTGCAGTTTGTACAATGAGATGCGAGCATTCTGCTGGCCTGGGACTTTCTCATTGCAGTTTGTACAATGGGAAGCTGTATAAACGTTACTTTACGAGCCTAATTGGACTTTCCCCGCACATCCCATTGTACGTTCTGCAATGACACCAACATTAGCGTAACCAACTCTCATTGCCATTGTACAGAATACAATGAGCGCAACACCACACTCTTACCTGCTCGCCATCGCTACATCACTACATCACAACAAACAAAAAAAACAACCGCAGACGGTTACTCCCGCCCACGGCTATCGCTTAATTACCAACATGCGCATCAGCCCCACGCTGCACATACTCTGTTCATCTGCGCATCAGCCCCTGGCTGCACGTAGCTCTGTTCAGCTGCCCACCAAACCCTCGCTACACGCTGCGCGTCAATACGTTCCGTCCATCCACGCACAACACCTACTCCTCAACCTTCCGCACATCCACCGTCACTTGCAAGCTCTGCTTGCCCGTGCCATGGTAAATGCCCTTCACAGGCACGATGTCCTTGTAGTCCCGGCCGTGCCCCAGCTTGACATACCGCTCGCCAATCGGCGATTCGTTCGTCGGGTCGAAGCCGCACCAGCCGAGCTTGGGCACATACGCTTCAACCCAAGCGTGGGACGCCTGCTCGAAGTCGGCGCTTCCGCCCTGCAGGTCGCCGACAAAATGATAGCCACTCACATAGCGTGCAGGCACGCCGCGAGCCCGGCACACCGCCACCATCAGATGGGCAAAATCTTGGCAGACGCCGCGCCGCTTAGCGATCATCTCAGAAGCTTTCGTGTGAACGTCGGTCGCTTGTGGATCATAGATGAACGCCGTTCGGATATGCTTCGACAACGCCGCTAGCCAATCATATACACCGATGGCTGGCGTTACGTTAATAGCCACACTGCCCTCCGCCGCTATTGCCGCCTCATGAAGCGCGCCGACGACCGGCACATTTTCCATGAAGCTAACAATTTCAGGCGTCACTTCCGTATATTCCGTCGGCAACAAAAACTCGATGAACCGATCAATCGATTCGTCAGAATGAAGCTTCGCCCATGCATCTACCGGCTTAAGCTGCTGCTTATGGACGCTTTCTTCCTTGCTAAATGACTCCGTCGTCACGACCGTCATGTTCGTCTTAATCATCAGCTTTGTATGAGGCGCGTTCACGGAGAAAGAATGTACCCGGTTGCCGAAGCTATCCTCGTACGTAAATAATGAAGCGTTCGGCTCGATCGAGATCGAATGGTTATAACACGATTGCCGTTCATTCGTGCTTGGCGTCAGCCGAATTTCATTCACGCTGTCCGTGACCGGTTCTGCATAGCTATACTGCGTTAAGTGTGAGATATAGAGCTTCATGCGCTGGCTTCCCCCATCCGGAAAAACGTTTTGGCAAACGTCGTGCCCAGCGATTCGCAAGCATCAAGCAAGTGGTTCGTAATGCGCCCTTCGCGATCGAGCACCAAATCCTCCCGCTCCAAGCAAGCGATGTCCGCAATCACTTTGCCCACTTGGCGAACGATCCGTTCATGCGAAGCTCGCAGCTGCTGATCCTGCAAATCAATGGCGCGCATATGATCGACCAACTCGTGCAATGCAAAATGAACCGATCTCGGGAACGAAGGATTCAGTACGACGAACTCTACAATCGCCTCCACTGCGACGCTATCCATATAATACCGCCGGAACGATTGATAGCCGCTAACCGACTTCAACACGGCATGAAGATACGGATAGGCTGCTGCGCTATTCCAGCCATCACCGGCAACTGCATGCTCTACCGCCTGCATAATGCGAAGCGTATTTTCTGCGCGTTCCAAATACCGACCGCACTCGATGAAATGCCACTCATTCTCCCGGGGCATCACCGATTGGCTATACCCTTGGAACAACGCCGTCCAATCCTTCGTCTGCCCGAAAAACTGATGCGGCGATTCATTCGTCAAATCTTGCGGCTGCTTCTCCCTCAGCCACAGGTAGAAACCATTAATCGTGTCCCACAGCTCACTGGGCACCTTCTCTCGCAGCGTGCGAAGGTTGTTTCTGGCGTGATTTACGCAGGACACCAGCGAATTCGGATTATCACGGTCAAGCGTGACATACATGAGCACTTCTTCCTCATCATACGAGTCGTACTGCTGCTCGAACGCTTGCCTGCTGCCTAGCGCATCGACGATACGCGCCCATTTGCACATCGTTTCTACCGATTGGTCGTTATCGCTTGCGCGAAGTTCGTCTTGCTGCAAATGGTAATGCACATCGATTAGCCTCGCATGGTTTTCCGCACGCTCCATATAACGGCCAATCCAAAACAGCGCTTCAGCATTCCGGTTCAACACAGCAATCCCTCCATCCGTTTCCCTTGAATCCGCTTGTCTCTACCTTATCGATTCAATACCCATGTATCCTTCACACCGCCGCCTTGCGAGGAATTGACAACCAATGAGCCTTCATTCAGCGCTACACGCGTCAGTCCGCCAGGTATGACATGGGAATCCGTTCCCTTGAGCACAAAAGCACGAAGATCGATATGGCGAGGCGCCATCGCCCCATCGAGCATGACCGGCGCACGGGACAGCAACATCGTCGTCTGGGCCACATACCGTTCCGGCGCTTTGCGAATCGCATCTGCGAAAGCCGCAATTTCCTTGGCTGATGCCGTCGGGCCAATCAGCATGCCATATCCGCCCGAGAGCGATGTTTCCTTCACAACCAGCTGATCCAGGTGAGCAAGCGCAAACTCACGATCTTCCTTGCGCGACAAAATGTAAGTAGGAACATTGCTTAGAATCGGCTCCTCGCCAAGGTAATACCGGATCATATCTGGCACGTACGCGTATACCGCTTTGTCATCGGCAACGCCTGTACCCGGCGCATTGGCAATCGCCACATTGCCTGCGCGATACGCATTCATAAGCCCCGGCACCCCGAGCATGGAATTCGGATTAAATGCGAGCGGGTCGAGATAATCATCATCAAGCCGGCGATAGATAACATCGACTTGGCGAAGCCCGCTTAAGGTGCGCACATAAATTTTGTGGTCCTTGTACACCAGATCCCGCCCCTCGACGAGGTGGAGGCCCATCTGCTGCGCAAGAAACGTATGCTCAAAATAAGCCGAGTTGTAAGAGCCTGGGCTGAGCAGCGCAATAACCGGATCACGTTTGCCCGTTGGCGACAGGGACCGTAGCGCGCTTAGAAACACGTTCAAGCTGCGTTCAATGTCCTGCACCGAGCATGATAAATATAAATCATGGAACAGCTCGCTCATCATCGTCCGCCCTTTATACAAATAAGAGAAGCCGGACGGCGAACGCAAGTTGTCCTCTAATACATAATATTTGCCTTTCTCGTCTCGTATGAGATCTATTCCTGAGGCCGTAATATATACGCCTCCCGGCACGTCGACCCCAATCATTTCGGGACGAAAATAAGTATTAGAAACGATCATGCGGCGCGGAATAACCCCGTCTTTCACAATATGCTGCTCATGGTAAATGTCATGGATAAAAGCGTTCAGCGCTTGGACGCGCTGGCGGAGTCCGCGGTCGATGGCTTCCCATTCATGCTTTGGGATGACACGCGGGATGTAGTCGAAAGGAATGGTACGTTCAAGGGGTTCTGGTTGGTTGGGACTGTAAAGGGTAAAAGTAATGCCTTCTTCGAGCATTCGCTGGTTCAACGCTTGCTGCCTTGCAGCTTGCTCCGCCGGCTTCATGCGAGAGAATAGCCGATGGACTGATTCGTAATGCGGACGAACGGCAAGGTCTTTGTCAAACATTTCGTCGTAGAACGATTGCGAATCATAATAATGAGTCTGCGACTGTCTGGCCGTCGACATGCCAACCGCCTCCTCCAAGGTGCTGCAGCAACCTGCCCAATCGTGCCAATTGCGTTTTCGCTAAGCCAATGCCACGAATGTTACATTTTAGCCGCAATTTGTTAGATTAATTAACTAAATCCTACTATAAACAAGTTATCTATGTCAACTTTAATAACATACATGTTACATTCGAGTAACATGAAGGCAGGATCCACTAATGGGACCCTGCCTTTTGAATATCCAGCCGCATTCTATATTTATCCATTCGTCGTTACGACCGCTAATTCCTTTGTTCCGGGGTCGTCCAACAGGATCAATATTTTGCAAAAAGAACGCCTTACTGGATTATATGTGGGTACGCGGGCAAATATGCTTACCGAACGAAAATAAATCAGTTCTATTTCTTGGACAATTGCTATAAGGCTCCATGCGCTTCGCGAACTCGGACCGCACTCCAATCCGTACGGTAAAAGCGGATCATGACGGCTAAGCCAAATACGGTCAAGTAGGCATACAACGCCAACCAAGCGCCGATGCTGCCCATGTCTAGCTGAACAATAAATAAGTAAGCCAGCGGCACGAACAATATCCATTGGGATTGCCCTGCCCAACATGCCGCCCGACGAGTTTCCTTCCAGTTGCGAAACATGCTGATCCACTTTTCTGCAGAAGTTGACCTTATTGTGCCCATGTTAGCGGTACAAGTCAACGTTAGCAGAGAAGGTTTACACTCTTTTGCCGATATACAGCAAGTGCGAAGAAGCACCCAATACGGACGGATCATTCGCTACGGAGATCAGAAATTGAATCATTTCATCATACTCGCCCCGATCGATCCAATACTGCTGTTGTTCATTCGAAAGCAATGAGCCAATACTGGAGGAACCAATTAAATCAATCGTCTCAAATCCATTCCGTTCCATGAAAGGCTTCACTTCATCGGCATGAAAATAATAAGCGCCCGTAAATCGGCCTTGATCCTGATGATTGAACACTCCCGTTTCGAAGAACGCCCGGATCGCAGCCAAGCTATCATTCGGCTTCCAAGCCTGCGGATGCGACAGGGAAGTAATCGCCATTCTCATTCGGCTCTGGCAGGCAACGAAAACGAGGCCGTTCTGCTTCGTTACGCGATGCAGCTCCCTTACAGCCGCTGTTCGCTCCTCTTCTTTTTGAAGATGGTACAGTGGACCGAGCATGAGGGCAGCATCGTATGTTTCATCATGAATTCCTTCTAAACAGGTTGCATTCATGACATGAAAACCGTTAAATTGATCGAGCACTTGTTGTTCAGCCGCTTTCTGCTTAGCGATCTCCACTAACATAGGCGTCAAATCAGACAACGTTACGTTATAGCCCAGCTTCGCGAGCGCAATTGCATATTTGCCCGGCCCTGCGCCGTTATCCAGCACTTGGCTAGCGCTAGCTGCCTCCAGATACTGTTTTATAAAATGAAGATTAATCGTAAACTCAAGCGGCTCCCTATCCAGCCTCCCCCATTCGTCAAACTGGGAGTAATAATCGATTACTTTGTCCATCTCCTCTTGCACCTGCCGACAGCTCTCTTGGCAATAGTTATTCCTTAATGCTCCCAATCCTTGCGTTTATGCTATGAATTGGAATGAGTATACCGTTAGAAATATTTTACTTTCAACCCATATTTGTGAATGAAAATGAACAAATCAATCAAAACATTACTCGCTTAACGCTTCGTCGCCGTTACACGCAGCCTTCTGTAATCGACGTTCCATTGCCCGTCATGATACAGCATTGGGCGCAGGCGCTCTTCCGTCAGCGCGATAATCGCAGCCGCCTGCTCTTCCTCGATCCCTTCCATAATGCCGTCCGCGAAGGTCGCCAGCCAACCGCGAATGCCATTATCCCCGCCAACTTGCGGCGTTGGGCGATCGTACAGCATCGCCGTGTTCACCTCAAAACCTGCTTCCTGCAGCAGCGAAGCGTACTCGCCAATCGTCGGGAAATACCAAGGATGCCGGAATGGCTTCGCAGGCTTCAGCGTCTCGAATGCAGATTGCAGCGCATCGGTCACTGCTTTTACGTTCCCGCTTCCGCCGAACTCTGCGACGAATCGCCCGCCTGGCTTCAGCGACGCTGCGATGCTCGCCGCCGTGCCTGCAGCATCTGTCATCCAATGCAGTGCCGCATTGCTGAATATCGCATCTGCCGGCTGCTCCGAACGATAGCGCTGGCCATCTGCTACAGCAAAGTCGATGGATGGATGCTTAACCCGTGCGCTTTCGATCATGTCAACAGAAGCATCGATTCCGAAAACGATGGCCCCTTTTTCCGCAATCGACGCTGCCAGGTCACCTGTGCCGCAGCCCCAATCGATGACTGTTTCTCCCGGCTGAATGTTCAGCAGTTCGACCAGCGGCGCCCCATAGGCTGATACGAACGCCATCTGATAGTCATAACTCTCGGACTGCCACACCTTCGTCTCATTGCCTGCATGCTGCTCTTGTGTTTGTGCGCGTTGCTCGTTCATCATCCTAACCACGTCCCCATCCTGATATTGTAAGCTCGTTTTCTTGATACAGTTATACCATGCGAGTGAACGATAGGTGAAATAGATAAATGATATTAACTTTATAGTTTTTTTTAATAAACAAATGAAATGCGATACCCGTCGCGTTCATTCGGCCATTTCCTTCTGATAATTGCTTGTAGTGAAGATCAGGCGCGTGCTTCAGCATTTCAGAGATGCCGGCTAATACGAAGCATGATGGGCGATTATAGCCAATTTGTGCTTGCCTCAGCGATATGATAAAATGAAATCAACGAAAATGATTTTGGTAACCAAATTCAAAGAAAGAGTGGAGTTAAATTGACCGATAAGGAAATTAAAGTAGGACTCTCAAATAAAGACGGCCAATTAGGATTTATGTTCACAAAAGGCGGGTTACGCGAGGGAGCTGGCAGAAAAAAAATAGGCATCACGAAAAAAGTGTCCTTAACGTTATCAGCCGAGATTTGGGACCATATTGAAAACCATTGTAACGAGCATAAACAATCCCGATCAGAAGCATTACGCACGATCATCGATTCGTATTACTCCTAAGCATATTTCGTGAGATGAGGTGACTGCATTGCTAGTTCATTTATCAAAAGAATCGCTTCTCGCCGCAATGCAACATGTGCTAAAAGCTATTCCATCGAATTGTCCGATCCCTATCCTGTCAGGCATACATATTCAGGCTTTTGAACATGCAATAATGTTTACATCAAGCAATACAAGCATGATGGTTCAATATAGCATTCCTCAAATAACTAGAGCATTGCATGTCATAAGGGCTGGCAGCATCGTAGTCCCTGCACGTTATTTTTATGAAATTATACGTAAGTTGGATGAGGAAGCCATTGTGCTCGAAATTATAGAGGGACCAGCATTAGCTATTGCATCAGGCCTTTCCCGGTTTCGGCTTTGTGGAATAGACGCCGCTGAATTCCCATTATATTGGCACAAGGAAAATCACCATTGCCCTGCCGTAAAAATTCGAATAAATAATGCATTATTAAAGTCATCTATCAAACAAGTGGCGGCCGCTGCTTCAACATCTGAGGCTAGACCCGTACTAACTGGCGTCTCTTTTGAACATCGTAATGATTCCCTTAACCTAGTAGCTACCGATGGTGTACGGCTTGCAATGCGAATAATACGGAATGAAACGAAAGGAAGCTTGGACGCGAAAGTTATTATTCCATGGAAAAACCTATACGAGATTGCGCGGATGCTGGAAGATAACGATCAAACGACGGAAATTGAAGTGGACACAACACGCATAACGTTCAAAACAAATCATCTTCTTATTCAATCTGTACTCATCGATGGAACCTTCCCTTCTATTCACCATGTCATCCCAAAATCGTATCATTCTGAATTAATCGTTGAAACTTCCCGTTTATTGCATGCAGTTGAACGAGCATCTATTTTAGCAAAAGGCAGCATAATCAAGCTTGTGGCTACGGCCACTACATTACAATTGTCATCCCAGACGACAGAAGTCGGGGAAACGTACGATGAAATTGCCTTAACTAGCATGCACGGCGAGAATTTCATGATATCACTGAACAGCAAGTACTTTATTGACATGCTCCGATGCCTGGATGATCCCTATGCGAAATTACAATTTGCAAGCAAAGACAGCCCTATTGTATTACTGCCAGCGGGCGACCCTTCTTCTGCCCTCTTTTTAATCACTCCAGTGAGAACTGCGAGCTAACGTGGGCAGCGTGTCCATGCACAATTCGTTTCTCCACCATTACGCTAACGGACTCAGAGGGCGTTATTCCGCCTAAATCGCACCCTCCCAAAACGTAACGGACCCAGGAGCCTTTATTGCTCAATTTTGCCGCCCGATTGAGCTCGTTGGGTGCAAATAAAGGCTGCTCGGTCCGTTACAATTAAATATGTGCAAAAATCCAGCATATAACGGCTGTGGTGTCCTTTACAGCAACCGCCACTGCGCCCTAATATACTCGGCAATCGACGATCATCGATTACAAGCGCATCGGCCTGCATGCCATCACTCCGTCTACTTTTTTTTCGCTCGTCTGCCTAGTATCGCACCACCCACTTTTCATCACGCCGCCCACCCACCTTAGCAACAGCTTGCCAGCCTGCTGCATCTAGTGTTTGCCTGTAAAAAAAGACGGCAGCCGCATACCCGAAGGTTTGCAGTTGCCGCCTCTCCCGCATCGATGCCCAATCATCGCATGCTGCGCTCGGCTGCACGAGCCGATTTGCTTAATGCCTCGCCACCCTTAATGTTTTACCGGTTCAGCAAGCTTCCGACATAACGCAGCAGCTCATTGGAGCATACTGGGCAATAGCCGTGCTCATCCATCAACCGTTTGGTTACCTCGTTAATCCGCTTGAGCTGGATCTCATCTGGCGTCTTCGTCGAGGTTGTAATTTTCACGATATCTTTCAAATCGGCGAACAGCTTTTTCTCTACTGCTTCGCGCAGCCGCTCGTGGCTCGAATAATCGAATTTCTTGCCCTTGCGTGAGTACGAAGAGATGCGGATGAGAATCTCTTCGCGGAACGCTTTCTTCGCATTCTCGGAGACGCCGATCTGCTCCTCGATGGAACGCATCAGCCGCTCGTCTGGATCCATCTCCTCGCCTGTGAGCGGATCTTTAATTTTCGCCCAGTTGCAATAGGCTTCAATGTTGTCGAGATAGTTCTCGAACAACGTCCGCGCGGACTCTTCGAACGAGTACACGAACGCCTTCTGAATTTCCTTCTTGGCCAGCGTGTCGTACTCCTTGCGGGCGATAGAGATGAAGTTAAGATACTTCTCCCTCTCGTCCTTCGTAATCGACGGATGCTGGTCAAGGCCATCCTTCAGGGCGCGGAGCACATCAAGCGCGTTGATGCATTGCAAATCCTGCTTGATCAGCGCACTGGATATGCGGTTGATGACGTAACGAGGGTCAATGCCGGACATGCCTTCCTCGATGAACTCGGTCTGCATCTCCTTCAAATCAGCTTCTTTGAAGCCTTCAACCTCTTCGCCATCGTACATCCGCATTTTCTTCACCAGGTCAATGCCTTGCTTCTTCGTCTCTTTCAGGCGGGTAAGTATGGAGAAGATCGCTGCTGCCCGCAAAGCATGCGGTGCGATATGAATATGCTTCATGTCGCTCTGCGCAATAAGCTTCTCATAAATTTTCTCTTCATCGGAAACGCGCAGATTGTAAGGGATCGGCATGACGATCATCCGCGATTGAAGCGCTTCATTTTTCTTGTTGCTGATGAACGCCTTGTACTCCGATTCATTCGTATGTGCAATTATTAACTCGTCAGCACTAATTAATGCGAACCTTCCGGCCTTGAAATTGCCCTCCTGCGTCAGCGAGAGCAAGTTCCATAGAAACTTCTCATCACACTTGAGCATCTCTTGGAACTCCATGAGCCCGCGATTTGCTTTATTCAGCTCGCCATCGAAACGATAAGCGCGTGGATCGGATTCGGAACCGAACTCCGTAATCGTCGAGAAGTCGATGCTGCCCGTCAAATCAGCGATATCCTGGGACTTCGGATCAGAAGGGCTGAATGTGCCGATGCCAATCCGGTTTTCCTCTGAGATGATAACGCGCTCTACGAGCACATTCTCAATATCATTATTGAACTCAGTTTTCAACCGCATTTGGCAGGACGGGCATAGGCTGCCTTCAATACGGACACTAAGCTCCCGCTCCACCTCAGGGCGCAGCTCATTAGGAATTAGATGAAGAGGGTCCTCATGCATCGGGCAGCCTTTAATCGCATAGACAGCTCCCCGCTGCTGGCGCGAGAACTGCTCGAGCCCGCGCTTAAGCATCGTAACTATGGTCGATTTGCCTCCGCTGACTGGCCCCATCAACAACAAAATTCTTTTGCGAACATCCAGACGCCTTGCCGCTGAATGGAAATACTCCTCTACCAGCTTCTCGATCGCACGATCGAGGCCGAATATCTCTTGTTCGAAGAAACGATACCGCTTATTGCCACCTGCCTCTTCGACGCCGTACGATTCAATCATATCGTACACGCGTGCATGCGCCGTCATGGCAGGGGTCGCATCCCGCCTCAACAATTCAATGTAATCCTTGAACGATCCTGTCCAGGCAAGCTTATCACTCTCTGTGCGATACTCTGATAACCGTTTGAATATATCCATGCCTTGCCTCCTCCCATCACTCGCGATCTGCCTTATCCCTGCTCTCCGCCTTGGGATTTCTCTGCTTCCGCCCGCCATGCCTAGTTGCGATGTTGAAGTATTACATTCCTATGCGTAGCCGAGCAGGAAATTGACCACTTTTTTAAGACGACTATTCGCTAGCGCTCGACACGCCGCACTGGTTCTCCTATAATGAAACACAACTATACGAATGAACGTTCGGCGGCCTGCGCCTGTTGCCGCCGATACATAATGGGGAGGAAAACCGGGGTGGCCGTGAAGGAAGAAGCCGAGCTGTATGAACCGGTGAAGCGTTATTTTGAAGCACAAGGATACGAGGTAAAAGGCGAAGTGCTGCATTGCGATCTCGTCGCTATCCGCCAACACACAGGGGATCATTCAGCCGAAGAAGAAGAAATGCTCATTGTCGAATTAAAACGAACTTTCAATCTCGCCCTCCTGCTTCAAGGGGTCGAGCGGCTGCGAATAAATAACCGCGTCATGCTTGCCGTGGAACGCAATCGCAAGAAAAGCGGCGCTGTCAACCAGCGGTTCGGCGAGATTACGGAGCTGTGCCGCATGCTCGGGCTCGGATTAATGACGGTGACGCTGTTCAAAACAAAACCGGCGCTCGTCGAGCTGCTGTGCGAGCCCGGCGATCCGCCTCGCGCCCGCTACCGCGCGAAGAAGCATGACCGGCTCGTACGCGAGTTCCGTGAACGCTCAGGCGATTACAACGTCGGCGGCACGACGAAGGTGAAGCGGATGACCGCATACCGGGAGAAGTGCCTCCGCCTCGCCAACTCGCTGCGCCAAGGGCCTGCTTCGCCAGCCTCGCTTGCCCGGCTTACCGCGAACAGCAAAGCTGGCGACATGCTGCGCATCAACTATTACGGCTGGTTCGAACGCGCCGAACGTGGCATTTACCGGCTCACTGCCGCGGGCGAGGCAGCTCTCGCCGAGCATAACGATATCGTGGCCGGATGGGACAGGCAATAAGTCCCCATCTCCGCGCTTGAGTTCACTTCATTGCACGAATGCAATGGGCAGGCTACAGCACGCAGCAAAAACAGGGGTGTCCTTCAGCCGCCGCGGCTTTTGGGACACCCCTGTCATGTACATGCAACACTCTATAGCCGGTTAGCTTCGCGCCGTAAACTCCCCTATTGCTTCCGCAAACAGCCGAATCCCTTGCGCCATCCGCTCCCCTGTATTCAAGGTAAAGCTTAACCGCGCCGTATTGCGCTCCGGCTCCTCCGCATAGAACGCTACGCCTGGCACGAAGGCCACGCCTTTGGCAATAGCAACACGAAGCAGCGCTTCGGCATCAAGCCCCTCTGGCAACGTCAGCCACAAGAACATCCCGCCTTCCGGCGCATTCCACGTTACGCCAACAGGGCAGTAAGCGCGCAACAGCTCCTGCATCTCGTTCATCCGGTCGAAGTACGCAGCGGCGACGCCGCGAATGTGTTCTTCCAGGTCAAACTGTTGCAGCAACTCGCTGAGCAGCTGCTGGTCAAGCGAGCTCGAATGCAGATCGGCAGACTGCTTCGCCTTCGCCATCATCGCGATGAGCGGTCCATCGCCCGCCGCCCAACCGGCGCGGAGCGCTGGGGCGACGATTTTGGAGAACGAGCTTGTATACAGCACGCCGCCTTCCGCACCCGCCATCGCATAAATCGAAGGATAGCTTGCTGTAGGGTCGAACTTTATCTCCCCATAGGGATCATCCTCTATAATGGGAATCCCATATCGTTGGCACAAGGCTAGCAGCCCTTCGCGCCGTTCTTGGCTCCATACGCGCCCGGTCGGATTGCCGAACGTCGGCACGACGTATACGAGGCGTGGCTTATGCCGCTTCACTAGCTCCTCTGCTTCTTCGAGCAGCATCCCATCATCATCGCTCGGGACGGAAACGACACGCAAGCCCTGCATGCTGAAAATTTGAAGCCCCGCCAGATACGTCGGGTTTTCTACCAGCACGACGTCCCCTGGCTCCGTTAGGACGCGGGACGCGAGCTCGATCGCTTGCTGTGAGCCTGTCGTTAGCAGGATGCGTTCAGCCTCTGTCGGCATCCCGCTAGCCGTCATTCGCGCAGCCAGCTGTTCCCTGAGCGGCGTGTAGCCTTCGGTCAGCCCATACTGCAGCGTGCCTCGCCCGCGCGCGAACACGCTTGCTCCGGCGTCGCGTATCGCGTCCAGCGGAAACAGTTCCTCAGCAGGCATGCCGCCAGCGAACGAAATAATGGATTTGCCTTTTCCCTGCGTTAGTTTCAAAATGTCGCGCGTCACGGATGATTTGACTTGCTCAATTAATGTTGAGAACCGATACTCCATTGCCTGAACCTCCTCATGAACTTGAACATTGCCATTCCCTAGCCCGTCCGGATGCTAAATCGCCGCTTGCTTGAGCTCTTGCCTCATTATACGCCATCGCATCGCCTAGCGTCTTCTCCCGTTATTCATGCGATTCTTAACTCACGGCTCAACGCAAAAAGCTCCGCTCCAGCATAATGCCGGAGCGGAGCTTTCATGGCAGGCTTGCTTATTTCTTAGCAAGGCCTTTCCATTTCGTATCGATTACGTCGAACAGGGCAGGACGATCCAGTTTCTTCGCGATGTACGCTTGAATTGCAGCGCCCAGTTCTTGTTGTACGCCTTCTGGATATTTGAACCAGTTCCAGCTCTTCGTTTTGCCTTCTTTGCTGTACGCGATTACGTCGTTCGCGATGTCGCCGAGAATAGCAGGGTCTTTAACTTCGATCGATTTGAACGCAGGGATGAACTTGAATTGCTCAACCGTGTATTGTTTGCCGATATCGGAAGTTACGAGCCAGTTCAGGAATTCTTTGGCTTCAGCTTTAACTTTGGAGTTTTTGTTAACAGCCCAGTTGTTTGGTACGCCAACATACAGGTTGTCGTTTTTAGCAGCGTCGTCGTTGATTGGCATTGGCAGCAAGCCCAGGTTCAGGTCCGGATTGATGCCGTCGATTTGAACTTGCGTCCAGTTGCCTTGTTGCATCATAGCAGCTTGGCCGCTAGCGAACGTCGTTACTTGCGTGTTGTAGTCCGTCGTCAATGGGTTCTCGTTGCCATATTGCAGCGTCAGGTCAAGCAGGTTTGCCCATTGATCCAGTACTGGGTTGTTTTTCGTCGTGCCCGTGCCAGCGTTCATTGCTTGTACGAATGCATTCGGGTCGTCTTGGTTAGCTACGCCTACGTTGAAGTTGTGAATGCCGAGGATCCACCATTCTTGGTAGCCGTTAGCGAAAGGCGTAATGCCAGCTGCTTTCAGCTTCTCAGCTGCATCTTTCAGTTCCGTGATCGTTTTAGGCAGCGTCGTGATGCCTGCTTTAGCGAACAGGTCTTTGTTGTATACGAAGCCATAACCTTCAAGGTTCACTGGCATGCCGTAAATTTTGCCGTCCTTCGTCATTGGCTCTTTCGCAACGTCAATTGCGTCAGCTACCCATGGTTGGTCGGACAGGTCTTCCAGACGGTTCATCCACGTTTCTCTTTCATTGAAGCCGCCGTTGTTGAAAATGTCTGGCTCATCGCCTGAAGCGAATTTCGCTTTCAGTGCAGCGCCGTAGTCAGCACCGCCGCCGACCGTTTCGACTTTAATCGTCACGTTTGGATGAACTTTTTTGTACTCCTCTGTCAGCTTATTGAGCGCTTCTGCAATTTCAACCTTGAACTGGAACATTTTGATCGTTACAGGTTCATCGGATTTTTCTTCTGTAGTCGTCTTGTTGTCAGTAGATGCATTGTTTTTGTCTGTACCCGTGTCTTCTTTTTTCGAACCGCCGCACGCAGCAAGCGTAGCCATCAGTACGAAAGTCATTACGATCAACAATGTCTTTTTCATCTGTAAAACCTCCCTTTTCTTGGTCACACAGTGTCTTTCCTGAACAACTTCAGTATACCGGATCGATGAAACCGCTCACACCGACCACATTGAACAAAAAGGTGGAGATTGTTGACCTAGCCGTTTTACCCTTTGACCGAACCTGCCGTAATGCCCTCGATAATGTGCTTCTGCAAGAACAAGAAGAAAACGACAATTGGCAGTACGCCCATAACGAGTGCGGCAAGCGCGAGATCCCATTGCTTCGTATATTGGCCGAAGAACGAGTAGGTCGACAGCGGGATGGTACGAAGTTCTGGGCCGAGCATCAGCTGCGGCAGCAAAAAGTCGTTCCAGATCCACAAGCTGTTCAAAATAATGATGGTAACCGTCATCGGCTTAAGCAGCGGGAACACGATCCGCCAGAATACGCCATATGGCGAGCAGCCATCAACGACTGCGGCTTCTTCAACCTCGACAGGAATCGACTTCACGAAGCCGTGGTAGAGGAAGATCGTCAACGACGATCCGAAGCCAAGATAGCATAGCCAAATGCCTGGAACGCTATTGATCAGATGGAACCAGTTGCCAACCTTCATCAGCGGAATCATGATCGATTGGAACGGGATGACCATCGCAGCCACAAACATTGTAAATAACAAGTTGTTATACCAGTTCGGCTTGCGTACCATGCGATATGCCGCCATTGAGCCGAACACCGCGAGCCCTACAACACTCGTCACCGTAATGATGAAGGAATTGCGGAACGCTTTTGTATAGTTCATAATTTCGAATGCTTTCTCGTAGTTCTGCCAACGAAGCGCTTTTGGCAGCGCGGCGGAATCCATCAAGATATCTGCAAACGACTTAAACGAATTGGCGATTAAAAAGTAGAACGGCACGAGGAACAGCAGCGCAAGCAAGACAGCTCCAATTTCCATCGTGAACGATCTGGCATTGTAAGTACGGGACTTCATTATGCCTGCACCTCCCGTTTTTTCGTCAGCCATACTTGAAGCGTTGTGATGGCTGCTACAATGAGGAAGAAGATGAACGCTTTTGCCGTCCCCAGGCCATAACGATTGTTTTGGAACGCTTCCGTATAAATGTTAAGCGCAACGGATTCGGTCGAGTTGAACGGTCCGCCCTTCGTCAGCGACAAGATGACGTCGAAAGCTTTGAACGACCAGGATAAGGCAAGGAACAAACTAATGGTAACTGCGGGCATAACGAGCGGGAAAATAATGTGCCGCATCCGCTGCCACGATGTTGCGCCGTCAATGGAAGCCGCTTCCGTCAAGTCTTGCGGTACGTTGATAAGCGCCGCGATATAGATAACCATCAGGTATCCTGCTCCACTCCAGATGCTCACGATGACAATCGCCCAGAAGGATGTTTGCTCATCACCGAGCCAAGGAAGCTTGAATAAGTGCCAGTCAGTCGATTTGCCGATGGCCGCGAAACCTTTGATAAAAATAAACTGCCAGATAAAACCGAGCAGCAACCCGCCAATTACGTTAGGCAGAAAGAATACGGTACGCAATATGTTCTTCAGCTTGATTTGCTGCGTTAGCAATAAGGCAAGCAGGAACGCTACCACATTAGTCAGAATGACTGCGACGACCGTCAGCTTGGCTGTAAATTTGAACGAATTGCGGAAGCTTTCGTCTTGGAAAGCTGCTTTAAAGTTGTCGAACCCTACGAATTTAGCCGTATCTGCTACGCCATTCCAATCGGTGAACGCATAATACATGCCCAGCACGAATGGCAGCAATACGATGATGGAGAAAGCGATTGTGGCCGGTCCAGTGAATACAAGCTGCTGCATCCAACCAGCGTTAATCCATTTTTTCGTCATGGCGCTTGCGCCCCCTTCAGCGTGTTTGTACCTCTAGTATAAAATCCGTGCACCAACGCGCACACCGACGAACGTGACAGGAAAGGTGGAACATATTGATCATCGGTTGAGCATTCACTATAATAACCAGTATTCCCTGACAAACTTCTACAACTGCTGACAAAATCGCTGAGAGGAAGTCCGACATGAGGTTTTATAAGCTCCGGCGCAGCCTTCGTGCTAAGCTCATTATTTTCTTGCTGCTGGCAATCGCCGTGCCGTTAACGGCATCCATTATCATCACGAACGTTCGCACATCCGCAATCGTTACGGATGATAAGGTCAAAACCGCATCTAATTTGCTCTACCAAGGCAAGACGAATCTTCAGCATTACCTGTCGACAGTTACACAAGCTTCGTTGCTCGTTTATAACGGTGCAAGCTCCGGCGGAGATACGTTATACCGAATCTTGGAGCAAGGGCGGCAGGACTATTTATCCGAACAGGAAGTTTACAAAAGCTTGCAAGCCATCGCACTTGCTGTACGGGAAGTCCATCAGGTTTATCTGCATGCGGACAAAGGGCAGCGTGGCTATCTCGTCGTTGAAGGAAACACAAAGAAAGACAATCAGCCAAACCCTGCGAATGCGGACAAGCTGCGTAATGCCAAGGTTGCTGCAATTTATGAACCGACCCACGATAGCGGAAATTATGGCATCAACAAACCGCCCTATTACACGCCGCGGCGAGTGGTTTCGCTCCATCGCAATATCCTTCGCATTCCTTCCGACGAGCAGATCGGGACGCTCGCAATCGACATTAATACTTCTGTCATTGATGTCATTTGCCATGAGCTTTACGACAGCAGCCAAGAGCAGCTTTATTTGCTATCCGATGACGGCATTGTCGTATATGGCCCCCAGCTAGAAGCGATTGGCAAGCTGTGGAACGACAGCGAAGGCCGTGCAATCGTCTCAGCTAGAAACGGCAGCGGTTATAAAGTTGCGAACACAGATGGCTTCAATGGCGTTTATGTGTACGATCACTTAGACGAGGGCGGCATTCACTGGACCCTTGTCAAAAAGATTCCAAACTCGACACTGCAAGCAGGCACTCGCCAAGTTACGATGGTCAATACGATTGTGCTCGTCGTCTCGGCTATTATTGTTATTGCCATGGCGATTTATGTATCCTTCTGGATTACTTGGCCGATTCGGCAGCTTACAGGTTATGTTAACCGCATCCAATCCGGCGAACTCGATATTGATATTCGATTGAATCGAACGGATGAGATTGGCGTACTTGCTAGGCGGTTTCGGCTTATGATGGAAACGATTAACAATCTCGTCCTGCGTGAGTACAAGCTCGAAATAGCGAACAAAACAAATCAGCTCAAAGCGCTTCAATCGCAAGTGCAGCCACATTTTTTATATAACGCCCTTCAGATGATCGGCACGGCAGCCCTTCAGAGTGGTGCGCCAAGCGTCTATCAGCTCGTTATGCTGCTCGGCAAGCTTATGCGTTATTCCATGAGCGGTTCCGATAAACGGGTCACGCTGTCTCAGGAAATCGACCACACGACAGCATACCTGGAGCTACAAAAGCATCGATTCGGCGATAAGCTCGATTACGTCATTGAGACCGAACCAGGCATGGCAATGCTTCCTGTTCCGCGAATGATTTTACAGCCGCTCGCAGAAAATGTATTTAAGCATGCCTTCGACCCAGCTGGCGGTTTCATGCATGTTCGGATTAGCGCGCATAAACGTGATGAACTCGTCATCATAAGCATTGAAGATGATGGAACGCCGCTGGCGGATGAACGGCTGGAGGAGCTGCGCAGCCTTGTCGAGCAGCAAGGGGCCGGCGATCAGGAGCATATCGGCTTAGCCAATGTCCGGTCACGATTAAAGCTCAATTGCGGGGAACAAGCCGATTTGATGCTCGACCATGGCGCAAGGGGCGGCCTTCGTGTTACGTTAATCGTACCGATCAGCTATGAGGAAGGAGTGAATTTGCTATGAACGTCCTAATCGTAGATGATGAGCAGCATGCTCGCGAAGCAGCGAAGCTTCTCGTTCCTTGGGAACGGCTTGGCGTGCAGGAGCTATTAGAGGCGGATAATGGCGAAAGCGCCAAGGCAGTCATTTTGGACAAGCAGCCCTCCATTATCGTAACGGATATGCACATGCCTGTATCGGATGGAATGCGGCTGCTCGAATGGGTGAGTGAGCATGCCCCCTCAGCGAAGCTTATCGTCATTAGTGGATTTAATGATTTTCGTTACGTTCGGCACACGTTAAAGCACGGCGGCATCGACTATCTGCTGAAGCCTATTGATCCTGCCCAACTGCTGGATGCGGTGTATCGGGCGATTGAACAGTTAAATGAAGAAGAACAGCAACGGTTGCAACAAATCGAGCAAGGCATCACGCTGAACCAATACAAGCCCGTCTATCGCGACTATTTGTTCGGGCAGCTCATCCAGCCCAAAAGCGATACGGAAACAGTCATTGCACAGCTCACGGAACAATTTCCGCAGCTAGCAAGTGCGACGGATTGCTGCGCGATTCTTTTCTCGCTTCAGCCTGTCATGGCGCCGCTGCTCAAACGATTCGGGCATGATCGGGACTTGGCCGTCTTTGCGATTCAAAACGTGTTAAACGATTTCGTCGTGCATGAATGGAATGACGGCTGTGCATTTCGAGCCACGCATGATCCTGAAGAGCTTGTCGTACTGTTATGGCGTGGCGCAGATCGCGCCTTCCAACGGGCCGGGCAACTGATTCAAGCATTGCGCGATACGTTCGGGCTGCCCTTCCATGCAGGAGTCGGCCATTTGTCGCCATTCCCTGCAAGTGCTGCGATGGCTGTCGAATCCGCGCATAACGCTTCCTTGCACCGTAATTTATTATCCGTGCAAGGGCCTTATGTATGGTCGCCGGGCTCAAGCGACACTGGAGCTGCTGCCTCACAGCAACCTGCACCTCCAGACTTCACGACACTCGCTGATCCGGTGTGGCTTGCGCTCATTAGCCGTGACGAACAGCTGCTAGCAACTACGCTCAGGCAATGGTTCGAAGCCGTCAGCAAACTGCCGACGATAACGCCGATCCATATTGAACGCTGGACGAAACAAATCGAAATCGCTTCTGCCCGATGGCAGCATCGCGATGCAGATGCTGAAGAAAGCAGTTCTACGCCTCCACTATCGTTGCCGTTTCTGTATGAAGATGATACGACCCTGTCGCTTCGCAAAACGGAGGAGAACTGGAATGCCCTGCTGAATGCAGAAGCCGATCGTTTAGCTCGCCTCATTCGCCAGGAGCGCAACGTCATTCGCGATATTATCGAATATATCGAACGCCATCTTCAAGAGGACCTATCGCTGCAGCAGCTAGCTGGACGATTCTTCTTGAGCCGTGAATATGTGTCCCGCCGCTTCCGGCAGGAGACAGGCGTCACTTTGTCCGAATATGTGGAAGGGCTGCGAATGGAACACGCCAAGAAGCTCTTATCCAATCGCGCTTACAAAATTACAGACATCGCCGCTATGGTTGGTTACGTTGACGAGAAGTATTTCAGTAAAGTATTTAAAAAGCATGGCGGGCTTTCGCCGCAACAATTCCGTAAGTTGGAACCGTAATTTCCGAACTGTAACAAGTTGTTCACAATTTGTTTCGTTTTCTTTTGCTTAACTGTTGGGTATAATAAAAGCAATAATTGGAGGTGTGCGTGATGACGCTTAACTTTCTTATCTTCTGTACCGTCACTGTATTGTTTATCACCGCGATTCTGACGTCGTCGTACAACGACGACAAAACGAAAGGCCTGTAAATCGCATACTTGCTGATTTACGTGCTAATCGCACACAAAAAGAAAAGAAGCTTTCCGCCCTGGGCGGAAAGCTTCTTTTCTTTTTGTCGAACAATAAAGGAATAAACAATTAACGGCGAAGATGCCCCATATCAGACATACATTCAGCGCATACATAACGCTCTTTGAAATCGTTAACATCTTCCATTGATCCACAAAATACACATCTCGGGCGGTAACGCTCCAAAATGATATGGTCACCCTGCACCAAGATTTCAACAGGATCTCCCTCGTTCATTTGGTACCGTTTGCGCAGCGATTTAGGCAATACAATGCGGCCCAATTGGTCAACTTTCCGTACAACACCTGCCGGCTTCATCTGTTTTCACTCCTTATGTCTTCGTTCGCAAGCCAGTTTTGAGAAACCTATGCTCTATAGTCTTTCGATGGTTCACGTACTTTTCCTTCCCAAATCTAGTTTTTCTTAAGATTCTGCAATTCCCTGTCAGACCTGCAAGCAAATCACCCATCATAGAAAGAAAGCTTTCAACCCGCCGTACTTGCGTTCGTTACTCTTACCCGCTTGGATACAAGACGAAACAAGCTTAGTCCAACATGCCAGGAAAATCGGTTTGGCGCAACGCTTCATAAACAACGATTGCAGCTGAATTCGCCAGATTAAGCGAACGGACCTTGTCCGTCATTGGCATACGGATTAACTGGTTCGGATTCGCCTCAAGCAGCTCCTGCGGCAACCCTTTCGTTTCCTTGCCGAACACGAACAAATCCCCATCTTTATATTCAAAGTCGCAGTAGCGCTTCGTCGACCGCGTACTTGCATAGAAAAACCTGTGACCCTCGAAGCGCTCCTCCACTTCACTGAAGCTATCGTAATACGATATATTCACAGCGTACCAATAATCCAATCCTGCACGTTTGAGCGTCGCATCATCCGTACGAAACCCAAGTGGCCGCACGAGGTGAAGATGGGTTCCTGTCGCTGCGCATGTTCTTGCAATATTGCCTGTATTCGCCGGAATTTCCGGTTCCACTAATACGATATGAAAAGCCATTGTTGTCATTCCTTTCGTTATTTCGCTGCCGATTTTTACATCCGGTTAACGTTACCATAATCTTAGGAATACGGTCTACCCCTATAATCAATAAACAAAGAGCCGCTTTCCTTCTCAGATCGAGCATACATGCGTTAATAATATGGAAACAAAGGGGTTAGAACGATGCTGAAGAAGAAAATATTAATCGTCGATGACGAACCATCCATCTCAATGCTAATCGAGTTTAACTTAAAATTAGCTGGCTACGAGGTCCGTTGCGTACACGACGGTGAGGCCGTTTTCGAGCATCTGAAGCCGTTTCGACCGGATCTTATCGTTCTCGATTTGATGTTGCCTAAGATGGACGGCATCCAAGTATGCCGCGAGCTTCGCCGCCAGAACAATGCCGTTCCAATCGTCATGCTCACTGCCCTTCAAGACGTAACCGATAAAATATCTGGGCTCGATAACGGCGCAGACGATTATATGACGAAACCGTTCAGCCCTCAGGAGCTCATCTCTCGCATTCAAGCGATTTTCAGGCGTGTACAGGCACTCCCAGGTGCTAGTGAGACTGTCATCTATGAATACGGCCGTCTCAAGGTATATCCCGAGCAGCGCGAGGTTCGCATTGATGGCAGGCTAATCGAGTTAACGCCCAAAGAGTTCGAGCTCCTCGTCTTCTTGTGCCGCCATCGCGGCAAAGTGCTTAGCCGCCAACAGTTGCTTCATGGCGTATGGGATTATCATTTCCTCGGCGATACGCGCATCGTTGACGTTCACATTAGCCATCTTCGTGACAAAATCGAAAAAAACGCGCGCACGCCCGAGTATATTATTACCGTTCGGAACGTCGGCTACAAGTTGACTGGCCCGGCCGCGATCGATTCCACATCGCTTGCCGGCATGTAGGCTCGCATAGCAAGCAAGTGTGAACATACGTGCATGACAGACAACCGCCCTTTTCAGCTCGATGAGCTGAAAAGGGCGGTTGTTATCATTTACGTGAAGTTAATGATGCGATTAACCGTGGCGCTTCTGGAATTCAGCCATGAATTGGGCAAGCGCTTGGCAGCTTTCGAGCGGTACAGCATTGTAAGTCGATGCACGAAGGCCACCTACGCTGCGGTGGCCTTTCAGCCCAACGAAGCCTTCCGCTTCCGATTCCTTCACGAACAGCTTCTCCAGCTCTTCCGAGTGGATACGGAACGTGATGTTCATAATCGAACGGCTCTCTTCTTGTGCGAATCCACGGTAGAAGCCGCCGCTATTGTCGATCGTATCGTAAATAAGTTTTGTTTTATTGCGGTTATATTGCTCAACAGCTTCTACGCCGCCTTTGCCTTTAAGCCACTTCAACACGAGATTCGCCATGTATACGGAGAACGAAGGCGGCGTGTTGTACAGCGAGTCGTTTTTGGCATGCGTGTCATAACGAAGCATCGTTGGAATCGTCTTAGGGCTGTTAGCAGCCAGATCTTCACGCACGATTACGATCGTTACGCCTGATGGTCCCAGGTTTTTCTGAGCGCCAGCATAGATCAACCCAAATTTCGACACGTCTACTGGACGGCACAAAATGTCACTCGACATATCCGCCACGAGCGGCACATTGCCTGTGTCAGGATACGTCGTAAACTGCGTTCCTTCGATTGTCTCATTCGACGTAATGTGCAGGTATGCTGCATTGTCAGGAAGTTGAATCGATGACAAGTCCGGAATGCGGTTAAATTTGTCGCTTTCCGACGAAGCTACGATTGCTGTTTCACCAAACAGCTTCGCTTCCTTGATCGCTTTATCTGCCCAGCTGCCTGTCATGACATAAGCGCCAGTCTGGCCCGCATGCAACAGGTTTAATGGAACCGATGCGAATTGTGTGCTCGCGCCGCCTTGCAGCAGCAATACATGATAGTTTGACGGAATGCCGAACAATTCACGCAGCAACGATTGTGCCTCATTGTTCACTTGCTCGTAAAGCGCACTGCGATGGGACATCTCCATAATCGACATGCCTGCACCATTAAAATCCACGAATTGCTCTTGCGCTTGCTGAAGTACCTCCAACGGCAATGCAGCTGGTCCAGCATTAAAGTTAAAAGCCCGTTTCGTCACCGTAAACACTCCTGTCCTCGATTTAAGAAAATAGAGAAGTCTCCTATTCATTACTATACCCGAGACAAGTCCGTTTCCATTAGCTATCGCTATGATAGCAAGTTTAAGCCCGCGCTTCAAGTGTCAAAAAGTCGAACAAACAAGAATAATGTAAAGAAATCATTCGGTTTTTCGCCAATTTGCGCAAAAAGCAGCTTTCAAGCTTCGACATCATTCGTGAAAAATAAAAAGCGGACCCGATTGGGTCCGCTTCGAATCACTTATATAAGTGCTTAAGATTAGCAGTCGAAGTATAGGCCGTACTCGTGTGGATGGATACGGATCGATACTGCTTTAGCTTCGTTGCGTTTAACTGCAACGTAGTTGTCGATGAATTCTTTCGTGAAGACATTGCCTTCTGTCAGGAACTCATAGTCCGCTTCCAGAGCGTTAAGCGCTTCGTCGAGCGTGCCTGGTACGCTGCGGATTTCTTTTTTGTCTTCGTCAGACAGTTCGTAGATGTTTTTGTCGAAAGGACCATAGCCCAATGCAACTGGATCGATTTTGCGTTTGATTCCGTCAAGGCCTGCGAGCAGCATTGCTGCGAAGCAGAGGTATGGATTAGCTGTGGAGTCCGGCGTACGGAACTCGATACGGCAGCCTTTTGGCGTAACTGCTGCGATTGGAATACGTACTGCAGCGGAACGGTTACCTTTCGAGAATACGAGGTTAACCGGCGCTTCGTAACCCGGAACGAGACGTTTGAACGAGTTCGTCGAAGGGTTCGTCAGTGCGATCAGCGCTGGAGCATGGTACAGGATACCGCCGATGTAGTGCATAGCGAGCGGGCTCAAGTTAGCATAAGCGCCTTTTTCATAGAACAACGGTGAATCGCCGTCAAAGATCGACATGTGAACGTGCATGCCGCTGCCATTGTCGCCGAAGAGCGGTTTAGGCATGAACGTTGCAACTTTGCCGTATTGGCGAGCAACATTGTGCGTGATGTATTTGTATTTCATCAGGTTGTCAGCCGTTTTCGTCAACGTGTCGAAGCGGAAGTTGATTTCTGCTTGGCCAGCCGTTGCTACTTCGTGGTGGTGACGTTCTACGCGAAGGCCGGATTCTTGCATAACACGAACCATTTCGCTACGGATATCTTGTTGGGAGTCAACTGGAGCTACTGGAACATAGCCGCCTTTAACGCCAACTTTGAAACCAAGGTTGCCGCCTTCTTCTTTACGGCCCGTGTTCCAAGCTGCCTCTTCCGAATCAACTTCGAAATAAGATTTGTTCATGCCGCTCTCATAGCGAACATCGTCGAAGATGAAGAATTCGGACTCTGGCGCGAAGAATGCCGTCGTGCCGATACCCGTCGTTTGCAGGAATTCTTCAGCTTTTTGAGCGATGGAACGTGGGTCACGGTCATAACGCTCGCCTTCTGGCGTATGGATGTTGCTCATAATATTCAAAGTTGGATGATCAGTGAAAGGATCGATGAAGCTGGATTCCGTATCCGGCATCATTACCATGTCAGAGTTTTCGATGCCGCGGAAGCCCTCGATCGAGGAGCCGTCGAATGCTACACCGTTAACGAAAGTATCAGCGTCAACCTCAGTTGCTGGCAGCGTGATGTGGTGCGCACGGCCCGCGAGGTCTACGAAGCGGAAATCTACGAATTGGATATTGTTCTCTTTGATCGTGTTCAATACGTTTTGAACTGACATGAATGAAAGCCTCCCATTTCCGAACATTTAGGTTAGTTTGAACTTGAAACGTTCAAGTTTCCTTCGTACTATGTGGTTATTATAAAACTCAGGCTTTTGAGTGGTCAAGACTTATGTAAGGTATTTTTTGCGCTTGTGTTAGGTATGCTTACAGGTTTTTATAATTATTCACATTTGCTCGCTTGACAACACCTATGAAAAAAGCGTGAACCCCTTGCTGTGCAAGGGGTTCACGCTTTTACTGCCAGTTGATGGCATGTCTATTTTACCCAAGTTGCGAATGCTTCTGCCGGCTGTTTCGGCGTATCAAATCGCTTGCCTACCAGTGAAGCAAGTTTCTCCAAATCCTTCAATAAGTTTGCGAATTGATCAGGGAATAACGATTGCACCCCATCACCTGTCATCGAATTATCCGGATCTGTATGCATTTCGACTATAAGGCCATTCGCGCCTGCCGCAACCGATGCTTTGGACATTGGCTCCACCAATTCCCTTCTTCCAGTGCCATGGCTCGGGTCAGAAATGACCGGAAGATGGCTAAGCGACTGCAAAACCGGAATGGCGGACAGGTCGAGTGTGTTACGTGTGTACGTTTCGAACGTTCGGATTCCTCGCTCACAGAGCATAACGTTCGGATTGCCTCCAGCAAGGATGTATTCAGCCGCGTTTAGGAATTCGTCATAGGTTGCGCTGAAACCGCGTTTCAGAAGGACCGGCTTGTTAATCGTGCCCAGCTTGCGAAGCAAGTCAAAGTTTTGCATGTTGCGCGTTCCGACTTGAAGGATATCTGCATATTCTGCGCAAACATCGACGTATTCCGGCGTCATAACCTCGGTGATCGTCAGCAGGCCATGCTTCTCTCCCGCATCAGCCATCATTTTCAATCCCTCTACGCCTACGCCTTGGAAGCTGTAAGGTCCCGTACGTGGCTTAAATGCGCCTCCGCGAAGTACTTGAGCACCCGCGTTTTTAACGAGCCGAGCGATTTCGTTAATTTGCTCAGGCGTTTCGACTGCACAAGGGCCGCCCATAATAACCAGATGCTCGCCGCCGATTTTAACGCCTTTGATCTCAATGATCGTATCGTCAGGATGGAACTCACGGCTAGCCAGCTTGTAAGACTTCGAAATTTTAATCACGTTGTCTACGCCTTTGAGTTGGCGAAGGTGTTCCGCGAGTGTTGGCTCGGCTTGGCCGATAATGCCAATTACAGTCCGGTCCGTTCCCCGTGATACATGCGCCTGGACGCCAGTCTTCTCGATTTGGTGCACAATTTCTGCGATACGTTCCTCGGTAATGTTGGACTGTGTAATAACGATCATTTCATCCATCTCCTTTAAACATCTATAATGGCCATTCATCAGATTACATTTTCGCGCTTAAACGCTTGTTTGCTTTTATGCTTTTTAGCTTTTATGCTTTGTGGCTTTTATGCTTTGTGGCTTTTATGCTTTGTGGCTTTTATGCTTTTAATCGCTAAAGTAAATATACAGGATAAACAAGCTTTCCGTCAACCCCTCCAATCAAAAATCATTCGCTTAACCGTTATCTACTCAACATCCGCTCACAAAAAAAGCAGCCTCGGCGGTGTGTCGCACACCATCAAGACTGCCTTATCCATCCATCATTCCACCGCCGGCTTTGTCGCCACTGTATCCGCGCGGCGTTCCTTCCGTTTCTTGCGCCTGCGTTCCGTGAAGAACGTGATGCTCTGTCTCACTGGGAAATAGAACAAGATGCCCAGCAAAATGCCATTAATGAGGCCACCGACGATTAGTTTCAGGTTATACCCGATAAACTTGTTCACAAAATGCGGCAAAAACGAAATATGCACATGCAAATGAGCTGGAAGTATCCATCCGCCAACGATTCCGCTCAGGAATGCGATGGGTATAAATATGATTTTGCCTATAAGAAATCCGATGAGCGCTCCTGCCATGCTCGCGCGAAACACATACACAAGCGGGAATAAGAGGAAAAACGCAAGCCCCATTGTAGGCAATGTTACCATCTCGATTGCCATGCCGATCGAAAATCCGAGCGCTACGAACGCAGCCCCGCCAGGTGCGCGCAAAAGCATTAATAATTTGTGACGAAACCAACGCTTCAACTGCAGCGGCTTGCGCCCAGGCGTTCCATTGCCCGCTTTCCGCCTTCCGCCCCGCTCCATCGCCCTCATTTTACGCTCCCGCCGATTTCGTACGAATGGTTGGGAGCAATTTGTTCATATTAATCGTGCGGACCTTCTCCCACGTGGAAGGATCGTTCGAGTCAAACTGCTCGACGAAAGCGATAACTTCCTTCGTAATCGGGGTTGGCGTAGAAGCGCCTGAAGTGACTGCTACGCGCTCAAGTCCTTTGAGCCATTCGATATCGACCTCGCTCAGGTCCGATACCCGGTAAGCTTTTACCCCAGCGATCTCTTCCGAAACTTGCGCAAGACGGTTCGAGTTGTTGCTTCTTGGATCCCCTACGACGAGAACAAGCTGCGCTTGGTCCGCTTGCTGTGCGACCGCCTCTTGGCGAACCTGCGTAGCAAGGCACACCTCATTATGAATTTCTGCCTTCGGGAACTTCTCCAGCAGCTTCGTAATCAGAATGCGAATGTCCCATTGCGACATCGTCGTTTGGTTCGTAATAAGCAAACGCTCTTTATCAAGCTCAAGCGCGGCAATGTCCTGTTCATTCTCAATAATATGAACGCGATCCGGCGCGATGCCAATTGCACCCTCCGGCTCTGGATGCCCCTTCTTGCCGATATAAATAATATCGTAGCCTTCTGCCGTCTTCTCATTAATGAGATCATGCGTCTTCGTCACATCCGGACAAGTAGCATCGACGACCGTCAGCCCTTTCTCCACAGCGCGGCGGCGAACTTCTGGCGATACGCCGTGTGCAGTGAAGATAACCGTGCCTTCTTGAATTTGCTCCAATATCTCAAGCCGGTTAGGGCCATCCAATGTAATGATGCCTTCATTCTCGAAAGCATCTGTTACATGCGCATTATGGACAATCATGCCCAAGATGTGAACCGGTCTAGGCAAATCTAAATTTCGAGCTGTTTGCAATGCTAGTACCATCGCATCAACGACACCATAACAATAGCCACGCGGTGATATTTTGACGACTTCCATGAAAGAAACACCTGCTTTCTGCCCAACCCGCTAGCTCGGTCGGTTATCCGTTCCCTCCATTATACCTGATTCATGTTGTCGAGAAAAGGCGATGGGCAGCCACACCGTAAAGGTGCTTCCTTCCTCCTCGCGCGTCGTTACCTCGACGAAGCCGTTATGCTCATCAATAATCCATTTAGCGATCGATAACCCTAAGCCCGTGCCAGACGTTTTGCCTCTAGATACATCGGCGCGATAGAAGCGGTCGAATATGTTCGGGACCTCGTCCCCCTTCATTCCGATCCCGGTATCCCGCACCATGATGCCTGCACGGTCCCCTTGCCGAATAGCTGTCAGCTCGACCTTTCCGCTAGGGGTATATTTGAATGCATTTTCAATAAAAATAAACAGCAGCTGCCGGAGAAAGTCTGGATTTCCAAATACCCTAACGTCCTCCAATTGCGAGTAATTGCCAATGATCCATTCCGCTTTTCTCGGCAAATGCTGGGCGCGCCTGCACACATCCTCAACAATTGGCAGCAGCTCGACTTCTGACTTCTCCATCACGAAGCCTGCATCCGCACGGGCAAGCGACAGCAAATCGTTCACGAGCCGGCTCATCCGAATCGCTTCTTCGGCAATGTCCCGCATGGCTTCGCGAGTCATTGCATGGCGTTCCGCTTCTTCTTCTGTCAACGCAGGCCCATCGCCAGCTTGCGGCTCCAGCGCCGGCCGCCACATCCGCTCAAGCAATTCAATATTGCCGCGAATCGTCGTAAGCGGCGTTCGCAGCTCATGCGATGCGTCAGACACGAACCTCCGCTGGGAGTTGTAAGCTTCATCTAGCTCGTTATATGCAGTGTGCATCCTGCCTAACATGCCGTTAAGCGTATCGGTCAGCCGGCCAATCTCATCATTAGGCGCCTCCCGCGGTATGCGGTATGTCAGGTCAGAGCCTGTTTCGATTTTGCGCGAAGCTTGAATGACATTCTCGATTGGGCGCAACACTTGGCGTGCGAGAAGCATCCCAATCGTAAACGCGATAATGACCGCCGCCAACGACGAAATAATTAAAATATTGCGCAGGTCATACAAGTAATCTGCTTCACTGCCAGTGAACGCACCGATCTGTACGACAAACTGCTCGTTCGTTCTTTGCTTAACAAGCGTAATTTCGCATAACATGAACGGATAGCCATCCGCTTTTACTTTACGGTAAACAGCGCCATCTAAACCCGCATCATTGGGCAACGGGAATTGAAGATTGTTCGACAGCATATTATTGGATTTATCAACGATGTTCTTGTCATTCATATTAACAAGCTGAACGTATAACTCGCTTTGAACGGACGATCTAGTAAGCCGGTCTAGATGGATGCCTTCGCCAAATATCCCGCTACTTTCTTCAAGCAACTCCTTCGCCCCTGCTTCCAGCCGCGAGTGGACTTCGCCATAAGAATTATAATAGGTAAAAAAGTAAATGGAGCCGCAGAGCAGCATCAGTGTAACTGCAAGCAACCCCGAGTACCATAACGTTAATCGAAGCCGTATCGTCATGCTGATTAGCCGCCTTCCCCTCGCAGCACATAGCCTGTCCCGCGCACGGTCTGGATAAGCCGTTTCGACGTGCCATCCTCCGTTTTTTGGCGCAGCATCGCAATATAAACCTCAAGCACATTCGATTCACCGCTGTAATCATAGCCCCATATCTTGTCCATAATGGAATCACGCGTTAATACGCGGCGGGGATTTTGCATGAACAGATGAAGCAGATCAAATTCCTTCGCGGTCAAATCGATACGCCTTCCGCCACGAATCGCTTCGCGAGAATCAAGATCGAGCGTCATGTCCTCGAATTGCAGCCTTCCGTCCGTCTCTTGGCGATCCGGCTTGCGCCGCAGCAGTGCCCGTACTCTAGCGAGCAATTCTTCTAGCGCAAACGGCTTGACCAAGTAATCATCCGCGCCCATATCCAGCCCTTTAACCCGGTCCTGAATATCATCCTTGGCGGTCAGCATAAGGACAGGAACGCTGCTTCCCGCTTCCCGGACGCGGCGGCATACTTCCCAGCCATCCATCTGTGGCATCATCACATCCAGAATAAGAAGGTCAGGATCCGATTTCCCCATCACCTTGAGCCCTTCCAAGCCATCATTAGCGATCGTCACCTCATACCCTTCGAAAGCAAGGCTTCGGCGCAGCATCGACGTTATTTTGTCATCATCATCCACTACAAATATCCGTTGTCTCATTAATGTTGTCCTCCTACGGCAAGAAACGCAGGCGGTTATGCGCCGGCCTGCGTCTCCTTCTTTATTCTATTATTGTTGCTGCTGCTGTGGTTGTTCAACATTAAATTTATTTTTGTCGCCAATGTCGACGGTGAGGTCGATATTTTTGCCATTGCGAATGACGTTGAGCACTGCTTTATCGCCTACCTTGCGGCTTTGGATTGCAGTTACTAATTTCGTCGAATCAGCATACTTCGTGCCATCTACACCCACGATGACGTCATACTGCCGTACATCCGCCATATAGGCTGGCGATTTAAAGTAAACCGCTTTGACCAACACGCCATCCGTCGAGCTGAGCCCTAATTGTTGAGCGTATTGTTCGTTCAAATTCTCAAGCTCAACGCCGATAAACGGCACTGGCGGTTTCGGAATTTCTTTATTGTTCTTGAGGCTATCCAGCACCTCTTGAATCGTACTCGTCGGAATGGCGAAGCCAATTCCTTGCGCTTGCGAGCTAACCGCTGTATTGATGCCGACAACCTCACCCTTGAGGTTGAGCAGCGGGCCGCCAGAGTTGCCTGGATTAATCGAAGCGTCTGTTTGCAGCAAATGCTTATACTGGCGTGTGCCATTCTCATCCGGAATATCAATTGGGCGTTCTTTGGCGCTCAATACGCCAATCGTTACCGTATGGTCAAACCCGTACGGATTGCCGATTGCAACGACCCAATCGCCGATGTTGATCCCGTCTGAGCTGCCGAGCGCCAGCGTTGGGAATGGTTTGGTGCCTTCTACCTTCAGCACTGCAAGATCAAGATCATAGCTTGAACCGAGCAGTTTGGCCGTGAATGGCTTATCGAAGCCTTGCACCGTAACTTGAATCTCATCCGAATCTGCCACAACATGCTGATTGGTTAGAATATATCCGCTTTGGTCAAAGAAGAATCCTGTCCCGATGCCAGCTGGCGTCAATTGGCCTTGCGATTGGTTCTGTTGATCGTTACCGTTATTGCCGCCATTGCCGCCATTGGGCGAATCCTCCCCGAAAAATTGGCGGAAGAATGGATCATCAAACATGCCATTCCCACTGTTCCCACGCTGCTGCTGTTTGACATATGTTTCGATTTTTACAACCGCTGGGCTTGCTTGCTCAAAAATCTTGGCGATATTGTTCGGCCGAACGACATCCGCCGCATTCGAGACGCCAGCGCCTGAGCCATCACTGGATACCGTGCTGCCCGTCTGAACCGTGCCGCTTGCAGCAAGCGATTCTTTGCCCGTAAACCAGTTGTTCGAATCCGCGGCATACATTAACGAGCCAACAGTGAGTACACCAGCTAGAAAAGCAATAACTACCGCTTTGAACGGAGATTTGCGCTTCTCCTTCACCTGCCAGCCATTGCGTGCCGCTGACGTTGCCGCCACTGGCGCGAACGAGCGAAGCGGCGGCGGCGATACTATCACATTGTCTTGATCCAAAACCGGCTCCGCTGAAGCAGGCTGCGGCGAACTGGCATGCTCATGCTGTTCGTCCCCATACGCCGGCCCTTCAGGGCGTTCGCTTGCTTCTGGCTGCTGGCGGAAGCTATTGTACCTGCCGTCTTGGGCGCCTGGCTTAAACGGCCCGTACGAATAGTAGTATGAAGATTTATTGGAAGATGAATCGTCGCCATGCTGGTTGTCTATATCATCATGAGGTTCACTATGGTGGCTAGACGGACGCGCTTGCTCGCCATCATTGCGATCGTTATTGTTCTCTGGCTTATCTGCGAAAAAATCATCAAAAGACCCTTTTTTGTTCTGATCATCCATTTTGAAATCCCTCCAACCAAATGATTGCCGTTTCTATAGTTCTATCATGCACATTCTACCTTAAAACAAACTTAAACTCACCTGAATTTCTGATTACTTTTGCATACGTGAAAAGCTTGATGATATTGAAATTTGCGTATCTTTAAGCATGTTCGCGCAGCTGGATATGCGCATTAAAATAGTAACGCATTCGTTATTCGATAGAAATAAAATGAGGAGAAATATTTCCAAATAGTATAAACGGAGGAAACACCATGCAATTGATCACATGGGCCATTAATGTCGCAGCGCTAGTAGTCAGCCTTTAAAAATCAAACAACCTCTCGGCCACGTTTGAAAGGAACGTGCATCGAGAGGTTGTTTGCAGGCTAGCCGCCCGGGAAGCATGACTCCTTTAATGAAGCAGCAATCCTTGTTCAGCACTGGATAACACTTGCTTCGCTTTGTCGATCCATTTCGACTCGATCTTAGCGTCTGGATCAACAGGCGATTGGAATTGATCAACCAAGCTGCCGAGGAGGCGTACCGACGCTTCCTCATCGTTGCCCTCATTGTATAAATGCTTCAGCACATATGGCGCCCCCAGGCGGATCGTCGCGTCATTATCCGAATCCTGGTTATCGATTGCCCCAGATAACACTTCAAAGGGGAGGCGAAGCCATACTTTATTCGCTTCATCAAGAGAACGGTCGAACGACCCTCTCTCATAATCCCAATTGCCGCCCAATGCAAAATCTTGCTGCTCCAGCCGTTCTTTGGCTTCTACAAAGGCAAACTCTCTTGATTCGATGTCGGATTCCAGCGGTATCACTATCATTGCCCCTTTCGGCCAGCACGGCTTATTCAATGCCGTAAGTTGGCAGTGTCCATATATCCGTAGGTTGTCCTGCATACTTCCGCTTTATGCCAACCAACAACGAAAAAGGCCTCTCTCGAAGAGAAGCCCTTGTCCAGTTATGCTTGCGGCTTCGCCCAGCCTTTGCGATGCGCATAAACAGCAAGCTGCGTCCGGTCCTCCAGCTCGCATTTCATTAATAGGTTGCTCACATGCGTCTTGACCGTTTTGATGCTAATATGCAGCTCTTCCGCAATCTCCTTATTCGCCATCCCGTCCGCAATTAGCAGCAGCACTTCTTTCTCCCGCTCAGTTAACCCTTCATCCGCTCCTTGAGCTGAGCGTTGTCTTAGCCCGCGCGTCAGCGCTTGGGATACATCGGCAGTCATGACTGGCATCCCCTTGACCGCACCGGTTAAGGCATAGATAAGTTCTTCGGCAGATACCGTCTTCAATACGTAACTAACAGCTCCCGCTTCTACAGCGGCAAGCACTTTATCATCCTCTAGGAAGCTCGTCAGCATTACAATTTTTAATTCTGGATAACGTTCCATTATCGCGGCGGTCGCTTGTACGCCATCCATAACAGGCATCATTAAGTCCATAAGAATAAGATCCGGCAGCGTTTCGCTCTGCTCTAGCACACGAAGCGCTTCTTCCCCATTGCCTGCTTCTGCAATAACTTCAAACTTCGGTTCCAGCATCAGGTAAGTTTTTAATCCGGCCCGCACCATATCATGGTCATCCACAATCATAACTGAATAGTTACTTTTCCCCGTCACCGTCATCCATCAAACCTCGCTTATCTGTATATTTCGGTATCGTCACCCGAATTCGCGTTCCACCGCCTGGCTTGCTCCAGAGGATTGCATCCCCGCCTAGCTTCTGTGCTCGCTCCCTCATCGTAGATAAGCCATATGAGCCTTCGCGCACTTCATCCGGCCGGAACCCCACTCCATCATCCTGCAATGTCATAATAATTTGATGGTCGGTCTCCGAAAGCGTTAATACTGCCCGATGTGCGCGGGCATGCTTTACAATGTTAGCCATTGCTTCTTGTATAATAAGGAAGAGTTGGTGTTCCTTCGCCTCTGACAATGGATCGATAACCCGCCAATCCATCTCGCCCTGCAACTGGTTCTGGCGGCAATAATCCGGAAACCACTTGTCCAATGCTTGTTGGAGCGAGCGCCCTTCTAGCTCCATTGGACGAAGTTGGGCAATAAAGCCTCGCATTTGCTTCTGTGCGATCGTAGACATATCTATCAATTGCTTCATTACTTCCGCCGCTTGATCCGGCCTTAATTCAAGCAGTTTAGGAAGCGATGCTGCTGACATATGAATAGCGAATAGCTGCTGGCTAACTGTATCGTGCAAATCACGCGCGAGCCGCTTCCGTTCCTCATGCACTGCCGCTTCATTCGAAGCCATCTCCCGCATGACCTGTTCTTCCCCTGCGATCTGAACGAGTTGCAGCCTCTCTTCAACCATTGCTGCCATTTCATTAAATTCCGTATTGACCGCTTCGAAGGAGCGTGCGCCACTTGCAGGCAGCCGTACTGCCCAATTGCCGTTATTCGCCTGCTTAATTGCTAAGTGCAGCGCATCGACACGCCGCTGGATCGTCTGCGCAGTCCAATAACCGAATCCTGAGCTTACGAGCAGGATTACCCCAATCACGCACAGGCCAAATTCAAACCCTTTTATGCCACTTACGTCCGAGAACCAGCCGCGAAGCGCATACATGCTTCCTGCAGAGAGCAGGGCAGACACGGCGAATAGGGCAATAATTTCTAGCTTGCCGCTGCGAAACAACCGAACCATCATGCCACGCTCACCCTACTTTCGTCACCCGCACATCACCAATAAATGTGCTGCAAACCAATTTAATCCTTTTTTCCGTTTCCTTATAATAAGGGCTTTCGACATCCATGCTGCGAAACACCCTGGAATCCCTCATATCGAGCACCCTCGCATCACCGATAAATGCACTCGATACGACGTGAATGCCGACTTCGTAATCGTTAGGCAAATAGATTTTGACATCCCCGATAAAAGAAGAAATTGTGATCTTCGTCTCGCCCGGTGGAATTTGCGCTTTCGTTAAATCAAGCACGGTATCTCCAACAAAATGGGAAATATTGAGCGGCTTCAGCTCCCAATGGTCGTTGCCAATGTGAATGTCACCAATAAATCCGGATCGCGTCTGCGTATTCGGGTCAGAATCCCACCATTCCACACGCTCCCATGGATTGTGGTGTTTCCGGTAGGAGGCTCCCGCATGGCGCTGGATTTTCTGGTGAATACGTTCCATTTTTCGCTCGATTTTCTGCTGATGGCGATTCATGCGATCCGCAAGATGCTGAGCATGGCGGCTCTCATAATTATGAGTCGGTTCTTTCCTCAAGTTTGGCCCTGTTGGCGGATGGGGAGGGATCGGTCCCTCCGGAGCCTCTGGACCAGGCGCTCCCGGATTCATAGTCGGATCCGGATGCAGTGGCGGCGCTGGCGGCACATATCCCGTCGGCTTGTAAGGCTGCCAATCATCCTTCTGATTATATTCGCGCTTTCCGTAATGTTTAGGTTTGAAGATCATATTAAGGCCAAACATGATAAGAATGACCGGGCCTACGAAACGCATCAGATCACCAACCGACCATTCAAACCAGTCCAAATTGCGCCCGAGGAAAATGAAGCCAATAGAGAACATCACTCCTCCGCTCCAAATGGCCGATCCTACGCTGCTCGCGAATAATAATCCGTTCAATCCGGCAAACATTAAGGCAACAGGCCAATACGTAGAGGCGATATCCCCGATGTCGAAATCTACAATGCCAAACTGCTTAAGCAAAAAGCCGCTTCCTATCGCGACGATAAACAATCCCCATAAGAATCGGCTTGCATATTGTCGTCCATTCATTCTCGTTCAGCTCCTAAGTGTGCCGTTGTTACATTTGATTATAACGAAAGCTTGGCGTTTCGTTAACCGTCGCTTGGTCGAACCCAACATCCGTCTCAAGACTGAGTCTACCTTTTTAAATAGAAATCTTTAATTTGTGTAACGTATTGTTACATATCGTGTTGACATAGTTAACTTCGTAAACTTATAATGAATTTCGGCTTCATATATTGCATAAAACCTGACGTGTAGTTTGATCTAAATAGGAGTGAGCAGCATATGGATTTGTTAACCTTATCGCAAGGCCTAGATACAATCTGGATCGTACTCACCGCTGCAATGATTTTATTGATGGAAGGCGGCTTCGCCCTGCTTGAGGCCGGGTTCGTGCGACAGAAGAATGCCGTCAGCATTATTATGAAAGTATTTGTTGATATTACATTCGGCGCTCTCATTTATTTTGCATTCGGGTTCGCACTCATGCATGGCAAAGATTCAGGCGGATTCATCGGGCTTTCTGGCTTTTTCATGAATGGCGATCTATCCCATATCAAACTTAATGTTTCGCTCGATACCTACTGGCTATTCCAAAGCGCATTCGTAATCGCCGTCATTTCGATCGTATCCGGTGCAGTGGCTGAGCGGATCAACTTCCGCGCTTATATTTTGTTCACGATCGCAATGACCGGGCTTATCTACCCAATCGCCGGCCATTGGATCTGGGCTGTAGGCGGATGGCTAGGCAAACTCGGCATGCTCGACTTCGCCGGCTCCGCTGTCATTCACGGCCTTGGCGGCTTCGCAGCCTTGGCAGCAGCTATTTTCATCGGTCCGCGCATTGGCAAGTTTTCCGCAGACGGGCAAGCGAATATCGTCCCCCCCTCTAACTTGCCGCTCGCCTCTGTCGGCGCTTTCATTTTGTGGTTCGGATGGTTCGGCTTTAACTCTGGCAGCACAATGAGCGCTACCAACGGCTCAATTGGGCATATTGCAGTCACGACGATGCTCTCCGCTGCAGCGGGTGGCGCAGCCTGCATTCTGTTCACCATGTTTCGTTACAAAAAAGCCGATCCACCTATGGTCATCAACGGCTCGCTTGCAGGGCTAGTAGGCATCACTGCCGGCTGCGCATATGTATCTGATGACGTCGCTATCCTAATCGGAATCATCTGCGGCATTGCCATGTTACTCGCAACCGAATGGCTGGAATCACGCCAGATTGACGACCCTGTTGGAGCCTTCGCAGTGCACGGCGTTAGCGGAAGCATCGGCACGATTGCCCTTGGCCTCTTCGCGAAGGAAGAATTGACTTCGCAAGTCGGACAAGGCTATTATGGCCTATTCTATGGTGGTGGGTGGCAACTGCTCGGCATCCAAACGCTCGGTCTTGTTGTTGTATGCGCATGGGGCTTCTCCCTTACTTGGATTTCCTTAAAAATCATTAACCGATTTGTACGCGTGCGCGTAAGCCAAGATGAGGAGCTCGTCGGCCTTGATGTTGGCATCCACGGCGTGCCAGCCTATAGCCAAGAGCACGACTTCCTCGACCTTGAACATTTGAAACAAGAACGCCCTCATTAGCATATACGCGCTAGCAACACAACAAAGAACGCCCTGTCTGATACTCATCAGATACAGGGCGTTTTCATTAGGCATTACGTTAACGTTTCAAGGTCGGACAACTTCTCATCTGAAGACTTCGGGCTGTCCAACAAATGGCGCGCCCGGTCAGCCTCAACTCGAAGTTTGCGAGCTCTCTCCATCGGTTTTTTCACGTAATGAATATATTCGACAGCGAGATGATGCGCAGGCTTTCTTCCGGACAACAGCCGACGGAACGAGGACATCGCCTGATAAGCGCGCTCTTCTTTCAGGCGGCGCTTCTCATAACGCTCAACCATCTCTTCAATCTCGGTAATTTCAGCTTCTTTCTTCGCGATGTACGCATCCAAAAACGGAACGACGTCCGCAGGCTTATTGGGAGCTTTCAATCCAATCGCGCTCATTGTAGGAATGGGATCAGTCACGTCAATTCACCTGACTCTTTCATGTAATAATACATTACATTTGATCAATATCACCATTTTACATGAACCAAAACGATTTGAAAACCCCCAAATTCATTTCGACTCGTAACTTTTTATGTCGATTCGTTGAATTCCTTGACCCTGATGTCAGCTCCAATGACACCGATCGGCCGCCCCTCTTGATTACGCACTGGAACAGCAATCGTTACGCACGGCCTCTTCGTAATTGCCGATATGTAAACTTCAGAGGTGAACGCCTTTCCTTCCATCGAACGTTTCCACCAGTCTCGCCCATTGGCGTTCACCAGCCCTGCCTCAGGCAACGAGAATACGAATGATCCATCTGCCCGATTCGACCAGATTGCTTCGATATCCGTCTTGCCACGCAGCAGCGCTGTCAGCAAACGTTCATGCGCAAGCTCATCCATTGCGCTGATCTCTGGATTCGCAGCTTCGGTTTGAAGCCAGTTCAGCAATTCTGCCCCATTCACATTAACCATCTTCGCTTCAGCTTGATAGCCGATCTGGCGTAACGTTTGCCCCAGCTCATCTGACGTTTTATTCAGGTTGCGGCTAACAAGGTTTAACTTCGAAATTTGCTGGCGCTGCTGCTGTGAAATCGCAATGGTGCCATCGACGCTGGTTAGCGTCTCGTTCACAGAATCAACAACCTCCTTCAGCATCTGGGAAAGCTCCTCCATATGGCCAGCTTGTTGCGTGCTCGCTTTATCCGTATGCCCAACCAAACGATCCACTTCAGAAATGCGATTAAAAATAATATCCATTCGTTCTTTATTTTTGGCCATCTCCGCTACGCCACGTTCCACAGCCAGCCGTTCCTGCTCGACGGATTGTACAACATTCTGAATCCCCTGCTCGATCTGGTCCACAATGCCGGAGGAGCGGCGCACCGCTTGATGGCTTTGATCCGCCAGCTTCCTTATTTCTTGAGCGACTACCGAAAAACCTCGGCCATATTCTCCCGCATGTGCCGCCTCAATCGACGCATTCAACGCCAGCAATGACGTTTGGGATACAATATCCTGTATAAACGTATTAATTTCATATATATTCGACATTTGGTCAATCAACGATTGAAAATGCAATTCCATTGAATGGTTATGCCCAGCCAAATCAACCATCACCTGGTCGGTAGCTTGCAATGAGCGGCAAACATCGAGAACCACGCTTTTGGCATCCTTACTCTCCACATTAAGCCGTGAAGACGCTGCACTTATTTCGTCAGCTGCAGAAGCAACCTCCTGCAATGCCGAGAACGCCTCTTCAATGCGCGATACCGCTTGCGCACTTCGCTTGTGTAACTGCTCCTCCTGCTTAGTAGAATGATCCGCTACAAACGTCAACCGCCCGATAGATGAATTAACTTCAACTACAGCTGCCTGCAACTGATTCGAGATCACTTCCGATTCGTTAAACAGCCTCACCAGCATTTGCCTGTCTGCCGACAATCCCTCTGAATGTCCAGCAGCCGGTGCTTCGTTTCTTTTTTTCCACAACTTTTGCAGCCCGATTGCCATACGTCTTCACTCCCACATCCGTTGTTTGCTTCCTCTTAAAAAACCCACCAATGTTAATTTATTCGACACAATATGTCACATTCCTCCTTCCCATTATAAACTGCCGTTACATTACCTCCCACATTGTCTGCTAAATCAAGCGAAGCGATGATAAATCAGCAAAAAAAAAAGAACGCACAGGCACATTAACCTATGCGTTCCGCTTGCAATTTGCTCAAGCTGTTGTGTTCTCGTCTTGAACACGATCCCTGAGCCGGAAACCGGTTATCCGTCCAATCTCGGCAACCGCAGCATCCAACTCATCTTCCCGTCCATTCTCCACCCGTCTAATCATCGCTTCTATAATATCAGGCTTCGACTTCCCTTTGACCGCCATTATAAAAGGAAACCCGAAAGCCGCGGTATACCGCGCATTTAACGCAACCAATTGCTCATATTCCGCAGGCGTTAAGCGATCTAAGCCCGCACCGTTTTGCTCAGCTACTGAAGCATCTGTCATCTGCAGCCGGCTGCCCAAGTCAGGATGGCTGCGAAGAAGCTTAACCTTATCCTCTTCATCAAGAGAAGCAATAACTTGTTTTAAAGCCGCATGCATTTGCTCGACATTATGGAATGGCCGTTCCTCAAATACGCGCTCCATGACCCAGGGCGAATGCTCTACTACCCAGCCTACCGCCTCCATAAACGATTCCTTCGGCAATTGGTTCAACTGCGAAATTTTCATCCCCATTCTCCTTTCGTTTGTTAACCAAATTGATTCACTAATCGATATATCGATAATATCAACCCTTAAACAAGCTCGGATGTTAACTATCCTATCCTCATATTATATAAAACCCTATTATGTTGCGTCAAACGGTGCAAAAACAGGCTGAAACGGTTAGTTTATGAAAGATCTATTTCCAAACAAGCATTTTTATGTTATGTTTTATTACATACAGAAGGAAAGGTGGACTGCTGATGGTGCTTCCACATTTGGACGGAATCGATCAACGAATCGTCGATCTGCTGCTGGTAAACGGGCGGCTGCCATATGCGAAGATAGGAGAATCGTTAAGTTTGTCGCGTGTTGCAATTCAGAAGCGTGTAGAATCGCTGATTGAAGATGGAATCATCGAGCATTTTACGATTCGCGTAAACGTCGCCAAGCTTGGCAAGGCGGTGTCTGCTTTCTTTGAAGTCGTCATAGAGCCTCGTTTTGTAGAACAAGTTGGCAACAAGCTAGCGGAAGAGCCATGTGTTATCAGCATCTACCAAATGACAGGTCCGACAACGCTGCATATGCATGCCCAGCTGAAAGACGAAGAAGATGTAGAAAAGTTTTTATACGAAAAAATTTATACGCTGCAAGGCGTCGTAAACGTCGAAACGCAGCTCGTCATCAAACGCTTTAAAGCTGGCAACGGCTTTGAAGTTTACTAACTCACCAGGCCACCTCACGAATGAGCAAGAGCCCCTGTGTCGACGGCACAGGGGCTCTTGCTCATTAACTGTTCCATTCCATTATGTGAGCCGGCAGCATCGCCGCCGTTTAAGATTCTAGATAAGCTTGCGGGATTGACCGGCTGGCCGCAAGCGCCTCATTAACGGAATTAAGCCACGCTTGGGATAGCTTGCCATTCCCTTTCTTGAGCACCTGCACCTTCACCTTACGCTTGCCCCATTGTGAGTACACTTGTTTGATCGATTCAAAATACAAATCAATCCGCTTGCCTTTAATTGCTGAGCCTGTATCAGCCACTACTCCATAACCATAATTCGGAATGTACAGCAAGGTACCGATCGGAAAAACTTTCGGGTCAGCTGCAATCGTCGACATACGGCCCCGCCTTACTTTAACCCCCGAATAAGTGATGCCGTATTGCGGGTGCCCAGGGCGTTTGCCTGTCGACTCTACACCTGCGGTGTAACCTGTCGCTACGACCTCGATCGTAGACGGCCTAGCTAATTCATCATCGCCATCGGCTTTGTCGATGGCTGCTGCGTATACAGTTGATGCGCACCCTTCCCATCCCATTAATGCTGAACTAGCAGCAAATATCGTTAGGCATAGGAACAAGGCAGCACGGTGCCGTACCCGAGCGAAGCTTGATAACATCAGTTATCTCCTCCTTATGAAGAAGGTTGCCCCGCATGCCTTCCAATTATGCACAAAAGAACGATCCTCTGCAACCTAAAATCGGGCAGCAGAGGATCGTATTTCTTCTATGCGATTTCAAATGGCAACCTGGCTGGTTACCTAGACCGTCTTGGCTGCGATTTCTCCCGCAAGCAAAGCAATCAGCTCGCTCACTTCTTTCGCTCCAATGTCGCCTTCACCGCGTTTGCGGACCGACACCGTGCCAGCTTGGGCCTCGTTGTCACCTACGATGAGCATGTAAGGCAGCTTCTCAAGCTGTGCTTCACGGATTTTGTAGCCAAGCTTCTCGTTACGCAAATCCGATTCTGCGCGAACGCCTGCAGCCATCAGCTTTTCTTCCACTTCGCGTGCATAGCCGTCGTATGCGGACGATACCGGAATAACGCGAGCATGCATCGGGGACAGCCACAGCGGCAATGCCCCTGCGAAGTTCTCAAGCAAGTAAGCCGTCATGCGCTCCATTGTACTGATGATGCCGCGGTGGATAACGACCGGGCGATGCTTCTTGCCATCGTCGCCGACATATTCAAGCTCGAACCGTTCAGGCAACAAGAAGTCGAGCTGTGCCGTCGAAAGCGTCTCTTCTTTGCCAAGCGCTGTTTTGATCTGCACGTCCAGTTTCGGGCCGTAGAACGCCGCTTCGCCTTCCGCTTCGAAGAATGGCAGCTCAAGCTCTTCGACTACTTCGCGAAGCATGCGCTGCGACATTTCCCACATGTTGTCGTCTGGGAAATACTTCTCCGTATCCTGAGGATCGCGGTACGACAAGCGGAACCGGTATTCCTTGATGCCAAAGTCTGCATACACTTGGCGAATCAAGTTAATGACGCGTGCAAACTCTTCTTTGATCTGATCCGGGCGGCAGAAAATGTGTGCATCGTTCAGCGTCATCGCACGCACGCGATGGAGGCCCGTCAGTGCGCCGGACATTTCGTAGCGGTGCATCGTGCCAAGCTCTGCTACGCGGATCGGCAGATCGCGATAGCTGCGCATGTCGCTTTTGTATACCATCATATGATGCGGGCAGTTCATCGGGCGAAGAACAAGCTCTTCGTTATCGAGCGCCATTGGAGGGAACATATCTTCCGAATAGTGCTCCCAGTGTCCGGAGATTTTGTAAAGCTCAACGTTCGCGAGAACCGGCGTGTAAACATGGGAATAGCCCAGACGTTCTTCAAGGTCAACGATATAACGTTCCATTGTACGGCGAACGCGCGCACCGTTCGGGAGCCACAGCGGCAAGCCTTGGCCAACTTCACGGGAGAACGTGAACATCTTCAGCTCACGGCCCAGTTTACGGTGATCCCGCTTCTTCGCCTCTTCGAGGAAATGAAGATGCTCATCTAATTGCGCTTGCTTAGGGAAAGCTGTTCCGTAAATCCGTTGCAGCATTTTGTTCTTGGAATCGCCGCGCCAGTAAGCGCCCGCGATGCTCAATAGCTTAAACGCTTTAATGCGTCCCGTCGACGGAAGATGAGGACCGCGGCACAAGTCGAAGAACTCGCCTTGATCATAGATCGTTAGCTCGACGTTCTCTGGCAGATCACGGATTAGCTCCAGCTTCAGCGGATCGCCCAGCTCTGTAAACGTTGCAATCGCTTCTTCGCGCCCAATGACGCGGCGGCGGATTGGCAAGTCTTCTTTGACGATCTTTGCCATTTCTTTCTCGATTTTCACCAGATCTTCTGGCGTTAACGATTGTTCCAAATCAATATCATAGTAGAAGCCATCTTCGATAACTGGCCCGATGCCAAGCTTAACCGCAGTATTGCCATACAAGCGTTTAATGGCTTGTGCCATCAAGTGAGCCGTACTGTGGCGGTACACTTCCAATCCATCCGCGGAGTCCAGTGTTACGATCTCAACTTTAGCATCTGCCTCAATCGGCGTATAAATATCGACAACTTTACCGTCAATTTTTCCTGCTACTGCATTTTTTTGAAGCCCTTTGCTAATCGAGCCAGCAACATCATCAATCGTTGCGCCTGACTCATATTCCCGGACTGCGCCGTCCGGAAGCGTGACTTGAATCGCCATGGTTCATTCTCCTCTGCCTCTATTATGATTAAGGTCAAACAAGTTTAGCGAGGATGCCCGAAAACAACAAAAAAGCACGCATCCCCGCAAAGGGACGAGTGCTTGTATACTCGTGGTTCCACCCTCATTCGTACGCGCTATATAGCCAGCTGCTGACGAGCTGGAAACGCGAACCTCATGACATTCGGTAACGGGAATGATCCGTTACGGCTTACAACTAAGCGAATGCTCACCATTCAAACTCAGGTTCAACCGCAAAGCTACAAAGGGGTATATTCACCGTTGCCCCGGAAGAAGCTTGCAGCCTTGGCTTCTCTCTCTGTACCGTGCATCGTCGGCAAATCATTGTCTTCGTCAACGCTGTTCCATTGTTAACAATTGTGTTCGCTTTATTATACCTAAGCGATCACACATGGTCAATATGGCCACTGCCACCCATTCTACACTCGATTTTCGAATGACGAATGGCATGATCCACAGCCGACGCATACGCTTACGCGAAGCCCGAAGATCGATTCAATCGTCCGAATGATTTGAAGCTCCGGCTGCCTCGTATGAATGATAATCTGCTTAGGCGAGATCGTCACAAGCGTACTTATCACCATATCCTCCACATTCATCTCATACTCAACCATCTCTGCAACGATCCGGTCGACAGGCTTATGTTCGAGCGGCTGCAGCCGTTCATCGCACACCATAAATTCATGCCCGGATTTATGGACGAGATGGACGAGCGGCAGCTTGGGATCCTGCAGGTCGACAAAATA
Source organism: Paenibacillus sp. MMS18-CY102 (assembly GCF_009789195.1). Classification (GTDB taxonomy): domain Bacteria; phylum Bacillota; class Bacilli; order Paenibacillales; family Paenibacillaceae; genus Paenibacillus_T. The sequence goes on along the minus strand of NZ_WSTC01000002.1, from coordinate 39,111 downwards.
TTTCAGCAGCGAAATAAACTCCTGGTATTGTTTATCCATCACGAATTCATCGACCGCATACTCCGCTGCATCCCGCAGTTCATTCCAGTAGGCTTGCAACCGGAACGTGACAAAACCCGTCAGGTGAAGCTCCGTATGTTCCTGTAGATACAGTTCCAGCTCATCCGCTACTTTCTGCCTTCTTCTCTTGCGGTCCACCTCGCTAAAAGCATCTCGGTCTGGGAGCGAAACAGGGACCGAGCCGAGCATCTCGGAGCAGAAACGAACGATTGTGTCCAATTCCTCCGGACGCTCAATCCGATATTGCTTGCGGACGATTGACGAGAGCAACAATGGCTCCAATTCAGAAACAATATACTCTGCGATGGCCAAGGCTGTGCTTTGATACAACGCTGCACCATGCTGGGTTAACCGGAATTCAGGCTGCTTATCGATCCAGCCAATCAGCCGATCCATCCCCGACTTCCATTCGAGCCGCGACACGGCGGGGATATTATGTAACTGCGTGTACTCCCGAACTAACAGTTCATATAGTTTGATTCGCTGACTTTGTTCAGCGTCGTGCAAGGATATGGAAAAAAGCTCCATGCGCTCACCCCTTTCCTTCTTTAAAAGTATATGCCGCCAGCCCGCGTATATACGATGAACCGTCTGGGACTGTTGGAAAGGTATTTAAACGGCGGTCGAATCATGATATATTGGAACGTATTATGAAAGTTTTCTGGTGGTGAATGACTCGCATGGATTTAGAATCCTTGATCGAAGCACGCGAGAGATGGAATCGACGATTATTGCTAGGCTTTTGGACTTTTGTGACGGTATCGCTGCTCATTGAGCTCGCTTATTGGGCCTTTACAGCTCGATTCGACATTCTAATGCCAACCGCCCTTCAGCTCTTCATTATGTTAATTTCGCACTTTTCTTTGAAACGAATGGACAAAAGCTTACATGACTATGTAATGATTATTTGTTCATCACTTCTAGCCTCTGTCTACCTATTCAGCTACGATACAGACTACTTATGCTTTCTGCTGCTTCTCCCAATCGTGCTTACCATTTATTATCTGGATACGCGTAAGCTTTTCTTTGGCGCAATTACCGCATTATTGCCGCTTCAACTCTATTATTGGGCAGGAACCGAGTTATTTGCCTTTACAGCTAAACCAGCGCATGAGCAGATTGGCACAACGATCATTTTCGCTTTCGTCGCCTTCATCTCATGGGCAACGATACGAAGAGGGCAAGCGCTCATCCAATATTCAACGAAAATCCACCTTACAAACCAAGACCTGCTGGTCAAAACCGTACTTATGGATAAGCTGATCAAAACAGATGCATTGACCGAGCTGTACAATCACATTACGTTCCATGAATATCTTGAGCATCTAATCGTACAGCATGAAGCGAACGACCTGTCGTTGCAGCTTGCCCTTATCGATATCGACAACTTCAAGCTCGTCAATGACCAGTACGGACATCGTGCCGGCGATGCGATCTTACGAAGAGTGTCTGAAATTATTCGTACCGTTTCCGGCGCTAATGATGTTGCTGCAAGGTATGGCGGCGAAGAATTCGCCATTCTTCTGACAGACAAGATGCCCGAGCAATCGTTAGCGCTTCTTGAGAAGCTCCGTGTCAAAATCGCTGCCGAAACCCATGACCTGTTGGATGGCAAAAAAGTTACGATCAGCATCGGCTTCTCGCGTTATCGCCCTTGGGAAGGAAAAGAAGTGTTTTTCGCCAGAACCGACGAAGCCTTGTACATGGCTAAAAAATCAGGCAAAAACCGCATCGTATTGGCTGATGACATCGACCCACAGAGCGGAAATGCCGAATCCGCTTCTACGAGCGCGTAGCGCAAAATCAAAAGCAGCCCTTCCTTATTAAAACCAAGGAGGGCTGCTTCTTTTCATAGAAGGACCTGATGCGGTCCAGCAGGTCCGGGTTCTTTCTTTTAGCTTATTGCCATGCAATTGCATTCTGTACAACAAAAAAAGCAGGAGCAGCCTGCACGGGACGCTCCCACTGCAGTTCATGCAATGGGATACGGTCTTGAAGAGGCAAGATGTGCCCAAATCATTGAAAGCTGCCTTTTCCATTGCACGATATGCAATGACACCACCTCACTTCCGCATTCGCGTTGATTCTATTGTACAAACTGCAATGAGAGCAGGCTGCGGCTGCATTATGCACCAACGCCATCTTAAATAAGACGTACAACAGAACCCGCACACACCAACGTTGCCTTAACACAGCAACGCCACACACTCCGCACTCAAACACAACGCCTACCATTGCAGCACAAAAACAGGGGGTGTCCCCACCCAGCCATTGCGGCTTTTGGGACACCCCCTTATTGGCAATATAAATCCATTAGTTCTGCATGACAAAATCGACTTGTGCTTCCTCGTTCTCTTCGTACACTTTCATAATTTCGTACTTCGTATTGCGCTGCGCTGGAATCTTGCCAGCTTCGCGAATAAGGCGCAGCGTCAGCTCGATGTTGACCTTATGCGTCGTGCCTGCGGCCGAAACGACATTTTCTTCCATCATCGTGCTGCCGAAGTCGTTGCAGCCGTATTGAAGCGACAGCTTGCCGTATTCCGGTCCCATCGTTACCCAAGAGGATTGCAAGTTGTCGATGTTATCGAGGAAAATGCGGCTGACCGCAACCATTTTCAAATATTCCTCTGGCTTCGACTTCTCAACGCGCATATTCGTATTGTCCGGCTGAAGCGGCCATGAAATAAAGGCCAAGAAGCCTTTGGAATCATAGTTGTTCGCGATGCACTCATCCTGCGCATCCCGCACACGGAGCAGGTGAAGCGCACGCTCCTCCATCGTTTCGCCAAAGCCGTACACCATCGTAGCCGTCGTATTCATGCCGTGCTTATGCGCGGACTTCATGACATCCATCCAGTCCGTCCAAGAGCCTTTGAGCTTGCTCACTTTACGGCGTGTCCGGTCGTCTAGAATTTCTGCGCCGCCGCCTGGCAACGAGTCGAGGCCCGCTTCATGAATTTGGCGGATAACCTCGTCGAGCGACAACCCGTCCGACACTTCCTTCATCTTCATGATCTCGGCTGGCGAGAAGGAATGCATCGTAATTTGTGGGAAGCGCTGTTTAATCTCACGCAGCACATCCGTGTAATACGAGAACGGCAAATCCGGGTTCGTTCCGCCCTGCATCAGAATCTCCGTACCGCCTACATCAACGGTTTCTTGGATTTTCTGCATAATTGTCTCGTTAGGAAGAACATACCCTTCCTTCGAGCCTGGCGCACGGTAAAATGCACAGAATCGGCAATATACGTCGCACACATTCGTATAGTTAACATTCCGGCCGACAACGAACGTCGTAATCGGTTCCGGATGCTTACGGAGCATGATTTGGTTTGCAACCTGCCCCATTTTTTCAATTTCGTCTGATTCAAGAAGCACGACGCACTCTTCGAGGCTAATTCGCTCGCCGCGAAGCGCCTTTTCCAATACGGAATCTACAGTATGCATCCTGAAGCCCTCCTTAAGGATCGCGCCTTATAAAAACATGTACGCTATAATCCGGTCGTGGTAATGTCCATCATCTTATCCTATCACAAAAAGACCGCGGCAGTCACCCGACAGAAATGTGACTGCCACGGCAAAACGAGCCAAATCTGGCTCGTTTCCGCAACGCTTCCTATTGGCGAACAGCTTGAACGGCCTCGGCGAACCGCTCCAGCGCCTCGGCCAGAATCGACCTTGGGCACGCGACGTTAATGCGCAGGTATCCTGCGCCTTGCTTGCCGAATACGGAGCCTTCGCTGAAGGCGACGCCCGCTTTTTCAAACATCAGCTTCTTCAGCTCTTGCGGATCCTCCGATATAGCGCGGCAATCCAGCCATACCATATACGTGCCATCCGGCTTCATCGCCTTAATCTGTGGCAGGCGATCCTGCACGAACGAGAGCACGACGTTCACGTTCTCCTCCAGATAAGGAATCAGCTGATCCAGCCACTCGTCACCGTGATTATAAGCCGACTCCACCGCCGTTAGGCCAAAGTAGCTTTCCATATGTATGGATAACGTCTTGAGCAAATGATTGTACTTATTGCGAATCCTGTCATTCGGAATAATAACCGTTGCTGCCTGTAAGCCAGCCAGATTAAACGTCTTGCTTGTTGCGATACACGTAATCGTCTGCTGGGCGATCTCTTCAGAGAGCGTTGCAAACGGCGTATGCTTATGCCCACTGAAAACGAGATCATGGTGAATCTCATCGGCGATAACGAGCACATCATGTTTGATGCAAATTTCTGCAACCCGCTCCAGCTCCTCGCGCGTCCAGACGCGTCCGCCCGGATTATGCGGCGTACATAGCAGCAACAGCTTAGCTCCCGCTGCAGCTTGCTGCTCCAGCAAGCCGAAATCCATCTCGTAACGCCCATCTTTAAGCACTAACGGATTATCGACGACCACGCGGTCATTCATGCGAATGACGTCATAGAACGGATAGTAAACAGGCGATTGCAGAATAACGCCGTCCCCCGGCTTCGTGAAAGCTTGTACGACAAGGCTGAGCGCCGGAACGACACCCGGGCTCGATGAAATCCAGTCATGCTGGATCTTCCAGCCATGCCTGCGTTCCAGCCAGCCTTCCACAGCTTCATGATACCCCTTCGTCCGAATCGTATAGCCATAGATCCCTTGATTCGCGCGCTCTTTGATCGCCTCTACAACCTCATGCGGCGGCTCAAAGTCCATATCTGCCACCCACAGCGGAAGCAGATCGGCCCGTCCAAACAGCTTCTCCGACTGATCCCACTTGTACGATGCTGTACCGTAGCGATTGATGACTTTATCAAAATCGTACTTGATGCCCATGCAATTATGCCTCCTCGATTTCGCGCTTCGCTGCCGCAAGCGCCTGCTCAAGATCGGCAATCAGGTCATCCGAATGCTCGATGCCGACGGAGAAACGAAGCAACCGATCGTCAACGCCGATCTTCTGGCGAATTTCAAGCGGGATATCCGCATGCGTCTGTACCGCTGGATACGTCATGAGCGATTCAACGCCGCCAAGGCTCTCTGCGAATGCGATTAACTGAACGTGGCGCAAAATCGGCTCAACATAACGCGCATCCTTCAGCTTAAACGAGAAGATTCCTGTATTACCGGAAGATTGGCGGCTTTGCACGTCATGCCCTGGATGGTGTGGCAACGCAGGATAGAACACTTCCTCGACAGCCTCATGGGACATCAGATATTCCGAAACACGCGTTGCGTTATACTGGTGGCGCTCCATGCGCAGCGCCAGCGTCTTCATGCCGCGCATTAACAGCCAAGAGTCCTGCGGCCCAAGCACCGCGCCGATGGAGTTATGCAGGAATGCCATTTCCTCCGACAGCTCTTTGCCTTTCGTAATGATCAGCCCCGCAAGCACATCGTTATGGCCGCCGAGGTATTTGGTCGCGCTGTGCACGACGATGTCTGCACCTAACTCGATTGGGCGTTGGAAGAACGGCGTGAGCAGCGTGTTGTCCACGATGGTGAGCAGGCCTTTCGATTTCGCCCAAGCGCTAACGCGCTCGATATCCGTAATCATCATGAGTGGGTTGGTTGGCGTTTCAATAAGAACAGCCTTCGTTTGCGGCGTACACAACTCGCTAATGCCATCCAAATCATTCGTATCCACATAGGAAGCTGTAACACCGAACCTCGACATGATTCGTTCCAGCAAGCGGTACGTTCCGCCATAAAGGTCAAGGGAAACGATCAGATGATCGCCTTGGCCAAAGAGCGAGAATACGGTCTGCAGCGCCGCCATTCCCGTACTGCATGCGAATGCTGCATCGCCAGACTCTAGTTCCGCCACTGCTTCCTCCAGCACCGAACGTGTCGGATTTTTCGTACGCGAGTAGTCAAAGCCCGTGCTTTCGCCAAGCTTCGGATGGCGGAAAGCTGTCGAGTTATAAATAGGGAAGCTGACTGCTCCTGTCTTCGGTTCTTTGGTGGAGCCTATTTGTGCCAAGCGGCTTTCGATTTTCATTAACGGGATCTCCTTTTATATAGAAGGTTGAATAGTTGATTAAATATATGCGCCCATATCATACGGCGTCTGTTGGTATACATAGTAGTTCAGCCAGTTCGAGAACAGCAGGTTCGCATGTGCGCGCCATGACGAACGCGGCTCGCGCGACGGATCATCATTTGGAAAATAGTTGCGCGGCACATCAATTGGAAGCCCTTTGGCCTTGTCGCGGTCATACTCCCACTTCAGCGATAGCGGATCATATTCAGAGTGGCCCGAGACGAATACTTGCTTGCCGTCCTTGGAGGCTACAATATAAATGCCCGATTCTTCAGACTCCGACAAAATGTCCAGCTCGGCAACCTTCTCAATATCTTCGCGGCGAACTTCTGTATGGCGTGATTGCGGAACATGGAACCACTCATCGAAGCCGCGAAGCAGTGGCACGTTCTGTTTCTCGATCGTATGCGGGAATACGCCGAATATTTTGTTGTCCATGTCATGTTTGGGAACGCCGTAATGGTGGTACAAGCCTGCCTGCGAAGCCCAACAAATATGCAGGGTCGAAGTAACGCGGCGTGTCGACCATTCCATGATGCGCTGCAATTCTTCCCAATAATTGACCTCTTCGAACGGCATATGCTCAACCGGCGCACCGGTAATAATTAAACCGTCATACCATTGGTCTTTAATTTCTTCGAATGTTTTATAGAACATTTCCAGATGGTCCGCCGACGTATTCTTCGACGTATGGGTTGCCGGGTGCAGCAGCACAACTTCGATCTGTAGCGGCGTATTGCCAATCAAACGGAGCAATTGCGTTTCCGTCGTTTCCTTCGTTGGCATCAGATTCAGAATAGCAATGCGCAGCGGGCGAATATCCTGGTGGTAAGCTACGCTCTCATCCATGACAAAGATGTTCTCATTGGCTAAAACTTCTCTTGCCGGCAAACTGTCCGGTACTTTGATCGGCATGTACGATCACTCCTTTTGTCCTGCATTGTGTAAGTATTCTCTTCCGCCAAGCTTGCACATCACCAAAAGCGGATAATAACAAAAAAGACCCGCTCGTCAAATGAGAGGGGTCTTATGGTATCCATAATGACTCTCTCATCTCCCAGACCTGATGGAAACCATCTGATCCGCAAGAATTAGCACCGTGCTTAATGCCGGTTGCCGGGCTTCATCGGGCTAGTCCCTCCGCCTGCTCTTGATAAGAAAGATCGATATTTAATTGTTAGGGGTTAGTCGAATGCTGCACTTGTATGGCAGAACACTAATCTAGTCTATACTATAGGTTATTCTTCGTTACGCGTCAAGCTGGAAATTCACCCGAATAAATGGATGTCGAACCGCGTCGCCCACGTCCGCATATGCTACGGCAATCGACAGCTTTCACCTTGGCCTGTTTGGTTCCAAAAACCTTGTTGCAATGCCTCTTGTACGTCTTACCATGCAGGAGTATACTAAACAAGGTGAATTGGCTGAACCCGTGCAATTCAGCGGTACAGTACGTTTCATTTGGAGAAGAATCTGACATTCACGAAGGGGGTAGCGGCATGGAAGGCGATGGGTCTAGTCCTAATCAGACGAATGATTCGCGCATAGCGATTCCGACGGTCATACGGCGCCCGTATCTGTCTGCCATGCGACTTCACTTGAAAGGTCCAGCCCACTGGGCTAACCATTAAGTGACGTTACCGGCGCAGCGGCATACGCGGCTTTCGTTTGTCATGGCCGTCCGGCATCGGACGACTTGACGAGAGGAGCGAACGCGGCATGAAAATCCGCCACGTCCACAACGGCATATTCACCCCGACTGAAGAAATTCAGGATGTGCTCATTCCACCAGCCAACGGCTTTTATTGGATTGACGCCGATTTAGAAGACCTGATCGTACTGCAGCCCTTGTTCAACTTGCATGACCTCGCTGTAGAGGACTGCTTAAGCGAAGAGGAGCAGCGCCCTAAGATCGAAATTCATGACGGGCATTATTTTATCGTTATAAACAGCATTCGATTCGATGACGAAGAAATTTTCATGCGGGCATTGAACATTTTTCTAGGACGGCATTTCATCATTACCGTAACGAAACAAAAGATCAACGAGCTTCGTTCCCTTAAGCCTGTGCTGTGGGAGCAAGAGGTTGATAAGCCTGACCGTTTCTTATACCATCTAGTCGACCTTGTCGTCGACAACTACTTCTTCGTCGGTGACCGGATCGAGGTTCGGATCGACAATCTTGAGGAAGACATCCTCATGCATACGAAGAAGACGCACTTGAATGAAATTATTGGCTTGCGAAGCGAAATTTTATGGCTCAAGAAGGTGCTTGGCCCGCAGCGCGAGGTTATCGCGACTCTAAATAAGAAGGACTTAAAGCTGATCGACGACCAGCTCCAGAAGTACTTCAGCGATATATACGAGAACGCGGTCAAAATTTCTGAGACCTTCGATACGTACCGCGATCTCATGAGCAACTTGCGCGAGGCTTACCAGTCCAGCCTATCGAACCGCGCCAACGAAATCATGCGTGTATTCACCGCATTAACGACAATCTTCATGCCCCTTACGTTTGTGACTGGTGTATACGGAATGAACTTTGATTTCATCCCAGGTTTGCATATGCACAACGGGTCGTATATTTTGCTCGGGTTTATGATTTTTCTGGGACTGGGCATGTTCTACATCTTCCGCAAGAAAGATTGGCTATAACGAATAAGGCGGGGAGCATTCGGCTAATGCCGAACAGCTCTCCGCCTTTCTTATGCCGCGGACTATGCCGCTCCCCCATCATCCCCAGCTAGCGCTTCACGCTTGCCCTTATCCAGATTAACGAACCGGAGCAATGCAATGCCTATAATAAAGAACGCGATTAGCGACAGAATGCCTATACGGCTCGAATCCGTATTGCCTGCCACAATGGCAAACACGAAAGGCCCTGCCACAGAAGAAAATTTGCTTGAGATCGTTAGGAAGCCGAAAAACTCTGCCGTCCGTGCCGGCGGCACCATGTCGGCATAGATCGAACGCGCAATCGCCTGGCTCCCGCCCTGCACAAGCCCAACCATTGTCGCGAGAATGTAGAAGTGCGTAGCATTTTCCATAAAGAAGCCTAACGTCACAATTACGATATAAATCGCCAATGAGGTGTATAGCGCCTTCTTCGCGCCAAGCTTCTCCGCAAACCTCCCAAATAGCAGCGTGCTTGGAAATCCGATTAACTGCGTAATCAGCAGCGCGACGATCAGGTTGTTCATCTCGATCCCGATGCCGCTGCCATAGATCGTCGCCATCACGATAACCGTGTTAATGCCGTCGTTGAAAAACCAATACGAAATCATATATTTAAGCAGCTCTGGATATCGCTTAATATGCCGCAGTGTTTGCCCTAAACGATTGAAAGAAGCTCCGACCGCTTGTGTAAAAGAGATTGTTGTGCCGCTAACCGCCTCGTTACGCTTCCGCTCCTTCACATTGCGCATGATCGGAATGGTGAACAACAGCCACCAAACGCCAACCGTTAAGAAGACGATCTGCGTTCTGAGATTCCCCTCGGTTGGAAGCCCGAACAGCGCCGGTTTTTGAATCATCAAGACGTTGATTGCCAGCAGTACGCCACCGCCCAAGTATCCCCATGCAAATCCTTGTGCGCTAATGCGGTCACGCCGATCCGGCGGGGCAACATCGACTAGCAGCGCATCGTAGAACGTATTGCCTGCGGCGAAGCCAATCGTTCCTAAAATAACGAGAGCCGAAGCGAGCAGCCAGTCCCCTTCGCCGATCAAGGCCATCAGCAAGCTCGCAATCGAGCCTAGTACAGCGAAGAAGCCTAGAAATTTCAGCTTGGAGCCGGTATAATCCGCAATCGCTCCCATGATTGGCGATAGCACTGCAACGATTAACGCCGCGATGCTCGCCGTATTCGCCCAGTATACTTCTGGCAAATTCCCGCCGAGCCCTTTGGCCGCTACTTTCTCATAATAAACAGGCATAACCGCCGCGATCATCGTCGTTACGAATGCCGAGTTTGCCCAATCATACATTAGCCACCCTCTTATCGCCTTCTTGTTGCTCACTAATGTCCGACCCCCTCATCATGCTAAACCTCTCAAAATACAGGTTGCGACAACATTTTCGACAAGCAGGTACGGACTCCTCCTAAAGGTTATGTAAAGTTTACTTACACTTTGCCCTAGACGGCTCTTTCAATTATAATAAGAGATTATGGTGATAAATATCTCTTATCAAGGAGGCTTTTCATGAACATCAATCAGCTTGAAACGCTCCTTACGATATCCAAGACGATGAGCTTTCGTAAAGCAGGAGAACTGCTCAACCTGACACAGCCTGCTGTATCCGCCCAGATTAAGAGCTTAGAGGATGAGTTCAAAACGGTCCTGATCGACCGTAATCAACCCGTCACGCTGACCGACCGCGGACAGGTTTTCTTGGAACATGCAGAGCAAATACTCGGCGTCGTTGAAGAATTAAAACAGAAGCTGTCTGACCTCAATCAAATCCCGCAAGGCCATATCGTGCTTGGCACAACCAGCACGATCGCAATTCAAATTTTGCCGCGTGTCTTATCTTATTTTCAGAATCAATTTCCTATGATCAAGACAACCATTCATTCCATGCCCTCCTCGCAAATAACGCCAGCTGTCGAAAACGGCTCAATCGATATTGGCATCACCTACATTTCGGAGAAAAGCCCCAGCATCGAAACAGCCGCCCTATATTATGATACATATGAGCTTGTCGTCGCGCCTGGCCACCCCATGAGCCACTTAAAGCACACAACCGTTGAAGCTTTAAAGGACACCCCGCTGATCATGCTCTCCCCGGATACGTTCGGAAGGCGTTTTGTCGATCAAATTTTTGAGAAATACAAAATTCAACCGAACATCGTCATGGAGCTATCCAGCAGTGAAGAGGTCAAACGGATGGTTGAAATTAATCTCGGCGCCGCTGTTGTGTCCAAGCTGTCGATTGCAAATGAGCTTAAGCTGGGCACACTACGCATGATCAAGGTCAACGAGCTTGAGCTCACGCATCCGGTCAGTGTCGTTTACCGTTCAGGACGTTATTTGAACTCGGCTATTAAACAGTTTATAAGCGATCTGCGAGGCATGTCGGAAAGCCAGTTCGTGAGTACGGAATAGTTCAGTTCAGTTTTAGGAGTTTTAGGAGGGGATTTAATGAAATTCGATTTGCATACCCACCATTATCGCTGTGGCCATGCTGACGGCACGATTGAACAATACATTCAAGCAGGCATTGATGCTGGCCTTCAGGCGATTGGCATCTCCGATCACTCACCTTTCTTTGCACACAAGGACGAGCAGCCATTTCCCAAAATCGCCATGGCCCGGAGCGAGCTGAAAAACTACGTAGACGAGGTGCTGCGGCTCAAGGCAAAGTATGAAGGGAAAATTGATGTCCTGCTGGGGATGGAATCCGATTATTTCCCTGACCATATCGAGGTTTACCGGCAAGCTTACGCCCCGTATCCGTTCGATTACTTGATCGGCTCGGTGCATAAGACACGCGGCGTTAGCATTTTTAACAGAAACCGTTGGAAAAGCCTTGATGCCGAGCAGCAGATCGATGAGAAACGTCACTATTACGAGCTAATTGCGCAATCCGCCCGTACGGGGTTGTTCCACATACTCGGCCACATCGATGCCATGAAAGGCTATTATCCAGCATTCGCGGATATTGCAGCTGATGATGCTGTCGATGAAGCACTTCGTGTCATTGCCGAGTGCGGCGTAGCGATTGAAATTAATACGTCGGGCAAAACAAAAGATGTCGGCGGCTGGTACCCCTCCGACGCCATGCTTGAGCGCGCGTGCCATTTTGGCGTAGATGTAACGTTTGGATCAGATTCGCATGTTCCATCCCGCGTAGGCGATGACTGGGAGCTCGTCCAGCAGCGGCTGAAGGAAATCGGCTTTAGGCACTGGGTGTACTTCAAGAACAAAGAACGGATCACCGTTGGGCTGTAGTTCAGCGTTATAGGCAAAAAAAGGAGCCTTCCCAACAGGGAAGGCTCAAATCGTATATTAAAAAGGGGGTCTTGTTTATTATAATAGCCCCTTAATGTGATGGGACGATAACAGGAACATTACCGTTGTGTTACAAATTCTCGGAGGCTAGGACTCATCGATTACAACAATATTTTGGGCTGTCCCCTTAGCAGGACTTGATTGGTCAATAGGGCCTTTAGTTGAGAATTGAACTTTATTCCCTACTTTAATATTCCCCGATAAAAGTTCTTCAGATACTGTAACCCAAATCGAAGGAATATCCTTTTCAGCCAATTGTACCATCGTATTGCTTAATGCTGCGTTTTTATCTTCAGTAATGATAATTAAATATTGATTTCCTTTTATTTCTTTAACATAACCCTCTTGTTGTTCAGCACTTTCTAAAGCGTTCTTTTCACTTGAGCATCCCGTCACGAAACACAATAACAGTATGAGTAAAAAAGCATAATTTTTCATATGAGTCCCCTTCGGCATTTTAAGTGTTTCGTACAAATTATTAAGATGTAGTTGGCGTAACATTCAAATCTTTGGCAACATTTTCTACTTGTGAGTATACATGAGAATAACCCCCGCCAGACCCTTTTGTAATGCCTAACACCATACTGTTGGAATAGACGGTTCCCCCACTATCTCCATGATCAGAGTAGGTATCATCTCCGCGCAAGTTAAAAAATGTGGAGCCGTCAATATCATACCCTACATTCCTGCTCTTTAATGTACCGCATGTCGCCCCGGTTACATACCCCGTTTTACAAACTAATTGCCCAACCACATCGTTTGCCGAATCCTGAAAGCTAGTTATTGTTCTTAATCCACCATTAAGATTCATCTCTTTGACTGTCACACTAGTAACTGCTATTCCCATCGAATCAGACAAACCGTAATAACTCCAATGTGAACTTGCAAAGCCAAGGTAGGTGCCTGAATAATTCCACCCTTCTCCAGACTTGTAAGTTCCCTTTCCCGTTGTTACATTGTAGTCTCGGCTGCAATGGCCTGCCGTTATTACATAATATTGTCCTGAACTATCTTTTGCACCAAATCCTACAGAACAGCTCGAACCAGAAGTTGAGATTATTTTTTCACCACCTCTTACTGCTGTATCTTGAGGAGCTTCAACTTTCATTATTGAAATAGGGATTTCTGGAAGCAATGATGTTAAGATATGTTGTGTTTGAGAATCAAGATCTGCTAGACCAACGATAACCGTCTGGTTAATCACATCAGTAGATACCGAAATTAGGCCAATGCCTTGTTGCTTGATCTCTGCTTTCTTTGCCCACACGCCACTTACATATTGATCCAACTCTTGTTCGCTGTATTTAGCCTGAAAAAACTTTGTTTTGCCGCTGAATTCTTTGTCAATTTCACTAATTGCGATCTTTGATGCAGAAGCATTCAAATCTTTCAATCCGATGTTTATTTTTCCGCCATCTTTCTGATCGATATAAACAATGTCTCCTCTTACTTTGTACTCTTTCATTTTTTCTTTAATTTTCGGATAATCTTCTTCTTGAATTTTAATGCGTCTATAAATCTCCTTTTCTTCTTCAACTGTTAATGCGACTCCGAACTCTTCTTTAGACTTTGAATCTTTTTCAAGTTTCTCTACGTAATCCTTGTCATTGTTTAGGCCGAATTTCTCTCTAAACATTTTTGCTTTTTCAATTTCTGTCGATAATTCATTTTCTGCACTTACATTTCCGCCGTTTGTTAATGGTGTCAACAAGGTTAAAGATAGAAAAACCATTACAATAATTTTCATTTTCACAAGGATTAGCCTCCACACAAGAATTAATCCTAATTTTATTCACAGAAAGACCATATTTCACTAACAAAATATTGTTTTACTACCCAGTTTATCTCATTAAAATAACAATCCACGATTAAACTTTCGTTTTCGCACTGCATTTTACTTAACAGCATAAAACATGTAAATAGCTAGATTAAATTAATGTGGTCATTTGCGTGGCCATCTGATAGGATGTAGCGAAGAAACGTTGATTTTACGAGGAATTTAAAATAGATAGTCGTATTATGCATTCGCAACGGCTTAGAAAGGTTTGATGGTTGCTCATGTGGTGGTTAACAGCGATAGGAAGCGCGATATTGTTCGGGCTAGCTGGCTGGTGGATGAAGGTGAGCCAAATGAAGGGCGGATCTTCGAACGGCCTGCTTTACGGCTTATATGTGACAGGCACGATCGGGTTCGGCATTCACAGCGCTGTGACAGGCACGCTTGGCAGCTTGCTTGACCCTCGCCTGCTGCTTGGCGGGCTAATCATCGGAGCTGGCTCCGCTTGGGGCAACGCCTTATTTATGAAAGCTCTGCAATGCGGTCCTGCCAGCCTAACCTCGCCGCTGACCAATATGAATATTGCACTCGTTGTCGGCATGGGCATCATCGTATATGACGAGCCTGTATCGGCTTCCGAATCCGTCGGCATTGCGCTGCTACTCCTATCTGTCGTATTCGTTTCCATTCGAGGGCGGGAACGGCTGACCGTTATCGAGCGAAGATGGTACGTTCTGGTCATTGCCGCTATTATACTGTTTGCTTTCCGCAATGGCGGGCTAAAAGTTACGGAACAGCTCGGGCTGGCTAGCGCCCCTGTCCTATTCGTTGGCTATGCCTTGTCGCTGCTTTGGTTCTGGGGACTTGACCGCAGGGAACGGGAAGCGATCATCCCGTTCTCCGCAGCTAATCCTGTTGTTGCAAGCCGAATCGGCTTTCGTTGGGGGCTTCTTGCGGGGATTTTCTCTTATGCGGGGCTACAGCTGTACGCCGTTGCGCTTGAGACAGGAAAGGCCAGCATTGCCGCCCCTATATTTGCTACCAATAGCTTAGTCATTGCGCTCGGAGCCATCGTGCTTTATCGCGAGCGGCTTACGAAGCTGCAATGGATCGCTTTTGCGCTCACCATTGCAGGCCTCGTCGTTATCCGGCTGTAGCTAATTCGCAGGGATGCTGATGCGCTGGCCAGGATAGATCAAATTCGGGTTACGTAAATTATTGTAATCCGCTAGCTTCTGCCACGTTGTGCCATGACGCAAAGCGATCTGGGAAAGCGTGTCCCCAGCCTTCACGATGTAGACCTTATCCTTAGCGGTCGGCGTCTGGCCAACTGGCGACGGCGCTGCACTTGTCGCAGTGCTTCCCGTGCCTGCTGAAGGCTTCGATCCCGCTTCTGCCGGGGATGGAGCCGAGCCTGCCGCCGGCTTAGCTGTTTGCCCCGGTTCCACGGCCGTCACGTTAGCGCCTGACGCACCTTCAAACGACAGCTTATACTTCGCGTAGCCATCCTCCGTATCGCCTACATATTTCATTGTTGCTAGCTTAGCAGCGAACGCTTTAGCATCCGGCGAAGTTTTGAACGTCACATTCACGTTTGCCTTAATCGGAAGGAAAGACCAGTTGCCGTCAGCGGCCGGATCGATCGTTTTGAACGTTTTAATATAATCAATGACCGCTTGGCGGTTCTCATCTGGCGAAGCGAGTACGATTCGTTTGCCGTCTGGATTCGCCAGCGTACTGGAGGAAGCTCGGTAATTGTTTGTGGCGACGATAAACTTTTGCTTCAGGTCGAGCGGTTTGCCCTTGTAAGCGATGTTCTGAATGCGATGCGCATTCGGCGCAACCAGCTTCCCGCCAGCATCATATCTAGCCTGCTGCGTCACGTCGATCTGATAATTCAGGCCGTCGATGACATCAAAATTATACGTCGGGAAATTTTCGTTCACGAGCGGCTGCTCGCTTGTCCCTTTTGGATCAATCGTATTAAATTGTCCAGCCGACCATTCCAGCCACTCTTTAATTTCTGCTCCTGTCAGCACGACCGCGTTCACTGTATTCGAGTACAGGTACAAATCGGCTACATTCTTTATAGCAATTTTGCCCGCCGGGATATTCGTGTAATAGCTTGGGCCTTGCCGCCCGCCTGCTTTAAACGGCGCGCCAGCTGATAATACCGGCAGCCCTTCATACTCCGTACCTTGCAGATGCTGTTCCACGTACCACTTCTGTGCGCTCGTCACAATTTGGATCGATGGGTCGTCTTGCACGAGAGCAAAGAAGCTATTGATCGGCGCTTTCGCCGTTCCGACCGGTCCCCGAATATATTCAAGCGTATGGTTATGGTCCGATTCGACCGCATCGGCAATCTCATGGTCCACGTCAACTAACGCTTTCTTATTAGCGGCATCATAGATCGGCCGAACGTCAACCTTCGAGTTCTGAACCGCCCAATTGCCATCCTTAAGCGACAGTTCCAGATCAACCACCCCAAGATTGTTTCCCCAGAAGCCTGGCTCCACCGCAGGAACGCCATTAATTGTCCCTTTCGCCAAGTCTACACCCTTCTTGCCTTCGAATGCAGCGCTTGGAAACACCTTATGCGCATGGCCGAACAAGATCACGTTAATGTCCGGAACCTGGCTCAAATACAGTACGCTGTTCTCCATGTTCTCTGTCTGTGGAATGTCCTCAAAGCCCGAATGCGGCAGTGCGACGATCAAGTCAGCGCCCTTCGCTTTCATCTCCGGCACAAGCTTCTTGGCTGTTTCCACGATATCTTTGGCGATAACCTTGCCCTGCAAATTCGCTTTGTCCCACTGCATGACCTGCGGCGGCACGAAGCCGATAACCCCGACCTTAATCGTATGCTTGGCGCCTGCAGTGTCCGTTACAGTACGGTCAAGCAGCAAGTAAGGAGTAAAATAATGTTTGTCATTCGCAGCGTTATTGTCATGGTCATCAACGTAAAGATTAGCGTTCACATATGGGAATTTGGCGCCTTGAAGCGAGGTTTGGAGGAAATCGAGGCCATAGTTAAATTCATGATTGCCGATATTGCCCGCATCATAATCCAGCAGATTCATCGCTTTGTATACGGGATGGGTTTCACCTTTCTTTAGCGGAGCAACCTTCGCCACATAATCGCCAAGCGGATTGCCTTGAATAAGATCGCCGTTATCGAACAGCAAGCTATTCGGGCTCTCTGCCCGCGCTTGCTTGATCAACGTCGCTGTTTTCGTTAACCCATACTCAACGGTAGGCTTGTCTGCAAAATAATCATAGTTCATCAAATTGACGTGTAAATCCGTCGTTTCCAGTACGCGGAGCATAACGGTCGCACCAGCAGATGCCGATGCCGATTCAGAAACCGAAGCCCCTAGCACGCTCGTAGGTACAGCAATCGTTCCGATAACCGAAATAACGGCAACAGCTGCTAATGCACCTTTCCATAACGTTAACCTGCTCATGAATTCGCTCTCCTCCACCATCTATTATGTGATTGGGTCATTCATTCAAACCTATGGTACGGATGAATATGGAGTTGCGCAATCCATTCGGCTTAAACCATATATAATCTTAATAACAATATTGTCATTATTTTGAAAATGTAAAAAACGGCACCTCATGCATCACTATCTCATGCATAAAGTGCCGTATTTCGATCGCCTATCATTTCCACATGCCATTACGTTTGCTGTCCGTAGAACCGGTAAGCAGGCGCCGCCAATACGCTTTGATGCGGGCGCCAAGCGACAGCTTCATCGCCGAACCCCATCCATCGTATTTGCCCTCTGTATCCTTCAACAAGCCATATAGTTCTTCGACCCGCCGATTAAGCGTATCGAGCCTTACATCGTCTTGCCTGCTAATAACTAGCGGATAAGGGTAATCTGGCTCTGGATCGCCTTTCTTGCCGTCCTCAATGTGGTAGCCTAACCGCTCCAGCGTATGCTTCATGCCAGCACGGTCATCGTTTCGCCGGAACAACAGCCAATGGTACACAGTACGCTGGCGATTGATCTGATCGCCATGATGCGCCAATGCATATACCATCTGTGCATTGTGGATAAGCAGTTGCTCCCTATCGTCGGGAAGCATGTACGCATAAAAGCTCCAATCCGGATCTGGCTTGCGATAAAGCTGGGCTCGAACATCGCCCTCATTCTTAAGTAACGCCCGAACCGCCTCATCATTGAAGCTGTTAGGCACATAATAATAAAATTCAAGCTTCGCTTCCGTATGCAGCCGTCCAATATAATGATGCTCCCCTGCCTGCTGCATCGTCCTCTCCAGTCGGCTCGCCCACTGTTCAAGCTGTGCGACGGCGTCCGCTCTGCGCTTCCCGCTGTGGGACAGCCGATAGACGTTCACGGTAACGGATAACAGCTCATCGAACGATACGATCGGATATTCTGATTTATATCCAGAATTGACAAGCAGCCGCAGATGCTCGCTATTCGTACGCCGTTCAAAAAAACCCCAGTCTTCTCCCGCCATCTCCCGCTCGTTACCTCTCTATCCTGCCATGATGTCGCATAAAACTAACCGATCGGTTAGCATGCCTTTGAGCCTATTATACTGCACAAGGTCCAAGGAACCAACCTATGATTAGCCCAATTTCGATATTGCCTATGCACAAACGGCAAGAGCTGCGCCCTGGAACCTTCCGATTCCAAATGCGCAGCTTCTTCGCCACAGATTATGGGAGATCAATAATTAATACTCGCGACGTATCGCTGCCCACCAGCTTCAGCGATGTGATCCCTTCAATACGAGCGGAATCACGGCGATGGAGATCCGCTATCTCGCCGCCTCCTTCGATGGACAGGCCGCCCTCAAGCACGAACACGAATTGTTTACGGCCGGCTTGTTGATCGAATGCAATCGTCTGGCCATCAGTAAGCTCCGTTAGATACATCGTCATATCCTGATGAATCTTCGCCACTTTGCCTGGCTGCTGCAGTTCTGCATTGCCGCTAACGATTGGCACAAGCTTGCCGCTAAGCGCACTAGGATCAAATGCCGTCGTCTCGTACGAAGGCTCTATCCCTCGTTCTGCGGGCAAAAACCACATTTGCAACAGCTCGACAGGCTCGCTTGGCGATGGATTTTTCTCAGAATGATGTACGCCCGTTCCCGCTGACATCCGTTGGATGCCGCCCCAAGATGTTACCGCTTGATTGCCCATGCTATCGCGATGCTCAAGCTGCCCGCTAAGCACGAGCGATACAATCTCCATCTCCCGGTGGGGATGCATGCCGAAGCCTGTTCCGCCGTCAATCCGGTCGTCATTGAGCACGCGCATCGGGCCAAACTGCAGGTTGTTAGGATCATAATAATCAGCAAATGAATAGCTAAAATAGGAATCGAGCCAGCCGTGGTTCGTATGGTAACGTTCATTAGCTTTGAAGGTTTGAATCATAGCGCTATCTCTCCTCACGAGCCGTTTCTGGCTTCACTTATTTGTATTATTTCAACCAAGCATCAATCGAATACTCACCCGCGCCAGTGAGCGCAACGCCAAGCGCAACGGCCAGCAGCACCAAGTTATATTCATACCCGTTCTGCGTCACCCATAATCCATTAGCCCCGTGCACCTTCACAATCGAGATCAACATCGTTCCGATAATAAATGCTGCTCCAAGCCATGTGATAAGACCGAAGCCGAACAGCGCTCCACCCAGCACTTCAGCAGCTCCTGCACCGAATGCCATCAGAACACCTGGTTTCATGCCGATTGACTCGAACCAACCGCCCGTTCCTTTCAGGCCATAGCCCCCGAACCAACCGAACAGCTTCTGCGCGCCGTGCCCTACGAACAACAAACCAATAACGACCCGAATAATCAATAATCCTGTATCCAACATGTTTCCCCTCACCTTTCCGATTCCGCCGTGGAATCGATGCGTAATGTTTTGATGGACTCATCATATCGTAAGTCACTTACTAAAGTCAAGTATATAACCAATATAAAGTTTTTATCGTTTTCCCAGCCAGACTCACTTACCTTTCCTTAGTTCATATGGTACAATAGAGTTAGATAAAGGGGTGATACGGTTGGATTACTCAAAAATGTGCCCGAGGTACGAAGCAGCAGCTGAGCTGCTCGGCAAAAAGTGGACAGGGCTCATCATTCGCGTACTGCTTGGAGGCCCGAAACGGTTCAAAGAAATTAAAGAGCAGATTCCTGAGATGAGCGACAAAATGCTGACCGACCGCATGAAGGAGCTTGAAGCGACAACTATCGTAAAACGGACGGTTTACCCTGAGATGCCTGTTCGTATCGAATATGAACTGACAGAAAGAGGGCATGACTTGGAGCCCGTTATCTCCTCCATTCAAAATTGGGGAGAGAAATGGATGTAGCCTTGCTTGGAACGAACGCTTGAATAACACAAAAAGGGTGTCCCTAAGCCACAACGGCTGGGGACACCCTTTTTGTGTTGTTTGTATGCTGTAGCGCCGGCGGTGAGTATACGGGTGGACTGCGGCGTTGTACGCCGTATTGAAGGTGGCGCCGCATGCGGTGCCGTCGGCAGCATGCAGTGCCATCGGCAGCATGCGATGCCGTCGGCAGCATGCGATGCCGTCGGCGGTACGCGGTTTGTTGGTTCATGCAGCAGCGTGCTCATTGCAGTTCGTACAATGGAATCAACTTGAACGCGGAAGTGAGAAGGCATCATTGCATATCGTGCAATGGGAACGCTGCTTATTATGTTTTGGGCACAACTTCGCTTCTCTGGACCACCTCCCACTGTATGAACTACAATGGGAACCTTCGGGACAGTCCATTCCTGCCTTCCCCATTGTACAAAATACAATGGCATCACAATTAGATCAAAAGGAAGGCTCCTATCTTAGCCGCGCCGGTCCCGCATCCTCCGGTGCATCATGCATCTGTACATATGAACTGAATGAAAAAGCTGTCCGAAAAGTCGTATAGGCATACTTTTCGGACAGCTATGCTTTTGTTGCCGGCAGGCATGCTCGTATCCTGCTTACTTGTGCTTGCGCCAATCCATCTTGCTATTGCCCAGCAAATATTCAAAATCGTTGTCCAGCCGCTTCTGCTCCGCTTTGCGCGCTTCCTCAGCCTGTACGCGCTCTGCTTCCTTCCGCTGCTCCTCAGCAGCTTTCAGCTGATCTTGCTGTTGCTTAAGCTTCTCGAGTACGTCACCTCCGAGCAAATCTTTCAACGTTGCCGGTTTATCCTTAGGCAGCTCATGCCCCTGCTGATAACCCTGTGCATGGCTGCGATTCGATGCGTTGTTGCTCTTTTGGCGTTTGGCCATTGGATTCCCCTCCTACATTCAGCTTTATAACCTAAGCTTCCACAGCAGCTCGCTGCGCTTTCGTTAAGCTTTTCACGACGAGCGTATACGAATGGTCAATCATATCCCATAGCTCGCCCTCCGTGAGCGACGAATGAAACTCGACGGTATTCCAATGCTTTTTGTTCAAATGATAGCCCGGCTTCACTGCTTCGTGCTGCTCACGCAGGTTTAAGGCAATGGCTGGATCACATTTTAAGGAAACCGAATTATCAGACAGCAACGCGAACATCTTCCCACCGACCTTGCATACGAGCGGCTCTGGCCCGAATGGGTACGTCTCCTCCGCTCCACGCTTGGAGAGGCAATAAGATTTTACGCTTAGGCTAGTAGCTCCCATCTCTAGCGAACCCCCCTTTAACATCTTGTATGAGCGTACCATACCGCTTGGAGAGCGTAAAGATGCCAAGGCTAGAGCGATATTCGCGCAAAAAGGAAAAGCAAAAACCGGCAGCGTCTTAAGCTGCCGGCCTCAGGCTACATGTAGGCGTGATGCTACATGCCGAGCCATTTTTTGAACAAATGCTTCGTCGTATCTTTGTTGATCGCTGCAATCGAAGTCGTCAGCGGAATGCCCTTCGGACATGCGCGTACGCAGTTTTGCGAGTTGCCGCAACCCTCGATGCCGCCATCTTCCATCAGTGCGTCCAGGCGCTCTTCCTTGTGCATTTCACCCGTAGGATGCGTGTTGAACAGGCGAGCCTGCGAAATCGCCGCCGGCCCAATGAAGCTGCTGCGGTCGTTTACGTTCGGACAAGACTCAAGGCAAACGCCGCAAGTCATGCACTTGGACAGTTCGTAAGCCCATTGGCGCTTCGTCTCCGCCATGCGTGGCCCCGGCCCGAGATCGTACGTACCGTCGATTGGAATCCATGCTTTCACGCGCTTCAGCGCGTTGAACATGCGCTCGCGGTTGATGACAAGGTCACGAACGACAGGGAACGTGCGCATTGGCTCCAGGCGGATCGGCTGCTCGAGCTTATCGATCAGCGCGCTGCACGCCTGGCGAGGCTTGCCGTTAATAACCATCGAGCACGCGCCGCATACTTCCTCCAGACAGTTCGATTCCCAGCAGACAGGCGCCGTGTCGGCTCCGTCTGTTTTTTTCGGATTACGCTGAATTTCCATCAGCGCGCTAATCACGTTCATATTGGAACGGTAAGGCACTTCGAATTCTTCCGTATACGGCGCCGAATCAGGGCCGTCCTGACGGGAGATAACGAGCTTCACCGTTTTGGCTGCAACAGTCGTTTCGGCCATCGGTTATCCCTCCTAAAGGTTTTGCGTGAATCAGATTACCGAATTTCGAGGTAACCCTATGGAGCAAAACCACATCGTAAGCATATGCTTAGGTTTGCTTGAATCCGTTCGCTCACTTCAGCATACGCTTGCTTAGGTTTTGCGTAAATCGTTCGCTCGATTACTTATTGCTCGAGTAGTCGCGTTTGCGCGGTGCGATCAGCGACGTATCGACTTCGTCGTACGAAATTTGCGGACCGTCTTTGGTCCATTTTGCAATCGTCGTCTTGAGGAAGTCATCGTCGTTACGGTCAGGGAACTCTGGCTTGTAATGTGCGCCGCGGCTCTCGTCACGCATCAATGCGCCAAGCGTCATCGCTTCCGCAAGCTCGAACATGTTCCACAGCTGGCGCGTGAAGGCTACGCCTGCGTTGTTCCAACGAGCCGTGTCGTTGATATTGATATTGTTGTAACGCTGCTTCAGCTCTTTGATCTTGGCGATCGTTTGCTCCAGGCGGTCATTGTAACGAACGACAGTCATGTTGTTCGTCATCCACTCGCCAAGCTCTTTATGAAGCACATACGCGTTTTCCGTACCGTTCATTTTGAGAATGCTCTCGTATTTCGCCGTTTGCTCATTTTTCGCACGGTCGAAGATCGAGGAAGCAACGTCCTCAGCCGATTTTTTCAAGCCTTTGATATACTCAACAGCTTTCGGTCCCGTAACCATGCCGCCATAAATGGCAGACAGAAGCGAGTTCGCACCCAGACGGTTCGCGCCATGGTATTGGTACTCACATTCGCCGCATGCGAACAAGCCCGGAACGTTCGTCATCTGGTTGTAGTCAACCCACATGCCGCCCATCGAGTAGTGCACAGCAGGGAAAATCTTCATCGGCAGCTTGCGTGGATCGTCGCCGACGAATTTCTCATAAATTTCGATGATGCCGCCGAGCTTAACGTCCAGCTCCTTCGGATCTTTATGCGACAGGTCGAGGTATACCATGTTCTCGCCGTTGATGCCGAGCTTTTGGTCGACGCATACGCTGAAAATCTCGCGAGTCGCGATATCACGCGGCACGAGGTTACCGTAAGCCGGGTATTTTTCCTCAAGGAAGTACCAAGGCTTGCCGTCTTTATAGGTCCAGATCCGTCCGCCTTCGCCGCGCGCCGATTCCGACATGAGCCGGTTTTTGTCGTCGCCTGGGATTGCAGTCGGGTGAATTTGAATCATTTCGCCGTTGGCATAGTTAACGCCCTGTTGATACACGGCACTCGCAGCCGTACCCGTATTGATAACCGAGTTCGTCGTTTTGCCGAAAATAATGCCAGGTCCGCCCGTTGCGAGAATAACCGCATCCGCGCGTACGGTGTGAACTTCCATCGTGCGCAGGTCCTGCGCCGACACGCCGCGGCATACACCGTCGTCGTCAAGCACAGCACCGAGGAATTCCCAGTGCTCATACTTCGTAACAAGGCCTGCCGTCTCCCAACGGCGAACTTGCTCGTCCAATGCGTACAGCAGCTGTTGGCCTGTTGTAGCGCCTGCGAACGCTGTACGGTGGTACTGCGTGCCGCCGAAGCGGCGGAAGTCGAGCAAGCCCTCTGGCGTACGGCTGAACATAACGCCCATCCGGTCCATCAAGTGGATGATGCCTGGCGCTGCGTCGCACATTGCTTTTACCGGCGGCTGGTTCGCTAGGAAGTCGCCCCCGTATACCGTATCGTCAAAGTGCTCCCATGGGGAGTCGCCTTCGCCCTTCGTATTAACCGCACCGTTAATGCCGCCCTGCGCACATACGGAGTGGGAACGTTTAACTGGAACGAGCGAGAACAGGTCAACATGAACGCCTGCCTCAGCTGCTTTAATCGTCGCCATAAGGCCGGCAAGGCCGCCGCCGATGACGATTACTTTATTTTTAGCCATAATCGAATGCTCTCCTTTCGGAAGTTCTGTTGCTAGCCTACCAATATTGAAGACGCTGCAGATGCTGCTTCTTTGAATTCATCGCCCGTGAAAGCAACGATCGACAGCAGGAAGAGTACGGAAATAATGACGAACAAGCCCATGCAGATCGCAGCCGAAATGCGCTGTGCGCGAGGGCCTACCGTAATGCCCCAGCTAATCAGGAATGCCCAGAAGCCATTGCTGAAGTGGAAGACAGCAGACAATACGCCGATGACGTACAGCACGAGGCTTACCGGATGCGTGAAGATGTCGTGCATATGCGCGCCCAGCTCTTCATGCGTCAAGTTGCCCATTGCTACTTGGAATCGCGTCTCATAGAGATGCCAGAAAATAAAGATGAACGTAATGACACCCGTTACGCGCTGCGCGACGAATGCCCAGTTACGGCCATAGCTGAATCGGCCAGCATTCATATTGGACTGATAAGCCATGTACAGGCCGTATACGCCGTGGAACAAGAGCGGAAGGAAAATCCCGAAGATCTCCAGGAAGTACACAAGCGGCAAGTCATTCAGAAACTTAACGCTGTCGTTAAACCCTTCCTTTCCACTTTCGAATGCGGAATAGTTCGTAATGGCATGCTCGATAATGAACAAGCCGAGCGGAACGACTCCCAACAGGGAATGAAGCTTCCGCCAATGGTACGAGTTTGCTTTCATAAGTAATGCGTTCTCCTTTCCAAACTTACCCGATTAGATTGCTTTGCCCAACAAAACATTTTACATTGTAAGCCCGAGCCCGTACAGCGCCAACAAAAGTCGACACAACTTAGCCACACTTTCCATCCTACTCCTTTTCCGCTTATAATGGAATTGCTTATTGTTGATAAATTCTTATAACTATTATGCATAAGACCATCCATTACCTATATAGAAAGGAGCTGCTGACATGCTTGAAGATATGCTAGCCTTCGCCGTTGTGGTCGAGCAATCGAGCATGAACAAGGCATCCGTCTTGCTAAATTTGTCACAACCCGCCTTATCCCGCCGGATTTCGAAGCTGGAAGAAGAGCTCGGCGTAGAGCTGTTTCGCCGCCTTGGCAAAAGGTTGGAGCTAACGAGAGTCGGCCAGTTGACTTACGAATACGCACTGGAGCTTCGCTCGCTTCATCAACGCTACCTGCATACCGTCTCCGGCTTCCGCAACGAGGGGCCGACGGAGGTTACGATTGGCGCAAGCCTAACAACGCTACAAACTACGCTGCCCGACTTTATCAAATCGTTAACCTCCAGCCATCCTGATCTGGACATCAAGGCCGTTACCGGCAAGACCCATGAAATCGTATCGCTCGTGCGCGAACGAAAGGTCGACTTCGGCATCGTTGCCTCTCGCATCCAAGACCCTCAGCTGCATTGCGTTCCGTTATTCGATGATCACCTTGTACTCGTCATGCCCCGCAATTTGTTCGTCTCGGATCGCGGCCCGATGTCGATCAGCGAACTGAATGGCTTTCCGATGATTTTGTTTACCAAAGGAACCTGGTACCGTACACTGACTGACGAAGTGTTCGACAAGTATAAGCTGGAGCCGGATGTACGCATGGAAATCGACTCCTTCGAAGCGATATTGCGCTTGTTGGTCACCTGCCGTTCCGCAACGCTGCTGCCCCGCTCCTATGTCCGCCAAGAATTGCTGGACGATAATGAATTAACCGTCGCGCCAATCCGCGAGCTGGAGCAAACCAAACGGACAACATCGCTCATCTACGCTTCCCCTTCAGGGCTTAGCCCAGCCGTTCGCTTATGGGTCGATAGCCTTGCGGCCGCCTACCCCCGTTTATAGATAGCGGCGGCTGGCCTCATGCTTGCCCATTCGCATGCGCCAATCATTACCCTCTACATGCGAGAAGTCGCGGCTGCACGAGAGCAGCCGCGACTTATTCGCCGTAGTCACTATGTAGTATGAACGAATTGCTTCAACAGTAATCGCCTGCGTTCACACATTTATACAAACCAAAGCGAACTTATTCTAATCCCGCCCCGTCCTTAAACCCGCTCCTCAACATCCATGCCTAGCTTACGTGCCAACCAGCCCGTCGTGCTTGCTTGCAGCATAATCGTCAGCATGATCGCCATGAAAGTGATCGACGCAATTACTTGAGCATGAGGAATGCCCATACCGACCAGCATGCCTGACAGAGCAGCCGGAATAACGCCCGTCTCCCGCACCCAAATCATAAATAGCATCTCTTTGAACGTCCACTTCGACTTGCGGTCTGGCAGCGCACATAAAAACACCGTTAACGGACGTGCGATGAAGATCATCACAAGAACGGCAATTAAAGCTTGCCATCCATAATCACCAAGCAGTTTAAAGTCTACTTGGCTGCCCAACAGGATAAAGATGAGCATGCGCATAATGATCGTCACGTTATCGGAGAAATGAACGAGTTCCTCCTGCTTCTCATCGAGTTTCAAGCGAAGCACATCAGGATTTCCCCAAATCAAGCCTGCGACGAATGCCGCCATAAAGCCGCTCACATGCAGCATATCCCCAATCAAATACGCGCCAATCGCCGTGCCGACCATGGCAATCGTCGTATAATCCCGGAAGAGCCCTAGGCGCAGATGGGCGACCAGGTAAACGACTGCAACGCCGAACACGATCCCTACAACGATGCCTCCGAGTGCCGTTTTTACAAAATCAAATGCCAATGGCCCTGCTTGAAGTGCGGACTCGCCGGTTACAGCAGCCAATAAAGCGAACGTAATAATCGAGCCTGTCGCATCATTGAAAGCCGATTCACTCTCAACCGTCTCCCTTACCTTCTTTCGGACTGTCACTTGGCGAAACACCGGAATAATCGATGCCGGATCGGTAGAGGCAATCACAGACGCTGCAAGCAGCGATGTGAGCCAATCCAAACCAAACACATAATGAACCGCCGCCCCAACGACGCCAACGGTAATCAATACGCCCGGCACGCTTAGCAATCCCACCGTCCAACCAACCTTCCGCAAGCCGGATAAACGGATATTACGCCCTCCATCGAACAGGATAAGTGTAGAACCCGCCGTAAGAATCAGCTGATTAAACAGCGTGCCAGCAGCCTCATCGATCCAATGCAGCCCTTGCCCCAGCAGCATGCCTGCGCCTATGAACAAGACAACGTCTGGCAATCGAAGCAGCGACGCCATTCGGCCGGATAACATGCCTGCTGCCGCTATAATAAGAAATAACGATAATATATGGCGAATATCAATTGCAGTAGCCGTCTCCATTAATTAACGGGCCACGCTTGCTTCAAATTTCTCGATCTGCTCGTTCGTGCCGATTACAACCATGATATCCTTCTCAGCCAGCTCTTCGCTTGCCGTGGGCGCAATAATAACGCCGCCCTTAGGCTTGTTAATGGCAACAATGCTGCATCCAAACTTCGCGCGCGTATTAATATCCTGCAATGTTTTGCCATTGAGGCAGCTAGGCACAGCCAACTCTGCAATCGTGTACTCTTTGGACAGCTCGATGTAATCGAGCAAGTTCGGGGATACAAGCTGATGGGCAACGCGAATGCCCATATCCCGCTCCGGATAGATGACGCGGTCAACGCCCAACTTCTCCAGCACACGCCCGTGAAGCTCGCTCAACGCCTTGGCCACAACCTTCTTCACACCGATATCCTTCAATTGGATCGTCGCGAGAATGCTTGCTTGGATATCGTCGCCGATCGCCACGACGCCACAATCAAAATTGCGGACGCCAAGCGCGCGAAGCGTTTCTTCATCCGTTGCATCTGCCGAGACGACATGCGTCAGCAGATGGCTCATATCATCGACGGTCTCCTCATTTTTATCAATGCCGAGCACTTCATATCCGAGCTGTACAAGCTCTTGTCCAAGACTGGAGCCGAAGCGGCCTAAGCCGATAATGACGAATTGTTTCATTTCTTTCTCTCCTACTCCTATAGTGGGTTAACCGATAATAATTTTGCCTTCCGGATGGCGGTACAGCTCTTTCTCAGCACGTGGCCCTAGCGCGTACGCAAGCGTAAGCGGCCCTAATCGGCCAGCAAACATGGTGAGGCTCAACACGATTTTGCCAAAATCGGTCAGTGTCGTCGTAATGCCCGTCGTTAATCCAACTGTGCCGAATGCTGAAGTCGTCTCAAACAGTATTCGCAAGAAATCGCGGTCTTCCGTTGTCGACAGCAGCATCGTAACGCCAATAACCAGAGCGAGCGACAAGAGCGTAATCGTCAATGCTTTGAAAATGCGCTCGCGCGCCAAACGGAAGCGGAACAGCACGATATCTTCCTTGCCTCGAATCATTGCGATTACGGCCCCAACTAGCGTCATGAATGTCGTCGTCTTAATGCCGCCGCCTGTGGAGCCCGGCGATGCACCGATAAACATAAGGATGACCATGAAGAAAATCGAAGCATGCCGCATCGCGCCAATGTCGATCGTGTTTGCTCCGGCTGTACGAGGGGTAACGGATTGGAACAGGGAAGCCCAAATTTTTCCGTCCCAGCCTAGCGATCCGAGCGTTTTCTGATTTGAAAATTCGAAAATGAAAATAACGATTGCGCCGACCGCAAGCAAAATGCCTGTCATCGTAAGAACGACTTTGGAATGGAGCGAGAGCCGCTTGTTCGTTCGATATTCAATAAGGTCCGACATAACGATAAAACCGAGCCCTCCGAGTATAATAAGCCCCATTGCTGTAAAATTGACGATCGGATCATTCACGTACATGGTCAAGCTCCGATATTCACCGAATAGGTCGAATCCCGCATTGTTAAACATCGAGATCGCGTGCCAGATGCCAAAATAAATGGCTTTGCCCATCGGCATATCGAAGGCAAATCGGGAAGCAAACAATACGGCTGCCGTCGCTTCAATGACGAGAGAATAAATAATGACTTTGCGAATAAGCCGAACGATGCCTTCCATGCTCGATTGGTTCATAGCCTCTTGAAGGATAAGCCGCTCCTTGAGCGAAATCCGTTTACGCAGCACGAGTGCGATTAGCGTTGCCATCGTCATGAAGCCTAATCCGCCAACCTGAATAAGCGCAATAATGACGATTTGGCCGAACACTGTAAAATCCAGTCCTGTGTCCACGACAACTAGGCCAGTCACGCAGGTCGCAGAAGTTGCCGTAAACAACGCATCGATAAATCGAAGCGAGTCGCCGCTCGTATTCGAAATCGGCAATGACAGCAGTACGGCGCCCAGCAAAATAATGAGCGCAAATCCGGTTACCAAAATGCGCGGCGGAGACCACTTAAACCATTTTTTCTTTTTGTCCATTACACGTTCCTCTCCTTGATCCAACGAAGCGGAACCCGCCGCAAGGCATAGAAAAAAAGACATTGGAAACCCAATGCCGTCTGCGATGAGTTCTGTCCATGCAGCCTACGAGGTTAGCTGTCGGATTCGGGCTGGATAGATCGCCCTATCTGCGGCTTAGACTTGATGTCTGCGCAGAATTCACCCCGAATTGCCGAGAATGACCGAACATGTTTCTGATTCGTTATCATTGATTAAGACGGCAACTATATGGTTCCCCCGTTTTCCATTGGAAATTCGGCTGTTGAATATGCGGTTATTGTCGACTGACGTTAACGATTATATAGCGAAATGGTTCCTATATCCAACTGGCGAATCGAACGGATTGCGGCGCTATTGAACGAAAAACAGCCAAATCCTCCGAAGAAGCTTGTCCGTAGCGGGACGCTGGCCGTTATTTTACGTGATTGCATCCATTATCGCGTATTTTGAGTGCACTTCTGCTGATTAAGGACAAGACAGACATTGACGGGACGCCAAACACATATGCTACTGTAGAAGGAAAGCAAACAAGCTAACGGCGCCGCTACACTCAGCGTTCAAGGAGGAACTCATGACCGAAACCCCATTATTGCCGCAGCGCATCCCCCGTATTCTAACGATACTGGGAGTCATTGGCCTGCTATTATTTGGCTTGCTACAGCTATCGCCCATCTTTACAGCCTCTTCGCCTGAGGATGCGGATATTCAAGGAAATGGCGGCGTAATTACGCGGGTAGTGGCTGGGAAGAAGGCAATTGCCTTAGCGGATGAGAGGTTCGGCGGGGCTGCTGATGCGCCGCATACCGTTCATCAATCGGATAGCTTGTTATATGGCTATTTGTCCAAAGAAAACAAACTTCTGGACTTTGCGCACACGTACGATTCCCGTTTTCCGACCGATACATTTCAGTCCCAATTGCATACGAAATACGGCGAGTTATTTGTATACACGCATATGGAATCAGGCCGTATCGTCGGATGGCGGCTGTTCCCAATTGGCGATGACCGTACAAAATCATCTGCCCGTTATGTCTCCGAATGGACAAAGCTGCAATTTGCCCGCAAGGCCGCGATCGCCGAAGGATTCCGCAGCACGGACCTGCGCGATAGCCAAGTTAACGGCGAGATCGTCACATTTCAGCCTAAGGGCTATAAGATCGGTGATGCACAGCTGATGCTCCGCATATCCGTTATGGCTACAGATCAATCAGGCGCTTTAAGAGCAACCAGCTATCATGCAGCTTTCGAAGCGCCACGAGGCTATATTGCTGATGTAGAGAGACAAGATAAGCTGGCTGCCTCGCTTTCCTTGTTCGGCAGCTTGCTCATGAATGCCTTGTTATTCTTATTTGCCATTATTATGGCGATACGCACGAGGCGGAGCACGTCATTCCGGCGTGGTTTGTTGCTTGCGGGGCTATTCCTTCTCTTCTATGTAGCGAATAATTACAGCATGGCGGACGGCATTCGCGCTTCCTATGGCGAGCGCCCGAATGCCGATACACTCACTGTCGCTGGCTTATTGTTCTCTAACCTATTCACGGGGCTGATGGCGGTCTCCGTTTGGTTCTCCCTCATCGGTGGGGACGGAATCTGGCGGCGGGATGGACGGCGCCTATGGTCACGTTATGGGGAGCCGGGTTACGGCGACCATGTTTGGCGGGCGATGAAGTTATCCTACCCGCTGGCATTGGTTATGCTCGGCGCCCAATCCATTTTATTGTATAGCCTTGACCGTTCGATCGGCTCTTGGTCCACAACAAGCGTCGAATCATCGCCTTACAATCTGGCGATTCCGTTGCTGTACCCGCTGCTTGCTTGGTGCGCAGCTATTTCAGAAGAAGCGATATACCGGCTATTCGGCATCGCCTGGTTTACGAAGGTGTTCCGCAATAAGTTCGTGGGCTGCCTAATTCCAACGATCATCTGGGCGCTTGGGCATGTCACATATCCCGTATATCCGGCATACAGCCGCCTAATTGAGTTAACAATCGTTGGCCTTCTGTTCTGCTGGCTGTTCCTGCGATATGGTTTTGTCACTGCCGTCTTAACGCATGCTATCCTTGATACGATCCTTATGGCGTTCGATCTCATTACGTTGGGGACCGTAGTGAATTGGCTCGCTGCGCTCTTCTACTTGGCACTGCCTGTCGGCATCGCGTGGGCGCTGCGGAAGATGGCCAATCGCGGCAGAAATGCCGATACGGCTTGAGTCGATTGGCTTGGCTGCCCTATTCGCACAGATTGCCCGTTCACGGGTGGATAGGGTATTTGTCGAAGGTGGATAGACCCCAAAAAGCAAAATAGGCGCTGCAGGATCAATCCCTGTAGCGCTTATTATTCATTTCCGTCATCTATTCGCCAGCTTCGCCCACTGCTGTCTCCGGAACCGCCGCCGTCTCCTCATCCTCCCGCAATGCGGCAAGGATCTGCTCCGCCAGCTTCTCGCCGATCGACAACGGCTTGAAGTCCTCCACCGAGGCTTCCCGAATCTTCTTCAACGAGCCAAAATGCTTCAACAGCGCCTTGCGCCGCTTCTCCCCTATCCCAGGAATCGCATCCAGCTGCGATGCGACCATCGACTTGCCGCGCTGTTCACGATGGAAAGTGATCGCGAAGCGATGCACTTCATCTTGAATACGCTGAAGCAAATAGAACTCTTGGCTGTCGCGCGGCAGGGGAACGACCTCAGGTGGATCGCCCGTCATCAGCTGCGCCGTCTTATGCTTCGCATCCTTTACGAGGCCGCATACGGGAATCTGCAGCCCCAGCTCATTGCGCAGTACATCGAGCGCGACGGCAATTTGGCCTTTGCCGCCATCGACGACAATTAGGTCCGGCTGCTCCAGCCCTTCCTTAAGCACCCGCTCATACCGTCTGCGCACGACCTCACGCATCGTTTCATAATCATCGGCTCCGACGACTGTACGCACCTTGTATTTACGGTATTCCTTCCGCTCCGGCTTGCCATCGATGAATACGACCATTGCCGACACCGGATTTGTGCCCTGAATATTCGAGTTATCGAACGCTTCAATGCGGCGAACCGATTCCAGCCCAAGCCATCCAGCAAGCGATTCCGAAGCTTTCACGCTGCGCTCCTCATCACGCTCGATGAGCCGAAACTTCTCATCCAATGCCACTTTGGCATTGTTGCAAGCCATCTCCACGACCTCACGCTTCCGCGCGCGGCGCGGGACGAATACTTTGACCTTCAGCCATTTCTGGAGCGATTCCCGCACATCATCGGCACGTGAACCAGCAGGCGCATCCTCATCGGATTCCGCCACTGCTTGCTCATCAGGCGCAACGCCCTCACTTGAGAGCGAAACTTCACCAGTTCGTTCCGGCTGCATCGATACAGAATCACCTTCGGTTTCTTCTGCCAGCTCTCCCGCCTGCCCATCAGCAGGCTCCTCCGGCGGCTCCGGCAGCAAAATCTCGCGCGGCAGTGCGGGATTATCGCTATAATACTGGGCAACGAAGGTGACAAAATCGTCGTAAGCCTCGCCATAGTACGGGAACGACGACGAGCGGCGTTCTACCATTTTGCCCGCCCGCATGTACAGGATCTGCACGCACATCCAGCCCTTATCGATCGCGTAACCGAATACGTCCCGATCAACCGCGTCGGACATCGTTATTTTCTGCTTCTCCACAATCGCTTCAATCGCAATGATCTGGTCGCGATATTCTTTCGCCCGCTCGAATTCCAGTGACTCCGCCGCTTCGCCCATTTTACGCTGAAGCTCCGATTTCACCTCGTCCTGCCCGCCGTTAAGAAACTTCGTAATATCCTGCACCATTCGATCATAATCAGCTTGTTCCACATCATATTCACAAGGCGCGATACACTGGCCAATATGATAATAGAGGCACACTTTGTCCGGCAGTGTGTTGCATTTGCGAAGCGGATACAGCCGATCTAGCAGCTTCTTCGTCTGCTGGGCTGCGAATGCGTTCGGATACGGCCCAAAATACTTCGCTTTATCCTTCAGGACCCGCCTTGTAACCTCTAGCTTCGGATGGCGTTCGTTTGTGATTTTGATATATGGAAACGTCTTGTCGTCCTTCAACAGTACGTTATAACGCGGATGATATTGCTTGATCAGGTTACACTCCAAGATGAGCGCTTCCATGTTGCTGCCCGTTACGATATATTCAAGGTCGCGGATTTCAGAAACAAGCCGCTGTGTCTTCCCATTATGCGATCCGTTAAAATATGACCGAACCCGGTTTTTCAGCACCTTCGCCTTGCCTACATAAATAATCGTGCCTTCGCCGTTCTTCATTAAATAGCAGCCCGGCGCATCCGGCAGCAGCGCCAGCTTGCCTCGGATAAGCTCCGCGGCGGCATCCCGTTCACTTGCCTGTCCCCGCCGTTCCATCGATCTACCTCCAATGGTCGAAATATATGCATGAATTACGGCGCGATGCGCCATCCTTACTATTGTAGCATACGTAAGGCCAAAGGTTTGTCCGGATTTCACTTTACAATTGTTTACGGTGTTGGGTATACTACAGTATATATGTACTTACGGTTACGTACGAGGGGGATATTGAGTCATGAACAACTCGCAGTACACAGTGGAAGATCCGCGCGCGCATCTTAACGAAGAACCACGCGATGATTTGCAGGATGTTATGTTCGGTTTCGGCGGGATGCTGGGCTTTATGACCATCGTATTCGCAGCAATGGTTATTATCAAGTTTGTTCAATCCTAAGGGATGTTAGAAGGTTTCGCTCGGCGCATGCCGGTGCGGAGCCTTTTTTCATAACGGCATTTTTCCACAAAAAAAACCGGCGAGACGCATTCGTCCCACCGGAATTAATTACATCAGCAACAATGCTAGCCGTTAGCGACTTTCCCAGCCGCTTTCAATGGCGCATTCGCACTCTTCAACTGCTCCGCTCCTGCCTTCGCTGCCGGCACTACGCCCGCGGAAGGGTCGAACCTTTTACGCTCTGTCCGGTCGATCTGGACGATTCTCCCATCATGCACCGTAATGACGACGGAACCATACTCCATGCCTTCTAGTTGATCGGCGATGCGATCCTGCCACCATTCATTGAGCTCTACTTGCTTTCCCATTTCGATCCCCTCCACTCGACAAATTTCTTCGCGGCCAATGTGACCAGCGCTAGCATAACCAACAATGAAGCTACAGCAAACGAAGCCGAAAACTGGTACTCGTTATACAAAATCTCGATATGCAGCGGCAGCGTGTTCGTCTCGCCACGGATATGGCCGGATACGACCGATACCGCGCCGAACTCTCCCATTGCCCTCGCGTTGCACAAAATGATGCCGTACAGCAATCCCCACTTGATGTTGGGCAGCGTGACGTGCCAGAACATTTTCCAGCCGCGCGCTCCCAAGCTTACCGCTGCTTCCTCCTCTTGGACGCCTTGCGCTTCCATGAGCGGGATCAACTCTCTTGCAACGAATGGGAAGGTAACGAATACCGTAGCCAAGACGATGCCCGGCAGCGCGAAAATAATTTGAATCCCGCGATCATCCAGCCATGGCCCGAGCAAACCTTGCGCACCGAACATCAGCACATAGATGAGGCCCGAGATGACAGGCGATACCGCAAAAGGCAAATCGATCAGCGTGATGAGGACGTTGCGCCCCCTGAACTTAAACTTCGTAATCGCCCATGCCGCTACGACGCCAAACACCGTGTTTAGCGGGATTGCAATAAGCGATACAAGCAAAGTAAGCTTCAAGGCCGACAATGCATCCGCATCGCGGAGGGATGCGGTGTACACATCCCAGCCCTTTTTGAGCCCTTCAATAAAGACCGTAATAAGCGGCAATAGCACAACAAGTGCGAGAAATCCGAGTGCAACGGTGATGAGTACAGCACGTACCCAACCTGATTCATTAATGTGGCGCGGCCTGACGGCGGCTTTCTCCGACAGGTGCGCGGTAACTGCGCCAGCCATGTAAATCCCCCCTGATCTAACCTAACTTGCAATGCTTCTGCCAATTCCATCCTCTTATGCAGAGGTCGTGCGGCGGCTAATGCGGGCTTGCAGGAAATTGATAATGAGCAGCGCGATGAACGAAACGACCAGCATAACTAACGCGATCGCCGTAGCGCCCGCATAATCGTACTGCTCTAGCTTCGTCATAATGAGCAGCGGAGCAATTTCCGTCTTCATCGGCATGTTGCCGGAGATGAAGACAACCGAGCCGTATTCGCCAATCCCGCGAGCAAAAGCAAGCGCAAAGCCAGTCAGCAATGCAGGGGCTATCTCTGGAAAAATAATGCGCCGGAACGTTCTCCAGCGGTAAGCGCCGAGCATGACCGCCGCTTCCTCCGTATCCTTCTCGAGATCCTGCAAAATCGGCTGCACCGTACGCACGACGAACGGCAGCCCGATGAATACGAGTGCGATCGTTATGCCAAGCGGCGTGAACGCTACCTTCAGGCCAAGCGGCTCCAGCTTGGAGCCAATCCAGCCATTCGGCGCGTAAATCGTCGTCAGCGCGATGCCGGCTACCGCGGTAGGCAATGCAAACGGCAGGTCAACCAGGCTGTCGACAAGCGACTTCCCGGGGAACCGATACCGTACAAGCACCCAAGCGACGAGCAAGCCGAACACCGCATTAATGCCAGCTGCCGCTAGTGCAGTCAGGAAGCTCACCTTGTAAGCGGCGATGACACGTGCGTTCCATATTGTGTGCACGAAATCCGTCCAGCCCATGCCGGCGGTTTTAATAAACACGCCGGCAAGCGGGATGAGGACGATGACGCACAAGTAGAAGATGGTGTAGCCGAGTGACAATCCGAACCCCGGAAGTGCCCGTCGGTTAGCGGAACCTTTCATGTGAAGTCAGCTCCTTAAGCATTCGCAATCATGAATGTATGATTAAGATCCTGGAACGTAGATTTTATCGAAGATGCCGCCGTCAGCGAAATGCTTCGTTTGCGCTTCTTTCCAACCGCCGAAGTCTTTGTCGATCGTCAGCAGCTCAAGTGGCTTGAACTGGTCCTTGAACTCGTCAGCTACGGATTGCAGTGTTGGGCGATAGTAGTTTTGGGCAGCAATGCGTTGGCCTTCTTCGGAGTACAGGTATTTCAGGTAACCTTCTGCCACTTCACGCGTTCCGCGATCATCAGCTACTTTATCAACGACAGCGACTGGCGGTTCAGCCAAAATGCTGAGCGATGGGTAGACGATTTCGAACTTATCTTTGCCAAGCTCGTTAACCGACAGGTACGCTTCGTTCTCCCAAGCGAGCAGGACGTCGCCGATGCCGCGTTCGACGAATGTCGTCGTGGAGCCGCGTGCGCCAGAATCGAGCACCGGTACGTTTTTGAACAGCTTAGCTACAAAATCTTGCGCTTTCGCTTCGTCATTGCCATTCTGCTTCAGTGCATAGCCCCAAGCAGCGAGGTAGTTCCAGCGTGCGCCGCCCGATGTTTTCGGATTCGGTGTAATGACTTGCACGCCGTCCTTCACCAGATCGTTCCAGTCCTTGATGCCCTTTGGGTTGCCTTTGCGAACGAGGAAGACGATCGTCGACGTGTATGGCGAGCTGTTCAGCTCGAATTTACTTTGCCATCCTTCATTAATGAGGCCTTTTTCTTGAATCGCATCAATATCGTAGCCGAGTGCGAGCGTTACAACGTCTGCCTTGAGCCCATCAATTACCGCACGGCTTTGTTTGCCGGAGCCGCCATGCGACTGCTTGATCGTAACCTCTTGGTTTTTCTCTTTCTTCCAATATGCTGCGAATGCTTTGTTATAAGCTTCATAAAGTTCACGGGTTGGATCGTAAGATACGTTAAGCAATTCTACCGGCTTGAGAGGCTCCTTAGCTGCCTCCGTCGTTGTTGTTGGCTCCTTCGTGTCGGCTGCCGCAGGATCGCTCTTCGTTTCTTTTTCTTTGGAAGAGCAAGCTGTCAGCACCACCGAGAGAGCTAGCAATACGGTAAACCATTTGATCGTTTTAGACTTTTTCATTTCCTTACACCCCTTATCCAATTTCGAATTTGTTTAATTCCTATCTGTTTAGTAGGTTATGGGAAAATAATAGCAGGCACTCGTTCGAGTTGTCAACGAATATTTTCAACAAATCTTATATGGATAATAAGAATTGCTTATAGTGACTGTTCAATCCATTCCCAGCCGTCATCGGAAAATGCCAAAAAACCCGCGTCCCATATGGGATGCGGGCTTTAATATGCGTAATCTATTGGAGCAGCAAAACCGTTAGCCTTCGCCCATCGCTTTCGCGGCTTTTGGGGAGAAAAGGTTAATATGATCCAAGGTTGGATCGTTGGACTTGCCTGGCGTATAGACAAATTTAAGTTCATACGAACTTATTTTATAGACCATAATACGTTGCTTGCCTGTAGTGCGAACTGTCGTTGGCTTACCTAGCGCAGCCTTCACGTCAGACACCTTCAGCAGTACACCGTCTTTAATCGGGTCAAGCGCCGTTCCAAAAATCCGTATTTCTTTCACAACATCGCCTCGGCCGACGCCAAAGGCAATCGTTCCCTTCATCATCCCAGGCGAGTAGAAATCATAGCCGCCTTCCGATTTGTTGGGCTCGCCCCAAGCTTTGTGCACCTCGTCGATCAATGTTTTGCCGACGATAAAGTCACCTGCATTCACCATTTTGCCAGACTTCGCGAGCTTGTAAATTCGCTCCACATATTGCTTGCGAAGCTGCGAATCCTCCGACTCCTGCGTTGGCGCTGGCGCTGGCTTCGTCGCTTTTACAGGCTGCGTTGTTACATTCGGGGTCGGGGCCGGGCTATGTGAGGTCTTATCCCCGGTACTCAGCTGTTGCGTGTCCGTCAAAGGATCAGGCGAAGTAGGCTGGAGCGTACCGTTAGGCGTTGAATTAGAGCCGCAGGCTGAAAGCATAACGGTAAACGCAATAATCGTGATCATCATGGCGCTGCGTTTGTTTCTTTGAAGCAATCGGTTCATACTGATCATCTCCTTGCAGTCATCGAACTGTCATTGCTGCCTTCCTTATTATTGACGAGATGACCTGTTTTCTTGTTGCAGAATAGTTAAATACCAATGCTTACCTATATGTGCCAGCCGCACACATTGTAGATAGGGCAGTTTTCCCTGCCCTATCCCACGCATTCGCTCGTTTCACCGCCGATAGGGCAGGTTTTCCTGCCCTATCCCACACATTTGCTCGTTTACCCACCGATAGGGCAGGCTTTTCTGCCCTATTCCGCCCATTTGCTCGTTTCACCGCCGATAGGGCAGGTTTTCCTGCCCTATCCCGCCCATTTGCTCGTTTACCCACCGATAGGGCAGGTTTTCCGAGGTCACTGAAAAAGTCCAACTCTTAGAAAAGGTACAGCCCTTCAAAAAAGTTGAAGAGGCTATGCCTTTTTTGCCGTATAATTGAGTCATTACAAAAAAGTAGGTGAGCGGATGATCCGGCAACAGCAAA
>NZ_WSTC01000019.1 GCF_009789195.1 Paenibacillus sp. MMS18-CY102 | reverse complement strand
AACTGGCAGATTGAAAAAATGTGGTAAATAAACCGATTTAGGATCTAAAAAAAGACATCCGCCTCTAAAAAAAGGAGGTAGATGTCTTTTTTACAGTTTCGCGAGATAAAAGTGTAAGGTTTTTCAGTGGCCTCGGTTTTCCTGCCCTATTCCGCCCATTTGCTCGTTTACCCACCGATAGGGCAGGTTCGACCTTCCGCCTAAACACTTTAACCAAACAAAAAAAGCCGAAGCAGGCTGCCAGACTTGCTGTCTGCACCTGTTCGGCCTTCTATGTCCTATTTTGCTGTCTGCATCCATCCCGCTGTCTCCACGTTAACGCTTGCGCTTATTCGCGCCGGTCACTCGAATGACGTCCACATACGAGCGTATCCGTTCCATGATCCGCTCGCCCTTATGGCGCTCATCGCCATCCTTGTTAGTGAAGCTAAAATGCTGCTCTAACGCATCAAGCTCATAATTCGATGTGTAGAAGGTTGGCTTGCGCTCCATCCGGTAGTTCAATATCCCGCCCATGACATGGTCGCGCACCCATGGGCTCAAATTTTCCGCGCCAATATCATCGAAAATGAGCAGATCAGTTTCCTTCATCATGTCGACCGTTTCCTTCAGCTTGCCCGGCTCATGCATCATGGCCTTGAGAT
The DNA here is from genome assembly GCF_009789195.1 of Paenibacillus sp. MMS18-CY102. Classification (GTDB taxonomy): domain Bacteria; phylum Bacillota; class Bacilli; order Paenibacillales; family Paenibacillaceae; genus Paenibacillus_T. The sequence goes on along the minus strand of NZ_WSTC01000019.1, from coordinate 111,366 downwards.
CCTCGACAAAGTCCGGCATATAGACGATTACGCCCGAATGGCCGATCTTCGCCAGCTCATGGAGCAAATAGCACATCAAAAACGTCTTGCCCGTGCCAAATCGGCCCGCAAGGTACAATCCCGTCGTCTGCAGCCCTTGCTCCTTCGTCCGATCGATATATTCCATCAACTGGCCTACCGCTTCGATGCGGTTCAGGTCGTTCGTCATAATCTCTTCTGCCGAATAACCGCCGTTGTTCAGCGCTTTCTCATCAATATAGAAGCTGCGGATTCGGCTTCGAATCTGCTCTTCATTTTGCCGGGCGATGAACTTCTTGCACGATACTTTACGATCATACATCTGCACCGCGCCGCCGTTGGTTTCACACTGAAGCATCGTATAATGCCCTTCAAAATCGTTCGGGCAACGAGCAAGCCCCGGGCATTGCTCGCAGTTGCGGTATTCCTTCACGTATTGGTAGAACCGGTTCAAGTTGATACGGATCGTATTCTCATCAAGCTCCGGATGCTTCGCCCGGAACCGCTGGATAAGCGGATCAGCGAGCAGCTCGTCCATCAATTCGGCGGAACGGCGGATCGCTTCGCCTCCGATGGGCGTCCGTTTCAACAAATCGCCAAGCGATTCCATGCCGGCTCACCTCCTGTCATTGTATCGGTGCTTGTTTCTATTATTTGCCGTCCAGCTTGCGCGCCAACCGCCGCAGCTCCTCCAGCTTCTCAGCCGATGGCGTGCCTCCGGCCTGCTCCTGCTCCTGCACGATCGGAATTGCCGGCTTACGGGACGAAGCACCGCTCGGCCTTCCTCTTCCGCGCCCACTGCCCGCCGTCGCGCTTCCAACTGGCTGCCGCCCACGGTCGGCTTCGATCAGTTGCTGCTCCCGAACATAACGAACCGCCTTCTCGAACGTGTCCACCTGCTTAAGCAGCATATTGGATGCTACGGCTTCGATAAAGGTTTTGGTAACGCGCTGTGAATCATTCGTTCCGATCACATAATGGATAAGGACATTGATTACCGCTGCGGGCAGCTTATAATTCAAATCAATCCGTTCAAAGGTACGGTCGATCATATCCGGCACCGCACCTGGGAAATAACGCTGCAGGAACCGCGTATGAGGCTCATTGCGCATGAGCATATTGTATTGGTGAATGTCACAACGCCCTTCCAGGCGCTTCGGCACTTCCATGTACAGCTCTTCTGGAACGCCGTACTCTTCCTCGTCCTCGGCATCACTCGACTCGCGGGCAGCTGCCTCCGACTTCGCCATTACGCGCTGGCGGTCCGATTCCCGCTTCTTGTCTTGGCGATACAATTGGTTCGCCCGCAGCTGAAGCTCATCGACGAGCAGCTCACCCTGTGCCGTAAAGACTCCGTCCTCGTCCAACAAACGGCATACATCTGCAGCGCCAATATTGTATTTATAAGCGACGTAATTAATTTGTGACATCGCATCTGCGTCACTGCGAAGCCGCTCCACATACTTGCGATTGCCAGCTCCGCGCGGGAAACGCATCAGCAGTTCGCCAGCGGTAAGGCCTGCCGTCTCAGACGAAAGCGGCTTAGGCGGAGCTGGCTGGCGTGCCGGTGCAACCTCTGTGAGCGCCTGCTCAAGCTCATCATCCACATTCGATGTATTCAAGCGGAACAGCTCATAGAATGGTACCGAAATGTTTTCCTTATGCCATCTTGCCTCTGCGAGCTCGTCCGGCTCCTTCGAACTAAACGACTCCCGCAGAGCGATAACCGAATATTTTCCAATCTGGTCCCGCAACAAGAGCGTAAGATGCTGATTGCGGAAAAACTCATCCGGCGCAAGAGGCGCTGACAACTCATACTCGTATACGACATCATCATTGTCGGGCATTGCTAAACGTGAAGTTTGCAGCATCCCTACTGCTTCTAGCCGTGACGTGTCGTCCAGCAGCTTCTTGCGGCCCCGTTCATTCATCTCAAGCCCTAGCGCTAGAAACAGCATCCGATGCGCTTCCACTGCCGAATATCCCGTTCTGCCTTCCATCACCTGATGGTACAGCAATTGATAGAGGCTAATAGCCGAGGCACCAATCATCGGCTGATAAATAAGCGAAAGCATTCGCATATCGAGCGGGCTTAGCGAAAAACCGCGAAACGTGTAATACCGGTGGTGTTCGGTAAACTGCAGCACATGTGTAATGCGCATTGCATCTACTCCATCCCGTAACTGACTTTCCTATCATTCTATCATAAAGCAGGCCCACAAGGCAGGCGTCGAAAAATAGAAAATTCCCCCGAACCAATCGAGGGAATTTGTCACTGCTTTGCTATTAAAACATTTTGTAGCCGCCCTTGCGCAGCGCTTGAATCGTCCAACCACTCACATATGCGCCAATCAATGCCGTGATGGCCGGCAGTATATCGATAATCGTAAACGCGGTAAAGTTGTCGGCGAATGAAACCGTTTTATCCCATGTGCCCCAGATCATTAACGGTACTAGCACGATAATGAACAGGTACATCGGGAACCACGTTGTCTTCATTAGCATATTCAGAATGAACCCGATGCCGAACATCATAATAAAGAACAGCACCATTGCCACAATCACTTGAATCATCGACCGTATGCCCCTTTTATCCCTGAGATCAATATCCGATAAGATTTGCTATTTTCAGTTTAATGAAAGGCTGTTCGGAAGTCAATTTGCTAGAAGCAAATGTCACAAGTCCGCCATTTGCTCTTCGAACGTTCGTTACGCTACAATGGTAACAATTGCGAAAATGAACGATACGGAGGAATTACGATGAGTGAAGCAGCACAAACCTTAGAAGGCTGGTACGCCTTGCACGATTTCCGCACGATTGATTGGCAAGCTTGGAAGGCCGCAAGCGAAGAGGAACGTACGCAGGCGACGGACGAGCTTCAAGTCTACCTTAAGCTGTGGGATCATGTGAACGAGATGAAACAAGGCAGCACAGCAGTTTATACAATTATCGGGCAAAAAGCAGACCTGGTGTTCATGCATCTTCGTGAAACGCTAGAGGAACTCAATGCGCTTGAGAATGCGTTTAACAAAACGGCTTTCGCGAAATTCACAAAGCCTACTTACTCGTATGTAAGCATCGTAGAATTGAGCAACTATATGGGACAGCCGGGCGTTGACCCGCTTCAAGTGCCGGAAGTTGTTGCTCGCCTGAGGCCTACATTGCCGAAAGCGAACCATATTTGCTTCTATCCGATGAACAAGCGCCGCGAAGGCAACGACAACTGGTACATGCTCAGCATGGATGAACGGAAGTCGATGATGCGCAGCCACGGCATGATTGGCCGCCAATATGCTGGCAAGGTGAAACAGATCATTACAGGCTCCGTTGGCTTCGACAACTGGGAGTGGGGCGTTACGCTGTTCGCGGACGATGCGCTTCAATTCAAAAAGCTCGTTTATGAAATGCGCTTCGACGAAGTGAGCGCACGCTTCGGCGAGTTCGGCGAATTCTATGTCGGCAACCTGCTGACAGAAGCAAAGCTTAGCGAGCTGTTGTCGGTTTAATTTGCTAACGGACCACAGAGCCGCTATAGCCCTCCAAAAGTGCCCGTTGCAAATATAACGGACTCCACAGCCGTTATTTAGCCATTTTACTGCCTTGTGAGGACGAAATTGGCCAAATAGCGGCTGCTCAGTCCGTTAGCATACAAATGTGCTTAATTGGGGGCGAATAAAGGCCGCTCGGTCCGTTACAATTTCCAACAATCAAACGGGTTCTTTTTAATTGAAAAAGGGTGTCCCTAAGCTTACGCTCCTGGGACACCCTTTTTGCGTTACGCGGACTCCGTCCGCCTTACGACTTGAACTTCGCAATCATCTCGGTCAACTGATTCGCCATGCCGCCAAGCGCCTCGGAGGAAACGAAAATTTGCCGCATTGATGCGGATTGCTCCTCCGCTGCCAACGCAACCTTCGCGAAGCGCTCTGCGGACTGCTGCACGCTGGCAGCCAGCTCCGTGCTTGCCTCATTCGCTGCTTTGGAGCCTGCTGCCATCCGGCTCGATACATCAGAGAGCTCGTCCATCTGCGTCGACACTTTGCTAATCTCCTCCATGATGGAGGCAAACGATGCTTCTGCCTGCCTAACGATCTGCAGCCCTTCCTCTACCTCGCGGCTGCCGCCATGTACGGCATCTACGATTCGTTCGATGCGCACGAGCATATCCATAATAAGCTCAGACACGATGCGCGACGAAGACTCCGACTGAACCGCCAGCTTGCGTACTTGCTCCGCGACTACGGCGAAGCCGCGGCCTTCCTCGCCAGCTCGCGCTGCCTCAATCGCTGCATTCAAGGATAATAGGTTCGTCTGCGATGCGATCGAGCCGATCATCTCCATAATGGAACGAATTTGGTCCGAGCGCTCCGACAATTGTTCTACATCATCCTTCATGGATGCCGTATTGCGATGGATCGCTTCCATCTGCCCCATCGCCTGCTGGACAGATCTGCCCCCTGCGGCTGCTTCAGATGCCGTTCCATGCGACGCCATCGCCACGACCGTCGCCGCACTGGCAATGCGCTGAACGGACTGGTCCGTCTCTCCAATCGCGGACAGTACATTTTCCGAGCGTGCTGTCTGGCGAATGCCCTCTTCCTCCGTCGTCCGAATAAGCGCCGTAATCTGCTCCGCATTATACTGGGTATGCTCCGCGCTTGCTGACAGCTCTTGGGAAGCGGAGTGAAGCTGCATCGCATTATCGCTCAGCCGAATGATCATGCCCCGAAGATCATCGACCATCGACTGGAACGCACCGGCAAGCCTGCCCGTCTCGTCCTTGCCCTGCGCCGTAACACGTACCGTTAAGTCCCCTTGCTGGACGCGAGCCATCTCGACTGTTAGCCGCTTAAGCGGCTTAACGAGCCGTTTGGCAAATAACAAAGTAGCCAACAAGGATACAATCAGAACCCCAATTCCGATCGATAATGCTGTCGTCTTATTGCGCTTCATAAGCGCGTAAACTTCTGTCGCATCAAAGTCTGCGCCAACGACGCCGATCATTGCGCCTTCCGAATTCCGAATCGGAACATAGGCCGTCACCGTTGCACCGTATGTATCATCACTCGATAGCTCTCCTACTGTCACTTCTTGCTTCTGGAACGATTGAATAAGCCCAGCATACTGCTCTTCCTCAACCTCCCCTAATGCAGATACATCCTCCGTTTGTTCGAGCGGCGCCCCGTCCACCACATAGTAGTACTGTGTTTTTCCATCAACCTCTTTACTGCCCATCGTGTACAAATATTTCAGGCCATACGCTGCTTTCATCTCATTGAGCTTCGTCCGAAGCGCCTTGTAGTACGCAGCCGAATCTGATGCACCTTCTGCCGAAAGCTGGGCGAATTGGCTGCTATCGATTGCAGCCGCTGCATGGGCAGCAATGGATTCTGCTTGTGTGCCCATTGAGCGCACGACGAGCCGCTGCGCATCGTTTACGATGGTGAAGCCGAGCACAGCTGCCGAAATTGTAATAATAATCGAGAAAACAAGCACAATACGCGTTTGCAAACTATTCATCCTGAGGGAACCCCTTCCAATTGTCGCGAATAGAAAAAACCTCCGACAGCAACATAACGTTGTCATGCTGCTGTCGGAGGCTCGTGGTGAGTGGTAGTTGGTTGTAGTCGTGTAGGTTCGTATATGTTAGTCAAACGTTTGCGTTATTAATCTTCGTTTTCCAATTGTTCAAGCTCCAGCTCTAACGCCAGGCGCCGTTTCTCTTCCAAATATTCAGCAGTTGCACGGTCTCTTGCACGCCCTTTATCCTTCAACCGCTCGATCGCTGGAATGATGAGAATGTCGACTTCCTTCTGCACCGTATAAGCAAGATCATACTGGCTCTGCGACTCTAAGTACGAGCCGACTTCCATTAAGGCGTTGTACCGGTCGAGCTCCTCTCTCGTCAACAGCCCGCGTACTTGTACGCTGCAATGACGCATTACAGGAACTTGCCTTTACGGAATACGAGCGGCAATCCGCCGATAATGAACAAGTAACGAATGTCGATTACTTTTTTCAGCAATGCTGCAAAACGGCCTTTATATTTCTTGCCGAATGCGATCCCGACTGCTTCGCCTTTACCGAGCGATGCAACCGTTCCTTTGTTGCTGAACACGAATTTCTTCAGCGGTTGGTTGCGGATCGAAGCGACAAGGTTATGCGCGCATACGACGCCTTGCTGCATAGCGATCTGGGCAGTTGGCGGATATGGGCGCCCTTCTTCGTTGAACATCAGCGAGTTGTCGCCAACGATATAGACATGGTCGCTGCCTGGCGCACGCAGATTGTCGTCAATTTTCACGCGGCCGCGCATTGTCTCGAAGCCAGCTTCCTCAATGAGGCGGTTGCCGCGAACGCCGCCAGACCAAATAACGGTCTGCGAGCGGATTTCCTCCGCCGGCTCTTCGCCTTTTTGTACAACTACGCCGTCTTGGGAGCACGATTTGATCGCTGTGCCGATCTTGAACGTAACGCCCTTCTTAGTCAGTACATTCATTGCGTACTCAACAAGCTCAGGATCAAAGCCAGGGAGCGCCGAAGGCCCTGCTTCTACATTGTAGATTTTGACCATATTCGGATCAACGTCGAACTCTCTGCACAGCTCTGGGATACGGTCCGCCAGCTCGCCGATGAACTCGATGCCCGTGAAGCCTGCGCCACCGACAACGAATGTCAGGTAGTCCGTACGATGCGGCTCACGCTTGAAGCGTGCAAACTGGTACTCGATATGCTCGCGAATGAGACGAACCGAGTTAATGCTGCGGATGTTCATTGCGTTTTCCAGCAACCCAGGAATTCCGAACGTCTCCGGCTCGCCGCCGAGACCGATAACCAAATAATCGTAGGAAAGCGTTCCGTCCTCAAGAATAACCTTCTTGTCTTGCGGCCGAATTTGCACAACCGTTGATTTTACGAAATCGATTTTGAACTCATCAATAAGTTTGGAAATGCTCACGCGAGCGTTCTCTGGATTGTCCGTGCCTGCCGCAGGCATATGAAGATGAGTCGTAATGTAATGGTAATCATGCTTGTTCACGAGCGTGACGTCAGCTTCGTTATAATTCAACTGCTTCTGAAGCCGAAGCGCCGTCAGCACGCCGCCATAGCCAGCGCCCAAGATGACGATTTTCGGTATGTTACTCATGGTAGAATCCCTTCCTATCCGTTTGTTTTTATATGATTGTATGGTTTATGATTAGACCGATTTTACTTTGTGAAAAATTACACAAACCAAGCCTAAAAAATAAAATCTATCTCCCGTTTGTCCGTTCAAAACACCTGTCTAATGGCATGTCGACACGGATTGTCGAATAAAACATTCATGAAGAATGATACATAGTTTTCACCAAAAGTTCAATAGTTATTTATACGAAAATGTTCGTCAGAAGTTCCAATTGGGCGGTTCCCGAACGCCCTAAAAACCGTCTATAATGGAAGAGGATCACGCCCGTAGGCCATGTAAGCGCAAGACAAAGTTTAGCTTCCGAAGGAGGTTCCCGATTTGTCTGATTACGAGCTTCAACCTGTTGACATTGCCGTTATCGGCGGAGGGCCCGCTGGCATGTTTGCAGCGTTTTATTGCGGCATGCGCCAAGCCTCGGTCACCGTTATTGAAAGCATGCCCCAGCTTGGCGGCCAGTTGGCTGCCTTGTACCCTGAGAAACACATTTATGATGTAGCAGGCTTCCCTTCCATTACAGCAGGCGAGCTTGTGAACCAGCTCCAGAAGCAAATGGCTCATTTTTCACCTGACATCCGCCTCGAAGAAAAGGTTATTCAAGTCAATAAGCGCGACGAGCGATTATTCGAGATTCAAACGGACAAAACCGTCCATTATGCGAAAGCCGTAATCATAACAGCAGGCGTAGGCGCATTCGAGCCGCGCAGGCTGGATCTTCCCGAGGCTGCCCAATACGAAAAACAAAATTTGCACTACTTCATTAATGACCTTCAACAATTCAAAGGAAAAAATGTCCTCATTAGCGGCGGAGGGGATTCTGCGGTCGATTGGGCGCTCATGCTCGAGCCGATTGCAAGCAGTGTGACGCTTGTCCACCGGCGCGATAAGTTCAGGGCGCATGAGCATAGCGTCGAAAATCTCTATCAGTCCAAAGTGAACATTGTGACTCCATACGAGATCGTTGCCCTTCATGGTGCAGAAACCATCGAACAAGTGGTGCTTGAGCATGTGAAGACAAAGGAACGAAACATACTTGACGTGGATGCCGTTATTGTGAATTTCGGGTTTATTTCCTCGCTCGGGCCAATTGCAGACTGGGGAATCGAGATTGAAAGCGGATCGATTGTCGTCGACTCTCGAATGGAAACGAGCATTCCGGGCATTTTCGCAGCGGGGGATATCACGACTTACCCTGGCAAGCTGAAGCTGATCGCTGTCGGATTCGGGGAAGCGCCAACTGCTGTCAACAACGCAAAGGTATATTTGGACCCAAGTGCCAAGCTTTCTCCCGGACACAGCAGTAACATGAAATTATAAAATGATGCTATAGAAAATAGGGTATCCTACCTTGGGAATGAGCCATGCCAGCCACCGAGGAGGATACCCTTATGCAATTGTGCGCAGTCTGTAACGGCCTACGTTTGCTTGATGCACGCTGCCTGACATGTTCCGCTATAGCAGAGGATAACGGCAAAGCAAGTGACTGGATGGGACCTTATGCGCCTTATGAACCGATAGAAGTCGAGTATGCCGCTAATCAACAAGAAGATGGGGCGTCATGCCGTCATGTCGCCTATTGTCCGTATTGTGCCATTACCTTCGAGGTAGCTGTTACGGAAGGGATGGATTAGAGGCTTGGTTATGAGTTACGCTCCTAAACGGTAGCTTTCTGGGTTGATCTGTCTGCGCATTATCTCTTCGCTGATCAGGCGAATAAATTCCTGGTCAAGATGCAATTGGATAGCCGCAAAATAGGTGTCCACTAGCAAGTCATCAGACAGCAACTCCATCTCCCACACTCCCTTCACACTAGTTTCCTTTTAATTCCTAACCCATATTAGCATGGGGCTAAGAACGGAACAAGCGTTCCGATTATCCACAGCTCTATGTGTACAGCATGTGTACAGTGTGTGGGTATATGTGGAAAGATGAGGAATTACAATGGGGAACATGTGGATAGTCTTATACACAGCCTATGGATAGCGTTTTCCCATAAAAAAGTTTAATCGAACATACTGGTTATACTTAGCATTTTGTATCATAAAATGAGTAGTTTCGATTAAAGTTGAAGCAGGAATCCGATTTATTGTGGTCGAGTATTGACTTCAAATATCCATATTTTTCCGTTTCTGTCGATCCCGTAATCGAAGCCCAGCTGCCCAATTCCCGGAAACTTAGATTCAAGCACTTGTGTTGCTGCAACAGTCAATGCCCGCATCTCCCGCTTCTTCGAAGCTACATGTCCGGAAGAGAGCGAACGGCTAATGCCTTGCGCTGCTGTCATCATCGTGCCGCCACGGCACAGATTAGTGACGAATAAACCAGGCTTCGCCAGCCTGCCGACCATGGAGCGATAAACCCATCCCGTATCCGTCTTCACGTACTTCACCCGATAATCGATTGGGCGTCCGCCAATCGTTGCCAAGCGAATTCCCTTTTGAATCAAATAAGGGCGTTTCTTCTTCACAGAAGCCAGTGAAGCGAACAGCCCTTCAAAGCTGGAAAACCGGCTTGTGTTCGAATAATAGCTATGCGAGTATCCGCTTCCTTCCTTCTGTACCTTAATAACGCCGTGCCCGCCTGCTCCGCGAACCGGCTTAATGACCACCATTTCATGCGTATTAAGCATTGCACGCAAGTTATCCGCCGAATACATCCTGGTTGGCGGGATATGTGCTGCCAGCATGGAATGACCGAGCAACGCGGCTGTTTTGGCCCACTTGCTTGCCAGCTGCCTTCCCTGTGATTCAACCATATCTATCGACTCCTTCTCCCATTCGTCATAAGATAGCATATGACCGAAAGACAGGTGTCTCTTGGATGAATGCCAGAAGGGAATCGCCTTTTTAAGTAGTTGATAGAGTGGATTGCAAGACATGCGCCATTCCAAAAGCAAACATCCCCCGCCGCTAGGGCAAGGGGATGATATGATTTCAATTCGAAAGAACTGCCCATTAAATGCTGAAGTTGCCCGCAAACGTCCGTTCCATCTCCATCTGGCGATCCTGCAGCGCTTCAGTCGGGATACGGTTCGAACGCTCAAACGCGCCTAAACGGGCTGCGCTAGTGTCGCCTTCTGCTAACGCTTCGATAAGCACGCTTGCTAACGTATCCGCATCGTTGAGCGCACAGTTCAAGCCGAATGCCCCTGTCGGGCTCATCGTATGTGCGGCATCGCCCATAATAACGAGCCCATCCTTTACCCACGAATCCGCTCGGCTGCTATGCACTTTAAGCAGCACCATGTCACGCCACGATTGCAGATAGGTTCGAGCTGTTGATTCAAGGTCCGGATAAGCTTGTACAAGTGAATGGACTAACCCGTCTATTGGCCCTGATTTCATTGCGGCAAAGGCACCTTCTGGAATGCTCCAGCCAATCTGTATATAACCGCCTTGTTGCGTAAATAACGCCAATTGAGCACCCTCTGCCAGCGTCATCCGAATGACAGGTTCCCATCCAGCTGGAGCTGGCATGCGTGCCCACAGTAGGTCATAGCCATGGCTCAACACATCCGTTGGGATATTCGCCAGTTTGCGTACCGTTGAATACCGCCCGTCTGCCCCAACAACGATACGGCTGTGCACGATAAACGACTCATCCCCCCGTTTTCCGCTTACGCCGATTACTGCTCCCTGTTCGTCGTATTGCAGCTGGTTAACGGCAGCCCCAGTAAGCAGCTGTGCATTCGGATTCCTATCCAGCCGATTAAATAGCGCCTGCAACAAATGCTTCTGCGGCACATGAATGCCCACATGCGCATGGCCCTCTTCTGGCTTAACCGTTCGAATAAGCTTGCCATGCTCCATATATTCAATGCGCTTCATGAGCAGCAGCCCTAGCTTGGACACCGCCTCATATACGCCATGTTTGCGCAAAATCCGCTCGCCATCCTCGTTCAAATGCTCGCCGCGAAACTCCTTAAACACGCTTGCATGCCGCTCGAGCAATATGACCGTAATGCCTGCCTCAGCCAGTAGCGTTGCTAGCAGCGCTCCGCCTGGGCCTGCCCCAACAATGCACACATCAGATTGTAGTTCCATTCATCATCGCCACCCGTTCTCATCATGTCCATGGCCCTGCCTCATCATTCGGTGCTCAGTTACTATTAGTAAGTATAGGGGTTGTACAAATGCATCGTCAATCAGCGGGTGGCTCTACTTTGTGAACGCTACGTGCTATTTGCCTTTTAAAACAAGCAAACAGGCGGTTGCCTAAAGCAAGCCGCCTGTCCTCTTTTGGATAAAATATGAGCCTTATTACACCATAACCGGCACACGCTCATCCGCCGGCTTGTCCGCCTTAGCTGCGCGTTCGCTGAAAAATTCGGTCAATTCCTTATTCCGCTTGGATAACGTTGTTGGGGAAACGCCATACTTCGCTGCAATCGCTTTTTGCGTAGCTGGCAGGTCATGTGCTTCACTCATTAAGTATTCAACAGCTGCGCAATAGGACTCCGGTTTGATCGCCGCTGAAATAGAGGACTCATCTGCATAGCAATGCCATACCCACACAGCCCGTACGATAATACTCGGCTCATAATCGCCATCCATCCGCGCAACGAGAAGCTCTGCTGCTTCACGCTCCTCTGGACGTTTCCATGACAGCTCAGCAATCCATTTGTTCATGCCTTCAACTGTAACTGGCGCGTTGGCATTAGCAGCTTGATTTGCCTTCGCCGCTTGCTCCCGTGCTTCCGCCTGATCCTTCTCCATACAACAGCGTTTATATTTCAGTTTGCTTCCACATGGACAAGGTTCATTTCTTCCTAGCTTGTTCAAAACCAATCAACTCCTGAATTTCGTTCATTACAAAATTCTATTATAGCGCATAATTGCAGATCGCGCTTCCCAAATGGTAAATATAGACGATTTTTAGGATTTTAGAACTGGGATGCATAACATGAGGGGCACCTGAGCATCATACTAAGGACGGTGCGAAGAGAGGTGTAGTTCCATTGAGCCAATCGGTGCAAGGGCTGCAGGAGACTGAAGAAAAGTCACGAAGCTAAGGAAGCGAGGGGTTGTGTCGCAGAGTATCTCTGATTCACATACGCTTGAAAAAGCGTTGCCCAAGTTAAGCTAACAAACGCGATGTGTTCCATTCGAAGACTCAATCAATCAACCACCGTCAAAAGGAAGCCCTTAAAAAAGGCTTCCTTTTTTGTATGCCAATGTGCATGGAAACCGTACGCTATCCCTTATCTGAGCCAATATGGCAACAACAATACGGCCACCCCTATTGCTACAAAAATAGAAGCGATGATCCGTTGGATAATAAAATAAGCAGGCCGTTCAAAAATTATGGAAGTGCCATGTATAAAGATATTGTAAACGGAGCATCATACTAAGGACGGTGCGAATGAGAGGTGTGGCTCCATTGGACTCACTAAAGGGTACAGGGAACACGGGAAGCATTTAATTGTCACGAAGCCAAGGAAGCGAGGGGTTGTGCCGCAGAGTATTTACTCTAGTCACACACGCTAACAAGCGTGCCCATGAAAGCTAACAAATGCGTAGTGTTTAATTTGATGAAACCAGTCAATCAAACCACCGTCAGGAGGCCCGCGAGGGCCTCTTTATTTGTGTTGTTGCTTATAGGTGTTCTTATATACGGTGTTCTTCCCTCACCACTACTCCCCTGCCGCTTGTGCAAGTGCCTCTAATGCCGTTGCAATCTGCTGTTGCAGCTCCTCGCTTGTGATTTCACCCTGTTGATTAAGCTTAAGCGAAATCTGCGGAATCATAATGGAAGCCTCTTCTACAATGATCGCATTAATCATGCGCAGCGTTAGCAACAACGAAGCGAATGCCTTGTCCCCGCCCATTGGCGTAGGGGAAGCCGTAATTACCGCCGTCCGCTTATTGACAAACTCCCCTGAAGAGACGATCCAATCAAGTGCATTCTTTAATGAACCAGGTACGCCATTGCCATATTCGGGAGAGCAAATGAGCACAGCGTCTGCTTGTTTGAGCTGCAGGCGCAAATTTTGGACAGATTCAGGGCCTTCATCCAGATCAATATCCGGGTTAAAATGCGGCAGCTCTCCTATCCCGCTGTAGACGTTGAAGCTCATATTTTCCGGTGCCCGATCAATAATAGCCTGCATTAAAGCCGAGTTCGATGACTTCTGCCGAAGGCTTCCCGAGATTGCTAATACTTGGATCGTTTCCATAAATAACCGCCTCCTTCAATACTGTAATCAAAATGATAACAGATCAGGAGAAAAGCAGCAAGTAAATGGAAATTAGAACTCATCCAATAAAATGCCAGGTGCTGGCTCTTTATTTGTTATTCGTAAATAATCAGATCCGTACTTGCCAATCAAATGCTCGATCTGGGCATCCGTTAATTTCGCTTCGATATCGATGCATTCATCACTTATATTATAGTAAACCGTTGACAACTTCCCTTTCCCGACGAGTACAGTAACATCAATAGCAATTTCCTTAGCCAATTCGCTTAAAAATTTAGGATTATGCTTCGCTTTCTTGAATATCACCTTATCTTCAAGCTTTTGTTCAAGTTCCTTTCGAAATGCTTTCATTTCTTGCGTATCTGGTTGATCGATCAACAATACGACTTTCAAATTTCTTATATCCTTGTTATCAAAATACAAGGTTCCTTGCTCCAAAAATGCGTCATTCTTAGCATTATCAACTGGGAACTGCTTTGCCAAAACATCCTCCACAATAGGAATAACTTCCCGTTGAAATTCAACGATGGGATCAATTTGGTGTATAGCTTGTTTTGAATAGCCGACATCGTTCGAACCATTGTGGCATGCCGCCAATACCAACATAACGATGCATGCCGTTACCCCTAACCTTGTCTGAACCATTATTTCACCTTACCTATATAAATAAATACAAATATAAAAACCTGCCGCGTGCACTTCCACTTGCCCGGCAGGTTAAAGATTCAATTAATTAATCCCTCAGCCGATCCGGAACAGGCTTCAGCTCTTCTCCCCAAACGTTCCAGAAGAATTGGTCTGCAACATGCTGGTCTGCTGCAAAATTCTGGGCGGATTTAATCCGGCCATTCTCAATCGTGTACACCAGCACCCAGTTCATATCCACTTTATGCTCGCCGTACTCGCCCCAGCCGCGGTGCACATCCACAACATGATGCTCGCTGGCAGAAAGTGAAACCACTTCAGCTTTGAAGTTCGCTTTCGCAATCGTCGCAAAATAATTAACGATCTCATCCGCTCCCTTCTTCACGCCAGCCAGCGGATGATGGCCAGGAATAATCCAAGTGACATCCTCAGCCAAAATCTCGCGTTTCATCGTTTCCAAATCCCCGCTTCCATAACATTCGAAAAATTTGCTGATTAGTTCTAAATTCTTGTTTGCTTCTTCCACCATCACACGCCCTCTCTATGATCACTCAAATGTATAATCCGTCTAATTATTCTAGTTGTTTGATATTCAGTATATCTTTAGCAACATCTGATGACAACGATTAATTAACTATGTAACTGCCCCAAGCATGAACCGTTTTTGAAACCCTCCACGACGATCTAGCTTATTCAAACGTATCCGCTCGAACTCCTCGATGCTCACGCCTTTATAAATTAGATAGGCATAAATGACTTCAACCAAGTCCGCAAGTTCCTCTACCTTCTGATTCGCATCAACAGTATCAAATTCATCAAGTTCCTCATGAAGTTTGAGGCCGATCATGCGCTCATACTCCAGTAAACAAAAAGCCTTTGGATTGCATAACGTCACCGTCATGCCTCCAAAGGCTTTCCATATGCTTATTCCAATTCCCTTAGCAAGGCTCAGCCGCAGGATTCCCCGCTTCTGTCGCTGTACGGAAGCTCGAACCGCAGCCGCATGTAGCAGTTGCGTTAGGATTGTTGATCGTGAAGCCGCCGCCCATTGCTGCGTCTTTCCAATCGATTTCAAGCCCGTTAAGGTACTTCACGCTATCGCCGTCAACAACTACTTTAAGCCCGTTCGCGTCAAGCTCTTGGTCGCCTTCATGGCGCTCATCGTCGAAGCCCATACCGTAGGAGAAGCCACTGCAGCCGCCTTCCTTAACGCCTACGCGCAGGAACATATTCGGCGTTTCCTCTGCTTCAAGCATTTCTTTGATTTTATCGACAGCCGTATCGCTTACTTTAATCACGGCAAACCCTCCTTCAAGTTCAAACATGCGATTCATTTGCCCTTAGTATACTCCCTTTATCCCGTCCCCTCAAGGGGCCGAACGCCCTTTGCCGGACAAGAATGCCATAGCCAGCATTCCCTTCCTTGCCATCTTGCACCTTGCTTACTTTTGTGGTTGCCGCTCCTTCCCGACAGGTTTATAATGAATAGAGTTGTTTTTTTGGGATGACCAAGTTCTTTTTTTCACAAACTTTGGCCAAGCCTGATTTGCTGCGGCGTCGCCAACATACAATAAGGCATACGGCACAGCATCGGCAGGCATTCCGTTGGAATGCCTTTATCGCGTGGTTTCCTTGCTGCTGAGCAGCCGGCCGCCTGCCGACGAGCATAGACTTAAGCAATGGAAAGCGAGGGAAACGGCAATGAACATTGCGCTACCAAACGATTTGAAGCGGATGCAGGAAATTAAGGAAAAAGTACACAACGGAGAGCGTCTAACGCTTGAGGATGGCGTATTTTTGTATAATTCCGATGACCTGCTGACAATTGGCCAACTTGCGAACGAGGTCAATATGCGCAAAAATGGCCGCAAAGTGTATTTCATCGAGAACATGAGCCTTTACTTTACGAATGTGTGCGAGGCGCACTGCGCTTTCTGTAACTTCCGTAAGGATGAAGGGCAAGAGGGCTCCTACACACTGTCCGGCCAGCAAATGATCGAATATGTGGACCAGCATTTCCACCCAGGCGTACGCGAGTTCCATATCGTAGGCGGACATAATCCGAACGTTCCGTTCCAATATTATGTCGATTCGCTCAAAGCGCTGAAGGAACGTTATCCGGACGTCACGCTGAAAGCTTATACGGCGGCAGAGATCGACTTCTTCTCGCGGATTAGCGGCCTCTCTTACACGGAAGTGCTGCAGGAACTGATCAAGGCTGGCTTAGCTTCCCTTACGGGCGGCGGCGCCGAGATTTTGTCTGACCAATACCGCAAGAAAATGAAGGTAACGAAGGCTGATGTTAGCCAGTACCTGCAAGTGCATCGTGCTGCCCATCAGCTCGGCCTCAAAACGCACACGACGATGCTCTACGGCTCCGTCGAAAGCAAGGAAGACCGCATCAACCATATGATCCAAATTCGCGAGCTGCAGGACGAGACGAACGGGTTCCTCGTATTTATCCCGCTGTCGATGCAGCCGATCAGCCCGAAAGCGAGCATTAAGCGCCGCAATTCGGCATTCGAGGATCTGAAGACGATTGCGATTAGCCGCCTCATGTTGGATAACTTCCAGCATATCAAAGCTTACTTCATTAACATCGGCCTCCAACTGACGCAAGTAGCGCTCGCCATGGGCGCGAACGACGTGCACGGCACGATGGTGAAGGAGCGCATCAGCCATGCCGCAGGCGCATTGACGCCAGAAGGCATTACTCGCGACGAGCTCGTCTGGCTTGTAAAAGGCGCAGGGCGCATCGCGATCGAACGCGACACGCTGTACAACGAAATTCGCGTCTACGACTAACCGCCGTTTCACGTTTTTCTATTATTTTGGATTCATGGGCAAGCAAGCAGCAGGACAGACTAATGGGTACAACACGGGATATGGGAATGGGTGCATATTATGAAACGAGTTGTGATTTTGGGCGGCGGCTATGGTGGCCAGGCCGTTGCCAATCAGTTAATTGAACATGGCGTTCCGAGCGACACCATTATTACGTTGATCGACCGGATGCCGTTTCAAGGGTTAAAAACGGAATATTACGCGCTAGCGGCAGGCACGGTAAGCGACCTTGAGGTTCGTGTAGCTTTCCCTCGCGATCCGCGGCTTCTGCTTACTTATGGAGAAGTTCAAGATGTTGATCTGGCTCGCCAAGTTGTCATTATGGAAGGCGACGGCGGAGAAATTGCTTACGACGATCTTGTTATCGCATTAGGCTGTACCGACAAGTTCCATGGCATCATAGGCGCCGAGGAGTACGCATGCAGCATTCAAACGTTCTCTGCTACACGCAAAACGTACCAATTGCTCAATGACGTAAAGCCTAATGGCCAAGTGACGATCGTCGGGGGCGGCCTTAGCGGCGTGGAAGTTGCTGCAGAGCTGCGCGAAAGCCGGGGAGACTTGAACATCCGTATTCTGGACCGGGGACCAAGCATTCTGTCGGCGTTCCCTGCGAAGCTGCAAGGTTATGTAGCGGACTGGTTCCGTGAGCATGATGTTGAGATGCGCGGCAACGTCTCGCTTACGCGCGTTGAGCCGGGCATGCTCTATGACGGCAATTGCACAGACCCGATCTACACAGACGAGACAGTATGGACAGCAGGCATTCAGCCTGTAGAGCTCGTTCAGCGAATGGATTTGCCTAAAGACCCATCAGGACGGCTTATCATCAATGAATACCATCAGTTGCCTCAACATACAAACGTGTACATCGTAGGCGACTGCGCTTCACTTCCTTATGCCCCAAGCGGCCAAGCTGCAGGCGCACAAGGCAAGCAGGTAGCCGATGTTATCCATGCGATCTGGGAAGGCAAGACGCCGAAGCTTGGCAAGATTAAGCTCAAAGGCATGCTGGGCTCCCTCGGCAAAAAAGCCGGCTTTGGCCTAATGGGCAAAACCGCTCTAATGGGCCGGGTGCCTCGTATGCTCAAAACAGGCGTGTTGTGGAAGTCCAAACATCATATTGGTTAACGGTTAGCTTTACGTTTAGCACTTATTATAAATCATCGATGAGCTTGTCCAGCGCCTCGCGATGAGCGCGCTGCTCGCCCGTCATCTTTACGATCTCGTCATAGAGCCGGTCCGCCGACTCGGCGGCTACGATTTCCCCGTCCACGAGCGCGAACGGAAACAGGTAACACTCTCCACAGTTGCCTAAACAACCGTACTCGATCACCTCGTAATCGGGGTCTTCCTCTAGCCGCTTCATGATCCGATCGGTGCCGTGATGCATGTTGCTCGCACAAAACTCAATGATCGGTTTCAGCATTATGGTACACCTCCATTTACTAAAAAAAATAAAGTGAAATTGGCCTTACGAACGTTCCGGTCCATTTTCATTTGAATCGCTTTGTACTATAATAGGGGAGAAAGGAGTTGATTGCAATGAGCGAAACTAACCAATCGACGATGTACGACGAGGTATTGGACGTACTCGATAAACTGCGCCCGTTCCTTCAGCGTGACGGCGGTGACGTTGAGCTGGTAGACGTGGAGGAAGGCATCGTAAAGCTCCGCCTGGTAGGCGCTTGCGGTAGCTGCCCAAGCTCGACGATCACGTTGAAAGCTGGCATCGAACGCGCACTGCTCGAAGAAGTAGAGGGCGTACAAGAGGTTGTACAGGTATTCTAATCGTCCTTCGCAGCATTAGAACTACGCATAATGCAAAGAGTCTTGTCCCACAGCTGGCTTTAGCCGCTGATGAGACAAGACTCTTTTTTTTGAAACCATTTGATTTATTTATTCGCAGCCCCATTGCTCGCAGCAATACCGGTAGGATAGCTGGAGCGCTTCAAGCACGAGCTCAAGCCCTAACCTTAGATCCTCTGTCTGCATGCTAATATTCTCTAGCTTATGCTTTTCACCGCTCTGATTATAGCTCTGGAGCAAATCATCCTGTAGCTCGGAATTCATGTAATGAATTTCGACGTTGCGCCGTTTGCGCAGCCGGTTCATCGGCTCCTTGTAACGCTCCTTGATCTCATCAAGCGCCGTCCCTAATGCAGGATGCTTTCTATTCAGCCGCATATTCCGGAGTACGGTAAAATAGGAGAACTGCGCCTTCATCCGTTCTGTCTCAAGCCCAAGCACATTGTTAAGCAGTGTCCCCAGCTTGTCGAGCAAGGCGAACATGCGAATAAACCCGTTTTTATCAAAAAAGACATAACGATGATAATCCAGCTGTTCCTCTTCTGCCATCTCGTGGACGGCAACGCCTGTCAGCTTCTCTGCGAATCGGTTAGCTGCATAGCAGCTCTGCTCCATCTCATCAATAGAGCCAATTAATCCACGCGTCCATATTTCATACTTCCGCAGCTTATGCTCCGGATCGCCATCGGATTGAATATGGCGCTGCATGAGTTCAGCAAACGACCACATCTGATTGATCGCCTCAGCCAACTGCCCTTCCGGGATGCGAGGCGGTTCCCTAAACATCATACGTAGCACAGCATTCATCCTCCTGTCGCGTGACTAAGCTATTCGTTAACCACTCCGCCTTGCGCTCCAGCTGCGTATCACCATATCCAGTATCATCGTAAACAAGCCCGATATGATCAAATTGTGCAGCAGGCTTGTGAACACGAACCAATCTTCGTTCGTCAGCGTTAACGTCAGCCATGCCCCGCTGCCGATCTGTGCGATAACGAGCCCAAGCGTCCATGCGCTAGACACGCGAAGCGCTTGCCCGCCCGCACCAATTCGGCGAATCGCCAAGAACAGATACAGTACAATAATGAACAAAATAACGGCTGCGATGCGGTGAATGAAGACTGGCAAAGTAGCGCCTTCAAGCTTCGGAACGATTTCATCGTTACACAGCGGCCAGCCGATACAACCGCCCGATGAATCAGTATGGCGAATGAATGCGCCCAAGTACACGACACAATAGCTGTAAATCGCCGTAAACACTAGCAGCCCGTATAATCGCTTCGGCACAGCCGATGCTGAGCCAAGCATTTCGCGGCCCTTATTGAATCGATGAATCCACACGACGAGCAGCAGCGTGGCTGCGAAAGCCAGAAGCGATATGCCGAAGTGAATCGCCATGACAGCATCCGATTGCGGCCACATGACCGCTGCAGCGCCCATCAACGCTTGTACAACGGTTAAGGCAAGCGCTGTACTCGCATAGAATAAAGGTTCTTTATGCTGTTTATGAATCAATGCGTACAAGAACGTAACTAACGTCAATATGCCTGCCATTCCGCTAATCAAGCGGTGTGAATACTCAATCAGCGACTCCAGCGTGTAAGCTGGAACGAATTGGCCATTGCATAGCGGCCAATCATCCCCACATCCGCGGCCAGAATCGGTATTCGTAACGAGTGCACCCGCGAGCAGGACGAGAAGCATGACAATACAGGAAGCGGTAGCTACCGCACGATAACGGCCTGATATCACAATCATCACCCAGTTTCTAAATAGTTGTAAGCCAATATGACTTGAAATAATTACATTCATTATAGCCCTATGGCTAATTGAAAGCTATGTCGAAAATGGGACACTTCCGCTTGCTCGTATCCGATAGCATGCGCCTTTACGGCTCATTTCATCGCAAAAATAAGCGAATATGCAATAAGAAAGCCCAGGCAAGCAATCGGATTGTTCCGATGCCTGCCTGGGCTTATTAAGCTGCGGTCCCCGCAGCCTATTGTTGCGGCAATGCCGCCGCTACCTCTACTGCCCGATCGAGGAACTGCTCGATTTCCTCGCGCGTTTTGCGCAGCTTATTGACGTAGCGAATGACTTCCTTGCCATTCTTGAATGCGATGAAGCTTGGAATGCCAAGAATGTTCAGCTCACTGCACAGATCCGGAAGATCATCCCGGTCGACATGAACGAATGTAAGGCGATCCGCATAAGCCTGCTCCAAGTCTGGCATGAACGGGTCGATGAAGTGGCAATCCGCACACCAGGTTGTTTTGAATACCGCGATCGTTAGCCCGCCAGCAACTGCCTCGCGAAAAGCCTCATCTGTCGTAAGTGTAATCATCGTGTATCATCCTCCCGTAATGCGTACAGCAAACCTCTTAGGACACTTCACGTTCCATCATGAAGATGTATTTGCTGTTGCTGTCCCCAATCCATTGAATCGTCGTTCCAAGCGCTTTAGCCAAGTCACGTGCAGCTACATAAGTCGTGCCGCCAATCGCCGTAACTGGGAATGACCAGGTTTGGTTTTTGCCATTCACCAACACTTGCTTGTTGCCTTTACGCAGCACAATGCTTGTTTTCTTGGCTGGATCGTAGAACGTTAGCTTTCCGTTGCTAGCCGTGAGCGAAGCGCCCAATTGATTCGCAACTTCACGAAGCGGCACTAATGTAACGCCTGCAGGTGTAATGATTGGCGGATTGCTCTCATCCCATACATATAGCGAAACCGTTTGTTTGCCGATATGAAGGTCATTGCGCAGCAAGCTATATACCGTGGACTTCGTGTCGAACATGCGAAGCACTTCATAACCTTGCTTCTGGGCCAACGCTTCAATCGGCTGTGCCGATTTCTTCGTTTGGGCATCCACTTTGTCAGACACGACCGTGCCGTTCACGTTCCACATCTCTTGATTGACATTCAGAACGACACCTTCGAATGGAATGCCTTCATCTTCAAAGATAGAAGCATCTGGCTTGAACTTCACCTCAACATCGGTTTTACGAACGTCGAGCTTGGAATCAACATACAGATCCGCTTTGACGTAGCTGTCTTTGTTCACAAGCTTCTTGAAGTCCTTATCTTTCTCCGTATCTTTCATAACCGTAGTAAGCGATTGAATCGATTCGATAATCGAATCCGCGATCTCGTTAATTTCTTCATCCGTTGGCTTCGCGATTGGCTCTTCGCTGTCATCGCCTACGATTGCTTTCAACAGGGCCGGGTCCTCCATCAGCAGGTCCGTTACGCCGACAATGAGTTTACGCAGGCCTTCGCGATCGCCTTGCAGCTTCGTCAGGTAATCTTTGGCCCAAGCCCAGACTTGCGTTGCATCTAACTGCACATTAACATGCGCGAGCGTAAGCGTTTCCCCATTCACGCTTGCTTGTGCCGGAACGACGCTGAGGCCTTCTGGGTTCGGCATTGTGCCGACTAAGTATCCGCCGATTTGGTCGATCAGCTTCTTGCCAAGCGCCGTTAAGGTCTCGTCGGAAGCTGGCTTAGCTGATGAATCCGCAGGCGCTTCCATGCCCAGCGTCTCAAGTGCCGTAGTGCCTGTCATATCCAGGACGAACGGCTTCTTGGCGCCATCCAGCGTAATAATCGCCGAATCGCCATCTATCACCAAACCATAACCGATCGAGCTGCTGTCGCCCAGCGTCAACGCGCCTTTGGCCGACATATGATTCGCATCTTGTACTTTTGCTTCATTGACTTGCAGTTTCAAATTCGAAACGAGCGTAAGCAGCCGTTGCTGTTGTGCTGGCAGCTCCAATTCGTCGATGAGTTCTTTGTTTGTAAGCAGCTGGAGGGAGATGGTTGACTTGCTTTCTGCCGAATCTACCTTCAGGGAATTTACAATCACTTTGTTAAAATCAACGCCCGCTACTGCTTGGCATCCAGCAATTACAGCTACTACTGCAATTAGCATGATCAACGCCGTACGTTTCATTCGTTTGGTCCATTTCAAAACCGGAAAACCCCTTCCACTTGAAAGAATAATGAATAAATGGTTAATTACCACTCTCATTCTACCATGTGGAGATAGATTCCGGTGCGAAAATAATAAATTGGTTCGAGCGTCCTAACCTCTTGCTGAAGCTGGTGCCAAACGCATCAACGGACGGAACAATTTGCGCAGCGGACCCGGGAAAGAACTTAGGTCTGACGGTTGAACAACGCGCAGCAGAACGAGCAATACGACATATACAATGCCTGCGGCAGCACCAGCTGCGCAGCAGCTAAACAAGTAAGCAAGCTTGTGCGGCATTGCATCGAGCAACAGCGTTCTTACGCCATAATCGATGCCAAATCCGACAGCACCTGTGGCGATGACTGCTGCGATATACCCAACCCATTTGCCGCCCAGCGTCCGAACAGGCACAACTTGTCGAATTGCACGCAGATTGAGTACCGTTATGACAATGTAGCAAAGTGTAGAGCCAAGGATCATGCCATAAATGCCTAAGAGTGGCGCCAGCGCTACGCTGGCAACCAGCTTAACCGCAAGCCCGATTAACGTGTTATTCATCGGGATTCTAGGCGTGCCGAAACCGTACAGAATCGAATTGCTCGTCATCATGGAAATTTGGAAAATCGTTCCCGCTGTTAATAAAGCAACAATCCCGACGCCGTATACATTCTCGAAAACAAGGCCTGTGAGCGATTCGGCAGCAACCGTCATGATTAGCGCAGCTGGGACGCCAGTAAACACAACGATTCGCATGATAAGCGAGGATTGGCGAGTGACCTCATTCATATTGCGTACCGCGAACGCAGAAGAGATGACCGGAATGATCGACGAACTAAGCGCAATGGCCAATATCGGCGGAATGCCTGCCAATGAAACAGCCTTCATGCTGAAAGCATCCGCTACCTTATCGGCCAGCAGGGCGGTATAGAAGTCGCCACTCAAACGAACGAGAAATGAACTATCAAACAAATAGAGCAGGTTCACCGTCATCGCCGTAACGACAATCGGCAGCGACATCGTGAATATTTCTTTGTAAATCGAACGGAATGGCAAGTTGGACTTCTCGAACCGCATGCGCCCTGCGCGCACCTCCGCCGCATCCATCCGGCCCAATTTACGCCCATACCAAATCATGACGGCAAGGGCGCCTACGCCGCCGAATACACTGCCTGCTGAAGCTGCAGCAGCGATCCAACGGTCTCCATAGCCCCATGACACCACTAGAAAAGCAAGCCCAACACCGAGCAAGACGCGAAGAATTTGCTCGACGATTTGGGACATCCCGCCTGCAGCCATCATCTGCCGCCCCTGGAAATAGCCGCGCATCATCGCGATCGTCGGGAATAACAGGAGAGCTGGAGCAATGGCTTGAATCGCTTTGTCCGCAAGCGGAAACCGCGATAAATGCGTACTGTACCAAGGCGCAATAAAATATAACACGGCTGCCATAATGACGCCTGCTACTGCCCCGAATAGCAGTGCCGCTTTATAAATGCGCTGCGCTTCTCCTGCTTTGCCCAGGGCATGGCGTTCCGATACCATCCTGCTAATCGCACTCGGGATGCCGCCTGTAGCAATAATCAGCAGCCATAGATAGAATTGATTGGCTAGCCCAAGCGCGGCTCCTCCCGCCGAGCCCATCACATAGTCGAGCGGCACACGCTGGAAAATGCCCAGCACGCGAGCTACAAGCGCCGCAACGGCAAGAATAATCGTACCTTTAATTAATGAGTCCTTCTTGAGCATAAAGGGTGCTTCGTCCTCTCCATCATCGCTTTTCGCGCAAAAAGGCGGCACATCCGCCCGTTCCTCCGGCAACAAAGGGCCGGAAGACCAGGGGATTGTGCCGCCTGCTTCTGCATAGTAACCGTTATTTTATTTTACGCTTTAGCGCCGATTGGTTCAAGCGGTTGATGGTTGCCGCGAACTGGCGTTGCTGCACCGGATGGCGCGGCCCATTGTACCGCGTTCTTGATCACTTGCAGCACTTCTGGGTTGTAATACGTCGGGTACGTCTCGTGGCCTGGACGGAAGTAGAAGATCTTGCCTTGGCCGCGGTAGAATGTGCAGCCGCTGCGGAACACTTCGCCGCCTTCGAACCAGCTTACGAATACGAGCTCGTCCGGTGCTGGAATGTCGAAGTGCTCGCCGTACATTTCTTCATTTTCAAGCGTAATGTACTCTGGCAAGCCTGCTGCGATTGGATGCGCCGGGTTAACGACCCAGATCCGCTCTTTCTCGCCAGCTTCACGCCACTTGAGGTCGCAGCCTGTGCCCATCAGTTTTTTGAAAATTTTGGAGAAATGGCCGGAGTGAAGCACGATCAAGCCCATGCCATCCATTACGCGTTGGTGAACGCGGTCAACAATCGCGTCCTCTACACGGTCATGGCCCATATGGCCCCACCAGATCAACACATCGGTGTTGGCCAGTACTTCTTCCGTCAAGCCATGCTCAGGCTGTACGAGCGTTGCCGTTTGAACTTGAACCGTATCGCTGCCAATGCCTTTCGCTAATGCTTGATGGATGCCGTCAGGATATACTTCGCGTACCTTCTCGTTCTCAACCTCATGCAAAAATTCATTCCAAATTGTAACCTTAACCATATCGATTATCGCTCCTCTTTGATTAGATAAGCCAAATGACAAACAATACGATCATGGCCAGCTGAAGCGCAAATTTCACGACTGTGCTGGTAAACAAGCCGACGACCGAACCGAATCCGACCTTAAGCGACTTGTTTAAGTCTGAGCCTACAAACAGCTCACCCAGCACAGCTCCGATTAGTGGACCAAGAATTAAGCCGAACGCAGGGATAACGAAGGGACCGATTATTACACCGATTGTGCTTCCAATGATGGACGCCCTTGAGCCGCCAAACTTTTTGACGCCCCATGCATTAACGGCGTAATCCGCGACGAACAGGACAACCACGATCAGCGTCTGGATTAACCAGAACCAAAAGCCGAATGGGCTGAAGCTAATACATAGCCCATAGACAAAATAGGCAGCATAGATAGCCAGCGCCCCTGGCAAAATCGGATAAACAGCTCCTGCCATCCCTACAACGAACAGTGCGATAACGACAACCCAACCGATGATTTCAAGCATTTACAATGGCCCCTCATCGTTCAGCACGTACCGGCGCAGCAACTCAGCTACACCATGCTCTTCGTTCGTGAACGTGATGGCGTCAGCCGCCGCTTTCACTTCATCCTGGGCATTGCCCATCGCGACGCCGAGTCCCGCTTCACGAATGGCAGCAATATCATTCAGGCTGTCTCCTGCGGCGACTGTCTGAGACATGTCGATACCGAGCAAGGCGCACAACTCGCGAAGCGCGGACGCTTTATTAATGCCCAGTGGATTCATCTCTAAGTTCCATGGCGATGAGTTCGTAATCTCAAGCGTGCCCCACGAGGATACTTCCGAGAGAATTGCATTTCGAGCAGCGTCGTCTTCGGTATAATAACCGAATTTCAGCCAATGATGCGCCGCGTAATAGTCAGCAGGCTCGATCCACTTTTCCTTATTGTACACATCGTTCGTCGAGTATGCCCAATACCAGACCTCGGGATGCTTAAGCGCGAGCTGGTGCAAGCGCCGAATCGTGCCGGGATCGAGGAGCGTCCGTTGGTGCAGCACATGCGGCTTGCGCCAAATTTCGCCTCCGTTGACGGTAATCATCGGAATGTCCATCAGGCCTAGCTGCTCTGCATATGGCAGCGCACTGCGGAAGCCGCGTCCTGTCGAGAAGCAGACGATTACGCCCGCATCCATCGCTTTGCGAATCCATCGTTGGTTCGTTTCGCTAATTTCTTGCGTTTCATTCAACACCGTGCCGTCCATGTCGAGCGCTACTAATTTGTATGTACCCATTCCAGTATGCCTCCCATATCGGCGGAATTTTTCGGCTGCTCTCCAGCCTGCCGCCCCGCGCTTTGCTTCCGATATTGTAGCATATTTACTGAAGAGCACACACGGGCTTTCGGTGGGCATGTGCCCCCGACTTTCGTCCACCCACTAGAGCAAACGTTTGCGCAATTCTGAAAAGCAACACGTAAACGAGACGGTTTCACTGTCGCGTATACATGTTTCTTTTACATTTACACGCCACACGGCTTGATCTCATTATAATTCGTTACAGCTATTCGCGCGTCCCCATTACTTGGTGCGTTTTTATTGCATTTTGGTATAGATTCCGAGTTGTCCCCGAAGCCGCCAACTAACACAAGCGTTACGCTAAGGAACATCAATGTCATAATTAGCCTTTTGATTGCACCGTTCCATCTTCCCCGTGGTTTCATCCGATAGCGCCTCCAATCCAATCTATCGTCCTTAATTTAAACATATGCAACAAACTTGCAGCAGTGCAACATTTGGGTCAAAAAAAGGAGCCGCTCTCTCCTGTTGAGAAAGTGGCTCCTTCTAATCAGCCGGCTTACGGCTGCGTTGTGCCTGCTGTGTTCGTTTTATTCGCGTTCGTAGCCGTATTCGCGGCGCCGTTCGCTCCTGTCGCCGTTCCTCCAGTATTGCCTTGGCCGGCATTAGCTGGCGTCTTAGCCGTAGGATTGCGCGGCGTGCCGTTCAAGCCAATCTCATCATCGTACGCGTCGAAAATTTGCCGTGCAATTGGTGCTGCACCCTTCGCACCGAAGCCTCCCTCTGGCACGACGACTGCGACGGCCAAAACCGGATTATCGGCTGGTGCATATGCGATGAACACCGCGTTATCGACGGTTTTGCCGCCGACAGACTGCTGGGACGTACCCGTCTTGCTGGCAAACGTGTAATTAACGCCGGCGAATGCAGCATCTACTTTTACAAGCTTCATGCCGTACTCGACTTCATCCCAGTATTGCTTTGGAATATCGACCGTATTGAGCACTTCTGGTTTAAAGCCTTGGACGACCTTTCCGTCGGAATCAACGATTTTCTCCACGAACTGCGGCTTCATCCGTTTGCCACGATTGGCTAGCATCCCTGTATACTGTGCAAGCTGAAGCACCGTATACTTTGCCTGCTGGCCGAATGATGCACGGATAAGTGCAGACTGCGCACTTGCGGTTTCCAATTCGTGATAATACTCGATAATGCCTTCTTTCTCGAATGGAAGATCGCTTCCTGTCTTAACGCCGAGACCGAATTGCTTCATGTATTTGTCCCAAACGTCGACGCCTTCCCGCCCTTTATACTTCTCATACAGTTTGTTGCCGACCATTGCCGCCATAAACGGGTTGGACGACTTGCCGATTGCGTGAGCAGGATCCAGCGCACCATATTGATGGCCCTGGGCATTGCCAATCCTAACTCTGCTGTTCTTGCCGCCAAAATAGAAAGAACCGGTATCGTTATAAGTTGTCGATGTCGTAAACAGCCCTTCGTTCAAGCCGACCAGAACCGATAGCGGCTTCTGGGTCGAACCAAGCATGACCATCGACGGCGCGTGCTTTCCTGCTTCCTTTCGGTCTTCATACGGAGGAGGAACGTCGCGAATCGTTCCGTTATTAAGCATAAACTCACTGTTGTAGTAGTCTTCAGTACTGATGCTGCCACCAGCCCAAATATTCGGATCATAGTCTGGCATACTCGCCATTGCCACGACTTTACCCGTATTGACTTCCATTGCCACGGCATAGCCAGTCTTCGGTTTCTGATTAATCTTAAGGATATCCGGACTCGTCTTCAAGTAAGCGAGATGATTCGTAATCGCGTTCTCCGTCCGAAGTTGCACATTCTTGTTGATCGTCAAATATAGGTCGTCGCCCTTCTGGGGATTCGTAATCGTCGGCGGCCCGATAATTTTGCTAAGTGCATTCACTGGAAATACTTTCAGACCGTTTTTGCCCCGCAGCTCATCTTGATACATCAGCTCGATGCCGTCCATGCCGACATCCTCTTGATCGAGGTACACAAGCTTCGGATCGGTCGTTTCTTCCTTCTTCTTCTCGTAGAAGTCGAGCGAGTTAACTGCGGAGTTAAACTTCTTCAAATAACCGACCAGTTGGACAGAGATTGAACCTTTATCATAATGCCGGACGCTCTCCTCCACAATGTCGATGCCTGCGAACTGGTCCCGATTTTCCATAAAATAAGCAATTTCTTTGTTCGTCAGGTCTGACTTGACCCTGCGAGGCGTCGAGATCGAATTCTTCTTGAAGCCCAAATCAAGCTGGCGCAGTACATCGTCGGCCGTCATCTGCTTCGCGGGATCTCCATCCTTAGCGAAAATCGCCGACAGTTCCTCTGCGAACGGCCGCATACGTTCCTCGATTTGCTTCTGCTGTTCTTTCGCTGTACTGCCCTTCTTTAACTTAAGCCGAATGTCCGGATCAAGCTTGTAATACAACGATTGTGTTGAAGTAGAATAAGCGATCGGATAACCGGTCGAATCCATAATGTTGCCTCGGATCGGTGGCAGCTTAATCGGTACGGTACCGATCTTGTTCTCCTCCGCCTTCAGAGTCGGCCCTTCCACGAACTGCAAAATCGATAACCGTACGATGAGAACGCTAAACAATAAGAAAATGATAAAAAAGAATGCATTGAGCCGAAATGAAAAATGCCTCCGATTCGCGGCTTCACGTTTTTGCTGATCGTTGTGCATGCCCGCCTGTCTCCTCCTAATCCCCGTTAACGGATGAAGTCCGCTCTATATCTTAGCCGTCCCTATGACGAGAGAAGGGCAAATAAAGTTTCGGTCTAGCTTGCCCATCCTCTATAAAATGTGCTTAACATCCGGAATATGCGTCTGCTCGAAGGCTGGTGGATTAAACCAGTCGCCCGAGATTGCCCACGTTGCATCAAGCGGCACCCATACGGGCTTGCCGTTATCCCCTTGAATGCGCACTTCATTCCACGCATGTGGACCTGAAGCGCCGTCTCCCGTAATGCCTTCGCCGGTGATGACACGCACTTCTAGCCCTGCCGACCGGGCCATCACAGCATACAGCCGGGCTACGTCGATACAGACGCCTAGCCTTGTCTTAAACGTATCGGCAGGCGTCTGTTCTTTCCATTGCCCACGATCCTCGTAGTTGCGGGCTTTGTCCCAGTCGTACGCAATGCGAGTGCCAATCCAGCTGTACAGTGCACGTGCCTTGGCTTCATCCGTTTTTGCGTCCTTCGTTACAGTACGGGCGGCATCTGCGATATTGTCCGGAATCGCATAATCCGCGATCTCGTATTTGCGTTGAATGATCCGTTGCAGCTCATCGCCTACAGCCTCTGTTAGCACTGGCCCGCGATCTGCAAGCAATTGGCCCGCTACAGGCTCTAGAAGCTCCGATGATGCTTCGCTATACACATCAGAAGATCGGACAGCCTCCGTGAAGGGGCCATTAGGCGCCAACGTGACGTATACAAACAATGCAGCAATAAGCAGCAACGAACGTACAGCGCCGTGAACTGCCCCAATCGCCGCACCGATGGCGCGGCTCGCTACCTTTCCGCCTGGCGTTTCCCGATGGTCATTATCCGAGGTCGAGAAATCAAGCACAGAGCGCTTCTCCCTCGGCTTTGAACCAAAGCTTACGACGAACCGTTCAACCGGCGACACGAGAAAGCTTGCCAGCCATCGGAACGCCCCATATAAGAGCAGGAGCAGCACCCCATAACGGAAGAGGGCAAAATCCCGCAAGCTCGTGACAAACGTATACCACATCTGCGCGATAGTCCCAACTTCCCGGTCCGGCGGGTGAACGCCTTCCAGCCATTGCGCCGCTCTAGACGACAGCATCGCAGCTGCTTTGGCCGCTAAGGCGAGGCATGCAAGCATGAGCAAGCCATCCCACACAAAAAAGAAAAGGCGCTTCGCGGAGCCCGATGCGCCTTTGGCCAGCCCTTGTACGAGCGAACCGAGCAGCAGCGCCAGCACCGCTAGCGCCACCGGTTCAAACGTCGTTATGCCATGTATCCAATCTGCCATTCCATCCGCTCCCCTCGCCAGCGACGGATGGATGGCGCTGAGCTTTATCCGTTGCTTTTTGCTGTATCGATCAACGTACGAATCGCGTCATCGATTTTCCATGTGCCGATCTTCGCGCCGCGGAATTTCACTTCCACTTCGTTCGCATTCGGCTTGCCTGTCAGTTCCAAGTTATTCGTCTTCACTGTAAAAGTGCCATCACCGTTGCTTGTGTAAGTTGCTGCATTCGCTTCGCCAGCCATTGCTTGAATGGCTTCCTGCTTCACGCTGTCCGTCACTTTCGTGCCGATGGACTTCACGTCCTCAAGCGTGTAGCCGCTGTAAGCAATGACGCCAACGACAATTGCTGCCACCAGTGCCCATTTGACAATGGTCCTCACGATGCCAATGACGATAAACAATGCAACTAATGCGAGTACGAGTACGAGCCAATTATCTTGGAAAAACGTCGTCCACGTCTGCTCGTCATAAATAAAATCCATGATCCGCGCATCCCCCTTATTATACCTTGCCACTGCCCACATATCAAAAACTCTATTCCCATTATAGCCGAGGATATGCACGGGGTAAACGTTATCGCCAGCGGACAGGCGGCATAACCCGTCCGAGTCGAGCGTACAAGTTAATATACAGCTTACTTACCCGAAGGAGGGCTACCGTGAAAACTGCCGTGTGGCTTTATTTATTCCTGTTCATTGCCTTTTTCGACCTGCATGCGCAATATCCGATTCTCACGCCGTTCGCCGTCTCCCTCGGCGCCGCTCCGTCTTTTATCGGGCTTATGATGGGCATCTATTCCATTACACACTTGCCCGGCAATCTCATTGCCGGCTTCGGTGTTGACCGATTCGGAAGCCGCCTGTTCATTATCGTTAGCCTCATGTGCGCTGGCGTTATTTTGCTGCTGCAAGCCCATGTCACGAACCCATGGCAGCTGCTCGCGCTCCGGTCGGTCAGCGGATTCGTGCTTGCCTTTCTATCGCCTGCCTGCATGTCGCTACTCGCTCGAATTGCAACTGACCGCATCCAGCAAGGCAAGCTAATGGCAGGCAACGGGCTCATTCACACGTTCGCCTCGGTCTTCTCTCCTGCTGCCGGAGCGCTTCTCGTCGCGCAGATTGGCTTCACTAGAGCATTCGAATGCTTAGGCTGGCTGCTCATTACGACGGCAACCTGCGCAATCTTCTTTATCCATGATGCCAAAAACAAACCGCGTACGTTCGATTCGTTGGACGAGGTTATCCCTCATTCCGGTGCCCATCATCATAACCATGCAGCCCCCACATCTACTGCAACTTCGCCAAAGCCGGCATTAGCGCCAAGTGGCCAGCCGCTCCCGTGGTCTGTTTATGTGCTTCCCATCGCAACCAGCTGCGCGCAAGGCATTCTTTCGTTCGAGCTGCCGTTAATGGCCGGCGTCCATGGCGGGCACTCCATTATGGAGACCGGCATCCTCTTCTCCATCGTTAGCTTTGGGGCGCTTGTTACATTAAGCATGTTTTTCTTAAACCGGCTATCGCCATATTTGCGTACCTTGTGGGGAGCCGTCATGCTCGCGATTCTCTACTTTGCTATTGCGGTTGGCGTACCTTTGCCAATGGCAACCATGCTATTCATGCTAGGGATGGCCAAGGGCATTATTCTTCCGGCGCTGCCTACCCTGCTTATCGACCTTAGCGGCGGAGAACGTTATGGGCGCACCTTCTCCCTGCTCTCGATCGCTTATTCCGTTGGCGCATTCGTCGGCCCGATGGCTGCCGGAATGCTGCGTGACGTCGTCTCGCCGTATTATCTCGCCTTCCTTGTTCTCATGGCCGCCGCAGCGATTTTGCCGTTCCACGGCTCACGAACCATCACCGCTCGCACCCATTTTTCTTAAATCTGGGTGAATGCACAGGGCACTCCCCCTCCGCTTACATACTATACATTGTGTCACGGGATGACAGCCATCACGGCAGTGCTCGTGACCCTCATGAACGGAAAAGGGGTGACAATATAAATGAACTATGTTGATCCAGCAAGCAAAGGCTGCGGACACGGCGGACACGTCGGTGGTCTGTGGACATCGACTGGCGTGATTCTCGTACTGTTCATCCTCCTCGTAATCGTGTTCTCCGGCTGTTTCTGCTAATCAAATATTAGCCCCTTCAACCAGCCCGCTGCCTATGCAGCGGGCTGGTTTTGGCTTGGCGCGCTTGGCGTATCCGCAGCCCCTTCAATCGGTTACAATACAAATGAGGTGATGCTGATGCTTGATATCGCGATAATCGTCGAAGGCAAGAATGACCGAAGCCGGCTGCGCCGCGTGCTTCAAAGCGATGTTCCCGTCTATTGTACATATGGAACACCTGGCAGCAGCCAGTTGGAAACGTTGCGCAAGCAGGTTGGCGACCGGCAGGTATATGTATTTACGGACAATGATTCTTCTGGCAAACGGATCCGCGGCCTGCTCCGGGATTTGTTTCCCGATGCCGAGCATATGTATACGCGCCGCGGCTATCCGGGCGTCGAGAGCACGCCTGAGTCCTACTTAGTCGAGCAATTGGAAAAAGCCGGGCTCGACGCCTATATTGTGTACCCGGAAGCAAGTGCCAACCCTTTTGCCAAAGAGGACTTCTCCTGATTTTGCCCATAAAAAAAGGCCCTCGCGCCGGATTAAACGCCGAGGGTCCATATGACTATCGCTACACTAAACATGCTTAGCACGGTGGATGTAAATACAGCCTGTGAGGCAAATTCCTGCTCATTATCGAACTCCACTGCAAGCAGCACGCTGCTAAGCGATGTCGGCACTGCCGAGGATACGATTAGCGCCTTAGCTGTCAAGCTTTCCATTCCCGCTCCTAGCTCCGCAAGCCCCCAAATAACGAAGCCTGCAAGCAGCGGCCCGCCTGCGAGCCGAAGCGCATTCGACAACGCTACATCCCCGAGCATGCGACTATCCAGCTTCCACTCCATCGATCCCAATTGAACGCCCAGCGTAACGAGTGCAGTCCCGATGAATGCATCTGCCAAATGGTCAATCGGTGTCATGATCGGCCCTGGAATCGGAACGCTGTATGCATGCAAGAGGAAAGCAATCGGTATGACATAGATGACAGGCTGCACGGCAATTACCCGGGCAATTGAGCGCCAATCGCTCTTGCGTGCATTGACGCTATAGATCCCATATGTGTTAGGCAAAAGCGACTGCATCGTCATAATGATCACTTGGACGGCCAAGGTGACTGGATTCGCATGAAAAGCTAACTGATTCAGTGGTATGCCGTAGTTCGCGCTATTATAAAACAGCACGCTATTGCGCATGGCGCCGCGCCGTTCTTCCGGCAGGCCTCGCAGGCGAATAGCCAATTCAATCAGACCGTATTGCAGCCCCATGAACAGAACGAAAAACAAGAGCACATTCCCGAACATTTCCCCGGCAATATTTGTCGTATAAAGCAGCTTAAACATAACGGCTGGCGCAAACAAGTAAAAGTTCAGCTTGGATAACGTACGTATATCAAGAGAGAAAACCCGCTGCAGCATGATGCCAATGGCAATCATGACCGACAGCGGGACGACGTTATTCCATAATATCGTTATAAAAATGGCCATGCTAATAAGCGATTATAAAACGGCTTTTACGTATTTCATAATCTGGTCCGCCGACATCGTTTCGTTATGGCTGCCATCAATGTACTTGCGGACATTGCCGTCGCGGTCGACAAGAATGAGGCTGTCATAATGCGTAAACTCGCCCGTCTTCGGATCCTTGATAACAGTCAACCCAAAATCTTTGATCAGCTTGGCGGTCGATTCCTCTTCTCCCCGAAGGAACTTCCACCCGCTGAAATCAGCGTCAAACTTGCCTGCATACTTCTTGATCGCATCAGGCGTATCCCGAACCGGATCGAATGTGACTGAGAACAGCTCCACATCAGTTCCGAATTTGCCGTCTGCTTTCAATTGCTCTTGAACCTCTGACATCAGTTGCGTTGTAGGCGGGCAT
Organism: Paenibacillus sp. MMS18-CY102; assembly: GCF_009789195.1. GTDB lineage: Bacteria > Bacillota > Bacilli > Paenibacillales > Paenibacillaceae > Paenibacillus_T. The sequence continues at coordinate 76,775 of NZ_WSTC01000019.1, read as the reverse complement.
ACATCCGGACAGTTCGCCCAATAGAAGTAGATAAGGCGCACTTTATCGCTTGCATCCGAGAACTTCACTTGATCGCCGCTAATGGCATCAGCCATCGTGAAATCAGGTGCGGCCTGCTGAACCGGCAGCTTCGGCGTATCGCTAGAGCTTCCGCCATACGTCAAATATAAATAAATGCCCATCAATACAACAAGCGCCCCGACAGCAAACTTGAAAGAATGTTTCAACAAAAACTGCATGATCCGCTCTCCCCTATTTCCCCTGAACTATCATACGTGTACCGTATCGGCCATCATGACGATGAAGATGATCATCAAGTAATTGACCGAGATTAAAAAATTCGTTTTTGCCCACTTGTCCAAGTCTGGCGCACGCAAGCCCATCAACGTCTGCACGAGCCAAGCTACGCTAAGCAGCGTGGACAGAATCAGGAATACGACACCTACATAATCATACGCATACAGCAAAATGCCTGTCGGAATCAACAATGCAATGTAAGGGATCATCTGCAGCTTCGTGCGATGAATGCCTTTCACTACTGGCAGCAACGGATAGCCTGCCGCACGGTACTCTTCTACGCGGCGAATCGCCAGCGACCAGAAATGCGCCGGTTGCCATAAGAACAGCCACGCAAACAAAATCCATGCACCGGCATCAACCGTATGCGTAACTGCACAGTAGCCGATAACCGGAGGCATTGCACCGGATATGCCGCCGATCGAGGTGCTCCACGTCGACGTTCTCTTCAACCACATTGTATAGACTACAATGTAGGCGAACATGCCGACAAGACCCAAATACCCGCAGATGGGGTCGACCAATAGGAATAAAACAGCAAGGCCGACTAGACCAAGAATAATGCCATACGCAAGCACCGCACCCGGCTTCACTCGGCCATTGGGCAACGCGCGATCCTGTGTGCGCACCATCTTTTTATCCAATTCACGATCCCAATAATTATTAATGACCGTGGCACAGGCCATGACGAGTGTCGTGCCGATCAGCATGTACAGCATGTTCATCCAGTCGAAGCTCCACTTGGAAGCGACCCAGAAGCCGCCGAAGGCAGCGAACACATTAAGCCGCAGCAGCCTTGGCTTTGTTAAATCAATCCAATCCTTCAACACGAAGAAAGCCTCCCGTTCCGTTGCAGCAAGCGGCCGTTATAGACGGCTTAGCTTATCGAATCGTTCTAATCATACAGAAAAATGCTAGCATTGACAACGTTCGCCCCAGCTGTTCATCAATTTGACAACTTCCCATGGCGATTTGTCGAACGCTCGCTTTTTTCGTTTGAACCCAGGCAGGAACCCATTCGGAAACACCGGCATAGGATGGGTGTGTAGTTGAAAGCCCAGAAGGAGTGAGCGAGTAGCAGCATGGCAGTCATCAAAGCGAACAGCGAACAAATTAAAATGCTCGCGCGCCTCATGCGCGCTGAAGCAGAGGGCGAAGGCAACCTTGGCATGATGATGGTAGGCAATGTCGGCGTTAACCGCGTACGCGGGAACTGTCTGGATTTCAAAAACATTCGCTCAATCCCTGATATGGTTTACCAAAAGCCAGGGGGCTTTGAGGCAACGACGAAAAGCTACTTTTATCAAAGCGCGCGTGAAAGCGAAATCGCCCTTGCCAAACGGATCATCAACGGCGAGCGGCAGCATCCAGCTTCCAATGCGCTATGGTTTTTCCGTCCGGCGGGCAATTGCCCTAGCACGTGGTATGACCAGCGCAATACGGGAAGATTCAAGAAGCACTGCTTCTTCGCGCCAACTAGCGCAGATTGCCCTAGCGTTTACTAAGTTCTTTTCGTTACGGCGAGGGAACTATTACTTAATGAAAAGCGAGGAATAACACAATGTCTAACGGTTATGGCTACAAAAATCCAGCAGCAGTAAGCCCAGCTTCCCAAGGAGGCTATGGCTATTCGTATGGCTTCGCAACGCCGTTTCCTGGAGCAGGCGCTGGCGCCCCAGTACCAACGCCTTTCACAGCGGCGGCAGCTGGCATGCCAACGATGATGATGCAAGTCCCTCCAATGGTTCCAAACGGCTCTGTCGTTACGCCTCAAGGCACGACTGTCGTAGCGGCTCCTGTTGCAGAGGAATCGTACGTCGAGAACATTCTCCGTTTGAACCGCGGCAAGCTTGGAACGTTCTACATGACGTACGAGAATAACCGCGAATGGAATGCCAAAATATTCCGCGGCATCATCGAAGCTGCTGGGCGCGACCATATTATTATTAGCGACCCCACGACAGGCATGCGTTATTTGCTTCTGATGCTTAACTTGGACTATGTGACGTTCGACGGCCCGATTAATTACGAGTACCCGTTCAACGGCGGCACAATAACGAACCAAACGCCTGTAGCACCAACTGCGGCTACCCCGCGCTAAGCTTAATAATCATTCAGGAATGCGGTTCGATTACGGGGCGGAAAGTCCATACATGGACTTTCGCCTCTCCCCCCTCGACCCATTCCTTAATGCGATGCCAAGGGGATTGCCCGCTTCGGCGCGCTTGATTAATCGCCTCTGCTTCGGCCTCCGACGGGGCTGTCCACAGCTCGACGAACACATTGGGCTGATCTGTTCCTTCATATATTGTTGGCACCAGCTCGCCTTGTTGGGCAAGCTGTTTTGAATAACTGAGATAAGCTTGCCGATGCTCGGGAATAATCCGATACTCTGCAAAACAAATATACATACGACATCTCTCCTTTTCGACTTCATCTTCCGGGTATGATAATGCGCGATGCGACCGACACTAATGCCATGCTATCGGATAGTATATCACGCTTACGAAAGGGGAATCCCGATTGGACTCCGGAACGCATTTGGTTATGGGCTTGGGCCTTGCAGGGCTAGCCTCCGTCGATCCGGTCATTGCAGGAGACACGACGCTGCATACCGCTGTCCTGATTGGCACCGTAGTAGGCTCACAAGCACCTGATTTCGATACGCTGCTTCGGTTTAAGGGCAATGCTTCCTACATCCGGCACCATCGCGGCGCATCACACTCCATTCCAGCCATCATCGGATGGACCGCGCTCATTACGATCGTGCTTCAGCTCTTTTATCGAGGCTCGTTGCCTTGGCTGCATATCATTGGCTGGGTGCTGCTTGCCGTGTGCGTGCATGTCATGACCGACCTGTTCAATGCTTATGGCACGCAAGCTGTCAGGCCCTTCTCCAGCAAGTGGATATCGTGGAACATCATCCATATCTTCGATCCGGTCATCTTCACGACCCATGTGATCGCCATCTCGATATGGGCTTTCGGATTAGCGAATCCCGCTGTGCTATTTCCTTTGCTATACAGCCTGCTTGCGATTTATTACGTATGGCGAACAACCGTCCATTTTCGCAAAAGGGCACTGGTTGAGAAGATTGACAACGAGCATAGCGACGGCGACCGTTACTGGCTCATCCCTACAATTTCCCTGCATGACTGGAACGTCGTAAAACGTAAGCATGACGGCAGCTTTGTAATCGGCGATCTTCGCAACAAGCAGCTTCGCTGGCTTGATCGGGCTACATGCTCTAACCATCCGGCAGTTGACCGTTCCAAAAACGACCCTTCCATTCAATCGTTCCTGTACTTAACTTCATTCGCTTGCGCGGAGGTCAAGGAGCATGATTGGGGCTACGAGGTGCGCTGGAGCGACGTGCGTTATAGGCATCGGAAACAATATCCGTTCGTCGCGGTTCTCATGATGGACAAAAACTACAAAACCGTCGGCTCCTATGTGGGCTGGCTGAGCGATGAACGGCTAGCTAAACGGCTCCGCATGAATACGTACTGACGTATTGACGCGGGGCTTTTTTTTCTGCACAATGAAAATATTACGACGAAAAAAGCTCAAGGTTTCCCTTGAGCTTTCCCGTCTGTGTATAGTTAAATCGTTAGCGATATTGGCCGCCGGACAATTGTTGCTCGGCGATTTGAACCAGCTTCTTCGTGATGTAACCGCCAAGCGAACCAGCGTCGCGAGTGGAGACATTGCCATAATAGCCATCAGCTGGAATTTGTACGCCCAGCTGTTGAGCAGCCTCCATTTTCAGTTGATTGATAGCTTGGCTTGCTTGAGGTACCACCAGTTGATTGCTGCTGCGGGATTGGCTTGCCATAGTAATTCTCCTTTGCACGATGTGATGGGTTGCAAGCTTGCAAACATATTATGTCTCGGCAATTCGAGATCTATGCTACTTCAATACGTAACTTTCAAATTTTCTTTTTTCTTGTCAGGAGAGTGTTCACCATGTCCAAAATGTTATCGTTATGGTTCGCCGTTTCTTCGATCGTGCTGATGGGCATGACGGCTATTCTAATCAGCCATAATGGCTGGCTTGCCATACTCGGGGCGCTGATTACAACTTGCAATGTAGGCTTCGGCTTCATTGTGAAAGCGCGCCTGCGCAGGCGTGCGGAAGCAGCTGCCTCGCTCGTGAAATAAAAAAAGGCCGCCAGCGGAATTGCTTCCGCTGGCGGCCTTTTGCTGTTTAGAAGCACATGGGCTACTTATGCGCTATTGCTTAATATGCTGGCGTGGCTTAACGTTAACGCTTCGGCGCCAAGAAACCCATAAGCTCCTTCGTTTTCGCTAGCGTTTCGTCTGCTACTTCCGATGCACGCTCTGCGCCTTGCTTCAATATATCGTGGATTTCGCCAGTGCTGCGAATCTCGTTATAGCGGGCTTGCAGCGGCTCGATAACCGATACGACCGCTTCTGCCAGATCTTTCTTGAACGCGCCATAGCCTTGTCCGTCATACTGGGCTTCGATCGCATCGAGCGAAAGGCCCCCACAGTGGGAGAGGATCGTCATTAGATTGCTGACTTCTGGCTTGTTCGCAGGGTCATACTTTACTTCGCGGCCAGAATCCGTCGTTGCGCGGCTCAGCTTCTTGCGGATGACATCCGGCGAATCGAGCAATGCGATGAATGAGCCTGGGTTCGGGTTGCTTTTGCTCATCTTCTTGCTGGCGTCGTCCAAGGACATGATGCGTGCGCCTACTTTTGGAATATAAGGCTCAGGCACTTTGAAGAAATCACCGAAACGGCTGTTGAAGCGATGCGCCAAATCACGCGTCAGCTCCAAATGCTGCTTCTGGTCGTCCCCTACCGGCACCAAATCTGCATTGTACAACAAGATGTCTGCCGCCATGAGGGACGGATAAACAAACAAGCCAGCGCCTATCGATTCTTTGCCTGCCGACTTGTCCTTAAACTGCGTCATCCGCTCTAGCTCGCCCATATAAGCTAGCGTCGTAAACAACCAGCCCAGCTCCGCATGAGCGCGCACATGCGACTGTACGAACGTGCTCGATTTCGCAGGATCGATGCCCGCTGCAATAAAGAGGGACGTAACCGATTCCGTCTGCTCCCGCAGTGCTGCCGGCTCTTGTGGAACCGTAATCGCATGAAGGTCTACTGCCATGAAGAAACATTCTTCCGTCTCTTGCAGCTTCACGAAGTTCTGCATCGCTCCGATGTAGTTGCCAAGGGTCAACTGCCCGCTTGGTTGAATGCCTGATAATACGCGTTTCATAATCAATCACTCCTTAAAATTTACTGCCGCCTATGCCGTTCAAAAAGAACGCAAAAAGGCCCCCGCCGCAAGGGACGAGGGACCGTGGTGCCACCCTTATTCGCACAAACTGAGGCTCGACGCATTCCGATGCAAGATCAGAGCGCGGCCATGCCAATTCATGCCTTAAGTTCCGTAACGGGGAACAACCGAGCCAGCATAGACAAGTGCGGATTCGTCAACTTCAGATGCCGTTCCTCACTCATGTTTCGCTGCCCGCTCCAGGATCCATTCGCCGCACGCCTTGCACCGATTCGCACCAACCATCGGCTCTCTGATCGCAAATACGTGCGTTTACTTGTTCCGTTCATCGCGTTTACAACGATTATACTCGCCGTCATCAGATTGTCAAGAAGGGTAAAGTTGTCCTATTCCTTCCTTCCACAGCATACAATATAATTAGCGATAACAATCGTAATTGTTACTATTAAGCAAGTTTGGACAAACGTGAAGCCTTTGCTTTCGATGCTGCGTTTGTTTGTGCAATCCAATGGATTGCATTACAACAAACGCTAAGCTTATCCTTACGATGCTGCGTTTGACTTTACGATCCAATGGATCGCTAATCGTCAAACGCTAAGCCTATCCTTACGATGCTGCGTTTGTTTGTGCAATCCAATGGATTGCATTACAACAAACGCTAAGCTTATCCTTACGATGCTGCGTTTGACTTCACGATCCAATGGATCGCTAATCGTCAAACGCTTTAGGAGGACCTAATCATGCGCTTTTTGCTTCGTTGGTCGCCGCCTTTGCTCACTTTGGGATGTGCAGCCATGATTGCGCTCATAGCCGTTAATCGCAGGGGCTCGCTCCCCCGCATCGGCCAAGCTGAGCTTAATTCCTTCACGATGCTGTTCCTTGGCGTCATTCTGGAAGCGTTGCCCTTCATGCTCCTCGGCGTTATCGTATCCGCGATTTTGCAAGTGTTCGTCTCAGAAAACCTCATACGCGCCATCGCGCCCAAGCATGCGGTGCTGGGCTCTATATTCGGCGGCTTGCTGGGGCTGTTGTTTCCACTCTGCGAATGCGGCATGATCCCAGTTGTAAGGCGGCTCATACGCAAAGGTATGCCCCCTTATGTCGGGATCGTCTATATTCTTGCTGGACCCATTGTAAATCCTGTCGTTTTTGCCTCTACATATACCGCATTTCGCGGACAGCCGGACATTGTATACGCTCGTATGCTTTTAGGGTTTCTGGTCGCTTTCACCATTGGCCTCATCCTTTACCGGTACATGAAGACTAATCCACTTAAAGATGCACCCGTGAACCACTCCCACCACGAGCATAAACACGAGCACCTTCACGCCCATCCTCATGAGCATCACAGCCACGGCCATAGCCCCCATCATACGCATGAACATCATCATGGCGCAGGCTGCACACATTTCCATCCACAATCAACGCATCATCACGCCCACAGCCATACGCATGAGCATGAAGCGCCCAAAGGGTTAGGGGGCCGGCTAGGTTCAACGCTAGGGCATGCCTCGGAAGAATTTTTCGACATGGGCAAATATTTGCTGTTCGGCGCGCTGCTCACAGCCATCATCCAGACCGGATTAGATCGCGAATCGATCGCTTCCATTGCATCCATTCCCGGCTTGTCGCATGGGTTTATGATGCTATTTGCCTATATCCTGTCGCTTTGCTCCACCTCTGACGCCTTTATCGCTGCTTCGTTTAATGGAATCTTCTCGACAGGGCCCCTGCTCGCTTTTCTCGTTTTCGGCCCAATGATCGACTTAAAAAATACGCTCATGCTGCTTTCCGTTTTCCGTATACGGGTCGTTATCGCCATCATATCGCTGACAGCCATTCTGGTGTTGGCTTCAACTTGGCTAACCGGCCTGCTTCTCCGTTAATTGTTGTACACGATTTATAAAAGGAGCTTTCCCATGCCAACAAACCATTCCGTTCGTTCGTTAATGGCCCATTATTTGTTTCGGGCGGCCCTACTAGGCGGGTATGCTTTTCTGATCGTGTTTTTGAACAAAACAGGCGAGCTCTCCTTGTTCGTCGCCCCGCGCACGGAACAAGCAGTCAAGCTGTCAGCGCTAGGCCTCTATGCCGCTGCCGCCTACCAAGCTTACTCTGCCTTTCGAATTTGGCGGGACAGCCATCAGGAGGATTGCGGCTGTGACCATGGCCATGGCCCCTCCCCCTCGCCGCTTCGCAATACGCTCATCTATTCGCTGTTCCTTTTGCCGCTATTGCTAGGCTTTCTTATGCCGCATGAACCGTTAAACAGTACGCTGGCAGCCAAAAAAGGAATGAGCTTTACCGGGCTCCAATCCGCAGCTCCACCTGCATCGCCTCCCGCCCCTGCACAGCAAGAGAAGCCTTCTCTAGACCAGCTCTTCGCAACTGATGACTATACAAAAGCTTATGCCAGCTTCGGCAAAAAGCTTTATCAACAACCCAGCATCACCGTAGACGACTCCTTATTTATCGAAACCTTAACGACGCTGGATTTATTTCAATCTAACTTTATCGGCAAGCAAGTTACGCTCACTGGCTTCGTTTACCGTGACCAAGGGATGAGTAACGAGCAATTTGCCGTTAGCCGATTCGTTATGAACTGCTGCTCCGCCGATGCACTGCCCTACGGCATTATGGTCCATTCGTCCAATGCAGCAGCTTATCCAAACGATTCATGGGTAAATTTCACTGGCACCGTAACAACAACATCCTTCCAAAACAACACAATTCTCATGTTGGAGGCAGCCTCAATCACACCTATCCCCACGCCTGCTGACACCTATGCTTATCCAAACTATGACTTTGATTTATAAGCCTAGAATCCATTTTATTTTTTCCAATAATTACTTAACGCTTCTTTCGCATCTGCCGGATAAACAAACCCTTTTCGACCATAATAAGGTAGCATAGCGGATGCATTCATTGCAGCTAATGCTGCACTCCGATCCTGTCGGATCGAAAGCATACGCAAAACCTAAGCTTATGCTTCCGGCGCGGCTTTTGCTGCACTCCGATCCTGTCGGATCGAAAGCATACGCAAAACCTGAAGGAGATGAGCAGCATGGCACAATCCCGCAGCAGCAACACGCTCGTGGTACCCCAAGCAAGAATGGCACTCGAACAATTGAAATTCGAGATCGCGCAAGAGCTCGGCATCCAACTTCCGCAAGACGGCTACTACGGCAACATGACGACATTTGAAGTCGGTTCCATTGGGGGCAACATTACCCGCCGGCTCGTCCAAATCGCTGAGCAACAGCTTTCCGGGCAATCCGCTCGTTAATTGACGTTTCGCCACATGCAAAGGGGCAGTCCCAAACGTAGTTCATTCCTACGCTTGGAGCTGCCCCTCTTCTAGTATTATTGCTCTTCTTTGCTGCGGTAGCTTGGCTGTTTCCCTGAATAATGGAACAATGCCCCTGTGTGGTTGGCCATATTATAGTTGGACTCATACATCACGCTAGCAGCCCAACCTCCTGTTCCCGGCCGCACGGAGAAGTCGTAAGAAATCTCGCCATGCGTCCAGTCCCGCTTTAGCTTCAGCGCTTCAATCGCCATCTTGCGGAAGGACTGCACTTGCTGTTCCGAGAGCCCGTCCTCTCCTTTGCGCAACTCACCATTGCGGCTCTCAATCGGATGATGCTTCATTCCAAACTTGCCTACTGCATTATTGCGTACATGAATATGGACCGTTCCTGCTGCTGCGTTCTTTAATTCTCCCTCCAATTGCCTGAAAACGTAGTCTACCTGCCTTGCTAGTGGCAATCCATCCTGTTTGAACAATCGTCTCCCCCCAAATCAGCATTTATTAAAAATAAAGGACCAATTAACCACTCATAGTCCTTATTGCCCATTATATGACACACATTATTTTCTAACAACAATTATTTTGAAATAATTAATCAAAATTGTCGAAAAATGCTAAACAACTAAATATAATCAAATTAATCGGATACAATCTTCTGCACCCATAGACCTAAATCGACACCAGTGCTATAATATGTCTATTCTATTAAAAGGAGCGCTTACATATGCAGTGGTTCTCTGCTTTATCGGTCCGCAATAAGCTTTTCGTCGGATGTTATTCCATTGTTCTCCTTTTTTCGCTTGCTTTAGTTGTAATGACTTCCGCCGCTGGCGGTTCTGCACTTATCGCGATTATCGTCGCGGTTGTACTCGCACTTCTTGCTCTTCCAATCATTAATTTCACCGAAAAAGCACTCTCTGAAGCGACCTATGAGCTTCGCATGGCAGCTTCAAGCCTTGCAAAAGGGGATTTCTCACAGAAGGTCGACTCCTCCTCCGCTGCTCTCGGGGAACTTGGCCACTCCTTCAACAGCATGATCGACAAGCTGCGCGACATCATCACAGAAACGTCCAAAATTTCCCGTCACGTAACGGAAGCAAGCCGAGGCATTTTTGATAAAAACCAAGCGATGAAAATCGCCATGGAACAAGTTGCTGCTTCCTCCAATGAACTGGCAATCGGCGCGAATGAAATCTCGTCCGAAGTGGCAGACATGACGGACTCCATCAAAGATATCGAAGATAAAGTCGGCTCGTATGCTAGCTCCGTGAAAGGCATGAACGAACGTTCCACCCTTACCCTTCAACTCGTGCAGCAAGGCGTACAAGCAGTCGGCAACCAAAAAACGAGCATGCGCAGCAACTCCGATGCGACATCCAAAGTATCGGAAACGGTACGTGAGCTCGCACGCGATGCGGCTGGCATTACGAAGATTACGCATACGATCTCAGAGCTCGCAGAGCAAACAAATCTCCTATCGTTGAACGCTTCAATTGAGGCCGCTCGGGCAGGCGAGCATGGCAAAGGCTTCGCCGTCGTTGCCCAAGAGGTGCGCAAGCTTGCGGAAGAGTCATCGACTTCGACGAAAGAAGTGTTCACCCTTGTTCGCGGCATTGAGCGTGGCATTAAGCAAGCGATTGAGAACATTGTTATTAATGAACAAGCCGTAAGCGTACAGGCTGAAACGATCGAAGCATCCGAGCGCATCTTCGGCGAGATGGTCACAAGCATCGAGTTTATTGCTGAACAGATCGCCCGCTTCTCAGAAGAAAGCGACGTTATGCTCGAGAGCGCACAGCGCATTTCCTCCGCTATTCAAAACATCTCGGCCATTACACAGCAATCTGCAGCTGGCACGGAGCAAATGTCCGCTTCCATGAACGAGCAGATCGGTTCCGTACAAGCCGTCGTAGACGAAGCTGACCGGATGATGAACAGCGTTATGCAACTGCAAAAAACGGTTCAAGTGTTCAAAATGTAATGCAAAAGCTGCCCCAGAAGTCATCACCATTAGACTTTAGGGCAGCTTTTTTATTAGGTTTAATCTCATTCCCCTCCATTGCACTTCATACAATGATAACAGCATGAACTGCCTCACCCGAAGGCTCCCATTGCAGTTCATCCAATGAGATACGATCCGGAAGAGACTAGATGTGCCCAAAACACTGAAACCACCTTTCCCATTGCACAATATGCAATGCCACCTCCTTCACTCCCGCGCTCGCATTAATTCCATTGCACAAACTGCAATGAGCAGGCTGTAGCTGTATGAACCAACGCCAACTTAACTACGACGCACACCACTGTAGCACTCACTTCACTCATTTCACTCACTCACTCACTCACTCACTCACTCACTCACTCACTCACTCACTCACTCACTCACTTCACTCACTTCACTCACTCACTTCTCCAACCGCCGCCACGCAAAATAACAGGGTTGTCCCCCAGCCGTCACGGCTTTTGGGACAACCCCGTTATTTTACTTTCTATTGTTAAGCTCGTTTGGCGTAGTCATACCCTACTGCATCAAGCAGCGCCCGCGCAAGTACGAGATGCCCCGCTTTGTTCGGATGAACGCGGTCCCAAGTAAGCTGCGCCGAATATACCTTCTCCAGCACGCCATCGAAAGCAGCCTGCGTATCCACGAACAACGTTCCTTGGCGCTCTGCAACGCTACGTACAACAGCTCCATATTGATCCATTACAGTTCGCATCCGATCCTCACGGCATGCTTCGACGAAGAACGGCGTCATCAGTACGATCCCTTTCACATGCGGTTTCGTCCGCTCCACTAGCTCTTCAAGCGTCCGTTCGTATTCATCAATGTAGACATGCCATTCTGGAATTGCCGGACGGTCAAACTGCCTCCACACATCATTCGTGCCGATCATAATCGTCAACCAATCGGGATGTTGCTCGATAACATCCGTCTCCCAACGGTGCTTCAAGTCACGTACCGTGTTGCCGCTTGTGCCTACGTTAACCAAACGCAGCTGCAACTCAGGATAAGCTGATTGCAAGAATGCGTCTGCTAGCTCCACATAACCGTTCCCTGCGTCGCCATTGCCAGCTTCGCCGATCGGGCGCGCTCGGCCACAATCCGTAATGGAATCGCCTATCAATACGATTTTATCCTTTGCTTCGAACAACATAGAACTAATCCTCCTTGTGGCATCGTGGCCTGAATCGAATGGGGCTGCCTGTCTCTTGAATATCTCTTGCCTGTGCCTTGCACTCTATCGCCCTCTTACCCCGATATGCGGGCAGCTGTCGCAATGACCGCCTGGCGAATTTCTTCGCGGCGGTTCGCCCATTCAAACACGCTCATCGAGCAACTGATCGCAGCAACCACCCGGCCGCTCGGATCCCGAACAGGGGCAGCTGCACAGCAAATGCCTAGCACTGCCTCCTGTGAATCCTCCGCTATGCCTTCGGCCCGCACGGTCTCCAATTGCTCCAGTAACCGCTCGCGGGACGTTATCGTGTACGGCGTCGATGAAGCGCCAAGCTGTTCCTCTTGCAGCAACAAATCGAGCGCGGCCCCATCAAGCGAAGCGAGCAGAACCTTGCCAAGCGCAGTGGCATGCGCGGGAAGCCTAATGCCTGGGGAAGCCGCGAGCCTTATCGGCGCCAATGCTTCTTCAATCGCGAGATATACAACTTCACGCCCCTCTAATCGGGCTAACTGAAACGTCGCGCCATAGGCAGCCGCAGCAGCGTGTGCCTCCCGGCGGAAAGCAGCTATGTAATCATATTGCCGAACAAAAGCGCTGCCAAGCGCTCCGATGGCCGAGCCTAATGCATACCGGCCATCGCCGTTTTTCTCTACTAGCCGCAGCGATTCCAATGTATGCAGCAGCGCAAACATAGAGCTTTTATTCACTTCCAGCCGTTTAGCAATTTCAATCAGCCGATGGCGCCCAGGCTCAACTGCAAGCAAATCAAGCACATCATATGCTCGCCGGACAGCCGGGACTTGATAATTATCTGTCTCTGCTATGCCCTGCCCCTCCCGTCCAAATCTAAAAGTTCTATATACAAATCTAAAAGTTCTATATACAAAACTATAGTTCTATATCATGAACTTATCTTAACACATCTATTGATTAAGCCTCAAGCTAATTGACTGCCATTACGTACATTACCTTAATCGTGAGCAAGGATTTACGTTCACCACTTAACTGTAGTTAATGTAGTTATGAAACCGCATCCATTGCCACAAAGCTTTATGATACAATCAACCCAACGTATTTTTCAAAATATCACGCTACTTCTCCATACACAATCACCATAATCCGAGTCAATTAGAGAGGAAGATGACCTATGATATTCTCCATATTCACAGTTGCTACACCGGACTTGTCGCCTGAGCAGTTGCTTGCCACAGCCCGCGATGCAGGCATTGATGCAATTGAATGGCGCTGCACGCATGTCGCAGAGGAAGTGAAGCATGAAGCGCCATCATTCTGGGGCAACAATCGTTGCACGCTGGAACCAACAATATCGGCCGAAGAGCTTCGCCAGCTTCGCACAGCAACGGAAGCACATGGTTTAAAGTCGTTAGCCGTCGTCCCCTACTTAAAGTGTGGCGACCTGGAAGAGACTGAACGGATCATGGCAATTGCTGCTGAGCTCGGCGCATCATCCATCCGCATCGGCGTTCCCAGCTATGATGGCACCCGCCCATTCGGCGAGCTTATGCAAGAAGCGCGCGCCTATGTGAAGGAAGCCGAGAAACTTGCGAAAAAATATGGTGTCAAAGGGCTGGTAGAAACCCATCATAAAACGATAACGCCAAGCGCTTCGTTAGCCCGCCAGCTTGTCGACGGCTGCGATCCTGATGCAATTGGCATCCTGTATGATCCCGGCAATCTCGTGCACGAAGGTTTCGAGAACTATAAGATGGGGATGGAAATTCTCGGTCCTTATCTCGCACATGTCCATGTCAAAAATGCAGCTTGGGTGCAACAGCAGCCCAAAGAAGCGAACGCCCAGCTTACAGAAGGGCTCTACCAAGCTAGCTGGTCCTGTGAATGGAAAGCGATCTCCGAAGGCATCGTCCCTTGGAAGCAAGTGCTGGCGGACCTGAAAGCCGTTGGCTATACAGGCGCGTTCGGCGTCGAAGATTTTAGCAAAACATACGATAGCGCCGCAATGCTGCGTTTGTTTGTAAACCAAATGAAAACATGGTGGGAGGAAGCGTAAAATGAGCAATGTTCGAATTGGCGTCATTGGCGTTGGCAACATGGGCGCTGCGCATGCAAAGGAATTGTTAGCGGGGCATATTCAAGGGGCTACGCTGGGGGCGGTATGCGACGGCATGGCAAGCAAACGCGACTGGGCACACGAAGCGCTGCCGAACGTCCCTTTCTTTGACACCTCTGAAGAAATGCTGTCCTCCGGCCTAGTCGATGCCGTTATCGTGGCTACGCCCCATTATGACCATCCCGAACAAGCGCTGCGGGCGCTTGAAGCCGGCAAGCATGTGCTCGTCGAGAAGCCAGCAGGCGTCTTCACTGCAAAAGTGCGTGAAGTGAATGAAGCCGCTGTACAATCCAATCTCGTATTCAGCATGATGTACAACCAGCGGACAAACCCAGTCTATTTGAAACTCCGCGATATGATCGCCGCAGGAGAGCTTGGCGAGGTGCGCCGAACGAACTGGATTATTACAGACTGGTACCGTTCGCAGGCTTATTATGATTCCGCTTCATGGCGCGCTACTTGGGCAGGGGAAGGCGGCGGCGTCCTCATCAACCAATGCCCGCACCAATTGGACCTATGGCAATGGACGATCGGCATGATGCCAGCTCGCATGCGTGCTTTCTGTGGATTCGGAAGCCGTCGGAACATCGAAACTGAGGATCAAGTAACGGCCTATGTGGAGTATCCGAACGGCGGCACGGGCGTGTTCATTACGACGACCGGAGAAGCGGCGGGCACGAACCGTTTTGAAGTGTCCGGGGATAAAGGCAAGGTTGTCATCGAGAACGACACCCTCACCTTCTGGCGTCTAGAGGAACCGGAACCAGCCTTCAACCTGCGGAATACCGAGCCGTTCGGCCAGCCAGCCTATACGAAGACCGATGTGCCAATCGAGGGGGAGAACCCGCAGCATAACGGCATCATTCAAAATTTTGCAGATGCTATCAATAACGGCACGCCGCTGGTCGCACCAGGCGAGGAAGGCATTAATGGGCTGTTAATTTCCAATGCGATGCATCTTTCCACTTGGCGCAACGATTGGGTTGAGCTGCCGTTCGACGAAGCCCACTACGAGGCCGAATTGCGCAAACGGGCAGCTAGCTCCTCTTTCAAGCCAGGCGTAACCGAGCAGGCATCCGCTGCTCCCGTCGACTTGAAAGGCACACATTAAGAGGAGGCGCGAACAAACAATGGCTAACGATGGACAACATGCAACGTTTGGCAATAAAGACGGCATGAACTATGCGCCCAAATCAGCGAAGCCAGCCCTCGTATGCGCGCCTGGCGAATTCCAAATTGCAGCGATGGCGCTTGACCACGGCCATATTTATGGACAGTGCAACGGGCTAATTGAAGCTGGCGCAACGCTCAAATGGGTGTACGACCCTGATCCAGCGAAGGTCGAAGCGTTTCTCGCCGTCTTCCCGCAGGCGCAAGCCGCTTCGTCGCCGGAGCAAATTTTGTTGGATCCAGACATCCAACTCATCACGGCAGCAGCCGTGCCTTCTGAACGCGCCGCGCTCGGCATCACGGCCATGGAGCATGGCAAGCATTATTTTACCGATAAGACGCCGTTTACGACGCTTGATCAGCTTGCCGCAGCGAAGGAAGCGGCAAGCCGCACAGGGCGCAAATATATGGTGTATTACAGCGAGCGGCTTCATGTCGAAAGCGCTGTTCATGCTGGGCGCCTCATCCAAGACGGTGCAATTGGCCGTGTCGTTCAAGTGCTAGGCACAGGCCCGCATCGCCATGGCAGCAACCGGCCGGATTGGTTCTACCGCATAGCCAACTATGGCGGCATCCTGTGCGATATCGGCAGCCACCAGATCGAGCAATTCCTCTACTACGCCGGATGCCGGGATGCAATCGTGACGGCAAGCAAAGTGGGCAATTTCCGCAACAGCGCGTTTCCGGAATTTGAAGATTTCGGTGATGCGACGCTTGTCGGCGACAATGGCTCAACCTGCTACTTCCGCGTCGACTGGCTTACGCCAGACGGCCTTGGCACTTGGGGCGATGGGCGCACAGTCATTCTCGGCACAGACGGCTATATCGAGCTGCGCAAATATACGGATGTTGCCCGCGGAGGGGAAGGCGACCATGTCATTCTCGTCAACCATGAGGGCGAATACCAATTCGATGTTCGCGGCCAGATCGGCTTCCCGTTCTTCGGCGAGCTGATCCGTGATTGCCTAGATGGAACCGAACATGCGATGACGCAGGAGCATGCGTTCAAAGCAGCGGAGCTATGCTTAATTGCCCAGCGCGATGCGCTGCAAATCCAAGTGTCAGAGCCGGTCGAGCGCTTTGCTTAACGGCTTAGATTTCACCTATCGCAACACCGGGCATTACGAGGGCGCGCAGTTTCACTCCCATCCTTTCTATGAGCTGTACTTCTTTCATGGCGGACAATGTACCTATATCGTCGGCGACCGCCTATGGACGCTTGCCCCCGGCGATATTTTGCTGTTGCATGGCATGACTCTGCATTGCCCGAACCCTTCGCCTGAAGTGCCTTATGTACGCTCAATCATTCACTTTGAGCCGTCCGTTCTGCAGCGGCAGTTGCCTAATGATACGGCTAAGCTGCTCGAGCCCTTCGAGCGATTCGGCAATGCCCGGCTTTCGCTGGACGGCGCAGAACGGGCAGATGCCGAGAAACTGCTCTCGGATATGCATGCGGTGCAGCAAGGCGGATCGCCCTTCGCCGCCCAGCGGACCGCCCTTCGGTTCGCTGAACTGCTCTATGCCATTAATGAATGGTTCGACAAGCCGCAGCGGCGGCAGTTGGAGCCCGCTTCCGAACGGGAGCGACATGTTCAGCGTGCCATCACTTTCGTCGAAGAACACTTCACAGCAGCAATGACATTGAAACAAATCGCCGACGCGCTGCATTTAACCAAGCCTTATTTGTCGCAACTATTTAAAGACGTGACGGGCACGACCATTTTCAAATATGTGTACAACCGCCGCATTAATCAAGCCAAGCTGCTGCTGCAGCTCGATGCGTCCCGCCCAGTCTCTGAGGTAGCGCATGCGGCAGGTTTCGTCCATCCCGCCCATTTCAGCAGAATGTTCAAAGAAACCGTCGGCTGTACGGCTGAAGCGTTTCGCGCTCGCATGCGAGGAATCCCCCCTACCGGAACGCTGCACGAATGAACCTCCCCCTTCATGGGAACACCAAGGGTGACGGAATGCGACTGCACCTTGATTATGATCCGTGTGCGCGTTCCCACGAAGGGGGAATTCCTACACGATGCGCAAGCTAATCCCTCGAATGGCTCGAATAACACTCATAGGGTTGACGATGATGTTAGTGCTGCCTGGCATTAACCCGGCTATAGCCAAGCCCCTCCAGGGTGAGCCTGTCCATGCGAGCCAGCCACGCACGCAGTTGGATCAATGGCCGCTGCTATCCAACGGCGAAGCCGAATCAGAGCAAGCATCTGCACAAGCGAGGCGTACGAGGAAACGCCGTGCTCCTGTTATCAGCTGGGTCGCGCTAGAGAGGCGATATCCCGGCGTGTTCATTACGCATGGCCCTAGGAGCACACGCAAGGCCGCTTTAACCTTTGACGACGTTCCTGATCCCCGCTATACAGGCAAAGTACTTGATGTACTTGCCAAATATCGCGTTCAGGGGACGTTTTTCGTCGTCGGCTCGCTAGCAGCGCGCTATCCTGCACTTGTGAAACGGATGGATCGTGAAGGCCATGCGATCGGCAACCATTCCTACACGCATGCCGTCTTCTCCCAACTGTCACAGGAGCGGCTTAACCGGCAAATCACACGAACCGATGATGTGCTCCAAGCGCTAGTCGGATACAGCCCGCGCTACGTACGTCCGCCTTACGGCGAAATCCGTCCCAGACAGCTACAATGGGCGCAGCGAAACGGCTTTGTTATTGTGAATTGGGATGTTGATTCTGTCGATTGGCGGAGCTTAAGCAGCGCAATGGTTATGGTAAACATAAGGCGTACGCTGCAGCCTGGTTCGATCATTCTTCAACATGCAGGCGGCGGTCCAACGCAGGACCTATCTGGCTCCGTTGAAGCCCTTCCGCGAATCATAAAGCTGCTCCGCTCCAAAGGCTACGACCTTGTTACCGTTCCTGAGCTGCTCGGGACGTCCGCCAGCCGAAAGCGCTATTAATAATAGCCTGCCTTAAGAAAAAAACCGGATGAACGCTCTCTGCATGCTGTTACGCGGCAGAGGGCGATTCATCCGGTTCTTTTACGATTTTAGGACATAGACTTTGACATATTGCATGCCAAAACTTTTCGCTTGCACCGTAGTGCCTGGCACGAAAATATCGATACGGTTGCCCTTGATGCTGCTGCCCATATCCGATGCGCTTGCGAGCATTCCGCCGACAGGCAAGCCGTCATAGTCGTAACCGACGATATAGAGCTTGGTGCCCAGAGCGATATGGTTAGGGTCAACCGCAACTGTCCCGACTTTAAGGGAATTGCCGAAGTAATCGAGCGCACCCCATTTGCCATTCTCCGAGGCAGCTGCCGTATATGCAGTAGCGGTAGCTTGTACCGTTTTGGCCACGTCATACGCTTTGCCGCCAGCGATCAGCTGTTGGTCATTCGCAGATGCCATCTTCATCGCCGCCGTATTGTCCTTCGCCGTGTCCGGCGTAGGAATGGCGAGCCTTGAGCCGACTGCAATGTTGTTTGCATCTACCTTAGGATTTGCATTAGCAATCTGTTGAACAGTCAAGCTGTAATACTGGGACAACGTCCAGAACGTTGTCGTCTTGGATGCGATGTGCGTTGTCGCAGCGTCAGCAGACGCTGCCGACCACGCGATCGTGATGCCAGCTATTGCAGCAACCGCCGTTCGCGCCCATTTTTTCATTGGCATAGCCATACGGAAATTCAAAATATAAGTACCTCCTTGTGTGTCTCGCCTACGAGGTTAGTTGTCGGATTCGGATGAAGGAGTCACCCTACGCTTTGCAGCAGCTAAGCCAGCCTGCTTGTATGCGATTCACCCCGAGGAAACGACGCAGATCAACGCTGCGTTTTTTCCAAAAATCTCCCCCGCACGATTAGTTTCGGCTCGCGTTATAGATTAACACAATGCACCTAGTGCCGAAACCGGTAAATCATGGCTTATGCCGCCCCCGCGCTTCGCCTGCCCGTACAAATGCCGTTACAGGACCGAATGCCAATTGAATACAATGGCATAACATTTGCATGAATACTGTTTTATTCGAATGCCCTCGATTGGAGGTGTTGTCTCATCACGATAAACGTCGTAATTATGGCCGGCGGCAAAGGGACCCGATTTTGGCCGAGGAGCGTACAGTCGATGCCAAAGCAATTTCTCTCCTTCGGCACCGGGCCTACGCTCATTCAGCAAACATACGACCGTTTTCGCCAATTAACCGCTGTTGACCAGCTGTTTGTCGCGGCGCCGCTCGCCTACATGCCGCTCGTTTATGAGCAGCTTCCCGCACTTCCGCCTGAGCAAGCCTTCGTCGAGCCGGAGCAAAAGGATACTGCGGCCTGCATCGCTTACGTTGCCCATCGCATGCTTCTCTTTGGTGACGACCGGCCAATCGTGTTCGTTCCCGCCGATCAATGGATCACTGACGAAACTAGCTTTCTTACAGCCATTGCTCATGCAGCTGAGGCTGCCCGCCAACCACGCGCAATTGCAACGCTCGGGATACAGCCCACCCGCCCTGACACTGGATATGGCTATATTGAGCTAGCAATGGAAGAAGAAGGGCACGCTTTGGCCTCCACCTCAAGCAGCACACCCGAACCTTCCCACGCGCACCGGGTTGCCCGCTTTCTCGAGAAGCCAGATGCGCAGAAAGCAATCGAGCTCCTTAAGCAGCCTCACGTGTATTGGAACAGCGGCATTTTTATTTGGAAACCCTCTTCGATTGCTTACCATATGGCCTCATCTGTTCCGAAGCTATGGCAGCAACTCGAGCAGTTCCCCGATAACATCGCTGCCGCTTACGCAGGCATGCCGAAGTTATCCATTGATTACGCCGTAATGGAAAAAGCGAGCGAGATTCGCTGCGTCCCCGTAGACTGCGGCTGGGACGATATCGGCTCCTGGGCGGCCTTTCGCCGCCATTTCTTGCAGGATTCGCGAGGCAACGTCGCCCACGGCCCTGTTCATTTGCTTGAGAGCGATGGCAATACGGTATACGCCGAGACGGAGACGCTGCTCATCGGCGTGCAAGACCTCATTGTCGTTTCTACCCCTTATGGCCTTCTTGTGTGCCATCGCTCTGAAGAGCCACGGCTCAAGCAGTGGCTTACTACTATTTCGAGGTGATCGTCAAGTTGAAAGCTTTAATTACCGGCATCAGCGGCTTTGTTGGCAGTCATATGGCGGAATTTTTGCTGGCAGAGGGCGTTGAAGTCGTCGGTACAATTCGCCAGCGAAGCCGCATGGACCACATTGCCCATATTCAGAAGGATATCCATCTGGTCGAATGTGAACTGCGCGACCCGCTTTCCGTCGAACAGCTCATGGAGAAGGAACGCCCTGATTATGTATTTCATCTTGCCGCGCAAAGCTTCGTCCCAACATCATGGAACTCCCCCATCGACACCATTCACAACAATGTCGTCGGCCAAATCCATCTATTCGAAGCGATCCGCCGGTTCAACCTCCCCACCAAAGTCCAAATCGCTTGCTCCAGTGAGGAGTACGGCGAAGTCCATCCACATGAAGTGCCGATTCGGGAAGAAAATCCAATCCGGCCGCTCAGCCCTTATGCCGTAAGCAAGGTCGCGCAAGACTACCTGGGCTACCAATATTACCGCAGCTATGGCATCCCCGTCGTACGTACCCGCACGTTCAACCACACGGGGCCGCGCAGGGGAGAAAACTTCGTCACCTCCAACTTTGCCAAGCAAATCGCCGAAATCGAAAAAGGGCTTCGCCCACCTGTTATCCACGTCGGCAATTTGGAGGCCAAACGCGACTTCACAGATGTTCGCGACGTCGTGCGCGCCTACTGGCTAGCCCTTGAGAAAGGAACGCCAGGCGAATGCTACAACATCGCCTCCGGCAGTTGCGTTACGATTGATGAGATGCTCCAATTGCTGCTCTCCCTATCATCGGTCCAAGTAACTGTTGAGCAGGATCCTGCCCGGATGCGGCCATCCGACGTTGAAATTTTGCTCGGCGATGCAAGCAAATTTATGGCGCACACCGGATGGAAGCCGGAAGTGCCATTTGAACAAACGATGCAGGATCTTCTCGACTATTGGCGCGCCAAACTAGCCTAACCTCTCCTGATTAGTAGCGCCCGCTAAGGAGGCAAGAGACGACCATGACCAGCAGCACGGCATTAAGCCGGAGCAAATCGAGCCGAGCGAAAAGACGGCGCGGCTCCTCGGGCAATCATAAACGGTTCACGACCGCCAAACGGCGATTAAAAAAATCGCGCACGAGCGTTACGGGCAAGCGGAGAAGGCTCGCTTCGAAGAAGCTATCCAAAAAAAGGGCCGCCTTGCTGGCCAGGAGACGCCGTGATGCGAGGCGGAGAAAAACAGCGCCCCCTGTCCATGTCCACCACTGGGACCGGTATGAGAGCGACCCGCAATACGGAACCTTCAACCCCGGCCATACCGAGGTTGATCCTCCCGCGATCGACAGGCGGCCGCTCAGCCGCCCCGTAACGATTATTATTTTGACGTGGAACGGTCTTGACTACACGCGCAAATGCTTCGAGCATCTGGCCCCAACGCTGGAGCCCGGCTTAGTTGATGTGATCGTGTTCGATAATGGCAGCACCGATGGAACAGTGGAGTACTTGCGCACGATTCCGTGGATTCGCCCCCTGTTTAACCCGACGAATATCGGCTTTGTCGCTGGCAACCACGCTGCACTGCCTTATGCACGCCCCGACAGCGATATCGTGCTGCTCAACAACGATATCCTAACAGAACAAGGCGACTGGCTGTCCAAGCTGCAGGAGACCGCCTATCGCTCACGCGATATCGGCATCGTCGGTGCGCGGCTACGCGGGCCTGATGGCTCACTTCATCATGCAGGCACGTACATTTTGCCTGACAATTTAAGCGGGCAGCAGATCGGCGGAGAAGAACCAGACGTGCGCCAATATAACGGCGTGCGCGATGTTCAGGGCATCGTATTCGCCTGCGCTTACCTGAAGCGGGAATTGATCCAGCGCATCGGCTTCCTCGATCAAGACTACTTCTCCTATTTTGAGGATACAGACTATTGCCTAAAAGCGATCATGGCTGGCTACCGTGTCGTCAATGACGGCCGCGTCACCCTTCATCATTACCACAATACTTCAACACGCGTGAACGGCGTGGACTTCTGGGACATGTACAATAAATCGCGTGAGGTTTTCCGGAGCAAATGGCAAAACCTGCTTCAAATGAGATACGAACGGCCGCTCAATTGGCGTTCCGTTGTTCATTTGCCGCTGTACGGCTATACGGAGACATCCAAAAACTTAATGCTTGGCCTGGAGCGGCAGCATCTGAAGGTCAACTACGAGTATGTCTATGGTCCTGGCACGCCTATGCCGTTCGAAGAGCCTGAGACTGGCCCTGATATGCGGGTCAACCTGTTCAAGCAGCGTACCCAATCGCCTGAGGCTGTCGAGGTCGTATACGGGCAAGGCGACGTTTTCTATAAAAATAAAGGCCGCTATAAAATCGGCTATACGATGCTCGAAGTGGATGGCCTGCCGCATGACTGGGTCGCCCAAAGCAACAGCATGAATGAAGTATGGGTCCCTTCGCATTTCAATGCGCAAACGTTCCGAAACAGCGGCGTTACCGTTCCGATCCATGTGATGCCGTTGGGCGTAGACACAAATTATTTCCATCCGGGCATTCGCAGCAAACGGTTCTCGGACAAATTCACGTTCCTTTCCGTGTTCGAATGGGGAGAGCGCAAAGCGCCTGAGCTGCTGCTGGAGACGTTCTCCCGGGTATTCGCCCACCGGGACGATGTATTGCTCGTATGCAAAATCATTAACAATGATCCGAGCTTTGACGTTCCAACCGAAATACGCAAGCTCAAACTAGGGGCAGCCGCCGAGCGGATTCTCGTCCTTCATAATGATAAAATCCCATCCGCTTGGATGGGCAGCTTATACCGTTCAGCCGACTGCTTCGTACTTCCTACTCGCGGGGAAGGCTGGGGGATGCCAATCATGGAAGCTATGGCATGCGGCCTGCCCGTCATTGCGACGAACTGGAGCGCCCAGACCGAGTTTATAAATGAATCGAACGCCTATCCGCTCCGTGTTGAACGATTAATTCCAGCCGAAGCGCGCTGTGTCTACTACCATGGTTTCAACTGGGCGCAGCCGGACGCCGAGCATCTTGCCCATTTGATGCAGCATGTCGTTGCCAATCGCGAAGAAGCTGCGGAGAGAGGACGGCGCGCGGCAATTGATATGCAGTCACAGTTTACGTGGGATCATTCGGCAGCTCGAATGAAAGGCCGCCTTGCAGGGCTATGAGGGCGCATCGCCGAAAGCAGCACCCGCTGGCTTCCACAAGCAAACGGAATGGGAATGGCCGGGCAAAGCGTTCGCGTACGGGAGGCTCACTAAAGCTTGTTCGACGGCGCCATGCTGGCTCCAAGCGCAGCCATCGCCTGCGGAAGCAGGCGCGGTTGCAGCAGCGGAAACCGGCTTCGGCTCTCCAGCAGCCGATAGAGCCTCCGCCGGCTCCCTTCTATGAAGGGATGCCCGGCGTTCAGCTTATTGGTTTCAGCCGAGCTGAGTCCGGCGTCGGAGAAGCGTGCCGGCTGCAAGCCGCTTCGCTTCTTGCGGCCAACGTCCCCACTTCGATCGTTTCCTGTGATGCGCTCTCATTGAACCGTACAACCGACCTCTCCACCGTGTCGCTTGAACAATCAGAGCCGTTGCACCGCTGCTCCATCCTGCAATTCAATCCAGATATGCTTCCTCACGTATTCGCGAGGTACGGCCATCGCCTAGTCGAGCGTAAATATACGGTCGGCTATTGGCATTGGGAGCTTAATGCGATTCCAGACGAGTGGGCGAATTACTGGCCATACTTTCAAGAAATCTGGACGCCGTCCGCTTTCGTCCGAGAAGCCATCGCAGCGAAAAGCCCTCTCCCCGTCATCACGATGCCTTATGGCTGCATGCCCGATGATGGCTTCCGTCCCGGGCGTTTCTATTACGGCCTGCCGCAAGAGCCTTTCCTATTTGCCACCATGTTTGATACGTACAGCTTTATTGAACGCAAAAACCCGCTTGGCACACTGGAGGCGTTCTTGCAAGCGTTCGGCCGCCACAACCCTTCCGTCGGGCTTGTCATCAAAGTCAATAACGCGCATAACAGCAGCGCTGAGCTCGAACGGCTCAAGCAACGGATGCTCGGCAGCAGCAACGTCTATTATATTGAAGCCGGAATGACCCGCCAGGAAACAGGCGGCTTGCTAGCGGCGTGCAATGCTTATGTGTCGCTGCATCGGGCAGAGGGATTCGGGCTCGGCATCGCGGAAGCCATGGCACGAGGAAAGCCCGCCATCGCAACCGATTGGTCCGGCAGCACAGAGCTGGTCCAGCATGGTGCCGGTTGCCCTGTTCGCTACACGCTTACGCCCATTACACGTACGATTGGCCCTTACGAAGCCGGCAATTATTGGGCTGAGCCTGACATCGGCCACGCAGCAGAGCTCATGCACAGGCTTGCAAGCGACCGAGCCGCATGCGAGCGGCTTGGCGCGATGGCCGCCCATTCCTTGAGTGTCCGTTTCCATCCGCTTAGCACTGGCCATGCGATGAGGCAGCGCCTACAGATGTTAGGGCTGTTATCCTAAATAAAAAAAGAGTTAAGCTTCAGCATATAGATCGCGCATAGCGCTTGCTGAAGCTTAACTCTTTTGGTTAATAGGCCATTTCAATTAACGGGCTCGGGCTAGGCTAAGTTTGATGTTAACCCGTAAATTCTTGTACCCATTCGCCATTGTAATACGCAACGCCGATTTTTTTGAAATTTTTGCTCAAAATATTCGCTTTATGGCCAGCACTGTTCATCCAAGCCGCCATAACTTCCTGCGGTGTGCGCTGACCCTTCGCGATATTCTCGCCAGCATACGAATAGCTTACGCCGTAGGCCCGCATCATATCGAATGGAGAGCCGTAAGTTGGCGACGTGTGGCTGAAGTAGTTGTTATTGTACATATCCTTCGCTTTGTCCGTTGCGACCGTTGCCAGCAAGGAATCCGTCGATAAAGCAGCCAGACCGGCCTTAGCGCGCTCCTGATTGACTAATGTTACAACCTGCTGCGCAAATGCGCTCGCATTCGTCGTTGTGCTTGTTCCTGTACTCGGTTTCGTCCCCGTACTCGTCCCGGTGCTTGGCTTCGTCACGGTGACGGCGCCTCCCCCGTTCCAGATCTGGTTCCAGTCGAGCGTAATGCCGAATTGTGCGGCTATCTGCTGCAATTGGGCCGGGCTGCCAATCGTGATGGTTTTATATGAAGCCGTCACTGGCACCGCCGCCGAAGCGGTGTGGGCTGCTGCCCCAATTCCCGTGAACGCCATTCCTGCGATAAGTGCAACTGCTGCCGTTTTGCGAACCAGTAGCATGTTTTTCATGTACATCCTCCCCGTATCCGGTTATTTGGCCGTTCGAATGGAAGCTCGTGCCATCCGTTCTCTTCGACGCCAACATCGTAACACGGGGGGACTTGTAAATTCACAGATCAGTTTTTGGAAAAGATTAGAGCATTCTCAGACGTTTTCTCATCATTCTCAAATGATTCAACCCTTGAATGTGCAATAAATATCGACAACTTCACGCCCGCTATGGAACAAGCTCATGAGCTGCTCGAAGGAAACTAAACGCGGAACGGTATAATCAAAGTCAATAATATACAAATTAGGATACAATCCACATAGCGTATTATAGAGAATTTGTGGATTTTCTTGAAAAATGACTTGCTGGGCGCCAGGATTGAATTCCACAATCAGATCTGGCTTAAACTTCCCGATCGTTCCGGCCATGCCATGCAGTGCAGGCACTTCAGCCCCTTCCACATCGAGTTTAATCAGATCCACGCGCGAAAGCCCCCGCTTCTTCGCCCAATCGTCAATGCGAACGCATTGGACCGTCTCTTGAATGCCGCGCTCCGCATGCTCCGTCGTAATATGCGACCAACCGCCGCCAAAATCAATATAAGAAAACTGCAGCTTTGTGTTGCGATCATATACGCCAAGCTGCACCGGCTCCACGGTGCGAATCCCATTCTGCTGCACATTATGGGACAAGTAGTTGAAATTCACCGCTGATGGCTCGAATGCAAAAATACGGCCTTGCGGCGCATAAGTGCTCATGCCAAGCGATATCGCGCCAATGTTGGCTCCAATGTCAAGGCACACGCTATCCGGCTTTACGATATGGCGAAGCACATTCATGATGTGCGGTTCATAATAACCGCCGTTTTTCTCGATGCCCGCCAGTATCATATCCGCTGAGTTCGAGCTGATCGCATAAGGATGCGGGTAGTTTGGCAGCCTTAAAACCGTCGTTTTCGTATTCATAGAGAACCTCCTCCAATATGTTAGACTCCGAAGTTAGGATACCGTAGCGGCATGAAACACGATCGGGCCGTTGATAATAGCACGCCGCCCGTCAGACATCACATTCAACCAATAAGAATGTTCTCCGGCAACTGGAGCGACTAGCTCGCAGTCCATCTGCATGAGCGCATTCCAATGGCACATCTCCGAGCCTCGAAACACCTCTCTGCCGGTAGAGGAACCTTCCCGAATGATAACCTCGAACTCTCCTAAATCAGCTGTCACTGGCTTGCTCCATCCAATTTCAAAGGTAAGGCGGATGCGCGTGTTCCGCCGCTGCGTCTTCAGCGTAAGCGTCGCGGCCGGCACCTCCCAATCCGTAAGCAAAAAAGGGACGACTTGGCTTTTGTCTAGCTTGAATGCCGCCTCTTCCATCATCGTCTATGAAAGCCTCCTATCATTCCATCCATCTTCCGGTTGTTACTCCCTCTATCTTATGCTTGGTCAAGGCAGCCCGTACGGGCGAACAATCGCGCACATAGAATAGGGTAACTGCTAGATGGAAAGCGAGGACATTCGAATGGAACTAAAAGAGATATCCGGCCAATATGACGCGATATTCAGCCTAGGCCTGAACTGCTTGCCAGCGATCCAGCTTGAGCGCAATGGCATTCGGCCCTACACCGGCGTATTGGACTGGGTAGAGGTCATCCGCCTATCCGATGTGAATCGGATGATTAACAATCGATTCAGCGATTTTGGGCTCCGCCACAACCTCGTTTATCATGGTACGGCAGGCTACTTCCTGCTGCTGCGCGATGTCGCCAACGGCATGATCATCGTGCACGACTTCCCTCTAAGCCGCAACAGCGCAGGCTATTGGCCGGATTACGACGCATTCCGCACGAAGATGGATCGAAGAATCGAACGGTTTTTGAACAAAATGGCAAGCTGCCGACGTATCTTATTCATCCGGACGGGCGGGCTGCCCGACGAAGCGTTAGCGCTGGAGCAAGCGCTCAAGAAGACCGTCAAAGGCGAGTTTCATGTGCTGCTGGTCAACCACAATCCAGTGCCCACATTAATCGAAGACCATTGGCCGCATAAGCATGTATGCGCGGTTACGCTTCCAGAGCAGCCCGACATTTGGAACGCGAATGACGCTTACTGGAAGCTGCTGCTTCAGCATGTTCACTACACAGGATGACCATTTGCATCTCGACATGAGATGACAGCGCTATCCGACAATCCATCGCCTAATATCCGCCGATAGGCGCACAACACCACCTAAGGTCCCCTCAACCTTTCGGCGGATATCTTATTTCTTATAATTCTTATATGTTTAATCAGAAAATGAACCGTATATCAAATAGATATATCGCCATCTATCTAAACTATATACATATTTTTGTCGATATTATGGTCTATACGGTGCGTAGTGTACCGATTCTGCTTGCCTCTAGCAAACAATCGGACTTATGGCCTATCTGATTTCTCCCCAATAATTGGTACGATTGGTGTTATTAACAGTAACAAAGGAGGGACATTCATATTCTAGTAAGTCCCGGGGAATGAAACTAAAGATAGGAATAGGAGTGAATGATCCGATGTACAGACAAGTAGAAGACCAGCATGACCTAACCATGTTTAACAATGTGTGGGTCTCCGTATGGCAAGAAAAAGGATATGAATTGGAATATGCCCGTCATACGCTAGCCCGTTATGTCGTCATCACACCTGAAGGAGAATATGTAGGCACCTCGGAGGTTAAACCCTACGAGGCAGGCAGCAGCCTTATCGATGAAATTGCGCCATTCGCCGACCATCCCGCTATTCTAGCGAATCCCGGGAAAGTAGCCGAACTGGATAAATTCGCCTTGCTCAAGCCGTTTCGCGGGCTTCGTTACTCAGGCGAGCTCGTCTCGACCGCTGTCCATTGCGCTGAGCAGTTAGGGCTTCGTTACTTCATCACGCTGCTTGAGCCCGTATTCGCCCGAGCACTCCGCGTCTCTTTCCGCCTCCCGATGGAGCAGATTGCAGACAAAACCTATTACAAAGGCGACTTCGTCGTCCCAATCGTATTCGACATGGAACAGGTTTACAAAAATGCGCATCGATACGACTGGCTATCCCTACCGACAAAAGCTGGCAACGCATTGGCAGGCAAGTAACCGTTCAATCCTAGACTAAGCAGAGAAGTCGAGGTTGAGAACATATGCATACAGAGCAACTCGTATTGGACAAGCGCAACCGCCTTTTCGTCAAAATTTTATGGGGGCTGCTCGCCCTTGGATTCGTAGGCGATCTGGCCGCCGGGCTTAGTTGGAAATTAATTGAGCTATTCCTCGGTGTTGGGCTAGTCACATGCGGCATCACGACTTTCATGACCTACCGGCGCATTCTCGTCTCCTACATCATGTATCTCGTGCCGATCGTAATGACATCGATAACATTCATTCTAATTGTCTCTGACCCTAATCCGGTCATCAGCACATATTTTCTTGTCTATGTGAACATTGCTGTAATCACACTCTACGCCAACTACAAACCGATCATACTAGCAGGCGTGCTAGGAATGGGCGTCAGCACCTACGTCTTCATGGACGATACGCTGCGTTCGAAGCTGTTCAGCCCTAGCGACTCACTCCTGTACGTGTACATGTACCTCATCTTCGCGACGGTCGCGCTTGCGGTATCGGCCAACTTTAGCGCAAGGCTGCAGCGCCAAGT
The DNA here is from genome assembly GCF_009789195.1 of Paenibacillus sp. MMS18-CY102. GTDB lineage: Bacteria > Bacillota > Bacilli > Paenibacillales > Paenibacillaceae > Paenibacillus_T. Next base: position 47,422 of record NZ_WSTC01000019.1, on the reverse strand, counting down.
AACACGCGAGCAGCAAGAGGCACTGGAGGCGAAGGAGCTGGCAGAGCAGCTCGTCGATAAGCTCAAGCACTCCATTCTGCGCCTTAACAAGTTCAGCAGCGAGCAGAAGGAGAACGTACAAGTTACTGGCCAAATCTCGCGTGAGGTAACGACCACCTTCGCAGAGATGACGCGTTCCATCGAGGAACAGACGAATACCGTCCTCCTTATCAGCGAATCGATTCAAGATATCGAACAATCGGTTCAAACCGTCGTAAATAGCGCATCGGAGCTTGCGCTGCGGTCGACAGATACCGCAATGCTGTCTACCAATGGCGCAGCCCAAATTGGGCGTTTAACCGAAGAAATGGGCGTCGTACATACTATCGTCCACGAAACCGTCGTTATGATGGATCAGCTCACCGCCCATAACGAACGCGTCAGCGATATCGTAAGCACAATTAACGACATCTCGGAACAAACGAACCTGCTTGCCCTTAATGCTGCAATTGAAGCCGCACGGGCCGGCGAGCATGGCAAAGGATTTGCTGTCGTGTCCGGCGAAGTTCGCAAGCTAGCTGACAACTCCCGCCGCGCGACGGATGAAGTGACCCGAATCCTCGGCGCGATCCGCACGCAGATCGAAGTGGTTGGCCAGCAGATTCATCTTGGCCAAACCGCAGTCTCTGCCAGCTATGAGGCGTCCCAGCAGGTCGAGGACATCATCCGGAAGGTCGGCGAGAACTCCAATATCGTCAAGCAGCAATCTACTGCAATGAACAGCTCCTCCACCGCACTGCAGGAGGAATACGGCCGCATGGCTTCTCAGGTCGTTCAAATCGCAGCAACGACGGAAGAGAACATGGCATCGGTCGAAGAGGTATCCGCCAGCATGGAGCATCAGGACGGCAAGATCGGACAGATCGTGGATGGGTATGCCGAACTGGATGCACTCGTGAATGAATTAACGGTTATGGCGGATAAGCGCGGGAAGCGCGGGTAGCACTGCATTTTAAGCATTGACAGCGGAAGCAGAAAAGGGTGATTTTCGGGCATGTCATCGCCCGAAAATCACCCTCTTCTTGTCCGGTTAACCAATCCGGTATGTCTGGACTTCTTTGTTGTTTAATAAATTTCGATAGGTCACTTTATTATCCTTAATAGTAAAGCTATCTGTATAGATCGCTTCCACAGGATGCGACTCCCCTTCTTTCTCTGTATACCGGCTAAGCCGGTATTGCGAATCCACATAATAGATGTCGCCATTATGGTAGGCAAGTGATGAGCTTGCTTTAACATCTCTGGCCACAACCGTCTCCCGGCCTGATTTTCGGCTTATCCTCACAAGATCTGGTCCTGTTGCATAATAAATCGATGTTTGATTAAGGAAGAAGCAGTCAATACGAGCCTGCCTCGCCAACGCCTCCTCAATCCCTTCCTGCTCGGATATCATCCCGTAAAAATCCTCATGGTTTTCCTTCACGCTATTATAAATAAGCTTCTGGCTAAAATCGCTCATATCAATGCCATAGATGCGAAAGCCCTCTACCTCTGAATCCCGCACAGCATAGTAGCACCAGCCGTCGCGAACGAACAGCGCCGAAATTGTATCCGCCTTTTCAAATGGGTCTCTCGTAAGTGTCAGCACCTTGCCTGTTTTTACGTATTTCGCCGTTATAGTGTTGTTCTCCACATTCAAGCTCACGTCGAACCCATTCGTTTCTCCACTGTTCGCCCCATCCCGCGCATGGAAAGTAAAGTTGTCCCGCTCCCCTCTACTCGCTTGGCAACCTGACAGCAGTACCGCGCATGCGGCCATCAACCCTATTATTGAAAGGGCGTTAATCGCTCTCCATCGTAACCGGCGTTTGAAAATCGAATGCCTAGCGTACTTCTTAAGCCCATAAAGGAACAGCAGCCCGATCTCTAAGGCGTAGATGAGCAGCAGCACAATAAACGTTCCTTTATCTACAGCCTGAAATTGAACAGTCTTCTCCATCATCCCTTGCTCGTTAAACCCGCTAATATACGTCGTCCCCCACAAATAACCAGAACCTTCAAGAAGCCCTGAAGGCAATGGGAGATCATACAGCACTGCCTTGCCACCGAACAGCATATACGGCAAAAACATAATCGCGCTGCTGGCAAACAACGTTAGAATGGATTTCTTGCAAAGCATGCCAGCCACTGCAATTATACAGGCCAGCAGCACAGCGCCAAGCGCCTGGCAGAGCAGCATAATAAGCAACGCGTTATTCAAGGTGACATGATACGCACTGCTCGCGAAAAACGCGATGCTCTGGAGCGGATAACCGCCATGCTTCATGCCAACCATCCCATCCAAGCATAACCATTCGATAATCGTAAACGACGCTGTCACAATAACCGCCAGTATGCTGCCAATACAGAGCTTGGCCACTCCCGCTTGATACTTCCCTTTTGCACTAGACAGAAGCAAAACGTCCATCCCGCTCTCATACTCATAACAAAACAGTGGCACCAATACGAGAATTAAACCAAACAGAAGGATAAAATCCGGCTTTCCATCAGCAAGCAGCGTGCGCCACCCCCGGTCATCCATCATATATCGTTCGGTGGGGGCATCCTTGGCATAAAAATATTGGTTATAAACCGCATTAAATACAGCGCTGTTCTTCATCCTTTCATAATACGCCTTGCTGCCTTCCTCATACGCTGCCCGATCAATCTTCCCATCCTTCCAACGATTAGCGAGCTGTTCCAACTGGGCCGGCGCCTCAGTAACCTCACGATATTCTTCTTTCAGCCGCTGCTCCGTTTCCTCCGTCAGTTGCCCTTCAAACAAACGAATATAGCTTGCATACCCTTCAGGGTTCTTATTAATGATCATGTCAGAATCGTAGCCCAGTTGAACGGTGAAGGCAATTTTGAGCAGGACCATCAAAGCGATAACGATCAAGCCCTTCTGCTTGATGAGCAGTTTTTTCCACTCGGCAGACCACATGTTACGCACCTGCCTTTATTGGATTCATTAACCTGCTGCGCTTCACCCTTCTTGATGAACCGTATCGACGGATTGCGAAGCAGAGCACGGTCCCAATCAAACCCTGCACGGCAAGCCCTGCGATGGATCTCAGGATAAACCTATTTCCCACCTTCATCCCAAGCAACTCCATGTGCAACGAATCCGCTTTTAGCAGCGTGAAAGGGCTCGCAAGTGCAACAATCGTTTTGCCAAGCTCTACGGACGCCAGAAAACCGCTAGCATACAATCCGGCGGCAATGAGCAATACGCTTAGCATGTAGGGATAGATAACGCGTTGAAACAAGGTGGACAGCAGGCTCAGCCAGAGCCCGATGACAACAGCGCCTCCGAACTTGTACAACACCAACAAACCATAGAAGGAAAGAACGGATATCGACAGCGGCGTATTCTGGTAGGAATCTAGCGCATACAACGGCATATCGTAACCTCCGAGCCGATAAAGGCTGCCGAAAGCCGCCACATTCACACATGCGAATGCAACAACCAAAAAACCAGTGAACAGCGCCATCGCCGCCACCTTCGCCATCCCCATATTGCTGCGCCCTCGCTTGCAAGTGAGAATAAGCTCATTCATATTGGTTTCCTTCTCGTGAACATACAACGGAACAAGGACAAGCAACAGGAGCAGCATAATAAGCAGATCCGAAAAATGGTAGCCAAACATCAGCCCCCATGGTTTACCGTCGTAAAAGAGGGAGATCTTTCGCCCCTCATAATGGTCTACGATATATTCGTTTCGGGAAACCTCGTAAGCATTGTGATAATCGCTATAGAATGAAACGTTCTCTTTCGCCTTCTGGACGGTTTGGCTCATGTTCACTTCGTACTTCGCAGCATATTTCATCGGCTCATAAAAATATTTAAAAAACATCGCATAGTCGTTCCAAATATAGCCTGTATAAGTTCCCGGTTGATGCTCTCTGCTGAACGTCTTATCCGCAACTAGTGCATTCAGCCTGTTATTTTCGTCCGTAACGAATCTCGCCTTCTCCGCCGTAATCGGCCCATCCAGCTTCGCATGCATATCGCGATAAAACGCCCACTCAACCTTGGTTTCCTTCGAATGCGGCATAAAATACCCCATAAGGCCGTCCCCGGACAAATAATCTTTATAGATGACTGCGATATTAAGACAGAGAAGCAGTGCAATTGCCGCTATCACCTGACGCCTCAACACATGTTTGCGCAATTCAAAATAAATGAGCTTTAGCATAACCGCTACTCCTGGCTTTCTTGTTGAAATATCGATAAAAACACATCTTCCAATGAAGCGCTAGCCGGCTCTGCATTGCCCTGTGGGCGCTCTGCGCTTACTACACGCAGCAGGAACCCGTTATCCTGCCGCTTTACATTTCGCACCTGATAGGTGTCTATCCACTGTTCTACTTCTTCCTCACCGACAAGCACATTCCATACCTTACCTTCGACACGCGCTTCAAGCGCTTCCGGGGAGCCTTGCATAATAAGGCGGCCTTGCTTCAAAATCAATATTTCCTTCGCAATCGATTCGACATCCGACACGATATGAGTCGCTAATAGTACGAGCTTGTCTTTGGCCAGCCTCGAAATAATGTTTCTAAAGCGGATCCGCTCACCAGGGTCAAGCCCTGCTGTAGGCTCATCCAGCACTAGAATATTCGGCCGGTTTAGAATGGCCTGCGCAATGCCGAGCCGTTGCCGCATGCCGCCCGAAAGCGCGCCAACCTTTTTGCGGCTGGCATCGGTTAAATTAACGAGCTCCAGCACTTCCTGTATGCGGGCTTTGGCCTCTTTCTTCGGTATCCCTTTGAGAACGCACATGTAAGATAGAAATTCATCGCACCGAAAATTTTTATAAAATAGCGGATATTGCGGCAAATAACCGATTCGCTCCAAATATTTTGTTCCCATCTGCCGGATATCGGTCCCATCGAGCATAATTGTTCCTTTGGTTGCATCCATGATGCCGATCAGAATGCTGATGAGCGTCGTTTTGCCAGCCCCATTCGGGCCGAGCAGCCCGTAAACGCCTTCCGTTAGTGTCGCGTTGAACTCGCTAAGCGCCTGATTCTTTCCATAACATTTATCGATCTTCTCCAATCGCAACTCCATAGGCTACTCCTCGCATGTAAAAGGGTGAATACTGAATTGTCCGTCGTTATCAAGTACTACAAAATTATAAAGAGTTGGCTGAGCTGTTTCCGTGATACGGCGGATCGTGCTTGGCTGTTTGTCTAATTCGAAGGTTTCTTCCTTTACAGCCTTGCCGCTCGGAATCGCATATTGGCGTATCCGGTAACTGCCGCCCTTCTCTTCTTTTACAGCAAGCAGGGCTTTCCCATCTCCTGTCACCCTCGCCATCACGCTCTCCAGTCCGTCCACCGCAACGGAGAACGCATCTTCAGTGTCCATATCCAGCATAAGCACTTTCCCACTGGATGTATTGCTTCGCGGCGCCATCGTATCCGTAATGCTCGCATAACGGTTTGATACGGCGATTTCGTTAGCTAGATACTGCTTCTCCTTATGCACCGTAACCTGCTTAGACGCAAGATCGACCAGGCCGTAACTGAGAACATCCTCCTCATCCCCCACCTGGCTGCCGTAATACACAACCCTCTTGTTATCTGGGGCATAGGTTGCTTTTACGAACACGATCGTATTGTTTGCATCGTTCAGCACTTCACTGAATTGCCCCGCAGTGGCATCGTATTGGTATAATCCAGTAACGCTAGTCCATAGAAAACGATTGCCATCCGCCGACACCGCTTTTAGCGCGTTCACATCCTTCAGCTGCACCGGAAGCTTGCTTGTAAGATCGGCTTCCTTCCGAAGCTCTAACTGCTCGCTGTACAGGCGGTAGGTGATTTTCGTGAAATTTTGCGGATAATTAATCATCTCAACGCCTGCACCTTTCGATACTTTAACAGGCTCATCGGCAGCAAATACTTCAACTGCAAATCCCTTATCGATGCGGAAAATGTTTTTGGCGAAGCTGTTTGCATCCAACTTCTCTGTTTTCACCTCTTGGTTAGCTGTTAGGTCAGATAATATTAAGCTGTTCTTCTCGAGGTCGAATTTCAAATCATATAGGGGCGTGTTCCCTTCTTCGGTTAATTTTTCTGTGCCTTTGTTAACACCTTGCCCTGGGGCCACTTCTCCTTGCCCATCAACCTTCGTCTCATTTCGCTGGAAACAGGCGGCAAGCAATAGAACAACGCATAGCAGAACGAGCGAAGCAAGCCATTTTCGATTCATGTTTTTCTCCCTTCAACTCCATTACTCATTTCGAAGAGACATGGACTTTGTTTTGACCGGTGAGTCGGTAGCCGTCAAATAATCCCGCCCAGCTGCAGCAGACACCGCATAAACAGTATTCCATTTCTCAAAACTGCTCGTATCCAGTTCAATCTCGACCGTACTCATCTTTCCTTTCGGAGTTTTCGTCACGATATAATCCGAGCCATTAATTCGAACAGGCTTGTGATTCACATATATGGTCGTATGATACGTCGCCTCAACGCCGCCATAGATTTGAAACCGGAACTTGGCCTTGCCATTTACAGCGGAAATATACGATTGATCTGCGCCCTCGGGAACCAGTCCGACCGTGACGCTCTCATCCAGAGAGTCCGTGCTTCCATCTGTCACGAACACTCCCGCTTGATCTTTGGCTGCTTGCGGAATATCCACAACCTCCGCTTTCGTATAAGCTTGCAGCGGTTTCGCGGCAGGCGCATCGCTCTGCATCACAATCTCCTGTGGCACTGTCGCGCTCAGGCTGTGATAGATGCCGTAATTCGGCTTGCTCGCATTCTCAGACTTATAATCCGGTTGCAAAATAGCGGCGAACACGACACCGATTCGGTCGCCCTTCTTCCCCGCGACAGGCGTAAAGACGAGCTCGAACTCCTTCGTCTCCTCATTTTTCAAGGAAAATTGATGCATAATGGCTGTTTCTTCGCCACTGCCTCCCTTTTGCTCGATCGAATATGGCTGTGGAAGCCCATCCACATAAACTAGTAATCCGAAGTCAGATGTTCGGTCCTTGTCTAATCCAGTTACTTTGAACGGGATATGGAGATCTTGGCCCGTGTACGCGTACACTTGACGGTCTGCATTCGGCGCTACAATGCCAAAGCTGAACATGCCCATACCAACGCTAGACGAACCCTCTTCTTCAAAAATCTTGGCCGCCGCTCCCGGCTTGTCCGGCAAATCGCTTCCGGGGGTTTCTTTCGACTCAAAGCAACCGGCTAACAGCAAGCATAGGCTTGCTAAAACTGCTATCACTTTAATATTATTCCTCATAACTACTCCTTTGTTAAATATAGTAAACTGCTCTATTACGAAAACTAGCATGACCGTGGGAGTGGCCTACTCTCCCTCGGTCATGCTATACGGTGCAATAATTAAGTAATATTCGTTGCCGCGATTACAATGCTATGGATCGGGTTATAAATTATATTAGAATGTGCTGGACAAATATTTGACAGTGCTGGAGTTGCCTCTTGCTTCGTGAGAGCTGAATGCTGCCAACGTCGTAGAAGTCAAATTAGCGGCGCTAACTGCAGAACTGCTTCCACCCGTAGTTGTTTTAGTGAGTTTGGCTAACATCGTACCTGTTGAATTCTCCTGTACCTCAAGCGCAGTAATGACTTTTGTCGTTGAGGTAAACGATGTAATAGACGTCGACGCCGTCACTGTTGAACCACTTTTCGACAGCGTATACGTAAATGTACCAAACTCCGTTGTGCTAATTGAAGCAGCAGATGCCCCTCCGGAAACTAGTGCAAAGATAGCTGTCGCGATACCTAGTACTTTCAAATTCAATTTTTTCATCATACTTCATCCTCTCAATCTCATATTAGGCTCTCTATATTACTTAAAATTACACCCTCTCATCATTTTGACTTATCCAAGAAGTTAACTTATATTACTGTTTTTCCCATCTCTTCTAACATAGTATAAAACAAACAAAAAGATGTCAATCATTCATTTCACTTTTCATAGAGTTTCAATTCTTTCTTCTCACTCCATTCATTTTCAATAGTAATAAAGCACTTAATACTAGAGACTTTTTATCTATTGAAAATGGTAGTGATCCTTTTCCACTTCACCTTGCAACCTAAACCTCTAGACTGCGCTGTTAATGGTTGTGAAGTCAACAGTTGCTCCACAGTAAACAGCCCCCGAGCTATTTTGCTTCGGGGGCTGCCTCTTATTCTTGCTATTTATTCACTTATTTTCTACCGACCCAAGCTGCTGAAATCTTAATTTCATCACTAGAATTTAATACGAAATTTGAAGTTTAATTTATTAGTTGCAGCATCTAATTCATCACGTTCTTCCGGGGCGTCTTCAATTGAATTTTCCGCTGCTTAACATTAAGGACGTACAATTAAACTTTTCGTATGGCCAACACATTTTGTTGACAGATTGCGTCCCCGTTACACCGAAAGGTAACAAAACATTCGATCCGCTTGTACACGGTATTAGTAGCAATAAATCGGCATTAACGGGGCTACAATTGATTCTTACATCCTTCTATAGTATCTATTGCGTAATCTAGCATTGAATAATGATCCCATCTGCAACTTTCTTGGACTCATAGAGTTCAAAAGTGCTGCCAACATATATAAGGCAGGAGCTTTCTGCATCCTCAAATAAAAAAGCCAGATCACAAATCATTTCATAATTATCTAAATGTTCTCTCATGATCAGTACTACACTCCAGTCTCTATCCGCTTCATCAGCATGAAAATGTGCAGCAGTTGAGTATTCACGCAACGGAAATCTCTTTTTCCCTCCGCACTCAGTTGGAACCCAATTAATTTTTGCCGACACGAGTTTACTCACTTTATTTCACCACCACAATCTTATTAGGAGAACTAGACTGCAGACCAATCCAGTAATTTAAAAATAAAGTCACATACCAAATCTTGCTTTGGCTCAATATAGTCATGCTCCATACGGTTCCTAACTGTGTTAATCTTTTTCATAATCTCCGGTGCTACAATACCCAGCTCTTTCAATAAATCTACCTTCTGAGAGAACGAACTTAAATTATATATTTTTTGTTTTACCTTTTTAATCCCGTATATATGCAGGATACTATCTATTCGAGATTCTAATGCTCTTTTTATATTTGATAATGCATTCAAAGTTCCGTTATATCACCAGAAATTAAATCGTTTCTTGAAAAGTTCAGATAATCGTCTGATGTAATTTCAAAGGGATACTCGAGTGTTTTCATATTATGCGGCTGAATGTAAGTTTCTTCTATACTTAAATAACTATATATAATATCTTCTACAGGTATTTCTTCTACCATTCGAATCCCTCCATAATCATTTCAGATATATAATCTCGTCAGCAAAACCCTCTACGATCGATTCACTTTGAATAGGAATGATTAAAATACAATTATTTTTTTTAAGCACATTACTACACAGTTGTAGTCTTGCTCTAATTATTTCATTCACCGAGTCATCCAACCAAGGGAAGCAAAATATGCGTTTACCAGATGCCAGGCCTATTGCTGCTGAAGCATTCCAACGCTCATTACTTATATATTTCATCTCCCTATCAAGACGAGAAGGAGAAAGTGCAAATATTTCTATCAATTGTTTTGATATATATTGTTTATTCTGATTGACCTGCAATTGCTCTGTGATGGTTTTTCCTTTTGCCTTACCAAAAAAAGACCTACGTTCTTCGACACCTTCTCCAATATACCAACCCATCTCACGAAGCATTTCGGTTTTGATCAACTGATCATTCATCATAATTTCGCCCTTATAGTTCATCGTTCTACCTGATAACAAACAAGACAGCGCCCCTCCTGCTTTGTTTAGACTTATTTTCATAATATTTACCTTAATTTACTATATTATTATTACATATTTGAAGAAATATAAAAAACCACATGAAGTGGCGATACTCCATGTAGTTAATCAGGAATCAATAGAACTGATGATCATTAAGGATAGATACAATACTCATAAATAATCGTGATTGTAAATCCTTCTTTTGTTCATTTTCAATCAAGTTGAACTGTCTGTCTACCTCGAAATAACACTGAAACAGTTTATAAGCTAAACTTCTTGTAATGGTTTCTTTTCCGTTAGTCAGTTCTTTAACTTCTTCTAAATAAACAAACAAATCATCAAACTCATTCCATAAAATCTCTTTTCTTACCTTTAGGGCTGGTAGAAGAATTATCAACTTTTCACCAATTAGCTCTTCTAGTTCATATACTCGATTTTTCATGGAATATACCCCACAATCGCACTAGACGGTATATATTTGTAGACCGAAATCTCTTGTTCAGCAACACCATAAGCATATGCAATTTCACCTTCATAATCAGAACTCCCCCAAAATTCATACATAGGCACTTTCTTTTCGGAATTAACTAAATTCAGATCAATTGCAACGATACCATATCCACTGTCAAACCTTTTCGCTACTTCGAGGCTAGTTGTAGTATTGTAAGCGTAGCTGGTTGTTCCGGTCTGGTCCGTCAGACTGGTTCTTTTGCCTGCCAAATTCCAGCTAACTTCAACGATTTCCTTCTTCTTCAAAAAATTGCAGCTATCGTACGTGTACTTAAACCGTGAACCGTTCCGATCGATGAGCCTAATTTGATTATTGTTAGCACCATAGTAGAACTTCTCGACGTTATTCTTGCCGCTAACTGGAGGAATAAGACGCCATACACGTGCTAACGAATGTTTACCGGATTACATCAAACAAGAAAAGCCACATCGAGTTATCACATTCGAATGTGGCGCTAGGCTAGTTTTCAAAATATCAAAACCCTGTTTATTTTATTTCTTCAATAATGATCTTTATAAGTAATTCGGCAAAAGAATTTTCAATCATAAATCATTTATCTCACCCCCGTGCCTATCAAACTCTTCAATTTCTATGTGTTCTGGCGATGGACATCCCCAAAAAATTTACGAAGTAAAGTCAGTAACTTTGCTTTCTTCTTGCGTATTTGTTCAACTTGAGAACCAGTAGCATAACTCTCTTGAGTTTCCAACTGCGAGTAAATGAAGAATAGCAACCCCGCTGTTTTGCGTAGGACATATTCATTATCTTCAATGGAAATGATTAATAGTCCGACTAGTTGGAATAGTCGTTGAAAGGCTGTTTCATTAATTTCCTTCCCTCGTAGTGGAACGATAATTTCTGTTGCAAGCCGTTCTATCTCTTCTTCAATCCGTTTTAATTCGCAATCCATATCTCACCTCTTCACCCAAAATAAACACCTAAGATTGCCGATTGAGGGATAGAATACTTAATCAAAATTTCAGCATCGGCAACTGCTAATCGTTGAGCCGTAGATCCAGTCTTTAGTTCAAGAATCGGAAAGTGTACTTTATTTTTTGGTATTTGACTAATATCTATAATTAATACTCCATTGTTCCTTCCATTAAATCTATCCAGAGCTATTGATACAACAGCAGTTGTAGATATCCATGGATCATGGTCTTCAGCGTCAGGATCAGAACCCAACAATATATGATCTTCCTGCGACCAGTCGCCTATTGGATTTTTAGCTAAAACACCTTGACCAGACTGCACCATTACTGCATCTGTTTGATTCATTCCCCTATAAACAATTACCTTGTTATTATCTTTTTTATATTTCTCTAATTGTTCCGTAGTAATTAATGGCAGCCCTAATACTTTTGCCTTTTCTCTATTAATATCTTCTTGACTTTCACCTGCATGATCAGGGGCAAGGAAGAGTGCACCAAGTATCGCCCCTCCCACAGCGCCAGCTATTCCACCTTTTTTCCCTTTTTGAGCTCCTTTCGCACCTCCTTCAATAACTTTTAATGAGGTTTTGTAAAGTTCTCCCCAATCAATATTTGGAACGGCTTCATGTCCGCTTGGATCAATATGGGTGAGTGGGTTATTACTTACATACGAATACAAATTCAACGTCAACGGATTCGTTATGCTTCCCTCATACGTATCCTCACTCATAAACCGCCCCACACTCGGGTCATACCATCTTGCTCTCAGGTACTGCAAGGTTGTCGTACTATCTTGCATTTCCCCCGAGTATTTGAACGGTTGTGCAATGGTCTCCGTCTGCGAAGCAATGTTACCAAATATATCGTAGTTGTACTGGTTCAAACGAGTCATCCCACTGCGATCCATGAGGTCGGTCACGTCGCCGTGGCCGTTCGCCACGTAATACGCTTTGGTCTGGTTATCCTCTCTCGCGACAAGCCCCTGCCCTCGAATGTAACGGGCTTTGAACGTTGCAACGCCGCTGACGACGGTTGCTTCCGCTTGGATCTGATCGCCATCCCAATAATACCGCGTCGTCTGGCCATTCTCCGTTCGCTCCCACAGCTGGCCATCCCCGTTATACCGATAGGTGACATTCGACCCGCTTGCTGTCGTAACACTCGTTAATCGATCGCGTTTATCGAATGTGGTGGCCTGATCCGGACGGTCAAACGGATGGTTCGTCTTCATGCTAGCGCGATTCCCGCGAACGTCGTACGTGTAAGTTTCATTATACTGGGATGATGTCTTTATTCGGCTTAACTCATCGTACCCAAAATTATTCGTAGTCCCGTTCTCGGTTTTCGATTTGATGTTTCCGTTAGCGGTGTACGTATATTGATAGCTGTTTAATGCCGTGCCGTCCGCTTTGCGCTCTATCAGCGTATTCAGGTTTTTGCCATCGTACGTATACGAGGACGTGACGCCATTGCGCTGGGTGATCTGGCGAAGCAGATTATCTTGATAGTAATCGTATTTCGCATCGTAATCGTTGGTGAAATCACTCGATGGTCCAACAGCGTCCAAGCGATTGCGCGCATCGTAATGATAATACGAGGTCGCCCCGAATGGATCGATCAACGCTTGCCGGTTGCTGTTCTCATCGTACGCATACTTCATAACTTTGTTATCTGGATACGTTACGCTGGCAAGCAGCCCGTCAGCCGGATTGTAAGCGTAGCTGGTTGTTCCGGTCTGGTCCGTCAGACTGGTTCTTTTGCCTGCCAAATCGTAAACGAAGGAGATCGTTTCTTCTCCTGCAATAGCATTCCAGCCCGTATCAACAATTTCCTTCTTCTTCAAGAAATTACGGCTATCGTAGGTGTACTTAAACCGTGATCCATTACGGTCGATGAGCCTGGTTTGATTGTTGTTAGCATCATAGTAAAACTTCTCGACGTTATTCTTGCCGCTAACCAAAGCTTCTGAATTTTGTACGAGCCGTCCCAGTTCATCATACTTCTTAGTTGTTGTGGTGTTATCCGCATTCGTGATGAGCGTCATATTGCCTACTAAATCATAAGCATAAGATGTCGTTTGGCTGACGCCATTCACCACACTCGTAACGCTTCCTAGCTGCCCAAGCACATCATAAGCATAGGTGGTCGTGTTGGCAGGAGTAACATTATCGGTTGCGGTGAGCATACTCCCCGCATTGTCGAAGCTATACGACATCAGCAATGCTGGTTGCCCGCCGCTTTTAATTTCTTCCGTTTTGATCGTTCTGCCAAGTTTATCGTAGGATTCTCGCAGCGAATAGCCTTCTGGATCTGTACTTGTTTTGGTATTGGCGATGTCATCGATGACGATGGTCGAGTTCGGACCGCCATCTGGATAGGCGGTAAGATTCTGACGATTCCACTGGTCGTAGCCATATTGTACACGGTTGCCAACCGCATCCTCCGTCCAAGACAACCGACCGCTAGCATCATACCCATACTTCGACTTCGCTTTGTACACATTATGGTCAATGAGGCCAGATTCCGTCTTCCATCCGAGCGGATTCCATTTGGTTACCGTTTTGATTCCAGCTTGATCCGTGGCCGTCAGTTGGTTAAGTGCGTCATTGTAGCTGATTGTAATCGCACTGTTATCTCCCATTTGCGTAGCTTTCAACACACGTCCCAGAGCATCGTAGGTATAGCTCGTTTGATTGGCATTGCCATCTGTGTATTTGAGAAGTCGTCCGGTTGCCATATCGTATTGATACTGCTTGGTTACCGTTGATAAGTTACCATCACTATCATGTACCGATGTTGTCGTCTTCGTAGGATACGCATATTGATAGGCCGCAGCATATTCAATTACGGTTGTTGTATCATTCGGCGACCCATTCTTCGTTCTGACTTGTCCGACGTTGCCTGTTGCTGCATCGATATTCTCATAATAAGTTTCGCGCAGTGGGCTTCCCGTATAGCTGTTGCTATCTCCGGCATAAACCTGCTCCAGTGTTACTGTTCCTAAAGCATTTCGTGTAAAGACGGTATACTTCCATTTTTGTGTTCCGTTTATTTGGGTTGCGACCGACTGCAGCAAATGTGTGGAGGTATCGAATGTATTCCGGGTAACGGTTCCCATCGGGTCCGTTGCGTAAATAATATTCCCGTAATCATCGTAAAGCGCAGAATTAGTGGTAATGAACGTCGTAGATGATCCCGAGACGGAACGTGTCGTTTTCGTGTTGATGGGCACCGGCCATTTTCTAGCCCGGTCGTAGGTAAATTCTGTCGTGTTCGTATAGTTTTTTGCGAGATACACGACCTTGGCCACGATCGATGTGTTATAGAACACTGGGGAAGTCGAGCTATCGATATAGTCTTTGTCGTTCGTAAAGATTGTCTTGATGGCGCCGTCATCAATCTGCACAGAGAACGTCAAGTCTGCATCGTTGGAGCTGCCGATATCTCCGCTAGGATACGTAATATCTTTATGATTCATATGACTAATCGAGCTGTCCGCTAACAGCATTTGATCCTCACGCGACTTCACGCGATACACTTGGTTCACCGCATTATCTTGAATATATCGGGTTATAGGCGTGTCCTCGTAGGCGTACACGCTCTTCGCGCCGGTCGGATAGGTAACACCTGTAATTAAGGCATAAGGATTATTCATGGAGGGCGTTGTTCCCAGCAGGTTGAACTGCGCGTTCTTGATGCTGTAATCGTAGGTTGTTGTTCTTCCCAGCTCATCAACAACTTGGCTTAGAAGCTCTTTGCCGTTTTGATAAGTTTTGTAATAGGTGACGCTTCTCGATCCCGAGGTGAGCACAACCGATGTCGTGTTGTAGACGATGTTGATCGTATTGCCAATCGAATCTGTAATTGCGCTTAATACAGAACCGTAGTAGCCATCCATAACATAACTAAACGTTATTTTGTTATTATAGGCATCGGTTATTTGGATCAATTGGCCATCCCCATTAAAGTATTGATTCGTATGCTGTATGGATTTGACGACATAAGCCGATCCAACGCCATTCACCGTAACGCTTGTATCCGCTGCAAAAGTGAGATCCTTCCACGGATAGCCTACCAACGTGTTAGAATCATCAATTTTGAAGACGCCCGAGCCTGCTAAGTGAAGGTATTTATCTGTCCCTTTGATCTCGAGAAAAGAGATATTCCAGCTCCAACCCTTCCCAATTGGAAACCGCTTCTCTTCAAGCAACGGTTCGAGTATATTAGAACTGCTGCCAACCCCCATTTGGTAGCTAATTCCCATTTGGTCAAATTGCGACGAGCCGCTGTCATAGCTCCGCGATAATGTAAAACCAAGCCCATTGCGTCCCGGAAGCGAGAGGTCCGAATTATGCAAGGAAAGTGCGCCAGACAGGGTGGAGATATTTTCGTTATCGAGCCGAACGGTAAATGGCGCTTCATCCGGTTTGGTTTTCACGTAGCTATAGTCAGGAGTAGAGGCTTGGGCAGAGGTAGCCGCAGCTAAGCTCCTCGCTGCCACTTCACTTGATATCTCACTTGAAATGCTGCTCTTTACCTGCTGCGAACGATTGATCGGCTGTGGCTTCACCTGTTGCAGACTCTTATCCAATGACCCACCAGCAGACTGTTGCTGCTTTATTGCTTTCCTTACGTCCTCTATCGAATAGCCTTGATTAAGCACATTCTGAATAGCACGCTCTGAGAATGATGACGTTTGGCTTAACAGCTTTCTAGGGGTGTCAGTCATCGCAACGGAAGTGGAATGATCTATTCCGGTTGCCTGCGCATAGCTTGCCAAGCCTGTATATTGCACATCAGAAATCAGCATAGAGAGGATTACAGTCATGATTATAGACTTCATCAATAAATTACGCACAAGAATATCCTCCTTCGGAATTACGAACAATGGCACGAGTGGAACGCTAGTATCCGTTTAGAAGGGTCGACTACTTCTGCAGCCGACCGCTCTTTTACGTCATTCAGGCTAAGCCTTTGCGTTTTATGAAGTCGTTGTTGTTGTTTTAGAGATGATATTCCCATTGCTATCGTACTGATAGATCGTTTGGAATTGCATGGTGGCTGGTGCGAGTATGAAGCTGTAAGGCACAGAAGTACTGTTATTGCCTCCAACTCCAACAATTTTGACGTAATACACACTTCCTGCTTTCACGTCGAACAACACGTTCTCTGCGATTCCTGTGCTTTGAATGCCAGCAGTAACTAGCTTCATGGTTGAATCGTAGACGTACACGTCATAATTCAATCCGGCTGGCACATTCAATACAAATCGATCAATTTCATTAGCTGTAGCCGTGAATTTATAGAAATCAATATCCGTGCTTGAATTTATTAATGATGTATAATTTTGGTTGTAGTTGATCGGAAACGCTTGAGCGCTCGTATCATTAGGCTCGAATGCATTCGGAAGAGTGAGATTGTTCCGATAGGCCTCACCCGACCACTCCATTCCATCCTTCACTAGAATCTTGAAGCTCCAAGTCCCGCTTGCCAAAGGGGCTGTCGTAAATGACGTAGCAGTTCCATTAAGCACACCCGAGTTATATGTGATTGTTGCCCAATTGTTTTGGCTTCCAAGGATCTGGTAATTTGATTGCGCTTGTCCATTAGCGTCGTTATAGTTCCATGTGAACGTGAGAACGTTATCCGCCATCTGCTGCCCATCGCTATAGGAAGTAATGGCTGCCGTAGGAAGAGCATTCGCCTTGACATAGTAAAGCGGGGAGAACGCGGAAATAGCACCTGCATTATCCTTTGTTCGCACTTTCCAGTTATAGGTTGTGTTTCTTGCTAATGTTCCTGCTGGTACGGAGTACGAAGTCAAAGCTGAAGAAATCCAACCGGAATCCTTCACAAGCGTTGTGCCATTGTAAATTTGAATCTGATACGCTGTCTGCGTGTCACCGCTATCTGGATCAGTAAAGGTCCAAGTAAGCGTAGGGCTGCCTATAGTAATTACAGAGGTGGAAGACGACGTAGAACCTGGAGTTAGGGTTGTTGGGGCAGCCGGAGCTTGGTTATGCTTAATCGTGAATACACTGTTCGATGCATCCCACGCTCCATACTGCACGCCATCATAGGCTCTAACGCGGATAAGATTATTGGTGGAATTCGGTTTGGTTGAAAAGTCATAATTTAATTGGATTTGGCCTGCTGTAGTTAAAGCTACTATGTCTGTCCAACTTGCCCCTCCATCTTGTGTTAGTTGAACCTGATATTTCAATTGGGACTGAACAGTGTCTGGGTCGGTAGCCGGGCTCCAGCTTATGTTGTACGTGGTGTCGATCGTTTCTCCGCCGTTCGGAGTTAGTATAGTAGGCTGTATGGGAGGACTTTCGTAGTTGACGATGAGTTGTGGCCGATAGGTGGAGTATTCATATTCTTTGCTGTATATGAATTTCGTACTCTGATACCCATTTAAAGTCAACAAAACCCCGTTATTAGCTGTCCCCGTGCTCCACGATTGTACGAATGGCTTTACATCAACTTGCATCCATCCTGGCTTGGGATATCCAGATGAGAGCACTGCGCCATACCATCCCGTGCTATAAGGAACAGGATTGGCAGAATCATATGTTGGTCTTGTTTGTATATTCAACGTATTCTCATTCCAAGGAGACGTAATTAAATAAGCCGAACCATTATAGGAATTATCGTCATAGCCAAATTCAATATATAATTTCATGGTTGCGCTGCTGATTAAACTGTTTAATGGGATGGAAGAAGTATCAAATTGTGCGTAGATGCTATTCGCGTTGTAATAATAATCATTTGAACCCAAGGTGAGAGTAGAAGTATACTGCGAAGAGCTACTGCAAAATGCATCGTAATCACAACTTGCATCCTGAGAAGCCACTTTAGTTAATACAGAAGGATCTATAATAATTGGATATTCTAATCCTGTTGGATCAACCTTAAGTTCGATGAACTGCTTCCCGTCTTGCACACGAATCGTTTGCTGGACATCTTTTTTAGTCCCTACTGCATCCACAAGCCAAGGCGCTTGCAAGGTAAAGTTCGTTAAGTTGTTCAAATCTCCACTAGTGATCTGAAATTGAAAGGTTGTTGGAGCCTGGTTGTTTTTCAGAATAATCGTTTCTTTCAATCCCGAGTCAAGGACTTCCAGCTGTAGATCCGTGTTCGTCCACGCTTCGTTATAGTTTACTTTATTCCCATACACCGAGCCCGTTACTGAATTAGCTCCTAGCGGGTAAAAGGATAGTTTCTCTGCGCCTTTGCCGATGGAGTATCCTTTATTGATTTTCTTAGGGATTTTCACATCAAACGGAACTTGTGGCGCCCGATAATCCGTGTTAGTTTTATCGATTTTCTTCTCTTTGCGAAGTTCTTTATTCGTTTTCATGATCGTTCTCAAATCCGTGGAAGACGCCTGAGAGAGTGGCATGTTCATACTATCGAGATCAGCTTCGTCAACTAATCGAGTCTGTATCGGCTGCCACGTTCCCGTATCATCCATATAATTCTGATCACCTAATGTAATACTCGCTAGATAAGAGCCATCTGATAATTGATAGTGTCTGCTGTTTGCATTTCTAAATCCTGTGGCTTCCCGAACGACGGTTTTATTTTGTGCTTCGGCTTTAGCCATCACTTCCTCGGGTACTAGCGTAGTGTCCGGTTCATCGGCAACAATAACAGAATCCGTTCCTTCAGATGGTGCACTCTCCTCGATGCTTGAAGTTTGCGCAGGCTCTGAAGCGCTTGAGACATTTTCAATATTTGGCTTCTTATTCGATGTTGCAGCTTGAACTGACATAATTGGACAACACAATGAGAGCAATAAGCCACTGAGCAGTACTCTCTTAATTACAGTTTGCATGTTTTCTAAACCTCTTTTCATAGATTTATTTTGCCAATCAATAAAACCAGATTAATTTCCAATTCGCTATTTATTCATATCGCGATCTCCTCCACCTAACATTTAATCTATTAAATTACAATTCCGAGATTATTATGAAAAATTTGTCCCCTCAGTTAAAGAGGGTTATTTTGTAACATTTTCACTTTAAATGTCATTCCAACTCCTTTCATGACAAAAAAGCCCGCTCCCTCAAGAGCAGGCTCCCGTCTCTATCTTCATCGCCCCATTCCAACCTAAACCCGCTCCTCCCGATAATACGGGACACCCAGCGCCTGCGGCTGGCCGGACGGCTTACGACGGTTTTTCCAACCGAGGAACATAAGCACAACGATCGTAATGATGTACGGCAGCATCTTAAGAAAATACGGCGGAACCGCATCCGTCACCGTCTGAATTCGGTACCCTAGCGCTTCGAACGCTCCGAACAAGTATGCGCCGAGCAGTGCTCGAACGGGATTCCAGCGGGCGAAGATGACGAGCGCGACCGCGATCCAGCCACAGCCGGCTGTCATGCCTTCGATCCAGTTCGGCGAGAAAACAAGCACGAGGTAAGCACCCGCCGCGCCCATGAGCATCGCACCGGCAACGATATGCCCGTAGCGGACAAGGGCTACGCGGACGCCCATCGCGTCTGCTGCCGAAGGGCTGTCGCCGACGGCACGCAGCTTTAGCCCCCAAGACGTGCGATGGATATAGAGCTGAAGCAGCGCGACGAGCAGGAAGCTTGCCCAGACGAGCACATTTTGAAATGCGAATAAGTCACCGAGGACGGGGAACGGTTCCAGCCAAGCCAGCTCTAGCTTGGGGACGCCGGATGGGACCGGCAGCCCTGCATAGGGTTTGCCGAGAAAGGCGCTTAAGCCAGTCCCGAACAAGGTAATTGCCATGCCTGACACGGTCTGGTTCGCCTTCAACGTTACGCACAGCAACGCATGGATTAGCCCCAATGAAGCGCCAACGGCCATAGAAGCAATTACAGCAAGCTGCCAACTGCCCGTTCGGGACAGCGTAATGATCGAGACGACAGCCCCCATCAGCATGACACCTTCCGTTCCGAGAAAAATAACGCCGCAACGCTCCGAAAGAATGCCGCCGAGCGCAGCGAATAATAACGGGGTGCCCGCAGACAGCGCAGCAACGAGAAGGGCTGACGTGAAGTCCACGCTACTCCCCTCCAGTCCGGTGCCATTGCAGCCGATAGCCGCGCAGTTGCTCGCCGCCGATTAGGAACAGCAAAATCGCCCCTTGCAGAATCAGTGACATCGAGGACGGCAAACCGATCATTTGGACGCTATAGCCCCCAACAATAACCGCGCCGCATAACACGGATGAAACGATTAACCCCCACGGATTCAGCTTCGCCAGCCAAGCAACGATAATAGCTGTATAGCCGTAGCCAGGAGAAATCGCGTACATGAGCCGATGGGACACGCCCGACACCTCAGCCATGCCCGCTACGCCGGCTAATCCGCCGCTGATGAGCATAACAAGCCAGATTTGCTTCGTGACGGAGATGCCTGATTGCCGCGCCGCCTCTGGGTTTGCGCCGAGCAGCCGCAGCTCATATCCCCATTTCATCCGGTTCATGATGAGCGCATAGAGCAGCACAGCGCCTAGTCCCAAGAATAACCCCAGGTGGAGCCGCCCTGAGCCAATTGTCGCCAGTTGCATCCACGTTTCAAACACAGGCGTTCCCGGAAAATTAAACCCTTGCGGATCCTTCCACGGACCGAACACCACATAGTTAAGCAGCAGCAGTGCGATATAGTTCAGCATCAAGGACGTAATCAATTCATTCACTTGAAAATGGGTGCGTGGCACCGCTGCCATCAGTCCCCACAGCCCGCCAGCAACTGCGCCGGCAAGGAGCATGAGCGGCAAATAGGACCAGTGCGGCAAGCCAGGCAGATAAACCGTAACCGCCGTTGCGGCGATTGCGCCAACGATGAATTGCCCTTCCGCCCCGATGTTCCAGATCGAAATCCGGTAGGCAAACGAGACGCCAAGCCCGCATAACAGGAGCGGAATCGCTTTGACCAGCGTCTCGCTAATCCCATTCATTGAACCGAATGCGCCCACTGCCATCGTGCGGAACACGGGGACCGGATTGATGCCGTTGATCGCAATGAACAGGCTGCTGAATAGCAGCGCAAGCACAACTGATAAGACAGGTACCCATAAACCTGAGCTTGCCGAGGCAGCCATCGCCTGCTTCCGCATCACTACCCGATACTTCCCGCCGGGCAAATTAACCGCTTTGCCATTCATCAGCCTCCACCTCCTTTGCCTTTGGGTCCGCTTCCTGCCATCGATAAGCCAATTGCCGTGCGCGAGTCAACCGCAGGATCAAACTCGCCTTGCGAGGCGCCGTTATACGCCACGACGATGCGGTCGGACAGCTTCATCATTTCGTCCAAATCCTCTGAAATAAGCAGCACCCCGCTGCCTTCATTGCGCAGCTTCAATAGCCATTGATGGACGGTCTCGGATGCGCCAACATCAAGGCCTTGCGTCGGATGAACCGCCACCAAGAGCAAGGGATGCTGCTGCAGCTCACGGGCAAAAAGCAGCTTCTGCTGATTGCCGCCAGACAGCATCCGCACAGGCGTTCCAAGCGCTGGCGTTCGCACCTCGAACTGCTCGATGATCGCCTTCGCCCACTCCTCATTGGCTCGCCGGCGCATGAAGCCAAACTTAGAGCGCTCACGGCTGCCATACGATTTCATCAGCAAATTATCGATGGCATTCAGCCCGCCCGCCATCCCGGACTTCATTCGGTTCTCCGGCACATGGGCGACGCCGCGCATGATCATGCCCCGAATCGTCATCCCTTGCAGCCTCTCGCCATTGAACATCACGCTGCCTCCGGTCCGCTCGTGGCTCCCCGCGATCACCTCGGATAGCTCCTTCTGCCCATTGCCCGCCACACCTGCAACCCCTACGATTTCGCCACGGTTCACAGTCAGATCAAACCCTTGCAGCGCTAGCTCGCCATGATCGCCTAACGCGGTAATGCCTGCCAGCTGCAATAGCAGGCGTTTCCCGGTTGGCTCGCGTTCAGCTTTCAAGCTGCTGCTGGCTGGCTCGCGCCCAATGATCCACTCCGCCAGTTGCTGCTCATTCGTATCGGAGGTGCGAATGGTTCGCACCAACATCCCTTTGCGCATCACAGATATCCGGTCACATGACGCCATTACTTCACGCAGTTTATGCGTTGTGAGAATGACCGTCTTGCCATCCTTCTTCAGCTCGCCCAGCGTTGCCAACAGCCCCTCTGCCTCATGCGGCGTCAGCACGGCCGTCGGCTCATCCAGCACGATGATGCTGCATTGCCGATATAACGCCTTCATGATTTCGATGCGCTGCTGTTCGCCGACCGATAGCTGCCACACGGGCCGATCAAGCGGAAAACGGAGCTGGTAACGGTCGCATAACGCTGTGATTTCCGCCGATTTGCGCCGCTTCCAGCCGCTGCCGCGCCAAAAACCTGCGATCCCTCCCGCCTCTCCAAGCACGATGTTCTCCAGCGCTGTCATCGACGGCACAAGCCGAAAGTGTTGATGCACCATGCCGATGCCATAAGCAGCCGCTTCCTTGGGCGAACGAATTCGCGCTTCCTGCCCATATAGCTTTACCGTCCCGCTATCCGCCTTATAGATGCCAAAAAGCACGCTCATCAGCGTGCTTTTGCCAGCGCCATTTTCCCCAAGGAGCGCATGAATTTCGCCTTTCTCGACCAATAAATCCACGCCGCCCAAAGCGATGGCATCCCCGAAGCTTTTGCGAATGCCGATCAGCTCCACAGCCGTATCCCCGTTCGCATGAGGGGTTCCCGGTTCGAGGACAGCGGCCCGCACTACACTTGCAGCATACGTTTTGCCTGACATGAGCCTCACCCGCGCCTTCGCGATTTTACAGATAGTATAGTTGCTGCACCTAGGCTGCTCAATGCGCCGCGATCATTTTTATCGTCTCGTACAAAAGAAATACGCGCCGTTGTGCATACGCCACAAACTTAGATGAACGTGAACCAATAACTTACCGATTCAGCAGATTGAGCCTCTTCGTTCAGCAACAGCTTGCAGGGTTGTCCCTACGGCATCACCCCGCTATAATAGGACAAATACTAACAGCGACTAGCAGCTTCTTAACGAGGAGGGTTTCCCTATGAACAACCGTTATTTGGGCGGGAGCGGACTGAAAGTGTCTGCGCTTGGCCTTGGCACGAACGCGTTCGGCAAGCGAGCGGACGCTGCCGCTTCGGAAGCTATCATCCATCTGGCGCTCGACCGCGGCATCAACTTCATCGACACGGCGAACATTTATGCCGGAACTGAGTCCGAACGAATCATCGGTCAAGCGCTACGAGGCAGGCGGCCGGAAGCGATATTGGCGACCAAAGCCGGGCTGCCCTGCGGGCCTGGCACGCATGACCGCGGCTCGTCGCGCCATCATCTGATGCGCGAATTGGAGAGCAGCCTGAAACGGCTGCAAACCGATTACGTCGACCTGTACCAGATCCATACGTTCGATCCGAACACGCCGCTGGAAGAAACGCTGCGGGCGCTGGACGACATGGTGCGCGCCGGCAAAGTCCGTTATATCGGCGCTTCCAACTACGCCGCTTGGGAGCTGATGAAGGCGCTTGGCATAAGTGAGCGGCTCGGCTTGAACCGTTTCGTTGCGACCCAAGCAAGCTATTCGCTCGCCGACCGTACGCCCGAGACGGAGCTTGTGCCGCTTTGCCTCGACCAAGGCGTCGGCATCATCCCTTACTTCCCGCTTGCGGGCGGCATCCTAACCGGCAAATACACGTCGAAATCTGGCGCAGCCGCGCCTGCTGGATCGCGTGTCGATACGGACCCTAGCTTCGCAAGATTTCTAAGCGAACAACGAATCGCGTTCGGCGAGCAGGTAGCTGCATTAGCTGAAGAAGCTGGCTGTACTCCGGCGGTGCTATCGCTCAGCTGGCTGATGCAGCGCCCTGCCGTAGCGACAGTCATCGTCGGTGCCACTAGCGCGGAGCAGCTGGAGGCTAATCTCGCGAGCGTTGAGCTTCGGCTAAGCGAATCCATGCTCCAGCAGCTCGACGAGCTGAGCGTTTCGTTCCGGCACGGCGAGCCATTCGCTGTGTATCGGCTTAGCTAAAACGAAGTTAAGTTCAGTGTGCGAAGCATTTGGCGTACGCTAGGCTAGCTTCACGCCCTTACCCGCACGAAGAAACCCTCCCCGATTGCAGCTCGCTAAGCGGCGGCAATCGGGGAGGGTTTCTCATTTTTTCATAACGGATCCATTATTTCAGCTTAATCACAAACGTCACAGCATGGTTGCCCTTGTCATCATTAATGAATGTCGATGCCACCAGCTTCTTGCCCGAAGGGCTCCAAGCAACCGGATCGCTTGCATAAGGGACATCAATTGTAGCGAACGCCGTTTTGCCTGTCGATGCATTCGCAACGACGATTCCTTTCACGCCGTTTTCGCCCTCATCGATGAGGTTATACGCTAGCTTCGAACCGTCTGGCGACCAGCTCAATCCGAAAATCTGCGTTCCTTTGGACAGCGTTTTCTTTGCGTTGCCTTTGAGATCCGTAATAACGAGCGTACGCTCCGTGTCGCCTGTCATCTTTACGATTGCAAGCTGCTTTCCGTCTGGCGATGGAATCACATTCTCTACTTTTGGGCTAATCGCGATCGTCTTGCCGCTTGCTGAATCGTAAGCCTTTAACGTCAGCATATCGGTGTAATAGAGGATGCCATTGCTCATAACAGGGTTCATCGCTCTGCCTGCGTCAGTTAACAGCTTCTCCGTATCGCGATCAGGATGGGCCGCGAACACTTGCCCCGGTATGCCGGCGAACACAACCGTGTCATCGCCATCCCACACGCCATCACGGATAGGGACGAGTTCCTCGCTGACCTGCTTTTTCTCCCCGGTCTTCAGATTGAGGATGTAAGCATACGCCGACTCCTCAATATTCATCTTGTAGAACATATACGTTTTGCTTGGTGACAATACTGCGAAGTTCGCATGCTTATTGCCCTCATCAGCAGCCAGCAGCCGTTCCTTGCCTGTGTTCAGGTCGTATGCAAACAGATTCAGCGGGTAACGCTTCTCGCCTTCCACCGTGATCGGCGGCCGTTCTTTGTTTTCCCGGGAAATAACGATCTCGGATTCCGTCAGCCAGTCCATGCCCCGAACGCCTTCGAACTTGTCAATTCGCTCAACCTCGACAGCTTCCTCCACCGGTTTCTTCTCGGGAGTTATGACGTTGATCTCCTTATCTGGCTTCTGAATGACGACACGCTCCTCGCTTGCCGATGAGCTGCAGCCCGCCAGCAAACTAATCGCAATGCCGGATGCCAGTAGCATTACCGCGCTTCGCTGGCCACCCACTGACCCCCGAGTGAATCCCCAATCCCTAACCTTACGATGCAGCTTCATTGTGCATTCCTCCTGCTTATTGAACGTTATAAGCTGATTATAGGGGGCGGTTGTTTCGTCCTCATCTCGCCATGTTTCCAAAATGTAAACTTATTGCCTCTTCCTTCGACATCTCAATCCAGCAAAGGCAGCTTAACGATAAACGTCACGCCAGCATTGGCATTGGCGTCATCCGCGTTAGCTTGCCAGTCAATCGTCCCTCCCTGCCGGGTGACGATCTCTTGCACAATCGACAATCCCAATCCCGTGCCGCCAGTTCGCCTTGATCGATCCGGGCTAACTGTATAGAACGGCTCGAATAGCTGCTCTCTCGCTTCTTCCGGTATGCCAATGCCGGTGTCCCGAATGCGAACGGCAGCATACCTATCCTCAATGTGAAGGCTGATATCCACCTTCCCGCCCAGCACGTTATACTTGATCGCATTGTCGATCAGGTTCGTAAACAGATGGACAAGGCTGTCCCGTTCCGCCCACACGACCGCGTGTTGCAACGCACTGCTGCTGCCGTTAAGCGTGACCTCTGCCTTCGCAGCAAGCGCCTGCATCTGTTCGATGCGCCCAGCTAGAAGCTCATGCAGCTTTACCGGCTCAGCCGAGTCGCTCCATTGCTCATACCGCTCTAGCGCAGACAGCTGCAGCACATGCTCGACCATGCTGTACAGCCGCTCGGATTCCCGGCGAATATGGCTGGAAGCATCGCGAACCATCGCCTCGTCCTCCGCATACATCTCCAGCAGATCAGCATACGCTAGCATCGAGGTGAGCGGCGTCTTGAATTCATGGCTGATGTTGTTAATAAAATGTTTCTGGCGCCCGAAATTCCGCTCGATTTCCTTGCTCATATAATAGATGCCGTCGCTTAAGCTGCCAATCTCGTCGCGCCGCCTAAGCGTCGGCTTCGCCAAATAACGCCCCGTTCGAATCGCGTCCGCATCTGCCGTCAGCTTGCGAATCGCACGGGCGAACCGTGTAAAATACACTAGCCCAAGCAACACGCTGGCGAGCAGCGCCACTCCGCCCGCCCGCCAGATGAGCGTTCGGATATCTGTCAGAAAAGCACGGTCCGAGGCGATCGAAGCATTCACCTGCACGATGCCCAGACGGCCATCCGGCCCTTGAAGGGGCGTAAAGTAACGGACCGTCACACCCGTTTTCTCATAAGCGGTCTGCCCATCCAACGCATAAGCAAGCGTGTCTGAAACGTCCGGCGCCGGAAGGCTGCTGTTTCGGGGCACGGAGTTGCCAACCACTTGGCCGTTGCGGTCATACAGCACGATCTGCGTGCCCAGCATCTGCCCTAATTCAGCCGCGAGTGAAGCGCCCTGCCGCCGCATAAAGGTGAGCGGCTCCAGCCGTTCGCCTGTCACGTACGTTTGCCGCACGCGCATCTCTGCGAGCGCGCTGCGCTGGGCCAATTGGGCTTCCATGTCACGCTGCTGCTTTCGTTCTATGCCCTCCAGCACAAGCATGCTGAGCGCTGCGACAGTCAGAACGAGCAAGCCCGCCATGAATAAGCCAAGCTTCCAGCGGATGCCGATTCTCATGTTAAGCTCGCCGTCCCTTTGTAGCCTACGCCGAATACAGTCTGCAGAAGCGCAGCATGCTGGGGCCCTAGTTTTTTGCGCAGCCGTTGTACATGGATATCAACCGTGCGTGTGCCGCCATCATAATCGATTCCCCATACAAGCTCCAGCAGCTCATCCCGTGTGAACACGCGGTCCGGTTTGCCGAGCAGCAGCACTAGCAGGTCAAACTCTTTGGGCGTCAACTCGATTGGGGCGCCGCCGATCGCCACCGTACGGCTATCCGTCCGAATAAGAAGCCCGCCAATTTCTATGCCTGGTGCATGATCGGCAGCTTTGCCCGATTCGAGCCTGCGGAGCAGCGCATTCGTTCTCGCCAGCAGTTCCCGAATATCGAATGGCTTCGTCAAATAATCATCCGCACCGAGTTCTAGCCCCAGCACTTTATCGACGATATCATTTTTCACCGTCAACAGAATGACGCCCGGACGCCCCGCTGCCGGCAGCCTTCGGCATACGTCGAATCCATTTAGCTTGGGCATCATCACGTCGAGCAGCAGTACATGAGGCTGGAACGCCGCCACGGCAGCCAGCGCTTCCTCCCCATCTGAAGCGACTGTTACTTCAAAGCCCTCGCGCCGAAACGCATAAGCAATTGCGCTTGCAATGCCAGGCTCATCGTCCGCAATCAAAATTCGTTTGGCCATCTCTGTCATCCCCCTAGCAAAAAACGACGCTGGCTGTCCGTTGTCACGGGCCATCGTCGTCCATTTTCATTCACTCGCTTGCCTCGTATCGAATATACTACCACATTTCTCATTTCAATTAGGCGTTACTCGACCTCGTATTCATCCCCATCATCCGGGAATGGAAAGTCCAGTTTATCTGCTTTCAGCAAATTGCACTCGCTGCATGCGCACACGCAATTCATCGGGGAGGACAAGCCCCCCTTGGACTTGGGCATCACATGGTCAATCGTGTCGCCATATTTTCCGCAATAGCGGCAAATATAGTTGTCCCGTTGCAATACCAACAGTCGAAAATCGCTTTTGGTATACAGCTTATGAATGAGCCGCGGATGAACGATCCCCGCAGCGCCCTCCTTGACCATGCGAACCGCAATCTCCTTCTCGATTTCCGTATGCCAGCGCTTGCCGGTCTCACGGCGGCCCCGAAGCCGGATCATCCCGGTTCCCTTATCGTTCAGAATGGCTGCATTATACGAAAACGGGCCTTGAAACGGTACGATCCACTTGTCCGGCGGACGAACGGGACGCGGTTTCGGTTCAGTTATTGGCTCGGTATCGGAAGCCGCCGATTCCGCCACTTCCTCCTGCTTCTTCTTCCGTCTCCGCCGTTTCCGCTTGCGTTTGCGCAGCGGCCGCTCCCCTTCCAGCGCTTCGTCTAGCTTCTCGTTTGCCGTATCGCCTTCCATTCCAATTAACGATACAAGCTGCTCCTGCTCCAATTCCGATTCTGGCATTCCGTGTTGCACTGCACTGCCTACGGCAGGCTCTCCGCCCGGCTCATTCGTTAATGCAGATGTCGCCACCTGCTTCGATTTATTCCGCCGCCGCTTCCGTTTCCGCTTCTTCGGGCGCTTAATTGAATCGCCGCTCTCCTCCATCGCGAAAGTGAATGCAACCGCTTCCGGTTCGTTGTAT
The DNA here is from genome assembly GCF_009789195.1 of Paenibacillus sp. MMS18-CY102. GTDB lineage: Bacteria > Bacillota > Bacilli > Paenibacillales > Paenibacillaceae > Paenibacillus_T. The sequence continues at coordinate 18,652 of NZ_WSTC01000019.1, read as the reverse complement.
AGCTCATTATCTGTATCCCGATTCGGATCCGTTGCCGCTTCGCTAACCAGCTCGCTGCCACTAACAGCCGAATCTAATTTCCCCTTCCTCCGGCCACGTCCACGCTTGCGTTTACGCTTGCGTTTCTTCGCTGGGACATCCCCAGCATCTGCAAGATCATCGCGTGAGTGAATAGATTCGAATGCCGCCTTTTCTTCTGCTTCCTCAGGGCCTGCCAGATCCGCCAGCTGCTGCAATTGGACAGACTCAACTTTCACTCCTGCCACAGCTTCCGATACGGCTTGCGTTTTCTTGCGACGGCCGCGCTTGCGATTGCGCTTCCGCTTCGCCGGTCCCGTTTCCTGCGCTTCCCCGGACTGCCCTTCTATAGATAAGCTTTCGCTTTTGTTTTGCCCATTAGCAGCCAACACCGTCTCGCGGCCAAGCTGCGGCTCCAAGCCATCTTCCGCCGATGCTGCTGCTTGCTGCCGGTGAAGCGCATTCACCCGTTTGCGCGTTCGCAAACATGCACGGCACATGCCTCGCCTCGCGCTGCGCCCCGACCGCTTCGGGTAAGCTTCGAGCGGCTTATCGGCGCCGCAGCCTTCGCATTGTTTCATATCCATGCCATTTCCCGCTCCGTTCCCCATTGTGCAGCATCCGCCATCGACCCGACCCATGCAACCTTTCCTTCATGTTAACCAAAATCCGATGACATCGCAAGGAAGCGCTGGGAATGTTCACCGTGGAATGGATAGATATTTTTATCATGCGACGTAAATTCCCAACTTTTCATACCACCTTCCATATTGAACGGTAAACCTCCTCCCCTTATACTTATGGTAAAAGGAGGGATTTACCCATGTCATTCACGCTCCAGCTCGGGCAGCAAGCACCAGGCTTCTCGCTGCCTGCAACGGACGGCCGAACGTATTCGCTTGCAGATTTTGCTGAGAGCGATACGCTCGTCATCTTCTTCACCTGCAATCACTGTCCCTATGTTATTGGTTCCGATGAAGTCACTCGTGAGACAGCAGAGCGTTTCGCAAGCCGCGGCGTTCAATTCGTCGGCATCAACAGCAACAGCGTGGCAACGAAGCCACTCGATTCGTTTGAGCATATGGAGACGCGCATGCGGACGCATAAGTTCCCTTGGGTGTACGTCCGTGACGATTCGCAAGCGGTCGCAAGAGCATATGGCGCACTGCGTACACCGCATTTTTTCATATTCGATCGTGATCGCAAGCTGATTTACACCGGGCGTGGGGTCGACTATCCGCGCGATACTAGCTTGATGACGGTAAATAACCTCGAAAACGCGCTTCACGAACATCTTAGCGGCCAGCCGATTGCGGTTCCGCTGACGAATCCGATCGGATGCAATGTGAAGTGGGACGGACAAGATGAGCATTGGATGCCAATAGAGGCTTGCGACCTCGTGCTTTAATAGCAGCAAATAAAAGAAGGGTATCCCACAAGCGCAACCGCGGGACACCCTTCTTCTATTTGTAACCCATCAAATGTGTGCTAACGGACCCAGCGGACCTTATTTGCCCAAAATCAGCCGCATTTTTGCGCTAACGGACCCAGCAGACGCTATTTGGCCTATTTCGTCCCCACGTGGCATCAAAATGGCGAAATAACGGCCATGAGGTCCGTTACAGTTGCAACTGCCACGTCTGGAGCGATATAACGGCTCTCTGGTCCGTTAGAAAATCCCCCTTAAACAGACGAGCCCGATGCTGTCACAGCCGAGCGAATCGCTTGGCCCAGATCATCGAGAATATCCTCGATCGCTTCCGTGCCAATCGACAGGCGAATCAAGCCCGGCGACACGCCAGCCGCCAGTTGCTCAGCCTCGGACAGCTGTTGATGCGTTGTGCTTGCAGGGTGAATGATCAGCGACTTGGAATCGCCAACGTTCGCCAAGTGCGAGAACAGCTGCACGGAATCGATCAGCTTGCGTCCCGCTTCCAGCCCGCCGCGAATGCCGAATGTTAGAATGGCGCCTTGGCCGCGCGGCAAATATTTTTGGCCCAGCTCATACGACGGGTGGCTCTCAAGCCCAGCGTAGCTTACCCATTCGACCGAATCATGCGCTTCAAGGTATTTCGCAACCGCCAATGCATTGGAGCTGTGGCGCTCCATGCGAAGATGCAGCGTCTCAAGGCCTTGCAGCAGCAAGAAGGAGTTGAATGGCGCAATCGCAGCGCCGAGATCGCGGAGCAATTGTACGCGAGCTTTAATAATATACGCGATTGGCCCCACTGCTTCTGTGTAAACGACACCATGGTAGCTCGGGTCCGGCTCTGTCAGGCCAGGGAATTTGTCGCTCGCTGCCCAGTCAAACTTGCCGCTGTCGACGATGATGCCGCCAATGGACGTACCGTGTCCGCCGATGAATTTGGTCGCGGAATGAATGACGATATCTGCGCCGAATTCGATTGGACGAAGCAAGTAAGGGCTAGGGAACGTGTTGTCGATGATGAGCGGAATGCCATTCTCATGCGCTATCGCAGCTACCGCTTCGATATCGAGCACGTCGCCTTTCGGGTTGCCGATTGACTCGGCGAAGATCGCTTTGGTCTTCGGCGTAATCGCCGCACGGAAGTTCTCCGGATCGGAAGGATCAACGAAGTTTACGTGAATGCCCAGCTTCGGAAGCGTTGTCGAGAACAAATTGTACGTGCCGCCATATAGGCTGGCTGCCGATACGATTTCATCGCCCGCTCCGGCAATATTGAAGATCGAGTAGCTGATCGCCGCTTGGCCAGACGCCACAGCAAGCGCGGCAGCGCCGCCTTCGAGTGCAGCAATCCGCTTCTCGAACACATCGCTCGTCGGATTCATAATGCGTGTATAGATGTTGCCGAACTCTTTTAGCCCGAACAAGTTAGCAGCATGCTCCGTGTCACGGAACCCGTAGGAGGTCGTCTGGTAGATCGGCACCGCCCGTGAGAATGTAGTTGGATCGATCTCTTGGCCTGCGTGTACCGCTTGCGTCTCGGGACGCCATTGTTTTTGCTCATTGGACATGGTGGAAAACCTCCTAAAGTTTTTGCGATATGCAGGCAAGCCACGTTGAGTGGATTGTCGAGCAGCAAAAGCCGCTTCGAAAGCATTCGCCTTGTTTTTGCGATATGATTCCGATAAGACCGGGAAGCATCCGCTTCGTTTTTGGCGAATGTTAACCTGCAAAATAAAAAACGAAACCGTTTCAAACCTCCAAAAGGCTATCATCGATTTCGTCTCCAGTTCGACCGGTTAACGGGATATATGGCTTACGCGGAGCGCCTGCCAATGCTTCTACCAATATTCTCCTGCATAATCATTCGTTCTGTCAAGCCCTTGCTAGGCGTCTCTTTCCCTGCTTTAGAAGCATTCTATTCCTAACAGCGGAATGAAGTGCTCATTTCTCCTTAAATTCCGACTGGATAACTTAATATTTAGGCATCAAATATGCCCTTGCACAATTAAAGCCCCGGCAAAGAGCAACAAAGCTGCACTCCTGCCAGGGCTTATTCCTGCCTTGCCGCGTTAAGTTAAACGCCAATCATTGCGACACGACCGTAACCATCACCGCGTAGCCGCCGGAATTGTTCAAATAACCATCATCGCCAGCTGTCGACGAATCATTATAAGCGAGCAGCAATTCTCCAGTTGCCGGCGCTATTACGCTTACATGCTTGCCAAGCATGAATGGCTCGCTTAGTGTACCGTCCGCGCTCCGAATGACGCCAACGAGCGCGCCAATCGGATAGCTGCTGAACACAGCGTTTCCATCCATTTTGACCCCAAGGTCCTCAAGCGTGTTAATGTCGAGCTGCCTTCCGTCCGGATCGGTCAAATAATAGTTATGGGCATTGTAATCTCCCGTGCCTGCTGCGTTGACCATGAGCATGCCGCCCTGCTTAATGGTTATGCCGGTAGCCGTCCAGTTGTTCTTGTTCGGATTGCCCGCTGCTGGCACGTGTACGGTTTTTGTTTCGCCTACTGGAGTCGATTGGCTAGTGCTATCTTCTGGTTTGGCTGTGCCCGTATCCGGCTTGGCCTGTTCGCCTTCCTTAGCCGGGCTATCTTTCGTATCTGCATTGCCAAGCGGCTTGCAGTTGGTCTTGTCCCAGATCGGCCAGCGCTTTTCCGCTAGCGTGTATGTAATATCATCAATGAAGAAAAATTTCGGGAAATCGAGTACAGCATTCGCCTTCGCATAAGTTTCCAGCTTGAAGTCGTAGCAGCTTTGCGTAGGATCGGTGACATTCAGATGCGCACCAGCTTCTCCCGCTAAACCTGCCTCCCCTTCAACGCCGCCTAAACCATAATTGAACAAGCCGAGCAAAATGCCTACGCCTGCTCCAGCATGAAGCCCAATCTCCGCATCGGCTGTCAATTCGGAATCAAAATCAACATTCGTGACCTCATCCGTGATCATGAACCCTGGCTTCGTATATTCAAGCCCGATCGTCCTGACTGCTTCTGCTTCCATTTTGAAGGTAAGCCCGACGGTCATATCGCCTTCGATGACCAAATGTACCTCGACCACAACGCCCAGAGGGCCATATACCGGTACCGTCAATTTGCCAAGCGTCAGCTTATGGGGCTTGCCATTGGTTCCAACCCGCTTTGCTTTCGCAATAGCGCCTGCTCCCCCCGCAGCTCCGTTCGATTCAACGATAGCCGCGCCACCCTTGATGCTGCCTTCAACCCCGTCCACCGGAACGGACACGGTCAGCTCATTTTCCAAGGAATACGACATCGAGCTGTTAAATCGCTTCAAGCCGAGCCAACCCCATTTGACATCGGAATGAAACACCGGATTGCGCATCGTCATAGAGCCTTCCAGCTCGATTGGCTGGCCATCCAACTCGATTTCCATGTCGTCAAATGATAACTTGAGCCCATCATCCGTACTCACGTTCACCTTCACTCGGCCTGAAAGCGCGAGCGGCTGGCCCACTCCAGCTTTCGCTTTCGGGGACGGAAGCGAGTAGGAGACCCCTTGGCCCGCAAATTGCGGATCGATCTCGAACTGGCTTGCTGTTATTGGCACATCCTTCGTCACGTCAAGCTCCCTCAGCACGTCCTGCAATTCTGGCTCGGACGTTGCGAGAACAGCCTGGCTGCCGTTTACGCTCACGCTATCCACTCGTTTGGCAGCGCCGAACGGATACAGCTTAGATGGCGCTAGCAAAATAATTTGCCCCGCCTTCAGATCCCCCGCCTGTGAGCTGCTAAACGTAACCGTATTGCCACTGACGGTATACCCCGCAATCGGCGACTTCTCTGTCACTGGATTCACGTTGTCCGAATAGGTGACAAAATCTTTATCTTCCCGCTTATATTCCATTAGCCTCACGATAACGACCGCTGCTTCCGCCCTTGTCAGCTGGCCATCTGGCTTAAAGGTGCCGTCTGGATATCCCGTAATGAGGCCTGCGCCAGCAACTGCCGCCACCATCCCCTTCTTGCCTGCGAATAACGCGGCATCCTTGAAGGAAACGTTGCTCGCATCATCAAGCTGAAGCGCATGCGCCAGCATGCCTGCCATCTCGACGCGGTTAATAATGCCCGTAGGCTGGAACTTAGCGCCATAATCCTTGGCTGCAATTACATTCGCCTGAAGTGCCGCCTGGATAAATGGAGCAGACCAGCGCCCATTCGCGACGTCGTCAAACAATTGGCGCGCCACATCCGATACGGCGTATTTCTTCGCTCGGACGACAAGCGACAAAAACTCCTCCCGGCTAACGACTTTGTCCGGCTTATAGGTTCCATCCTCATAACCCGACACGATTCCTTGCCCAATGAGCTTCTCAATGCTCAGCTTTGCCCAGTGCTTGCTAATGTCCTTCAGCCCTGTTGTAGCAGAAGGCGTTGTGCTTGTGCTGGCAGCATAAGCCGTTGCGCCCTTCTGCGGATAGGCTCCCCCCCCTGTTGCCAAGGTTAGGGCAAGCATCGCCATAATCAATCGTTTCATCCGTTCACCTCTCTATCAGTCTACTTTCCTATTATAGAGAGGTGCTTTTGCCCTCACAAACCATATTTTAGTAATATTAAATAAAACTTTTGACCTATTACGTTGCGTGCATCCCTACATTTCTCGCCATAAGAATCTAGCCAAGGATTGTGGTAAAATACAGCTATAGAATCAGAGAGGCGGCGAACAAACGAATGGACTATACTTTTGTCATTGATCCCGGCACCTTTACCGCCTTCGCTAGCGAAGCGGACCAGATGGACATGTGCAAGCAATGGGGGCTCCTATCGGAGAAAGCTTCTAAATCGAAGGTGTATGTGTATAAAAAGAACGGCAACCACCTGCCATGCACAATTATCGGCTACGTGGATGACATCACTGCCGTCATTGAGCTGGACAACCAGCAGCGCCATTGCATTCATCCCTCCTACTTGAAGGAGATGCAAGCCGCCCAGTTCGGGCAACGCAATTCGTCGGCTTCCCTAGAGGAAGCTGCTGAACCAGTAGCCGACGCTGTAAGCTCCACAACGTCCGTTGAAGCTGAATCGGCCGGAGAGACTCCTACAACAGCAACAGCAGCAGCCGGAGACTCCTCTTCCCCTGAAGCTGTGGCGAATGAGATAGCAGAATTGCCTGTGCCATCTCTCCAAGAAACTGAGCCCACCACCGAGGCCCCAAATGAGCCTGCCCCGCTTCCGAAGGCCAAGGAGAAGAAGGGCAGAGCGCCGAAGCTTGAATTGCCAGAGGCGAAAGTCAAAATGACGGCGACCGTCAAGGAGTTTACGACGGTGCCTAACCATTTTGCGGATGAGGATGACGAGGTCATTATCTATGAAGCAGTTGCCATTCTAGAGCCTGCGCTTGAGATTGGCGATGCATGGTCCAGCCATAGCGCGACGCTTAAGAAATTGGAGCTGGAAGTCGGCGACGTGTTGACTTTCGAGGCCAAGGTCGCAGCGAAGAAGCTGACGAAACATCCTGTCCCTTACAAAATCAATAATCCATCGAAGCTGCAGAAGACACCGGGCGAGTCGTAGCTCTCTGCTTCCACTAACGGTCTTCAATCGAGAAAATAACCTTGCTTATTGCGTACTATTGCAATCTATACAATGACAATCAACCCCCTCACCTAAGATGAGGGGGTATGCTGGGTTGCGCCAAGCTAGATAACACGGACGAGTGGGCGGAGCCCCTGCGGACGGGACGTGTGCCAGTTCGTACTCGCTCACATATATCTTTTACGCTAACACATTACAAAAAGGGCCATCCCTAAGCCAACTGGCTTTCGGGATAACCCTTTTTCGCATTATGCGATACGCTACCAGCGTAAGCTTATTTGCCGCTCCACAGGTTAACGCGCTCTTGAATATACTTCGTGTACTCTTCTTCGTATTTCTTCACGTCGTTTTTATCGAGCTCTGCCATGAATGCATCCCATTTCGCGTCAAATTCGGACGGCTTGGACAAGATGATTTCTGGAATGCGTTTGCGAACGATAGGCGTCAGCTTGTTGTAGATGATATTCGCATCGGAATCGCTTGGAACCGGCAGGTTCCATGCTGCGCCCCAAGGCTTCGCTTCGAATTCCTTCTCCGACGGATAGAAGTCTTTCCACGTTGTTTTGCCGTAAGCAGCCAGTACTTTCTTGTCTTCTTCCGAATACGTTTTCTGGATCTGCTCAGGGAAGTTCGTCGTAAAGTAATTGCCCGTCGAATCTTGCACGCCATCGCCATAGTGCGGACCGTAATTGTTGTACAAGCCGATGCCCGTTGCTTTATGGAAGTTCGATGCATCATTCGTTTTTTGGTCTTGCACCGCTTGCGGAATGACACGTTTGCCGTTTTCTACGTTGTAATGCTTGCCTTCGATCCCCCAGTTAACGAGCACTTGCCCTTCATCGGAAGCGAGGTAGTCGAGCATTTGGATAATGCGCTCAGGGTTTTTCGCGTCCTTAGACACCATCAGGCCGTAGCCGCCCATGAAGCCCGTAGGTTCGAACGTATGGTCAACCGTTTTGTCGTCCATTTGAACGGAATAGAAGCCGTAGGTTGCTGCGTTTTTGCCTTCTTTCTTCAGCGAATCGATCGAAGATTGGAAGCCCCACTTCTGGTCGATTACGCCGACAACGCGGCCTTGCGCGATTTTTGCTTTGTATTGGTCTTCTTTTTGCACGAACGATTCGGGGTCAATTAGGCCGATGTCGTTCATATGGTTCAGCCAGCGGAAATATTCCTTCTCTTCTAGGCGGCGGTAGTGGAACGTTGCTTGGTACGTTTTGGGATCAATATAGATTTCGCCGTCATCCGATGCGCCCGTAGCTTGGAAAGCCGGATTCGTAACGGAAATCATGATGCGCCAGTCGTCTGCAAGCAGCGACAAGCCAAGCGTTTTCTTGCCGTCTGCCGTAGTAGGATGTTTCGCTACATAATCGGCGATTACTTTCTCATAGTCTTTTACCGTTTTGATTTGCGGGAAGCCCGCTTCTTCGACTGCCTGGTGCTGCAAGCTGAATGCGCCGCCTGCATCGAAGTACGTGTTGCCTACGCCATCATAGGTTGGAATAACGTAGATGCCTCGATCATCATTGCTCCACTTCAGGCGGTTCCAGTAGTCGCCGTACACTTTCTTCAGATTCGGGCCGTATTGGTCGATAAGATCAGTCAGGTCAAGCACTGCGCCAGCATCGACGAACAAGTTCGAGCTGCCTTTTGCAGAAATAATATCGGGATATTCGCCGCTCGCTGCAACGAGTGCTACTTTGTTTGCATCGGTTGCGAAGTCCATTTTGAGCGTAATGCCTGTTTTTTCTGTAATCCTCTTGCCGACCTCATCCTGCATTTGGTTCCAGTCCGGGCTCGGGTCAGCAGCCAGCATGGTGTAGGTGATTGGCGATTTGTCCGCTGTTGGCGTTTCCGCCGTATTTTCTGCCGTGTTCGTCTTGTCCGTTTCGTCCGCCGGTTTTTTATCTTCCTCTTTGGACGAGCAAGCTGCGAGTGATCCGACGAGCATAACGCTTGCAAGCAATAAGCTTGTTCCCTTCAAGACCTTACCTTTCATTCAAGAACCCTCCCTGAGGTAATTCATCTATTGTATAACAGGAAACCTGTTGATACCAATGTGAGCGAAGCGAGCCCAATTAATCTAGGCTTACGACTTGACCGCGCCGAGCGTCATCCCTTTAACAAAGTAGCGCTGCAGGAACGGATAGATGACGAGTATTGGAAGCGATACGACGATTGTAATCGCCATTTTGATCGATTCCGGCGAAACGCTCGTGACGAGATCCGTTATGTTTTTGCCTCGAATGTCCGACTGGTTCGTCGTCGATTGAAGCACCTTCGTCAGTTCATATTGCAGTGTAGTGAGACTCGGTGTACCGCCATTGTAGAGATACGTATCGAACCAAGAATTCCATTGCCCTACCGCCAAGAACAGCGCGATCGTTGCGAGCACCGGTTTGCAGAGCGGCAGGATCACCTGCCAATAAATTCTGAAATCCGTTGCGCCATCTATCTTCGCTGACTCTTGCAGCGCATACGGCAGCCCGTCGATAAACGACCGGATGACGAATACGTTGAACGCGCTTACGAGTCCTGGCAGGACATACACACCGAATGAATTCATCAGGTGCAGGTCACGCATCAGGATGTAGACTGGGATAAGGCCGCCCGTTACATACATCGTCAGGGCCAAGAAGGTCGATACGAACTTGCGGGCTTGGAAGTCGGGACGAGCGAGACAGTACGCTAACATCGAACCGCTAAGCAAACCAAGCAGCGTACCGATTACTGTCCGTAGCACCGAGTTCCAGAAACCCGTAACCAAGCCCTGATAAGCAAAAATCGTTTCATAATTTTTAAGTGTGAATTCACGCGGGAATATCGTTAATCCGCCGCGAACCGTATCGTTCGAGTCATTGAATGAGATTGCCAGCACGTTCAGGAACGGGTAAAGCGTTACGACGAGCACGACACACATCACGAGGACGTTTGCTGCATCAAACAGCTTATCGCTGAGCGTCGCATTGAAGTAATTATTTTTGGGCTTGCCCATAGATGGCATCCTCCTTTACATGATGCTTTCTTTCGTCACACGCTTGAATATGCTGTTGGCAACGAACAGCAAGATGACACTTACGACGGAGTTAAAGATGCTGATCGCCGTACCGAATGAGAATCGATTCAGCGCCAATCCGTTATTCAGTGCATAGAGATCCAATACTTCCGAGTAGTCGATGACTCGCGGATTGCCGAGCAGGAACTGCTTCTCGAAACCGATCTGGATCAAATGGCCGATCGACATAATGAGCAATACCGAGATCGTCGTCCGAATGCCCGGCAGCGTGATATGCCAAATCTGGCGCCAGCGGCCTGCGCCGTCGACGCGCGCTGCTTCATACTGCTCCGGGTCAATCCCCGTGATGGCTGCGAGATAGATAATCGTGTTCCATCCCATTTCTTTCCATACATCTGAAGAAGTAACGATCGTCCAGAAGTACTTGCCCTCGCCCATGAACACGATCGGTTTATCGATGATATGAAGCCCGACGAGCATGTCGTTGATGACGCCCCCGTCGATCGAAAGCATTTTCGTAACAATGCCGGCGACGACGACCCACGAAACGAAGTGGGGAAGATAAGATATCGTCTGCACGAAGCGCTTGAACACTTGATTGCGCAATTCATTCAGCAATACGGCGAATAAGATCGGTATCGTGAACCCTGCAATCAAGCTCATAAAGCTCATTGCCAGCGTATTGCGCATAACGAGGTAAAATCGATCATCGTTAAATAAGTCCACGAAATGCTTGAAGCCTACCCAATCCTGATCCCAGAATGACCGTGCTGGCCTGAACTTCTGAAACGCCATCGTCCAGCCCCAAATCGGCAGATAACTAAATACGAATACCCAAATGACGAATGGAATGGTCATGAAATACAAATACTTTTGCTGCACCATTCTGAACCAAAAGCCTTTATTTTTCGATCCTGCAGGCTTCTTCTCGTTCATTGTTATCGCTTCCATGCTAGCCCTCCTTCTCTATATTTCCCAAGTTACTCGATTGTGTGTTGAGGGCCATTATTATGGCATCCGCCTCAGTTGACTTTCCTGTAAGCGATTTCATTAGCTTGTAACCTAATGGTACACTATGGTCTGCTTCTAAACCTACCCGACAAATACGGCATGAAATACCGTACAAATTAGAGATTCTAGATATGCAAAAAACCGCCCCAACATTCGCGATGGAATGCCGAAGCGGCTAAACATGAATGAAAATCAGGACGTTCGGTAAGGCTACGACGGGCGCCCCTTGAACGCCGAGGGCGATGCACCCTCATATTTTTTGAACTTCGTGTGAAAATAATCAACGCTTGCATAGCCAACCTTCTCTGCCGCTTGATGCACTTTAAGCCCTTGCGCCAGCAGCTCCTTCGCTTTCTCAATCCTAACCTTATCCAAGTACGTATTGAAATAATCGCCCGTATGCGTCTTGAACAGCTTGCCTAAGTAACCGCTATTGTAATTGAATAGCTCGGCCATCGTCTCCAGCTTCAGGTTCTCGCTAAAGTTGCGGCGCATGAATTCTTCCATCTGCTTGACGATCGTCTCGGGGCTTCGCTCTGCCGCGTAACGAACGGTCTGCTCCATCGTTCGATTCAAATATTCAACGAGAGCCGATAAACTTTTCTGCCGGAAAATATCCGAAATCGCAGGCGCGAAAGATTGGACAGACGTATAGGTTTTCGGATTCGCGAGCGCGAGCTTCCCGAACGCTGCCGACATCATTTGTGCAAAATACGACTTCACATACTCCTCATCCAACCGTGCTTCTTTCATCCACTGGGCCACTGCCATCACCGTCCGCTCCGCGTTGTCTTTGCTTCCGATATCGAGCGCGTAGAACAGCTGGTCCGCTTGCTCCTCTAGCGGCAGCTCTTGCTGGACGTTATCCTCCTGTAACCGCTGCTTATGAATGCCGTTGCTATCTGCCGCATAAACGATACCTGAACCAAGCGCGAAACGGCGTTTAAGCCCTGCCAATGCTGTCTCATAGGAATGATGGATTTGCTGGAAGGATGCTGCCGGTTCCCCAACGGATATAAATACGGTAAAATCTTCGCCGTCGTCCGGCCGAATCGGCAATTGGCGGCCAACACCAGCTTCGGCATCATATCGCATGAGTATGCCGATATAGGGTTCCATGCCGAACACGAAGCCCTGATTGTTCGCTTTTAACTCCCTGCTCCACTTGCGTTTCAACAATCCGATGCGCCCCAGATCGCCATCCTCATCGATATCCGGCTCTGCCAGCACCACTTGAAAGCTATCCCCCTCCAAACCCAGCCGCTTCGCAATCGAATGCCATATCGCTTCATCCAACGTCTCGCCAGACGTTCCGGTTACGACAGATTGGATGATTTGTTCGTTCCGCCAAGCCATATCTGCCTCATGCCGGCGCAGCTGCTCTTTCTCTGTAATAAGGCTGTCACGAATCCGCTCTAAATTCTCGCATAGCTCATCCTCATCGACCGGCTTCAACATATATCCGTCAACGCGATAGCCAATGGCTTTCCGGGCATAATCAAAATCAGAGTACCCGCTAAGTATGAGGATGTGGCATTGGCCGTCCTTTTCCCGAAGCTGTTCAATAAGCTCAAGGCCTGTCATGCCCGGCATCCGGATATCGACCAGCATCAAATCAGGCTCTAGGCGATTTGCTTTCTCCAGCGCCTCACGACCGTTAGCAGCCGTGCCGCACACCTCGAATCCATAGTTTTCCCAAGTAATGAGCGTCGTCATTCCTTCCCGAATCGCCGGCTCATCATCTACGATTAACACTTTATACAAAGGAATCCCTCCCCGTTGGCAGCATCAGCCCAATGTAAGTCCCGTTCACGGGATCGGTCTCTAGTGTCATCTGATAAGCCTCTCCATAGGTTAACACTAATCGCTGATGGACATTTCGCATGCCGATCCGATATCCTTCACGATCCTCCATATCTTCGAGGGAAGCAAGCAATTGCTGTTTCCGCTGCTCGTCCATTCCTTGCCCGTTATCTTTTATTTCTAGCAGAAGCGTTTCTCCATCCTCTGACACATGCGTTCGAATAAGGACGCAGCCGCCTTCCTCTTTGCATTCCAACCCATGAACTACCGCATTCTCCACCAGTGGCTGTACGATGAGCGGCGGCACTCTCATAGATAACGACGATGGATCGATATCAAGCTCAAATGCTAGCCGTTCGCCGAATCGGAATCGCTGGATCTCCAGATAGCAACGCACAATTTCGATTTCGTCGCTTAGCAAGATGCTCGATCCGCCAATTTCGAGGTTTTTGCGCATAAGCGTCCCGAGCAGCTTCACCGTCTGTGCGATTTCCGTCTGCTTGTTCATATGGGCCTTCATGCGAATCGATTCAAGCGCATTAAACAGGAAATGCGGATTAATCTGGCTGGCCATCATTCGCAGCTTAATTTCTTTTTGTTTGATCTCCAGCATATTTTTTTGGCGATTCGACTCTTTCACTTCCTCCATCAAATCGCGAATGCTATGCATCATGCCGTTGAACTGGCGCGACAGCTGGCCCACCTCATCGTTCCCATCGATACGCAACGATACGTTCAGGTTGCCAGTCGTCACCTTGTTCATCTCTCTGCTTAGCACAAGCAGGCGATTAGACAACAGCTTCGAAACTAGCGAAATAATGATAACGGCAATAATGAAGCCAATAGACATAATGATGAACCCGAGCATGCCGATTCGGTTCGCATCCTTGACGATGCCATCAATATGAATCACCGAAACGATTCGCAGCCCATTGCGGCTTGAAGATGGATGCAACGATTTCACGACGACCTTCGATCGCTTGCCTTCTACTTCCGTATCATAGGTGCCATCTTTATAAGAGCCAAGCACTTTCCAAATATTAGCGTCAGCCAGCTTCAAGCCCTCATCCGAGGGGCGAGTCGATGCCACGATATAGTTGTTCTCGTCCATAATCATCGTATCGAACGGCTCATTCATAAGCATCGATGTCAATTCCGTTCGATTGAGCGAAATAATTAAAACGCCGCTGGTCCGGTATTCCAAAAAATCTACGCGCCTCACTAAGCTTAAATATTTAGTGCCGCCCGTCGTTTCATCATCAAAATAAAACCACTGGGCAAGCGAATGGTCTAGCGCCGATTTGTACCAAAATTGTTGCTGTACCGGCGCATCTGCCTGCATAAACTCCCAGTTGTTGAGCAGCGTCGGATTATCGATATAGAACCGGATGCTCTTGATCTCTGTATGCAAATCCATCGCGCTGTGAAATGCCGTAAAATCCCGATAGGCGCGAAAAACATCTACCGAGCTCATAAACGATGTATTCACGATTCGTTTAAGCTGTTCATCATACATCAGGCTATTAGACACATCAATTGGAATAGTGAGCAGATCCGACGTCCGTTGTTTAATGCGGTCAACATTGTTCAACGATTGCGCAACCGCGTCGTCCAGCGCTTTCTCACGGAACTGTGTCGTTAGAATCAGCCCAACAATGAGCACTGGAACCGCTATGACCAATACAAGCGACAGAAACAGCTTCGACCTGATTTTCATATTATTAAGCCATTTAGACACTGGGAGCATACGCATATGAGGTAACCTGCCTATTCGAGTTCGGATTAAGAGCTTAATGAAGCTTACGAAACTGCTCCGGTGTCATGCCTTCTGTTTTGCCGAATACCGCGATAAAATGGCTAACATCCCGATACCCAACAAGTTGTGCAATCTGGGTAATGGACTTGCGTTCCGGTCCGCTTATCAGCTCCTTGGCCTTCGTCAAGCGGAGACGGATCAAGTATGTATACGCTGTCATGCCAAATGCTCGCCGGAACAGCACATTCAAATATCGTGCGCTTACGCCTAGGCATTCCGCCATCTCCGGCAGCCCTAGCGCTGGATCATGAAAGTGCCCGTCGAGCCATTGCAAGAGCGGATTTAACTTCTCCATATGCTGGAACAGCGAAGCTCCTGTCCGAATTTGACCATATTTTTTTAATAGAATAAGAAAGCGGTAAAGCCCGCTTGACGCATCCAGCCCCGACCGGTCATCTGCCTGTTGCATCGCAGTGAGCATGCCTTCAAGATGGGCGCCCAGCTCATTGCCTTCGTCCCATCGAAACCACTCGGAATGGCGGAACCCCAGCTTCGTTACAAAAGCGGCCGCTTGTGGCCCTTCGAACGTTACATACACCGTAGACCACAATTCATCGCTCGAAGAGGCGTAATAATGCTTCACATGCGGAAAAAGCAGTATGCCTGTGTTAACCGGCAGCGCAAGCTTTTGGCCTGCAACCTCAATAACCCCTTCACCTTGCACCGTCTGCAACCAATGGAAACAAGGATAGCCATCCTTGCGTTCCAACGTCTCCTGGGTCGGATTATAACCAATGCTCTCGACAAAGATCGGCAGCGACGGCTCAGCTCCTGCGAACAAAAAATGCCGTTTTTGTTTTTCGGATCGATTCATCTGGACCCCTCCGCTGCCTAGCATATCATATTTGGTTGTTTAACTCCTACAGTCACCTTCCACTGCTTATGCTTCACGCGAAACGTCACCCCGTGCTCCTATGACTAGATGCGGAGTGGCCTGTATAATTCGCTCCTCTTCCCAGAATGTGATACCATCGTCTTATCGATTACATTCAAGGAGGGAACCCATGTTATTCATCGATAATCGCGGCATCACTGATCCAGCCATTAATTTAGCCCTTGAGGAGTATGTCCTCAAGCAACTGCCTATGACTGACAGCTACCTGCTATTTTATATCAACGAACCGTCCATCATCATCGGCAAAAACCAGAACACGATCGAAGAAATCAATGCCGAATATGTAGAAAAGCACGGCATTCATGTCGTTCGCCGTTTATCTGGAGGTGGGGCCGTCTATCACGATACAGGCAACCTCAACTTCAGCTTTTTGACCAAAGATGACGGCCAGTCCTTTCATAACTTCCGAAAATTTACGCAGCCCATCATTGATGCGCTTCAGAGCCTCGGCGTGAATGCGGAGCTTACAGGGCGTAACGACATTCAGATCGGAGAGCGCAAAGTGTCCGGCAATGCCATGTTCGCAACACGCGGCAGGCTATTCAGCCATGGAACACTGCTTTTCCAATCGGAGATGGACCATGTTGCCTCCGCGCTGAAGGTGAAGCCGATCAAAGTCGCCTCCAAAGCGACAAAATCTGTTCGTTCACGCGTTGCGAACATCACCGAGTTTTTGCATGAGCCGATGACGATTGAGCAATTCCGAAGCGAGCTGCTCAACCATATTTTTGGCACAGATGTTGCATCCGTTCCTCAATATGAGCTCACAGAAGCCGATTGGAAGGCCGTCCATGAACTAGCTGACAACCAATACCGCAACTGGGATTGGAACTATGGACGCTCGCCCAAATGCAATATTCAAAATGCTTATAAATTCCAGGCTGGCATTCTCGATGTTCGGCTAGATGTCGAAGATGGGCTTATTGCCACTCTTCGCATATTCGGAGATTACTTCGGCGTCGGCGACGTTGGGGAAGTCGAGCAACTGCTGCAAGGAACCCGGTATGAGGAATCCGCGTTATCCGCTGCACTCGAATCGATTGACACCACTCACTATTTCGGCAATGTGTCCAAACAGCAGTTGATCGACCTCCTATTGCTCAAAGAGCAACCTGAAGTGACTGTTGGCTAACTACATTTCACCCCGTCAAAAAAGCGGCGCAATGCAAGGCGATATCTCGCCAAACATTGCGCCGCTTTTACAACAGCTAAAGGCTATTCAACACGCTCACTGCTAGATTTGGCTCTTCCTTAACCAACGCAAGCAAACACAGTATCCATCACCTTATCCACTAGCTTTTAATCTTTTCCCCCTGCTGCCTAGAATGAATAACATCGTCCCAATCCAGCCGCAAATTGATGCTGCCACCAGCAACCCTGTCAACGAGACTGATTCCGATAACCCTGCGCTTAGAAGAGGGCCGATTGTGCCCCTAAATCCGAATAACATTAGATGAAGCCCGAACACAGTCGCTTCACGCCCCGGCACTAGCCTGAAAATAAATGACAAAATCCCTATATCCCAAATTGCTTCACCCATGCCTTGAACGCCATTGCCGATAATGACAGCACTATACGTCCCCCACAGCCCATACAACATTGGAACAATCGCATAGGCACATATCCCGGCCATTAACGTATAACGGATATCAAACCGGTCAATCATCCATCCAGCGAACAAATAAGTGAACAACAGTGCAATATAATAAGCGATTCGAGCAAAAGCAATCTGCACATTCGTCAGCGCTAGCTCATCAACTTGAATGATCTGATAGAGCGGATTAGCAAGCATATTGCCAAACCCCGCGAACGATGTCGCCAGCAGAAAAACAGCCAATATCCGGTTTCCCCTCACAAGCTTCCACTGCTCCGAAATCGAGAACTTGGCTGCTGGCTTGCTCTGTTCCTGCATAGTTACAGCCACCGGTGCTTGCTTAGGCAGTCGGATCGTACTGAAGATCACAATCGATACCGCTCCAAACAATGCAGCCGTTAGCAACGGTCCCGTAGGTCCAGCTGCATCTGACCAACTGCCCACCACATATGCTAATGGAATCATTAATGCTCCCATTGCCACACGTACATAGCCCATTAAGCGCCCTCTAACTTCACCTGGGTACATACGGGAGATTAGCGTCGCATACGCAGGAGCCTGGATGCCCATTAACAATTGAAACGCTATCGCTGTGATGACATACACAGATGGATGGGGCATTAGCGCCGGCAAAACGAGCAACAGCCTGCCAATCGTATTCGGTATAAAAAAGAATGGCCGTGGTTTCCCTCTTCGTTCAATTAAGCTCGCCCACAATGGCGAGAAGATTAACCCAATTGCAGGTGACGCAGATAATAATCCGACCTGCAAATTTGAAGCCCCTTCACGTATCGCAAATGGCATAAAAAATTGGTTTAACACGACATTGAAAATTGCGAATAACATAGAGGCTCCAAAATCGATCCGCGCATTATACCAAACACGTGCCGTCATTGCCAAGCCGAATTTTACAACGTTGTCATGACGCCGGCTCGACTCTTGTTGTTTCATGGTGATCGGTTCCTCTCTTCGGGCAATTGGCTTCCATGCCATCCATTATCATTTTCTCTCGTTAGTGTAGCCCTACTCCCTTACAGGGTCAATAGCATATATTGACCAACGCTTATGCGATTATGACAACAAAAAAAGCCGCCAATTAGGCGACTTGTCATTTATGAATTGGTTGCGGAGACAGGATTTGAACCTGTGACCTTCGGGTTATGAGCCCGACGAGCTACCGAACTGCTCCACCCCGCGTCAATAATGGTGACCCGTAGGGGATTCGAACCCCTGTTACCTCCGTGAAAGGGAGGTGTCTTAACCCCTTGACCAACGGGCCCAGATGTAAAAAGGTTACACCTTCAAAACTGGATGCGAATGATGAATCCTTAGCTTTGTCTTGCTCACGAAGTTGCGATATTGGCATTCGCCAAAACGCTTAGGATAAGCCCTCGACCTATTAGTACCCGTCAGCTGCACGCATTGCTGCGCTTCCACCTCGAGCCTATCAACCTGGTCGTCTTCCAGGGGTCTTACGAATTGGGAAATCTCATCTTGAGGGGG
>NZ_WSTC01000018.1 GCF_009789195.1 Paenibacillus sp. MMS18-CY102 | reverse complement strand
CTGGCGCTACTGGCGCTACTGGCGCTACTGGCGCTACTGGCGCTACTGGCGCTACTGGCGCTACTGGCGCTACTGGCGCTACTGGCGCTACTGGCGCTACTGGCGCTACTGGCGCTACTGGCGCTACTGGCGCTACAGGTGACACCGGCCCTAACGTAACGGCCGTGTCCGGCTTTGCCGCGAATACAACAGGCGGCGTTATTGCCGTCATCCTAGCAGGCACGCTCGTGCCGCTTCCAAGCGCGCAAAATCTTGGCACGGGCATTACGATCAACGGAGCCAATGATACCTTCACCTTGGCGCAAGCCGGGCGTTATTACATTACCTATCAAACGAACTTCACTGCGGCGCTGCTGCTGGGCACCCGCCTCATTATTAACGGCGCTGCGAACACCGCATCTACTGTGAATCCCGTCCTTAGCACCGCAAGCTTCAATAACGATGTCGTCGTCACGTTAGCTGCGAACTCAACCGTATCCTTGCAGCTATTCGGCCTGCTAGGCCTGGCTACCTTACTAGGGGGAAGTGCAGGCGCAGCGGTCACGATTATTCGGCTAAGCTAGCCCACCGCTAGCCTAACCATGTGCTAGGAGGGTCCTTTATGGCCACATCCGAAAACACTAGGCAGGCACCGCCCAGCAGCCCGATCCGGCTGCTAATCGCCAGCCCCATCCGCCAATCGCCCGACATACTCGCGTTATTTCTGCATGCCCTGCTCCGCTTGCGGACGAATGGGATTGACGTTGCTTACCGATTTATCGATGACAACGACGATCCCCGCAGCTCCAAGCTGCTCCAGCAATTCGCCCAAGCGGCGGGTCCAGCGGCCACTATGCTAACAATACCTGCGCAATCCGAAGAAGCATACGTGCGCACAGAATATACCCATCAGTGGAGCGAATCGCTCATTTGGAAAGTTGCCTCCTTCAAAAACAGCCTCCTCACGCATGCCCGCGAGGCGCAATATGATTACTTGCTGCTCGCCGACTCCGACCTCGTGCTGCACCCGGACACCGTTCATTGGCTAGTATCGGCGGATCGCCCGATCGTATCGGAAATCTTCTGGACGCGCTGGCAACCTGAATCTGCTGCGCAGCCGCAAGTGTGGATGCGCGACGAGTATGTCCAGTGGGAACAACAGCGCGGGGAAAAGCTGTCCAATGAAGAACAAGCCCATCGTTATGCCGCTTTCATGAACAAGCTGCGTACCCCCGGCCTCTATGAAGTAGGCGGGCTTGGCGCCCTTACTTTAATTAGCCAAGCCGCACTGGCGGGCAATGTTCATTTTGGCCCGATCTCGAATCTTTCCTTCTGGGGAGAGGACCGGCATTTTTGCATTCGCGCGGCAGCGCTTGGATACCCTTTGTTCGTGGATACGCATTGTCCAGCATTCCATATTTACCGGCAAGCAGACCGGGAAGGCGCCGAAACATTTTTGCGCGAGCATGCCCCACCTTCCATCCAGCAGCCGCCAGCAGTTGCCTCCTTCGCCGCAATGACTGCCGATTTGAACCTTCGCATCAATAGTGCAACGTCAGCTTCCACCCTCTCCTCCATCATCCTGCAAGAGCAGCGCCCTAAGCTGACACTGTCTATGGCGGTACGCAATGAAAGCGATCGGTACCTCCGCCAAATTCTAGCTTCACACCGCCGCTACATTGATGAAGCGGTCATCATCGATGACGCCAGCGAGGACGGCACTGCCGCTATATGCTTGCAAGAGCTCGAAGGAATTCCCGTTCGGCTCATTCGTAACGCCAGATCGCGATTCGGCAACGAAATTGAGCTGCGCAAACAGCAATGGGCAGAGACCGTCGCTTCCCAGCCGGAATGGATTCTCTGCTTGGACGCTGACGAGCAGTTCGAGGAGCGTTTTGCGGCAGATGTACACGCCCTATTGGCTCAGCAAGACACCGATATGTACTGCTTCCGGCTTTATGACTTATGGGATGCCTCCCATTACCGCGAAGACTTTTATTGGCGGGCGCATGACACCTATCGCCCCTTCCTGCTGCGGTACCGTCCCGATTTCACCTATGAATGGCAAGAGACGCCCCAGCACTGCGGACGCCTCCCCATCAATATTTTTCAATTGCCCAATCAAGTTTCCCAGCTTCGCCTTAAGCATTATGGCTGGTCGAATCCTAAGGATCGCCAGGCCAAATATGAACGATACATGCGCCTAGACCCTGACGGCCGATATGGCTGGAGGGAACAATATGAATCTATTCTCGATGCACAGCCACGGCTAATTCAATGGGAGGAGTAGCTGCTGCCAGCCTGCTCCCCCTTCTCTCTACGCTAACCATTCCTGCACCGCCCGCCCCATCCCTTACTTGCCGGCAAGCTGCTGCTTCATCCACCCAACCAGCCCCGTCGCATACTCCGCATGAATTTGTTCCACGGTCTCCGATCCGCGCAGCTCGCCGTTGCTGATAAGCAGAACACGGTCCAGCAGCGGCTCTACCTCATCCACCTCATGGGTCGATAGCACGAGCGTTTGCTTCTCCAGATCAATATTGGCGATGATCGAATGAATAATCGACTCCCGCACGAGTGGGTCAAGGCCCGATAACGGCTCATCCATGACGATCAGCGGGGCGCGGCGGGCGAGGGCTAGCACGATTTTGAACCGTCCGCGATTGCCCTTCGACAACCGGCGCGCGTGCTGGCGAGGCTCCAATCCGAATGCCTCCATCAACTCATGCGCCTTCTGCAAATCAAAATCCTCATAAACGCTGGCATAAAAATCAACGGTGCGCCCGAGGTCAAACTCCTCATAAAACACATCCTGATCGGGCAAAAAAGCAACGTCCCGTGCGGTTAATCGTGTCACTTGCTTGCCATTAACATGCACCTGCCCCGATGACGGCTGAAGCAGCCCCGCAATCAGCTTGAGCAAGGTTGACTTGCCGCTGCCGTTCGTCCCAATGACGCCAATAATCTGGCCAGGCGCCAGCTCCAGGCTAATGCGTCGCAATGCTTCTTTACGCCGAAACTTCTTGCCTACACTCTCGAATGAAATAATTGGACGAGCTGAATGCTGCATTACTGCACTCCCCCTTCGCTGCCGCCAGCTGATGGCCGGCTGCGTTTCAAATAACTGCCCACATGCTCAACAATCTCAACATCCGCATACCCCAAATCCCTCATCTCCGCTGCAAAACGCTCCAGCTGCTCTTCCTTAATCCGCTCACGCAACTCCATCAGCTGCCCTGTATCGCTCGTTACGAACATGCCCTGCCCCCTTTTGCTCTCAATGACGCCAATGCGTTCAAGCTCCATATTGACCCGCTGCACCGTGTTCGGATTAACGCCGTACTGCACAGCCATATCGCGCACAGAGGGCAGCTTTTCTCCCGGCTTATATTCCTGTGCAATTAACTGCCGGCAAATTCGCTGCACAATCTGCAAGTAAATCGGTTGGGTATTCGAGAAATTGTCCGCCATCACTCTACCTCTGCCTTTCGGTCAAGCAGCCATGCAGGGATCATGAACAGCACCGCCATCTCGATTACACCCCACACCATCTCCGTTACATAGACGGTTTCGTCTCCGGAACCATAGGAAGCGCCCCACTGGAAGATGGCCGCATACACGCTCGTTTCCCCGAAGAGGCTATCCAGATAAACAAAAGCTATCACGATTGCGAGAGCCGCTAGCCAACGCCATTTGCCCAGCCGATTGGTTAGCAGCGAGGCGATCGTATGGAATAATACCGCTAGCACGGCAAGCCCTACTCCAATGAGCAAATATACGGCAAGCATCACATACCCTTTGCCATCCAACAAATCTAACAGCCAATTCGCGAAATCATGTGCATTCACCACATCGTCCTCGGTGCTAACCTTCCAGCCGCCAGTTGGCCGGTCCACATGGTACATCCATGCGAACATGCCCGTCGCCGCTGCAAGGCTGATGAACCATTCCACGATCGCAGCTGCATATTTGGCCAACAGCAGCTGCCAGCCTGCCAGCGGCAGTTGATGCCAGAGCGGCGCGCGTTTGCGCTCGCGCTGCAAGCTAGACAGCATATAGCATGCCGGCCATATGACCATCCCCACCATAATAATTCCCCAGAGCATAGCCACATTGCCGCTTGCGTACCGATACGCCAGATAAATCGATAACCCAGCCACAGCAACCGCGATCCCAGCGATGACGCGCTGGGACATCATCACGAACGACCCTTGCCGAAGTTCTTTGCCGAAGCAAGCCAACCAAGCTTTCATAATCAACAGCCTCCTCTTTCCTTTTCTCTGTACCAGTGTTCTACTTAGATAGTACACTAACACTTATATGCAGTCAATCGTTTCCATGACACAATTTAGAAATTTTTAATTTTGTTGTTTAATTGGCTATTGCTATACTTTTAATGAACCGACGAAAAACCCCCAGCAGCTTGGGGGAAGTTTGTTTCATGACGCCTTAGGCGCCTAACTCTGTCTGCTGGAGGAATATCCATGAATTACGGCCAAATTCACAGCATAATCAGCAGATTAGGGCTATCCGAATATTCCCATGAAATCATGCAAGCCATCAAACCCTCCGTTCGAATGGCACTACACCCTGCCCAAGAACAAGAACTGGCACTGGGATGCACCAAATTCGGAGGGAATCCCGATCTTCCGGCGAGTTTCCAATGGCCAGTTGATGGTGACGAGGCGTTCTCCTTCTTATTTCAATTGAATTTACTGGAGTTAGCTGCATATAACATCGACAGCCCGCTGCCCCAAGAGGGTATATTGTCTTTTTTCATCAATCCGGCCACATTGTTGAGCGAGGAACAGCATCTTCATTCGCATGCCAGAGCATTTCACTTCACTGGGACAGATAGCCTCGTTAGAAGAGAGCCTCCATTGGCAGCAAAAGCCGGCTATCCAACGAGCAGCACCACGTATCTCACTGAACTTACTCTCCCGCCTGCAGAATCCTCGTTCGCCGTCCGTTTAGGATTCGATTATGCCCAGCCGACAGAACTCGTTAACTATCAGGGTTTATTAACGCAGTTGAACGCTAGTTGCGATCCATCCGAACAGCCTTATCATCGGATTGGCGGATATCCAGACCAATTGCAAGGGGATCTTGAACGAAGAGCGAGCGCGATGAGTGCGATGTTTGGAGTCTGATGGTACAGTGGGTTGGCAGCTTCTGTTGCAGATCGATTCGGAGATGGTGAACGCGAACATGATGTGGGGAGACGGGGGCAGGCTTTATTTGATGATCCATGAAACAGATTTATTGCGCAACAATTTCGACCACGTCATTGGCATCATTCAGTCTTAGTCCGGCTTCACCGCGCTAGACGCGAAGAAAAGAGGAGCTGGCGGGAACGCCCGCGAGCCCCTCTTTTCCAATGCCGGGGCTATCCCCGTTGGTGTGCCTTTCCTTATTGCTGTTCGTTCATGGTGAAGTCGCCGGAGTCCGTGAACACCTTCACGGCAGGGCTGCCAGTTCCAAAAGTTTGGCTCAGCGTGCCGCCGCTATCAACGATTCCAGCGCCCCACCCGATTACGCCGTCACCGGAGTCAGAGGTGTAAGATACGCTCCCGTTTACCGGCTTGCGTGCCAATTGGAAAGCAACATCTCCGCTGTCGGTTCGAATGTCCGCTCCCCAGGCCAGCTCTTTGGCACTCCAGAGCAAATCACCGGAATCTGATTCGGATTTAAGGGAGCCTTCCGAATCCTCAAACACTTGGTCGCCGCTGTCTGTATCTGCCTCAATCGTCTTGGCTTTAAGCTGTTTGGCCATAAAGTCCCCGGAATCGCTTTTGAGCAATACTGCATCTGCTGCTAAGCCCACCAGTTCGACATCGCCAGAGTCCGTATCAACGGTTATCGATTCGTAGGTGCGGAGCGGAACTTCAATGGTCATTTTGAGACGGACGATGTTAAAGCCCACTATGGCTTGCTGCTGGAGCGCCCTCACGCTCAATGTCCCATCCTTTGCGACAGCATCAAGCTTCTCGCGCTGCTCTTGCTTTGCGCTTGCCTTACCCTCTAACCGGACAACGATTTCCCCTTCGCCACCGGGCACAATACGCACATCCTCACTATCTGTGTCCACCTTCAACCGCTCGATGCCTTCCGCCTTAATCGAAGTTTTCTCGTTCACCTGAACGGTTCCGAACCAATCGTCCTGCCAGCCACTCCATGGCGACAGCAGTCCAGCCGCTCCAATCGCGATTAAAATAATGCCGATCCCTATCCATTTACGCATCTATTGCACTCCTTCCGTATCGTTTGGATCACTATTAACGGCTGCTTTCCTGTATCAGCCTTCGATTCGCTTGCAAATAACGGGACGTGCCACGGACAAACCAGCGGGTTAGCGCTTTCGTCAGCACACCAAACAGAATGCCGAGGCCCGTTGTAATCAATGCAAGCGAGATGCCTGCCATGCCGCTATGCGAGTCTTGGACGAAGCCGCCCCATAGTGCAAGCAGCGCACTGCCGAAGAGCGCAACGACGACCGCCCACAGCGAGATAATAACTGCTATTACGGCGATAAACGGAGCCAGCACGAACAACAGATTGAATACCCCCAGGCTTGTGCCAATCAGCATGGCTCTGGACAGCTGCATCAGGCTTCCGCTCTTAACCGCCTTCTCCATGCCCATGTTTAACTTCAGTTCCCTAGCGATATCCCGCGGATCGCCAAGCTCCAGGCAAATGTCTGCCTCCGGCTGCCCATTCTCGATCGCTAAGCGAAAATGCTCGGTGTAATCGGCTAACCATTCGCGGCGCAGCGGCTCGGGTACATCCTTAAGCTCATGCTCCAGCATTTTTAAATACTGCGTGCCTGTCGTCATCTTATAGCCCCTCCCCAATCCATTCGTTAACTGCCTTCGTAAACATGTGCCACTCATCGGTCAATGCAGCAAGCTTTGCCCTGCCTTCCTCCGTCAGCCGATAATACTTGCGCGGGGGGCCTCCTGGCGATTCACGCAAGTAGGTCGTAAAGTAGCCCTCTTGCGTCAACCGGTTCAATATCGGGTATACACTGCCTACCGCGATATCGAACTTGCCCGAAATCGTGACGGCCAGCTCATAGCCATAGCGATCTTCCTTAGCGGCCAGCACCATGACGCACAGGTCAAGCACGCCTTTTTTAAATTGCACGTTCATTGGCATCACCACCTATTCAACATGGGGTACTATTCTTCAATAAATAATAGATGATCTGGAATCAGTATACAACCAGCTATTCATCATTGCAATATAGTATTCAAAAATGAATAGCCTATTTTTTCAAGCCCGCTGGCCAAGGTGCCGTTACGCCCCGGCGCCTGTATCATATGGATAATGTAGACCATAATAGGGACAGCCTCTGTTCGCAGGGATTGGACATCACGAAGGAGTGAAGCATCATGTATATTCGCGCAGCAGAAGCAGGAGATGCGGAGGCGGTTGCCCAATTAATTTACGAAGCGATTGATGATATTGCATTTCAATTAACGGGGGAGGGAACTAAAGAAGGGGCGGTAAAAGCGCTAAAGGAGCTTTTTCTCCAAGCTGGCAACCGGTTTAGTTCAAGCCAGGTGCTCGTAGCGGTGCATGAAGAAGCAGTGGCAGGCATGATTCTCTGTTACTACGGCGGCGACGCCGCGGCGCTCGATGCGCCGATTCGGGAAAGGCTGAGGCGCGTAAAGGGCGGCGTTATGCCTGCCATCGACAAGGAAGCCGACGAGGATGAGTATTATATCGACTCCGTTGCCGTATTTGCCGCCTACCGTGGGCTTGGCATCGCGAAGGCGCTGCTGCAATCTGCAGAGGACGCAGGGGCTGCCCATGGCTATAAGCGAATCGCGCTCAACGTCGAGTATGGGAACGATCGGGCGCATAGGCTCTACCACTCGCTTGGTTATGTGCAGGACAAGGACGTTCCGATTAATGGGCATGCCTACCGGCATATGGTGAAGCCGCTGCCTAGCGCATAATGAAATAGCAGATGAGCATAAATGGCGGCTTTAGCCCGTATTTATGGTTAAGCGCAACAACGGACAGGCTCGCGGCGTCGAATATAAAGCAGCAATGCTTCAAGTCCAAGCCGGCCGGCCAGCAATAAATAGCCCGTCTAACATCGGAGGTTGATGGAATGGCACGAAAGATGGAACGATTGCAGAGGCATACCAAGCGTACATGGGGAATCGCCTTTCTGGCGCTAATGCTCATGCTCGGGCTGCTAGCAGGCTGTGCCGATAAAGAAAGCCTAAGCCCCTCGGAGCCGCCTGCTCCACTGCCAACGCAGCCAACCGGCCAGGCACCTGCAAAAACAGCCAACGGCCCTGCCACTAGCAACGCGAATAATGGCGGCTCACCATCCCCTACAACGGGAACCGGGAAACCGGCAACCAAGCCGGCAGCACCAACGAAACCGGCGAAGCCCGCACCGGGTAAACCCACCATTGTCGCGGAGAATAAAGCCTTTCGCGTGTTTGCACCTGCCGAGAACAGTACCGTGGGCAAAACCTTCACCGTGAAAGGCGAAGCGCGCGTCTTCGAAGCCGCCTTTAGCTATTCCTTCGAGGACGGGCACAATGTGCTTGCTGAGGGGCATGTCATGGCGGACATGGGCGCGCCAGAGTGGGGGAAATTCTCGTTCAACGTCACCATCAAGGAAGCGAGCAGCCCTGTCGGCATCCTCACCCTCTATGAATCCAGCGCCAAGGACGGGAGCAAAATCAACGTGCTTCATATTGCAGTGAAATTCGCGGATGGCATCGTGAAGCCGGTTCGCGAAGGTGAATAACGAATAGCGGCATTACGAATCGGCCGGCGGAGGCGCTCCCTCCGCCGGCTTTTGCTGGGCGCTAGGATTATTCGTTGCCTGCTGGCTTTTCCATGTTGGCTCATACTGGCGGAACCTTATGCCCGCCCAGTAAAACAGCGTCGGAATGATCACGCATAACATGGCGCTCGCCATAATCCTCCCCGAAGGCAGCCGCCCTAACAAGTGCTCCATCATTCCGCTCCCTCCGTTCGATCAATATTGCCGCTCCGCCGGATGACGGTCTTCACTTCAACCTGAATCGGGCTGCTAGAAAACAACTGCTCGCCCTGCTCCCACTGTGGCGCAAGCTTTTGCCACTTCCTGTAGTGTTTTCTGTGCAGATAAGAGCCTAGGCCAATCACATCACAGTGATATTGCTGCTGCAGTTTGCTAATTGTCTTCTCGGTAAGCCGTTTGATTTCCTTAGCGGTTGCTTCCTGCATGCTGTGCATTGTACTTGCTGCCAATGTGTCCTGCGTGTAAGATGTTTCATTTAACGTCCCTTCCACCTGGACGTTTATCTTGAACGTAGGCAGCCCATTAGAACCAAACGAGGCACGCAGGTGCCGTTTCATCCGTTCAATCGCGAATACCCCCAGCTCATTGCCATTCTGAAACTCGATTTGGCCGCCTTTGATATCTCCTCGCAAGAAATTCAACCCTGCTGTCTCTTCCCCATCTAGAAATCCAACCAACTGCTTCGACTGCCCGCTAAACACCGCGGCATCGGATACCGTTGAAAACGTCCGATTGCCATCTTTCACATTTTGAATGACGAAGCTTTCGTGTTTCAACAAAAATTCATGCACATCCCCGATACGGGATTCGGGCAAAATGCGCGAGCTTTCCTTCGTGTTGCTGGAGACCAGCTCTAGGTAAGTTGCTGGCAGCTTATCCTCCGGCGGATGGGTATTCAAGATCTGGGCAGCCTTGCTGCGCGTAACCATGATTCGTGTGGAGCGGCGCATCTCGCTCTCCCGCAGGAAGAAATCGATGGCATTGGCGAATTGGTCCCCCTGCCGCGCCACTTCCTCAGACAAAATAATAACCTTAAGATGCTCGAAAAAAGGGGGACGGCTCGTACGCTGGGCCAGCTTGGCAACCATCGCCGCCATGCTGCTTCCCTGGACGACCATGTGATAGTAAGCTTTTCCGCTTATTTGCTCGCCATTCTGGGTCCCTCTCATGCCGCTTGGCGTTACGATCTGGTAAGTGACGCTATAGAGCGGACGTTTGGTTAGTTGCCCCGCTTTCTCCTTCGTCGGCTCTTCGACTTGCTCCTCCGTCTCATGATCCATCCCATCACCAGATTGCTGATCTTTCATCGGCGAATCAATGCCAACCGCCACAACAAAGCCTCGCTGGTCAATCTCAACCCGATCCCAGCAGCCGGCCAGGCACAGCAAGCTCAGCAACCCTGCTATTAGAAAGGCCAGCCGTCTAAGCGCTGCCGTTGCCATGCTTTGCAGCCCCTTTTTTGCCCCTGCCCAATAAAAGCAAGAGAATCGGAATTGTAATGCCGAAGCTTACCGCGAAATAACTGATCAACGTTCCGAGCATTGAAAACTCCGACATATTTTGCGGAAACATACAGACCAGATAAATAATCGGCGCGAGGATAACAATGCGGACTCGTTTCGTCAACCGCTTGAATAGAAAGCTTAGGCACTCTGTCGCCAAATCAAATCCCATCGCAGCCGTATTGAATACCGTCATGATCCATATCACAAAAAATAATGATTCGAATCGCTCGAAAAAATTGCCGGGGAAATTAATTTCTTTGGCTAATTCGATGGTTGGGTACACGATATTAACTGTGCCAATATTAGAAAAGATGCCGATTGCCAGCTGATAAATCACAAGATAAACCACAACCGGCACTGTTATTCCCGCCATAACTGCCTTGCCCGCTTTCTCTGGCTTATCCATAAACGCGATATAGTACAAGATGATTTCGAAGCCCAGCAACGAGAAGATGACCTCTTTAGCGCCCTTCAAGATTCCAGAAAAGCTAGTTACGACTAGCGGCTGCAAATTTTCGACCTCAAACCACCTGTAACCAAAAAGAACAACGATGCCCACCACCAACAGCACTGCAGGCAAGAAGAGCACATTCAACCGCAAAATGCCCGACCGGCTGCCTGATGCGGCATACACGATAACTAAAATAAACGCGAGCGACACATACTCCACCGGTGTACGATTAAATAAATACTGTTTGGATATATCTGCAATCGCTCTCGTCTCGTACGCGCAAAACCCCATAAAATAAAGGCCCTGCAGCACAGCAAGCACGCAAGCTAACGGACGGCTGATCAAGGAGCTGGCATATTCCAAAAACGGCTGTCCGCCTGTACGCACCGCCGTCTTGGTGACAAGCATGCCAAGCAGCATGGCAACGCCGCCGGCAAGCACGATGGATATCCAGCCATCGAATGCGACTGTTTCCTTCGCAAGCGCTCGCGGCAGTGATAGAATGCCTACGCCGATCAGCATAGACGCAATCGTCATGCTCATCTCCAAGGGCGTCAAGGGACGCTCCCCAAATGATGTTTCCCTCATCCATTGCGCCCCTCTTTCTCTTGTTGGTTCTGGCGGCCCTTATTCATGGTCTCCATAATATCCGGCCGGCGTTGCATCGCCTTAACCGGCATTCTCAGAATGAAGTCGCTCCAATCGTCCATCCGAAGGGGAGCAAGCGGCGCCGTATACGGTACGCCAAAACTTTTCAAATTCACGATGTGAATGCAGTTAATAATGAGCGCAAGGACAATGCCATACAAGCCGAATATGCTTCCCGCCAGCATAATGCCGAACCGCAGCAGCCGAATTGAAATCGCAAACCCATATGATGGGCTAGCAAACGAAGCGATCGCCGTCACGGCAACGACCACGACCATCACCGGGCTAACGATGCCCGCCGATACTGCTGCTTCGCCGATGACGAGCCCGCCGACCACCCCGATCGTCTGGCCAATCGATTTGGGCAGGCGAATCCCAGCTTCCCGCAACAGCTCCAGCGTGCCCTCCATCAGGAAAGTCTCTACGACCGCAGGAAAGGGCACGCCTTCGCGCGATCCCGCTACTGAAAAAGCAAGCTTCGAGGGAAGCAAGCCATGATGATATTCCAGCAGCGCGATGTAGATGCCCGGCAAAAATAACGCTGCGAACACGGCAAGCACGCGCAATATTCGCAGCACGCTGGACAATATCCAGTTCTGATAATAATCTTCCGGCGATTGAATGAATGAGGTAAGCGTAATGGGAAGGATCAATTGGAACGGCGTACCGTCCACCAGTATGCCTACCCGCCCTTGCATGATCGCCCCAGCTACCTTGTCCGGACGTTCCGTGTTCAATATTTGCGGATAAGGCGTCAATGTATTGTCCGTAATCCATTGCTCGATGAAGCCAGAGCCTTCTGGGTCATCCATATCAATCGATTCGACCCGGCGCCGAACCTCTTGAATGAGCATGGGATTAACGACTCCGTCAATATACGCAAGGATGACCTCCTTTTGCGCTCTGCGCCCGATACGATACGATTCTAAGCGCAACTTCGGGTCACGAATGCGGCGGCGGACCAATGCCGTGTTCGTGCGAATATCCTCCGTAAATCCGTCGCGCGGCCCGCGAATAAGCGCCTCTGTCTGCGGTTCCTCGACAGAACGGCTTTTCCATCCTTTGCTCCCGACAATCGTAATTTCCGGGCTGCCTTCGACAAATAACAGCGTGTCCCCGGTCAGCAACGACAGGATACTGTCATTCCAATCGCTTGATCGTTTAATCTCCTGAAGCATAAGCCGCTCGCCAATCCAGGCAGAAGGGCCTGCTAAGCTCTCCTCCATTGTCATTTGAACAAGCCGCTGGACGAATTGCTTATCCGCTAGGCCTTCGATACATACAATGGCAATGGATGTTGTTCCTCCGGCGGTGGCGGCGTTTCGAATAACCAAATCTTCCGGGGACGCTAGCAACTGCTGAATAAACTGAATATTAGCAGCCACTGATGAAGACGGCTTCACTGTTGGGGAAACTTCCTCTATTGGACTCAGCTCTTTCACGCCAACCGCTCCCCCACTTCTATTGTGCATATCATAACCTTGGCATAGGTTGCCCTCACGTGGGATTTTTATGAAAAAAATTTGGATATCCTTACTTATAGAACCACTCATAAACCAACTTAGGCATGCAACATTCTATTGCTTCACATCCGTCTAATCCGTATTAGCAACAACTTATAGGAAAGGGTGGCCCTTATGAACATATATCGCGCACCACACAAACAAGCCGTCGGAGCAGCCATCTTGCTTGCACTCTGTTTAGCGCTTATCGCTGGCTGCGGCAATAGCTCTACAGCAGATAAGACAGGCGCTACAAGCAAGCCCGATTATTCGAAAGAAACAAGTGCTTCCAGCACAGCAGCCACCCCAAGTGGGGACCAATCGGCGGAAGTATCCATTGCCTCGGCAGAGGAAACGACGAGCAATCCTTATGAAGTTGCCGGCATTACAGATGCGGCTGCATTCGACGCCATGTTCGGGCAAGTCCAATTGGCAGTTGCAGCAGATGACCGCGCCAAGGTCGCCAGCTTGGCGCTGTATCCGCTCCGCGTCAACTTCGCTGAAGGGCAATCGGTGCAAATGAAAGATGCCAGGCAGTTCATCGCGCAGTACGATACCATCGTAACCGGGCAGGTGAAGGAAGCTTTGCGCACGCAGGACAAGAAGGGCTTGTTCGTGAATGCACAAGGCGTCATGGCGGGTGCAGGCCAAATGTGGTTTGGCGGAACGGCGGAGACGCCCCAGAAGTATGGCATTATTGCTGTGAATCCTTGAATGAAAACAGGGGTTGCCCCGTAAGCTGTTTAGCTTACGGGGCAACCCCTGTTGTTCGATAAAGAAGTGGCTTATGCCGTTGCATTTCATGCAATGGCTCGCACTCTGGCTACTACCGTGCCGCAGCAAGCTTATACGGAAGCTTCCGCCGCGCCATGCACTGGCTCGTGCTTCACGAGCGCATGCTTCTCCCACTTGCGGGACTTCCAGCGGAAGTACATAATAATCGCGCGCAGCCATTCATCCGATGCGATAGCCAGCCAGATGCCCGGCAGCCCCATATCGAGCTTGAACACGAGCAAATAGCCAAGCGGTACGCTGATGCCGACCATCGTTATCATACCGATCCAGAGCGGGTACTTGGCATCGCCCGCAGCACGCAGCGAGTTAATGAGAATAATATTGATCGTCCGCCCCGTCTCCAGCACGATGCTGAACAATAGCACATGCGCCCCAAGCTTAATGATTTCCTCGTTAGACGTGAAGATGCCCATTAAGGAATAGCGGAAAATGATAACGATGGCAATGACGACGACCGACACAATGCTCGCAGACCATGCGCTTTTCCATACGCGCACATACGCCTCATCCTGCCGATTCGCACCAACTAGGCGGCCGACGATGATCGATGTTCCGACACCTACAGCAAACGCGAACAGGTAGATGAACATGGATATATTTTGCGCATATTGCCTTGCCGACAATGCTTCATCGCCTAAGTAAGTTGCATAATAGAGGAAAACGATCTGGCAAGCATGATACATCACTTGCTCGAAAGCAGACGGAATGCCGATCTTTAAAATTTTACCGATATATTCCTTCGTCAAGTTGAAGTAATACTGAAATTGAATACGCCACTTCATAACACGATACAGCAACCAGAAGAACACGATGCTTGCTAACGCACGGCTAACGATAGACGAGATCGCTGCCCCCTGAACGCCAAGCTCAGGCGCGCCAAACTTGCCGAAGATGAGTACGTAGTTGCCGATAATATGAACCAGATTCATGCCGAGCGAGACATACATCGCTTCCTTCGTATACCCGTGTACCCGCACGATAGCCGCTACCGAATTGATGATAGCCTGAAGGAATATCGCTCCGCCTACAATGCCAAGATAACTTGTAGCGTAGTCTAGCGTATCGCCTTTCAGGTGCATGCCTTCCATCATCGTGCCGCTCATGAACAAGAAAAATACGCTGATAACGAGCCCGACAATTAAATTGAGCGTTACGGACAACGCCGAAATTCGTGAAGCCCCTTCATGGTTCTTTGCTCCGATATATTGCGCTACAACGATTGAAGCGCCATTGCCGATCACCTCAAGGATGAGCAGCGCAATCATCATATACTGATTCGCAGCCCCGACCCCGGATACCGCATTGTCAGACAAATCGCTAAGCATGAACGTATCGGCTATCCCCATTAACATAAACAAGAAAATTTCTAAAAATATCGGCCAAGTCAGCAGAAACAAATTGAGTTCCTTGGACTGATCCTTGCCGCCTGAAGCTGCAGTCGCACTCATATAATAATTTCTCCTATCTGTAGATTCCCCAACTGGACTAGGCTGTAACAATAACTCTCGGGTATCGTAACACAGCTATACAGTGAATACACCCGGGGGTGCGGTTCTTTTTATATGTAGAATTGGCAAGTAAAAAAGTACCGTTAAGCGTGTAAGCGCAACCACTTGGAAGGGCTTACCCATAGGGGTCAAATAAGGTAAAATAAGACCACTATAAATCAACGGGTATCCCCAATAGAGGAGCAAACGACGCCAATGGTGGAATGGAACAACGATGATTACGCAGGGATGCTCCTGCTGGATCGAATGAACGAAAGCACCGAATCAACCGATGCGCTGCACGCTTTCGCGCTGGACGAGCTGCTCTGCCGCCAAGCGGGGGAAGGCGGACCGCCGATCTGCCATCTATGGCGCCATCCGCGCGCCTTCATTCTAGGCCAGCGAGATGCGCGGCTGCCGCAGGCAGCTGCTGCTATTGGGCGCCTCACGGCGGCATCGGTCCAAACCGCTGTACGCAGTTCAGGCGGCGCTGCCGTACCGCTTGATATGGGCGTCGTCAACGTATCGCTCATCCTCCCCATTGGACGGACAGATGAGGCTGGGCTCCGGTTTAATCATGATTTTGAACGAATGTACGCGCTGGTCCGCCAGGCATTAGCATCCGTGAACGTAAATGAACAAGTCGACAAAGGCGAAATTGCCGGCGCTTACTGCCCCGGCGACTATGACCTGAGCATTGGCGGGCTAAAATTTTGTGGAATCGCCCAGCGCAGGCAAGCCAAAGCGCTCATCGTGCACGCCTTCGTCGTTGCGGAAGGCAGCGGCCGTGCGCGAGCGGCAGCCGTGCGCGCTTTTTATGATGAAGCGGCGGGAAATATCGCCCCTAGCGGCAAAACCTATCCGCATGTGGAGCCGGGCAGCACCGCCAGCTTAGAGGAGCTGACTTCGATTGGCACACAGGCTTCCGCCACTTTCGCAGAAGGCGTCAAACGCGCCATCCGCGCTTGCCAGCGTCCAGAGGCAATCGCCCAATCCGCTGCTAAGCTCCGCCTTCCGGATGCGGACCAGCTAGCAGGAATGATTGCCGCATTGCGAAGCCGTTACCATTTTACACCTTGAAGGATAATGTCGAATCTAGTCGAATAGGCTACTAAGGCATTGTCTGCTGACAAGCATGCCATGCAGATGAACGCTTGAATAGGAGGGCATGACGTGTCGATTAAAGCCAAGCTGTCGATTGCCATCTCCTTGGTAGTCGCCATTATATTGACGCTCAATATCTCAATTTACTATGCCGCGGCCAAAGACGAACTCGAAGACGCAGCCGAACGCCGGATGTCCCATATCGCCAATCAGGTAAACCTGTCGGTGAAAGCGGCGGAAAACGCGCAAGAAACGATTGAAGCGGCGTTAGCCGAGCGGCTTCGTGCCGTGGCGATTGCTGCCAAGGAACAACTAAACCCCGACATTAGCCAAGTGACGAACGAGCAGCTCGTGAAGCTCAGCCAAGAGCTGGGCGTCAACGATATTTCGCTATGGCGCAAGCATCCTGACGATATCATCATTGAAAAATCTTCGAATCCGGAGGAAATCGGGCTAAGCTCCCGGTCGATGGATTACTTTTACCGTGCTTTTCAACAGCTATTCAAATACCACAATGCCGCTGTAACGCAGGGCCAGCGGCTCGACAACTTCTGGTCAGGGCCAATTAACTTTGCTAAATCCAATCCGGATCACATTAACAAGTGGGGCTATTATTACGACGGCACAACCAACTATATGATTAATCCTTTCATTGATGCCAAGCCTTTGCTTGCCTTTGATCAGGAGCACGGCACCGAAACGATCATCCACAGCATCCTGAACGATACGCCAGAGATTATAGAAATAGCCGGCCTCGATCCCCGGTTTTTCGGGAAAGAGCCGATTCTCAAGTTTAAAAAAGGCGAGCTCGTTCACAATTTGGACGTACGCGGCGTTATCTTCGGCACCTATACGCAATATAGCGAGGCAGCCGATGCACCGCTTGTCGAACAAGCTGTGAAAACAGGAAAGACCGTCACAGCCGATACCGACGAAGATGGCCGGTCCATTCGCAAAAGCTTTTACCCTGTCGCAAGCGAACATCCTTATGCCATCGGCATTCAATTCGACATGGCCACAATAGGCAAAGAGCTGCGCAGCCAGCTGTTGCTGCATGCCAGCATCTCGCTTGGCCTTCTGCTGCTTACGCTCGCGGCTAGCTACTGGCTTGCCGGCGTATTCATGCGGCCAATTACAGCCGTGCTGCGCAAGGTCAATGCAATGGCACAAGGCGACTTCGATACGCCGATCCCGATGCATGCCAAGGATGAGTTCGGACAGCTCATCTCCCATGTCAATGATATGGGGCGCAGCTTAAGCCGGTATACAGGCGAGCTCAAGTCCGCGGCGGGTGAGCTTCGGGAGACCAAAGATTATTTGGAATCGCTCATCTTCCACACTTCCGACTCTGTTCACGTCAGGGATCTTGACGGCCGGATCGTCCGTGTCAATCTCGCATTCGAGAAGCTGTACGGCTGGAGCGAAGAAGAGGTAGCCACGGGGCACATTGCCTATGTTCCACGCGATCGGGAGGCAGAATATGCCGAGATGAGCAACCGCATCCTGCGCGGCGAACTTGTTAATGGGTTCCAAACGGAACGTTATACGAAGGATGGGCGCAAGCTCGATATTAGCATTACCGTCTCCCCGATCCGAGGCGCTGATGGCGCCATCGTCGCCTTCTCCTGCATTTCAAGGGATATGACGGAGCAAAAGATCACCGCTGAACGGCTTCTTCGCTCTGAGAAGCTCTCTGCCGTCGGCCAGCTTGCAGCAGGCGTCGCGCATGAAATTCGCAACCCGCTCACGACGCTGCGCGGCTTTGTTCAACTCGGCGCAAGCCGTGGGAAGCTGGGCAATGAACATCTTGGCCTGATGCTTACTGAATTGGACCGGATCAATGCTATTGTCAGCGACTTCTTGGTGCTGTCTAAGCCGCAAAAAATGCAATATGTACATACCGATGTATGCCAGATCATGAGTGATACGCTGCTCCTCCTGGGGACAGAAGCATCGATGCAGGGCATAACGATCGAAGCTTCGCTTGATCCAAGCGGTGCTGCCCTCATTTGTGAGCCGAATCGGCTAAAGCAGGTGTTCCTCAATATCATGAAGAACAGCTTGGAAGCAATGCCTAGCGGAGGCACGTTATCTGCCCATGTCATGAACAGCGGCGACGCCGTGGAAATCAGCGTCTCAGATACCGGACGGGGCATCCCTGCTGAAGACCTTCCGCGCCTTGGCGAACCATTCTTCACAAGCAAAGACAACGGCAACGGGCTCGGTCTCATGGTATCGCAGCAAATCATAGCCCAGCATCGCGGCACCATGCTGTTCCACAGCGCCGTCGGCGTCGGAACGCGCATCGAGATTCGGCTGCCACAGCAACTGGCGGACACGGAGAAGGAACCTTCACAGCCTCTGCCCGAGCCGCTGCTCCTATAACAAAACCCGCAAGGCCAAGTATGTGCGCTTGAACGAAGCGCCGCTTGCCTTGCGGGTTTTGTTGGCTTTACCGCTTATTTCAAGGCGTGACCGCAGCCTCGCCCGCCTCAGCCGATGCAGCACCACCGCCAAGCTGGAGCTGGTACATGTCATAGTACTTGCCGCTATGCGCCATCAGCTCGTCATGGTTGCCCCGTTCAACGATCCGCCCGCGGTCCAAAACGAGAATTTGGTCCGCTCCCCGAATAGTCGACAGCCGATGCGCGATAACGAAGGTCGTGCGGCCTTTTTTCAACACATCCAGCGCCGCCTGAATAATCGCTTCCGTCTCGGTATCGATGCTCGCCGTCGCCTCATCCAAGATGAGGATCGCTGGATCATACGCCAGCGCCCGTGCAAATGAGATCAACTGCCGCTGGCCTGCGGACAGCGTCGCGCCTTTCTCGACTACCGGCTCATCGAGACCGCCCGGCAGTTGCATGAACATGTCGTACGCGCCAACGTCGCGCAGCGCTTGCTCGATACGATCACGGCCGATCAACGGGTTATCGAGGCTAACGTTCGACGCAATCGTGCCCGTGAACAGAAACGGATCCTGAAGCACAATGCCCATATGTTGGCGAAGCAGCTGCTTCGGAACGTCCCGCACATCGGTGCCATCCACCTTGATGCTCCCTTTGCCCTGTTCGACATCGTAGAACCGGAATAGCAGATTCAGAATCGAGCTTTTGCCAGAGCCAGTGTGGCCAACCAAAGCAACGGTCTCGCCTTGGCGCGCTTCAAACGTAATGTTGCGCAGAACATACTCGTCGTCCTTATAAGCGAACGATACGCCTTCAAATGCAACTTCGCCTTTGCTGCGCGGCAGGCTGCCAGCCGTAACGTCTGTTCCTTCTTGGTCCAGCAGTTCAAATACCCTTCCTGCCGAAACGCGCGCCGTCTCCAGATTCGAGAGCTGGTTCACGATGCCGACGATCGGCTGGAACATCCGGTTCATATAATCGATGAAGGCGAAGAGAACACCAACCGTTACATACGCACTGAGTTCACCGCCCCAGAAGAGCCAGAGCGTGATAGCGAACAACAGGTTGCGAAGCACGTTCACCAAGTTATGTGACGTAAATGAGTTCAGGCTTAACAGCTTATTCGCATGGTTAAAGTAGTCCTTGTTCAACTCATCAAACTCCGCCATCGTCTTCTTCTGGCGGCGGAACGCTTGGATGATTGGCATCCCTTGAATCGACTCATTGATCATGCCGTTAATATCACTCAGCTTGCTGCGAATCGCTTCGTTAATGCGGCCCGCATACCGCCGATAGATAACCACCCATAGGATGAGAATCGGAACGAGCGGCAACGCAATGAGTGCCAACGTTGGATCAAGCAGGAATAGCGCACCTAGTATCGCTGTCATGTAGATAATGCCCGAGAAGAAGTTCGCTAGAACCGCCACGAACAGCTCGCGTACAGCCTCTGTGTCATTCGTAATGCGGGAAACAACCTTGCCCGCGGGCAAATTATCAAAGTAATGGACCGGCAACCGTTGAATGTGGGCGAAAACATCCTCCCGCATCCGCTGGACGATTCGATTGGAAGTCGTTAACAGCAGCAAGCGCTGCCCGTACGTGAACCCAGCCGCTATAACGAGCAAGCCAAAGTAAGCGCCCGCTGACTTAAGCAGCCTAGGCAGCTCTGGCTTATAGAAGCTGTAAAGCTCGCTTTTGGACAGTTTCACCGCCGGATAAGCTGCTTTCTCTCCTGTCTTGGAAACGATATTCAGCGTGCCGTCGGCCACAGTTCGTGCGCCGTCGATTGCCACGTGGCCGTCTATGAAGTAATAATCACGACCCACTTGGAGGATGCGAACCTCTGTGCCCTTCTGGCCATCAGTGGGGAGCCGGTCCTCCCGCTTATAGTTCTTGCCTTTATACGAGGCGGAGCCGCTCGTTCCAGCCACCTCATACCAAGGCTTCTTCTCGATGCTGAGGATGTTCTGGTCGATCATCCGCTGCGCGACTAATGGACCGACTAGCTCCGAACATACGGCAAGCGCCAATAGCACGAGCGCCAGCACGATTTTGCGCTTATAGAGCATGGCATAACGGAACAGCCGCTTGCCTGTGCCTGCCGGTTTGGTCGTTATCACTTGGTTTTGCATGAATGTGTACACCTTCATTTCTATATCTAAAATACGTCCGGACCGCCGGCCAGCGGCTTGCCCGGGTGACTTGATCTTCGATCATACGGATAGCTAACGCAGTTTCAATCTAAAATGCGTTACTCCGCCTCCGAGGCTTCGCTTTCGCTTATGCTTCCGCAAGCGCCTCCAACTGCTGCCGCTCAAACTGCTCCTTGTACCAGCCGCCTAGCTCCAGCAACTGCTCATGCGTGCCTTCTTCGGTTACGCGCCCGCCATCCAGCACAAGAATCCAATCCGCATGCTGTACAGCCGACAGGCGATGCGTCGTAATGAGTGTCGTTTTGCCAGCTCGTTCCGTTCGAATGCCCTCGATAATTTCGGCTTCCGTACGTGCATCGACGGCAGACAACGCATCGTCGAGCATAAGAATTTCTGGATTGGCGATAAGCGCCCTCGCAATGCTGACCCGCTGCTTCTGTCCGCCGGACAGCGCAACGCCTTTCTCGCCAACCATCGTTTCCAGCCCTTCGGGCAGGAACAAAATATCCTTGGCGAATGAAGCCCGCTCCAACGCACGCTGCAAATCCGCTTCCTCCGCCTCTGCTTTCCCGAATAAGATATTCTCGCGAATTGTACGGGAGAACAAAATCGGCTGCTGCGGCACGTAGCCGACCCAGCCTAACATTTGGTCAACGGCAATATGCTCCAGCGATGTGTCCGAGACGGCAATCGTGCCCGTACCCAGCGGGTATTCCCTTAATAACTGGCGCAGCAACGTTGTCTTGCCGCTGCCAGTCCGCCCGACAACCCCGAGCGTCTGTCCCTGATTAAGGTGGAATGACACCTGTTCGAGGTTATCCACCGCCGAGGATGGATAGCGGAACGTCACGTTATCAAACGTAATCGAATCCGGTGCTGCGACCTGCTTCGGCTGCTCGCTGTCCGCCACGTCCGGGGCATATGCGAGCGTTTCCGTTACGCGGTCGAGGGACGCATTGCCCCGCTGCATAACGTTGATTAGCTCCCCGATGGCGAACATCGGCCAGATCAGCATCCCGAGAAAGATGTTAAACGAAACCAGTTCGCCGAGTGTAATTTGGCTGTGGAAGACGAGATAACCCCCGTAACATAAGCCGATCAAGTAACTAAGCCCAATTAGAATCTTATTCGTCGGCTCGAACAGCGCGTCGACTCGCGACACCTCAATGTTCCGCGCGAGCACTTCCTCCGTCTTCGCCTGGAATCGGCTGCGATCAGCCTCTTCTTGCACATAAGCACGGACTACACGAACGCCAGCAACCGATTCCAGCACTTGGTCGTTTAGCTCGCCGAACGCATTCTGCGCTTTCATAAACCGGTCATGGATACGGCTGCCAAAATACTTCAAAGCCAATGCCAACAGCGGCAGCGGCAATAGCGCAGCCAGCGTTAGCTTCCAGCTGATGAGCACGACCATCATGAACAGAATCGTGACCATGAACAAGGTGGAGTCGACAAGCGTCAAAATGCCGAACCCCGCTGTTGTCGAGATCGCACCCAGG
This sequence comes from Paenibacillus sp. MMS18-CY102, assembly GCF_009789195.1. Lineage (GTDB taxonomy): Bacteria > Bacillota > Bacilli > Paenibacillales > Paenibacillaceae > Paenibacillus_T. The sequence continues at coordinate 95,935 of NZ_WSTC01000018.1, read as the reverse complement.
TCGTTGGTCGCGCGAGCCATCAGGTCCCCCGTTCGGTTGCGCTCATAGAAGGTCGGAGTCATGCGCAAAAATTGCTTCATCAGGCGCGTACGAAGCAGGCGCTCCAGCAATATCGCGCCTCCGAACAGCTGATACATCCACACATACGTCATAAAGTAACAAATGACGGTCAAGCCAATCCAAGCGCCAATGACCGCATAAAACGAGCCATCACTGAGACGGCCCTGCTGGATGCCATCAATGGCATAACCGAGCAGCTTCGGCGGGATGACCTCCAAGAAGCCAACAATTGTTAATAAAATAATAGCTACCGCGTAGCGTTTCCGGTGTTCCCGGAAAAACCAACCTAGCTTTCGCAATACGTTTAACATAGGGACAAACCCATCCTTTCCTTGCCGTCCAATCCCATCCGCTAGCGCCAACATAAACACGAAAGGCGCATCGCCCCATTGTGCGATACGCCTTCTCTCCGCCATCAACGAACACCAGTTCGTAGCCAGCGGTGCAAAAAAGGCGCATAATTACGATACGTAATCATGCGCCACGGTAAGTGCGAGTGTCTAAGCTTAGCCCCGTGCGGATGGATTACGTTTCGATTGACCATTGTTCATTCCAGCGTTAGAGAGATGAATAAAATTAATCATGTCGTAATCCTCCTTTCGGTAATTTAAAGCTATTTGCAACTTTACCATCGTTAATAATTGGTGTCAATGGACTTTTTTGATATGCGCGCCGGCCTATTCGTGAAACCCCCGTCTAACCTTGGGAGCGTTTACTTCCGCTCAACAATCGGGTAAGCACCGGATTGACAACTTCCGACAGCACGAGCCCGATCGCGATTGCTCCAGACAGCATGAACGCTTTGGCCGCTAGCGGGAGCGAATCATCATAACGGTTTTCAACGACGCTTCGCATCGCGTCATACGCGACTCCGCCGGGCACGAGCGGGATAATGCCTGCTACGCTGTACACGATAACAGGCGTTCTATAAAGCCGGGCCATCAGCTGGGCGATGACTGTAACAGCGAGCGATGCGGCGAGCGTCGCCGGGACGGCGTCAATCTGGGCATCAAGCAGGACGTAAATGATCCAACCGACCATGCCGGCAAGCCCGCATTGCCCTAGCGTCCTGCGCGGAACGTGGAACAGGATCCCGAACGCTGCCGAAGCCACGAAGCTAGCCGCAGCTTGTCCAGCAAGCGGCAGCATTTTGGTCCACTCCCAGCCTGCTTGTAACATATATGCCATCGCCATTGCCATTGTCCCGCGCCTCCCTTGCATCGTTGTTCAAACCAATTAATATACCGACAGGACGAACGCGATGCCCGTACCGATAGCGAACGCTGTCAGAAACGCTTCGGCCCCTTTCGACAAACCGGACACGAGATGCCCCGCAATCAAATCGCGAACGGCATTGGTCAGAAGCAAGCCAGGAACAAGCGGCATCACGGAACCGATAATAATGCGGTCCAGCTCCTGCCCCAGCCCCGTCTGGACGAACAGGTACGATAATGTGCCGACGACTACAGAAGCTAGAAACTCCGCGAATAGCTTGACCGGCACGACGCGGTGAAACAACAGCATCGCTGCAAACCCGCAGCCGCCTGCCACGAGCGCTGGCAAGAAGTCCGCGAGCGTCCCTTGAAACATCAGCAGGAAACAGCCGCTCGCGAGCGCCGCAGCCGCGATTTGCAGCCACGAACGATATTCCGGCTGCTCCGCCTCGACCTTGCGCAAAAGCTGGCAGGCCTCGTTCGGGGACAGCTCCCCTCTGCCAATCTGGCGGGAAATATCGTTGACGAGCGTTACCTTATGCAGGTCCGTCGACCGTTCCGAAATGCGAATAAGCCGCGTCACCGGCGCAGCGCCATCAATCGCGAACAAGATGCCGGTAGGCGTGACGAAGCTGTGGGAGTCCGGCTTGCCAAAGGCAGCAGCAATGCGCATCATGGTGTCCTCCACGCGATACGTTTCGCCGCCGTTTTGCATCATGATTTTGCCTGCCAACAGGCAGGTTTCCGTGATTCGGTCTAGCGCATGCTGCTGCTCTTTAAGTTCCGGCTGCTCCATCCCCATGCCTCCTTGCCCTTTTGTACGCTTGTTCGCGGCTGTCTGTTTATATCTTCATGCGATTGTATCTTTATGTGTTCACTTCGCTTTTACATCGGTTATTGCGTCGCTTCCAGCGCTATTGCGTGCCGCCTCACTGCGCAAATACCGGGATTCTATTCGCTTCATAACGACGAGTGACAGCACCACCAGCAGCACCACATATAACAGCAGCGCCGGGTTGCGGTAGTACCTGCCTACATCGTGGCCGACTAGCGACACCGCGAACACCATCACAGCTTTGCCCGTGCCAACAGCGAGCAAGAACGAGCGAAACCGCATTCGCGCAATTGCCGCTGCGATATTGACGACGACGAATGGCCCGACGGGAAAAATGCTTAACACAAACACGTAGCTAAATGCGTTGCGCCGCACCCACTGGAGCCCTTTTTGCACCTTCTTCCGCTGTGCGTACCGTTCCAGAAACGGATGTCCGGCAACTTTTCGCGCGATCGCGAACGTAACCAGGCAACCCGCCACAAGCCCTAGCCAGGAATAAAGAAAACCTAGCCATAATCCGTACACCGCCGCGTTTACCCCCACAATAACAAGCGTTGGGAGCGGCGGCACGAACGACTTCATAAATGTTAGACCGATGCCTGGGAGCGGTCCGAACGACCGGTATTTCTCCAGCAAATCGAGTAGCGTATGCTCATCCGTTAACATTTGGACCCATTCCGATATCCCCATCCCTGCAACCTACTTTCATCTCAAGAAACCGCCCCCGATCCCAGGCTCGAATGCCTAGACTTGCAAGCGGCTCTATTTTTCCCTGTCGACTAACAGTTTATGTAAAATAACAGCTAGACTCGACCGGCACAGCGCCGAAACGCTTCCCGCGTCTCCTCCCGCTGGCGAAGCAGTTGTTCCTTCGTCCACGGCCCGCCTTCTGAGGCGGCAAGATCCTGCTCGATAAGGCGAAGCATCCAGAGCGAGAACACAGCTGAAAAAAGGCTGTACTCGCGCAGAAACGCCTCCAGCTTCTTCGGCACGAGCCCTTCTGCCGCCTGCTCCCAATATGCCGTCAGCAGCCGCTCCCATGCTGCATCGTCGACTTGGCGCGGAAACAACGGATGCGCCATATCGATCGCATGATGCAAGTCCCAATAAGGGCTGTTTCGATGCACATGCCCCCAGCCCAGCACGCGGAGCTTGCCGGATGCTCCTGCGGCACTTAAGCTGGCGTTATCGCTGGTGGCTTGCGTCTTGGCGTTATGGCTAACGGGGGAAATCGCGTTGCTTCCGGCGGGGGGAGCAGCATTAACAGGCAAAGCTGTGCTAACGTCCACGCCATAGCTACATGTACCACGGCGATCCGCCGTCCCGTAATTGCCCGCGTGCAAATTGCCATGGCATAGCGCGTAAACGATCACCGGCGGCGCTTGCTTCATCGCATTGCATACGCGCAGAACGAGTGATTCCGCTACGCCGAAAACGAGCGGTTCTTCACTTGCTTCGTGCGCATTGCCCGTATCCGCAGACGTTACTGAACCCCGCCAATCCCAACCAAGCTCCGTCAGCAGGTCAGCCGCCATCTCCACATAATCGGGTTTTTGTCCCCGCTCGGGGCCAAGTGCCATTGCGCCAGTCGGCAGTGCATGCCAACGTGCCATATGGCCAATCAGCTCTAACGCTGCACCCTCCGAGAACCTATGGTCTAGCTCACCTACATCTTCATATACGAGCCAAGCACGCTGTGTATCTTCGCAGGGCAATGCCGCGTTAGATGTTAGCTCGAGCACAGCGCCAATCGCTGCCTCGGGTCCCAATCCGGATTCTGGGCTACTGTCGGGTAACGATGCCGATTCGTCGGCTATTGCCTCTCCGTATGCCAGAAGCTGCGGGCAAATCGAGGGAGCAGCCAGTGCCGCTACAACCTTCCCGTACACCTTGGCCTCCCTCGCCGCCTGCGCGATGCCAGCTGTCGTTTTCAAAACCACACTTCCGCCAGACATCAAATAAAGCCGCTCCACCGTGCTGCCTTTCGGCCCGCTGTACAGCAGCTCTCTCCTCGCAATTCGGTCATCGCGAACCGTACCGTCCGCCGCTATGTAATCTGTCTTGTTCGGCACCATGAGCCTCTCATCCGTTCCTCTGTGATATGCCCCTATTGTAGCATAAGCTGCACCGGGCGTAGGAACAATTGGGCGAGGGGCTTGCGAATCGATAGGGCAGGTTTTCCTGCCCTATTCCACCAGTTCGCTCTCCATGCCAAAAAGGCATCCCTCCACCTATTCGGCAATTGGGACACCTTACACTGAGCAGGCCAGACCGCGCCATGCAGTATCTTGCCGCACGCTGCGGGCAGCGCGCTACTGGGCGTCATGGCGCCCATAAGCTTTGGCGAACGACATCATCCGCCGATAGGCGGCCGGGTCAATCCGCTTGAGCGGATGAAACTGCGGATGGTTCGAGTTCACTTCGAGCACCCACAGCCGCTCTTCACGGTCGTAGGCGAAGTCGATGCCCATCTCGCGCATGCCCTGCTTCTTGCGGCTCAGCAGTTGGGCCACTTCCAGCGCCTTAGCAGCCAGCGTTTCTGTTTTCGAGACGATGCGCGCATCGTCGTACCCTTTTTCTTGCCACAATCGGTTTAGGGTCCAAATCTGTCCGCCCTGATAATAGTTGGTCACAATACGCCCCGCCGCCCCGACCTTGACCATGAAGCCCGTACACGTCCACGGCCCGCCTGGCTTGCGCTGCACCATCGCACGGATGTCGTAGGGCAGGCTGCCCTCACCGACGCTGTCGATGGCAACGGCTTCTTGAATAATCATCGGCGATGCGCTGCGCCGCTTCAATGCCTTATAACAATCTTTAAGGTTCGCATACGTGTGCTTCACTTGCTTGCGCCACTGCGTTGCATGTAGCGTATACCCGCCATCCGAACGCGCCAGCTTGTTCACGCCAATGCCCATCGAACCAATGTCTGGCTTCACATATACAACGGCATGCTGGTCTAGCATCTCTTGCAAATGGTTCATCGTCAGCGCCCTAGTTTGGGGCACAAGCGGCTGCAGCACGGCATCGCTTGCGAGATACCGGCACACCCGTTTCTTGCCCCAGATTGCGGCGCTTTTATACGTTTTGGCATGCATATCGCTCACCTCAAGCTACCCTATGCATCGCTAGAAAAAGCAGCTTGTGCGATTCACGCACAGCAGGTGCACATTGTTTTGGCGCATGGGCGCTAAGGCGTTGCTTCTTTCACCGTATCTACTTCTATTGCCGGAATGATATACCGATCGATAAGCTCACGCGCTTTCCATTCCTCACTCGAGTCAGGATCAGACGTGACGACGACAACCAAATCGAGATCCGGAACGACGAGAATCAGTTGGTCGCCATACCCTTCCGCAGCAAAACTGCTGTGCTTAGCGCCATCAGCCGTCTTCACCGTTCCAAGCCAGAACAAATAGCCATATCCCCCAGCCCGGTCCGGCTTCACTTGATCCTTAATCGACTCCTCCACCCAATCCTTCGGCACAAGCTGCTGCCCTTGCCACTGGCCCTGCTTGAGATACAAGTACCCGAACCTCGCCATGTCGCGGGGACGCATTGACACCCCCGTCCCCCCAACACTAATGCCTTGAGGATCCTGGTCCCACGCGTATTGCGTAATCCCTAACGGGGCCAACAAATGTTGTTCAGCATAAGCAGCAGTAGACATCCCCGAAACGTTCGTAATCGCTGCTGATAGCAAATGTGTTAGTCCCGTATTATAGCCAAATACAGCGCCCGGCTTATCCGTAATCGGTTGCTCGACGACATGCTGTACCCAGTTCGGGCTTCTCGAAAAAGCGCTAAAGTCCGCATCAACCGCCCCCAAGCCTCCCGTCAACGTTAGCAAATGCTTAAGAGCCAGCGGCTGCTTCAACGCTTCGCCCGCCGCCTCCGGCAGCAAGCCGGCAACTGGCTCATACACATTCGTGAACAGGCCGTCATGGATCGCGATGCCCGTTAACGCGGATAGGATGCTTTTGCTCACCGAGTACACGCCTGCCGTGTCTTCTGCGCTTCGATTATGGTAATACTGCTCGACGACAACATGGCCATGCCGGATGACGAGCAAGCTATACATCCTCTGGTGTTCGGCTTTCACCACGCTTTCCAATTGCAACAGCAGCGTTTCATTCATCCCTTCCGCCGCTGGCGTCGACGGCTGCCAGAAGTCGTCGGCTACATCTTGGGCTTGCAATAAAGCCGCCTGCCCCGATCCATCGGCTGCCGTTGCCATCGTTCCTGTCGCTCCCTCTTGTTGCCCCGGTGCGAGTTCCGCCGTCTCCCTCTCTATGGTTTGGTCCCTGCCGGTGCAGCCGGACAACACAGTTGCAAGTGACAATGCAGCAACGAGCATAGCAGCATGCAGCCGCTTTTTCTCTTTTTGGCGCATGGTGAACCCCCCTTTTTTATACAGCCATGCTATTCTATTCGTTTAATAAATAGGTAAAACCTTCTATATAAAACAATGATTGCTGTAACAAATCAAGCCAAATTTCTACAATAAACGCATTTGCCACGCAACAAAGGGCCTCACCTAAAGTTCCGCTCCGTGCCATTGGAATAACGAATAAATCCATCCCACGGCTATACCTTATAGAACGTGACTTTAAGGAGAGAATGCTATGCAACCTTTACGCTTCCGGCCGGATGGGTCATTTCGCATCGTACAATTCACTGATTTGCATTGGCAAAATGACGAGGTTAACGATGCCCGCAGCCGCGTTCTCATGGATCAAATCATTGTGGAAGAGCAGCCCGATCTCATCGTATTCACAGGCGATATGATTCACTGCGAGTACGTTCAAGACCATCGCGCCGCTTTCATGAACGCTGTTGCTGCAGCATCAGACCGGCATATGCCATGGGCGTTCGTCTTCGGCAATCATGATGCCGAGACAGGAATTACGAAAGAGCAAATGACAACAGCCGCACAAAGATTGCCGGGCTGTGCCGTACCGTTGCAGCAAGCTGCATGCGGAATTGGCAACTATGACTTGCCTATCATCGGAAAAGATGGCACAGCTCACGCTGTGCTCTATATGCTCGATTCCGGCAGCTACGCGCCGTCCACAATCGGGGCTGCCGCTTGGATTTCACGGGAACAGATTGACTGGTATGTTCAGGCGTCGAAGCAGAGAGCAGCTGCCAACGGCGGAATTCCGCTGCCTGCGCTTGCTTTTTTCCATATTCCATTGCCGGAATTTCAGCAGTTATGGGATTTTCACACCTGCTATGGCTTTAACTATGAGGGAGTTGGCAGCCCACGGCTGAACTCGGGCATGTTCACAGCGATGGCAGAGCGTGGCGATGTTCGTGGCGTATTCGTCGGGCATGACCATCTCAATGATTATTGGGGGACACTGCATGGCATCCGGCTCTGTTATGGCCGTGCGACCGGCTTCAGTGGCTATGGGCAAGAAGATATGCCGCGCGGCGCGCGCCTGATTGAGCTCTATGAAGACGATCGGCCGTTCATGACATGGCTTCGGCTGGAGAATGGGGAGCGGATCGATGCACAGCCGGTTCATCGTCCCGTGTTTGAGGATTTATCTGTTCAAATTATGAAGCGGCTGCTGCCATAGCCTTAAAAAATAGAATTATATGGGTTATATACATGTTCTATTGACATTGATATTAATTCTCATTATCATGATACTTGAAATACGAGCCTGCGGGCGGATTCACATGGGACACCATGACGACAACTACAGATACTCAGGGGGCTACTACAGCATGTTTAACAAGAAATTCGGCAAACTTAGCATTTTATTAATGGGAATTCTCATCCTGACGATGTTCCTTGCTGCTTGCGGCGATAAGGAAAAAGCGTCGGATAGCGACAAAAGCACAACTGAAACGGTGCAAGGCGCAGATACGGAAAAAACGGATGAAAACAAAGCAGACGAAACAAAAGCTGCAGAACCAAAAGTTGTTACGGACGCAATGGGCCACCAAGTAACGATTCCAGCGAATCCGCAAAAGGTTCTCGGCTCATACCTAGAAGACCATCTTGTCGCACTCGGCGTAAAACCAGTTGCGCAATGGTCGGTTTCCAACGGCATTCAAGATTACTTGCAAACGAGCGGGCTCGAAGGAGTTCCAACACTCGGTTGGGATATGCCAGTCGAGCAAGTTATTAGCTTGTCTCCGGACCTGATTATCATCGGCCTGGAATCAGCTGTTGAGAAAGGCCTTTACGACCAATATAGCAAAATCGCTCCAACATACGTTCTAGGCGCAGAAGTTAATAACAACTGGCGCGCAGCTCTCACCAAAATCGGCGAATTGCTGAATAAATCGGACGAAGCGGCTAAAGAACTTGCAGATTACGAGGCAAAAGCAACCGAAGCCAAAGGTAAGCTAAAAGCGGCGATCGGTGATCAATCTGCTGCTGTTCTCTGGCTGGTTGGCGGCAAATTCTATATCGTCGACGAGACGCGTTCGAGCGGCGAAGTATTGTACAAGGATTTGGGCATGGCACAACCAAACATTGTAAAAGAGCTGCCTGCTGACCAAAAGGCAAACTGGAATGCGATTTCGGCTGAGAAACTGGCTGAACTGGACGCGGACCATATCTTCCTGATCAACAGCGACACAGCAGCTGCAGATTCCGCATTGAACCAGAACACGTGGAAGAACCTGAAGGCTGTTAAAGCCGGCCACCTCTACGAGCTTGCTCCATCGAGCAGCTGGCTGTACAGCGGCTACATCGCTAACCAACAAATCATCGACGATGCGCTCAAGGCGCTTGTGAAGTAATTTAGAGAAGCTGTTATGCAAAAGCACCCTTAGGATCACGGCTCGACTAACCCAGATGGGTTATATCGGCCTGATGCTGAGGGTGCTTTTTGGGGATGCCATGCTTGGTGGCTATATGGCGCGCATGTACGCCACCACTACATAATGCTGCCTATGGCGCTTAAACAAGCCTGTCGCTTGCGAGGCTGCGGCTTGCAGCGGTGCCGACACCTGCGATGGCAAGCCTGCGCCTGCGGCACTTGCCCTGTGGCATGTGACACCGACACCTGCGATACTCCACTCCACCACGCCTGCAGCATGCGACGCCAACACCTGCGATACTTGCCGCGCCTGCAGCATGCAAGATTGCATGATTGCACTTTGTACAATGGGAGTAGGGCAGGTGTCGCTTAAAGCGGCACTTCATTGCAGTCTGTACAATGAGAACTCGCCTCTTTGCTCCCAAACTTCGCTTTTAGCACGATATGCATTGCTGCCATTGTACCAGATACAATCAGACCACTTGCAGGAGGGATAGACGGCTGATGTCATTGCACGTTCTGCAATGGCATGGGCTATTTCTTGCTCAATTTGCTCCAACCGCCTACGCTAAGACACATAGGGCAGATTTCTCTGCCCTATTCCGCACATTTGCTCGCCCGCTACTCGCCCGGCTCTTCAGCCAACCGCTGCTGCGCCAAACGGATCATCTCGCGGACCATGGAGCCGCCGATCTTGCCTCCGACACGTCCAGCAGATTCCGTCGTCAATTGGCCGTTATCGCCATGCGAGAGCGGAACGCCGAGCGATTGTGCAACCTCGTACTTAACGTCATCGGGCCGAGATGGATCAACAGCATAGCCTTCGCGCCGCATGACCTCGCTTTTAAATGCATTCATGCCCTGGCGCGCCTCTGGCACGAGTAACCGATTGCGGTTTCTTCGGCTCATTCCCTCACCTCCCCGCTATAAGATGCCTGCTATTGCTACCATCTCCAAGCGAAGCTGTTTTATGTGCGCCATATCGAGGCAAAAGCAGAAGACCACCCTATGGGACCCTATGGGACCCTATGGGACAGCCATCTTCTATGCTCTATTCTAAATTTGCTGCTGCCGATTAGCCGCGAGGCTTCTCCCCATCGCCATCCCCAACTCCATCGATGGCGCAGCCATCATCCGTGCATACGCCGGCAGGTGCGCTGCCTGTATTCACGAGCTGAATCGGATTCGCATCCTCCCACGCTTGCTCCAACACCTGCAGGAATACCTCTGGCGGCTGTGCGCCCGACACAGCATACTTGCGATTGATGACGTAGAACGGCACGCCGCGTACGCCCAACTCATTCGCTTCCTGCTCTTCCGCTCGAACCGCATCTGCGAATCGTCCCGATTTCAGCGCTTCCGCCGCTTCTTCGCGATCGAGCCCTGCTTCTTCGGCGATATCGACCAACGTCGCATGGTCGCCCAGATGTTTGGAATCGCTAAAGTACGCGCGGAGCAACAGCTCCGTCACTTCCGAACGTTTGCCGTAATGGGCGCCAAAATGCGATAGCCGATGCGCATCGAATGTGTTCGTTAGCACCAGCGTGTCAAACCGGAAATCGAGGCCAACCTGTGCGGCTTGCTCGCTGAGATTCGCATTCATTTCAATCGCCTTCTCACGCGTCATGCCGTACTTCGATGCCAGCATGTCATGCACATCATGTGGAATATGAACGTCAGCGTCCGGCGCAAGCTCGAAGCTTCGATAGACGACATCAATATGCTGCTTATGCGCGAACCGCTCCAGCCCCGCCTCCAACCGGCGTTTCCCAATATAACAGAATGGGCAAGCAAAATCAGACCATACTTCAATTTGCATAAGTACCTTTACTCCTCTCTCTTGCTGTCCTTATTAGGTTGCTTACAAATTAATTAACAAAACGATGGCCGCCAGAATGAAAAGTACAACCGCTGGCATCGTTTCTTTGGCCGAATCCTTCGCACGAACATGGACCAATGCTGCTACAAGCATCGTCAATGCCAGCAGCAAGCCGCCCCATAGGGACCAACCGTTGCCGTCCGCCCAGATGCCCACGATAATAACCACTGCCGATACGACCTGGTAAAATCCCGTAAACACACGGAACCACTGTGGCAGCCCCAGCTTGCGAAAATTCTCCACATGCATTTTAACGCCGGACATCTTCATTATGCCTGCCATCAAAAACATCAATCCGAGCAAAGCTGAAATTATAATCGATACGACGTTCACAATCATTTGCCCCCTCACGTGTTCGTACATACTGAGCTGAAATCAAGCACAGTAAACCACAAAATAAAAGCAGCCAATAGTGACTGCAACGATTACAAGCACATTATAATTCAGCCGCTTACTTTTTACAAGCCGTAAAATCAACCTGCCGCATCACATCGTCCACCGTAAATTGGCGCAAGTATTCAATCGTATGCTGCTCCGCTTGTCCCATAATGGACTCCAGCACGCTGTCTAGCTGCTGGCCAGCTGCTCCGCATCCGCCTTCTTCGCCATCCGGAATAGCCCCTTGCTCCGCACCGCATTCCGATTTTACGGCCAGATATACGTCTGCCAGCGTAATGTCAGCAGGTGATTTGCGCAGCAAGTAGCCGCCATCGCGCCCTTCCTTCGCCTCCACCATGCCCGCTTGCACGAGATGGACCATAATGCGCCGCAGGAAAGTCGCGTGCGAGTTCACTTGGCCTGCCATCATAGCGCTCGACACGACGCATCCGCTCTGTGACAGCCATACTAACGCATGCACGGCTATGCCAAAACGAGGAGGCCCTGGTATGCTGCGATTCGTTGTACTCATCCATCCCCACTCCTTCTCGAAAGTAATAGGGCGCCCGCTCCGGAGACGCCCCTTTTGCCACTATTATATCGCTAATGATAGGACGAAGGCTAGCTCACTGCGACTCGCTCTCCAATCTATGCCCCACGTCCACTAAATGGAGAAACCTTCATCCCGCGTAATCCAGCACGGCGTCCCAGCCCCACTGCTCATAATAATTATCGCCGGGATCAATGCCGCTGATCCATACTGCTCCTGGTTTTCCAGCCTTGCCTGCAACCCAAACATTCGCTTTGAGCCCGTCGTATCGCACCCACGATAGCTGCTGTCCTGGCAATACAATCGGATCATACTCGCCAACTGCTGCTGCCCCGGCGGTAAGAGGGCGCTGCTTGCCGCTTGCGACATCAACAGCTACTAAGGAAGGGCGCATGCGTTTTGCTGGATCATTGCTGAATGGGCTCTCCACCGTCTGCGAAACGATGATGGACTGGCCGCCATTCCATGAGAAATCGCCTGCCACTTTCCCTTGCGGCGTATAGGCGGCAGGCTGTGAAGTTGGGGCCTTAAGCACCTTCAGCTGCTTGTTGGATGTTGCCTCTCGCCCAACGCCTCCAATGTAAGCCAAGGATTCGCCAATAGGCGACCACTGAATCCATTGCTCGTGGTTGACCATTTCGTCCACCTTGCGGAACACTTTGCCATCAGCAGACAAGAGACATAAAGTATTGCCATCTGCCGACAACGAGGCTGTTGGCGTCGCTAAGAAAGCGAACCATTTGCCGTTAGCCGACCACTTGAACGTGCTTGTTCCTACAGCGAAGAAATCATCCGACTGTTGCGGCAGCGTGTACAATATTGTAGCCGGTCCAACCGAGCCCGTAGCTGATATCGGAATACGAAGCAGGCGCACTTGCGTCCAGTTGCTTTGCCCATCCAATATCTTAGCTTGCGTAGACGCAAGCATCCCGCTTCCGTCCGGCAACCAAGCGAAGTTGCTCATTTCCCGGGCAATCTGTGTAGGCTTGGAAGGGGATTTAGCATCCACCACGAACAAAACGCCATTTTGCAAATAAGCAAGCCTGTTCTTGTCCGGCGACCAAGCGAATCGATCAACCGGCTTGACGACTTGATGCTCCGCTCCCTTGCTGATCTCGATCAACCGCAGCTGTTGGCTGCCCATCTCGCCCCTCGTATACGCGATCCATTGCCCATCAGGGGACCACCGCGGATAACGAACCGCTGCTGCTCCCGTCCCTCCGGGCACGAGCTGCCGCTCTTTGCCTGCAATTTTCGCCCATAAGCTCCCGCCTCGAATGAAAGCCGCATTCGGCACTGTGTGCTTGGATCTGATGCTCGGAAGCGTAGCGCCTTCCGTCTGGACGGCCACCGCCTTATTGTTTCCGGTCCCTGCCGCAGCTCCTATCGTTCCCGTTAACATGCTAACCAGCGAAACCAACGTAACGCCGAGGTATAGCACCACTCGCATCATAGCAAAGCCTCCTTGCATAATTGTCATTGCAGTTAACTTCCAGACCGAAACTGCTCCGGCGTCGTGCCGACTGATTTTTCGAATGCCCGATAGAACTGGCTAGCGCTCGAAAACCCCAGCCTAAAACTTATTTCCGTCACGGTATATGCGGTTTTGGCTAGCAATTGCTTGGCCTGCTCCATACGCAAATAAAGCACGTACTGATAAGGCGTGAACCCCGTTGCATTTTTGAATGAGCGGATAAAATGAAACCGGCTTTGCAGTGCAATAGCAGCCATCGAGTCGATGTCCAACTGATCGGTATAATGCGAATGAACATATTCCAGCACCCGGGCGATATGAGGATCAACAGCGCCCCACGAATGGGAATGCTGCCTCATAACCTCCAGCGATTTATTATCCGCTAACAGCCCTTGAAGGTCGCCCAATACCCGAAACTCCGTCTCTTCGGCAGCTAATTGGTCCAATTCATCCGCTTCAAACATCGTCGAGGTCCACTGGCGAAAACAACGTGTAATAACCGCCGGCGCAAAATGATGATGAATCGCCTGCTCGTCGCGCCTAATATCCATCAATGGCTTCAGGCGCTCATCCTTCACGACAACGATAATAACGCCGGCCTGGTCGTTCATATGAAAGTTGTGCCGGTCCCGGGGATGCAGCAGCAATCCCTCGCCGGCCGATAACGCCATTTGCTTATTTTCATGCGTAAAATGGCATGTCCCATGCGTCGTTATCGTCAGCTGATAGTCCGATTCATGCGCATGAGGCACGTTCTCGAACTGATTGACGATTTTGTGCAGCTCCAGCTGCGGCAGCTTGATTTGCATATGCATCGATAGTCTTGCCTCCTCTGACGGCTGCGTACCCGTGATTGTTGCTCGATTCCCGCAATTATCGCGATGGCATCGGTTCCTCTTATCAGGTAGCATAAAAACAAATGATAAGCTGCACCTGATACATGAAAGGATGATCGCTTTATGTCACAAGCCACGGCGTTAACCGCCACCAATCCCACTCGTACAGCCATGACCGTATTATTCGGCGTGAGCGCGGCACATCTGCTCAATGATGCAATGCAGAATGTCGTTCCTGCTGTATTCCCGATGTTTCAAGAGAATCTGCACTTAAGCTTTGCCCAAATCGGATGGATCGCCTTCACGCTAAACATTACGGCCTCGATTCTCCAGCCCTTAATTGGATATTACACGGATCGGCGCCCAATGCCAATGCTCTTGCCGCTGGGAATGGTATTTACGCTGCTCGGCATGATTGGGCTGGCGCTATCCCCGTCACTGGCCTACTTGCTTCTGTCGTCTGCGCTCATCGGCGTCGGCTCCTCGGTGCTGCATCCCGAATCTTCGCGCGTTGCCCATATGGCTGCCGGCAAAGGCAAAGGCTTTGCACAGTCTATTTTCCAAGTAGGCGGCAATACCGGGCAGGCGCTAGCGCCACTTATGGTCGCTTATATCATTAGCCCAATTGGGCAGTACGGCTTTCTCTGGTTTACCTTGCTTGCCGTTATCGGCATCGTAATCCAAGCGAAGATCGGCCAGTGGTATCGAGCCAAAACGAAGGAAATGACGCGTGCCAAAGCCCGTGTCGCAAACGCATCAGCCAGCCGCTTCAGCAAAGGCTTTATCGCTTTCGTGCTGGGCATTCTCGTGTTGATGCTCTTCTCCAAATTCGTGTATCTCTCTAGCATGAGCGGTTATTATTCTTTTTATTTCATGGACAAATACCATCTGCCACTCGAACGGGCGCAGCTATGCCTCTTCGCGCTTCAGTTCGCCGGCATGGCCGGCACGTTCATCGGCGGTCCGCTGGCTGACAAGATCGGCCGGCAGAAGGTCATCTGGTTCTCTATTCTCGGCACTGCACCATTCTCGCTGCTGCTGCCGTATGCTAGCCCGCTAGGTGCAGTGCTGCTGTGCTTGGCCATCGGTCTCATTCTGATGTCGGGCTTCTCTGTCATCATCGTCTATGCACAAGAGCTGCTGCCGGGCCATGTTGGCACAATCGCCGGCCTATTCTTCGGCATTTCGTTCGGCTTGGGCGGACTCGGCTCCGTCGTCATGGGCTCCTTAATCGACACGCATGGCGTGGACTACATGATCAAACTTTCGGCGTTCCTACCACTGCTGGGGCTATTCGCACTGCTGCTGCCGAAGGATTCCGTCATTATGAGTGGCGGGAAGAAGTAGGCTGTGATGGGCTAAAGCCGCTTCGTCGATCGATTCACACACCGGCACACCTCGCTGCTCCAAGCACGTGATGTGCCGAGTGCGTTGGCGGCCAATCACACATTACCGTGAACATCTACGCCCTCGTCATTGCAGTTTATACAATGAGACAGCGCCCACACTTCCGTATAACTCGCTATTGTTGTAATTCGTGCAATGGCAAAATGCCCTAACCGTGCATTTCCCACCTTTTTAACCAGTAACTTTCCTTACGCATTGTACAAAATACAATGACAGCGCCCATTTCCGGCACTTAAGCCGCTCCCATTGTATGAACTGCAATGGGAGCGGCTTAAGTGCCGTTACTTGAACCGCGAACGTTCGCAGCATAATGGCTTGGATTGCTACTGTTTGCAGCATAACTGCTCGGATCCCGGCTGTCCGCCGGAGCGCACATGCGCTCCACCTCAAAAAGGGGATGTCCCTAAGCCGTCAAGCGGCTAGGAACATCCCCTTTTCACTTCCCTCTTACTCCGTCGGCGCCTGCCCGGCTCCGCTATCTTTATGCGCAGCAACGAATTGTACCGCCTCGTAGACCATCGCCGCGGCTTGCTCGCGCGTTACGATCGCCTTCGGCTTGAAGTTGCCGTCGGCGTCCAGCGACGTCAGCTTATACAACAGCGCGCGCTGAATGGCGCCTTGATAAGCCACGGTCAAATCAGCTTCATCATTAATGTTGATATACATTTTGATCAGCGGATACTGCCCCGTCTTCTCCAGCCCCTGCACGAGCCAATAAGCGAACTGCTCGCGTGTCAGCGGCTGCTTCGGATCGATGTCGGCCGGAATGTCCAGCCCGTTGGCTTTGGCGATAACAAAATCATCCGCATACCAAGCCGTATTGCTCACGTTGCTGAAGTACCCTTCCGCCGTTGGCGCTTGGTTAAAATCGATCGCTGCCAAGCTAAGCTGCATGCTTCTGACGATTAACGAGACGCCCTGCGCGCCAGACAATGAAGCTGTCGGCTGGAATTCCTCCTCCGTCACACCGTGCACGATTCCTTGCGCTTGGAGCGCTTCAATCTGGGACTGCGCACTGCTGCCGCCAATATCAGTGAACGGTGCCGCAGCGAAAGCATGCCCGTTGCTTAGCGGTGCAAGAAGTGCTAGTGTAAGTGCTGCTGCTATCATCGTTTTTTTCATCATCCATTCCCCTTAGTCTTGATGTAGTGTATGCGTGTCGCATGGATTCTTCCATTCTAACGTGCCTCCCCATCAAAATGTTGCAAGCCAGGCTTATTTCTCTAATCCCACTCCCATCTGTGCTGTTACACACTCGGGTTAAATTGTAAGAACTCGAAAAAAAACAGCCCCAAACCGAAGTTCGGGGCTGTTTCTATAGGTAGCTGAGTACTACAGTTTTACAACGTTCTCAGCTTGTGGTCCACGGTTGCCTTGAGCGATTGTGAACTCAACGCGTTGGCCTTCGTCCAACGTTTTGAAGCCGTCGCCTTGGATAGCGCTGAAGTGAACGAATACGTCGCTGCCGCCTTCAACTTCGATGAAACCGAAACCTTTTTCTGCGTTGAACCATTTAACTGTACCTTGTTGCATGTGTATTACCTCCAAAAAGTGTGATGTTGATCATAAAGAAAAAAATTCACATATTGCAAAAGGTTGCATCGCACAAATGTTCACCTTTTGTAATATGTGAATTAAGGTTTTAATTTATGAGCATCTGTAGTATAACACACTCCGCTCAAGAAAGCCAACCCGTTTATGAAAACGTTTAATTGTAAATTTTAGGTTAACGATGTGCGCTAGTTTTTATACACGTAAATGCGTGTCCGATGCCTATCACGGCACGTAATGACGCGCTCCGGATTCCATCCGGGCATCGCGAAGCACACGCTTATAACGCAAGCGCCGGGGGCGAGCTGCCGCTCTAGCAATGGACGAAGCCGAGCCATCGCACCCGGATATAGATAGCAGACGATCGCATCTACCTGGCCAAACGGATACGCATACAAGTCGCTTCTCTCGAACGTTACATTCCGATAAACCATAAAACACGCGGCTGCTTTAGCAAACAGGTATGGGATGCGCGAGTTTTCTACGCCGATAATGCGCCATCCTGTGCATTGCTTTGCTATGTACATCGCCAAGGTGCCCCAGCCGGAGCCCGCTTCGACAAGCGTACCACGAGAGCCGATCCGGCTCAGCTCAGCTGCAACAGCTCGCCGGACTGGTGCAGAGGATGGCATTGGCGTGATGCCATTGCGCAAGCTTCGATACACAATGGAGACAACCGCTAGCAAGGCAAGAGCAATTGCTAATCCGTATGTATAGGGCCAGGCCGTAGATTCCATTAGGGTAACTCCTTCATCGTCACGCCCAATCTAGTTAGGGGCTATACAATGAAGCATACCATTATCCGGTGTTTGCAGAAACCCACGGCACCGCACCGCCCCTCATCCCCTGGCTTGAAACCACCGTTCCAGTATGTCCCGCATGGCGTCACGCCCTTCGGCAAGCTGCCGGTGGCGGTGGCCATTCGCGCCCGACGGATGCGGGAAGCCCCATAAGCATGCATCGCCATCGAGCTCCCCCTCCTCAGCCAACAGCCGCAGCACTCCCTCAACCGTCTTCCCTAGAGGAATCATTAAGGCAGGCCCGGTTAAGGAACGCAGCTCCTCAAGCATGAAGAATAGCGCCCGTTCCTTCAAAAACGCATTCGCCAACAGCGGCGGCCGCGTTCCTGTATAGTTGCTTCCCTCGAAAAATACGGGATATTTTAACAACGAAATCGAATGCAAGAGCTCTTGGCGTTCCTTGAACAAAGCGGCACAATCATCGATCTGCATATAATGCTGGAGCCCCAGTTCGTTGAGCATCGCAATCAAGTTCGTTCGCATCGGTCCAGCGAACCGTGCGGCTTCCTTCGTTCTGCGGAATATCTCTTCATCCGGGGCCCCTTCCGCCATCGCCTGGCGTGCTGTCTCATAAGCGATTCGCATCTGGGTCCAGCCTGGGGTTATGCCGATAATGAGCACCGTTGCTTCCGGGTTTACATGCTCGTTGTGCGGGGCGTAATACATCTCTAGCTTCCCGCTCTGCTCGACGCGAAACGCTTGCGCCAACAGGTCTTCTTTCGTTAACGCCCTGCCAACAGGCAGCTCTGCTATTAGCGGTTTATAGCCAGACCAGAGCTTCACCAACCGCTCGCTTAGAACCGGGACAGGCAAGCTGCTGGCAAGGCCAATGCCGTCGCTGCTAGTCATGGCTTCACCTCAATGTCGAATGGAATCGTCACCACTTCTCCTCGATATTGGAATTGCCCCCACACCCGGTATTTCCCGCCCGCAGGGAATTCCGCATGAAACATCACATTCGAGCCTTGGCTCATCTCCGTAACCGCATGCGTGTGGACGTACTGGTCGCCATTCTCGTTCAAAATAACGCAATGCCCCGACGTGCCTAAATACGGCTCTAATACAAGAGGCTCGCCCGTCCGCTCATCTTTCAAATGGAATTCCATCATCACCATCTGCCCCGCCTCTAGCGATTGGGCGTCTGGCATCATCGACAGCGAAGCCGTCACGCCGCTGACCGTTCGCTGCAGCGGCTCCTGCGGAGCAAGCTTCTGGTCCGTATGGCCTTCGCCAACAACGTTCAGCCACTCCCTAGTTACCGTAACGGGCTGATCATCCGGCATAAACTCCTGTATGAGCAGAAAATCGCCGCCGAACGGGAAGTTCGCCGTCACCTTGAACAATCCATTGCCCACATAATCAGGATGAATATGTGTGAATGAGGATAAATCTTCACTTACGACCATCAGGTGCATCAGCTTCGTCATATCTTCTGTAAAGGTTTGCACCGGCTTTCCTGCACGGTCCCGCACTTGCAACGACAGCGCGATATCGGTGCCACTTGTTAGCGGCTTGTTGCCGTCCACCGCCAACACCTCCACCTTGTAACCGTGATCCGACACATTCGCCATGCCGCCCTGTTGGAGCGCGTGCAGCAAACCGCGGGTAGGCGGATCGATATCGACGTTGCCCATGCTGCTGCCCGAGCAGCCACCGAGCAGTAACGCCATGCCTAAGACAGCGGCCAACACGCCTTGCTTGCGCCAACTCCTTTTATGCTTCATGCTGCTCTGTATCCGGCATCTTCGGCGGAACCGACAGCAGGCTCAGTGCAAGCGATGCGAGCGCAGCGCTAACAATCGCGCCGGTCCACAGCTCCGTATCCCAGCCGATGCGGTCGGTTAATTCAAGCACAAGGAAATAAAAGCTCCATAATACAATCGGCACGGCCAGCGCGAACATCCGCATCGCCCCAATCCGCTGGTCACTTGGGCGCATCAAGCGATACAGCACATCGGCTACAATGCCCGCGGCGAAGCCGATTACGATTGCAGGGAAATTTTCAAAACCATCCAGCACGCTCATCATAACAGTAAGTGCCGTGAATAATGCCGTAATAGTGCCTTTAGGCAACACCCACCGCTTAATGAGCAGAAATACAGGGAGCATGAATTGAATCGTATTCAGTATGATAAACGTTACGCCGCGCGTCGCGTTCACTTCCATAATGTGCATAGAATAGAACTGGTTCATGTACCACTCCGTCGTTTTCAACCCTGCCAAGTTATACCGAAACGTCCATGCGTACATCAAGAAGAAACTAACGATTCCCAACGTAAAAGCAACCGACAACAGCACGGGCGTGAATACCCGCCATGTTGGCTTGGCCAACCCCGCGTCATTCCATGCAGCACGGAACGGGCTCGCAAGAATTAACAGCCCGCCCACCAGCAGCATAAGATGCGAGGGGCTCAGCAGTGCCGCAATATCTTGCTCAATGCCGAAAATAATATGCCACATCATATCGCTTAACCCACCGAGGAGAAAAATAGCGACGCCTATTAAACCAACGCTATAGCCATCGGGAATCGCCTTCAACCAAGGAAGCCCAGTCTTTCGTTTCGATTCGTAGGTCAACCAGGCCATCCAGCACGCCGATGCTAGGAAACCAGAATAGAGCAGCGCATGCCACGGGGTGAAAAATGACTCAGGCACATTATGGTTATGCGCATACCCATCTACAAAAATTCCGCTAACTAACCACAAGGCAAAACCAATTGTCATGTAGTGCCGCCCTATCGAAATGCGCGGCGCACGGGCGGCTCCTGCCAGCCCCGCTGCTGCCGTCTGCGCCTGTGGCGCTCGTTGTGCCTTTTCCTGATGCGTTTGCGAATGCAGGCGTGATTGAACCACTCGCTTAACCTCCTCTTGAGCATGTGATTGACTAACGGGAATCCGTTTACGCTACTGCCCTTGCTATTGCTCAGCCATTCGCTCTGCAATCGCGATAAGCTCTGCCTTGGGCAATGCAACAGACTCGCTTCCCACACTGTAAACGATCGTGCTGTTCTCCCTCGTTTCCAGCCACTGAATGGATTTATACTGTCCAGAATGACTAGCTAGAACAAACGTATTGTTTATATAGATCGCAGCGGCTCCGTTTACTTCAATCGTCTCCTCTTCGTTCGAGCCTCCTCCATTCACCATGCGAATGTCCGTTTGCTCGCTCACAAGCTCTATCCCAATGTCGATGTGATCGCCGCGCTCATTTTGATAAACCGCCGTATATTGGGGGAATGAGTTATCGCGCGCATCTCCTCCGCTAGCCGGCGCAATGGTTTCCCACGCACTTCCAGACTGCGACGCTTCCCGCTTCAGCTTGGGCAGCAGCGCCAGATCCTCTTCCGTCATTCTTGGCCCAAACGCCCCTTCCTCCTTGCCGCCAATGAAGGTTAACGCTCGCCCATCGGCAGCCTTAGGAAGTGCATAGCTGCCGACCTCTTTTTCCAGCACGCCTTCCCATGTACGCAAATCGCTTATCAAAATGGGGTTCGATATCTTCAGAATCGGCGTCTTGGCAAGCTGGGGGAACAATTCTCCAATAACCGGATCGTACACAACTGCTTGCCCACCCACAGGCAGTTGCCCCCTCACCTCTTGCAATCGCTCACGCAGTGCAACTAGCGTCGATGCGTCCATTGCATGATGGATGCCTTCCTCATACCGGATGCTTACCCGCTCGTCGCTAATGCGGAGCCACATATAGTCGGCAAACCCGGACAGGACACCTACGATGCCAATAATTACGGCTGCCTTTATGAACGTTGGCTTTAGCCGCCTTGAACCGGTTCCTAACCTCGACGCCCTGCGGGACCCCGCCTTAGCCATATGCCGCCTGTATTGCTGCAGCACCTGCTCCGCTTGCTTCTCTGGAGGGACAAGCTCCAGCGCGCGCTGTTCGTAGGCTTCGCTCAACTGCTTAGGTATGGACATGCTGCTTGCCTCCTTCCCGATCAACGGCCCAAGCCTCGCCTAACGCCTGGCGAAGCTTGCTTATCGCTGCATGATGCCGCGACTTGACTGTGCCAAGAGGCAAGCCTAGCGCAGATGCTATCTCCTCATAGGAGCAATCTTGATAATACCGAAGCACGATAACCTCTCTTAGCTTCGCGGATAGCCGGTTCACATGCTGGAGCATCTCGCGCTGCTCCTCTGTTGCGAATAACCCTTCCTCTGGGGCCGGGGATGGATCGCCGATCCATAGCTGCTGCCCGCGTGCCTTCAGCCGCATCGCACGCCATAGCTTTCTTTTCCAATTGCTTGCCTGCCGCACAATAATGCCATTGAGCCATGACCGGAAAGGCCGCTGGGCCTGATAGGAAGAAATCGCTTGGAACAGTGCCATATATACCTCACTTACAATATCGTTAACATCGCCCTCATTTGCCGCTAGAAAATAGGCTGTACGGTAAATATGCGGATGGACCAAATGATACAATTGGCGAAAAGCCGCCTCGTCGCCCTCCATGATCGGCTGCAGCAAGGGCTGTATTTCCATGTCGTTTATCACGCCTACCTCCAAGCTTTAGCTTCGCTTATCCCGTTACACTAACGAAACATGCCAAACTCCGATACGATAATGGCAACAATCCGGTCGCTCGAAATAACAAACTCGAGTACCTGCTCCCGCTGCTTATCGATGTATCCAATCAATTCATTACTTTTCTGCTTCCTTGCATAGAAATCCTTTCCATACGATTCCGCGATGCTGCTCTGCCGATCGCCAATTTGCAGCCCTTTGGCCGTCTTATGCTTAGGCATTAGGGTATAGCCAGCGACATGCCCATTCACGATGCTGTACTGATAATCCGCATATTCCAAAATAACCGTTTCACCGTCTGCCTTCAGCCTTCGCAGCGGCTTCCCCCGATGCTCCTTCACTTGCTGCTCCGTCAGCCCCCACTCGGCAAATTCCTTGTTCTCCGCACCCAGATCAACGCCACTCACCTTATCCTTGTAATCTAGCGGCGTCTTCGTGCTCGCACCGCATGATACTAGCAGCATAGCAAGTACGGCAATCGCAGACAGGACGATTAATCCCCGTCCTATGCCCGTCCACTTCCCCATCTCTGGCACTCCCCTTCTATCGCTGTAATACACATCCAGCAGATATTGGTTCTGTCCTTCGAAAAAGTTCGATTGGCACAAAAAAAGACCGGCACGCATCGGTGCCAGCCTTCTCATATCGAGCTATTTAAGCTCCACCTGAACCCGACCGGAGAAGAACGTCGCTCCGCCCCCCATATCGGCAGCCCGGTCTGGCGTCAGTGCGTTAACAAAATGCTTCGCATTCCCGTTATCCGCCCACAAGCCTTGGCTTACAACGACGCCTCGCAGCACCGTCTCCCCTACCGATGCAGCCATCTCGCATTCGCCTCGTTCGTTCCAGATCCGTACGATATCGCCATCTGTGATGCCCGAAGCCGCTGCATCCGCCGCATTCATGAATAGCTTGGGCAGCTTCTCCATGCGAACATGCTTCTCATTGTTGGAGAACGTCGAGTTTAAGAAGTTATGGTTCGGTGCTGGCACAAACAGATACGGGTAATCCCCGTCTTCTACGAGCGGCGTGTAAGTAGGCAGCGGCGGATAGCCGTCTGCTTCCATCGCAGCTGAGTAAAGCTCGATTTTGCCGCTAGGCGTCGGCAACTGCTCGATAAACGCGGGCGTTACGTCCGCTTTGGCGAATGTCTCCTGTTCTAGCCGCTCATAATTAATGCCCGCTAGGTACGGATTCGCCGGGAAATCGAGCGCCTGCCTGATCATGTCCGCTTCCGTGTCATCGAACATTGCATCCTCATAGCCCATGCCATGGGCCAGAAGCCGGAATACTTCGACGTTGGACTTGCTTTCCCCATATGGCTCAATAACAGGCTGCTGCAATTGCGCGTAATGATGCCAATACGACGTGTAGAAGTCCGTATTTTCAAACGAAGAAGTTGCAGGAAGCACGATATCCGCGTACATTGCCGTCTCCGTCAGGAACAAGTCATGCACGACCAAGAACAGGTCCTCGCGCGCCAGCCCGTTACGCACCTTATTGCCCTCCGGCGCGACAAGCGCGGGGTTACAGCTATACACATGCAGTGAACGGATCGGCGGATCAAGCTCCAGCAGCGCACTGCCAAGCTGATTCATATTAATATGGCGCGCGTTCGGGTCAGGCCTTGTATCTGGCCGTTGCAACGCGTCCGTATTAAACTGCAGGAAGCCGCTGTTCCCTTTCATTGCGCCGCCTCCCGGCACGAGCCACTGGCCCGTAAGCGCAGGCAGGCATGCAATCGTCCGAATGCACATGCCGCCATTGTCGTGATGCTGCAGCCCGTTGCCAATACGGATGAGCGATGGCGCAGTGTCCGCATATAATCGCGTGAGCTTGTAGATTTCCTCAACCGGCACGCCTGTAATCGTCGAGACCGTCTCCGGGCCATACTGCTTCACATGCTCCCGCAGTTGCTCGTGGCCGACGGTGTATTGCTTCAGGAATGCTTCATCCGTGCGATTTTCCGCGAACAAAATATGAATCATCCCCAGCGCAAGCGCGCTGTCTGTACCGGGCAGAATCGGAATGAACCAATCCGCCCACCGCCCTGTCTGGTTCTGATGCACGTCGATAACGACAACCTTGGCGCCGTTTTTGCGTGCTTTTTCGGCGTATACGACCTGATGCATGTTCGTGCTAACTGTGTTAATGCCCCACATAATGAAAAGCTTCGTATGAACCGTCGATTCCGGGTCCGTGCCGAAGCTGCCGCCCATCGTATAGGAATAGCCAACGCCCCCCGCCGATGCGCAAATCGTCTGGTCCAGTTGGCTCGCGCCTAGCCGATTGAAAAACCGCCGGTCCATCCCTTCGGCATTCAGCCGCCCCATGTTCCCATAAAAGCTGTAAGGCAAGATGCTCTCCGGACCATGCTCCGCCACGAGTGACTTCCAGCGCGTTGTAATCGTATCGATCGCGTCTGCCCAGCTAATCGGCTCGAATTTGCCCTCGCCCTTTGCTCCGGTCCGCTTCATCGGCTGCGTTAAGCGCTTCGGATCATACAGCCGCTCGCCCATGTGGCGCACCTTATTGCATATATTGCCTTGCGTGACGGGATGGTTGGGATCACCGGTCACTTTAATGATTTTGCCGTCCTTCTTGTGCAGCAGCAGGCCGCACTGATCCGGACAATCCAGCGAGCAAACGGCGGGCACGACACCGTCGCGCTGATGGAGATAAGATTCTGGTTGTTGTTGACGCTGTTGCGTAGGCACTAGCCCCGCCTCCCACTCTGTCATGTATGAAATGTTTATTTATAGCAAGCAGGCGCGACTACGGGACACTTGATCACTCGACTCGCCCTCCGGCTATATTCTGCCTCGCTTGCCAGCGGACAGCCTCACTTCGCCTTATGCACCTTCAGCAGCTTGCCCTTAACGGTCGTGCTCTTCATCGCCTGCAGGACGAGCAGCCCTTTGCCGTTCAAAATATCGACGAACGTCTCATTATCCTGAATCGCAATAATGCCGATGTCATCTGCGGCCATGCCGTCGATACGGGCGATGGTGCCGACGAAGTCGACGGCGCGAAGCTTTTTCTTTTTGCCTCCGTTGAAGTAAAGCTTCATGATGCCCGCTTCAGCGCTTACCTGCTCGCCTTTGTCCTTCTTGCGGCGCGTTTGCCGATAAATTTTCTGCTCGAACGCTCCTCGCCCCGATTCGACTTCCTCGGCAGATGGCTCCTCTACGCGGCGAATGCGGAATCCAATGTACTTCTCCACCTCAGCTAAACGCCCTTCATCGCTCGGCGTCACGAAGGTGATCGCCTGGCCGCGCTTGCCCGCCCGGCCCGTCCGCCCCGTTCGGTGGACGTAACCCTCCTTATCGAGCGGAAAATCATAGTTGATCACATGCGTAATATTATCGATATCGATTCCGCGTGCCGCAACATCCGTCGCAATTAGATAACGGAATTGTCCGCGGCGGAACGCACTCATCACTTCAAGCCGTTCTTCCTGCGCCATCCCTCCATGGATGCGGTCGCATGGATACTCTAACCGCGCTAGCCCACGGAACAGGTCGTTAACCCCTTCTTGCGTCCGGCAAAAAATAATACAGCTGTCCGGGTTCTCCACCATGGTGACATTTTGCAGCAGCTCGAACTTGTCCGCTTCGCTCACTTTCATCTGCGCATGCTCGATCGCATCGGTCGTCAGCCCTGTCGCTTGAATTTCAACCGAGACCGGATCACGCATATACTTCTGGCGCAGTTGGTCAACATCCTCCGGCAGCGTCGCGGAGAACAGCATCGTCACCCGCTCGGCCGGCAGCCGCTGAATAATCGCCTCTACTTGATCGATAAAGCCCATGTTGAGCATTTCATCTGCCTCGTCAATGACGAGATACGCCAGCTTGCCAAGCGGGAATGTGCCTTTCTCAATATGGTCCAGCACGCGGCCAGGCGTACCGGCAACGATATGCGTCTTTTGCTTCAGCTCCAGCTTCTGGACGTGAAACGGCTGTTTACCGTATATCGCAGCTGCCCTCACCCTTTTGAACCGCCCAATGTTCGTCAGATCCTCTTTCACCTGTACCGCAAGCTCCCGCGTCGGCGTTAGAATAAGCACCTGAGGCTTATTCTCCTCCCAGTTCACAAGCTCGCACAGCGGAATGCCGTATGCAGCCGTCTTCCCGCTCCCCGTCTGCGATTTCACTACAATATCCCGATTATGCATCACCACCGGAATGACCTCACGCTGTACCTCCGTTGGCTCATTGAACCCTAATCCCTCTAGTGCCCTGACGATGTCTTCACTCAATCCATACTGACCAAACCCACTCCAACTCATCTCTCGTCCTCATCTCTATGCGGCGGTCCCTCGTACCGGTACTTGTCCAAATCAATGCGCCCACTGAGGCAAACGACGCCTTCCTGCTCAAGCAAAAACAACTGCGTATCGCGCCCTTCGACGTCTTGAATCGCAATCTCGCCCTTCGCATTCACGACGCGATGCCAAGGCAGCCCATGCTTCATGCTCAGCGAATGCAGTAGCCGTACAACCTGCCTTGCCGCCCGCGGGCTGCCTGCCCACGCCGCAATTTGACCATAGGTCATAACATGGCCTGCCGGGATGCCTTTAATGATCTCGACCACTCGCAGTGTAAATGGTTCCACGCGTGCCCCTCCACCTGCTTATTTGTTTTTATTATAAAGTAAGCTTGGCACAAAGGCACATCCCCCGCCCAAATGAATCACTGCAGCTCTCCTTTTTCCTTTCGTCCCAGGAGGATCGATTCCATCGTCGTTATCTTCGTTAATGGGAGGAAAGTGTAAACAGCGCAAAAATAGCCCACCGCCTGCCGCGCGATGAGCTTCTATCCTTTTATATCGTGGTTGTTAGCGCATGCGCCGAATGCGAACCAGATTTTTCTGCAATACTGTATCGCCCGGCTGCGGCGTGAATGGCGTGTTGCTTACGCCGAACACATTAGTGACCAAATTGCGGTCAATGGGCCGTGTAATGCGCACTTCATATTTAAACTGCACATTTGAAACATCCGCATACAGAAAGTCCGACCGGTTCGCACCAAGCCATACTGTACAGCTACGTGTCTCGCAAGGGAATACAGGCAATGCCACTGGCGTGCCGCTAGACCAATCGTATACGCGCACAGTCACGCTCCGGCTGAACTTGCTAAGATTCACGGCGTCGACGAGCGAAAATTGTGTTCCTGGCGGGCGGCGCAGAATGCCGGTCGTGTACGTGCCGAGCGTAGCGCCAGATAACCGCCGTTTTGGCCGGCACTTGGTCGCGCATTGGCGCTTTGCGGATGCTTTTGAGCTAATCAATGGATTCAATCCTCCTGTAAATTGACGGGATGCTACAGCAAATGCAGGAGGACGAATCGTTGCTTGTACAGTTGGAGGGGATCGAACCCCCCATTACGGCAGATTATTGTTGAAATGCTTTGGGAAACTGCTTCATAATGCCTGCAGACAGGATGTCAGCCAGCATCATGAGATGGTCTTCCCCTTTGTCCGTCGCGAGAATATCCGCAGCCCAGTCTTTCTTCAGCCGCGCTCCAACGATCTCCGTTATAATCTCCAGATGCTTGTACAAAATATCTCTAAGCTGCTTCTCTGGCCAGTTCGGGTTGATGCCGCTCCAAAATCTTGCAAGGTCGTCCGCATTGCGGTACCACTCCTTGTTCGCCGCAGCTAACTCCGCCTGATTGCCCGCTTTGGCCGCCGCTAACACCTTGCCCGCAAGCATAATATGCTCCTGCAACAGCATTGTCAGCTTATTGCCCGCCGCCTCGCCATAATAAAGCTTAAACGTGTTGCCGATATCCTGCTGATTGCGAAGCAAGCGAGCCAGCACTTGCTCTTGATCCTCCAGCCCTGCGATTGCGCTAATAATGTAATACTTCGTCCACTCTGAATGGTCGATCCAGAGCCGGCGCATGTCGCAGGTGAGCTTCACTTTACTGTTCGTCCAGCCCGAGTGTGCCTGATGCGCTACAGGCTTCTCAGCTGCCGCTGCGCTAACCGCCGCAGGCGATATTACAGTTGTTTCCAGCAAGCAGGCCATTGTAAGTCGCGTGAATCGTTTCATCATGAACGTTTGTTCTCCTTTTTGCACGCAGAATTATCGAATTTCGCATATATTGTGGGCGATTTCTTCGATTTCATTCCATTCCCAGCAATAAATCGCTTACATTCGAGTTAAAAAAATTAAATTGTTTTTTATTTTGATGCAAAAAGGTGTAGAATAGAATCAATAGGTCAAACCCGATTAGGTTCATATGCGTGATGTATTGTGAAAAATGTTACAACCCTATATCGAGACCACAACCTAGGAAATTTCAACGCAAAGGAGGACGTTCTCTATGTCTCAAACAGCTCAACAAGAGGCGGCAGTAGGCCTCGCACAGGAAGCTAAATCGTTAGACGTGCTTGATCAATTGACGAAGCCGGAGATCCAACAATCCCTGACTGTATTGGTGGAAAACCTGCCAAAGCTTGCTGAAATGGTTACGATGCTGACGAAAGCTTATGATTTCGCTTATGGCGTAGCAACGGACAAAGTACTTATTAATGATTTTGCACAAGGCATTGGCGAGTTCGTCAAACCAGTTCAAGAAAAAGCAAAAGGCATCGCAGCAGCTGCAATCGAAGCAGGAGACCGCGCACAAGCGGATACTTCGACAATCGGCCTGTTCGGCATGCTCAAAATGCTCAAAGATCCAGAAGTACAAAGAACGCTTCGCTTCGCTCAGGCTTTCCTGAACGTGCTGGGTGAACAGAAAAAATAACACCAACTAAGCGGTTGAGTAAGAATGGAGGATGGACATGTCGAAACAAATTTTAATTCTGGGCGGCGGCTATGGCGGCGTCCTCGCAGCAATGACAGCTCGCAAACACCTGACACCTGCGGAAGCAAGCATCACGATCGTTAACCGTTTCCCGACTCACCAAATCATTACCGAGCTGCACCGTCTTGCAGGAGGCACAATTGCAGAGGGAGCCGTAGCGTTGCCACTGAATAAACTTCTGGGCAGCAAAGACATCAACATCGTTATTGATACGGTTAAGGACATCAAGCCTAACGAGAAGCAAGTCATTCTTGAGAGCGGCGCTGTACACAAATATGACGCACTCGTCGTTGCCCTCGGCAGCGAAACGAACTACTTCGGCATCCCAGGTTTGGAAGAGAACAGCCTTGTACTGAAGTCGGTTGCTGATGCAAACCGCATTCGTAACCATGTGGAAGCGCGTCTTGACGCTTACAAAAAATCAGGCAACAAAGCTGACGCAACAATCGTTGTTGGCGGCGGCGGCCTGACTGGTGTCGAGCTCGTTGGCGAATTCGCTGACAAGCTGCCAGAAGTATGCCGTGCCAAAGGCATCGACTTCAACGACATCAAGCTGTACTGCGTAGAAGCTGGCCCTGCTGTATTGCCGATCTTCCCTAAAGTGCTGATCGACCGTGCAATGGAAAGCTTGACGAAACGTGGCGTTAACTTCATCACTGGCGTAGCAATCACGGAAGCAACAAAAACGTCCGTATCGCTCAAAAATGGCGAAACGATCGAGTCCAGTACAATCATCTGGACGGGCGGCGTTAAAGGCAATCCGGTTGTCGGCAGCTGCGGGCTCGCAGAAGACCGCGGCCGTTCGACGGTAACGCAGACGCTGCAATCGACGTCCCACTCGGATGTATTCCTCGCAGGCGACTGCGCGGTTGTATTCCCAGAGGGTGGCGAGCGCCCTTACCCGCCAACTGCACAGCTGGCTTGGCAAATGGGTGAGGTTGTCGGTTTCAACCTGTCCGTTATGTTCAAAGGCGGCACAATGGATAAATTCGTGCCTGTATTCTCCGGTACGCTGGGCAGCCTCGGCCGCAAAGACGGCGTAGGCACAATCGGCGGCAACGCTACGCAGCTCAAAGGCTTGCCTGCTACACTCATGAAAGAAGCGAGCAACATCCGCTACCTGTCGCACATTCACGGCATGTTCGCACTTGCTCACTAATATTGATTCATTCATAAGAAGAGGTTTCCCTACAGCAGTTCTGCTGCTTCAGGGAAACCTTTTTTTCTAACGGACCTCAGGGCCGTTATAGCCCTCCAAACGTTCCCGTTGCAATTGTAACGGACACCACAGCCGTTATTTATCCACTCTGCTGCCTCCTGTGGACGATATTGGCCAAATAGCGGCTGCTCAGTCCGTTAGAACATAATTAAGACTGATTTGGATCAAATAAGGGCTGCTCAGTCCGTTACAATTGCCATTACACGGTTTCTTTTTGTTTTACAATTAAAGAAGGATATCCCAAGTTTATGCTTTGGGACACCCTTCTTTGCTATATTACTCGCTCCAAAATATTCATTGACGCTAATTTACAGCTAAACTATGATACGAAAGGTATGTAATCATAATTGGGATGGTGTCAGAATAAATGTACATCAATAAAAAAGCATTTATTATCGTTACAGCTATTATTCTTCTATGTATGTCAGGCATCGGCGTTTATGCGGCGACAAGCCAACCCGCAACTAAGACACAAGTGCTGCAAGCATGCGTGAAAAAAGACGGAACGATGCGCTTACTGCTTCCTGCCGCAACCAAAACCGCTTCGTCCAGCGATAAGAAATCGAAAGAAGCAACCACCCCTTCTTGCAGCAAAACAGAGCAATTGATCTCATGGAATGTCGGTGGGCCAAAAGGCGACACCGGTGCTACGGGCGCTACTGGTACTCAAGGAACTAAAGGCGATACTGGGGCTGCTGGAGCGAAGGGCGCCGAAGGCGACAGAGGCGCTACTGGTGCAACCGGGACCAAAGGTGATACTGGTGCCACAGGTGCAGCAGGTGCGAAAGGCGATACCGGCGCGGTTGGTCCCGCTGGCCCGCAGGGTGCTCAAGGCGATACCGGCGCGGTTGGTCCCGCTGGCCCGCAGGGTGCTCAAGGCGATACCGGCGCGGTTGGTCCCGCTGGTCCGCAAGGTCCTCAAGGCGATACCGGCGCGGTTGGTCCCGCTGGCCCGCAGGGTGCACAAGGCGATACTGGCGCGGTTGGTCCGACCGGTCCGCAAGGTCCGCAAGGCGAACCGGGACCGGGCGTTAAAACCTTCAACGGGGTTATCACTGATAGTGGCAGCGTCTTGGCTGGCACTGGCGTTCTCGCCTCGAAACAACCAGATGATTCAATCATCGTCACTTTCCCAGCTTCGCTGCTGGGCTCCGGATTCTATTACATTCCGTATGTGACGCCAGGCGCCACGGTTAATGGATGGACCTTTAGCGGCGGCGACCTGACAATCTACGTCACGCCTACTGGTGGATATAGCGCATTCGGCGTTACCGCGATGCAGGTTAAATAATACGGCCAAATAGCAAAAACATACGCAACAGCAGAAGCAGCAGCTTGGGGACCAACACCGTAGCTGCTGTTTTCTTGTCCTCCCAAACAAAAAACGCCGGCCCCATCCAAGATGGGACCAGCGTTTCGTTATTACTTATTGGAAAATGACGAATTTCAATTGTTTCTTCTTTAAGTATTGGATGATTGCAGGCAAAGCTTCTACGGTGTGCTTCTTCTCATGCAGCACGTATATGCCGCCGGATGGATTCACCTTCTCAAAATAATCGATGATTTCATCACGCGTATTGGCATCCCAGTCCTCAGGATCACGGTTCCACATCAACACCTTCATCTGCTGATCCTTCACCACGCTCGCTAAAGCCTCATTAATTAATCCGTATGGCGGCCGGAACAACGTAACCGACTTGGCCCCGTCCTTATTCAGCTCGCCATTGGCCTTCGTGATATTCGCTTCACTGCTCTGCTTATTCACACGCGTCAGCTTGCTGTGATCCCACGAATGGTTGCCCACAGACATGCTTTGCGTATAAGCATATTCAACAATATCCGGATGGCGCTTCGCATTGTTCCCAATAAATAAGAAAGTCCCCGCTACATCATTATCCTTCAAAATATCGACCAACTGCTTCGTATACGCAGACGGCCCGTCATCGAACGTCAATGCGACATAGCCTTTAGGCAAGTCGTACGTGTACTTGTCAGCAGGAAGCTTTACGATTTCATAACCCTGCTTAGGCTTCGTCACTTCTGCCGGATGCTTCACCGGTTTAACCGCTGGCTTGCCTTCCGGCTTTGCTTCAGGCGTGCTTACAGCCAGCTTATTCGGCTCCTGCTTCTCAACTAGCAACTCAGGCATTTCCCGCAAAAACCCGCTCGGGGCAAGCCCCACGCCATTCGTCTCGATCTTGGTAACCGTCGGCCCTTGCGCTAACGGCATCCTGACATTCGAGCTGCTCGCTATGGCCGGATCATTGAACAACAAGTCATTCGCCCGTAAAATCAGAAGCAGCAGCATAACCCCAATAACGAGCCATCGCAGCGCCATGGTCCATCTGTTCTGCCCCAACTGAACCGTTCCAACTGCAACTGCTGAAGCTTCGCCTGCTGCCGCCCGGTTAGCGTTCTTCTTGCCAACGGTTTCGGCTGCATTGCTCGCTTCCTGAGGCGCAAACTGCTTCAGTTCCTTCAATTGCGACACATAGTCTTCGGAGCAAGCAAAATAAAGCGTTTCCCTAAAAGCGCCGTTCACGCGGACCAATGTACTATAATAGCTTCGCTGATAAGGGTCCCACTTCGCATACAGCGAGAGCCGGACACGGTTGCCCAGCGGCTGCAGCAGGGAAAGCTGATCGTACGTATATGTATCTATCTCAAGGGCATCGTTGAACACATGCCCATCGTTTCGGGTTATGATAAGCTCCATCTGATACCCAGTGGAGCTTTGCTTGAGCGCTAATAGCTCTATCATCTGGACGGTGTAGTTTTCCATGAAGAGGTCCTCGTCTTTCTCCTACCGTTGTGACAAGGACATCGATATTAATCGCCTGCGCGATCGTTCTTGCCTTGCCCAAGCGGTGCGGACATACGACTCGTGAAGTCGCTGATCATATTGGACAAATAATTCTTCTCTTGGCGCATCGATTCGTATTTCTGCTTCATGTGTGAGTTCTCAACTTCGAGCCTTCCGATCTTGTCCTCGAGATCATTAATTTTCTTGGCTTTCTCTGCCAATGCTTCGTTATGCTTCTGCAGCAAGCTGCCGTATTTCTGCTGCTCCAAATCGATTACGCTCTTCAGTTCCTCTATCTCGGCGGTCATCGTGCCTTGTTGCTCCCGATAATCCTCCATCACTTGATCGACCTTGAGGTTTTTCTCCGTCAACTTTTGCTCCAGCTCAAGGATGTTTTTCTCGCGCTCATCAATCACTTTATTAAGGTTCTTAAGATCTCGATTGAGGCGGTCAACATGTCCGGCGGAATGCGTCAAACGGTCTTGGAGTTCATAAATGCTCAATTCCGCATGCTGCCTAGCTTGAATGATCTGCTCTACAGCAAATACCAAATCAAGCGATTTCTTATCCATATTCGCTTTGCCCACTGAACCCATGACGGACTGTGCATCCTCCACAAATACTTCAGCAGCGCGTTCTTCGCCTAGGCCTTCTTGAGGCTGCGTAGAAGCGTTCGTTTTTTTAGCGCTTTGCTCGGCCTGCTTGTCTGTCGAATCTTTCTTCTTGAAAAAAGGAGAAATCACTTCCTGCTCAACACCTTTTCAGTTAAAATGTCAATAATTGACACACCATGTCGAACTATATCATTACTATTATAGAGGAATTGCTTCTCCGTAAGGTGAGACCTTGTGCCTAAATTTAATTAGTTCTAACGTCCTAAACCAATTTCCCCGATTTTTCTCTTCCTTCTATATCGGCTTTTTAAACCCATTCTTAGAGATCCCAGCAGGAATTGATTGCCGCCTGCCTACCGGAGAAGGCGTTTCTAACCGCTTCAACAAGCTGTTCATATACTCGTCAGCCCGCTCTGCCATCAGCGCATCCGTTAAGCCTGTCACGCCAAACGCGGTCCAGCCGGGGTAAACAGCCGGCGGTCCATACAGAAAATCAGCCATCGTGAGAGCGCATTCGTCGGATGATAGTCGCGATGGATGAATACGGGACTAAACGCAGGCTGCGACCCTCGCACGATCGCTTGAATCGCCGCCCATTTACTCTGGCACTCGGACCACGCAGGAGCTTCCCATTCGGAAACATCTTGGTAGGTAAAATGCCCACACAACCTCTTTAGCATCCGTTGCATGTATGCGTGACAGCACTGCAGCTAACTCATCCAGCCAAAGGGACTGATCGTGAGGCATGAGGTCAATCTCTCCCCGCATGTATGTCATCAGTACAGCAGGCATGCCAGCTTCGCTGCCTAGCTCATCATAAGCAATCAATTGGGGGACAGGCAAATTTGCGCACGCGGTCATGCTTCGAAGCACAGCTCCCTCATGCCGTGACAAATCCGGCTCTTCCCGAACCCAGCCTGCGTTATCAAACAGGCGAAGCACGGCCTGAACACTGTCTTGCCCGACGCGCAGCGTCACGCCATACACGGCAGCAGACACGCCCCCCTTCAAGCGGCGCGATGATACCCATTGCGCCTTTTGGCCAAACGATTTCAGCACCCACAACTGCGCCCGCTCCGGCACTGCATGCTCACTTGCTTCGATACTAGCCAAATTGAGGCCCCCTTAGCTACTAAAATAAGACCGTTAGCTACGGCCCTGCCGGGCGCAAACAACGGTCTGCTTTTTATCTCTTCGGTTATTTTCCACCGTCGGCGCTTGCTGGCGAAGCCACTTGCCACTCTAGGGCAGGTTTCTCTGCTCTATTCCACCCGGCGGGCCGTCCCTTTACAACGTATGCTTCAGCTGGCGGACCATCGGGCGAAGCTCTGCCTGCGTGTCCAAATCGGCCAGATACACACGCACCAGCAACAGGCTCGGTGAATCTAGCTCCAGTGCTGAAGGGCAAGATTGAATTGCTGATGCATTACGCTACGGAGTACCATCTGTTTTTGATCGATTTTAAGGGCTTCCCATTAAGGTGTGCCTTCGGGTCCAGCTTCTCCCCAGACTTTGAACGGTCCAGCTCCTCCGCTTGTGCGAACAAAAGATGGTGGCATGCGGTAAACGCATCGGTAAATAAATCTTTGCTTTCCTTGCCCTCTTGAGCGGCATTCTGCTGCTGATGGGTGGCGCCTTCGGCCTTAGTGCGCTGCTTGGGCTGCTGCATAACGTATCGCCAGCAACAGCGTTCCTCCGCTGCTGCGCCTAACATTCAAAGCAATCCAGCGGCGCAACCAGGCTAACGATGTTAAATCGATGGACAATATGCTACGATAGGTTCATATTGCACAGTTGGAGGAATGGTTATGTACGATCCAGCGATCGAAACGATTGAGCTTGAGATGGCATTGCTATTGCGCCGAATCACGTTCTTATCTAACCGTAAACTGGGCAATCTGGACCGATCCGCCTATTTGCTATTGCATTACATCGCTGCCCATGGTCCCGCAGGTGTCAAAACAATGGCGGACGGGCTTCATCTCGATATCTCGACCGTTAGCCGGCAAGCGGCTGCTCTCGAGCAAAAAGGGTTTGTTTACAAGGTTCAGGACCCGCAGGACCGCAGATCCTATGTGCTGCACAAAACGGAACTCGGCAATCAAACGTTAGCGCATTTCAAAGAAATTCGGCTGAATTTCATGCAGAATATGCTAGGCGAGTGGCCCGAAGAGGACCGCAAGCGGTTCGGCGAGCTGCTCGGCAAATTTAATCAATCGTTTCTCGATGCGATCCCACAGGATTGCTAATCGGCGCAACAATAACAAAACCGCAGGCCAATGGCCTGCGGTTTGTTATCCTTTTATCCTACTAACGCTTATGCGTTTCTATCGGTTAATGGCTTAGCTACAATAAGCTCTTGAAAGCGTGCCGAATCACATTGCCGCGGCTTATGATGCCGACAAGCACGCCGTTGCGGACAACCGGCACTTTCTTGATTTGTTTGTTCCCGAGCGTCGCCGCGATGGTTTCTACTTCATCATCCCATTGCGCCGTCTCAATCTTCTTCTTCTTCGCGATCGTCATCACGTTCAGGTTCAGCAATTGCTTGGCCCGTTCCTCAAACTCCTGGTTGTCTCCCTTGACGACTGCCAGATAGTAGAACCAATCAATCACATAATCCTTATGCTTGCCAATATAGCGCATAATATCGCCATCGCTCACATAGCCGACGATTTCATTGCGATCGTTCACAATCGGAAGCCCGCTAATGCCATGGGCGAGAAACTTCTCGATAACTGAACGTACCTTATCGTTCTCTTTCACTTTATACACTTGGCTGTTCATGATCTCATGCGCTTGCATGTGTCATTCCCCCTCATGTAGCGAATAAGGCAAACAAGCTATATTTGTATTGTACAACTATCACTCGAATAATTCAATTGTAAGCGCTTTTATATTTCGTGCATTTATGGATTTTTCTACCGCAGCAGCCTGCGGATGATCGCCAATCCCCACTGTGAATTGGGGTACCGGAATGGGATATCACAGAACGTCGCCTGATGCAGCACACTCTTCTGGTGCGAGAAGGTGAAGAAGGAGCTCTCCCCATGATAGCGCCCCATTCCGCTGTCACCGACACCGCCAACTGGCAAATATGGCGAGGCAAAATGAAGCAGCGTATCGTTCACGCAGCCTCCGCCAAACGAGATCCGTTCCAGCACCTCTCGCTGCAGCTCCCGGCGATTGCTAAACAGATACAGCGCAAGCGGCTTCGGCCGCTCCAGCACCGCCTCGTACACCTCCTCGATCGATTCATACGACAACAACGGCAGGATCGGGCCGAAAATCTCCTCCTGCATGATGGAGGAGTTCCAATTCACCCCTTCAAGCACCGTCGGAGCGATGCACCGCTGCTCGGGATCCACCTGTCCGCCAACTACGGGATGGCCATCGGACAGAAAGCTTGCCAATCGCGCAAAATGCCTGTCGCTAATGATATGCGCATAATCGGGATTATGCAGCGGCTCCTGGCCATAGAGCGCTTGTATCGCGTGCGCCAATTGTGCCACGAACTGCTCCCGCACATCACGATGCACGTACACGTAGTCCGGAGCGACGCATGTCTGCCCGGCATTCGTGAACTTGCCGAACGCGACGCGCTTCGCAGCCAAGGCAATGTCTGCATCCCTATGTACGATGCATGGGCTCTTGCCGCCCAGCTCTAGTGTCACCGGCGTAAGCTGGCTCGCAGCCGCCGTCATGACAGCCCGCCCGATCTTCACGCTGCCGGTGAAAAAGATATAATCCAGCTTCTCCGCGAGCAGCGCTGTGCTCACTTCCGCGCCACCTAGCATCGCTGTCGCCCACTCTGGCTCGAAAGCCTCGCCAATGGCCGCAGCCAGCACATCCGCTACGTGGGGCGCGAGCTCCGACGGCTTCAAAATAACCGTATTGCCTGCTGCAACCGCGCCTATCAGGGGCAACAGCGACAGCTGCACCGGGTAATTCCAAGGCGCAATAATAAGGGCAACGCCGTAAGGCTCTGCCATGATATAGCTTCTGCTTCCCCAATGCGTCAGTGGCGTTCGCACCCGTTTGGGCTTCATCCAACGCTTCAATCGTTTTAATGTATGGTTAATCTCGTGGTAGACGAGCCCGATCTCGGTCGAATAGGCCTCCATCTCCGATTTATTCAGGTCCTGCTTTAACGCATTCAAAAGCGCTGGCTCATGCCGCTTAAGGGCTGTCTTCAATGCGCGCAGGCGTTGCTGCCGCTCTTCGAATGGACGCGTTCGCCCCGAGGCAAATAACTGCCTTTGAAGCTCAAGCAACTCATAGATTTGCACATTCATCGTTCCTTTCTAGAAGGTTCGTGATAGAATGATACCGTATGCCATCTTTCACCAAGGAGCGATACGATGACACTGAAGTACGCATTGCCTGCACTCATCTTGCTCACGAGCGCGCTTTATATGTTCATCATTCCTGCTGAACCGCACGCGGTCAAGCTTTTATTCAAATTAATCCCGATGTGGCTAATGATCTCCTACGCCTACTTAAATAGTCCGGATAACAGTAATCGCTTTCACTGGTTTACCCAAATCGGGCTAATCTTCTGTATGCTTGGCGACGGGCTGCTGGGATGGTTCGTCATTGGCTTGTCTGCGTTTCTGATCGGGCATTTGTTCTACCTGAGCGGTTTTCTTCGGCAGTGGCGCTTCTCTTGGCTTCGTGCCGTTACCCTTCTCCCTATAGCCGGATACGCAGCATACATAGGCACACAGCTCGTCCATTCGCTAGCCCAGGATAACAAACAAGAGCTGATCATTCCCGTGGTGCTCTATATTACGGTCATCGGGCTAATGACATGGTCTGCTATTATGACCGGCCGCATTTGGGCAATAATCGGTGCGATCCTATTCATGATCTCCGACTCGATCCTGAGCTGGAACTTGTTCATCTCCGAGATCGAATATGCAGGCACACTCATAATGGGCACGTACTACACCGCCCAATTTTGCATCGCACGCAATCTCCGCCCGCGCTCACCCAGCACGGCGGAACACGCGGAATCCCCTACTGTTGCTGGCTAGCTAACATCAACAATTCCAACGAGCAACGTCCCGCTTCTCTCAGACGAGAGAGGGCGGGACGTTGTTGCATTTTACGCTTCTTTTACAGATCGAATTTGCTTGCTGCGCAATTGGCCGCACGCGGCATCTATATCGGTGCCGTGCTCGAGGCGGACACTGCAGCTAATGCCTTGCTTCTTCAAAATATCATAAAATTCGCGAATCGATTCCGGCTCGCTCCGCTGGTATTGGCTATGCTCATCAACCGGATTGTACGGGATAAGATTTACGTTTGCAAGGCTGCGGCGTTCGCCAACCAGCTCTGCAAGCTCCAGCGCGTGTTCCTTGCGGTCATTAACATCCTTGAGCAAAATATATTCCAGCGTAATCCGGCGCTTCGTCTTCGCCAAGTAATAATCGATCGCTTCCATCAGCTTCGCAATCGGAATCGCGCGGTTAATCTTCATAATGCGCGTGCGCAGCTCATCGTTAGGCGCATGCAGCGAAATCGCCAGATTGACCTGTAGATTGGAGTCGGTAAATTCGTAAATTTTGTTCGCCAGCCCGCTGGTCGATACCGTAATATGCCGCGGCCCAATCGCCAGCCCTTTATGGTCTTTCACGACGTTGATGAAGTCCGCCATATTCTCGAAGTTGTCGAACGGTTCGCCGATGCCCATCACGACGATATGCGTTACCCGTTCGCCTTTCCCCGCCTGATCGAGGTGCAGCTGCACCTTCATGATCTGCCCAACAATCTCGCCACTCGTCAAATCACGGCTCTTCGCCAACAGCCCGCTTGCGCAGAAGCTGCAGCCGATGTTGCAGCCGACCTGTGTCGTCACGCATACCGATAGCCCAAACTTATGCCGCATCAGTACGGTTTCAATCAAGTTTCCGTCCGCCAAGCGGAGCAGAAACTTAATCGTGCCGTCCGTCGACTCCTGCTTCGTATGCTCTTCCAGCACCGTAATTGCAAAGTGCTCCGCCAGCAGCGCGATACAATCCGGATTCACATCCGCCATCGCCGCAAAATCGGTCACCCGCTTCCGGTAAAGCCATTCCCATACCTGCGTTGCCCGAAACTTCTTATGCCCGCGCTCCAGCAGCCATGCGGCAAGCTGGTCCTGCGTTAATCCATAAATGGAGGGTAGGTTTGTCATCTGTTGGTCCTCTTTTCACCATCGCCAATTCACTATGCGGCCTGTTTCAATCGCTCTCTCTATTGTCCCAGAACTGGCCTAGGAACACAAGAGAGGTCACACCCACTATTAGGCGCGCCTTTCAATAGAAAATCCCCTTCACCAGCCATGCGGCTGCGGAAGGGGATTTGATTGGCTGCGGCCTGCTTAGTGGCCTTCTGCTTCATCTACATGCTTCAGGTGTTTGCGGTTCGCCCACAGATAGATCACAGAGAGCATAACGCAAATGCCGCCGACCGTGAATGGCACATGCGGGTTATACCATTCAGCGAGCTTGCCTGCGAGGTAAGGCGCAATAGCGCCGCCGATGAAGCGCAGGAAGCTGTACGCGGCCGATGCCGTCGAACGCTCGACTGGCGCTGCGTTCATAACTGCCGTCGTAATGAGCGTGTTGTTGTTCCCAAGGAACGCACCTGCAAGAATAACCATACAAATGATGACCGTTTTGTCCGTCGTCCATTGCGCCATTACGAACAGCGTCAACGCGAACAGGAAGAGCATGAGGCACATCGACGCAAGCGTACCGAACCGCTTCTGCAGCTTAGGCGCCATGAACACCGATGTGATTGCCAGCAGCAGCCCCCAACCGAGGAACACTAGGCCCAATCCGTGCTCATCAAGGCCCAAATGGCCAAGCACGAGGGCAGCATAAACGAGCAGCGTGAAGAAACCAAAGTTGTACAGGAACGCGGCGATGCCGAAAGTGCGAAGCGCACGATGCTTCAACGCGCGGAATGGATCAGCAAGCGAAGTTTTGCGAGCCGTCTTGTTTGCCTTCTGAGATGGCATAAGCACGACCAGAAGGATGAATGCGATAACCATAAGTATCGCAACTCCGAAAAACGGACCGCGCCATGAAATCGAACCAAGCTCGCCGCCGAGCAGCGGACCAACCGAAATGCCAAGGCCTACGGCTGTTTCGAACAAAATAATTGACTTCGCAACACCTGTTCTCGACAGCGATACGATCGCTGCGAGCGCCGTTGCTACGAACAAGGCGTTGCCTAGCCCCCAGCCGCCGCGCAGCAGCACGAGTGCTGTAATGCTATTCGAATTGCCGCCGAGCGCAGCGAACACTGCGATAATGACAACGCCGAGGACAAGCGTCCATTTGGCGCCTAAGCGGGATGATATAACGCCGGTAATGAGCATCGCGACGGCCATGACGGCATTATAGCTCGTGAAGAGCAGCGTAACGTCACTAGATGATGCATGCAACTTCTTCGCGATAGATGGCAGAATCGGATCGACTAGCCCGAGCCCCATGAATGCGATGATGCTGGCAAAAGCGATTGCCCATACAGCAATCGGCTGATTGAACATGCTCGTATTCGGCTGTAAGGGTGATGATTGGGAATGGGATTTAGACTGGGACTGCATAGTTGTTCAAACTCCTTTATTTGGTGTGGTGTTCTGGATCGAGGGCATTGCATACACGCTGATAGATCTGGCCGATCTCCTGGCGAAACTGCGTCATCTTCTCCAGTTTCCCGTCGAGCATCTGCATCTGCTGCTCGATCATCGGCCGGATCATTTCAAGCCGCTGGCGCTTCTCGGCTTCGTCTACGGATTGGCCGTAAGCTGCCTTATGGCCCTGAAGCTCTTCCCGAATCGCAACGAAAGCTTGAATCTCCTGCAGCGAGGATCCGAGAATATCGCGGGCATTCACGATTTGGATCAGCCGATCGATGTGCTCCTGCGTGTATAACCGCATTCCGCCATCGGTCCGCGCCGGTTGCGGCATGAGGCCTAACTCCTCGTAATAGCGAATCGTCCGTTTCGTTAAGCCGGATGCCTTAGAAACCTCGTCAATCTTATATGGGCCCATTGCGCCTCGACCTCCAATGCTATTTCCGTATCGTAGTATCGCGACATCCCTATACTATTCCAAACCTAACGTTCACGTCAACGTTAAGTTTTGGGCGTGGTTATAGCTGCTCAACTTGACGCTATCGGTACATAACTTCATAATTGTTAGTAATTGGATACTGCAATAGCTCGCTATTCCACCAATGAACCGGAGGACATTTGATGAAATCATTCAAAAAATCATTCTTTATTCTGGCTCTCTGCGTCTCCATAACGGGATTGCCGGCAGCTTCATTGGCAGCAACTGCAAGCTCAACTGCAACTGCAAATACAACTACAACCAAAAGCTCCGCTAAAAACGTTCCGGTGTTGCTTCAGATTAATGAATTCAACATTTTGTACACCTTACCTAAAGAGCCTTACATCGATAACAAACAAAGGTTGATGATCCCATTACGAGCAATAAGTGAGTTGTTAGGCGGGACCGTCTCTTACGACGCCCATGCAAAACAAGCCTCTGTCCGAATGGGCGAGAAAGAATTAACCTTCACAGCTAACTCCACAAATATTAAAGCAAATGGCCGCAATTTATCGATGGATACTACACCTGTCGTTTATAAACAATCCTTATTTGTACCGGTTCGCGCATTGATCGATCATCTGGGGTTAGAGGCAACACGGGACGCGACGACAGGAGTGCTAGGAGTGCTACACATCGAGAGCCCCTCTCTTGATAACTTCGCAATGATCCAATCCATTAAAGAATCCGATCAATCACCAGAGATCGCCAATAATTTCGCTATACAGCCACTGTTCTATAGCCTAACCATGAATGATCCCAGCAAGTCCACCTTGCTGTCTGGAACTGCTCAGATTACTGCCAAGAACATCAGCGGCGAGCAAGTCCAACAAGGCAAAGAGGATTTGCATGTGATCTTTCTGTATGATTCTGCATTCCAAATGGAAGCCGACTCCAATACGACAGATCAAAATAATGAGCGCCCTCGCCCGGCATTAACGAAAGGCCAAACCTTCCAGCGCCATTTGGATTTTACTGCTAGTAATTATGGCGAAAAGTTAAAATATATATTAGCCGTAGGGCGAGTGTTTAAATAATAAAAAGGGCATCC
Organism: Paenibacillus sp. MMS18-CY102; assembly: GCF_009789195.1. GTDB lineage: Bacteria > Bacillota > Bacilli > Paenibacillales > Paenibacillaceae > Paenibacillus_T. Next base: position 53,019 of record NZ_WSTC01000018.1, on the reverse strand, counting down.
CAAAGGCTTAAACTTGGGGACGCCCTTCTTCCTGTTTCTCGGGAGTTCTAACGGACTCAGGAGACGCTATTGGCGGTTATTCGGCACTTATCCGAAGCTAACGGACCCAGTAGCCGTTATCCATCGAATTTGGCATCAAACTTGTGCTTTTTCCGCGAAATAAGGGCTGTGGAGTCCGTTACATTCCTAGCGAGCGCTTTTTTGCCCGAATAACGTCATTTGGGTCCGTTACATTTGCAACGGGTGCGTTTCGCGGTTAGCGGCTTCGAGCTCCGTTAGAAATCAGAAAAGAGGCCTCCGCTTGTGGGCAATAATGACATTGCCGCTTGTGGGATGCCTCTTTCTTTGATATTGGCCTCTTGCCTGTCCGCACTTAGTGCAGCTTCAGGGCGCGCCCCTTCTCATCGAGCACGAATTTCCCTTTGCGCACCGTTTCGTCCTTCAACATGATGAGGACGCGCGCGCTGGGATCCGAGCTGTCGACTTCCGTCTTCCAGCCCTCCGTGTTGAGCAATTCCAGCACTTGCGCAAGATCCATGTCTTTATAGCCGTAAAAGCCGCTCAGGCCAGCCCATTCCTTCAGTTGCACCGTCACCCGGTGATCAAGCTTGCTTACGCCTGCGACACGTTTGTTTTTCGTTCTAACCATATTCACGTTCTCCTCTGCGATTAGCCCCCGTACGGGCCGCTAATAGTTGCTGCTCCTGAGATCATAGCATGTTTGAGGGAAGCCGTCTATTCAGCCTGGCGGCCATGCATTTACCGGAATAGGCTAACGAAAACAACCGCTAGGGCAAACACCGCTCCGGCCGTCATAAAAAAGTATCCGAAATATCGAATTGGTGCAGGCATAGCGCTAAAATCCACCCTTTTGGGACTGCCGCCCGATTCGATTGCTTGCATAGGCAACAAGGTTTCGTTGTTATACGCTGTCTCCAGCCTGCCCTCATAGGCACCTTGCGTTTCATGAATGCGATTGGCCCCACTCATCCTAGCCCCTCCTTGCGATGGCGTTTCCCCAAGCATACTGCCCCCCTCACTGTATAGCATAAGAATTTAGAACTATTTTACAAAAATAGTGTGTAGAAGCAAGAATAGCCCTGCCGCATATTCGTGTGCAAGGCCATTGCTCTATACCGCTGTGTATCCGCCATCGACGAGCAGCGTCGTGCCGGTAAGAAAGATGCGTCCTCGCTGGCGAGGAATAGCACCGCCTTGCCAACCTCCTCTGGCCTGCCCAGCCGTCCCATGGGATGCAAGCTGATCAAATGCTCATTGACCGCTTCGCTTCGCCCTTGGATCAACGGGGTGTCAATATAGCCGGGACAAATCGCATTGGCGCGAATGCCCTTTGTTGCATAGTCCGCTGCAACCGACTGCGTGAGCAGTTTGACGCCGCCTTTGGCCGCTGCATAAGCGGTTACGCTCCCCTTGCCGACATGGCTGTGAATCGAGCCGCAATTGACGATAACGCCGCCCGTCCCTTGCGCCAGCATTTGCTCAATCGCATATTTGCCACATAGAAACACGCCCGTCAGGTTGATGTCGATCGTCCGCTGCCAACTTTCTATCCCGAGCTGGCCTGCAGGGGCGTCCTTGGCGATGCCGGCGTTCGCGAACAGGATATCAAGCTGCCCGTATTTCTCTACTGTCTGGCTAACCATTCGGGCCACCTCTTGCTCCTTCGTCACGTCCGTCTTCACGAACATTGTGTCGAACCCTTCCTTGTTCAACCCGTCCGCTACCTATTGGCCATGATCGGCAAAATCAGCAATGACAACCTTCGCCCCATCCTGTGCAAAAAGCCGTACCGTCGACTCGCCGATCCCGCTGGCGCCACCGGTTACGATGGCAACTTTGGATTGAAACCTCATGCTTAAACACTCCATTTTCTATGCTGATTTTGTACAGATTTTGTCGATTAATAAGCCCTTGTTCATCTTTTGCCAACGGGTGCATATTTATGTGTAAGAGCCTCTTTGCGCCCTGCCTGCCTTCTGTAGGGAACAAAAAAAACGCATTATATGTAGGTTTCCTATTATTTCAAGTAGCCTCTTTGCAAGTCGCTTGAACTATGCTATCATGGGTAAAATTCAAAATGAATCCTGCTTAAAAAGCGCAGATGAGAATGAAAGTGCAAGGGCTCTTATGTCCAGAGAGCGAGGGAAACGCTGCAACCTTCGCCATAACCCCCTGTATGATGTCCTCTCGGAGCTTTCACCCGAACGCCTAGCGAATCGCATATGCGGCCGCACAATCTGGCAAGTAGGCTTGAACGAATTGGCACCCGTTACCGTGCCGTGACAAGGCGATGCTTCCGTGCATGCCTTGCCCCATAAGGCTGGCCGCCGCAAGGCACCAGCGAACCAGGGTGGTACCGCGAAATCTAACCCCTTTCGTCCCTTCGTACTCGGCACATGCTGCCGGTATGGGATGAGAGGGGTTTTGTGCATTGATATGCGAATGCGATGATGAGAATAAAAGTGTGCGGGCTCTTGCGTCCAGAGAGTGAAGGAACTGCTGCGACCTTCGCCGTATTCCCGCCATGATGTCGTCTCGGAGCTTTCTAGCGGAACGCCGATTCGGCGGAGCCAGCAGGTGCCGCGCACCGCTGCCCTCCCCGAGCAGACAATATCGGCCTGTATGCCAGAACGGCCATGCGCCCGTTATCGCGCGGAGACAAGGCAGCTTCCATGCGCCTTGCCTCCTGAGGCTGGACATTGCAAAATGCCAGCAAATCAGGGTGGTACCACGATAAGCTAACCCCTTTCGTCCCTTCGTACTCGGCTCACGCTGCCGGTATGGGATGAAAGGGGTTATTTTGCCATTACACGCGAGGAGGAAGCATCGATGACAACAAGCACGAACGCGAATGCAACGACAAATTTGGGAGGCGAGCAGGTGGTCCCGGCTATGGTGACCGGATCCGAAGCACTGCTGCGCAGCCTATTGCAGGAGGGAGTCGACTGTGTCTTCGGCTACCCTGGCGGCAATGTTTTGTATATCTACGACGCAATGGTCGATAATCCCGACTTCAAGCATATTCTAACTCGCCATGAACAGGGAGCGATCCATGCAGCTGACGGCTATGCCCGCTCCACAGGCAAGGTGGGCGTCTGCATCGCCACTTCCGGACCGGGCGCAACTAACCTCGTAACCGGCATCGCCACAGCGTATATGGACTCGGTGCCGATGGTTGTCATTACAGGCAACGTGTCGACGACCGTTATGGGGACGGACGCTTTTCAGGAAGCTGATATCGTGAGCATCACCATGCCGATTACGAAGCATAGCTATCTCGTTCGCGACGTTCGGGACCTGCCGCGTATCGTGCATGAAGCGTTCCATCTCGCAAGTACAGGGCGCCAAGGCCCCGTGCTCATCGATATCCCAAAAGATATTTCGAACCACACATTGGCATATGAACCGTGTACATCTATTGGGCTGCAAGGGTATCCCCAAACGCCTGCGCCTGACCCGGCACCTATCGGACGGCTGCTGGAAGCAATCGCACAAGCTGAACGGCCGGTCATTCTTGCAGGCGGTGGCGTCGTCTATTCCGGCGCTGCGCAAGAGCTGCTAGCTTTTGCAGAGAAAACCCAAATGCCGGTAGCCGCTACCCTGCTGGGACTCGGCGGTTTCCCGAGCGGCCATCCGCTGTTCATGGGCATGGGCGGCATGCACGGCACTTACACCGCAAACACCGCGATCCAAAATGCCGATTTGCTTATCTCAATCGGAGCACGTTTCGACGACCGGATTACGCTGCGGGTGGAAGGCTTTGCGCCGAAGGCGCGGGTGGTGGCCCATCTCGACATTGATCCCGCCGAGATCGGCAAGAACGTGAAGACCGACATTGGCTGCGTTGGAGACATTCGTGCCTTATTGGAGCTGGCGATTGCGAATGATGCATTGAAGCCTGCCCGCACAGCAGCATGGCTTGCCGAGATTGACACGTACAAGCGGACCCATCCGCTCCGCTATGAAGACTCAGAGACGGAGCTGAAGCCGCAATACGTACTCGAGCTAATGAACGAGACGACCCAAGGCGAAGCCATTGTGACGACCGACGTTGGGCAGCACCAAATGTGGGCCGGGCAATTTTACAAATTCATGCACCCCCGCTCGCTCATTACATCCGGCGGCCTTGGCACGATGGGTTTCGGCTTCCCCTCCGCTATCGGCGCACAGATCGGAAATCCGGATCGGCTCGTTATTTCGATCAACGGGGATGGCGGATTCCAGATGTGCGCGCAGGAGCTTGCGATTTGTGCCATTCACAACATCCCGGTGAAGATCGCCATCTTCAACAATCAAGTGCTCGGGATGGTGAAGCAGCAGCAGGAACTGATGTATGCGCAGCGTTTTGTGCACATTGACTTGCAGGGAAGCCCTGATTTTGTAAAACTAGCGGCCGCGTACGGCGTAAAGGGGCTTAGGGCATCGACGAATGATGAGGCTCGGCTCGCATGGCAGGAGGCCCTTGATACACCGGGTCCCGTGCTCGTCGAGTTCATGATTCCGAAGGAAGAGAACGTATATCCGATGGTGCTTCCAGGCACTAACTTAGACCAGATGATTGAGGGGGATTGCAAATGACAACAAAGCAAATGGCTACGCATACGATTGCCGTGCTTGTACAGGACCAGCCCGGCGTGCTGCAGCGGATATCCGGCCTATTCGGCCGCCGCGGCTTTAACATCGACAGCATTACGGTAGGGGCCAGCGAGGAGCGCGGCTTGTCGCGGATGATTATTAAGACGATTGGCGACGGCGCCATGATTGAGCAAATTCAAAAGCAGCTGTATAAGCTTATCGATGTTATCCAAGTGCGGCTGCTCAGCGCAAGCCCGATGGTTGCCCGTGAGCTCGCCCTGATCAACGTATCGGCGCTGCCAGCACAGCGCCCTGAGATTATGGGCGTTGTCGATACGTTCCGGGCATCGGCCATCGACATCGGACCGTCCAGCCTCATCATTCAGGCGGTCGGCGATAGCGACAAAGTCGATGCCATGATTGAGCTGCTGAAGCCGTATGGCATTCGGGAGCTGTCGCGAACCGGTACGACCGCGATGCTTCGCGAGGGCCAGGAGAAGGTGGCGCAAGTGCAGGTACAGCACGCGAGCCAACTGCAGGAGCAGCCAGATGCGCAAGCGCAGCTAAGGGAAGCGCGGACGGCACACACGCTTGCGGTGCCATGCGCAGAACGGTCACTCGCGTGACCGGCGAATTGCATGGCAACGCGGCTAGCGAAGCTATTTTGCGCGCTGCGTTCAATCGGATCGCGCCGATTCCAGATAGCCAGTGGGAGCCGTTCTGGGCGAGGTCTGCTAAGCAGACGGTCGCGAAGCACAAGCATTGGCTCCGTGCGGGAGAGCCGGCGCAGTACATCGGCTTTTGCACCAGTGGACTGTTCCGGATGTACTACACCACGCCCTCAGGTGAAGAGTACAACAAAAGCTTTTGTGCTGCCGCCGATTTCGTCGCCTCATACAGTTCGCTGCTGTTAGACGCCCCAGCCTTCTTCTCTATCCAGGCTCTTGCCGACAGCCAATTGGCCGTATTCCGCTACAGCGATTTCCGTGCCCTGTACGACAAGCATCCCTGCTGGGAGCGGATTGGACGGACGTTGGTCGAACAGTTATATATCAAAAAAGAAACGCGCGAGCGCGAGCTGCTTATCCTATCTGCGGAAGCCCGCTATCGCCAGTTTCTTGATCAGTTTGGCAGTACCGCGGCCGCTATTCCGCAATATCACATCGCTTCTTACCTCGGCATTACGCCGGTCGCGCTTAGCCGAATCCGCCGGCGCATTAACTTAGGTTAATGCGGCTGCTCCCCTCTCTGTTCTACAGTTAAAGCAAAGAGAGGAGTTAGGTGGAATGAAAATATCTGGCCACACCGTACTCATTACTGGCGGCGCATCCGGCATCGGGCTGGCGCTAACGGAGGCATTCGCAAAAAACGGCAATCGCGTCATCGCCGTCGGCCGGGATGAAGCAAAGCTAAAGCATATAACGAAGCAGGTCCCCAACACGGTAACTATGGTGTGTGATTTGGGAGATGAGCGGCAGTTGGAGGAGCTTGTAACGAGATTGGCCGCCGATTTCCCCGAGTTAAGTGTGCTCATCAACAATGCAGGCATTCAGCATATAGACGATTGGACGGTGGCTTCGCCGGAGAGCCTTGCGCCACGGGTCACCCGTGAAATTACAGTTAATCTGACCACGCCGGCCTTGCTCACCGCCAAGCTGCTGCCGCTGCTATCTCGCCATAGGGAAGCTGCTGTCGTTAATGTCTCCTCCGGCCTCGGGCTCGTGCCGAAGCAATCCGCCCCCATCTACTGTGCGACCAAAGCGGCGATACACAGCTTCAGCATTGCGCTTCGCTATCAGTTGGAGCCCACGAACGTTCGCGTGTTCGAAATCATCCCGCCCGTCGTCGATACCGAGATGACGAGAGGACGCGGAAGCGGCAAAATATCGCCCGAAGCACTCGCTGCCTCTTTCATGAAGAACTGGCGGCGCAACCAGTATGAGGTGCTGATCGGCAAGGTGAAGCTGTTGAAGGTGCTGAACCGTTTGGTTCCAGCTGTGGCAGCGGGCATATTGCGCAGAAGCTAGCCGGCTGCCGTTGCATTTCGTGCAAGTGGTCATCAGCTATTGCAGCCTGCTGCAGCAGGCTGTACAATTGCTTGCCTCACTGTAGAGGCTAGGCAGGGCGGCTGGTTGCCATTGCAGTTTGTGCAATGAAATGGGCTCGTTAAGTGTAAAAGTGGCTTGCCGTTGCATTTCGTGCAATGGCGATTGCCCGCTCAAGGCAAATGGCAGTTGTTTCAGCCCATTTAGGCGATAAGCCGGCATTTTCCATTGTACAGACTGCAATGGCACATCAATTTTCGCCGTCCAAGGGCCGCCCCCATTGCACAAACTGCAACGGGAGCGGCCCTTGCCTACAACAAGAGCATCCATCACAACAAACAAATAGATTGTTAAGAACGGACAAGTATACTACGATGGGGACAAATGGATGCGCATACACAGGAGGAATGCCAGGTGACGAAGAAGGTTGTGTTGGCAGGCGGAACCGGCTTTATCGGACAGTATTTGGAACGCAAATATCAAGAGCTCGGCTACGAGACCCTCATCATATCAAGGCAGCCGCAGCATCTTGCATGGCAGGATACGAACCGAATTAAGGAAGCGCTGGAGAGCGCGGAGCTGCTCATCAACCTCGCAGGCAAATCGGTCAATTGCCGCTATAACGATGCGAATAAAGAAGCGATACTCCGCTCGCGCACCGAGACGACGGCGATTCTCGGACAGGCGCTAGCGGGCTGTACCAATCCGCCGCCGCTATGGCTTAATTCCAGTACGGCGACCATCTACCGGGATGCAACGGATCGCCCAATGACCGAAGCAACTGGCGATATTGGCACGGGCTTCTCGGTCGAAGTAGCCCAGACGTGGGAGCGTGCCTTATTCGCCTTCGAGCTTCCCAGAACGAGACAAATCGCGCTTCGAATCTCGATTGTGCTCGGTGCAGACGGCGGCGCCATGACGCCCTATCGGAACCTCGTCCGCTATGGGCTTGGCGGCCAACAAGGCTCCGGCGACCAGCGCTTCAGTTGGATTCACATCGAAGATTTGTTCCGCATCATGCAGTTCCTTCAACAGCATGAGGAGCTAAGCGGCGTCTTCAACTGTTCCTCTCCCAATCCAGTGACGAACCGCATCTTCATGCGCGAAATGCGCCGGGCGATGAACCGCCGAATTGGCTTGCCAGCTGCCGCATGGATGCTCGCAGTCGGCGCTTTTGCGCTTCGCACGGAAACGGAGCTCATTACGAAAAGCCGCTGGGTAATGCCCGAGCGGCTCTTGCATGAAGGCTTCGTGTTCCAATTTGCCGACTTAGACGCCGCATTGGCTGACTTATTGAAGCATTAAGCCGCCCTAGCCGCCTAAACGGAGCAAATAAAAAAGAGCACCAGCGTCGCTAAACGCCGGTGCTCTTTTCGTTATGCTTCAAAACTTGGTGTGCCTCAAACGCTACGATTCATTCCAAGCTCTAGTTATTGAAACGTAACGTTTACTACTGGATTGCTGGCAGATACCGTGTACGTATGGTTGGCGCCGCCTTCCCATACAACGCTGCTGCCGCTTTTCTTAATCGCTTTAAACTGGATCGCCGCGCCTTCAGGCAGGCTCACCGTGAACGACCATGTCGGGTAGTTCGTGGTGCTGCCAGGGCCGACTGCCTTCGCTGCATCCCAGTTGCCAAGTTCAGCCGTGCTGCCGACGAGGTATACATTTTGCCCTGCAACTGTCGTTGCATTACTCACATTAAACGTAACTGATACCATCTGGCCGTTCGGAATTTCTGGTTTCGAAGCCGTTATAACGCCGTCTTTAATCCACGCGTTCTGCGTTACCGAGTAGCCTGGCTGGGACGCAGCAGGAAGCTGCTGCCCGTTGCTATTAAAGATTACTTTCGCTTTGGACCAGCCGGTCAACGTATAGGAGTACCAACCGTCGCCTTCGCTAGTCATTGCCGTGCCCGGCCATGCAACATTGATTTTCGTCGGGCTTACAGTGTCATCATAAGCATACACATTTGGGGTACCCCATGCGCTTGGCTTGTAGAAATGGACCGTGATGCTATTGGTCGGCTGAAGCTGCTTCGTGAATGTGAACGTCTTCGTCGTGTTCGTTCCTGCAGTTGCATTGGAAGCCGTAATCGCCAACGTGTACACCGTGCCGGAAGCATCGCCTGCACCGATCGTTACCTTTTGCCCCGAAGTAAAGGAAGTTGCAGCCCCGCCATTCAAGGAATAGCTAGCGGATGTAGCATTCGTGTAGCTCATCGCTACTTCAAGGCTATCCGTGCTGAACGTTCCTTCTGCCTTGTCGATCGACACAGTAGGCGTTACAACCGTAACGTCAGGGTTGCTCGGATAGATGACGCTCTCCTTGATCCACTTCTCGCCCGTTACTGCGAAGCCTGGTTGGCTCGCGCCCGGCAACTGGTTGCTGCCAGAGTTAAAGATTACTTTCGCCTGCGTCCAAGCTGGAATCGTATAAACGAACCAGCCGTTGCCTTCATCCTGCATTGCGGCGCCTGGCCACGCTACGCCAATCTTCGTCGGCGTTACGGAATCATCATAGAAGTAAACGTTCGGCGTTCCCCAGCTTGCTGGCTTGTAGAAATGCACTTTGAGCGCAGCATTCGGGTCTGCTTTCGTAAACGTATACGTCTTGGTAACCGCTCCTGCCGTAATTTTCAGTACGAAGGACGAGCCAATTGCCGCGCCTGCACCGATGCTGATCGTGGAGCCCGAGCTAAACGAAGTAGCCGCGCCGTTGTTCACCGAGTACGTAGCTGACGTCGAGCCTGTGTACGACATCGTCACGCTCAGAGCATCCGTATAGAATGCGCCTTCTGCCTTATCGATTGAAATGCCTGTTGGATTAGCTGCTTCATACAGAACAGCGATTTTGCCGCTGCCGATGCTGCCCGTAATCTTGCCATTGGAGACCGTAAACGTGCCGCCGCCTGATGCTTTATTCGTATAAGTGCCGTTTGCTAAGTTCGTATCCGAGTTAATTTGGGCGTCCCCGCCAAGGTTAACGATCGTCATGCCTTTCGTTCCGCGCTCCACCAGCATGATTTGGCTGCCTTGCGTGCGCAAGAATTCGCCTTGGCCAACCATTGCATTGTGGAATTTGTTTACCGCAACTACATCTGCATCTCTCCACAGATCGTTGCCTTGTTGGCCGAGCGAGCTTGCGAACTTGCCGCCGCCTGCTGGCCGGTTGAAGAATAACGGCGCTGATTCCGCACGAGCTGCGATGATCGACCAGCCCATTTTGATCTGCCAATCGTTCAAATATGTCGATACACTGCTGTTATTCGCATACGTATCATGGGATTCGACCCACGTTACGAGCTTAGATGGACTTACATTATTCGCGTCGTAGGCCTTCGCGACGTCAACATTTTTGTTCGTTACCGCGTTTCTGATGCTGCCGCCGTAATGGTCAGCCAACAAACTCATGTAGTTCGAATAATCGAAGAAGCGATCGGCTCCGCCTTGAAGAACTTCACCATAAATGTACTTGCTTTCCTTGTTGGTCAGTGAGCCTAACACGCGAGTCCAGAAGTTTGAAGCAGCGCCATTAGGGTCATCAGGAAGCTCGATATGCTTCGCAGCATCAAATCGGAATCCGTCCGCGCCAAGCGCAATTGCATCATTCAAGAAGGCGATAATCATATTTTGCAGCTCTTGGTTGGACGTGTTTAGGTCCGGAAGATTAATGCCCCACTGGGTCACCTGCCATCTGTTGCCCCAGTCTTGTACGGCTGTAGCTTGATGCCAGAAGTTCGGGTTATTGCGGATTGCAGCATCTACATTGTCAGATGGCTGCATTTGCTGGCTGCCTCCGCCGGCATTCGCTGTGTGGTTCGCAACAACGTCGACGATAATATTGATGCCATATTTGGCCGCTTCTTCACACATGCTCTTAAATTGATCTCGGCTGCCCAGCTGTGCATTGCCGATTTGGAAGTTGGTTGGCTGATAAAGCACCCACCATTTGTCCCCGCCCATACTGCTTTCCTTCGTGCCCTGGATTGGGGACGTTTGAATCGTCTTGTAGCCCGCAGCTGCAATAGCCGGAAGGTTATTCTTAATCGTATCGAACGACCAGTTCCAAGCATGGAGAATAACGCCTTCTTTCGATTGGGCTGGAAGGCCATACTCCTCCCCTGCCGCTTGCACCGTGCTTGGCGCCGATGCTGTATAGCTAATCGCTTGAATCAGCAATGCTGCGAATAAAACGATACTCCAAAACCGTATAGCTCTCGATTTCATACTTAATTTCCATCTCCCTTATCGGTTGTTTAATCCTTGTTCCGAACAATCATTGATTTATCAATCTCATCCACTCAGAAGTAAAAATAATAAGCTGGGTTAACGGCCTCGTGGTATGTAACCGCTTCCAAAATTACTCTGATTATAAGTTGCCCGCTATACGCTCCCCCCTATGAGCTCGCTTCGCTCGACTTTACCAGATTCATCCCATATACGTTTTGTTCGAATTCCGATCCAATTTGCAAACGTTTGCACATTGGCATGTATGCGGTTACAGAAGTATTCTAACATCACAAAATCAACCAGTCAACGAAAAAAAGGAAACCGGTATCCTTACACGCTGAGATGCTCATTTAATCCCATAGTTCAGCGTAATAATATGCCCTGTTATTTGGAAAATTCAGAACGGTTCCGAGCCACGGCTAAACGAACCAAACAAGGGCAACTCCAATTGGAGCTGCCCTTGTTTGAATGTTGTGCTATTGCCATTAGCGGCTTGCCAGCAATCGCCGAACGCCAGCAACCGCTACGGCATGATCCTCTTCGCCCGTCAATCCGGACACCGTTACCGTGCCGACTTTGCCTTGTCCCCGCACGATAATCGGGAATGATCCGCCCTCGCCTTGGTAATCCGACAACGGCAGATTCGCGCTTTCTGCGAACGTCGTTCCTTGCGCTTTATACGATTCGCCAACATACAGCGAGCTATGGCCAAAATGGTTCACGACATTTTTCTTCGTGTTCACCCAATACACATTATCCTTGCTCGTACCCGCCATGTAATGCGTGAACAACGGATGCTCCTCGTTCTCGATATGAACGGCAATGCCTTTGCCCACTTCCTCATTGGCGACCTGAATAATGAATAAACCCAACTGCAGTGCGTCTTGATGGGTGAAAGCATCGAATTGAAGCTCTTCTTCTTGGGTAAGCAGTTCCTGCATGATGTCATTCATTGTCGCCATCTCCTTCAGCTATCGGCTCTGTGGCCCATCCCTTTATTTTAATCGGTAAAATGCAGGGACCGCAAGATGAGGGCGCTCCGCTGATCAGAACTGGGGAAAGGCAAACCGGAACTCGGCGCCGCCTTCCCGCCGGTTGGCAGCCGATAAATTGCCCCCGCTGCGCTCCACAATAGCCCGGGAGATCGCAAGCCCAAGCCCCGTCTCGCCGCCCTTGCCTTTGACAAACCGATGGAATAAGTTCGGAAGCAGCTCCTCTGTGATCCCTTCGCCATCATCCGCAATCGTCATGATGACCTGCCCTTTGGCGAGCATCGCCTCTATCCGAATCTGCCCGCCCGCATGCCGGATCGCATTCGCCACCACATTCAGCAGCGCCTGCAGCAGCTTATCCCGGTCCGCGTACACCATCAGCCCAGCATCGCAAGCAAGGTGAAGGCTCTTGTCATGCTTCACGAGCATCGGGTTAACACGTTCCGCAGTCTCCGTCAGCAGCTCCTTCAAAGAAACAGCCGCAGGCTTATAAATATCTTCTTCGCTATCGAGCTTTGCAAGGAGTGTCATCTCGGTGACGATTTTCTTCAATCTGCCGCTTTCGCGGACGATGATGTCCAACCCCTTGCGCACGCTCTCCCCTTCGAATATGCCGTCCCGTATGCCCTCCGCATAACCGGCGATCGACATGAGCGGGGATTTTAGTTCATGCGAAGCATTTTGGAAAAACTGCTTCTGCACACGATTAAACCGGTTTAGCTCGCCCGCCATCTCATATACCGTCTTCGCGACCGATCCGATCTCGCCGCCCGCCCGCACGAGGCTGACCTGCGCGAATTGGCGCGACTTGATCTTCGTCAATTCCTCGCGCAGCTTCATAAGCGGCTTAATAAGCTTCTTCGTTACAAAATAGCTCAGCAGCAGCATAAGCACGCCGCTCAGCCCAACGATGAGCATCAATTGCTTGAGCAACGCCAGCTCAATTTCTTTGATCTTGCTCACCGGCGACAGCAACGTCAATGTCCCTTGTGGAATCTGGCTCACTTCGACCAAATACCGTTCATCCGTTCCATCCCATAGGTGCTGTATGCTAACCGAATCCGCCCTCGCTGACGCGGTTACAGGCACCGCGGGCAATGTCGCACTAACGGCTTCGAGCGATGCCGGCCATTCGTTCAGCACGTTGCCTTGCGCATCGGTCACGATCGCTTCTACGCCTATGGCCAGCGGAGCCGGCTTCGTTTCGGCAAGTGTTGGCGTAAAAACCGGCATTGGCGCTGTAAGGCCACTATCTTGAATATCGATAGCCTTGGATTGCTCCGTTATATGATAGCCAGGCAGCCCCACTATCGGTCCACCCGGCTGCGCGTTAGCCAACTGGGCGGTAATCGCTGTCCCCATCGTGCGCATATCCGCTTTCTGTGAGCCAATAAAGTGATCAAGCAAGACATAATGGATCAACAGCGCCGCAATGCCAAGCACCAGCAGCAACGCGGCACCAAATGCCAGATTGATTTGATGAACCAGCTTCATCTACTGCACGCTCCCCTCAATTCGCATTCGGTAGCCATGTCCCCATACGGCTTCAATCGGCAGCATATCAGCCTTCTTCCGGATCCGCTTGATTAGATGGTCGACCGCGCGGTCGCTGCCGTAATAGTCGTCCCCCCATACAAGCGTGAGCAGTTCCCCTCGCGTAAAAGCACGGTTCGGATGCTCGGTGAACACTTTCAGCATATCGAATTCCTTATTGGTCATATCGACCTCTTCGCCCTGCCAAAACACGCGCCGCTCCTCGGGGATCAACGCGAGGCCGTTCACCAATATCCGTGCCGCAGAGGAGACAGCTTCGGCTGCCAAAGCACCCGCGCTCTCAGGTACGGCCGCCCGCTGCTGCCGCTGGAGCTGGCGCTTCACACGCGCCACCAGTTCGCGAGGGCTGAATGGCTTCACCATATAATCGTCGCTGCCGAGCTCCAGGCCTAATATTTTGTCCACCTCGGTGTCCCGGGCGGAGATCATAATAATCGGCACTTCCGCTTCATTGCGAATCCGCCTGCACAATTCATAGCCATCTAAGCCCGGCAGCATAATATCGAGCACCCACAGGTCCGGCGGGCTTGCCTTCCACAGCTCCCAAGCTTCCTCCCCGTTGCCGAGCCCAACCGTTCGATATCCTTCTTTATGCAAATAAGCCTCTACCAGCTGGCGAATCGCCTCATCATCGTCGACGACCGCGATGCAATAGGAGCTGTTGTCCATGACCGCCAAACCTCCCTGATTATCCTCCTATAAGTATAGCAACACACTAGGCCCAATAGGGTTCATGCCATCGTTTTTCCACAAATCCACCAACGTTCTGCCACACCCGCCTTGTACAGTTAGTCATGCAAGCCCAATTCACCTAAATAGGAGTGTTGATAGGATGAAGAACAAGCTCACAATTACCCGTTTGGCAATGTCCGCCGTCTTGCTGTCCGCCGTTGCTTTCCCAGCCATTACGAATGCTGACAGCACGAATAAGCCTGCTGCAACCGCGCCTCTTAACGTATTGGCATCCAAAACAGAAACGGCAACTGCGCCCGCTGGTACCGTCGTCGCGGCGCCTGCTTTCGCAGTAACAAGCTTTGCTGACCCTGCGGAACTGGCCAAGAAGTACGCACCGGAAACTGTAGCCGATTGGAAGGACACGCTGGCACAATATAAGAAGCTGGCGGGCGACAAAATCATTCACAGCGGATTCGCTATAGCTGCTCCTGCAGACGGTGTGCCAGCACCAGCTCCTGGCGGGAAGATGATAACGATCCAGGCTGACGGGAAAGGCGCAGTGACGGTTTTCGAAGGCAAAGAAGGCGAGCTCCCTCCACTGGCCGCACCGCCTGCAGGCGCTGCGGCCACTGCACCTGCCAAGCTCGTTCCTGCTAAGCCCGGCCAGCCTTCCGCGGATGGCAAAGTAACCAAAGTCATCATTACGCAAGACGCTGGCAGCACGGATACAATGGCTGCATTGCCTGCACTGCCTACGCTCCCAGCCGGAGAAGCAGGCAAAGGTACGCTGAAGATTACAAGCGCACCGACGTTGACGCTTCAGGAGGGTGTTGCGATCACCCAGATCGAGGGTGGCAACGCGATTGAGATTCAAGCGGTTTCCGAGATTGGCGAGTCCGATTTGGCATTCATCAACGCGCAGATCGCTCTCGCTGAGGCTGTTCAAGCCGACAAGCCGAGCGAGATTAAGCAAGCGCTCAGCGAGCTGCTGAAGCAGTACAAAGTTCAAATCGCCGAGTTAAAAACAGAGACAGAGGCGGCTAAGAAAACGACGAAATAATAGCAAATGTGCAGGATGGGTTCCCTGCACCTCATCGAAAAGCCCTCGCATCCTTCGTGGCATATGCCGCGAGGAGCGAGGGCTTTCTGTTTTATTGCCTAATCCGTGCAGCCGCTTCTTCCAATGCCCCGACCACTCGATCGCACCAACGGTCGAACGCTTCATCTTCGGCCTGATGCTCCGGATGGGCCAGAATATAATCAATCGTCTGCTTAACGCCTTGGTCAAAGCGCGTCGTCGCTACGAATTCCGGCACAAGCCGCTTCAGCTTGCTGTTATCGAACACGACAGAATTCGCCTTGTCCCCGAGGAGCCCGCCCCTGTAATCTTCCGTGCTGCATGCGTCTAAGAATGCCGAGGCAACATGCACCGCATTCAGCTTCACGCCGAGCGCGCCAGCAATCGACTCGTAAATTTGGTTCCACGTTAGCGTCTCGTCGGACGTGATTTGAACCGACTCGCCAATCGCATGCAGGTTGCCCATGAGCCCGATGAACCCTCGGGCAAAATCGCTGTTATGCGTCATCGTCCAGAGCGACGTGCCGTCCCCGTGAATAATAACCGGCTTGTTCTCGAGCATCCGCTTCGCAACCTGCCATGTGCCTTTGCTGCCGTGCACGCCAAGCGGAATCGACCGTTCGTCATAGGTATGGCTCGGACGAACAACCGTAATCGGGAACCCTTGCTCCCTATATTGCTTCACGAGGTACTCTTCACAAGCGATTTTGTTACGGGAATACTCCCAGCATGGATTAGACAGCGGCGTGCCTTCGGTGATGCGGTAATCAGACAATGGCGTTTGGTAAGCAGATGCCGAGCTGATGAACATGAACTGTTTTGTTTTGCCATGGAACAAACGATAATCACGCTCTAGCTGCTCCGGCACAAAAGCAATAAAATCCGCTACAACGTCAAACGAATGGTCCGCAATGAGTTCTGCGACACGCGCTTCATCATTAATATCTGCTTGCAGAATGTGAGCGCCTGCCGGCAAACCCTCGTTCCGCGTACCCCTGTTGAGCAAATATAACTCACAACCCTGCGCCAACAGTTGCTTCGTAATCGCCGTGCTAATCGTGCCTGTGCCTCCAATGAATAAGGCTTTCATATCGCACCTCCATTTATTGATGTTGATGGAATTGCTGCTGGGATTAAGCGCTTGGCTTGCTGCACTTGCAGATGTCCGCTTGCTCGTCCCCCATTACATACAAGTACGTACTTAACGCATGATAACATGTAATCGAATGCTTGAGCGGGAACAACGTTGAGTTAATGGACAAGCCTGGCTCAATATGGCGATAGCCTGCCAGCTCAATCGGCATTTTCGGCACGATATCCGGCTCATTGTATACGCGTGTCTGGTTCATGTTCAGCGCTTGGAACGCTTCGACGAACGCCTTGTCGCCTACGCGCGGGGAGGCGAATGTGACAAGCTCAGTCTGAACGCCTTTGCTTGCAGCCACGAAAGCATGCAGCGTTGCAAGCGAACTTCCCAAGCTATGGCCCGTCACGACGAGCTTCGTGCCTGCGGGCAGCGTATCAATCTGCGCTAGCAGCGATTGCTGCAGCGGCTTGCTTGAATCGGGATCGGCATACTCGACGAGCATGCTGCGGTAAAGATTAGTAAACCCCTGCTCGGTCTTGCCGCTGCCAGGCACCTCATGGAACGTTTCGAGAATAAATTCAAAATCGGACATCCAGTCCATGCCACTCTCCGTGCCGCGAATTGCAACAATCTGCTGCATTGGATCAGTAGCCGACTGCGCAATGAAGCCCGCGAATTCCCGTTCATGAATCAATTCAAGGCGCGGCGTCATGGTCAGGTTTGCCACCCGCTCCCAACCCGCTGGAAAATTGGCCGGCGTTGGCGGATTTATTTTATCGGATGCATACATTTGGTACGCTACTTCTACAAACTGCCCCCATGCAATTGCTGCTGCCATACTAGTTGGTTGATCCATTATTGAGTCCCCCTGTTGTTTGCCAGATATTTGCTGGTTTCTTCTCCCATTGCTTCTACGCGGGCGGGCTGGAAACCTTCTCGGCATGATGGGCATTTGCTAGGATTTGCGAGGGAGAGCTCATGAATGATGGCGTGTGGAGGTGTCACTTATTTTTATTGAGAAACTCTAAAATATTTAGTAAACTGAACATAAAGCATTTACTTGAGGAGGCGTGTTCATCATGACTAACCCAGCCAACACGATGGAGATAGGCATCAGCACGTTTTTGGAAACGACACCGGATCCGGCGACTGGCGCCATCATGAGCCACGCCGAGCGGCTGCGCAATGCCGTGGAGGAAATTGTTCTTGCCGATCAAGCCGGGCTAGATGTATACGGCATCGGCGAGCATCATCGCCCCGACTACGCAGGCAGCTCCCCCGCTACTGTATTAGCAGCTGCGGCGGCTATGACCAAGCATATTCGTCTAACGAGCGCAGTAACTGTCCTTTCATCGGACGACCCCGTCCGCGTGTACCAACAATTCGCGACGCTGGACGGCATCTCGAACGGCCGTGCCGAAATTATGGCGGGTCGCGGTTCATTCATCGAATCGTTCCCGCTGTTCGGCTACAGCCTCGACGATTATAACGAATTGTTCGATGAGAAGCTGGAGCTGCTGCTAGCAATCCGCGATTCAGAAAAGGTGAACTGGCGCGGCGGCCATCGCCCTGCTATTCAAAACCTAGGCGTCTACCCGCGTGCGGTCCAAAGCCCGCTCCCGGTGTGGATCGCTACTGGCGGCAATCCCGAATCCGCCGTTCGCGCGGGCATGCTAGGGCTGCCAGTTGCCTTTGCTATTATCGGCGGCATGCCGGAGAGCTTCGCTCCGCTAGTAGAGCTATATAAGAAAGCCGCGATTCGCGCGGGACATGACCCAAGCAAGCTGCAAATCGCGACGCATTCGCATGGCTTTGTTGGCGACACGACCGAGCAGGCAGCGGAGTCGTTCTATCTGCCAACGCAGGCGCAGATGAACGTCATCGGCCGCGAACGGGGCTGGGGCCAATCGTACAGCCGCGCCACCTACGACCAAGCGCGCAGCCTCCGCGGCGCGCTGTATGTCGGCGATCCTGAGTATGTGGCGGAGAAAATCCTGCTGCTCCGCAAAAACCTGGGCGTAACGCGCTTCTTCCTGCACGTCAACGTCGGCACAATGCCGCATCGCGAGGTCATGCACGCAATCGAGCTGCTCGGCACGAAGGTTGCGCCAATCGTGCGCAAAGAGCTCGCGAAGCTGTAAGCTGCCGTCGTGCGGGGCTGTGCCCAGCGGCGCAAGGCTGTGCAGGATCGCGCCGTGCGGGGCGTGGCTATGCCTGGTTGCACCGTAACCTTGCACTGATGCTTGCTTTGGCGCCGCCCCTTCATTCGGGGAAGGTGCTGGCATGCCCCGGACTCCTCGATTGATGGCGTGCGAGTCCGAGTCGGCTGATGCCATTGTAATTTGTACAATGAGAGCGGCGCATTAAGCTCAAAAGTAATCTCCCATTGCAGTTTGTACAATGGTGTTTGCCGGGGTACGGCAAATGCCCGCTAATTCAGCCTACTTTGGAGGAAATCCACCTTTTGCCATTGTACAGATTGCAATGGCACATCGATTTTTACTGTTGAAGGGCCGTTCCAATTGCACAAACTGCAATGGGAACGGCCCTTGGCATTTGTTGCGCCGGGCAGATGCGGTTTGTTGACCGTTTGTTGTCCGCATGACCATGCTCTTGCCTGTTCTGTCTATCCCTGTTCCACCCCACGCCCGCAGCTGCAACAAAGGCGGCTGGCTCGCAGCCACCCGCCCTCGTTTATTTTTTCACCACCGGTACCCACAGTTCGTTCTTGTTCTGCTCAATCGGCAGATAGTTCTCAATCGTCGGCAAATACGCTAGCTCATAGCCTGATACGGGCACCCATTCGGTATAGAGCCTTTTCCAAATGTCCTGAATGCCATCCGGCGGGCCCGGCGCATCGAATACCGCCCATGTCGCTTGCGGGAGGTCGATTTTGTTCATGCCCTCTGGCAGCTCCGTGCAATCTGAAGCGATGGCCAGCCAGTATTCGAACGACTCGTTTGTGCCAAACTCCCCATTCGCGCATACCCCGAGAATGCCGCCAATTGGATGTTCCTCCCGGCGAATGTCCCACAACGTGCCGAACACGCCCCTGTCCCTTGCATCCGCCCACAAGCCCGGTATGATCCGGAACGCTTCCTCTGTGCTCACCTGCTCGCTCAGCCCAACCACCGAAAACGGTGCAACCTCTTCAATCCGATAATTCATCTCCGCAGCCCCTTTAATCGAGAGTTGAAAGGACATCGGCGGATAGGCTTTGAGCACGGTACCCGCTTTACGAGCAGCTGTTGGTGTCGTTCCATGCATCTGGACGAACGCACGAGTGAATGCCTCTGGCGAATCGTACCCATAACGAAGCGCGAGATCGACTACTTTTACTCCCGCACTATGCTGAAGATCAAATGCCGCAAGTGTCAGCCGCCGCCTTCGAATGTATTCCGCCAAAGACACATCCGTTATAAAAGAAAACATGCGCTGAAAATGATACGACGAACAGCATGCAGCCTTCGCCGCCTCAGCATATGAAATCTCTTCCGTGATATGGCTCTCGATATAGCGAATCGCCCCGTTCATCCGTTCTACCCATTCCATTGTCCATCGACATCCTCTCGCCCCTACTATAGCGCCTTTCGATTGCTAGAGCCGTGCATTTCTTGCACCATTATGCATGGTTTCGTTTCAGGCTGCAATTGCTATTCAGCAGGCAATAGAAGAACGTGCTAACCCTAGCATGCGAGGTGTGCAGCACTTCAAGCTGCTGTTCATGGCGGCTCATGATGCATTTTGGCCAAACCAGATTTGTGCATTCTTTTTTACAGCCACACATTAAGGGTGGTATAATTTTGAAATTAATGCGCTAGCCATTTATCGAGGAGGGATGTTGTGCGGTCCATCACTTGCATATGCATATTAGTCTTGTTGTTAGGGATAACGGGCTGTGCCAAAGAAACGGAGCCTTCCATTTCAGTGGGCGGGGAACCATCCCATACAGAGGGCAATAAAGCCAACACAGTGACGATTACCCCTATTGACCTGTTCAAGGGCGGGGGGAAAAAGTTTCAACCTTTTCTAGGCCCCATGTCGGGAGCATTCAAATTACGCTACGAGGGCACGAAACAACACGCATCTCTTGATATCGAGATATGGAAAAACGGCAAAAAAACAGGATCAGCCGGCTCACTTACCGATTTGTTCTTCAAGGCCAATGATCAATCCCAGCATGAAATCGAATTTATTATATCAGCCGAAACGATTGCCAATATGCATAACACGCATGAACAGTTCACGACCATTAAAATCTCGTCTATCCGTGATGAAGGATCTGCCCTCTATACGTTCACGACGCCTCGGGACGAAAAGCTAACTTCAAGCGGGCTCATTCTCAACACTAGCCCGCAAAGGTTTGCCGATGATGCCCCTGTTTATGTCATGGGCGTGCATGCTACAAGCACGGGGATGATTCCAACGGCAGATTTCTCTCCGGAATCGTTAAGCCAATTAGAATATGCACTTTTATTCACTTTACATTTTAGCTAAATGCCGTGCAGCCTCAGCTGTCCCTAACTAAAAGGCCATCCCTCTCAATAGAAGGATGGCCTTTGCCTTTTCATTATTAAGCCGCGGAATTCGAAGCTGCCTGCGCCTTGCCTTTCTTAAGGCCCGACAATAACAGTAACACGAGGAAGCCGCCCGCAATGCTCCATAGCACTGCCGCATTGCCGCTTGCCGCATCCAAGCCGCCGAAGTACATCACTTCGCGCAAGCCGACTGCGACGAACCGAAGCGGTGTCCACGAATAAATCCAATCATGCGAAGCTGCGGACAGGAACTCCGGCGCCATATTGAGCAGCGGCATGGAGAAGAACATAAGCACAACGAGAATGCCCATTGCCGGGAAGCCAATCCAGCCCAGCAGCGCCGACTGAATGAAGAAGAACGCCGCGCCCGCCAGCCACAGGAACAGCCAGGTTGCCGTTGCTTGCGCAAGCTCCATGCCGTACCAGGAGGAGGCCATCCATACGAGGAAGCCAGAGCCGATCCCTACGAAAACTGTGCCAACGATAGGCTGTGCAATGAGCGCTTGCCATTTTCCCAATCCGGCCTTACGCGCGCTGCCATTGGAGAGGAACAGCACCATTGCTGTAACCAAGCTGCCCATCCACATAATTTGCGTCAGCATGCCTGGCGCATTGCCCGTCGCGTTGTTAGAGCCGACTGCGTGCACCGTCTCTTCCGTTACATTGATCGGGGACAGGAGCGCCTGCGCCGAGGCAACCGGGATTTGCCCTGTCGCTTTCCCCATTTGCTCAAGCATGGACTTCGATAGCTCCGTATTAACCATTTTGATCGCGAGACCCAGACCTTGCTTAACGACGGTAGATGCCTGCGTATTCAAGCCTTCGTTCGCGATCACAAGCGCCGTCGCCGCCTTCGGTGCCGGGCTCATCATCGAAGCGACCCCCGCGCTAAGATCAGCTGGCAGCACCAAAGCGCCGTAGTATTCACGATCATCCAAGCCAGCCCTTGCTTCCTCTTCTGATGCTACGACCGTCCACGTAATCGGCAGATTCTTGTTGCCCGTAAGCTTCTCCTTCAACGTATCGCCGATTGCCAGCTTACCGCCAGCAGGCAAATCAACGGGCTGGTCGAGCACGACAAGCGCCACCGGCACGTCCTTCGGCTTTATTGACACTACAGACCCCATCATCGCCGCGCCAAAAACAACCAGAACAAGCACTAGGATCAGCAGCCCGATCCACACCATTTTTTGTTTCAAGAATGCCATATCGCCATTCACTCCCTCGCCTATATTGAACACCTTGTTGATTAATGATCACATTGTTAATTATAATAATAGAGCGCATAATAACAATAATCACTTCCGCTCGTAGTGTTCATTATTCATCACTCGATTATGCCAGTGTTCATTACCTATCAACTTTTCCTAATGTGAGGTGCCCGATGGCTGAGAAAATGGACCGCAGGCAGCAGCGAACAAAGCAACTGCTATACGATGCCTTAATGAGCCTTATTGAAGAAAAAGGGCTGGAGCATGTGACCGTCACTGATATTTCGAATCGCGCCCAAGTAAATCGCGGAACCTTCTACTTGCACTATCAAGACGTTCCTGACATGATCCAACAGCTCAAAGACGCCATATTCAATCGGATTCGGAGCTATGTCGTTCAAATGGATGCCCAACAGGTGATGCAGCATGCGAACAAGAACGAGCCTCATCCGCTCATTGTCAAGATGTTCGAGGAGTTGGCGAAGCATGCTGATTTTCACCGCATTATGCTCGGGTCCAATGGCGATCTCTCTTATGCTATTCAGCTGCGAACAATGATCCGTACACATATGTATGAGAAATTCAGTTTCTTGCCACGTGAAGGGAACTCCGTTCCGCTCGATTATATGTTGGCCTATGTGTCTTCGGCTAATCTCGGAATGATTATGCACTGGGTTGAGTCAGGGATGGCGTTAACCCCTTATCAGATGGGCTTGATGATGACCAATATTATTAATTTTGGCCCCCTTATTGCGTTCGGGCTACGGGAGTTCCCAGTGCGCGGGCTGCCAGACAATGAACAGGCGGGACAGCCTTAGCCCGTTTGGCTCCAGATGCCTGTATGCAAAAAAGCCAGCCGCCCTGTAAGGGGAAGCTGGTTTTGCTCACCTTTTGCGATCTACCGTTGTTGATTCTCATAATAGGCAAGATCGGCTGCTTCGCGGTTGCGGCCGCCGGTCCAATAGCCCTTAATAATGCTAGGATTTTTGAAAATAGCCCAGTCACCCATCTTATCGAACTTACGTGTTGAGGTAAACAGCGTGGCGGTGCGGATAATGCCGAATGCCTTGCCCTGCTTCTTGCCCCATTGCTTCAACCGTTTGGCAAAGTCTGCATCCTCTGTCATGAGCATTCGCTCGTCGAACCCATGAATCGCCTCGAAGTCCTTCTTATAGCACCAGAACATGCCAACTGCAATGTTGCCATACTTGAGCATGAGCGGGAGCAGAATAATTAAAGCCGAAGCAACAATCCCAAGCGACACACGCTCAAACTTAATGCTTCCTACGCCTCCGCCAATCGTCTTGCCGGCCGACAATAACCGGCCAACCTCGGCCAGCATATTTTCCGCCATCCAGCTATCCGCATCAATCGTAACGATAATATTGCCTCGTGCCGCACGAACGCCCACGTTACGGATCAACGAGAGGTTTTTGCTATCTTCCGTAATCGTGACACAATGGTAAGATTCCGCAATCTGCTTCGTCTGGTCGGTGCAACGGTTCAGGACAACGATTACTTCAATGTTTCCCTTGTATGATTCGGCCGCTGCTGCAATCGAATTTAAGCAGCGCTTAATATACTTCTCCTCATTATGTGCGGGAATAATGACGGACAGATCTACACGGTCCTGCTTGTCAGCTCCTATAAACATATGATGTCCCCCTGCCATTCATAATGTGTGCCCGGCCTGCAATAAGCCATCTTCACCGGTTACGGCCGTATGCCATCGAGCAATAATGTTGTGGCTTTGCGGAATAGCGGCTTCATCGCTTCCTTAGGCAGAAAAGCATAACTGTCGCCAAGCCCTGAATAGAAGCTTAGCACCATGAAAGCTAGCTCCTTCGGGTCCTCTTGCTTCAATTCCCCAGCGTTGACGCCCTCCGTAATAAACGTTTCAAAATGCTGCATGTAGCCTGTAACCAGCCCGATGAATTTCATTCTGGTTTCATCTCCTGCCGCGCTCTTGAGAAACTCTTCGGCTGCCTTCGACAGCGGGCGCTGCATCGTATCGACAAAATAATCAGCGAACGCATACAGCTTCTCAACCATTGTCCGGTGCTGGGCAGCAATAACGAGCCACTGGTCCCAAGAGACTGTGAACGTCTGTTCCGCAATATAAACGAATAACTCTTCCTTGTTCTTAAAATGATGGTAAATCGCGCCTTTGCTGCAACCTACCTCTTCGCATATCGATTGGATCGATGTTGCGCCATACCCTTTTTGAGCGAATAAGCCTTTAGCTGTGTCCACGATTCTCTGCTTGGTTGCGATGTTGTCGGACGCTTCATTTCGATTCATCTTCGGTTTCCTGCCTTTCAATCAACATACCGAACGGTCGGTATGTATAGTTCAAGCTTACTCTTTCTCCCATATGCCGTCAATATGCCCAGTAAACATTTAACAACTCTGTAACAAATGCCATTTTGTTATTTCGCTATTCTGCCGGCCCATCCGGCAGCAGCAGTTCCATCCGCCGGCTCTTATCCTTAAAGCCTAGCCGTTCATGAAACGCAACCGAGGATCAGCCATAATTAGTTAACAGTCGACTTAATCCGACTCGAATACGGCGCTTACTGTAAATATTATGTCGAACTTTGCCGTTATATGGTATCATGGGGACAACAAATTGAACTGGAAAAAGGAGGATATGTTGTGCATTATATCGAGACTCTGCACCGCCGCAACAAATTGCTCGTCAATATTATCTGGGGGATGCTCGTACTCGGCATAGGCGTGGACCTGTTGACTGGGGCTGGCACTGATTCTATCATCGCCCTATTGATCGTCGGTTCACTCACCTGTGGCATAGCAACGGTAATGACTTATAAACGGTGGCTCACGCACTACATCATGTACATTATTTCCACGATCGTGACCTTGCTTACTTTACTTCTCATCCATACCGGTCCTGTTATTACAACCTATTTCCTTGTATACATTAATCTTGCCATTATGACGCTCTACAGCAGCTCCCGGGCCATTGCCTTCTCCGGCACTATGGGCGCAGTGCTTACTGCATACTTCTTCCTGAGCGATATGAAAGAAGACATTTTCGCGGACAATAGCCCTGTAACGATGTTCATGTACTTAGGCATGGTAGCGGTTCCCCTATTCGTGTCCACCAAATTCAGCGAACGGCTGCAACGCGAAGCTACTGAACAGCGGGAGCACGCAGAGGCTGAGCATGCCAAATCGATGAAACTCGTCGATCAAGTATCCCATTCGCTTGCTATGCTCAACGATTTCAGCACCAACTTAAAGTCCAACGTCACATCGACAGGCACGATTTCCAAAGAAGTGACGGTAGCCTTCTCGGAGATCACGTCCAGCATCGAAACACAAACGTCCAGCATCACCGACATTAGCGAAGCCATTCGCCAAATCGAGCAATCCGTTACATCGCTGGCGGACCGCTCCAATGAGATGAGGGAACTCTCGGTAAGCTCCGCAAAACTAACAAAAGCCGGCAGCCAAGAAGCCGAATCACTAGAAACAGAAATGAGGCATGTTAACGAGACGATTGATGCATCCGTACAGCTCATGGATGAGCTTGGTGAGCAAAACAAAGTCATTAGTGACATCGTATCTACGATAAAAACAATCTCCACACAGACCAACCTGCTCGCACTCAACGCTGCAATTGAAGCTTCGCGTGCTGGAGAGCATGGCAAAGGATTCGGCGTCGTTGCGCAGGAAATTCGCAAGCTCGCGGAATCGTCCAAGCAATCCACCGAACAAATCGAACAAATTCTCGATCGCATTCGTTCCAAAACCGTAGAGGCAGCCAATCAAGTTCAGCAGGGCCAGCAGTCCGTCATCAGCGGCAGCGCCGCTGCTGCGAAGGTTGTCGAGGTAATGCGCGCGCTCGCTAGCGATTCCGGCCATCTGGAGGATCAATCCGAGCAGGTCGACCGCTCAGCAGAAGAGCTGCATCAGCAATATACACGCATTACCGACCAGATTGTCACCATTGCCGGCATCACCGAGGAAAACATGGCAGCTACCCAAGACATGTCCGCCAGCATGATCACACAGGATAGCCAAATCCGCGACATTGTTGAAAGCTTCTTGCAGTTGGACAAGCTGGCTTCCGGCCTGAACCAAATGACCGTGCGATAGCGCCAGATACAGCAAAGGCACCCGAGGGGGTGCCTTTGCTCCATTTTGCATTATGTATTGTAAGATTGTAGGGTTTGTTTGCCTTGAAAATCGTAAGGCACGCTGTTCGATTCGATCAAGGTTTTTATGCCGCATTTGTAGTATGGCATCCTTTGGTCCGCCTCGTCCAGGCTAACCCATTGCACCTCAGCTATTTCATGTGGTCTCGAAACGTATAGGTCTGCTTGTTTAGCCTTCGCCTTAAAGGTTGCAAAGATGACATGCTCGCCCCTGTCTTCAAAGAAGCACTCGTTGATGGCGCATACGCCTAATACATCAACCTCAATGCCAGTCTCTTCTCTCGTTTCTCTCTTAACAGCAGCCGACCAGGATTCTTCTGCTTCAACAGCGCCGCCAGGCAATGACCAGCTAGAAGAATGTATATTTCTCACGATTAATACCTTATCCTGCTCCTCATTCGTAATGAGTGCGTATACCACATCTACTCGAAACATAAGGTCTCCTTTTTATTAATCTCCAGATAATCGAATAACTTTACGTTCATAGAGCCGCAGCTTCTCTTCAAAGCTCTCTCTGCTTCTCTCAAAATCTTGCGTCCACTTATACATCATTCTCAACATCTTTATATCCGGTTGATAATGGCACTTTTCCAGGCCAAGGTTTTGCTTCAAGAACCTCAACAGTATCCTTGCCCGACGTTTCCACAATGGCGGGTCAAGAAATAATATGATATCTGCCATCTCAAATAAACATTGATAGGATTCGCGATCTGTACCTTCGAATATCCAAGATCCTTCACGATCGATCTGATTGATAACCTCGACCTGCTCGCTTGCAGTCCGTTTATAACGTTCAGTTGCTGTTTCATGATGAACAATACAATCGAGTTCATACCAGGGGATATTCATTTCATTTGATAGCCTTTTGGCTAATGTTGTCTTGCCGCTTGCCACTATTCCAATGATGAATATTTTTGTCATGCCTATTTCCTCCACAAGCTATTGCTCCAAATATCAGCTACATCCACCCCAACCCCACGCCCCCGGCAACCCCTGCCAGCACCACGCTCCAAGGCGGAAGCTTCCAGTAAGCCAGCATCGAGAACAGAATGGCTGCCAGAGCGACATCGCCGCCACCGCCAATCGCCGACGTCCAGATCGGATCATACAACGCAGCTAGCAAAATGCCGACCACAGCGGCATTAATGCCGGCCAAAGCCCCTTGCATCCGGGGACTGCTGCGCAGCTGGCTCCAGAACGGGAGAACGCCAACGACGAGAAGAAACGCCGGGAGAAAAATCGCCACGGTCGCCACTATCGCTCCGGGCAGGCCGCCTGCAATCGCGCCGAGGTACCCTGCGAACGTGAATAACGGTCCCGGAACAGCCTGCGTAACGCCATAGCCCGCCAAGAAATCCTGCTGGCTAACCCAGCCGTTTGCCATCACTTCATGCTCAAGCAGCGGCAGCACGACATGCCCGCCCCCGAATACGAACGCGCCCGCCCGATAAAAACGATCGAATAGATCGGCCCATAGGCTTGGGCTCCAATGGCTCAACACCGGCAGCAGTACAAGCAGCGTGCCAAAAGCAGCAAGGCTCGCTAGCCCCAGCTTCCGGCTCACTCGCATCGGGCCGCTTGGGCTATGCTCTGCCTGCCGAGTATGAAATAACCATAGCCCAACTGCCCCCGCAGCCGCGATAAGCAGCACTTGGCTGTACGCAGTCTGCCACAGGAGGGTCACGGACATCGTCATGACGGCAATCGCAATTCGGGCTCGATCCGTCAGCAGCTTCTGCCCCATTCCCAGAAGGGCATGCGCCACGACCGCTACAGCGACGATTTTCAGCCCGTGAATCCAGCCCGCTGCGCCGATATCGAGACCTTGCATGAGCAGGGCGAAACCGATTAATGCAATAAGCGATGGCAGCGTAAAGCCGATCCAAGCCACTATGCCGCCCAGCAGTCCGGCTCTTGCGATCCCAATGCCGATCCCGACCTGGCTGCTCGCCGGTCCCGGCAGCAGTTGGCAAAGTGCGACCAAGTCCGCATAGCTGCGTTCATCCATCCATTGCCGGCGACGGACATATTCGTTATGAAAATAGCCCAGATGCGCGATCGGCCCCCCGAATGAGGTGAGCCCTAGCTTCGTTGAGACGAGCAGTACCTCCAATAATGCAGCGGTCTTGCCGAGCCTCTCCGGCTTCTCCTGCTTCTTGATAGATTGCGCTTGTTTCGGTACAGGTACATTGCCCAACCTAAATACACGCTCCTTTCCTAGTACACCATACGATTATCGTATCGTATCAGCGTAGCTAACGATCAGCTTTTGCTCCACTATAGGGCATGTATGTAAGCTTACGATTAACTTATCACACAATTGGGCGATAAAGCGCCTATTGACAATTAAAGCTAATGGATTTATCTTTGTTGTACATACAAAATAAAACGGCAAATCAATCCCACTCCCCGAGGAGGCACTCCTACATGTCTAGCGAAATCATTCCGCCCGCAGGCGATCAGTCCCCCGGTCCTGACGAAGCTTTTTTGCACCACTGCCTCTATTTCACGACGAACCGGCTAAGCCGAGCAATTTCGCGCATTGCAGACGACGCGTTCGCCACTACCGGCTTAGCGCCCGCTTATGGTTACTTAATTCGCCTCGTCATCGGCAAGCCGGGCATTACACAGAAGGAGCTAGCTGAGAAGCTCTACATTACGCCCTCCACACTAACCCGCTTCATCGATAAGCTCGAAGGCAAGCGGCTTGTCGAG
This sequence comes from Paenibacillus sp. MMS18-CY102, assembly GCF_009789195.1. GTDB lineage: Bacteria > Bacillota > Bacilli > Paenibacillales > Paenibacillaceae > Paenibacillus_T. The sequence goes on along the minus strand of NZ_WSTC01000018.1, from coordinate 24,115 downwards.
CGCCAAGTGCAAGGCAAGACGGTGCTTGTCTATCCGACAGATAAAGCTTTTGAGCTGGAGCAGCCCCTTCGCCAAGCATCCAAGAAACTGAAAGAAACGTATGAAGCAATTCTCGGCAAGGAGGCTGCTGCACTGTTGACGGCAAGCGTAGAGGACGCTGGCAAACAGCTGGAGTGAGCCTTTCACGAAAAGTACGGAGGGATAACCCATGAATACAACAGCTTTACCCCAAGAGCCAAAGCGCCGCTCGCGCCTTTATTACGGCTGGATTATCGTAATCCTGACCTTCGCAACATTGCTCGTATCAGCGGGCATTCGGTCGCTGCCCAGCATTCTGCTCGTCCCTTTTCAAGAGGAATTCGGCTGGAGCCGCGGCGGCATCTCAAGCGTAATCTCGACTGGCATCTTCCTATATGGCCTCGTCGGGCCGTTCTCAGCCGCGCTGTTGCTTCGCTACGGCATACGCAAAGTCGTCATCGGAGCGTTGTCCGTGGTGGCGGCTAGCCTAGCGGTTACGCCGCTCATGTCCTCCTTATGGCAATTCGAGCTGCTCTGGGGCGTCGTCTCCGGCCTTGCCACAGGCATGATGGCGAACGTGCTCGGCGTTACCGTCAGCAATCTATGGTTCGTGAAGCGCAAAGGGCTCATCGTCGGCCTGCTCACAGCGAGCGCCGCTACCGGCCAACTGCTGTTCCTGCCGCTGCTCGCCTCCATGACCGCCAACTTCGGCTGGAGGTACGCCATCTATACCGCAGTTGCGGGCGTGCTGCTCGTTCTCGTCGCTATCGTCATCTGGATGCGCAATCACCCCTACGACTTAAGCGTCGCGCCTTACGGCTCGGATGAGATCGTGAAGCCGGCTGTTTTCAAAGGCAACCTGTTTCTCGCACCGCTGCAAAGCCTTCGGATCGCTACGAAAAGCCTGACGTTCTGGCTGCTCGCCGGCACGTTCTTCTTCTGCGGCTTCTCGACGAATGGGCTCATCGGAACGCATCTGATCGCAGCATGCGGCGACCATGGCATGCTGGAGGTAACGGCCGCTAGCTTGCTCGCATTGATGGGGCTGTTCGACTTGTTCGGCACGACGATCTCTGGCTGGTTGTCCGACCGGTTCGACAGCCGCTGGCTATTGTTCTGGTATTATGGGCTGCGCGGGCTGTCGCTTCTGTTCCTGCCTTATGCACTCGATGCCACGCCTGCAATGCTTCTTGTCTTCTCCGTATTCTACGGGCTCGATTGGATTGCCACCGTGCCGCCAACCGCCAAGCTCGCAGGCCAATCGTTTGGCAAAGAGCAGTCCGGCATGATTTTCGGCTGGATCGTTGTGACCCATCAGATTGGCGCTTCGACAGCAGCCTACGGCGCAGGCGTTCTGCGCGATTGGCTCGGCAGCTACTCGCAAGCCTTCGTCATCGCCGGCTTTACCTGCTTCTTCGCTTCACTCATGGCGATTCGGATCGGCAGAGGCATGGCAAGCAAAACAAGAGTTACGGCTCAAGGCTAAACGAGCCTCGCTCGCCGCGATTAGCGGCATCAGGGCTGCATATTAGCAAAAGGACACCCCCGAGTTCCCACGGAGGTGTCCTTTTGTTCTACACACGGCTTGAATAGCTCGCTTGGCCCGATTGATTCGCTCGTCTAGGCCGGCTTCGCCAAACCCATGCCATGCTGGCAATCAGCAGCGCCGCAGCTATTCCCGCTAACAAGTTCCAATGCCAATGCGGTATGGGCACGCGAGTTAGCATTAAAATCCCAACATCATTGTATATATCCTCCAACGTAAACTCTTCTGAATTATACCAGCCTACATCATATACCGTCGTTAGCCCCTGCACCCACACATACCAGCCTCTTAAAATGCCAAGCAACAGCGTGCCGAAGGCTGCAACTAATAAATGCTGGAGCGCTAGCAAATAGACATAGCGTGGCGCAGCCGCTCGAAAGTAAAAGACCATTATGCTGCCAGCCAAGACTAGCGTAAAAAGGGCAGCTGTAGCAAAAATGTACAGCGGCATATAATTGTGCTGCAATGAGAGTTGCACGAGAATGCCCCATAACACCCACAAGCTCAGTACGGTACTAAATAAAATAGCTAGAATGATCGATAGCGCCTTCATCCTCTTCCCCTCCTGTCAGGCATCCTTCTTCGCCTTAACCTCCATCGGCCGCCATTGAATGATCAGAATAAGCTGCTCCTGCATATACGAGACCGATTGCTCGAAGCCGGATTCCACCCAATGAAAAATAAGCCCCAGCAGCGCATGGATTGAATAGATCGCCAGCAGCTCCTGGTTCACCCCAGTGGCCGGATATTCGAGCTCGTCCATCGATATTTTTTTGAGCGCAAGAAACATCTTCTCCCGCAAGTTCGGCATGACATTGCTGCGCAGCAGCGTCGTGTAGATCTCGGCATGCTGATGGATATGGTCGAATATTTTGACCGAATTAGCGGTTAGCTCGTTGACGCGAAAAACATCCTGATGCTCATAGGGCGCTCGAAAAGAAGCCAGCAGTTGCTGGATTAGCTCCTCGATAATATCGTCCAGCAGCGCCTCTTTGTTCTCATAGTGGGCATAGAAGGTTCCGCGGTTATAGTTAGCCGATTCGACGATTTCAGTGATGGATATCGCATCGAAACTCTTATGGGACATCAACGCGAGCAGCGCCTGCTTTAGTGCTTCTTGGCTGCGAACGACGCGCCGGTCCTTTTTGGCATTGGCATGATCCTTCGGCATAATTCCCATCCTTTTAATCAACAATATGGGCTGGACTGTTCGTTACCTAACACTTCGCTGGTTTTTACTGATTGTTTGCGTTCCTTCACCTCCATTATACTTCAACTAACAGGTGTATGTTATTGAACATCTGTACAACAACGGGAGGCATTTCACATGAGACTTTCTGGAAAAGTAGCCGTAATCACAGGTGCAGCTTCGGGTATGGGCAAAGCGATCGCCGAGCTGTATGCAGCTGAAGGAGCTAAAGTTGTCGTCTCCGACCTTCGCGTAGAAGCCGCTCAAGCGGTCGTTTCGAACATTGAGGCTAGTGGCGGTACAGCCCTTGCCGTAGCAGCAAATGTAGCAAAAGAAGAAGATGTCCAACATTTAATCGATACAGCAGTACAACATTTCGGCACGGTCGATATTCTCGTCAACAATGCAGGCATCATGGACAATTTCGTGCCAGCAGGCGATTTGACGGACGAGCTATGGGACCGTGTATTTGCAATCAATACAACTGGCCCTATGCGGACGATCCGCAAGGTGCTGCCGATTTTCACGGATAAAAAGAGTGGCGTTATTATCAACATCGCTTCCGCTGGCGGGCTGCAAGGCTCCAGAGCAGGCGCAGCTTATACTGCGGCAAAGCATGCTGTTGTCGGCTTGACCAAAAACGTCGGCTTCCAATACGCGCCTCTCGGCATTCGCTGCAACGCCATTGCGCCAGGCGGCGTCAACACCAACATCGGCACCTCCCTTACCGCGCCCAACGCATTCGGAATGGAGCGTGCAATGGCCGGCATTACGTTGAATCCCCGTACAGGCGAGCCGGAAGAAATCGCGAAGGTTGCGTTATTCTTGGGTTCGGATGATGCGAGCTTCGTGAACGGCACAGTCGTTACAGCGGATGCGGGCTGGACGGCGTACTAAGATACAAACTGCAATAAGCAGGCTGCTGCACACAGCAACACAAAAAAACAGGGATGCCTCTGAGCCGTCTTGGCTTGTGGGACATCCCTGTTTTGCGCATTGCAACAGCATTCCGGCTTGGAGATGCTCTAATATATTTAGTAAAATAAAGAAAAGGAGGCCATGAAGTTGAATAAAAAACAAGCTCCGCTGCCGATTCTGCTTTGTTCCGGCCAACAGGTGTTCGAACAATGGCTAGCGGATCATCATGCTGAATCCCCCGGCGTACGGCTGCAAATCGCCAAGAAAAACGCGGGCATTGCTACCGTCACTTATAGTGAAGCGCTTGAGAGCGCCCTATGCTTCGGATGGGTAGACAGCCAGAAGGAGAAGCTGGACGAGCAGTCGTGGCTTCAACGGTTCACGCCGCGCGGGCCGAAGAGCATCTGGTCCAAAATCAATAAGGACAAGGCCGAGCAGTTGATCGCAGACGGCCGCATGCAGCCCGCTGGCTTCGCCGCCATCGAGGTTGCCAAGGGCAACGGGCAGTGGGATAAAGCCTACGAATCGCAAAGCGTGGCTTCAATGCCTGATGATTTTGCGGCTGAGCTTGCGCAACATGAGGCTGCCAAGCAGTTCTATGAGCAGCTTAATCGGCAAAATCAATTCGCTATCCTGTTTCGCATCCAGCAAGCGAAGAAGCCAGAAACCCGAGCGAAGCGGATCGAGCAATTCATCGCGATGCTGGAGCGCGGAGAGATGCTCTATCCCAAAGCGAAAGCATGAGCAGCAAGGGAGCAACGTCTCCATTGGACACCAAGCTTCGGCCGCTTAACCGGCAGTAGGCGCCCCCTTAACTGCCGCCACCAGCAGGAAAATCGGGCGGCGCGTCTCATCGCGCATGTCCGGATACTGCGCAATCGCTTCTGGCGTAGGCTGCGGCTCGGACAGCTGCGTGATCGTAAAGCCCGTGCTGATCAGCGCATTAAGCAGTGTGGCAAGCGTGCGGTGATATTTCACCACATCGTTATCGAGAAATCTCGTCTGCCGCAGCCCCTCGCTTTGGTAATCATCGATTGGCCAATGCAGCCGTTCTCCCTCTACGCCATAGTGCCAGTCCTGGGCTGCACGGGCCGTGAAGACCGGATGCTCGACCGACAGGACGAACGTGCCGCCTGGGGTGAGCGCGTGGGCGATCCGGCGGCATACCGCCTCGAAATCCGCTATGTAGTGCAGCGCAAGCGAGCTTATAACAACGTCGAATTGCCCTGCAGCAAAATCGATATCCTCAATCGGCAGCTGTATGTAGGTGATTGCCGGATCGCCGCCGTATGACTTTGCGCGCTCCAGCATTTTCGCTGAGATGTCGACACCGACGACCGAACGCGCCCCATGCTCCCGCGCATAGCGGCAGTGCCAACCGTAGCCGCAGCCTAGATCGAGCACGCGCTTGTCCTTCAGATTAGGAATGAGCTGCTTCAGCGCTGGCCACTCCCCTGCCGATTCCAGCCCGCCAATCGAGCGAGGCATTTCCTTATATTTATCGAAGAAACCTTGATCATCATACTTATTCTGCTTCAACTTTGCTTCATCCCCCAATGCCTAACGGCCACCAGCAATAATATATCGGAAATTCTCGACGGCGAGCGGATTCAGTGACGCCACTCGGCTCATATGGCTGTAGAAACTAAATGGGAACTTGAACACATGGCCAAAGTCCCAGTCCGCTTCCGCGTAATCAACCGCCCAATAATCTGGCTCCATCGGCAGCCGCTCCGACCTTCCAGCTTTGCGCAGCGGCAAACGGTCTACTGGCGAGAACAAGGGAACATCCGCGCCAGATGGCAAATCCCGGCTGGCGCGCAGCACCTTGGCTAGCTTCAGGACCGCCGGCACCCCTCGCTCAAAGTATGCCGGGCATCCCAGTTCGAACAGAAGCGCCAGCGCATGCGAGTACGTCAGCAAGTGGCCGATCAAATCATGATGCGCTTCCGCCCGGTATATCGTGCCGAACGCGGCAAGCTCTGCAAGGACCAGCTCGGACAGCTGTTCAGGCGTACGAATTTCAGGCCAATCGCCATGCTCGTCCAGCGCTAACGCCTTCACTTGGGAAGCGGAATAGCCAATCCATGACCGCCCCGGAATCGTTCGTTCGAAAGAGCGGATCAAATCACAGATGCCCTCAATCTGCTCCTGCGTTCCCCAGCCGCCCAGCTCGCGGATAGCCAGCAAGCTAACAGCAGCATAGATGGCATTGTGTCCCACCCAATGCAGCCCTTCAATTGAACCGTCCAAGGCCGCAATGATCTGCTGCTCGGCCTCTTGCCCATTGATCGCCTTCCTGTTAGCATCGGCATTTCCCTCATTGTTTGGCTGGCGTGCATCAAGCATTGCTCTGGCCTGCTGCCCAATACGGCTCGCCAGCTCCCCCGACAGCCCATGATCCCGAACCAAAAAATAGCTCGCAATCCCGCCAGCGCCATAATGCGCGTTCCAACGGTCCCCCGTCTCCGCTTTGCATCGCGAGATAATGGAAAGGCCGCCTTCCAATATGCTTTTGTCCATCGTATTCTCTCCCTGTGCCTGATACCCTAATGGTTCAAAATGCTGTCCTCTAGAACCGCATATTTATCCCCGTATTCCTTAATAATATGAGTCTCGCCCCACTCGCACAGCATTGTCAGGATGGATTTGAGGCTGTCACCATATTCGCTCAGCTCATATTCCACCTTCGGAGGCACTTGATTGTAGCTGATCCGATTGATAATGCCATCGTCGGCCAGCTCTTTGAGCTGTTGGATCAGCATTTTCTGCGTAATCCCTGGCATAAGGCGCTTCAGGTCGCTGGTGCGCTTTTTTCCATGCGTTAGATGGCATAAAATCACGCATTTCCATTTGCCGCCGATGACCTCAAGCGTCGCTTCCACGGATATGTTGTACTTTTTCTGTACGGCTGTCATGGCTTCCGCCTCCTTGTTTTCGGCTCTAAAGACCGCCATTGTCCATATGTTACTTTTTAGTGCCTATATCACTTAGAAGTAGGTACTGTTCTTTATCGCTTAGGTCTATCATAATAGCACTTACCGGCCGGCAAAACCATACGAAAGAAGTCGTTCCTATGACGCAAAATACAAAAAGAAGCACGTTTGCTCTTCTAGCGCTCGCAATTAGCGCATTCGCGATCGGCACCACAGAATTCATCAGTGTCGGGCTGCTGCCCCTCATCGCTGAAGACTTGCATATATCCGTAACAACCGCGGCTTTGACGGTTACGCTGTACGCCTTGGGGGTTACAATAGGCGCTCCCGTCCTAACGTCGCTGACAGCCAGCATCCCGCGCAAAACGTTACTATTCGGCATCATGATCGTATTCATCGCCGGCAACAGCTTAGCTGCTGCCGCTGGCGGGATCGGGCTGCTGCTGGCGGCACGCATCCTATCGGCATTCGCCCATGGCGTATTCATGTCCATTGGCTCGACCATTGCAGCCGAACTTGTGCCTGCGGATCGCCGAGCGAGCGCCATCGCGCTTATGTTCTCCGGCCTGACCGTAGCGACCGTTACGGGCGTGCCGCTTGGCACTTTCCTCGGGCAGCAGATGGGCTGGCGCGCAGCTTTTATCGGGATCGTTATCATCGGTGTTCTGGCGCTTATCGCCAACATGATTCTCATTCCTTCCGACTTGCCCAAAGGCACGCGTACGCCGCTTCGCGAGCAGGTAAAGCTCGTTACGAATGGGCGGCTGCTGATGGCATTCGCCATTACAGCTATCGGGTATGGCGGAACCTTCGTCGTCTTTACTTATTTATCTCCGCTCTTGCATGATCTATCCGGCTTCAAGGAGCACACGATCGCCGTCATCTTGCTCGTCTACGGCGTTGCCATCGCAATCGGCAACATGATCGGGGGAAAAGCAGCGAACCGCAACCCGGTGAAGGCGCTGTTCTACATGTTTATTTTGCAGGCCATCGTCTTGCTCATTCTAGCTTTCACGGTGCCGTTCAAGGTTGCCGCCATACTGACGGTATTCCTTATGGGGCTGTTGGCTTTCATGAACGTGCCTGGCTTGCAAGTATATGTCGTTATGCTTGCAAAACGTTATGCACCACAGGCGGTAGACGTTGCGTCAGCGGTTAATATTGCAGCATTCAATGCGGGTATCGCGATTGGCGCATACTTGGGTGGGGTTGTCACGGACTCCATCGGGCTTATTCATACGACGTGGGTAGGCGCAATTATGGTTGGCGGCGCGGTCTTGTTAACTGGCCGGGCACTTGTTTTGGAAAATAAAGAACATACACTCAGGAGGGTTTCATAATGACTGCACAAACAGCACAACATCTGCAGGATACAACGACGTTGCATAATGGGGTTGCAATGCCTTGGTTTGGCCTTGGCGTATTTAAAGTCGAAGAGGGCGAAGAGCTCGTTCAAGCGGTCAAAGCAGCGATCAAAAATGGCTATCGCAGCATCGATACAGCCGCAATCTACGGCAATGAAGCAGGGGTTGGACAAGCTATTCGCGAAGCGATAGCTGAAGGTTTCGTCTCAAGGGAAGAGCTGTTCGTCACCTCGAAAGTATGGAATGCCGATCTTGGCTACGAATCGACGATTGCAGCTTACGAAATGAGCTTATCGAAGCTTGGCTTGGAATACCTCGACCTGTATCTCATTCACTGGCCAAAGGCTGGCAAATATAAAGACGCTTGGCGTGCGCTGGAAACGATGTACAAAGAAGGCCGCGTGAAAGCGATCGGCGTCAGCAACTTCCAAATCCATCATCTTGAAGATGTAATGAAGGATGCAACGGTTAAGCCGATGATTAACCAAGTGGAATTCCACCCTATGCTGTCGCAAGAGCCATTGCGTACATTCTGCGCGGCGCAGAATATCCAGTTGGAAGCTTGGTCTCCGCTCATGCAAGGCCAACTGCTTGACCATCCTGTACTGTCGGAAATTGCAGCCCGCCACGGCAAGTCGATTGCACAAGTCATTCTGCGTTGGGACCTGCAGCACGGTGTCATCACCATTCCGAAATCGACCAAGGAGCCACGCATTATCGACAATGCAGCGCTGTTCGACTTTGCCTTGACTGCTGAGGATATGGCACAGATCGATGCGCTCAACGAAGACCGCCGCGTCGGTCCGGACCCGGACAACTTTGATTTCTAATCATTTGATTGAATGATTGATGGATCCCGAATGATGAACCCCCGGACTTTCGGAGGTTCGAAAGAAGAGAAATCCACGTTATATAAACGTTGGATTTCTCTTCTTCTGTATTCACACTTCGGTGCGCTAGCTGATTGGATAGGGCAGGTTTTCCTGCCCTATTCCCTTGCTGCGGCTGGTTAGCCGGCAATAGGGCAGATTTTCCTGCCCTATTCCCTTGCTCCGGCTGGTTAGCCGGATATAGGGTAGGTTTTCCTACCCTATTCCCTTGCTACGGCTGGCAAGCCGGGAATAGGGTAGGTTTTTCTACCCTATTACTTTGCTTCGGCCGACCAGCCGGCAATAGGGCAGATTTTCCTGCCCTATAGACGCAAAAAAGGGTTGGACGCTTGTCCAACCCTTCTTGCTTGTGATGCTATATTAGGCTTTGTTCGACGAACCGAACTCGCGCATTTTGCCTGCAACCGTTTGTTTGATCGCTTCACGGCCTGGCGCCAGGAATTTACGTGGATCGTAAACTTCAGCGTCGTTCGAGAGGATCTCGCGAGCCACCTTCGTGAACGCGATTTGGTTTTCAGTGTTAACGTTGATTTTAGCTGTTCCCAGGGAAATCGAACGTTTGATGTGCTCAGTAGGAATACCCGTACCGCCGTGCAATACCAATGGAAGTTTGATCGTTTGGCAGATCTCTTCCATTTCTTTGAAGCCGAGGTTAGGCTCGCCTTTGTAAGGGCCATGAACGGAACCAAGTGCTGGTGCCAGGCAGTCGATGCCAGTGCGCTCTACGAGCTCGAAGCACTCTTTAGGGTCTGCATAGATTACGCCTTCAGCGATAACGTCGTCTTCTTGTCCGCCAACTGTTCCCAGTTCAGCTTCTACCGAAACGCCGCGCTCGTGAGCGTACTCAACTACTTGTTTCGTGATGCGGATGTTGTCTTCGAGCGGGTCATGCGAAGCGTCGATCATAACGGACGTGAAGCCAGCGTCGATCGCTTGCTTACATTTCTCGAAGCTCGAACCATGGTCCAGGTGGATTGCAACTGGAACCGTGATTTTCATTTCTTCAATCAGGGATTTAACGATCGCCGTAACAACCGTGAAACCGCCCATGTAACGTGCAGCGCCTTCGGATACGCCGAGGATAACTGGCGATTTCTCTTCTTCAGCAGCTGCAAGGATTGCTTGCGTCCACTCAAGGTTGTTGATGTTGAATTGGCCTACTGCGTAACCTTCTTTAAGACCTTTGTTGAGCATGTCTTTCATCGAAACCAATGCCATTGTGAAAATCCTCCTTCAAAATAATTGCGATTTACTGCCGGTGACTGACCTTTCAATCATACCCAATTGATCCCTTGTTTAATAATTTAAACAACAGATGAATAAGGACGAACGAAGAGGCCTTTTGGATCCATTCACGTTCACCACATCAGTCTACATGTTATCACAAATATTGTGATAAAACCACCTGTGGTGCATGCTGAAAGCCCTGTCATTCGCGGTATGCAACAATTCATGCACATTATTTTTTGTTCGGAATGCGATTTATCCGTTATGCCTTCTTTACGTACTGCGATTTCAGCTGCATCGCGCCGAAGCCGTCGATTTTGCAATCGATGTCGTGATCGCCCTCGACAAGGCGAATGTTTTTGACGCGCGTGCCGATCTTCACGACGGAAGAACTGCCTTTGACCTTCAAATCCTTGATCACTGTGACGGTATCGCCATCCGACAGCACGTTGCCGTTGGCATCCTTCACAACCTTCTGTTCATCCTGCTGCTCCACATCGCCTTGCTGCGGCCACTCATGGCTGCATTCGGGGCAAATATACAAGCTGCCATCCTCATACGTATAGACGGAATGGCATACAGGACAATTGGGCAAATGGGACATTATAGTTCCTCCTTGAGAGACGAATCGGCTTTATAAAACTCCCCTTATACTAGCATCGGCCAAGCCAGCCTACAATATAAAGCCAAATAAGCACCCTCCATAAGAAGGGTGCCCCACAAGCTTACCATCATCTATTGGCGCAACGTCTTAAGTGCGCCGCTCCAAGCTAGCACCTGATCCAACATGCCATTCACATTCGTCAGGTGCAAGTCCGCCGGTTTGAATGCCGAACCGTTCTCGAAGTCTGTAAACAGGGACAATGCCGGATGAATGCGAACATCGGCTACCGACAGCTCGCCCAGAATGCCGCGCAGATGCTCGGCTGCACGCGCGCCGCCGACTGAGCCATAGCTCACGATGCCAGCTGCCTTGTTGTTCCACGCTTCACGGGCATAATCAAGCGCGTTCTTCAGCGCAGCCGTAATGCTGTGATTGTACTCCTGCACGATGAAGACGAATCCGTCTAAGCCCGCCAGCTTTGTATTCCAAACCGTCGCTTGCTGCGTTGCATCCTCTTCACCGAACAACGGCAGCTTGTACTCCGCGATGTCTACGATCTCGTAGTTCGCATCGTTGCGCTTATCCGCGATGCCCTTCACCCATTCCCCTACTTGCGGGCTTACGCGGCCTTGGCGCGTGCTTCCCAGAATAATTCCGATGTTCAAATTCGACATGGCTATCCCTCCCTAATTGAATGCTAAGCCGTTGAAAGTTGTTTGGACATCTTGTGCATCCTTATTTTAATAGTATCCAACGAGCCTGCGGGATAGTCCTGCTTGTTAGCAAATAACTCTTATCTAGTTAATGCCCTGAAAATAGTCGATGACGAATTGGCGGAACCGCTGCGCCGCAACCGACAGGTAATGCTTGTTGGACCAAACTAAGCCGGTCGTCACTTGGCAATTGGAGCTGTCGGCAATGCGCAGCCGGTGAGGCATTAAAGCCGACCGTTTCTCCCATGCCAGCTCAGGCACGAACGTAATGCCCAACCCTTTGCGCAGCAGCAGCAGAACGGCGTCCGCCTCATCAAGCTCGAACACCGTATTGGGCGTAAAGCCTGCTCCCTGCCTGCACATCTCGTCCGTAAATGTGCGGAACCAGTAGCCCTGCCTCAGGCCAAGAAATTTCTCTTCTTGCAATTCAAGAAGCGACACGCTCTCCCTGCCCGCCAACCAATGGCCCTCATGGACAGCCAGATAAATATTTTCCGTCCGCAGCGGCGTCCATTCCATATCATCCCCTTCAATTGGCGCCGTCGTGATGCATAAATCAATCTCGCCGTCTTCCAGCATCCGTTTGATAACAGCCGTCGGTTCAAGCACTTGCCGAAAATGCACATTCGGATACTGGTCCAGAAAAGCACTTAGCAGTTCGGGCAAAACGCTAATAATTGAGGCTGCCAGCGTAATGCTGCCCCGATTAAGCCCTGCCATGTCGCGGACCTCCCGCTTGCCTTCCTCCAGCTCCTGAAAAATTCGATCTACCCGCTGTAGAAACACTTTGCCGAACGGATTGAGCCGAATGTTGCGCCCTTGCCGGTCAAATAACGGGACGCCAATGTTCGCTTCGAGCCGAGCGATCGTCTTGCTGAGTGAAGGCTGTGCGATCTGAAGCTCCTCTGCAGCCTTAGTAATGTGCTCCAGTCTTGCGACTGTCTGGAAATATTGCAGCTGAAGCAGCTCCATATCGGTTAATTCCCCTTATAGATAGACTAGAAGCTATCTTATCATAGTTTATTATGTATTATACCCCACTAATACACCTCCCTATAATAGAAATCGAAGCCCATACAATTGACATAGGGAGATGACCCTTTATATGAAAGCAGCAGTGTTGGAAGCGTTTAACGAACCGTTGGTTGTCAAAGAAGTCGCAGACCCGGCCCTTACGCCAGACGGCATTATTTTAAAACTGGAAGCAACCGGCGTATGCCGCAGCGATTGGCATGGCTGGACCGGCCATATGAAAAATGCGATGAAATCGCTCCCTCACATCCTCGGCCACGAGATGAGCGGGATTATCGAGGAAGTCGGCAGCAACATCCGCAATTTCAAAAAAGGCGACCGCGTTATCGTGCCTTTCAGCCAAGGGGACGGCACTTGCCCGCATTGCCAGGCTGGCCATCACAATGTATGTGACAACCTGAAAATGGTCGGGTTCAGCATCGAGGGCGGATTTGCTCAATACGTTCACATCCCGAATGCCGACCTTAACCTGCTCCACCTTCCTGACGGCGTCGATTTCCTGACTGCCAGCGCAATGGGCTGCCGATTTATGACTGCCTTCCATGGCGTCGTATCGCAAGGCGCCGTGCGCCCTGGCGAGTGGGTTGCTGTCTACGGTTCCGGCGGCGTCGGGCTTTCCGCCATTCAGATTGCGTCCGCTGCAGGCGCTAACGTCATTGCCGTTGATATCGCGGACGACAAGCTGGATTTTGCCAAACAGTTCGGTGCAGTAGCTACGGTTAACAGCAAGAACACGAATGCCCCGCAAGCGATCAAAGAGTTAACCAAAGGCGGCGCGAACATCGCAATCGACGCGCTCGGCATTCAAGATACGGTAATCAACTCGCTCCTTAGCTTGAACAAACGCGGACGCCACGTCCAAATCGGCCTTAGCTCCAATCCGAACGGCGGCATGACGCCTGTACCGCTCAACCTTATTACGATGAATGAATTGTCCCTGCTCGGCTCCGTATCGATGCCGATTCCGGAATACCGCGAGATGCTCCAGATGGTTGAGAAAGGCAAGCTGAATCCAGGCCGTCTCGTAACGAAACAAATCGCCTTGGATGACATCAACTCAGCGTTCGAAGATATGACCAACTATGCCGGCTTCGGCTTGACAGTGGTCACCAAATTTTAAGAGCGGAGGGCATCCCCATGTCTGAAAAATATAACAAGCAGTACATCAACGGCGCCTGGCGCGATGGCTCCAGCAAGCAAGTGTACGATAGCGTTAACCCTTACAATAACGAAGTGATCGCTCACATTAAGCTCGCTAATCGCGATGACATCGATGAGGCTTATGAAGCAGCACGAGTGGCGCAAAAAGCGTGGGCAAAGTCTTCCGCAGACGAGCGCAAGCAAGTGCTCCGGCGCGCCGCTGGGCTGCTCATGGAAAGAAAAGAAGAGATTATCGGGCTAATGGTTAAGGAATCCGGCAGCTCTGCCGTCAAGGCAGGCTCCGAATTCATGGTTGCCGTAGGCTCCATCATGTCGGCCATCGAATATGTCGATTCAATGTTCGCGCCGCATGTGTTTCCTTCGCTCATCCCAGGCAAAGAGAACATTGTGTATCGTTATCCCGTTGGCGTTATCGGCACGATCAACGCCTTCAACTTCCCTCTGTACATGGCACTGCGCGTCGTCGCGCCTGCGGTTGCAGCAGGTGACGCGGTCGTGCTGAAGCCCGATTCGCAGACATTCATCACGGGCGGACCGATCATTGCGGACATTTTCGAACAAGCGGGCCTTCCCAAAGGTATCGTGAACGTCATCGCTTACGATGTAGCAGAAGTCGGCGACTACATGATCGAGCACCCTGTGCCGCGGATCATGTCATTCACAGGCTCGACTAGCGTCGGACGCCATATTGCCGAGCTCTGCGGCAAGCACCTGAAGCGCACGTCGCTTGAGCTTGGCGGCAACAATGCATTCGTCGTGCTTGAGGATGCGGATCTCGACCAAGCCGTAGACGCCGCCATCTTCAGCAAATTTATGAACTCCGGCCAAGTGTGCGTTTGTACGAATCGCTTCATCGTGCATCGCAGCCTATACGATGCGTTCATCGAACGGTTCGTCGAGCGGGCGCAGCAAGTCCCTCACGGCGATCCTGCCGATCCTAAGGTCGTTATTGGCCCTCTTATCAATGAGAGGCAAATCCAAAAAGTGCTGGGCATCGCCGCAGAAGCGAAGCAAGACGGCGCACGCCTCGTGCTCGAAGGCAAGCGCATCGGCAATGTGGTAACGCCGTTCGTATTCGCGGATGTCGATCCGCAATCGCGATTGGCAAAAACCGAAATTTTCGGTCCCATTGCATCGATCATTCCATTCGATACCGAGGAAGAAGCGTTGGCTATGGCGAACGATACCGAGTACGGCCTGTCCGGTGCCGTCTTCTCCCGTGATATTGTGAAGGGGACCGCATTCGCTCGTGCCGTGGAGAGCGGCATGACCCACGTCAACGACACAACGATCAACATGGACATGAACGCGCCGTTCGGCGGCGAGAAATCATCCGGCATCGGCCACTATGGCGGCGAGATCGGCTTCGAGGAATTTACGACCTGCAAATGGGTATCTGTTCAAAAGAAACCACGCGCATTTCCTTTTTAACTGGAATAAAGTGGGATCACTTATACAGCAGAAAAAGAGCCTGTTGAAATTGCTCAACAGGCTCCGTTTTTCCCTCCCAAGGTTACGCTTCCTCTTCGAGTACAGCTGACAAAATCGTTTTTTCATATTTAGGCCATTCAAATTTAAATGGTCCCAAATGTATTGATGTACTATTTTCACCATCCTCACACCTAAAATCTTTCCACACGGCAAGCTCTTCTTCCCGTTGAATTGAAACTGTGATAGCTCCACAGCCCAAATCAGCACACATCGGACAAACAAATAACATATAGCGCCCGCTCTCTAATTCTGATGGAGCGTTTAGCAGTAATTTATCAAATTCATTACGTTGTAGTTGTTCATCGCTATGGCTCAATGCAGATATGAAGTCATACGACTTGAATCTATTATATAGTGAATTTCCATCAATATGGAAATCATAAAACGGGGTGTTGTATTCGCATTTTTTTATTTCACCATCCACATATCTATCCGCGAACCCCTGTCTTATAGCTTTCTTACATTCTAAATTATTCATTCAAATAAGCCCCCTTCAAATACTAATAAAGCACATCAACCCAGTAATCATGTCGATCACATAATGTCTAATAGCGGGTACACGCTGCAATCCACATTAAAAAAGGCGCCTTTCGGCACCCTTTCATTAAGCAAACAAGAACAGGGACCCGATGCCAACCCACCACAACAGCGGCACAAGATTCCAAATAATAGCCGCCCGTTTGCTGCGTTTATGCAGGATCCAACCGAGAATCGCGCCGGCTATGACCGCTACGGGATATAGTGCGATGCCGCCTACGAACGAAACATTCCACACGCCAAACCCTTGATCGAAGGACATGAACGACATGCCGAATACGAGCAGCCATGGCAGAAAACTAATCACATAAATAATTTGGCTAATAGCTAAAAATATTTTCAATTCTACGTTCCCCCTGCCGCGAATCGCCGCTCGATGCGTTCACGGTTTTTATATAGGCAATCGAGCGTTACTATTCTATTACAGGTGAACCAGCTTGGCAATTAGCCAATTCCGCATTCGAATGCGTGAAAGTACGTGCCTTCCCCATATCCATCCTTCACTTCATGAACGACAATTCGCTGGAACCCGTTAGACGCTAACGTCTGTTCGAACTCTTCCAAGGCATACAAGCGGAGGAGAAAGTCCATCATTTCGGTCTGTACAACCTGGCCATCCCTTACGAGCTCATATTTCTGATGGGACGTGAGCAGGTTTTGTTCCGCGTTGTAATGCACTTTCTTGTAAAAGACAATCGTTTCGTCCTGAAATTGCTTCTCACTGGCCCTCGTCCACTCCGGGATTTCCTGAATGCCGTCATACTGCAACATAATCGTTAGAAGCAGCTTGCCTTCTGGCTTCAAAGCAGCCCTCATCGCCGCAAGGCTCTGGCTTGCCAGCTCATTGGGCAGAAGGGAAAAGGAACCGAAAGGAATCATAATGAGATCATATTGCTGCTCACTTGTGAATGCCTCAATGCGTTGCTTGTACACATTAGGCGCAAGATTAAGCTTCTTCCCTTTCTCTAGGCAGGCATGAAGCATATCTTCTGACAAGTCGAACCCTTCAATTGTAATGCCCTTCTGCATGAAAGGAATGAGCATTCGGCCATTTCCGCACATCGGTTCCAGTACATGCATATCTTTATTCGTGACAAAGGAAAGATAAAAATCGAGCTCTTTGCCCTCTGCAATCGACTTATCGCTCTCATACAAGCGCGTGCATAATTCGCCGTAGTAACCCATCGTTGTTAAGTCCACCTCTATTTATAAGGATTGTGATAATCGAATCATATCCATAACCTGTAGGCCATTCTCATATAACGGCTCACTATAGTTACGGACGAAAAAGTCGCGGTCTACGCCTGTAATGCGGAAGCCGCATTTTTGATAAAAGACAAGCTGCCCTACGCTCGAGTTGCCGGTGCCCACTTCAAAGGACGTGTAGCCGCCTGCCTTCGCTTCGCTGATCGCGTGGTGAATGAGCTGCTTGCCAAGGCCCTGGCCTTGAAGCCGCTCGTCGATGGCAATGTTCATCAGCTCCACCGCCCCCGAGTGAGCGGGGAGCAGCACATACGCGCCGGCAATGGCGTTATTGTGTTCTGCGATGTAGCATTGCCCTGCGGCGAGATACGCCTTGACCAGCTTTTCCGAGGGATCCGCCTGCAGAAGCAGTTCCATGGGCGGTTGTTCACCCGGCAATAGTTTTCGTATGTTCACTTGTGTTGCTCCTTACAGATTATTGTTTACATCGAAATCCGGCTTTGTTGGCTGTCTGCTGCCGCGCGCGGCTTACTCTGCCGTGAGATCGAGAAGATGCCTGCAAGCACGAGCACAATGCCTACCCCATGGTACCAGTAGATCGATTCGCCCAGTACAGCATAAGACAGCACCACGGCGCTTACTGGCATAAGTGCCGAGAATACGGCCGATGAGCCCGTAGCAATTTGGGACATAGCCCGGTTTAGCAGCAAAATGGCCAGCACTGTTATGACCACTCCTGTGTAGAGGAGCAACCCCCAAGTTCCCGCCGACAGGTTCGCTAATTCCATGTGCGCCGCCTGATAGATTGCAACCGGAAGAAACAGCACGCTGCTGATGCTGCTCGTTAGCGCCGCTGAAGCCAGTGGGCTAATATTCGCCGATAACAGCTTGCTGAACGTCATGAAGATTGCTTCCCCAATGACCGCTCCGAAAATGAGCAAATTGCCCAACAGCGACCCGCCCCACTGCGATCCTGATAAAACGCCATACACGTTAATAACCAATGCGCCTGCCAAGGCTAGCGCAATGCCTGTTATTTGGTACCGGTTGAACCTTTCCTTGAAAAACAGCAATGAAATGATTCCGATAGCCGCTGGCGTCGTGCTCGTAATGATCCCGCTCTCTACCGCACTGGTATGTTTCACTCCGTAGAGCAAACAGATGCTGAACAGAAACACGCCGACGAAGGACTGGGTGAACACGATTAGAAAATCTCTCCGGGACAGCTTGGGATATCCACGCTCCCAGTACCATAGCAGCCCATTAAGAATAACGGCCCCGATCGTCAGCCGAATGCCTGATGCGACAAATACAGGAACCGATGCGCTCAATACTTTATTCACGACAATAAAGCTGCCGATCATGCACATCGCGATTGCTAATTGGATGTATGGGCTTGCCACAGCCTTCCACAAGCTGCTAACCCTCATGGTTGCATCACCTTTTTCTTCCTTTTGTTGATCATGATACCATATAAAGCTAGCATTTTCCTCCCCTATCCTATATTCGTTTCAACATCCTAATTACTGGTTTATATTATATTAGTTGTTAAAATCAAGGAGAGTGTCGTCATGAAAAAATTCAATTCCTTTAAGTTGATGTTAGCTCTTTGTCTCGCCATCATGCTGATGTCAGTTGGCATCGCCAATGCGTCAAGCAGTAAGCCCACTATTTATGTAAATAATGAAAAACTAGATCTCTATGCTAGCGTTAGCTATTCTGGCGCTACTCTGGTACCGCAACGTGAAATTTTCGAAAAATTCGGAATGGACGTATCGTGGGATAATACATCAAAAACAGTAACAGCTACTAAAGGTGAATTGACAATTCTTTTAACAGCAAATTCTCGTGATGCCATTGTCAATGAAACTGTAGTCAAGCTGGTACAGAACCCAATTCTCGATCAAGATAATGTCTTCTTTGTTCCACTCCGTTTCGTCGCTGAAGTATTACACGCTACAGTAATTTGGGACAAAAAATCTGATGCGGAAGCATCCGTGTATATTAATTTCCCTGACGAATCCACAAGCAAGGCCACAAAGTAATCATAGCAATAAAAAACAGCGCCCTTTATCCGAAAGGCGCTGTTTTTGCCCTGTCATTTCTTCCGCACAGTCGAAAACTGAATGCTCTTCCCGCTAATAATCGTGCGTGAAACATTACGGAATACGAAGGCTGCGACATTATTGTAATTGGCATAGAGATCGGACAAGTCATCGTTAAAGAACTGGATAATCCGCAGCTTGTAGACCGGATACACATACGTTACGCCGAAAGCCGTATGCACGGTGACGAAGCTAAAATAGCGATTCGACTTGTATGCCGTACGGTACAGCGCTACGATTTGGTTAGGCGAGAGCTTGCATGTTAGTGGCTTCACAAGCTTCCCAGCGTTCCGCACGCGTACGAGAATGCGGATCATGCCAAACGTTTTAGTACGGGTCAGCAGGGTGGCAAGCGCCTTCGCTTTGCTTAGCCCTTGGACGTGCAGAGTGATGAGAAACACGCCAGGCGCGATCTCGCGCAGCGGATCAACGCGAACGAGCGGGTCGTTGCCGACCGAAAAGGAGACCTCGCGAAAGTACGTAAACTGTGGCGGAGACACGCTAACCTGAATTCCCTTGCGGGCAATTGCCATGTTGCAGCCCCTTTCTGCTGACAGCCCCTGTTGGGCGGCGCAGTAACACTCCTACCTAATAGGGTATTAGGTACGAGCGGTCACAGGTTACATACACCCGCCTATCGGAATCGCCTATTTCCCCCGCTGCTCCAGCTGCTTCACTGTATCGCTCACTGGCACATCCTTCTCGTCCTTCAACGTTCCGAACAAAGCATCCACGAACGGTGTAGAGACGCCGTACCAGTAGTTCTCATTCTTATAGTGATGCAGCAAATGCGTCCGCTTCACCCACTTGCCTAGCTTCGTAACCGGTTGGATCGGCCGATGGGCGACGTAATGCTTCCACTCATACACCAGCAGCATGCATACAAGCCCCGCCGCGAACGCGAGCGTTGCTTCAAGATTTCCCGTCACCACATAAAATAACGCCGAAAACACGGTCAAATTCGGCAAACTGTACCAAACCGGCAAAAACAGCAGCTTCAGATCATTCGGGTCAGTATGATGATCATAGTGTAAGCGCTTAAGAAATCGAAGGAAAAGTGCCTGCTTCGGTGTTTTTAAGTGAAACAAAAAACGATGTGTCGTGTACTCGCTGAACATGAACGCCGCTAGCCCCGCAACGAACAGCAGCCCGCTTAATAACGTAAACGCCTTATTCAACGTAAATGCTGCAAGCGCAGCGAGCACAACCATCATGATAACGATATCCACATGCAGGAAAAATTCACGGTATAGCCCTTGTTTTGCCACGGCGCCTGTGCCTCTCCCTGTCGCCTTCGCCATTGATGCCATCTCTCCTGTTGGTTGGGTTGTCAGTCTCTAGCTTTGCTGCCCTAGCGGCGTCGGCAATCCATCGATGCTTCGCATGTTTTTCTCCTGCCGATAAGCGATGAGCCCTTCTTCGCCCTGCTGGACAGACCAGCGCTGCAGCGTCGGACGGTCTTCCGTATACGTCATAAAAGGAACGGCGAAGCCGCATGAGGTCTGTACTTTGTGGACGTCAACCTCAATGATTTGCCGCGCCCCCGGAAGCGGCGGAAACAGCGGGTACAGCTCTTCCCATTCGACCGTTTCAGGCAAAATAACTTTCCCCGTGCCATACAGCCTCAAAATATTCGGCGGTCCCTCGAAAGCGCAAAACATCACCGTGATCCGGCCATTTTCCAACAGGTGAGCGCTCGTCTCGTTCCCGCTTCCGGTCATGTCCAGATAAGCCACTCGATTCGGGGATAAAATCCGAAAAGCATCATGTCCCTTAGGGGAAATGTTGACATGCCCATCTTCGGACAGCGGAGCCGACCCTACGAAGAACAGATACTGCTTCCGAATGAATTCCTCGTGCACTGGCAGCATTGATTCGAACTGTTTGCCCATTATTTATCCTCCCCCAGCATCCCATTAGCTTTATTAGCTCTATATTCGCGCCGCTCGGCGTTGCTGTCAACCGCCTGTTCCGGCGGCAGCAAAAAAAAAAGCCGTCGAATGAATTCGACAGCTTCAAAACATGCTGCGTTCTTACGCTTCGCCCTCCACTAGCTTGCCGAGTGCATTAAGCATTTCGCCCGTTCCATGCTCCCGCATCTCCGGCGTATCGTGGCCATCGAAGAATGCGCCCTGTTCGGTAAAAATAAGCCGCGTTCCGCCTTCCACCTTGATAAGCTCAATCGTCGTAACCGAAACGGATATCCGCGTCTCGCCCATATCCAGCGTATAGGAATATACGATACGCTGCTCCGGCACGATCTCTTGATACGTTACGTCGAACGTAAAAGTTGGGCCTTCCGGCGGTCCTCCACTGCTATACTCCTGGCCGCCTACGCGAAATTCGAAACGGTCCGCTTTCGAAAACCACTGCGCTTTCGTTTCAGGATCTGCCCAAGCTTGGTATACCCGCTCCGGCGCTGCTGCATAAGTCCGCTCGACTACGAAAGTCGCATGCTTTACGAATCGTTCACTCATTAGTCATTCCTCCTTTAATAGCGGCCAATTAATCGTGGCCATTCCATCCTTCGGAGCTCAGGCCATTCGCTAAGAAATTGCCAAGCCGATCCAAGTTCATTTCCCAACTCTTCTGCCTCTGGATAACAGGCTTCTCCATCTCCATCTTCATCGCTTGCAGCAAACTCGTGAAATCCTCTACCGTTAGCTCCGCCTTGTCTTGCATCAGTTTGGAGGCATGCCGCAGCTGGTCCAACAGCTTCTGCTGCAGCTTCATCTGCTCCTTTACCCGCTCAATCTGCAGGTTCACGATGCCCAGCGGGCTCACCTGTTCGCCAGCGATGGCCGATTTGATCTCCTCAAGCGACAAGCCAAGCTCCTTCAGCGATACAATTTGATGCAGGCGAGATAAGTCGGAGGCATCGTACAGCCTGTGTCCGGATTCGGTCTGGGCGGATGGCGAGAACAGGCCGATTTGATCATAGAAGCGTAATGTCCGCACCGTCAGCCCTGTGAGCTTCGCGAGGTCTCCGACTTTCCATTGGCTTTGGCTGCTGCTCATAACGCGCTCCTTTCGGACATGCTTGATGCCGATGGGTTTATTATAAAACCTGACGTAACGTAAGGTGCAATAGGGCTGGTCCCAAAATAAATAGCACGTTCAAGTAGCTTGAACGCGCTGCAGCAATGTTATAATTCTTTGGTCATAAACAAGCTATATGGATCTTCCGGGTAGTCCGCGAATGGGCCACAATACTCGAAGCCGAAGCTCTCGTACAGCTTGGTAGCAGGCTTGAAGGAGGGCAACGATCCCGTCTCCAAGCTTATCCGCTTGTAACCACGATCTTTCGCTTCTTGCAAAATCCGCTCAAGAATATGCCTCGCTACGCCTTTGCGGAGATGCGCGGCCGACGTACGCATCGACTTTAGCTCGCCGTGTGAGCTGTCCAGCTCTTTGATCGCTCCGCAGCCGAGTATTTCATCATCCTCCCAAGCGCTCCAGAAGGTGACGCCCGGCTTCTTTAATTCGTCAATGCCAAGCGCATAGACGCTTTCAGGCGGCGTATCTTCGTGCATGCCTTTAAGATGCTCCTGGATTAAAGCTTGTACTTCCGGTCCCGTGAGGTCATCTACGATGATTTTCAACAGAATCACCCCGACATTTAGATTGAATTATAATTAAATCCCTGTCGCTATCATACCACTTAGCAACGGCTAGTGTTAGGCCAAGCACATTCCGCTCAAATGCGCCCGCAGGCTTTCGATATTCATGCGCACATGCCGGTTATCGCCCTCCAGCTTGCTAAGCATGATGCCGCCCTCCATGATGGAAAGCGTGAACGTGGCTAGCGCGTCAATATCGAGGCCTTTTTTGAATTCGCCGGACTGTACGCCTTGGGCAATAATCCCCTTCATCGCGTTCAACGTTCGTTCCAAGCTTCCTTGCGCCACCTCGCGCAAAACCGGATGGCCGTCATCGCTCTCGGTCGCAGCGTTAAGCAGTGGGCATCCTCCGATAAATGGCGGCTCTTCGTTGACGTTGGCATACACCTGCAAGTAAACAAGCAGCTTGCCCATCGCCGTTTTTTCCCGGACAAGCCTTTCTTGAATGGTCTTGCCTACGATGCTGCCCGCGTAGTTATAGGCTTCGATCGCGATTTCGTCTTTGCTGGCGAAGTAGCGGTAGATGCCGCCTTTCTTAATGCCCGTCAACTCCGTAATATCCGATAAAGACGAGCCCGCATAGCCTTTTTGGTTAAACAGCTCAGCGGACTTCGCAATGATATGGTTGCGTGTGTTCTCTCCCTTAGACATGTGAATGCTCCTCTAGTTCCGTTAGAATGTTGTTTTCATTATAGCAGATGCCTTGGCCGCTCCAAGCATGAAACTGGCGTTTACAATATCATAATAAAACCACTCGGTATCTTTTCGTTCATACGGCATGCGGCCGGAAGATGTTTCACAAAATATTTCTGCGCCAATGCTGTCACAAATTCACGGGCTCGATTGTCTTAAGTAGCGAGAACAACAAAAACGATCCAATTGGAGGAATTGAATATGAAAATGCGTATGGACCACCGTACAGCCAACCCAGCCGGTTTCCAAG
Organism: Paenibacillus sp. MMS18-CY102; assembly: GCF_009789195.1. Taxonomy (GTDB): domain Bacteria; phylum Bacillota; class Bacilli; order Paenibacillales; family Paenibacillaceae; genus Paenibacillus_T. The sequence continues at coordinate 618 of NZ_WSTC01000018.1, read as the reverse complement.
CAATGCTTAAACTAGAGGATGCAACGAAAAAAATGGGGCTCGACCCGCTCCTATACGAGCTCGTCAAAATTCGCGCGTCGCAAATAAACGGCTGTTCCTTCTGCCTCGATATGCATGTGACCGATACGCGCAAAATGGGCGAAACCGAGCAACGGCTGAGCCTTATCGTTGTATGGCGCGAAACGCCTGCATTCACGCCGAAAGAACGCGCAGCGCTTGCGCTGACTGAGGCGGTTACGCGCATTTCGGATGGCGGCGTGCCGCAGGATGTTTACGACGAAGTGCGCGGGCACTTCAGCGAAAGCGAAATCGTCGCGCTTATTATGGCGGTCAACGCCATTAACAGCTGGAACCGCCTCGCGATTACGACGGGCATGTTCCCGGGCTGCTACGATAACTAACGGACCGTTCGAACGATGAGGCCGTTGCTTGGTTCGCCAGGCAGATGGGGGCGCAGTATCGCAGGCGACTCGCCTCCTCATTGCAGTTTGTGCAGGCCTGTTGATTAACCTAGAAATGGTAAAAAGATCGCACTCTCGGGTAATGGGTAGTACCACCCACTCCACCCCCAAGAGGCGATCTTATGAACAAGTCTACTACGTTTAGCCAGTTAGTTCA
>NZ_WSTC01000017.1 GCF_009789195.1 Paenibacillus sp. MMS18-CY102 | reverse complement strand
GATAAGCGCTGAAAGCATCTAAGCGCGAAGCCCCCCTCAAGATGAGATTTCCCAATTCGTAAGACCCCTGGAAGACGACCAGGTTGATAGGCTCGAGGTGGAAGCGCAGCAATGCGTGCAGCTGACGAGTACTAATAGGTCGAGGGCTTATCCTAAGCGTTTTGGCGAATGCCAAAATCGCAACTTCGTGAGCAAGACTAAGCTAAGGATTCATCATTCGCATCCAGTTTTGAAGGTGTAACCTTCAATGTGCCGGTGTAGCTCAGTTGGTAGAGCAACTGACTTGTAATCAGTAGGTCGTGGGTTCGACTCCTATCGCCGGCACCACTTTTAACATCAGGCTCCTGGCTTTCATAGCAGGAGCTTTTTTGTAATCTTTCGTTATCGTTAGTAGCAACAATTAGTTATATTGAATAATTAGTTCGTTTAGCTAGAAGCATTTGTAGGCAAAAGAAGTTATAATGTATGATTAGTGTAGTATTTTTGAAAGTGGATATTATATGTGTCGAGTACTTACAGGAGGAATGAAAGTGACGAGTTTACTGAACAACAAAACAATTGTCATTATGGGCGTAGCTAATGAAAGAAGTATAGCATGGGGGATTGCAAAATCGCTGAATGAGCATGGTGCACAGTTGATTTTCACTTATAGGAAAGAACGTTCACGTGATAAACTGATTAAGCTGTTGGCTGATCATGACATCACAGCGAAGACGGTTTCTTGTGATGTTCTGGACGATGCTAGCATTGTCGCAGCCTTTGAGCAAATCGGTTCAGAGGCAGGAACGATTCATGGCTTAGTACACTCTGTCGCATTTGCAGAGAAAGATGAACTGCAGGGCGAATATGCGGACACTAGCCGTGAAGGCTACATCATGGCACAAAACTCCAGCGCTTACTCGCTTGTTGCTGTTGCACGGGAAGCGAAGAAGTTGATGACGGAAGGCGGAAGCATTGTGACGCAATCGTATATCGGTGCGGAGCGTGTAGTCCGTAATTATAATGTAATGGGTGTGGCAAAAGCTGCGCTGGAAGCAAGCGTGAAGTACTTGGCTGAGGATCTCGGAAAATATGGCATTCGTGTAAATGCGATCTCCGCAGGCCCGATCCGTACACTTGCGGCCAAAGGGGTATCTGGCTTCAATGATATTATGTCTACAATCGAAGAGAAGGCACCCCTGCGCCGTAATGTTGATCAAGAAGAGGTTGGAGACGCAACGATGTTCTTGCTGAGCAATCTTTCTCGGGGCATTACAGGCGATGTCCTTCATGTGGACTCGGGCTATCACATTATGGCACTATAAATTATTATTCTAAAACCACTGTGGGTAGGGTTCGTGCAATTGCGGAATCCTATCACAGTGGTTTTTGTTTTGATATCCATATGGACGGTGTCCTCAGCTGAGTGGTATTATTAGGAAACTACGCTGAGGATAACATTTTGATTTGAAGAGGAGCGAATGTCTTGATTATCTTTATCATAGCTTTTGTGCTGCTTGTGCTAATGTTATCTATGCTCGACGGCAAGCTGAAACGCCAGTTGCAAAATGACGAACGAATAATAGAACGTCTTGATACTTTAATTGCAACTATTCGGGATAACCAATCGTCAATAAGGAAGGAAGAGTAAATGGAGTGAAATATAAGCATATATTATTTGATTTGGACGGTACGTTAACCGATCCTGGCATTGGGATTACGAAGTCGGTTCAGTATGCGCTTCAAAAGCTAGGAATTGATGCGGAGCGAGAGCAATTGTTTTCATTTATTGGACCGCCACTCCAGCTTTCCTTTCGTGAGCAGTACGGGATGTCTGAAAGCGAGTCATTAGAAGCGGTGCAGCTCTATCGGGAGTATTTTGCCGAAACAGGCATTTATGAAAATGAACTCTTCGACGGCATGCATTCGTTTTTGCGTTCATTAAACGAAGCAGGGGCAACACTCTATGTGGCAACATCGAAACCGACAGAATTTGCATTACGGATCTTATCACATTTTGGCATTGCGGAATATTTTTTAACGGTGACGGGCAGTTTTTTGGATGGACGGCGTACAGATAAAACCGAAATCATCAATGATGTGCTTGAATCGCATCAAATCGCAAAAGAAGAGGCGGTTATGATTGGCGATCGGAAGCATGACCTGATTGGTGCGACGAATAATGGGATAGCTTCGGTAGGCGTTAGTTATGGATATGGTTCTATAGAGGAGCTTGCAGCATGCCGCCCTCATGCAATCGTTGAATCGGTGGAGTCGCTAGAGAAGTGGTTAACAAACACCATCCGTGGTTATTAGGCAGGCCCAGTAATCATGGTTTGAGCTTGTTGGGAGGCAGGGCTTAATTGAGCATAAGAAGGAAATTATATTTTGCTGGGCTAACGTTATTGCTGATCCTTCTCATCATGCCTTCCCCTACGCCTGAATGGGCCGTGCGCAAAAAGCTGTTTTTTCATGATCCGATAAACGCGATGCGTGCGAAAGTGACAGAGGGAACAATTAAAGATGATCCTATGTATGGTGATCTGTATTATGCAACGCGGACGGAACTTTCTTTTGTGTACGTGAAGCATGGCGCATGGGGCTACTATGCAGCTGGTGCCGGTACAGCACCTTGAAAATTTAGGATAATTTCTTTAGCAAATCTTTAATGGTTCTGTCCTGATCCGATCAGTTAGACTATAACTAATAGGTATATTTACCCGGTGCAGGGTTGTATACAAATCGGATGCCAGAGGAGCGAAGTGGGCATGAACCACACAGATCGATTAATGAAGGTCGCTCAGCAATATGTGCAGTTACATAAACAAAATAACTGGGTGTGTGCGTACGCTGGAGGTTCAGTTGGACGTGGTGAAGCAGACCAGTATAGCGACTTAGACCTGAACATTTATGTTACATCACAGTCGAAACAAACGATTAGCCATAATGTGCTATTCGAGGGGACGATGATTCAATTACATTTCCATGCATGGCCAGGCAGCCAAGCGCTGCGCAGCCAGCCTTGGACGCATCGTTTTCTCATTGAATCCCGATCGGTGTATGACCCGTTCGGCTTGCTAGAGAAGCTTAAACCGGCAGCTATTCGGTACTTCCGCAGCTGCGATGGCCGAAAACAGATGTTGCTTCAAGCAACAGAAGAAATACAATGTTACTTGTATGGGCTTGATCGCTGTATCCGCGAAGATAATCTCTTAGGAGCTTTTGTTGCGGTACAGGCGGCTTGGCATGCAGCAGCGACGAGCTTTGCTTGGATGAAAGATGAATGCTGCTCTGCTGGGGGGCTATTCCCACGTATACGCCATGCTGAGCCTATGATGTATGCCTCGTTCCAGTCCATTTGCACGCAGCCATTGGAAGCTTCTGTAGAACGCCAATTGCATGCGTTGGCAACTTATCGGCGGTATTTGCTAGAACAGAAGGTTGGCCAAGCTGGATTGGATTCGGGCAAGGATCAGCTTATTGCACGCAAAGTCGAGCGTTATATCGGAATAGGTGAGCTGGACTATGCCAAATGGGTGCTGCGAAGCGAAGCGATGTTGTGCTACGTTGCTTATGCAGGGGGGATTTTTCAGTTCGGGCAACACGTTGAGATGCTTCCACAGAATTTAAAAGAAGCTTTGGCTCTGCTTGGCGTTACTTCATTCTCCATGGAACAGCTGTCCGAATTGCTCCATCAAGTAGATTGGTTTACAGAGCGGGCAAAGCTCGCTGTTTGAAGAAGGACCGAACGAAGGAGGCACCTGCTCCTGGGTATCTACATACTAGCACGATTGCTGATCGTGGTGCTGCTTATTAGGGCAGATCGCCATGCAATGTCGCATCGGTGGGCCGCTGCTTTTCTATTATTTGCTTCACTATTTGATTTGATCATCCTTACATATCCACGAAAAGAAGAAAGCAGCATGGCTGCCGAGCATGGCTGGATGTATGTTGCAGCGAATGCGGTGTTCATGCTGCTCTCTTTATTCGTATTGGGCTTGGCTCTTACACTCTACCACTTATCCGCGCGGCTATTCAGGCTGGCGATGGGCGTGCTCCTGAGCATTATCAGTTGCATCACATTATGGCTTGCATGGTTGCCAGCAGATGCATTGCTAGCAATCATCGTTCGGGTTGTCTGGATGGCAATTGTGATTGGTGGCACAATGTTGCTCTGGTGGCCTGTTGCCCGTTCACTCATGCGGCAGCAGAAGCGTGATGAAACGGCTTGGCTAGCAACAATATGGTTAATGGGACCGATGCTTCCGCTTCAACTGGGCTTGTTACTTCGTTTGTCGGGCACTGCGTTAACTGGAATATATGATGATCTATATTCCATTGTCGGCGTGATAACGGCCTGTATGTTTGGTTTTGAACGGTTCATAAAGCCAGCAAGGCGGCGAAAGCGCAAAGCAGTAGGGTAGATGGGAATGAGCGATATGTGAAATAGGAGGCCAGTGGATTGCCCAATTTGATCGGAAACCGAATTGTTCTTCGGGAATATCGCAAAGAAGATTTGTTATATATGCGGCAATGGGTGAATGACCCGGATATTGTCGATATGCTTTCTGATGTTTTCTTGTTTCCGCAAACAATGAATAAAACGGAGCAGTTTCTTAATGCCATGCTCGAAGGCAGTGCAGATGCGAGAGGGTTTGTTATCTCGCTTCGCGAAACGCTCGAGTATATTGGCCAGATCGATCTCCATCGTATCGATTGGAAAAATCGCTCTGCAGAGCTTGGAATCGTGATTGGCAATAAACTGTTGCAAGGCTTAGGGTATGGAACGGAAGCGATGCTGCTATTACAGCAATTCGCTTTTGAGCGTCTACAGCTTAATCGTCTAGAACTTGAGGTACTTGCATATAACGAGCCAGCGATAAATTGTTATATGAAATGTGGCTTTCAAGAGGAAGGCCGCAAACGCCAGCGACATTATTACAAAGGCGAGTATCATGATGTCATTGTGATGTCCGTGTTGCGATCAGAGTATGTTCCAAAAAGGAGCGAATAGGGATGGAATTGGATAAAAGTGTGAATAACAAGCCTAAAAAATCAAGGTTTAAGAAGGAATTAAGAGATTGGTCTACAGCGCTCGTACTTGCTGTTGTGCTGTCTTTTTTAATTCAAAATTATGCGTTTGCACAAGTAAAAGTGATTAACATATCGATGCAAAATACGCTCGTGGAAGGTCAACGATTATTTGAAGATAAAATTACATATCACATTAGCACGCCAAAACGGGGAGATATCGTTATTATTGATGACCCGACTCAGGATCGTAACCTTGTAAAACGGGTAATTGGCTTGCCAGGAGAGACAATCGACATTCGTGACGGTTATGTATTTATTAATGGCGTTAAGCTAGAAGAAGCGTATACCAAAGGTATGACATATCCGAGAGTAATAAAAATGCCGTACACGATACCCGCCAAGCATATATTTGTGATGGGGGATAATCGAGAACAGAGTGACGATAGCAGGACGTTTGGTGCAGTCAAATATGATGACATTGAAGGGCGAGTTGTCTTGCGGGTTTGGCCATTAAGTGAATTCGGCAGTATCTGATAGAACGAAACAGGCTTTGCATAAAATAGTTACGATAAGAATAAAGTATGGCTTATGTTGTATTAGCTTGCTTGGGTCGATTGGAGCCATTTATACGTTGTTGGACAGCGGGGCTATAGTTTGTTAATTTGCGGTAAATGCCACTATGTCGAAACAATCGTGTACCCTTGTTCGAACAAAACATGTTACACTAAAGGCACGGCTAATGTTCACGTCCGCCGGTAATCGCCATTTCAGAACGCAAGGAGGAGTACGCCTTGGATAACTGCGCTATCATTACGAAGCCTGCGATCCATCTGGTCGGTATGAGCTATTGCGGTCCGTATTCGACGTTTCCCGATGAAGCGATTCGTCTTCAGGGCGAATTTCTCGCCAGAAGGCATGAACTGAACGGAGCAGCACTCTCTTCTGCACTATACAGCCCTTATTTCGGCAATGAGGTGTTCGCAACTTACTGGGCATGTTATGAGGTGAATCACCTGAAATCTGTTCCGCCAGGCATGGTTCAGTTCACAATTCCGGAGCGCCAATATGCGGTGGTGACCTGCACGAATAAACGCATTGGCGAAGGTTATGAGCAACTGACGTCATGGATGAATGAGCAACGGCTTACGAAGCGAGATACTGCGGTCTCCCTTGAAATTTTTTATCTGGATGAGCATCTGGAGGAAGTGACGGTGGATCTGCATATCCCGTTGGCCGACAATAATATGTAAGAAGGTATGAAACATCAAGATGAACGCCAAACATTTTTTTACTCATCCTGCTGGCATTGCAACTGGATCGATCGGCGCTACAATACTGTGGGGAAGCGCGTACCCGACACTCAAACGGAGCTATGAGGAACTCGGCATAGACGGAACGGACTGGTTCGAGCAATTTTTGTTCGCTGGGTACCGTTTTACACTTGCCGGCTTGCTCATTTTTTTATTTATGATGGTTATACGCGAGCCACTTCGGTACCGCCAAGGGTCCTTGAAGAGCATTGTCTCACTGGGGCTGGTACAGACTGTTTTGCAGTACGTTTTCTTTTACACGGGCTTAGCCCATAGCTCTGGTGTATTCGGCTCTGTTATTGCTGGCATGATTTCTTTCTTCTCAATGGTGTTAGCGTATTTTACTGATTCGTCAGAACGGTTCACACGAAACAAAGTAATTGGGCTTATATTAGGCATCGCTGGCCTATTGTTCCTTGCGCTGCCCCAGGCCATTAGGCATGGCTGGAATCAAGCTTTTGGCGTAGGCGAGTGGCTGTTGCTCGCAGCAGCTTTGTGTGCGGGATTAGGCAATGTATTATCGAAGCGGGCCGTAACTTCATATCCTGTCGCTTATGTGAATGGTTATCAAATGATCGTTGGTGGAATGGCACTAATCATCGTAGGTGGATTGGTTGATGGATTTATGCCTTTTCATTGGACGCCTGCAGCGATCGTTCTGTTGGTTTATTCGGCCATCATTTCCTCCGCGGGCTTTATCGTTTGGAACTATGTGATGAAATACAACTCTGTTGGTTCAACGGCATCTTATTTGTTTTTAACGCCAGTGTACGGTGTTATCTTATCCGCTCTGTTCTTGAACGAAACGATTGGCATCGCCGTTATTGCTTCGTTAACAGCAGTATGTGCGGGCATTATTATCATTAATCGGCGTGCGGACCAGAAGCAGGGCGTTGCCAATTCGGTGCGTGTGCGATAGAGGCTGAAGCCAAGGAGGATACACAGATGGGAATACAGGTAATAGGGAGTGGAAATTCAACACCGATCTGGCTCGTGGATGCATTTGCCAATGAGCCATTTACAGGCAACCCGGCTGCTGTATGTGTGATGGATCAGCCGCGTGACCGTGCATGGATGCAGAAGGTTGCTGCTGAAATGAACGTTTCAGAAACAGCGTTTCTATATGCCTCGGCGGATACAGCGTATGATTTGCGATGGTTTACGCCTAAAGCCGAGGTAGACCTGTGTGGCCATGCAACACTGGCTGCAGCTCATGTACTATGGGAATCGGGACGGCTTAACCCAGATACGAAGGCACGATTCGATACGCGCAGCGGGAGGCTGACAGCAGCATTGGGGCAAGATGGGATTCGTATGGATTTTCCAGCTGAGCCTGTATCGCCTATAACACCTTCGCCAGAGCTCATTGAAGCGCTTGGATTTATACCACGTTATACAGGGCAGAATCGCATGGATATACTGGTCGAGGCTGATAGTGAGGATACCGTTCGGCTAATAAAACCAGACTTCGCGTTGCTGGCTGCGCTCGATTGCCGGGGTGTCATCGTAACAAGCCGCGCGAAGCCCAATGCTGCATACGATTTTGCCTCGCGGGCGTTCTATCCATCGATTGGCGTGGATGAGGATCCTGTTACAGGTTCTGCACATTGTGCATTAGGGCCGTACTGGGCAAAACGATTGCATAAAGATGAGCTTCGAGCCTATCAAGCCTCTCCGAGAGGCGGTTATTTGATCGTTCGGCCCCAAGCCGATCGAGTGATGCTTACGGGCCAAGCAGTGACCGTACTGGCAGGAAGATTATCTGTGTAGCGTTTCAAACTGTCAGTCATTGTAGGGGGGAATGCCCCCATGTTATAATAGTAGTATTGCAAACAACGAGGTGCTGTAATGACTTACGAGATTCCAAGAAATGTCCAAGTTTTCGGTGAACATATTCAGCTTCACGAACTTCGCTATCATAATCGCAGAGTCCTGCTATCTAAGGAATTTACATTCGATAGTGCCCATCATTTGCACCATTATGAAGGGAAATGCCAGAGCCTGCACGGTCATACGTACAAAGTGCAGCTAATGATGTCCGGCAAACCGGACGAGCGTGGCATTAGTATAGATTTTGCTGATATGAAACGTATTGCTCAGGCCAGAATTATTGAACCGCTCGACCACAAATACTTGAATGAAGCGTTGCCTCCAATGAACACAACTGCTGAGAACATGGTTGTTTGGATGTACGAACAAGTTCAAGAAGCGCTTATTGAGGAAGGTTTGTACCCGAATGTGCGCGTAGAGGAAATCCGGCTGTGGGAAACACCGACTAGCTTTGCAGCGGTGACCCGGCAATGGATGGAGGCGTCGGAGGATGAGTAGGCAGGACGACGCCATCCACTCAGAGCGGGATCCACTTGATATTAGGCTTCCGATGGTCGAAATCTTCGAAACGGTCGAAGGCGAAGGCACACGTGCCGGGTTTCCGACCGTTTTTGTGCGTTTGTTTGGCTGTAACTTGCGCTGTGTCTGGTGCGATACAACGTATAGTTATCCGCCAGCCAAGTCGGCATTCACGCTTTCGATTCAAGAGATTGTAGAGAAGGTCAAGGCATACAAATCTAAGCATATCTGCTTCACAGGCGGGGAGCCACTGTTATATGGTGACCGTTCTGCGCTGTTGTTGAAGGCGTTAGCTGAGATCGAAGGCATAGTGGATGTTCACGTCGAGACGAATGGAGCAATCGGATTGTCCCCGTTCCTAGAGGCGGTTCCGCATAACAATGTACGTTACGTAATGGATTACAAGCTGCCGGACTCAGGCGAGAATGACAAAATGGAAGTGGCAAACTTTGAGCTTCTGCGCCCTCAGGATGAAATCAAATTCGTTATCGCGTCTGATCGGGATTTCGATGCTGCCGTGAAGACGTTAAGCGATTATCCGACCCAAGCGTTGCCGATGTTCAGCCCGGTCTGGGAATCGATGCCGCCGGCTAAGCTAGTGGATCGGATGCTTGAAGCAGGTTTGTCTGGCGTGAAGCTTAATATGCAGTTGCACAAAATTATTTGGGACCCTGCAAAGCGGGGCGTCTAGAGAGGAAGAATCGCGATGGGAGACAACAAGAGAGCAGTCATTATATTAAGCGGCGGATTGGATAGCACGACTTGTATGGGTTTTGCACAAGAAGCGGGTTACGAGCTTTATCCCCTTACGTTTGACTATGGCCAACGGCATCGCATAGAGCTAGAGAAGTCCCGTCAAGTTGCCGAGCATTATGGGGTCATTGACCGTTATAAAGTAATCAAGTTAGACTTCTTGCGCAATATCGGCGGGAGTGCGCTGACGGATGAGGCGATTGCGGTTCCAAAAGGGACAGGCGTTGAGCAGATGGATGCCGCGCAGGCTGCGAGCGAAATTCCGGTCACTTATGTGCCAGGCCGCAATTTCATGTTCTTAGCGATTGCTACATCCTACGCTGAGGCGGTAGGTGCAGAAGCGATCTACATCGGCGTTAACGCGCTTGATTATAGCGGTTATCCAGATTGCCGGCCAGAGTTTATCGCGAAGGTAGAAGAGGTAATGGCACTGGCAACGAAGGTTGGCGTGGAAGGCAAACCAATCTCGATTGAGACGCCGCTTATTGCATTGAGCAAAGCGGATATCGTCCGTGAAGGCGTGCGAATGGGCGTGCCTTACGAGTTAACAACGAGCTGCTACAACGGCGAGGAAGAGGCTTGTGGTGAATGTGATAGCTGTGTTCTGCGTCTCAAAGGATTCAGCGAAGCGGGGCATACAGACCCTATTCCTTATGTAAGTATACCGTAATGACCGTCTTATAAAATAAAAGGAGCCGTCAGGAGCGATCCTGACGGCTCTTCTTTATTTAAGCATTAGCTGCCTTGGACGAACGGCGGGGCTTGGAGCGTCCAGCCTTCGCAACGACCGAAACTTTATTCTTGCCGGTCGTCTTCGAAACATACATCGCTTCGTCGGCTTCCTTGATGAGCTCCTGGATGGTCTGGCCTGACACAGACGTGCTAACGCCTACACTAATCGTAACGATCGTCTCCGTCTCAACGCGCCGTCGAATCGTCTCGGCTACATCTTCTGGCTTCACCTTCGCATCTCCGCGAATGACCGCCAGCAGCTCTTCGCCGCCATATCGTCCGGCAGCGCCGATAGCACCGGATTCTTCTTTAATAATTTCGGCAACCTTCTTTAGTACGATATCCGCGGCATGATGGCCTTGCGTATCGTTAAGCCGCTTGAAGTTGTCGATATCGCAGAAGATGATCGAAACCGAACCGCGTTCACGCATCCATTTCTCGCAGCGCGAGTTGAAATATTTGCGATTGTATAGCGTCGTAAGGCCATCTGTAATGGATGACTGATGAATATCGAGCATGCGGTCAATTACCCATTCGAACAACATGAGGAACAGCAGCGTAAAATAAACGAGCGGCACGAATTGCGTCATTAACAATAGTCCGCTTGAAGAACCATGGAACACATAGCCGTCTGCCACTCGCGAAAGTTGATAAATGAAGTAGACGACCAAACTAATGGCGAACTTGCGGTTCAAGGCAATGCCACGCGTGTCCATTAAGATAAGGAAGTTAATGAGAACCGCATAGAAATCGAGTGTCAGCACTTGAATGCCAGCGCCGCCATCGGTGGGATGAAGCAGGTTGCTGTCCAAGTACAGCTGGATGCCGGTTAGGATGAATGGCGCAGCAAGCAGCGAGATAAATGCTGGCCCGATTAATCTTCCTGACGGACGGGTATACAATTTGGTGAAAACAAAGTTTATAATAATAAATGACTCAATCTGTAGAATGGAAGCGAACAAATGTAGTGCGGGAGAATCATTCGCCTCAGGGGCCGCTAGGAACAATTGAATGGCATGTTGAATGCCTGCTAGCAGCAAGCCTGCAATTAGCCACCCATACACTTTATATTTCCGATAACTCTGATGAAGCTTTACTGACATGTACAGCATGAGCGCCACAATAATGATGACGCATGCGGAGGAAAGAATGATGCCGGTTTGACCGGTTAGCCAATTGACGATCGTCATATGTACGCCATACCACCAATTTCATAGAGTTACATAAACTTTACAGAAACATATGTTCTAGTATATCATGTTTAAGCCGAGCCGCCTAGTGGCGAATGGTGTCGGATCATCGGGTTACTTATTGGACAGAGGAGGCGACTGCCTTGAATATTTTGCAAGCTTTATTTTTCCCCCCGGAACAGCCTGGCGGCGTATCTTCCATGGTTCCATATATACAAGAGAGGTTCAATCGGGCTGGATGGGAGATGGAGTTATTCTCGCTCCCGAAGCGCGTCCGAAACAAAGGCCAAGAAGAGATCACATTCACGACATTCGATGCTTCGCCATTTGAAGGCAATCCTATTGTAGATAAATATATGCAAACCTACCGCGACTATCTATGGTGGACGAAGATGAGAATCAAACGCTCCTATGACCTCATACATGCCCATCATCCAATCGCAGCGCTCGTCATGAGGCAGTTGTTCCCGGACACGCCGATCCTAATGACGATTCACTCAAGCTTCGAAAGGGAGCTTATGCTTAACGGCCGCATTACAGAGGGCAGTGCAGAGCATCGTTTTCTAACATCGCTCTACCGGGAGCTGGAAACGAAGGTTGACCGATTGTTAACCGTTTCAGAGTCCTTCCGCCAATACATGGCCCCTTATCTGGAGCAGCCTGAGAAAGTTATCGTCATTCCGAATGGATTTGATGAGAAAAGGTTTAAACCGATCGCCCACGAGAATCAGGTGACACAGTTTATAACGGTCTGTAGGCTCGTCCCAGCAAAAGGGCTGGATGTACTATTAAAGGCATGTGCGCTCTTGAAGCAAAAGGGATATCCATTCGTCCTTCATATTATCGGCGATGGACCGATTCGGGCTGAGCTTGAGCAGCTTGCGGTTGATTTGGACTTGTATGATGAAATTATTTTCTATGGTTACATGCTCCACCCAGAGGAATTCATGCCCTTCTTCGACGTATTCGTGCTGCCATCCCGCGCGGAATCGTTCGGGTCGGTGTTCGCCGAAGCGGCGTTGTGCTTGTTAGCGCTAATTGGGGCGAATGTTGGCGGAATCTCTGAGCAAATAGAGAATGAAGTAAATGGGCTGCTGGTGCCTCCTGAGGATCCACAGGCGCTAGCTGAAGCGATGGAGAAAACGGTTGTTGATCCTAGCTATCGTTATGAACTAGCGAGGGCGGCGTGGGATAAGGCGAAGCGGGTATATTCTTTAACGCGGGTCGTATCCCAGTTGAAGGATGTGTATGTTGACGTCTTGCCGCTAAATTTAGATGCGAGCCCAGATGCTGGGCAGGAGGAAGAGCCGTCGTAATCTTAATTTCAAAAAGCGCGCCAGGAATGCACCTTAGTGGGGCTCGTCCTGGCGCGCTTTTTTTTGAGGACCAACTAACGTTCATCTCGTGGCTTATGCGGGCTTTTGCGATGTCGAATAATTAAGATTAGCCAACCTAGGCTTATGAGGCCAAACAGGGGGTACAAGGTCGATAGAAGCGGCCCGAAGCCAATCTGGCTCATGAGGTAGCATAGAATGAGGATGCCGATGGTGATAATCGTTGGCGACCATGATACGCGCTGGCGCATCTGTAATGTGAGCCCATAAATGTCGGCGATAAGCGTGGTGAAAATTTCAGCGAAAATAAGAAAGATATAAATCCACTGCGCCGTATGCCCAAGCTGCCTGGCAATGCCGCCCATTGGAATCGCATATTGTTGAATGCCCGGCATATGGAGCGACAATGCAATGTGTCCGGCAAGCAGCATGAAGCCGATGCCAATGCCCCCGATCCATGCCCCTGTCTTAATCGCTTTCTTGTCACGAACGGAAGCGCCTAATGGGACAAGCACGGCCTGGGACATCGACAGGTTAAATGCAGCGTACAAGAAAGGGGCGCTCCAAGCGGCCATTGGCGATTGGTCGGTCACGAGGGTCAACCAGCGATCAGATTCGGGCGTTGTGAATGTATCGTAGAGTACGATGCCGGTGAATAGGAGCATCATTGGCACGACAATGCTATTCACAGCGAGAATCGCGTTCATGCCTTTGCGAAGGAGAATGAAGCAGCCTGCTATCGTAATCAATAGCCCTGCTTGATAGGAGAAGTTCCAATTCTCTTCGAAAATCGAGCCTGCGCCAGCAAGCATGACGGCGGTAACGCCCAGCAGAATAAACATCATGAAGAAGCTTATCCAGCCCCCTAGCCGTTCGCCGAATAACGTTTTGTTTAGATCCTCGTAGGAATTCGCTTGGATGTCGGAGCTGATCAGCATCATTTTGGTGCCGAGCCAGATGAACATCGCCGTTGCGAGAGCAATCGTTAGTGATCCCCAATAGCCGAAGCGAGTGAAAAACTGCAAAATCTCCTGTCCGGTTGCAAAGCCAGCGCCGACTACCGTACCCATGTAGGTGAAGGCAATCTGCATAATCATGCCGCCCTTCTTCCACATTGCTTCGTCCTCCGTTTCATAGCCTTCTATCACAAGGTATGTACGAGAAGGGACAGGCATGACAGCTTTCGCGCTATTAGTGCTTATAGGTTAACTTTCGATGAATAACTTGAATGAAATGATTTCGTGCTTATCGGGATCCAGATCAAGCTTGAGGACGGATTGTTTGCCTTCATAAGCGATCAAATAGGCGGACTGTGCATCCGGTTTGCCTAATGCTTTAACGGCTTTGTCCTCGGTGTCTCCGACACGCAGGCCGCTTAGGCCGGTAGCGACGGATTTCGCATGGATTTCGACGAAGAGAACGCCTTTATTGCCAGTTCCAAAACCGATCGAGTATCCTTCATACTCCATAATATCAATTCGCTGAGAGCCATCTCCCTGCGAATAAGCGTCGATGGGATCACCTAATTTCTTTATTACTTCTGCCTTTTGTTGCCCGATTGCAATGCTTGCGAGGGACGGATGCTCTTTATCCCACTTCGGTTCAGTTGTTTTTGCTTTCGTATTGGATGCTCCAGTAGCTTCGGCTGTTTCCTCGTCATCTGCACGTTCGATGAGCGTGTCATTAGCTGCATCTGCTTTTCCTTGTTTCGGCCCGCTGTTTGCGAGGAGCGAGTTGCTTGAAGAGATTGGGTCGTTCCCGATAACCTGCTCATCCTCTGATTGGCCCAAGCTTAGTGAACAACCCGTAGTTAATGTTGTAATGATGGCAACAGCTAGTGCTGCTTTTATGTAAGGAAGCGCGAACGCTGCTTGGTGTTGGGGTTTATCCATTCGAAAGACAGCCTCCATTCCGTATCTATATATTGATTTGACGCATGCAAACGCTTAAAGGTTCCGGTGCAATCGGAAAAGACTTGAAATGGTTGCGCGCACTATCCGTCATATGGTAAGTTATCGGAAAAGGTTTTGCGGTGGAGGTATCATACGATGGAAAAATTGAAACAACGCATATTAGCAGATGCGTCGGTTATGTCGACCGATGTAGTGAAACTGGATACGATTTTGAATCATCAAGTCGATCCTGCCCTGACGATGGAGATGGGCAAGGAATTTGCAAGATTATTTGTTGAAGCGGGCATTACAAAGGTTATTACGGTAGAATCATCCGGCATACCAGTTGCATTCGCAACGGCTCATGAGCTAGGCGTACCGCTTGTATTCGCTAGACGGAAGAAAACGTTAATTGCTGATCCTGATGCATACGTAGAGCGTGTGCCTTCCTTTACAAAAGGGATCGTAACGGATTTGCTCGTATCTCGGCAATTGCTGAGCGAGACGGATCGCCTGTTATTTATTGATGATATTATTGCGAACGGCGATGCTGCAAGAGGGTTGGTCAAAATTATTGAACGTTCCGGCGCGGAATTAGCAGGAATTGGCATTGTCGTAGAGAAATCGTTCCAAGCGGGAGCGAAAGCGCTTCGGGAACAAGGGTATCGCGTTGAATCGCTTGTAAAGATCTCATCGCTGGATAATGGATCCATTACGTTCGAGTAAATCGAGGAAAAGGTTCCATCGCTTCACCCTTTCCCGACCGGTTATTTTCGCTTATAATGGACATTAGAGTCCGAGGGGAGGCGCTAGGATATGGGGAATATGTCGAACGATTTTATGGTCAAGAAGCTTACGGACGCCAAAACGCACTTTGAACGTGCGCTGGATTGCAAACACACGGAATTCGATGATCTGTATCCATACATGATAGAGCATCCGCAATTTTTCTGGTACAAACGGTATGTCGCTTGGTCGGAATTGTTAACAATCGTCAAACTGGCTGAAGAATTAGACATGGAATGGCGTGAACAATTCCTGGATCATCAGAAGGATTATATCGCCAAACGGGTGATGTCCTCGCGCGTATTGGATGAGTGGTATGAAACAAATGACTCCAAGGAGCACGTCGACAATATTGGCTAACAACAATGCGGGACCTCCAACAATGCTCGAATTGAGCATAGGAGGTCTTTGCTGCTTATAGCGCTTGGATTAGGCCGGCAGAAGGGCTGTGGAAACAGTGATAACCGAACAACAAATGGACGAGTTTCGACTATCTGGTGAATCCGTGCGAATTGTACGCGACGGCATTCCCGCCAATGACGTATATGGAATTGTTGTCGCTTGGGATGATGAGAGCATCGTCATCCGGCGGATTAATAAGCGAGTCGTGAAGCTCAGCAGGGCTTATAAGCTGGAGCGGGCAACGGATGAACGAGGAGAGCCAGACGCTTTAAATCAATAATCAAATTGGGGAACGGAGGCAAGCTAATGAAATGTCCAGTATGCGCAGATGTACGCATGCGAGAGGTTCAGAAGGACGGGGTTTTAATTGATGTATGCCCCGATTGCAAGGGAGTATGGCTTGACCGAGGCGAGCTCGACAAGCTGATGCAAGGCGTCAAAGATCTGCGGGGGGATGTTGACGCTTACTATTCGGGGCAACCCGTGCAGCAACAGCAGCCGAATAATAGTTATGGCTCGCAAAGTGGCGGCGCCGCACCTGGCAGCTATAGAGCGCAGCAGCAAAATAGCCCGAGCGGGCAGCATACGAGCGGCGGATATAATCCACCGCCATCCACGCCAAATGGCGGTTATGGTTCGCAGCCCCAGTATGGAAGCCATGGGCAGCCATCCGGCGGATACGGCAGCCACAATCAAGGGCAGCAGGGCTATGGGCAACAGGGCTCTAGCCAGCAAAGTTATGGGCAACAAAGTTATGGCCAGCAGGGCTATGGGCAACAGGGGTACGGCAAGCATGGGCACCACAATAGTCATGGGTATCCACATAAGAAGAAGAAAACTGTGCTCGATGTATTAGGCGATTTATTCGACTAATTAACCCGGCGAGGTATCGATACGTAGGAAAAGCGGACGCTTATTTTCATAGGCAGCCACGATGCTGTTGCGACTGTGGCCACACCATTCGTCACTGCTCACTCGGGGGCGGAAGGTGTGCTTCGAATAGCGTGGAAAGACACCAGTTGGTTTTCTAACGGACCGTAGAGACGCTTATAGCTCCCAAACGCGCCGATTGAAAGTGTAACGGACTCCACGGCCGTTATTTAGCACATTTGCAGGTGCGAAGTGGCTATTTTGCTCAAATAAGGGCCTCTGAGTCCGTTACAGCAGAAAAACGTCTGATTTGGTCCAAATAACGTCTCCTCAGTCCGTTAGAAGCGGGCGGTCGCTCAATTGCGCCGAACGGACAAGACACGCCATTCGTCACAGCTCGGGGCGGAAGGCGCGCTTCCGATGGGCTGGATCAACCCTTGTTGGTTTTCTAACGGACCGCAGAGAAGCTTATAGCTACAAAGTTGCAAGGTTTCAAAATTCAAAGAAGGAGCCCTCAAGCTGACGCTTGGGGGCTCCTTCTTTTTGGATATGCATGTTATGCGCCACATGGCGGTTTAATGCTGAATCACGAAGCGGTCTACCGGCGCACCGTCGGCCGTAAAAGCTTCATAGGCCAATTTATCGCCTTGAATCGTAATTGCGGCGAACATCGGTTGGCCATTTTGCAAATGAACGGCGTGGTAAAACTTGTCTTCCTTCTTGTCGTTCAGCTTCACGCCTGAAGCGTTCGTCACGACATATACGGTCCCAGCATGGTTCGTAACGGGAGCATCGGCTTTGCCTGTAATCTGGCCGTCCCGCAGCGGGTAGGAACGTGAATATTCGTGATTATGGCCTTGCAGCACAAGATCGACTTTGTACGTATCGAATATTTCTGTCCATTCTTTCACTTTCTTGTACGTATTGCCGCCATACGGGCCGCGGTGAACGGCAACGATGAGCCACGGTTGGGCGGTTGCTGCTAAGTCTTCGCGAAGCCATTGCGCCTGTTCATCAATTGCGGTTTCCGTGTTTAAGACTGCGATATGAGCGGTGCCAATATCCAGCGAGTAGTTGGTTCCAGCAGGCGCATCGGCCGCTCCATTGTTCGGCAGGTTGAAGCGTGCGGTAATGGGCCAGAAGCTGGGCGCATCTTTACTCTCAATGACGTCATGATTGCCGGTCACCGGCAAAATCGGGACGCGAGTAATCGCTGGGACAGCTTGAGCGAACCATTGCGCCCATGCCTCCGCATCCTCGGGATTTTCGGTCAAATCGCCATTATGGACAATGAAGCGAGCGTTTGGATATTGCTTAAAAGCTTGATTTAACGTCTGTCCCCAAATTTTGAAATCAGCGCTCGTAACCCCTTGTGAATCCGTCACATTAATGAAGGTCATGGCGGTGTCCTCTTGTGGAAGGGGATCCGTTCTAAATGATAAAATGTCGCTCCACTCGCCCTCCAGGCCGCTGCCAACGCGGTAGGCGTATGTGGTATTCGGCGTTAAGCCTGACACTTCGGCCTTATGGACACCCTGCGTCAGGGCTCTCTTGCTTGTTGCTAGAGGCGAAGTCTGTCCTGTAAACGTTAGTTTCGCGGACGGCTCGAAGGAATCGGCTTGGCCAGCAACAGACAGCTCGATAACGGCTGGCGCATCTGGCTTATTATCACTCATCCAGGTGAAGGCTCGCGAGGTGGCTGCATCGCCGGTAAGCGTCATAACGATCGAATAGGGCTTATCGTGCTTCTTGTTATTCCGGGTACATCCAACGGCCAGGATGCCGAGCAGGAGGGCGGCTGCAACAATGATAAGGATCACCGTACTGTATTTGCTAATTACCATTTATGATGGCTCCTTTCTTCGATGCTCCGAATCGGCGCTAAAGTTCCTTATACTATCTCATTATTAAGGATCATGTGGCAAATGAATGGTTAAGATCGTGTAAATTTTTCAGCGTTTATTCAGCTAGCGGTAAGAGTACTTTCAAGATGGCCGCCTATAATGAGTCACATCAAGCGATTGAAACGAGGTGACAGAATGAAAGCAATGGAGCTAACTAATGAATTCCAGTCGGCCATCAATGGCCTTAAACTTGCGGACCCCACATCCCAAGCGGTGGTGCAGCCTATCGCAAGCGGTATCCCGAGCGCCCCTTTGAAATTCCGTCACGAGCTTAAATTTTACGTGAATTACCATCAATATTTTATTATTCGCCAGCGTTTGAAAAGCTTCATGCAGCGGGACAAGCATGCGGGTCCAACAGGAGAGTACCATATTCGCAGCTTATATTTTGACGATATGGAAAATAAAGCGTTGTCTGAGAAGCTCGGCGGGGTGCGTGAACGGAACAAGTACCGAATTCGCATTTATAACGTGGACGATAAAGCCATTCATTTTGAGAAAAAAATCAAACAGGATGAGTATATCGCCAAGGTGAAGGAGCCGCTCACACGCGAGGAGACTGATGCGATAATCGCAGGGAACTATAATTGTCTGCTCGCGCCGGAGCGGCCGTTCCGAATGGAGCTGTACAACGAGATGAAGCATCGGCTGCTGCGCCCGAAGGTAATCGTCGACTATGTACGCGAACCTTACATCAATGTGAATGGCAATGTGCGCATTACGTTCGACAAACAGTTAAAAACAGGGCTGTTCGCAACCGATTTGTTTAATCCGAATTTGAGCACGGTGAGTGCAATTGAAGACCAGATGATGATTATGGAAGTGAAATTCGATGAGTTTATTCCGTACCACATACGGGATGCGCTCCAGCTCGAAGGGCTTCAGCGGCAATCCGCTTCCAAATATGTAATGTGCCGAAAATATATCAAGATGAACGCGTGGGAGGACCAATAGGATGGAAACGAATACGAACCAGGCCGCAACGGCAGATACGAATACTTTTAGCGACATTATTAAAAATTCTGTCGTGAAAAATTTTGTTAATGACATCAGCTTATCAAAAATTGTAATTACGATGGCCATTGCTTTTCTGATCGGATTTTTTATCTACTTATTGTATAAACGCATATTCAGCGGCGTGCTGTATAGCAAAAGTTTTAATGTGTCGCTGATCGGCATGACGCTCATTACTTCGATGGTTATTATCGCAATTAACTCGAATCTTGTTCTCTCGCTCGGCATGGTCGGCGCGCTCAGCATCGTCCGGTTCCGTACGCCGATTAAGGACCCGACTGACCTCATCTTCTTGTTCTGGGCGGCGGCAGCGGGGATCGTAACGGGCGCAGGCTTCTTCTCGCTTGCGATTGCGGGTTCAGTTATCGTTGGTCTTGTTTTGTTCATTTTTATCAAAAAAGCTTCGTTCGAAACGCCATATCTGCTCGTCGTGAACTGTGAAGGCGATGAGAGCGAGCAACTGCTGATCGAGCAAGTGAATGCGAATGTGAAGCGTTATAACGTAAAACAAAAAACGGTGACGCAGGGCAACATCGAGCTGACGCTGGAAGTGCGTGTGAAGGATAAGGAAAGCGGATTCGTGAATGCGATTTCGGAGCTCCGTGGCGTGAAGAATGCCGTCCTAATCAGCTACAGCGGCGACTACGTGTCCTAATTAGGCGGCCAAAAATGAAATCCAAAACCGCCGTCCCCCTTCTCGTTGTAAGCATGATTGTTGCGCTCATCGCGGGCATTGTGCTTGACGGCTGGGCTGGGGGCACCGGGGATTCCGCGGTTTCGGGCGGCACCTCGGCTGCGGCCAATACCGAACAGTTGGACCAGGATGTGTTTGTGAAGGATAAGGTCGTTGATGTGAAAATTACGATCGACCCCGATGATTTTCAATCGATGCTGGATAACGCTTCTGCGGAGGAGTTCAAGTCGGCAACAGTGGAGTATAACGGCATTCAACTTGATAATGTAGGCGTTCGAACGAAGGGCAATCTTTCCTTGCGCTCGGTCGTCAGCATGCCTGATTCAGACCGATACAGCTTTAAGCTGTCATTTGACGAGTATATTTCGAATCAAACCTTGTTAGGGCTTGCCAAAATCAACTTGAACAACAATTACAGTGACGCAACGTATATGCGTGAGTTTCTGACCTATGAGCTTGCAGAGTCAATGGGTTTGCCGACGCCTAAGTATTCGTACGTCAATGTGTATGTCAACGGAGAGCTGAAAGGTTTCTATCTTGCTGTTGAGCAGATTGGCGATTCCTATCTGGAGCGGAATTTTGGCAACACCTATGGTGCTTTGTACAAAGGGATCATGGGTAACGGTAGCGATCTGCTGTATAAAGGTGACAGCGAGTCTGATTATCCGGGACTTTCGCGCAAGTCGGCAAAGTCCAATGATGATGTCCTGATCGACATGATTAAAGAGCTTAACGATGGCACCGACTACGAAAGCGTCCTTAACGTTGAGGATGCGCTCGGCTATATTGCTTTGAATGCAGTTACAACCAATACAGACAGTTATATCGGCAGCAATAAGCAGAATTACTATTTGTATGAGGACGATGGCGTCTTTTCGATTTTGCCTTGGGACTACAACATGGCATTCGGCGGCTTGGGCAGCAGCTCAACACTGATGATCGATGAACCGACGGATGGCGCTTTGTCCGAACGGCCACTCGTCGACAAGCTATTGAAGGTCGATGCGTACAAAACGCGTTATCACGAGATTATCGATAAAATGCTTAGTTCGTACTTGAAGGATGATGTATTCCAAGCACGGGTGAAGCAGCTATCTGAGTTGATCTCAGCGCATGTAAAAGCCGATCCAACAGCGTTCTATACGTATGATCAATATGAGCAAGGCATTCAACAACTGCTGTCGTTCACCTCGGTTCGTGTTGCCAATGTTGCTGAGCAGCTGGACGGCACGATCGCGTCTGCTGGCAACGGTTCCGGCAACGGCGGGGGCATGAGAGGCGGCGGCATGGGAAGAGGAGGCAGAAACAACGTGGCAGCGAATGGGCAAGTTGATGCAGCAGCAGCAGGCCAAGGCAATGCGGAAGCTGGGCAAAATGGGCAGGCGATGCAGCAGGGCGGCGATTTTGGTGGATTCGGCGGTGGCATGGGCGCACCACCTGATGGGTTTGACCGTGGTGGTGGCGGCTTCCCAGGTGGCGGCATGGGAGGCGGTCCAGGCGGATTTGGCGAGGCAACAGCGGCAGTGAATCAAGGAAGCTCGTCTGAAGCGTTAACGACAGGCGGTTTGCTCATTGTACTTATGCTAGCTTGCTTGTTCGTTGTGTATTTCCGCAGAAAACATTGATAGGTGCTGAAGAATAGGGCAAAAAACCCTGCCCTATTGGCGCGCAAACGAGCGAATGTGTGGAATAGGGCAGAAAAATCTGCCCTATTAACAAGCTACCGAACGTATAAATAGAACAAAAAAGCTCCCTTCGTAGGGAGCTGTTCGTTATAAAGGTGGTGCGGTCAAGAGGACTCGAACCTCCACGGTATTGCTACCACTGGCACCTGAAGCCAGCGCGTCTGCCAATTCCGCCATGACCGCATGTCAATGTCGACAAAAAAGATCATACCACTAGAACGTTGTTGATGTCAATGAATTATTTAATTTTATGATGCCGGTGCGGTTAATGCCTCAAGCTGAGCCAAAATACGAAATGCGTCTTCGTTCGTCTGGCCGCAGGTGTATTCCTCCGCAGTGAATCCACCGCATACGGCAGGGCGCTCCGGCTTGCCGAACAAACGGCAACGGTTATCTTGTGCCAGCTGTACGCAACGTACGCCAGCAGGCTTGCCTTCTGGCATGCCAGGAATAGGGGAAGTAATCGTAATGGCGATGCAGCAAGCTGCACAGCCGATTCGGCATTCCATGGTGAGGGCCTCCTTACAGCGTATCATGAGTGTCTTCCGCTAAATAACGAAAAAGATTCCAGCTCATGCGCTGGAATCTCTTATAGATGGTGCGGTCAAGAGGACTCGAACCTCCACGGTATTGCTACCACTGGCACCTGAAGCCAGCGCGTCTGCCAATTCCGCCATGACCGCACAATTACAACTTGCGAAAATTAATATATCATTTTCGTACCATTCAAGTCAATCCGATTTACAATGTTCGAATTTTCTGTAAATAATGCCGGATGGCTTGAATCGAAGGGGTACATAATTTTTGATATGGGCACAAACAATGAAAGTATGGAATGAGGAAGGTGGTGGCCCAAAGTTATGATGCATTCGCAGCAACCGCAACATCGTTCGACCCGTTTAAAATTTGGTCGTTGGCGCAATAAGCTGGCCTGCTTGTTTGTAGCCATGCTCCTCGCAGGCAATACGGTGCCAGCAACTATGGCTTCTGCATCAGCAGGGACGGATGGCCGAGCGGCAGAGACGAAACGGGTAGCGATCGTTATTGATGATTTTGGCAACGGGATGACGGGTACGGCAGAGATGATGAAGCTGCCGTTTCCATTCACAGTAGCAGTAATGCCGTTCATGCCGACGACACGTGCTGATGCGGAGACTGCGCATAAGCTCGGCCATGATGTCATTGTTCACATGCCGATGGAGCCGAATAAAGGCAAGCGGGAGTGGCTCGGTCCCGGCGCGTTAACGACAGACCTTAGTGACAGCGAAATCCGCAAACGGGTCGAAGCGGCTATCGATAATGTGCCGTTCGCTGTCGGAATGAATAACCATATGGGCTCCAAGGTAACGGCGGATGAGCGAGCGATGCGGATTGTGCTTGCCGTGTGCAAGGAGCGGGGGTTATTTTTCCTCGACAGCCGAACGACATTCAAAACGGTGGTGCCCAAAGTCGCCAATGAGCTCGGTGTTCCATTGCTCTCCAATCATGTGTTTCTAGACGATGTGTACTCGGTCCAGCATATTGCCAAGCAAATCGGAGTGCTGCGCAAATACTTAGAGGAGCATGAGAATTGTGTCGCGATTGGCCATGTCGGACCGCCAGGCAAGAAAACGGCAGCAGTTCTGCTCCAATCGACACCCGTACTTCGGGAAAATGCCGTAATCGTCAAGCTTTCTGATTTAGTCCAGCGAACCGACGAGCATCATATATTGCCGTAACCCATTTGCAATGGACGTAGCCAACCTCGTCTGCGATACGCGATTCGTGAGCATCTGCCGATCGCCAGCATGGGATAAGAAGCCCATCTCCACAATAACGGCTGGTTGTTTGACGGTTTTGAGCAAGTAATAAGGTTTGCCGAGCCTCGGCAGCTCACTGGTTTTCTGAAACTGGTTTAAAGCGTCCTGAATGCAAGTTGCAAGCAGGGCGCTTTTTCCATTGTCCTGATGCAACACTAGCGGCCCATGCTTGACGGCATTCTTGGCCCAGTTAACATGCAGGCTGACGAATAACGCGATATCGATCTCATCGGTAAGCTGCCGGCGCTGCGATAGGTCACGCCGATGGCGTGAAGAGGTCTGATGCCATCGATTATCGTCGCTTAACGCATAATCGCCAGTTCGATTCAGCACGGCGTTAATGCCTTGGCTGCGAAGCAACAAGTACAGCTTTTGGGCAACAGCCAGATTGATATGCTTCTCTAGTGTGTCGCCGAACACGGTTCCGCCATCAACGCCTCCGTGACCGGCATCGATTAGAATGGCTGCAGAGGGGAGCGCTCGCTTGTAATGTGGCGGTTCGCTATGGTCGGCAGCAGCGGCAGCGTGATGGCTAACAGAGACCGGGCTCCACAGTAGTGCTGAAATCGCAATTGGAATGATAAGCTTGCGTTTGTTCCAGTTGTTCATGAAGCTTTTGCGCCTAATCGATAATTGGTCTTCTTGTTTCTGGTCTTGGTGATTCATCCGGTTATCCTCCTATAGGCCAAACAGCACTGGTCTGCTCTTAGCGTGGCTTGAAGGATGGCAATTCATGCATGTTTATTGTTTGTGAATGGAGGGAATGCTGTAGAGGCGGAAACGAATAAGATAGCGGCCAATTGGAGTAGGGGAGTGAACAATAATGGCAGATAAAAGAGATGAACTCATTAAATATATGGCAGGGCAATTCGTCCATTACATCGATACGCCTGTCGAGGAGCGCGAGCAGCGCCGCCGCAATAAGCAAGCAGCCAAGTCGGCCAGGGAGCCATGGGTGACTCGCTGGTTCGGCTTGGCGCCAGTCACGCTATTCACTGCGTTATTCACTTGGATGAGGGGCATGCGAGGGACGGCGCCATCAACTGTAAAAGCGGCCGAAGGCCGAGAGCAAGGATAACCCGATATATCGGCTATATTGTGGCCCGTTCCCTTCTGGATCGGGCTCTTCGAGTTGTAAATAGACCGCATGGTTCGACCATTGCTGGAAGCCGGTAATGCCCCATATGAACGTAGCCGACTGGTCAAATAGCTCCGTAACGTAACGAATCGGGCGGTCCGATTCAATCGGCTTGAGCAGCTGCTCTGCTTGTTTTAGTTTTACCGATGGCGAGGTCAGCCATGGCAAATCGGCATAAATGTCGAATGAGCTGCCGCGATATGCGCGATAGACATGAGATTTTACGCCGGCGGATACGGGGAAAGAATCGGATTGCTGCACATGAGCGGCGGCTAGCTTCCATAAGCGGTCATCAGTAGGCAAAATATCGCCAGTAGCTGCATCTGCATACAGCACCTCGCGATCAGCTGTCACGATGCGCCAAGCGGCAACTAGCCCGTTCGCATATAGCCGCTCTGCTTGGAAAGCGGGCTGCCCAGCTTTGGGCGACGTGGATGAAGCAGTACGGCTTGGAATGACGCCTTGCCGCTCTAATGACAAGCGCAGCGTTTGCATATCGAATAACGGCCGCTGCCCAACTCCGTATTCCCCTAATTCAAAACCGCCATTTGCCGTTGCATTCACGATCATATAACCAACGGTTTTTCCGCTTATTGAGATAATCACATACCAAGCATGGGTACCTGGGCCAAGCGGTTCAATGGTGTATTCAGCACCAGTCCAAGAGGCAAAAGAAGGCTGCTTCGCAAGCTCGTCCATCCAAGAACGGACTTGGTTTTCGAGCTTCTGTGCGTCTGGCTTGGGCGACGGATTGATTTGGATGGCCGTGGCCTGCACGGTTGCCGAAGTAGCCGCTGCGCTGGCAGCTGCAATCGGTTGCAGCATGGCTGCTCCAAGTACGGCTAAAAGGATAAGTTTGCCCATATAGGGATGGCGCATCGTGATCTCCGCCTTTCGCGCGGCATGAAGCCGCTTACGTTCCTCTTCATTGTACGGACAAGCTCCCAAGAACGCTGTTGGAAGCTGTCGCGCAGACGCGTACGGCATCGGTTCTAATTTTGTAGCCCACTGTCAATCGATACCCGAAAGATGAAAAATGCCGCAGTTGATGGCAGACGCTGTAACGCGGGGTTCATACTGCCAACGAATTTCGGCTTGCCGTTTCTCATATTGCTCCGAGATGGCACCTTTGTTTTCCTCGATAGCTGTATCGATGAGCGGCTCATAATAATGCTTGATGCGCCCAAGCTCCTCATCCAGCCGTTCGCTTGCGGAAGCAGCCCAGCTATAATCCTGCTGTTTTAGCTTACGTTCGATCATTTGCTCGATTGTCGCCATCGCTTTGTGAAGCGAAATGCCATTTTTCGTAATATGCACATTAGGCGGCAGCTTTGGCGTTAATTTGAGCTCGAGCAGCCGGTCATGGAATCGCTCGACGCATTGGCCGGAAGCAAGGGAGACGCCGATGGAATGAAACTCTTCGCGTTTGCGGTCACAGGCGAATTCAACCTTCAAGTTTACGCCAAGCCACGCGGTGTATGGCGTCGAGTCGTAAGGAAGGGCGTGCTTTCGCTCAGGCTCCTGAAATAGGTAGACATAGCTGCCGCCCGCACTGCTGGCATCGAACAGTTGGTCAAGCTTGCGCGAGCCAAAATGCAAATCCTCCCGCGGCATGCGTACCGTATTCATCGCGCCATGGACAAACCCAAATGACCGGCCGAGCGCCGCTTCGGCTGCAGTGGAAAGGCCGCTTCCTCCTGGTGTAGCAGTGTCTGGCCCTCCCGCAGGTGCATTTGCGCCTTGCGGCTGCAAAGGCACTTCTTGTGCAGCGGCCTCGGCGGCGTCATATTTGGCCTTGTCGGTCACGAACAGCATGGACATCGTCTCAGGATCTGCGCCAGTCCGATCAACGAAGCTCCAATAGTATGGCCGGTTGGTGAGCGAACGGTCTGCGGCAGGCGATAGCTTCACTTTAAAATGGGAAGGCGATTTCTCAAGAATGACACATTCCGTTGCTTCGAGAAACCGCTGGACATATTTGTGCACTTGGCGTTCGTTCATGGGCTTGCCTCCAACGAGATGGTTTGGCCGACAGCATCGAGCATATTCGCCAGCGGATTGTCTTCATCGAGAATTTCAGACTGCACCTCATCGCGAATGCGGCTTATCGAGCTGCCTAGGCCATCGATCCTCTGCCGTAGCTCTGAGCCATCTCCTGATTCGGCTACCATACGGGCGATCTGCTGTTCCATCGATAACTCCTGCTTCTCGAATCGTTCAAGGATATGGTCCAATTCGCCGATGACGAGCTCGAACAGGTTGATTTTCTCATGCAGCAGATTCACGATATGCTCCTCGATTGTGCCAAGCGTACACAGGTTATAGATGCGCACGTCATGCTTCTGCCCCAGGCGGTGCACCCGCCCGATTCGTTGCTCGACGCGCATTGGATTCCAAGGCAGGTCGAAGTTGATCATGTGGTGGCAAAATTGCAGGTTGATGCCCTCGCCGCCAGCTTCTGTCGCGATAAGCACCTGCGCACGGCCGCGGAACAGGTCCATCATCCAATCTTTTTTGCCGCGATTCATGCCGCCCCGATAAGGGACTGCTTGCAGCCCATGCGAGCGGAAATATTGCAGCAAATATTCTTGCGTCGCTCGATATTCGGTGAAAATGATCACCTTATCATCGATTTCGCGGATAAGCTCCATCGCTTTTTCAGCTTTCGTATTCGAGGTGATACTGCGGATGACCTCGACAAGCGCCCATATTTTGGCCCGTAAGGGAGAGTCTTCGGCTGTTTTCTTAAATAGGTTTACAAGCGTTAAGAACACCGCATCGCGGCTGGAGCACACTTCCCGCTGTAGCGTAACGAGCGATAGCATGCTCGCCATATCTGCGACGGTCTCGACAACGCGTTCACGGACGAAGGCGGTTACGCCGTCATAGAGCGCTTTTTCCTCCGGCGATAGCGCAAGTGGGATGTTGCGGACGATCCGTTTCGTGAACTGAATGTCCCCGTCTCCGCGGCGATTTCGGATCATAACCGCAGACAGTGCTTCTTGCAACTGCCCTTCGTTCTTAGGCAGCCGCTTATCGACGACGAAGTTTGCAGCAAATTCGCTCTGCCCCCCGAGTTGGCCAGGCTTAAGCAGGGTAATCAGGTTATAGAGCTCGTCCAGGTCGTTCTGAACGGGCGTTGCTGTTAATAGCAGGCAGTATTTTTTGTTGAGCTGGGTGACGAACTGGTAGTTGGTCGTTTTCTTATTTTTGAGCTTATGGGCCTCGTCGATGATCAGAATGTCATACTCTTGCGCCATCAGCTTCTCGCGGTGAGGGTCGCGTTTGGCTGTGTCCATCGAAGCGACAACGACATCACATGCCCACGTATGCTCTTTCTTCTGTGCGACAGCGGGTATGCCGAACTTCTGGTTTAGCTCACGGACCCATTGCAGCACGAGGGAAGCCGGCACAAGGATTAGGGCACGCTTCACCAGCCCACGCATCATATATTCTTTGAGCACAAGGCCTGCTTCAATCGTTTTGCCAAGCCCGACCTCATCAGCCAAGATGGCGCGGCCGCCCATTTCGTGCAGCACCTTGCTAGCCGTTGATATTTGATGAGCCATTGGCTCAAGTGAAGGCAGGCAGCGAAGGCAGCGCAGCTCGTCAAAGCTCGTCACCTGCTTCGCTTGCTCGGCTTCGACGGCGAGTTGATAGAGCGGCCAGTTGTCCCAAGGGCCATTACGGTTCAGCCGGCTCTGCAGCTCGTCGAACCAAGAGCGTTCAAAACGCCAATCGACGAGCGGATTCAGCTTTCGGTTAGCGCCGGCTGGTTCGGAGCGGGTCGGATTCGTCGGTTGGATGGGTTGCGTCATGGATGAGCTCCTTTCCTGCCATTTTGGCGGACGTGATTTCCATAGTATGGCCTTGTGTGCGGCAAAACATAAGAGATAGAAAGCAAGTGTGACAGAATGAGGCGAAAAACAGAGATTCGACGAGGATGGACAAGCATTATGAAGGATTACAAGCAGTGGATGGGGAATTTCGGCGAAAACAGCGGTCAGAGGCGATGTATATCTATATTTAGTATAGTATAATGAGATTCGCACACAATATATGGTACCAGAATCATACAATATAGATAACTTCATGGGCTGCGGAACCAAGAAAACGGGAGGTTGTCGGCAGATGGTGACGACGCGTAATAATCGATTAGAAGGACTAAGCGAGAAAATATTTTTGGATCGCTACGCATGGAAAAATGCGGATACGAACGAGACGAAGGTAGGCGACGTCGTACTGGTGTTGACGAAGGACGACCCGAAATTCCCGACCAAGGAAGTAGGCGAAGTCATCGCACGCCGCGGCAGCGACGTGACGGTTAAGCTGCGCAGCGGGGGCACGATCGAATCGTCCGTAGAGAAGCTGACGCTTACCGTTGAGAAAACGCCGGAAGAAATGTGGGATCGCCTCGCTGGCGCGATGGCATCTGTTGAGAAAGAAGAGAAGCGGAAGGAATGGGCAGAACGGTTCCGCTATATTCTCGATGATTGGAAGCTCGTGCCGGGCGGACGAATTGCGGCTGGAGCAGGCGCTAGCGAAGAGCTCACGCTGTTCAACTGCTATGTTATTCCTTCGCCAAAAGACAGCCGGGGCGGCATTATGGAGACGCTCACGGAAATGACTGAAATTATGGCGCGTGGCGGCGGCGTTGGCATTAACCTGTCATCCTTGCGCCCTCGCCGGGCGATCGTTGCAGGCGTGAATGGCTCCTCAAGCGGCGCCGTATCATGGGGCGGATTGTTCAGCTACACGACAGGCTTGATTGAGCAAGGCGGCAGCCGCCGTGGCGCGCTTATGCTTATGATTAATGACTGGCATCCGGATCTCCTCGATTTCATTACCGTTAAGCAAACGATGGGGCAAGTGACGAATGCGAACTTGTCGGTTTGTGTGAGCAACGGATTCATGAAGGCAGTCAAAGAGGACCTCGATTGGGAGCTCGTCTTTCCAGATACGAAGGCGCCAGGCTATGATGAGCTATGGGACGGGGATTTGGAAAAATGGCGTTCCAACGGCCATCCGGTTATTCCTTACAAAACGGTCCGTGCCCGCGATGTGTGGCATACAATCATCGAATCGGCTTGGAAATCGGCTGAACCGGGCGTTGTGTTCATGGAATACTACAACCAGATGTCGAACAGCTGGTACTTCAATCCGATCATTTGTACGAATCCATGCGGCGAACAAGGGCTGCCAGCTTGGGGCGTCTGCAACCTATCCGCAATCAATCTGTCCAAGTTCTATGATGAGGGCAAAGATGATGTGGACTGGAACGAGCTCGGCCGCGTAACGCGCTGGTCGGTGCGCTTCCTCGATAATGTTATCGACAAGACGCCGTATCATTTCCCGGAAAATGAAGCGAACCAACAAAACGAACGCCGCGTCGGCCTGGGCACGATGGGCTTGGCAGAGCTGATGATTAAGCTTGGCATCCGTTATGGTTCACCTGAATCGTTATCGTTCCTCGATAAGATTTATGGTTTCATCGCACGAGAATCGTACCTGGCTTCGTCCGAGATTGCAGGCGAGAAAGGCTCGTTCCCAGCGTTCGAGGCAGAACCTTATTTGCAAAGCGGATTTATGCAAAACATGGTCGAGGAGTACCCGGAAGTGGGCGATGCGATCATGAAGAGCGGCGTACGCAACGTTACCGTATTGACGCAAGCGCCAACAGGCAGCACGGGTACGATGGTTGGGACTTCTACAGGCATCGAGCCGTACTTCGCGTTCGAATACTTCCGCCAAAGCCGTCTCGGCTTCGACAAGCAGCTCGTGCCGATCGCGCAAGAGTGGATCGATGCGCATCCTGGCCAAGAGCTGCCGGATTATTATGTAACGTCGATGTCGTTATCGGCGAAGGATCATATCCGTGTTCAAGCGGCGATCCAACGCTGGGTCGATAGCTCGATTTCCAAAACGGCAAATGCGCCGAACGACTTTACCGTCGAAGAAACAAAAGAGCTGT
This sequence comes from Paenibacillus sp. MMS18-CY102, assembly GCF_009789195.1. Lineage (GTDB taxonomy): Bacteria > Bacillota > Bacilli > Paenibacillales > Paenibacillaceae > Paenibacillus_T. Next base: position 101,351 of record NZ_WSTC01000017.1, on the reverse strand, counting down.
ATGAGCTTGCATTCGATCTCGGTTGCAAAGGCGTAACGATCTATCGTGACGGCAGCCGTGACGTTCAAGTGTTGTCGACCGCTTCGAAGGAAGAGAAGAAGGACGAAGTGGCAGCAGCAGTAGCTGAAACGGCGACAGCGGCAGCTGAGGAAACGACAGCAGTCGGCGAGCTGAATGCAACGCTGAATGCGGATGTAACGCCGCAGCAAGAGCAAGTATTTGATAAAGAATACAAGCGCCGTCCGCAAGTGCTGCGTGGCGCTACCTATAAAGTAAACACGCCATTCGGCATGGCGTACATTACGATTAATGATATGAATGGCACACCAAGTGAAATCTTCCTTAATGTTGGCAAAGCTGGCTCCGACGTATTCGCGATGGCGGAAGCGCTCGGCCGCGTGTGCTCGCTGTTCCTTCGTTATGGCGATCACGGCAACAAAGTGAAGCTGCTCGTTAAGCACCTTAAAGGCATTGGCGGATCCGGCGCCATCGGCTTCGGCGCGAATCGCGTGGAATCGATCGCGGATGCAGTAGCGAAGGCGCTTGAGACGCACGCGGAGACGGCGGAAGAAGCGGCTGCGCTGTATGCGGAGCCAACAGCATTGCCAGCTGTTGCGGTTCCGGCTGCGCCTGCTTTGGCGGCAGCGAATAATGGCGCGCATGTGCATGCAGGACAGTCGTCGTCGCGCGACCTGTGTACGTCATGCGGATCGGCGTCGCTGATTAATATTGAGGGATGTAAGACGTGCAGTAATTGTGGGTATAGCCGTTGTAATTAATTAGATCGAAAAAGCTCTCAGGTGAATGGTTGCCGCCTGAGAGCTTTTTCTACGAAATGAGCCAAGGATGCTGTAATCTGTTGTAATCCTTCAGTTGTGTATCACAAACATAGTTCTGGCGCTGTGAACGGCAAACCTGCTTTGCTCCGATCCTCATGATTTAATTACGGAACGAATATTTGTGAAGTAGCGTTTTGGCACCGAACGGGCTGCTCCCGTTTGGCGTTACAGCGCGGCGATACATCTCGTAGGTACTCGGGTTACCCCAACTAAACTCTCCGTCATTATAACCAGCCGTTGACAATTGACAGACTATTAATTTGCGCGCCACGCATGGATGCTGAGAACAGCACCTGTGGCTTAGAGCCGTCTTTCTTTGAGCGGTAAAGGAGAATATCATAAATAATTAGGATCGCTGCAGAAACTCTTTTATAGGGGCAATAAAATCTTCTCTTTGATAGAATCGAAGGACTCCGTCCTTAAATGATGCATCGTGCACAAATTGTTCCTCGCTATCTTTTAGTGAGAAAATTCCCATGATGTACGCCAAGTTTTCTCTTTCAGTAGCACTATTAATTGAAGAGGTAAATGCGGGATTCTTTTCAAACGATTTTCTGAGAATTTCGCAAAGGAGCGATAGGCTGATTTTTTGCTTTTTATTTAGTGAAAGGGCAAACGAAAGGAGAGCAGCTTCGTTTGTATTTTTTAAAAAGGTGAAAAACCAACTCAAACATCCAACCAGGACATCGCAAATTTGAATCCGAAGATCAAGCTTAGAATCCTCAATAAACTTATAGTTTTGGACTGCTTTATTCTCGAGTACAAATTGAGAAGATTCTAAGCGTTTCATGATTTCTGATTCGGTATCAAATAGATGAAACGACTTCGAAAATATTAATAGAGGTGAGGCATAATAAGAGAGAAAATGTTCTAGTATGATGTAGTCTTCACGAGGGGCAGAAAATTGTTTCCGTAAGTTTTTGGACTCTACTAGTTTCTCTCTAATTACTTTATCGAAAAACCACTTTGTGAGACTGGGTGCGTGCTTTACATGCTCATCAAAGAGGAGTATCCACCTTTCCCAAAAATCCTGAATCTGTTCCTCATTGACGTTCGGGTATGTATATTGGTGTAAAAACGCAGCCATTCGTTTGGGTTGCTTTTTTATGATTGGATAAAGCATGTCTCCGAGCAACATCCGCGCACCTTGAACGGATGCAGCTTCATCGTCCACAAGCTCTTGTGCTATTTCATCAGCAATAATGTATAACATGTCAACATTCCAATAATGGACATAAATTTCTGATTCATATACCCATTTTAGCAACGCCATAAGATTACGATCTTGTAAGCAAAGAATCGCAGTTCCCATCAAATACTTTTTCATCATATAAGAAACCGCCAACTACAAAATTAAGGTATTGATCTTTATGGGTTCGAGTGGAATCTAATTGATCGATATTGAAGCGGCCATCCTTAATCCAAAATTTTCTGTCGTTACGGGTTTCATCATAACAAAAGATATATTCATGATCAGTACCCTTTAAATTACGCGATTTAATATGTTCTTGGATAAAATCCGTGCAATCATTTATAGCTTTATCATTCAATGCTAGGTATGTCATATGTATGATTTCAGCGACTTCAACCACTTCTTTTTGTGTCAGTGGTGTACTTTGTAATATCGAAATAATCTTAGATTTCTCTTCTACAGGAAATCTGGCCACCACTGTTTTTGCATCCAACTCCAGCATAGATTCGGTCTTTAGAATAGACCCGATCTCTTCACAACTGCGAAAAATGAATTCATCTATTTGGTTGGTATCCATTACCAATTGTGGTCGTTTCGAAGTTGGCCATTTTTTAGGCGTAAGTAATTTCACGAAAGATTGAAGGACGCTAGGCATTTTGAGATTCATTGCTAAAATAACCACCATTCTTCTGCATTTTTCGATTAACCGATTAATTTATTAATTTATTTCTTTATCCTATTAAATTACCGCTCTTTATTATGTACAATAACATGAAATGGATATAATAAGGAGATTTTCAACATGAGAAACTGGTTGTTAGCTGTAATGAGTTTATTGTTGCTTTCTATGTTTGCTGCGCCCCTACAAACAGATGCTGCGACTGCATCCGCCAACTACTCGTATTCGCTTCCCAAAGACTTTCAATGGAAACAGGCGGATAGTGATCGTTACGGAAATGTTTATGTGCTGGGTGTATATAAACAAAAGGACTACCTCTTGCAAGCGATTGGCCCTGATGGGAAGAAAAAATGGTCGATTACTGGTCCCGCTGCTAACGTCGTTTACTTCAAAATTGGGCTCGATAATAAACTATATTTGCAAGTGGCAAACACACTGTATGCCTATGGATTGGACGGGAAGATGATTTGGAGTAAAACCATAAAAGCGGGAGTTGAGTTTCGCTTCCTGCCCGGAGGAAAGAGCATTCGCTTTCATCGGGAAGATGAACCGAGGGTGATCACCTTTGCCCCTAACGGTAAACCGGATGAGAATGTCATTTTAAAAAATAAAAGTGATGTACCCGTATTCGAGTACGACACAAGCGTATGGCATGTGATAAAAGCAAACGGTTCTATTGATATTTACGATGGCAATACGTACTTATTTAATTTAATGCCTAAGGGATATAGGGACTTGAGTCCACGAGCTATTTCTGATGATGGGCAAACGATTTATGTTTACGAGTTGCGGGATGCGATGGAATGGGATTACAGTAGCATTTATGCCTACGACCGAAAAGGGAAGATTAAGTGGAAGTATCAGATGGAAGGCTATCGCAATGAGGCGGATAACATCGTTGCCCTTCCAAACGGGAATATCATCTTCTATGCCCTGAATGAACGAGGCATTATTATGCTCGGAAAAGACGGGAAAGTAACGTGGAAGAAGAGTAACGTGAGCCATGTTAATTTAACCATTCAATCCATGAAAGATGGATTTATCATTAACAATGAGATTTACGATCTAAAAGGAAAGCTCAAACGTAAAGTTGATGTTCCCCAAAAAGGAAGTTACTTCTTTGCAAAAGATTTGGCGTTCATCACAATTGATCAAACCACGGTTAAACGCCTGCGGTTATAAATGAAACGTATTCGATTGTAAAAACACCAATGGATGCCTGTGCATCCTTTTGGTGTTTTTTGAGCATTGCCGAATAGATTTGGTGGCAATTAGAAGGAACCGTTATGGTAAAATAATGCTATATTTGAATTTTAGAGGCTGGGCATTACAACGATAAGGAGGATAAACGCATGAGTTTAAAGCTTGCTTTCTCCGGAGGAGGATTTCGCGCCACTTTCTTCTGTCTCGGAGCTTATCGGCGCCTGGTAGAGCTAGGGATCGCAGATGAAGTTTCAAGTATCAGCTCTGTATCTGGTGGAAGCATTACGGCGGGCGCAATTATGCTGGGGTTATCGAGCGGCAAGTTCCAAAGCGTAGAGGATTTTGACCAGCGGGTCACGGGACCGCTTCAACGGCTTGGGCAAAGCAACTTGCGACAGAAAATTATGCGCAGGTCGATTATTCCTAGAACAACGGAGCTAGCATCACATTTTAAACCTGAGCTGCCGCGAACGCGATTTAGCCGCCTCTATCCGAAACTGCTGGACGAGTCTTTGTTTCAAGGCAAGAAAATTAAGGATTTGCCCTCGTATCCCGAATGGAGTTGCAACGCGACATGCCTCAATACGCTTAAGCGGTTTAGGTTTAAAGTGACGGATATGTATGCGGGGTTGCTAGGGCAGAGCAAAGAAATCGATGATATCACCGTTGCTTTTGCAGTGGCTGCTTCTGCAGCATTTCCTATGATGTTTGCCCCGCTGAAGCTTTCTGGCAAAGGCCGAACGTTTGTAGACGAATACTGTGCAGCCCATGCTAAAGTATCGCCAGACCTGTTATATCTCACAGATGGCGGGGTGTATGACAATCTCGGTTCTGAAAGCATTTTAAAAGATGACACGCCTTATATTATATTGGATGCTTCTGCAGCTGAGAAATCATGGGGATTAAAGGATCGCCCGTCTTATTTGAAGCTTAACTCCCGCCTGCTAAGTGTTAGCCTTGACCAAATCGTTAATTTGAGAAGAAGGCTCATATTTACGCACAAACAAGGCATTCAAATGATCTTGGGGCGATCGATTAACAAAATCCGTAACGCTGAACAAGAACATCGGCCATCATTAATCGATCTGCCGGAATACCCGTCGCACTACGAGGAGATAGAGGGCTTAATTGGCGGATTGCGCACAGACCTTGATGCTTTCCATGATGTTGAGATCGCTTCACTGATGTGGTCGGGTGCAATTCATACGGATCTAGCCGTGAAAGCAGTTGCTCCTGAGATTGTTCCTGCTCAAAAGTGGAATGACGTTCCTGTGTATCCATTCAGCGATAACATCAGTGAGGCCACGGAAATATTAAAGCGAGGACAAAAGCGAAGCAATTTTTCTCCATTACATACCAAGCTCTCTCTATAAGGTGCGAGTATATTTAATTAGCAAAAAGGCAACTCCACGTGTCGCTGGGAGTTGCCTTTTGTATATCATTCTATTGAGCCTGCCACTCAGTATTCGTTCGCATACTTCCTTACGTTCTCCTGCCCGTTCAATTGAATCTTAAGCCCGAGATTACGGAAATCTTTCATCGGGATAAACATGCGCCCGCGGAACTTAATTAACGTTTTGGAATCTGCCTTAAATGACTTCCCATTCAGGCTAATCGTTGTCGTTTGATTGTTGGTGGCTATTGTTGCACCTACCGCGTCGGAGAAACTCTTCAAGCCTACATACCACAAATCATGATCCGACAGGAACAGGTCAGGTGCGGACAAATTAACTTTGATTTTATCGTTCACTAAAATTTCGCGTCCCGGCTCGGGGCTTAACAGCTCGCTGAAATCGCCGGAATACGAGGCAACGCCTTCGGCCCAATCCTCATATTTGCCAACGAACATGCCGGTCGACAGGTTCAAATAGCCATTTCGTGCATATTCGCTATATTCGACCTCAACCAGTTCATCGCCATAATTCCAATTGTAGCTATGCTGGGAATGCTTGCGATAGTAGGCTGGCAGCACGCGAAGCACTTTGCCTGTAGGCGCGTCTATTATTTGCGTTGTATAACTGTAGGTTGCGGAGAAGATGTTTGGATTAGGGCCCTGTTTAATTTCAGTTATGATCATATACTTATTATTTGGTGAGAAGGAAACTTTGGATATTGTGCCTGCATGGGTGAACACTATAGGCGTGTTGTTTCTGGCTGATTTGGCGCTAATGAGCCACGCTTTAATCTTTTTATCATAGTAGCTGGTATACCTTGTGTTCCCGACCTTATAGGTCCAATCCTCGCCGAAATTCATGACAGAATTTCCGGTAACTTTGATCGGTTTTTTGCTTCCATCTGGCAGCATTTCGTATGTTGTCGGGATGTAGTAGACACCTAAGTAGCTATACCAGTCTTTTGTACCCTTAGGCGGTTCTGTCTTAGAGGTGACATCGAGCTTAACGATAAGTGATTTAGCGGCAGGCTTATGATCATAGATGAGCCCCTTTATACTGTCATCTTTAGAGGAAGGCTCGTAGGCAGAATCTATTCTTCCTAAAAATTTGCCAGTGCTAATCGCGTACAAGTAGCTGTCGTTTATGTCTTCGTAGTACTTATTGAGCGCATAAGCACCGAAGTCTGGGAAAACATCGATCTGATCGGCATATTCCTTTGTGATAAATTCTTTCACTAGCTTCATTGTCGCCGTCTTCGTATTGTAGTCGTACAGCTGGCGAATATACTGCGGTTTGCGATTAATCTCGATCGTCCAATAGATGTGATCGCCTGATGGATAGTAGTGAACGGTAGGCGAGCTATCCCATTGTTCGCCCTCATAGATATAGTTGTAATACGAAATGTCGGGATTACCGCTTGGCAATTTGATCTTCAGGCTCGGGAACTTGTGAAACTCATCTGTGACATCAAAACCGTTCCCGTAGTCCGTCGTGCGCGTATGCGCAACCGGATAGGCATTCCACGTTGCCGTGTCTACCAAAAAATCAATGGTCGTCTCTTTCAGCAGTCGCGGCTTCTCTGCAGCGTGCGAAGCGATAGGCGGCGAGAGGCTTACCAGCAGCGTGGCAGTGGCAAGTATCATCCCGATGCCTCTAAACAGTCGGTTCATTCGATCGTCTCCAATAGCTCTAGTAGTAGAGGAATAATTCCCTCGTACTACCAATCGGCTATTATGTGATATTATTTCAGATATGGAGCCAAAATAATTTATTAATCATATAAATAGATTTTCCATTTATCTTTAGGGCCTTTACCTTTATGGAAAACGAAGAAAGCTGCGTATTCATCCTGGTCGATCCGATGCTCCATTACTAGAACACTAGCCTCGTACAATGATTTTTGTTCTTTGATCATTATGTCTGAACGAAACGCTAATCGTTGCGTTTTGTAGGCTGGCATCTGAAATGAATTTTCGTTGGTGGGATACATATTACTTCGAGAATCCAGTAACGATAAATACTTTTCCTTATCTCCTTCATATCGGGATTTGATGAATGCATTGATGAGATCGACGATCTCCTTGTCATCTCCAGTATATATAGTGAAAAAGATCGATGTATAAGAAAGGTAAGTTTTGATTTTTTCCGAATTAGTGCGGAGGTTGGTTTATGAAATTTTTTACTGATGAATTATTAAATCAATCCATATTTGAAGAGCATGAGGGGCATGAAGAACGATGGAACGAAGCTGTAAGAAACTACCGAGCTAGCCTTGAGTTGCTAAAAGGAAAAGTGAGTAAAGCCGTATGGGAAATGGCTTACAATAATGCGTTGCATGATGCTACATTTCTTGGAATGACTATTGAGCATGGTAAACTCAAGAGTAGGCCGACAACGATTGAAGTTACTTTTGAACGTAAGAAGGCATTTCAAATTCGTTATGGGAAAATATCGCAATTTAAACTTACATATAACGAGTCAGTAACTGGAATCAATCATTTAGGTATTAATGACTGTATCTATTCAGAATTGTTAGAAGTGGATGAGAAATTAATTTCGCATGAATTGATTTTTGCATCAGGTGCGAAGTTTTTTATTCAATTTGAGAAGATTATTATCAAGAAATGAGTTTGCGTTAGATTGATTAACTCGTATATGAGATGTAAGATGGCCAAGTTGATTGATGCATCAGATAAAATTTATATGAGTTTAACCTTTAAATAAGCAAAATAATCGTTTGCATCTGCAATTTTATAACGAGTTAATTTCAATAAAAAGCAAAATGGACACATGCATTGCTCCTAGTAAAGGAGGAGGTGTTACTGTTTAAAGAAGTGATCCCGATGGGACAGCAGTACTTTCAACTGATGCTGCGAGACAGAGCAATCATTCTAGAGTTGCTATTCCACAATGAGTGCGGAGTGGCACGCAATAAACCTACTCCTTGATTAAGGAAGCAGGATTGGAAATGGGCATGGATGCAATGAATTGGGAGAATGTTAGAGCCTATATTAGGGCTGTGCTCTATAATCAAAACAACTAGCTTTAACAGGCAGAGTTCCCGAACGTACCCAATCGATCGCTTGTAACACGAGTGGTGATGAATGGCCAGTAGTAAGTTCAGTAAGTGGCACCCAAACAGCCTCGCAAGAGTCTTGGCCTTCGAACGATATGATTGAATTGGCTGGCTTGCCGGTATCAACAACTGTTTTATATAAAATAGCAATATGATGCACAAGCTCATCTTCATGATTGCTAAGCGTCCACTTCACGAGGAAATCACAGGTGCCAATGGGAGAAAGGGCTTGAATGTTGTAGCCGGTTTCCTCTAGAAACTCACGCCTAATCGCTGTTTCTAACGATTCCCGCGGTTCCATTCTCCCACCAGGCAGATCATATTTTCCTGTGTATGGACCAATTGTTTTTCGAATAACGAGCAGTTGGCCGTTGGATACACAAATTCCATATACGCCCATATGACGATGAAAATTGACGGTTGTTCCTTCCATTTCAAAACTCCTTTTGGCAATTGAGATTTGCTTCTTCCATCATTCTAGTTACTATGATTAAATCCCTTCTTTTTACAAGTGGTTTTGACGCTATGGATCGCTTTTTTATTTGTTTCAGCTATGTAGATGCATCGTATGATGCGGTCCTTCCAGTGGGACGGGGTTCTTCCTTTTGTCCGATTACTGTGCCGTTGCAGTTTGTACAATGGGAAAGGGCGAGGTAGCCTGCTTCGGAGTTTCACATTGTAGTTCATGCAATGAGATACAGTCCAGAAGAGCCGCGATGTGTCCAAAAGCTACAAATCCGACTTTCCAGTTGCACAAAATGCAATGATGCCTCCTTGCTTGAGCACTCGCGTCGATGCTCATTGCATAACTGCAATGAGCAAGCCGTAGGACGCACCGAGGCTGCTTAATATATGCCGTGCTTTCCACTGCAGCAGGCTATATTCAAACCCGACGCCAATCGCTTTAGCGCAAAAAAAGGGTGTCCCCAGCCATCGTGGCTTTTGGGACACCCATTCTATTTACTCGTGGACAACGCCACTAGTCTCTTTCAGCCGATTGAACATCATGTTGTAAATCACGGCAGCGATCACGGCAAGCAGCGCGAGCAAAGCGAAGGTCCACTTGAAGCCGAGCCAGCCGGTGAGCGGGATGGACAGCGGTGCAATCGTGCGGCCTAGCGTGAAGCGCAGGCTTGCCGCGGCAAAATATTGGCCGCGCATCTCCTGCGGGGCGAGCCGGGCGACGAATGCCTGCTGCGGCCCGGCGGACATAAGCTCAGCCAATGTGAAGACGATGATGGCGGCGGAGAAGCCCCAGAACGTAGACATGCTGCTGAACATGATCATGCCCAAAGCATAGATGAGGGCGCCGCCGATGAATACGTAACGGTCACGGTACATGGCCATCTACTTGGTAACGATTACCATGAACAAGGCAACGAATAAGCCATTTTCCGAGACGATAAGGCCGAACAGTTGTTGGCCTGTCATTGTAAGATCCCAGTTTCCGAAGGAGAAAATCGTCGTCTGCGACACGGTTTCCTCTAAGAAAACCGGGCTCGCCGCGAACACCATCATTCGTTTACGGCCGAAGCGATCCGCGCAATAGCCGCCTACTAAGTTTGCGAAAACGGATAGCAGTTGTGACAGCACGAGCAGTATGCCTGTCCAGCCTTTGCTGTTGAAGTTATCTCGCGAGTTTTCTCTGATAAGCTTCATCTAATAGATTTTTATATCCAAACATGTACACCTCTGGAATTTTTTCATGCAACGTTGCTTTTATACAGAAAAGGATTGATATCTTCTTCCATGCTCAAATCGGTCTGCGAAGTTGCCATCCGTTAATTCAGAAATAACTTTTATCCAAAACTTCTGGGCGGGCACATTCTTTTCGAGCTGGTATAGCTCCCACTTGCCTTGAATAGCTTTGCGGCTCCGTCCAATATAGCCCAAAATCCGGCATGATGGGGTAAAGGCCATTAGAATCAATATCGGCTTCTGTAAATTCAGTGAAATCGTACGTATAGAGCTGAAGCATGTGTTGTAGCGTTACCTGATCTTCCAATGTAGCTTTTCGAAGCATCTCTTGGTCACTTCCCCTTTCATCTCTATCAAAATCATACCTTATTTCCGTCAATAATGTGGTAAAATATTCAAAATTAAAGACATAATTGGGGGGGGTACTATGCAGTACAGTGATTTCATGGCCTTTATTCGGAACACTTTCGGGCATCTCGTCGAAACATTCAAAGAAAACGAAGAGTACGGTTCCCTTAACTTCGGTTCACAAGAGATTCGTAGAGTCGGTTACACGACGAATCTAACGCCAGAGGTTGTTCAGCTCGCGAAGAATGCGAATGTGCAGCTTATTATAACCCATCATGATGCTTGGGGATTTATGTATGGGATGAAGGCAGAGTGCAAGCGCATGTTGGAGGAGAACGGCATCGCCCATTTTTATATTCATTATCCGTTAGATTTTGTGGAATTCGGGACATGCAATTCGCTGTTGTACGAAATAGGGGCAGACGAGATCATTCAACAAACCGAATACAAGAATGGAACGGAATTCATCGGCATCGGACAAATGGCTGAGCCTGTTGCCTTCGAACAACTAATTGCTACGGCCAGTCGTCAATTAGGCGAAGAGGTGAAGGCGTGGAAAAACGATACGAATCCACTCATCCGCAAGATCGGCGTCATTACAGGGGCCGGCCATTCGACGGACTTAATGAAGCAGGCAAAGGATGCAGGCTGCGATGTATACATTACCGGCGAGAAGACGGTCTATTCGGTGCAATACGCCAAGTTTATTGGCTTGAACCATATCGTAGGCAGCCATACGTTTACCGAGATTTTTGGCGTACGGTCGTTGGCACACAAGCTGAAGGAAGCGTTCGATTATCTCGACGCCATTTATTTGGAAGAGGATCATTTGGAGCAATAACAGCAAGGGGGGACTGCCGTGCAGCGACAGGTTATGCCGGCTAGGGCACGTAACAAGGAGGGCGAAAATCGGCGGCACAGTGTAGCGCTACTCATTATTTATTCGTTCGTGCTCATTTATTGGATGTTTTTCGCGTTCGGCCGTGCGAACCATGTTTCGGCTTCTTTCCGTTACAATCTGGTGCCGCTGCATACGATTCGATTTTATTTTGAACCGGAACGGTTATTCCATCTGAGCTGGTTCATTAATATGATCGGGAACATTGCGGTATTTGTCCCATTTGGTTTGCTAATGCCTTACGCATGTCGATTGCGGCTTGCTGGAGCTAGCGCTGTTTTTCTAATCGGAATGGCAATGTTGGAACTCATGCAGCTCATTACGAAGCGGGGAACGTTCGACGTGGATGACTTGCTTATGAACGTGGCTGGTTTTTGGATCGGATGGTTAATTGTAGGAAGGCGAGCGCATAAAGGATAATCTAAGAAATGTAGCTATCCAGCTCAATAATGCCATCTGTTTCTTACATTTAAGATTAGATATGGTAGTGGTGCAAGTCTTGGAATATGAACGGAGGGCTTGCACACCGCTGCCAGGCGGGCAATAGATAGGAATGGACGGGAGGTGGATTAAACAAACATTTTTGTAACCGCTTACAATAATGAATCAGGCAGAAGCATTTGCACACAGAAAGGGGCATTTCCTAATGAATGAATAGCACTACTTCGATACGATCCAGCATGGGCCATTCGTTGTAGGATATGCGCGAAATTAGACCGATGAATCATCAATCTCAATTATGGGAGGTTTACGGATTCATATGAACAAGCTGCGTAAAAAAATAGCAACGGTATCGGTTTTAGCCTTGATTACGAGCTTATGCTCGATTTTTCCTGCTGTATCAAGTGCGGCCATTCCTCCATCGCCAGCTAACGCGACGATCTTCGGGCCTAATGTTTATGTCTTCGATCCTTCGATGGCTGCTGGCGACATTCAAGGCGTAGCTAACGGCATCTATGGGCAGCAGGAGACGAACGAGTTCGGCAGCCAGCGGTACGCCATGCTGTTTAAGCCGGGCGCCTATAACGTGAACTTCAATGTCGGCTACTATACGTCCGTCGCAGGGATTGGGCAAAATCCTGGCGATGTTACGATTAACGGCGGCGTGAACGTGAATGCAGATTGGGATAATGGCAATGCGACGCGCAATTTCTGGCGTTCTATTGAAAATTTGACGATCACGCCAACTGGCGGCAAGACGCAGTTTGCAGTATCGCAGGCTGCGCCGATGAGGCGGGTGCATATTAAAGGCGGGCTCGATTTATTCGACTTTGACAGCAATTGGAACGCGGGCTGGGCAAGCGGCGGCTATATCGCGGATACAATCGTGGATGGGGCAGTTGTGCCAGCGTCGCAGCAGCAGTTTTTTGCACGGAACAGCCAATGGGGCAGTTGGGCGAACGGCGTGTGGAATATGGTGTTCGTGGGAGATAACAATGCGCCTGCTGGCCAGTTCCCGAACCCGCCTTATACGGTCGTCGACAAAACGCCGATTATGCGGGAGAAGCCTTATCTCTACATTAACAACGCTGGGCAATACCAAGTATTTGTGCCGTCGCTCCAAACGAATACGCAAGGCGTCACATGGGCGAACGGTTCGACACCGGGCCAATCGCTATCGATCGACCAATTTTATATTGCGCAACCAGCAACCGCTACGGCTGCAACGATTAATGCGGCTTTGAGCCAAGGCAAAAACCTGCTGTTTACGCCAGGCGTGTATCATTTGAACGATACGATTCGGGTGCAAAATGCGAATACCGTCGTGCTTGGCATCGGAATGCCAACTCTGGTGCCGGACAACGGCCAAGTGGCGATGTCCGTGGCGGATGTGGATGGCGTTAAGCTCGCTGGCCTCGTGTTCGATGCAGGCCCGCAAAACTCGGCTTCGCTTCTTGAAGTTGGCCCGACTGGCAGCGCGGTTAACCATGCAGCGAACCCGACTTCCCTGCATGACTTGTATTTCCGTACGGGCGGCGCTCTGGCAGGCAAGAATGATACGGCTTTGAAAATTAACAGCAACCAAGTCATCGGCGAACACTTCTGGATCTGGCGCGCAGACCATGGCGCAGGCGCTAGCTGGGCGACGAACGTATCGAAAAACGGGCTTGTCGTCAATGGCGCTGACGTGACGGTCTACGGGTTGTTCAATGAGCATCATAATGAATACCAGACGTTGTGGAACGGCAATGGCGGGCGCGTCTATTTCTACCAATCGGAGATCCCTTACGATGTCCCGAACCAATCGTCGTGGATGAGCAAGAACGGGACGGTCAATGGTTATGCTTCGTATAAAGTCGCGGATAGCGTAACGAGCCATGAAGCTTGGGGCGTCGGCGTCTACTCGTATTTCCGTGACGCGGCGGTTAAGCTTAACAGCGCGATCGAGGTGCCGAATGTTCAGGGTGTCAAGATTCACCATATGACGTCAATCTGGCTGTCGGGCGTGGCGGGCAGTGAAATTACACATGTCATTAATAACATTGGCGGCACTGTGTATGCGAACAATCCAACGGCAGCGATGAGGCAGACGGTGGATGAATTTGTAGGAACGGGTGCGGGCGACACGCAAGCGCCGAGCACGCCTTCGAATTTGGCCGCTACAGCCGTCTCCAGCAGCCAAATTAATTTGAACTGGAACGCTTCGACGGACAACGTAGGCGTCACTGGCTACGATATTTACCGGAACGGGGCAATCGTAGGCTCATCTGCAACGGCTTCGTATAGCGATACGGGCTTGGCTGCATCGACGGCTTATAACTACACGGTTAGAGCGAAGGATGGAGCAGGCAATGCTTCAGCAGCCAGCAATACGGCAACTGCAACGACGCAAGCAGGCGGCGGCGGTGGCGGCACAGGAACGGCGCTTGACCGAACGGGCTGGACGGCTACGTCTACGCCATCAAGCGGTGATCCAGCATCCAATTTGTTCGATGGCAGTTTGGCGACCCGTTGGAGCGCTGGCGCGCCGATGGCGCCGGGCCAGAGCTTGGTGATCGACATGAAAGCAGCGAAAAGCTTCAGCAAAATCGTGATGGACTCCACAGGAAGCGCGAATGATTATGCGCGCGGCTACGAGGTGTATGTATCTAGCGACGGCACAGCTTGGGGTAGCGCAATTGCGACAGGCACCGGTACTGGCGCTGTCATTACGGTTAATTTTGCCGCACAAAACGCTCGATATATTAAAATCGTCCAGACCGGAACCGCAACAAGCTGGTGGTCAATCCACGAATTAAATGTGTTCGGCACGGGCGGCGGTGGCGGCGGCTCAGGCACGGTGTATGACCGCACGGGATGGACGGCATCCTCCACGCCTTCGAGCGGGGATGTGGCATCTAATTTGCTCGACGGCAGCATGGCGACACGCTGGAGCACCGGCACGGCAATGGCTCCGGGCCAATCGCTCACCGTTGATATGAAAGCAGCGAAGAGCATCAGCAAGCTAGTAATGGACTCGACCGGCAGCGATAACGATTATGCTCGGGGCTATCAAGTTTTCGTATCGAATGACGGCACCAATTGGGGAAGCGCGATTGCAAGCGGAGCAGGCACAGGGCCGATTGTTACGGTAACATTTGCTGCCCAAAATGCAAGATATGTGAAAGTGGTGCAGACTGGAACGGCGACGAGCTGGTGGTCGATCCGCGAATTGAATTTGTATAGCTAACGTATGGGCTATTCCAATGGCATGAAGCAGGATTTCGTCCTGTGATGCCGTGGGATGGCCTTTTTTTGATGCGTTCATTCATCGTGTTAGGGGAATCGCAACATCTAAAAATCGATGCTATTGATCTGAAATCTGATGCCTGTCTATTGTTTCTGCCATTTAATATCATTTTAACTGTAAGCAACGGGTTTCCTGTCACATTATGCAGCATTTTGAGGTAACTAGCTTTACAAACAGTCTTCATGCTAGTTGTTGCATAAAAGATGAGGGGGGTGGCAGTACGCCTGTTGCATCACGAACTCGTTAGGTCACCTGATTTATTCTAGTTCCAGTAAGGCCATCCTGATCATTCACTGGAGGTACAGAGAAGCATTATGAACAAATTGAAAAAAGTGATCTCATCCTTTTCGGTGCTGGCACTTGTCATGAGCTTATGTTCGGCCTTTCCGGCTGTAACGAGCGCTGCAACGCCTGCGAACAACACGATTTTTGGACCGAATGTTTATGTGTTTGACCCGTCGATGCCGACGAGTGACATTGAGAGCGCGGCGACGACCGTGTTCAACGCATCTGAAACGAGCCAGTTCGGCAATCAGCGGTACGCGCTGATGTTCAAGCCTGGCACATACAACGTTAACATCAAAGCAGGCTTCTACACACAAGTAGCGGGCCTTGGCCAAAACCCTGACGATGTGACGATTACGGGCGGCGCGAATGTTGATGCCAAATGGTGGGGAGGCAACGCAACGCTGAACTTCTGGCGATCCTTCGAAAACTTCGCGATTAATCCTTCAAACGGTACGACGCAATTCGCAGTTGCCCAGGCAGCCCCGATGCGCCGCATGCATATTAAAGGCAATCTGAACTTGTTCGACTTCGACCAGTGGTGGAATGCAGGCTGGGCGAGCGGCGGTTACTTGGCGGATTCCATCGTCGATAAGACGATCGTTCCGGCATCGCAGCAACAATTCTTCTCGCGGAATAACCAATACGCAACTTGGACTAACGGCTTATGGAACATGGTGTTCGTCGGTGACTCGGCACCACCGCAAGGCACATTCCCGGAACAACCGTATACGGTTGTTGACCAAACGCCGGTTATGCGCGAAAAGCCTTACCTGTACATCGATAACGCTGGCCAGTATAGAGTGTTTGTGCCAAGCGTCTCGTCGAATACGAAAGGCGCAAGCTGGGCGAATGGCTCGACGCCAGGGCAATCGATCTCGATTGACCAATTCTACATCGCACAGCCGAACACGGCGACAGCAGCAAGCATTAATGCGGCGCTGAGCCAAGGCAAAAACGTGATCTTCACACCGGGCATCTACCGCCTGAATGATACGATTCGCGTTAACAATGCGAACACGGTTATCCTCGGTCTCGGCATGGCGACGATCTTGCCAGAAAACGGACAAGTTGGCATGACGATTGCAGACGTAGACGGCGTAAAAGTAGCGGGACTGCTCTTCGATGCTGGCCCTAAGAAATCATCTTCCTTATTGGAAGTCGGCCCATCGGGCAGTGCACTGAATCACGCAGCTAACCCTACATCGCTGCATGACTTATTCTTCCGTATCGGCGGAGACATCCTTGGCCTGACGGAAACAGCCGTTAAGGTTAACAGCAACAACGTCATCGGCGACCATTTCTGGGTATGGCGTGCAGACCATGGCGCATCCGTCAGCTGGGAAACGGCTTCGACGAATGGATTGATCGTTAACGGCAACGACGTGACGATGTACGGCTTGTTCAATGAACACCATAGCGGTTACCAAACGCTGTGGAACGGCAATGGCGGACGCACTTACTTCTACCAGTCCGAAATTCCTTACGATCCGCCTAGCCAAGCAGCTTGGATGAGCAACAACGGCACGGTAAACGGCTATGCTTCCTACAAAGTAGCAGACAACGTAACGAGCCATGAAGCTTGGGGACTCGGTGTATATTCCTACTTCCGTGACGCTGCGGTGAAGCTGAACAGCGCAATCGAAGTGCCGGACGTACAAGGAATCAAAATTCACCATGCAACGTCGATCTGGCTGGCAGGCATGGCAGGCAGCGAAATTACGCATATCGTTAACAATGAAGGCGGCAAAGTAACGGCGAATGATCCAGCTGAAGCGATGAGACAAACGCTAACGGAATTTATCGGATCGGGCGCCGCGGATACGCAAGCACCGACGGCTCCAACAGGATTGACGGCTACGGCAGCATCGAGCAGCCAGATCAACCTGAGCTGGAATGCTTCGACAGATAACAAAGGCGTTACAGGCTACGATGTTTATCGCAACGGTACGCTTGTAGGTTCTTCCGCAACGACATCTTACAGCGACACAGGCTTGACGGCATCGACAGCGTACAGCTACACGGTTAAAGCGAAAGACGGAGCAGGCAATGCTTCGGCAGCAAGCAACACGGCAAGCGCAACGACGCAAGCTGGCGCAGTTTCCGGCACAGTGCTTGACCGCACGGGTTGGACGGCATCTTCCACGCCAGTAAGCGGCGATTCGCCAGCAAATATGCTGGACGGCAGCTTGGCAACGCGTTGGAGTGCTGGCACGGCAATGGCACCAGGCCAAAGCGTGACGCTCGATATGAAAGCAGCGAAAAACGTAACGAAAATCGTGATGGACTCGACAGGCAGCGACAATGATTACGCTCGCGGCTACGAGGTCTATGTCTCGGCAGATGGCTCCAACTGGGGTAGCGCTGTAGCAAGCGGCACAGGCGCTGGTGCAGTTATTACGGCTAACGTATCGGCTCAAAACGTTCGTTACATCAAAGTCGTGCAAACAGGTACGGTTTCCAACTGGTGGTCGATCAGCGAGCTGAACGTTTACGGCTCCAATGGCACTGGCGGCGGCGACACGCAAGCGCCGAGCGTGCCAACGAATGTAACGGCAACGGCTGTATCAAGCAGCCAAATCAACCTGGCTTGGGCAGCTTCGGCTGACAATGCCGGCGTAAGCGGATACGACGTTTATCGCAATGGCGCGATTGTTGGTTCTGCAACAGCAACTTCTTACAGCGACACTGGCTTGACGGCAGCAACAGCGTACAGCTACACGGTTAAAGCGAAGGATGCAGCAGGCAACACTTCTGCAGCTAGTGCAGCTGTTAGTGCAACGACGCAAGCTAGCGGCGGCAACAATGGCGGCAACAACGGTGCTGCGCTGGATCGTACGGGCTGGACGGCAACCTCGATGCCGACTAGTGGTGATGGCGCAGCCAACATGATCGATGGCAGCATGGCAACGCGTTGGAGTGCTGGCATAGCTATGACTCCTGGCCAAGCTTTCGTCCTCGACATGAAAGCAGTAAAAGGCTTCAACAAAATTGTGATGGACTCGACGGGCAGCGACAACGATTATGCGCGCGGTTACGAAGTGTATGTGTCCAATGACGGCTTGAATTGGGGATCCCCAGTCGCGAGCGGCACCGGCACTGGCGCTATCGTGACGGCTAGCTTTGCAACGCAAAATGCACAATACGTCAAAGTGGTGCAAACCGGCACAGCTTCAAGCTGGTGGTCCATCCGTGAAGTGAACGTGTATGGCGCAAGCAGCGGCACAAGCGATCCAGGCACTGGCAACGGCGGCAATGGCGGCGGCAGCACGGGTACGGCGTATGACCGCACAGGCTGGACGGCAACATCTAACCCAGTTAGCGGCGACCCAGCTTCTAACCTGCTGGATGGCAACATGGCAACGCGTTGGAGCGCTGGCACAGCTATGGTTGCAGGGCAGGCGATCGTTGTAGATATGAAAGCAACGAAAAGCATCAGCATAGTAGTCATGGATTCGACAGGCAGCGACAATGATTACGCTCGCGGCTACGAGATTTACGTCTCGGCAGACGGCTCGAATTGGGGCAGTGCAATTACGAGCGGAACCGGCAACGGTCCAATCGTAACAGCAAGCTTCGCGACACAAAACGCGCGTTATATCAAAATCGTCCAAACTGGCTCGGCATCGAGCTGGTGGTCGGTGCGGGAGTTGAATGTTTTCAACTAACTAGCGAACCGGAAACAGCCATCATGAGAGGGAGATGCATAAGCTCCCTCTTTCTTTTTACCCAAAAAGGAGGATTATGAGGATGAAACGAGTTTCACTACCGAAATGGTACAAGAAAAAGGCGGTCATGATGATGGCGTCGCTTAGCCTGTTGGCTACCGCGCTGCCTGTGACGACAGCGCCTGTGTCAGCAGCGGCGGGCGATTATTTGCTCTCGCAAAACCGTCCAACGTACGCTTCTTCCGTACTGGGAGGCGGCGGCGCGAATCTGGCAGTCGACGGCGATATGAGCTCTCGCTGGGAAAGCAAATTTGGCGCTGACGGGCAGTGGATTTATGTGGATCTGGGCGCTTCTGCAAACATTTCGCGGATCCTAGTGAAATGGGAAGCGGCTTATGCAAAGTCGTTCCGAATCGAGGTTTCGAATGACGAGTATACGTGGACGCCAATTCATACAGACACGAACGGCACTGGAGGAACAACGGATGTAAACGTGACTGGAACAGGCCGTTATGTGCGTTTGTACTGTACAGAGCGTGTACTCCCGGGTTATGGCATTTCCGTACATGAGTTCCAGGTGTTCGGCAATGGTGGCATAAACCAACCGCCGAAGGCGCCAATGCCTAACGTGGCGCTTAACAAGCCGGCATTCTCTTCTACGATTCAAGACGACGCATGGTATTTGCAGCCTAAGGACTATGAAACGAAAAACGTGAATGATGGCGACCGTTCCACGCGCTGGTCGTCACTCCAGACCGATCCGCAATGGGTCTATGTTGACCTTGGCCAGAGCACGCAGATCGGCCAAGTGACGTTGCGATGGGAAGGGGCATACGGCCGAGCTTACGACATTCAAGTATCGAATGACGCCCAGAACTGGACGACCGTCTACCGTGAGCTGCATGGCAAAGGCGGCGTAAACGAAATTCCGTTATACGCCAATGGCCGTTATGTCCGGATGTATGGCATTGCACGCGGAACGAACAATGGCTACTCGCTCTATGAGATGGAAGTGTTCCCTTATCGTGCTGGCGATGCGCAGCCGACGCATGCGATCCCGGCGATCCCGCAAGCTTCCACAGTGAACGTAGGCAGCGGCAGTTACGAGATCAACGACATTACACAGCTCGAGGCGCTTTATCCGAGAAACAAAACATCCAACGTACAAGGCCCGATTCCATCCAATGACTGGTGGCAAAATTTGCTCGTTGAGCATCTCGGCAACAGCACAGGCATCGTGACGCTTCCATTGAAGAATAAGTACACGATCAACGGCCTTGGCATTATGAATCCGGGCGCTGGCTACATTAACGGCGACGGCGGTGCAGTCAATGCCGATGGCGAGTCTGACCTGTTCCTGATGGCGAACAATATGCAGAATATCCCATCCATCGAGACGAAGGTAGACGGATACGGCGATTATTCCGTTAACGTGATCTTGAGCGACGACAATACGGCGAAGATGAAGTCGACGTTCGTCAAAGGCTCGCCTTATGTATACAACACGTTTGCTGACCCGAATTCGCCAGAAATTTACTCCCTCGGCATGACGAAGCTGTTCGATGACAACGGCAATCCGGTCTTGACGACGAACGGCTCGACGTATACAGCGGACCATATCGGCATCGAAGTTACGAATCAGGACTACGCCGCGACACCGCATACGTTCGTCCGCAATTATGGCATATTCGTGCCGCCGGGAACGGTGTTCACGAAAGCTGGCAATAAAATTAAGATCAAGCTTGGCGGCGGCCAAAACTACATGTCAGTTGCGTCCCTTCCGGCGAGTACGGATCTGAACTACTACTACCAGCATGGCTATGCTTTTGTTACCGACACGAAGGTTGATTACAACTACGATATGGCGAACGCCAAAATTACGACGACGTTCAACTCGGTTACAACGTCGAAGCGCAGTGGCTTCTCTAACGACACGTTGCTGACGATGCTGCCGCATCAATGGAAAATTTCAAACGCGACGACAACTTCACGCAGCTACCCTTCAGTACGCGGCCAGTTGAAGGTGCATGAAGGCAACACGTTCACGACGTCGGATAAGTTCAACGGCATTCTCCCGCAATTCGCAGAGCCGAACGACTCCAGTTACTCGCGCGAGACGCTATTATCGTATATGGAAGTGCTCGATACTGAGCTGGCGAATACGGGCGGCTTGATGAACCAAGACCCGTACTGGCAGGGCAAGGTGCTTCATCCTGCAGCACTCGGTGCCATCATTAGCGACTCGATCGGTGATTATGCGCGCCGCGACCGTTATCTGGCGACGCTTCGCAAGGTATTAGTCGATTGGTACACGTATACGCCAGAAGATGTGAAGCATACGTACTATATGCACTATTCACCAGAGTGGGGCTCGATCTTCCCATGGGCAGCAGGCTGGGGCATTAATACAGGCTTGACCGACCATCATTATACGTATGGCTACTTCGTCTATGCATCGGCCGTGCTTGCAGCGTACGACACAGACTTTAAGAACCAATACGGCGGCATGGTTGAGAATCTGATTCGCGACTATGCGAACCCGTCCCGCACAGACTCCATGTACCCTTGGCTGCGCGCCTTCGATCCGTACGAGGGCCATTCATGGGCAGGCGCATATGCAGATAACAACAGCGGCAATAACCAAGAAGCAGCAGGCGAATCGCTTAACGGCTACGCTGGCGTTTATCTGTGGGGCGTCGTTACGGGCAATGACACCTATCGTGACGTAGGCGCATGGATTTTCACCACAGAGCTGAAGTCGATTGAACAATACTGGTTCAACTATGACCAAGATAACTGGATCCCTGAGTACAAGCATGGCGTTGCAGGGCAAGTATGGGGCAGCGCGAACGTATATGGCACGTACTTCTCCGGAGCGCCTGTCAACATCTACGGCATTCACTGGCTGCCAACGGGTGAATGGATGAGCTATTACGGCAAAGATCCGCAAAAAGCAGGCGACCTGTACGCGGCATTCCTGAAGGATAACGGCGGCCCTGAGGTTGGCTGGGAGCATATCGTATGGCCGTTCCAATCGCTTAGCGATCCACAAGGCGTTATTAACAAATGGAACCCAAGCTTATTGCAGCAAAACGAAGTGTTTAATGCCTACTGGTTCATTCACAATATGAACAGCTATGGCCATCGCACGACCGATATTTGGGCGGATAACTGGTCCTCGGTAGGCATGTACAAGAAGGGCAACCAATATACGGCTCAAGTTTGGAACCCGACATCCGCACCGATCACGGTACAGTTCCGCAATGCATCGGGCGTGACGGGTTCGGTAACGGTAGGCCCTCACTCCTTAGTTAAAGCCGATCCGACGAAAAATATCGGCGGCGACACGCAAGCGCCATCAGCGCCTGCGAACGTGACCGCTGTAACGGCGGGCACAGCGCAAATTAATCTGTCGTGGAACGCAGCGACGGATAACAATGGCGTTTCCGGCTATGATATTTTCCGTAATGGCGTGAAGATCGGCTCGTCCCAAACCTTGTCGTTCGTTGACAAAGGGCTGACGCCGCTCACAACCTACACGTACACAGTTAAAGCGAAGGACGCGGCAGGTAACTTATCGGCGGCAAGCGCAGCAGCTACTGCGAAGACTAAAGGCCTGCAAGTAGCATTGAACCGTGCGAGCTGGACCGCGACGGCTTCCACGAATAGTGGTGACGCTCCGGCAAACATGCTCGACGGCAGCTTGACGACTCGCTGGAACACCGGAGCAGCAATGGAGCCGGGCCAAAATGTCATCATCGACATGAAGAGCGTGCAGACGTTTAACCAAATCATCATTGATGCCAATGGCAGCGGAGATTATGCTCGCGGCTACGAGCTGTATATTTCGAACGACGGCACGAATTGGGGCAGCGCGATTGCAAGCAGCACGGATACGAGCCCATTGATTACAGCTAATTTTGCGGCCAAAAATGCCCGTTATCTGAAAATCGTACAAACGGGAACGAATCCGAGCTGGTGGTCGATTCATGAGCTGACCGTTCTCGTTGAGGATGGCACGACGGGCGGCGGAACAGGGCCAGATCCAGGCACTGATCCGGGAACGAATCCGGGCACGGGAACACCTGAATTGCTGGACCGTGCAGGCTGGACAGCAACATCAGACCCTTCGAGCGGCGATGCAGCAGCTAATCTCCTCGATGGCAACTTGGCAACTCGCTGGAGCGCGGGCACAGCGATGGCGCCAGGCCAATCGTTGACGGTTGATATGAAAGCAGCGAAGAGCGTGAGCAAGCTGGTCATGGACTCCTCGGGCAATGCGAACGATTATGCCCGCGGCTATGAAGTGTACTTGTCCACAGACGGCACAACCTGGGGCAATGCAGTTGCAAGCGGCACCGGCACAGGTGCAGTCATTACGGCAACCTTCACGGCACAAACTGCACGCTATATTAAGGTTGTGCAGACAGGCACTGTGTCCAACTGGTGGTCGATTCAAGAGTTGAACGTGTATGGCGCTGGCAGCGGTACGGGCGGCAACGGAGGCACAGGCGGAGTAACGCCAGGCGTTGCCCAAGATCGCACAGGCTGGACAGCTAGCTCGAATCCATCAAGCGGGGATGCAGCAGCGAACTTGCTTGATGGCAGCTTGGCTACCCGCTGGAGCGCAGGCACGGCAATGGCGCCTGGCCAATATTTGACGGTCGATATGAAGGCGTCGAAGAGCATTAGCAAGCTTGTGATGGATTCGACGGGCAGCGACAACGATTATGCTCGCGGCTATGAAGTGTATGTATCGGCGGATGGCACGAACTGGGGAAGCGCCGTTGCAAGCGGTACGGGTAGCGGTCCAGTCATTACAGTCAACTTTACGCAGCAAAATGCACGGTACATCAAGGTCGTCCAAACCGGCACGAATCCGAGCTGGTGGTCGATTCAAGAGCTGAATGTGTTCAGCTAATAAGGGAACGGAAGATGATTGAACACTAGCATTCGCAATCATGTTTAACCGTTAATAACAAGTAGGGCGGAGCATCGCTATAAAGCGGCTTCGCCCTATTTTTCATGAAGCGCACGATGTTCTTAGCATCACAAAAAAACCGTGCCTTCGTTAATGGGCGATATGTCGCAGCATTATCGGAAGGAACGGTTTTTTAGTGCATGGATTAAAGCTGCTCACTCTAACGGACCGAGCAGCCGTTATTTAGCCCCAATTAGCCTTATTTGTGTTCTAACGGACTGAGCAGCCGTTATTTGATCCGTTTAGCCCCTTTGAGGCACCAGAATGGCGAAATAACGGCTGTGGTGTCCGTTACATTTTCAACTTGCCCGTTTGAAGAGAAATAACGGCTCTCCGGTCCGTTAGCCTATTCTTTCTTAATTCGCACCACCATTTTTTTTGAACTGCGTTGGCGTAAGCCCTGTCCATTTTTTGAACGTCATGCTAAAGTAGCGTTCCTCCTGATAGCCAACCATTTTGGCTACCGCATACATTTTATAGTTTTTGCGCAATAGCGACTTGGCATGCTCGATTCGGTACTGATGCAAGTAATCGAGGAAGTTGATGCCAAGCTCTTGCTTGAACAGCGAGCTGAGATAGGTGTTCGATACGAATACTTCCTTCGACACGGAGTCGAGCGTCAGGTTCGTGTGGTATTTGGCATGAATGATATCGAGTGCGCCTTGCACGGTACGGTGAGTAGGGACCTGTGAGGTTAAGCCTGCTACAAGAGAGCGAATGAGCTTCTTCACGAGGGTAGACAAGTCCTCCAGCGTTTCCATATTAGGCACCTGCTTAATCAAGTCGACCATCCGGCCGTTTGATTCTAATGGGTTCACATGCTGCTCCTGTGCGAGCTTCTGCAATTCAAGCAAGAAGGCGGTTGTCCGTAAGCTTACTTCGGTTTGGTCAACCAATGGGCCGCGGCGAAGCTGCTGCAGCCACAGCTCGGTTTGGTCCAGCGCATCTTCGAATTTCATCGTACGAAGGTGGTGGAGGATGCTTTGCTCCAGCTCTAGCATTGATTTGTCTTCGAAAATAGTGGCGTCGGAAGCCTCGTTAGCGTTTTGAGTTAACTCGCTGTAGAGGACTATCGTTCCTTTGCCAGAGTAGAAGCGGGTTTCGATTGCCTTCCAGGCCTGCTCATAGGATATATGCAGATCATCAATGCACCCTACCAAATTGCCGGAGCCGATGCTGACCGACATACGCAAGTATTGCTCCAGATTGATCTTTAGACGTCCGAGCTCCAGCTTCGTTTCTTGGATCGAGAGCTGCTTCCTAGGCGGGTTGGCGATCCATATGTAATCGTTTCCATCACGAACAACGATTACATTTTGTTCATAGACGGGATTTAACGTTTCTTGAATGATGTTGAAGGCGGCATAGCGGATCAGCTCTTGGTCGGGTTTATTGAACATGCGGTTGCCAGAAGATGCATCGATACGAATAATGCCAACGAGAAGATCAGCAGGGTGGATAGGGCTATTCCATTCCTCCAATTGTCCTGCCCGGTTTTCTAGCTTCTGCCGAGGGCTGCGGACCCAGCGCAGCAGCGATTGTTCAATGACAGTAGGCAAACTGCGTTCCCATTTGTTCTGAATGGAATGCATCGAAGTTTGCGTTTCGCGTATCGCATTAATTTTCATCTTCGTGTTCACCATGAGCTGTACGAGCTCTTCGGTTCGGCATGGCTTTAGCACATAGCCGTTAACCCCGAGCTGGATGGCTTTTTTGGCGTATTGAAAATCGTCATAGCCAGAGAGCACGATGACTTCGACGTTAGGCAATGCAGCGCGGGCAGCTTGAATAAAATCAAGCCCATTCATCTTTGGCATATGAATATCAGTAATAATGAGATCAGGAACAGGCCCATTTGCTATGCGCTCGAGCGCTTCTAGCCCGTCACCTGCTTCTCCACATAGTTGAAGCCCATTTTCTAGCCAAGGTATGGTGTCTCTAATTCCTTCGCGAATCGTAATCTCGTCCTCAACCAAGAGCACATTCATCATGATCGCAGGTCTCCTCCCATGGAATAGCGATGGATGCAGTCGTCCCTCTTCCTTCTTGGCTGTCGATTCGTAGTTGTACTTCTGGGCCAAATGCAAGCATAAGCCGTTCCTGTAAGTTTCTAATGGCAAAGCTTTGAGATGGATTCGTAGTCGTTCCGGCGTCGCCTCGTTTCGTGATTTGCACGAACATTCGGTTCAGCTCAGCCAGGCGGTCATAAGGTATGCCAGCGCCATTATCCGTGACGCTTATCAGCAGCCGATCGTTGTCGATTCGGCATTTGACTTGAATGAAGCCATCCCCATTCATAGGCTCGATCCCATGAATGACAGCGTTCTCAACTAATGGCTGAATGAGCAGTTTCGGCACCTGTGCATGGCGCGCTTTGGGGTCGATATCCAGGTCGAAGGCAATGCGGTTTTTGAACCGCAGCCGTTGCAGATGAAGGTAATGCTGTACGAGCTCCATCTCTTGCTCCAAGGAAATGATCGATCGTCCGCCGCTTAACCGAAGCCGGAACATGCGGGATAACGAATAAACCATCTCAGCGATGGCTGTCTCGCCATTTTTTTGCGCGGATAAATAAATCATATCCAAGGTGTTATATAGAAAATGAGGGTTAATTTGTTCTTGAAGCGTTTTCAATTCAGCTTCCCGTTGTTTGAGCTTCGTATTGTAAACATCGTCAATGAGTTCTTTGATCCGTTCGACCATGACATTGTAGCCGCGGCCTAATTGCCCGATCTCATCGGTTGCTGAGAAATGAACCCGTTGGCTAAAGTCGCCAGTCTGCAGCATACGCATCGACTTTAGGAGCTTCCGCATCGATGTTGTAATAAACGATGTGGCAATCCATGAGAACAGAAGGGCGGTGAGCAAGCTGACGCTCATGAAAATGATCGTAATCATGCTAATCCGGTCCAGCTCTTGCAGCAAAACGTCCTTGGGCTGAATAATAACCGCATGCCAACCGGTGAGGGTGGAGGACGCTGAAGAAATAAGCCAATCTGATGTCTGGATGCTTGT
Organism: Paenibacillus sp. MMS18-CY102; assembly: GCF_009789195.1. Taxonomy (GTDB): domain Bacteria; phylum Bacillota; class Bacilli; order Paenibacillales; family Paenibacillaceae; genus Paenibacillus_T. The sequence goes on along the minus strand of NZ_WSTC01000017.1, from coordinate 74,345 downwards.
GGGCATATCGCTTAAGGAAAGCTGTTTGATTTCTTGGTTCGGTATATTGCGATAAGAATGGCCAATCCAAGTGGATTCTGTCCCTGTAAGTATCGTCCCGGCATCATCCAATACGAGCGCTTGCGCGTCGATGGAATTAATGAGCTGCTTGCGAAGCTTGCTCTCTTGGACGCCGACGATGATCATGCCCTTCGTTCGAAGATCAGCGCTTTTGATCAGCTTAGCCAGTACGATCTTGTTGTCGCTATCGCCGACGAACAGCTTTTCAGAGGGAGGGATGAACCCCCATGTTTCTTTGCCATTCAACTCAAGTGCGGTTTGAAATAGCTTGCTTTTCGAAAACAAGGGATAGGGCATAGCACTGGTAAGCCCGGTCTGGTCAATGGCAAAAGGCTGGCCAATCGATTCCATGCTGTTCGACTCAAGCGGATAGATAATGAGGGATTGAATGGAGTTGCGGGTAACCATTAAGGATGAAAGCGTCGTAAACGCTCTTCTGTGTGCGTCGGGATCATCAGGCTTGGACAATAGCTCTTGAACCGTATCGGATAATAACAGATAGTTCGAGAAATCGATTGCATCCTGCGCGATATTATTAAAATGGTCGATCGTTTGGCGTGTGAGATTCGACTGGTTTTGCCCTGCTTTGCTTAATGCCAGCTGTGATGCAACGTAATAGGAGAAGTACCCGGTAAGGTCAATGGTTGCAATAAATAGTGGCGCTATCCAGCTAAGCAGCTTCAATCGAATCGGCCAATTCCAATAGATGCGCTTCCAATTGTTGAACAGGTGCCTGCCTCCTCTATGAAGTCATCTACACTAATTTGAGTATACCGGATGAATTGGAAATACGGGACAGGATTAGAAAAGTTCTTGAAAATGTATACCTAACTTCTAAAGTTCGCACTACAACATCATAAAAATAACACATGTTAAGAATAGGCGACAAGCGATATGATAGAGTAGTATTGCCATCGACAGGATAGGGTGGTCATCCATGAAGAAGCCAACAGTTTTTCTAGCAGCGTTACTTATTCTCCTATCGATAATAGCGTGCAGCAATAGCCGTACGAGCGGAATAACAGGGGGGAGCGGCATCCAGTCAAATAGCAGCCAGAATGAGGGGGAGAACGGGGAACCACAGATGACGACATTAAGGCTGTTTACTGCGCTTTCCGACCGCATGAACGGTGCGGGGAAAGTGGAACAAGCCATTATTGACCGATATATGCTGGAACATCCTTCGATTAAGATCGAGGTTGAGGCGCTGCAGGACGAGCCTTACAAGTCGAAAATGAAGATCTACTCGTCGACGAACTCCTTGCCTGATATTATTCAAACATGGGGACAGCCTTCCTTCATCAAGCCTCTAATTGACCATCATATGCTCCTTGAGCTGCCTGCTAACAAGTTTGCGGATAGCGGATTTATAAAAGGCGCGACCGAAGGGTTTTCGCAAGACGGCAAGCTATACGGCCTGCCTCGTTCAACCGATTATTTGGTTTTTTATTATAACAAAAAAATATTTGCCGATAACGGGCTATCGGTTCCGACGAGCTTTGAACAATTGAAAGCGGTTGTAAAAGCGCTTCGCGCGGAAGGGATTAACCCGATCGCAGTGAATGGGATGGACCGATGGGTATTTCCGATCTGGTTCGAATATACACAGCAGCGCCAATCTGGCAGCTTTGACCGGATGGACGACGCCTTGGCGCGCAAAGTGAAGTTTACGGAGCCGGGCTTTGTCGCCGCAGCGCGGCAGATGCAGGAGCTGGCTCAGGCAGGCGGGTTCGCCGATGGTTATTTGACAACGGATTACGGTGCAGCGCGCAACCTGTTCGGGCAAGGCAATGCCGCGATGTACTTGGTAGGGAACTGGGAGCTTGGCATCGCGACAGATGCGAATTTCACGCCGCAGTTCCGGCAATACGTCGGCGCGTTTCCGTATCCGGCATCAGCCAAAGGAGCGGCGACCGATGTAGCGGCATGGTTCGGCGGCGGCTATTCGGTGTCTAGCGCCTCGAAGCATACGGCAGAAGCACTGCAGTTCCTGGAATACTTCTTCAAGCCGGAGCATTGGGCGAATACGCTATGGGAGAGTGGCGTGGGAACGCCAGCTTCCCGCTTCGTGATGAGTGGCAAGGAGACAGCGCTGCAGCAAGAGCTGTTTGAGATTTTCAGCAGCATGAAATCGTCCAGCGGTACGCCGGTGCTTGATACTTCTACGGCGGATTGGAAAGAAGCGATGATGGATTTGAATGCAAAGCTGCTGCTTGGGCAGCTAACGCCAGAACAATTTACAGAGGAATTGGATAAGGCGGCTGATATAGCTGCTAGTGCGCGACACTAGGCCGATTAAGGAAGGCCTTATGCAAAAGGAGAAGCTCACAAAAGCCTATTGCTTGTGAGCTTCTCTTTTTTGTTGCCGTGTAATGGATTAAAGGCGCTTCCCGTACTTGCGCAAATAATCTTCCACATCGTTATAGCTGCCGCTTTGGTTTGCATAACGCACGAAGTTTTTGGCGGTGCGCAGCCACTCTAGCGTAGATGGCGTGACCGTCTGCAGCGCAAGCTCCAAATCCCGCATCTGAATGGGGCGCTCAACGTTCGTTGCCATAATCTCCTCTAGCACGAATTCCACAGCCCGTTCGCATACATGCTCAATATCAGCGCCGGAGAAGTACTCTGTTCGCTTGGCGAGAGAGCCGAAGTCAATTTGTCCAGCCATGCGCCCGTCCAGCTTGAGCCTGAAAATGTTCTGGCGGGCATCCTCGTCAGGCGGTGCGACGAAAATTAATCGGTCGAATCGTCCCGGCCGCTTCAACGCGTTATCGACATCCCAGGGCATGTTGGTTGCGCCTATAACGAGCACTTGATCGGTCGAGCTGTCGATGCCCTCCATCTCGGTGAGGAAGGTATCGACAAGGCCGCGGAAGTTTGCTGACGATTTGGACCGGTCATGGCCGATGGCATCAATTTCATCAATGAATAGAATGCTCGGCTTCTGCGCACGGGCTTTACTGAACAGCTCATGCAGGTTCCTTTCGCTCCCGCCGATGTAGCGATCGAGAATGTCGGTGATATGGATCGGGTAAAAGTTTGCACGGCATTCGCCGGCGGTCGCTTTGGCGATGAACGTCTTGCCGCAGCCAGGAGGGCCGTAGAGCAGTACGCCGCCACCAGCTTTTTTGCGAAACTTGGAGAATAGCCCTTGATTATAGAAGGGGCTAATAATTTTCATGTGGATCGTTTTTTTTAGGTCAGTTAAACCTGCAACATCTTTGAACGAGATGGGCGCTGCTTCCGCAGTTGGCGCAGCAGCCGAATGGCCGCCGTTAATGACTTGAAATGGGAACCCTGTCCGTTCAGCACGTTCGACGGGCTGTTCATTTGGTGCAGAGGAAACGGCTGGAGCGGTTGATTGAATAATTGCGGCCGGCGGCACCGGTGGTGTTGCTTCTGTGGCGGAACGAGGAGCGTCAGCTGCTTGTTCTTTCTTGGCGGGCAGAGTGGCAGCAAGTGCTAGCTTCTCAAGATATAGCGGTTTCTCTTCCTCTGTAGCGACCTTCAAACCTTCCGTAAAGGCAAGCACAGCTTCCATCGATTGATGGTTGTCCATACATTCCATGCCTACCCAATACCAAGCTTCAGCTTGCTCGGGATGCCATTGCGTCATTTGCTGCAACCAGCGTAAACGTTTCATAAGTGACTCCTTTACTTGGATGTTTTTTTGGAAAAATATCGGGCTCCGAAAAAGCCTGCTATCGCAAAAAGCGGATTTAACATAAAGAGGCTTAAAAATATCCCGGCTAGCAGGACAGCCAATACAAGCAATGATGTGAGAGAAAATAGCTGTTTGAAAAAGCTTGTATTGGTATCTTTGGCATTATAGTAAATGCGAACGGCATAATTGGCAGTGAACAGGTAGGCGATCAAACCGCCTACAGCATAAAGCGGCCAGCGAATGGCAGTGCTTGCGAAGGGATACGCGGTTAGAAGGATGGCCGTAATCCAGAACCATAGGAAGGGCAGCCCTCCGATCCGTTCGGATAGATGATGGGGAAGCAAGAAGATGTTCGTTTTACGCTCAACGATCTGTACATTTTTTAGCAGCTGAGAATTGGTTGGATTACTGATATACGCTTCGCGAAAATGTTTTTTGGCCAGCTTATAGTTGCCGCTATAGTACTCCTTAATGCCAAGTTCGACTGAGAGTGCGCTTTTATTGTTTTCATGTTTGACTAGCTGCTCCAAATTTATCATTTGCTTCTGCTCCAAGTTGCGGGCTACTTCATAATAGAGGCTGTGTTTGATCACTTGGATGTTTCCCGGATCAATCCGGCGTGCTTCAGCCAGCATCTCAAGCCCTTGCTCCCGATGCCCTAACCGGATGAGAAGCGATGCATAGGAAGCAAGCACGCTGGCTGCGTGGGGATGCGTGTGCAGAGCGGCCAAGTAATGGTCTTCTGCGAGGCTCCATTGCTCTTCGTCTGCATACATCATCCCTTCCAGATGATGAACTTGGACCGGTGGGAATCCAGATTGATAAGCTTGCTGCAGATGTTTCCTGGCCTTCGGATATTGGTCCAAATGATAACAGGCGACGGCCGCCTGGTAATGCAATCGATCATTCAGCGGATCATCAGCAAGCGCTTGGCGGATGAGCTCAGCTGCTTTGTCATGCCTGCTGATATTCATATAATGGTCAATCAGGGGGTGTAACGTTTGCTCTGCATTGCGCAATCCCGTTCTTCCTCTCAACGCGTAATGGCTGACATAATAATAGCAAAGTCAATAGCGGCACTGACTGCGCCAACAATTGGGGCAGCCCCGCGATGGAATAGAAAATGATAAGTGCCGTTATAGATCATATGTAAGCGGTAAGGGGTTTTGAGCGAATGGTGAAAGAAGAGGAAGAATAGCAAATCGGGCAGTTTAATGATTGGCGCTATAAGGCGATAATCCCTCTCGAAAGCTATTGGCAAGAGCAGCGCATCATAGGTGATTTTGGCCGTTACAAAAATAATGGAAACAACCCAGAGCATGGCAAGCTTCTTCCCTTTTATCCTTAGCATATGGGCATTCATCAGCCCTATTACCGCTAACGCGACCGCCCCGCCAAACAGCGCTACATAAAATAAACTCGCAATACGAAAGCTACTCGTTAGGCGAGGGGAATAATTAAGAATCGGTTTATATGGTTCCATGCGTGCTCCTTCTGTATAGTTATGCCAAACCTTATGCATGATCATATCAAATCACAAAAAAATCCTCAATTGGAATGTGTGAAATGATGGATTGAGAGTCTCGGGATTGCATTGGCACTAGCTGGCTTAGGGAAAGGGGAATAGAACCCAAAGGCGATTTTGGCAAAGCGCCTAAAGAACCTCTTGTACTTGCTTGGATGCCTGCGGCAAGCATTTACTTTGATGACCCAGATGGCAATAGCCTAGAACTGATCGCACGATTGGAGGATGAGCTGCAACAAATCGACGAGGTGCCTTATTTAAGTGAGTGGATGAATAGGAACAAAAGCCGCCAACGGCATATTGATGCCGAAAGCAGCCCGCTAAGTTCACATCGTGACTTGCTTCAATCGCCAACTTGCTGAAGGTGAATTACGTTGGAACGTAAATGCGTATGTCGTGCGGTGCTCAGATTCATTGCGTTTCAATAGAGTGACGGACAATTGGATTTGTGCTGTAAGCGCTTGGGTGTTTTGTTCGGATTCAATGCCCTGGGCAGTAGATGGTTGCGGCTTGCGGCTTTTGTTTTTATTCACACGAATCGATTGGATCGCATTCATCTCTGCCAGCTTCGGGGCTTGTTCGTTTTCTGTCAGGCCGACCATAAGCTCTTGCAGCACATCCTGGTCATGATGGTTCAGCGCTTCGACGAAGCTCTCAGCCAATTGGAGGGGCGGAGCGGCATCAAGCATGGAGCGCAACTGGCCGCCTGCTTTATGGACCATAAGCTGATGCGCGAGATCGGGAATTTCGGATTTATGCGTCGTACTGCCGAGAAAATGAAGGCAAAAATGGCCGGAGAAATCATTGTCGGGAATGCCGTCCCCGCCATGTGGCATGCCGTTCATCGACGCTGCTAGCCAGTGCTGGCCTGAATGGACAAGCACCGCCCGGCGATTCCAGCTCCAATGGCCGTTGTAAATTTGCTTCATAATTCGCGAATCTTCTTTGGCAATTGGCTGTACATCAGCGTGGTCGCTGCCTGCCCGCCGCTGCACGCGGAAGGATAAACCGGTACCCATGTCTGTAATCGTAAAAATGCGTTTTAACGGCACGAGCTGCTTGGCCTCTGTCCAACTGATCATCGCTCCGTAATGGTTCGCCCGCAGTTGGCTCGCGAGCGATAACAGCTTGCTAGCTGTTTCGGCAGTGGGCGATAGCCGTTGTTGCGCAGCTGCATCCCATAGCTGGCCAGAAGGCTCCAGCCGGAGAACGGTTGGCTTGTGGCTCATCATAACTATAACTTCAACGTCGTCCATCTTATTGGTTTGGGCTTCTGGTGCAGGTACCCGTTTGGCTTGGCTTAGTGCACGTCCTAGTGATGGGCTATCGATGCTCATCATGCTTGCTAATTCATCATGCCCGTATCGTACGGTAAGGATGATTTTGGCGTTTTCTTTATTAGAAGAAGCATGGACGGGGGATGCGGCAGCGGTAAAGGCCGTTGCCATCAATAGCAGAACGGATACGATGGCCATCAGCAGAACGAATCGTTGTCGAACAAGCTTCACCTTCATTATCCTCCTCATCTGTGCAAGAATAGCCGGATATATTGTTCGCTTTCGGCTAGCCTAATATGTAACCAAGAAGGATGAGGCTGCTGCCACTTGTTGCATTTAAGCATAATTCGCTCCGAATCAGCGCACATTAGCGAATGAACTTTACGGGAGGTATGCTTGTATGGGGCTGAAATGGATGCTCGCCGCTTTGCTGTTCGCACAGCCTGCATTGCCTGATCAGTTGGCGGACCAACTGCCAGAGCGCCTGACAGTGACGTATCATGGCCAGCATATTGCGGATATTAATCGCGCGCAGTATATGGTGCCGATACCCGGCATTCCTGTCGCAGATGAAGCACGTTTTCGAAAACTGATGGCTGAGCTCGAACGGCGTACGGATCGCCCGGCTGTTAATGCAGGGCTGAATGGATATGGAGGAATTGTTCAGGAGAAAATTGGCTCAAAGCTGGATCGGAACCGGTTCACGGAGCAGTTTTACCGTTTTATTGTTGAAGGCGGCGAGAGCAAGGTTGAGCTGCCGCAAAAGTTTATTTATCCGAAGGTAGACAGCGAACTCATCGCGCTTATTCGGGAGAAACAAATTGGGCATTACACGACCTACTATAATTCACGCAATGCGAATCGGTCGCATAATATCGCTTTAGCAGCCAAGGCGATTAACAATGCGGTTGTTTTTCCAGGCGAGTCGTTCTCGTTTAATAACGTGGTGGGCATGCGCACGGTCGATAAAGGCTATAAAAGCGCGCCTGTCATTGTGCGGGGGGAAGTGTCAGAAGGAATCGGAGGCGGGATATGCCAAATTTCTTCGACCTTGTTCAACGCGGTCGATCGCGCAGGAATCCGGATCATTCAACGGTATTCCCACAGCCGCGACGTTCCGTATGTTCCGCCAGGTCGCGATGCGACAGTGAGCTGGCATGGCCCTGATTTTGTGTTTCATAACCAATACAATCAGCCGATTCTTATACGGTCTTATGCGCATGTAGGGACCGTACATATTGCGATTTACTCCTCTGAGCTTGTCCATTACAAGCCGAAGGAAGTGCCACAAGCTTCGGAACGCCTCCCTGATGAAGTGAGGGCAGAGCGTGGTGTCCATCGCAACACTGAGGATTGAGCGAAGGACCACCATGGGCGCTCACTTGGCTTATGCATTGAGGAAGTTGGCTGGCTGGAATCGTGTACATTAGAAGCATCCGACCGGACAACCGGAGGCTGGCCTTATGGGGCGAGCCTCTTTTTTGTAGGCATAATACGCAGAGGAAAGGATGAGCAATGATGGATCTAGGGCTACAGGGCAAAGTGGCTCTTATTACAGGAGGCAGCCAAGGCATTGGCTTCGCTTCAGCAATAGCTTTGGCGAAAGAAGGGGCGCAAGTTGCGATCGTGGCACGCAGTGAGGATCGGCTTCGAGCTGCTGCAGCGGAAATTGTAGAGCATGTAGGGGTTGCGCCGATTATCATTGCGGCGGATGTCTCTTCGCCAGATGATTGCACGCGCGCAGTGGAGGAGACGTTCGCGCATTATGGGCGGATCGATATATTGGTGAACAATGCAGGCACATCAGCGGCAGGCAGTTTCGAAACGGTAACGGCGGATGCGTGGGCGCAGGATCTTGACCTGAAGCTGTTCGGCGCTATTCATTGCTCGCGGGCAGCGGTTGCTTATATGCGCAAGGCTGGCACCGGCAGCATCGTGAATGTAACGGCTGTCGGCGGGAAAACACCGTCTGCTGGGTCGCTGCCGACGAGCGTTAGCCGTGCTGCAGGGCTTGCTTTGACGAAGGCGATGAGCAAGGATCTTGCGCCTGCTGGCATCCGCGTAAATGCGGTATGCATCGGGCTGATTCGCAGCGAGCAAATCGAGCGGATGTGGCAAAAAACAGCGCCGGAGCAGACTTGGGAGCAATTCGCGCTGGATGGGCGGTTCAACATTCCGCTCGGGCGAATTGGCGATGCGCGGGAAGCGGCGAATGTGATTGCATTCTTATCGTCTTCGGCCGCATCCTATGTTACGGGGACCGCGGTAAATATCGACGGAGGCACTTCGGCTGTTTTATAAATGAACTTACTGTTGACAGTCTATAATGTAACTGATACAGTTACATTATAGACGTGAGACATTGAGACACTAAAGAGCAACACGGAGAACGAACTTCAAATGGAGGAGGTGGAACGGGGTGATTAGCAGCCGGTTTTCAGTAGCGATCCATATTTTATCGTTAATTGAAATGAGCGATGGTTCCATAACGTCGGCTTATATCGCGGGCAGCGTCAATACGAATGCAGTCGTCATTCGGCGAATTATGAGTTTATTAAGCAAAGCTGGCTTGATCGAGTCGCGTCCAGGCGTTACTGGGATGAAGCTTATGCGGCCGCTCGAAGCAATTACGTTTCTAGATGTTTACCGTGCAGTCGAAGTGCCAGAGAATGATGTGCTGTTCGCCATTCACCAAAATTCGAATCCGCAATGCGATGTTGGACGCAATATTCAAGCGGCGTTAGAGCAACCGCTGCTGGCCGCCCAACGGCAAATGGAGCAGTCACTCGCAAACACTACCGTTGCGCAGGTCGTGCATCAAATCCAATTGCAGCCATAATTTTTTTGCAACAATTAGTAACAATTTAGGTTACTAAATAAAAATGATAGAGATGAATACACTAAAATTAACCAAAATGGAGGATGAAAAATATGAAAATCGCAGTTATCGGGGCAAGCGGCAAAGCTGGACAATGGATTGCAAAAGAAGCAGCAGAACGTGGCCATGAAGTAACAGCAATCGTCCGTAACGCAGCCAAATTCCAAGGAACAGCAGCTAACGTTGTCGAGAAAGAAATCTTTGATTTGAAAGGCGCTGACTTATCGTCTTATGACGCGGTCGTTAATGCGTTCGGCGCGCCGTTTGGCCAAGAGCACCTACATGTAGAAGCGGGCCGTGCGCTAATTGCTGGACTGAAAGATGCACCGAACACCCGCCTTCTCGTCGTGGGAGGCGCGGGCAGCCTGTTCGTTGACGATTCGCATACGACGCGCGTCTTCGAGACACCGGAGTTCCCGGATTTCGTCCTCGCTACTGCGAAGAACCAAGGCCAGAACCTGCAAGAGCTCCAGCAATCCGAGGGCATTAAGTGGACGTTCCTCAGCCCATCAGCGTTCTTTGATCCAGAAGGCAAACGCACTGGCGCATACACGGCTGGGCAGGATCAATTGCTTGTAAACGCACAAGGACAAAGCTATATTAGCTATGCGGATTACGCCATTGCGGTAGTTGACGAGCTCGAGCACCCGCAGCATATTAACCGCCGGTTCACGGTTGTAGGTGAAGCTGAATAAGGTGCGTTGTTTACACGGCACGAACTTTTGGCCGGTTAGCGCGCCAGAGTGCGAATAGGGCAGAAAAAAGTATCTCCACAATCTGAAACGGCACCCTAGCAGGGGTGCCGTTTCAGATTGTCGTTTGAATGCTGCCGTTATGCATGACACTCATTTTCGAGAATGCTATAAAGCAAAGAATCCCGCCAGCCATCCCTGATTAACATGCTTTCCCGAATTCGCCCTTCTAAAATCATTCCTGATTTCTCCAGAACTCTTGCGGACCCTGTATTTCTTGGGTCGCAGGTGGCATAGATCCGATGAAGGTTTAGCGTTGTAAATCCGAAGCTAATCAGGTGTTTAGCAACGGAGGTTGCGACTCCTTTTCCCCAATGGCCAGGATGGACGATATATGCGATTTCTCCATTTTTGTTGTAAAAATCGCGGATGTTAAACTCTCCAATGCCGATCAACTTTCCAACGTCCTTCGTTACAATGGCGAACACATATCTTGTTCTTGGCGATTGCGCTGCATCGTTTATGGCTTGATCAACAAAATTTTTCGTATCTTCTTCTGTATTCGGCCCCCAAGGCTGGTACTGGCAAACGATCTCTTGGGAAGCATATTTATGAACATCAATCCAATCATCGTGAGTTAATTCTCTTAAGATTAGACCATCGGTAAATGACGTATATGTCATAGGTTCGCGTTCAATCCTTTCTGCTGCGTCGGATAAGAGTAGTATATAGCAACCACCTTTTAATAGAATAGTAATTTATTTGCTGTGTAGTGGCAATGATCGAGTAAGTGGGATGCCGGTTTTGCAGGAGGGTGGCTGCTTGTGTCGAACATCTAGTTGAGCAAGAATTGTAAGCTGGGAGGCTGTGGGATGACCTATACGATAGCACGAACAACACCGATTCTTCGCATATTTGATGAAACCAAAGCGAAGGAATTTTACATAGGCTTTCTTGGCTTTCAGCTGGATTGGGAGCATCGCTACGAGCCGGATTTGCCTCTCTATATGCAGGTGTCGAGCGGAGAGTGCCAACTGCATCTTTCCGAGCATTTTGGAGATGGAACGCCGGGAACCGCTATTCGGGTTGGTGTTCTGAACATCGAGGAATTGCATCATAAGTTAATCGGCCAAATGTACAAGCATGCAAGGCCGGGGTTTGACCCTAAAGAGCGAGCGATTACGTTAAATGATCCATTTGGGAATATCATTCGGTTTTATGAGTTGGAGTGAAGGAGCCGTGCTGAAAGGCATTATTTTTGATATGGACAATACATTGCTCCGATCACATATCGATTTCCCTGCAATGAAGCAGGAGGTGCATGGTTGGCTGGCAAGCCGTTCGTTGGTGCCGGAGGCAATCGATCTGAGCCGCTATACGACATCGATACTAATCGAGGAAGCGAAGCAAGCTGGCTTGTCCCAAGCGGGATATGAGGAAGTCATGCGGTTAACGGTGGAGCATGAGGTGCGGGGCATGGCTGATGCAGGCCTTGAGCCAGGAGCGGAAGAGCTGTTGCGTGCACTGGATGAGCGGTACATCCTCGCGATCGTGACGAATAATGCGGAACAAGCTGCGGCGCGGGCGCTCACGGATACCGGAATTATCGATCGATTCAGGTATATCGTTGGCCGGGAGAGTATGCAGGCGATGAAGCCTTCGTCAAGCGGATATGAGACGGTGGTGCAGCGCAGTGGGATTCCAGCATCGAATTGGCTCTCCGTTGGGGATTCTTGGATCGATGGGAAAGGTTCAGTCGATGCAGGAATATCTTTTGTCAGCTACGGCACGAGCCTTGAGGCGATGCGCTCGCGCGGCGTCGAGCCAATTGGAAGGATTGAACAGCTGTTGGAGTTAAATGAGTGGCTGAGGCTGTAAAAGCAATGAAAAAGGCTGTGCCTACGAGAATGTAGGCGCAGCCTTTTGACTGTTCCGTTGAAGCGCCAACTTTAAGTCGGTGTTGCACCTGAATGGTGCGCGATCATCCCAACAATATCGGAATGTTATAACGTATGCTTGGGCCTGTTATATAATGATGAGCGTATGCTTGTTGGCCGAAACACATAGTACCCGCCAATGCCCGGACATGTTGGTTTTCTAGCGGACTCCAGAGCCGTTATATGCCTCAAAAAGCGCCGATTGAAACTGTAACGGACTCCACAGCCGTTATTTAGCACAATTGCGGGTGCGAGGGGGTGATTTTGCTCAAATAGCGGCATCTGAGTCCGTTACAGCAGAAAAGTGGCTGATTTCGGGCGAATAAGGGCTCCTGAGTCCGTTAGAATGAGCACGCGCTCATCAGCGCCGGATAGCGAACTAGAACGAGCGGTCGCTCATCATCGCCGGATAGCCAACTAGAATGAGCGACAGCTTCAGCACGGAACGCAATCTGCCCTAGAGCCAGGACCGGCGTGCCGCTGAGTGAATAGGGCACCGGAAATGCAGGGCTACTGTTTGGATATGAATTCCTATACAAATATTGAGAAGAAAGGCAGGAGCATAAATGAATGCAAAAAGAGTTGCGGCCGAGAAAGCAGTAGAGTACATCGGCAACGGAATGATTGTCGGCTTAGGAACGGGTTCGACTGCTTATTTTGCCATCCATCGCATTGCGAAGCTTGTGCAGGAAGGCCTTAGCATTCAAGCGGTCGCCAGCTCGAAGCAATCGGAGGCGCTAGCGCGCGAGCTGCACATCCCGATCATTCCGTTCTCCGAGATCGATGTTATTGATATTAGCATCGACGGGGCAGATGAGGTGGATACCCACGGCAATCTGATTAAAGGCGGTGGAGGCGCCCTGCTCCGGGAGAAGATATTAGCGGCTAACAGCAAAAAATTTATCGTAATCGTTGATGAATCGAAGGCTGTTGCCCAGTTAGGCAAGTTTCCGTTGCCGGTGGAAATTGTACCTTTCGCGTTCGAGCTTACGATGAAAAAGCTGGAGCAGCTGGGCAGCAACGGGATACTGCGCCTACAGGAAGGCCGTACCCCTTATGTCACAGACAACGGCAATTATATAGTTGACTGCCATTTTGAACAGATTGGGAATGCCGCTAAACTAGGCCAGCAGCTTCATGCGATACCAGGTGTCGTCGAGCATGGCTTGTTTATTCAAATGTCGGATACGATTATCGTCGGTTCCGATGAAGGTGTAGATGTACGCGATCGGAATAGTGAGGGCGAAGGGGCTCAAAGCTTGGATTTGCCTGCTGGATTAGCGAAACCTGCACTGCGCGCTCTTGCAGGCGCGGGCATTGCGAATTTAGGGCAGCTTGCGCAAATTAGTGAACTGGAGCTGAACCAATTGCACGGCATTGGACCAAATGCGGTGCGATTGCTTCGCCAAGCAATGAAGCATAACGGGCTCACTTTTCGCTGATAATGAATGGGGAGACATATGATAACAACAGCTTTCTATGCTTCGTTAGCCTAACATTTATTGAAATATAGTATTGCTGTTAGGATTGTCGTATAATGATAGAAAGCGCTTCCTATACGGCTGGGCTTATGTGCGCGTAAGGGGGAACGGTATATGCAAAAAACCGTCTGGATGATGGTGCTCGTGCTCGCCGTTTCTTGGGCGCTGACGGGCTGCTCGGGTGCGGAAGTGGAGAATGGCAACGCAACGGGCGGCAAATTGGCTGCTGGCGAGAATCGAACCGAGACGCTAACCGTGCTAACAAATCGGGTTGATCTTATCGAAAATGGCACGATGCGCCATTATGCGGAACGATTCGAACGCGAGCATCCTGGCGCTAAAGTTGAGTTTCAAGGGCTGAGCAATTACACCTCTGATATTATGGTTCGCCTTTCTACCCGCAATATGGGAGATGTGCTGCTGCTCCCTGCCAATTTGATGGCACAGGATTTGCCGCAATATTTTGAACCGTTGCCAGATGGAATGTTTGATTCGATTCGTTTCAAAGACTATAAGTCTTACGAAGGCGCTAGGTACGGCATGGCGACGGGCGCGGCGACGATTGGGGTTGTTTATAATAAGAGGGCGTTCGAGAAGGCAGGCATCCGTGAGCTGCCAACAACACTGACCGCTTTCTACGCTGCGTGCGAGAAGCTGAAGAAGGCGGGAATTACGCCTGTTTATATTAACTATGGCGCACAATGGCCGATGAAGCTATGGGGAGAAGAACTGGTCGGATTTATGACGGGTGACAACACCTACTTGAATGCAATGGCTGATTCTGACGATCCATGGCAGGTCGATAATGCGTGGGGGCAATCGATGAACATCGTAAAGACGTTAATCGATAAAGGATATACGGAGTCAGGGCTCATCGCTAACCAATGGGAAATTTCAAAGAAAAAAATCGCATCGGGCGACGCAGCGATCTACTTCAATGGCAATTGGGTTATCCAACAGGTTTTAAACGCAGGGGCACGCTCAGAAGATATAGGATTTTTTCCATTTCCGTATGATGACGCGGCGGCAGGGCGGTTCGCTCCGCTCGTGCCGGACTGGTTCATCGGCGTAAGCAAGTTTAGCAGCAAGAAAGAGCTAGCGAAGGAATGGGTCCAGTTTTTCGTCAAACAGTCAGGCTATGTGGGGGATGAGGGATATTTGTCGGTCAACGAAAATGAGAAGATGTCCACGCTGCCGCAAATGAGCCAGTTTCTTTCATTCTCACCTACATTCGTAGAGAGCAAGCCGCCTAGCGACCGTTTCCTTCAGATCGCGGAGAAGGCGAATATCTCCCTCTGGTCGGGTGAGTATATTCAAGAGTGGATCGCTTCGACCGATTTACAGCAAACTTTCGAGCAGTACAATGCAAGATGGCGGGAAGCGCGGCTGCTTGTGAAATAATATACGCCAGTCTTTAAACGGACCTCAGTGACGTTATAGCCTTCCAAAATCGCCAATTGCAAAAGTAACGGACTCCACAGCCGTTATTTGGCACAATTGCACCTTTGAGTGGGCGATTTTGCTCAAATAGCGGCATCTGAGTCCGTTAGAATATACAAAGTGAAGAAGGGTGTCCCCAGGTTTCCGCTTGTGGGACACCCTTTTGTGCTTCAATCAGGCAAGTAATTAACGGCTGAGCCGCTCCAGCATTTCGAAGCAAGCACGGCCATTGTGGTAAGGGCATTTCCAAGCGCCAACCTTCGGGTGGCCTTCCGTTGGAACGCCTTCGCGGGTCACGCTCCAGTACCACTCGCCGTTAGCCCGATCGATGAGGAACGATTCGATAAACTGCCATGACGAACGCGCTGCGCTTAAGTATCGCTCGTCTCCGCTCATTTGGTAGGCATTATAGAACCCGACGACGGCTTCTGCTTGCGGCCACCAATCTTTGTCCGTATCGATGAGACCGGAGCCGTCCGCTTCGTTCGGAATGCCACCGTCAGGATCAACGCCTTCCCGAAGCGTAGCTTCCGCCATAGATAGCGCGACTGCTTTCACAGATTTCGTGAGCGCCTCGTCTCCAAGCACTTCAGCCGCCTCGACTAACAGCCAGCTGCCCTCGATGTCGTGCCCGTACGAAATATGATCGGACTTATTGTTCCAGCATTCATCAAAAAATAGCTTAAAGTGGCCGGTGCCAGTATCGATGATATGATCCAGTGTGACTTGAATGAGTGCTGCAAGCGATTCGCGAAGCTCATCAGATGGCCAAACCCGGTACAGGTTCGTGTAGCCTTCGAGCACATGAAGATGCGTGTTCATCGACTTCTTCTCATTCAAGTCTTTATTGCTAAGGCTAAGTTCGCCGGTTGCTGTCCAATCCGCTGCTAGCGCTTCAAAATAGCCGCCGTGCATGCTGTCGCGCCCGTGGCGTTCGATGAGCTTGAATAAGGCGATGGCCGCATCCAACGCTTCGCGATTGCCCGTCGCGCGATAATGCTCCGACCAAGCATAGATGGCGAAAGCTTGGCCGTAAACCTGCTTTTTATCGGAGGCCGGCTCACCCTCCGCATTGAGCATCCAGAACAGCCCGCCGTGGCGCGAATCGATAAAACGCTCTTTTAAATAAGCAAAGGCGCGGTCCGCGATGGTTGCATATTCCGGTTTGCGGTACAGCCGATAGGCGGATGCGAACGTCCAAAGTATGCGCGTGTTCAATACGAGGCTTTTCTCTGCATCGGCTACTCTCGCCATATTCTGTGCAATCTCTCCGATGAAGCCGCCATTGTCGTCAGGCGCATGCTTCATCCAGAACGCGAGAATATTAGTTTCTAGCTCTTGCTGTATCGCTTGGGCCCATTCTTGTTTCCACGGGGTCGTATTCGTCATGTGTTTGATTTCTCCCGTTCTGCTGTTTTCAGTGTGTAGTAGCTACGGACAACCGCTTCCGCTTCTTTGCCAAACATGCAATAGTCATCATTGCCCGAAGCGGCATGTTCGGCATACAGAAGTGCGGGCCAATCCCATAACATGAACCCGCCAACCCAGTCTCGCGCGTTGCAACGATCGAACATCGTTTCAAAGTAGCGGCGTTGGACCGACTCGTCTGGATCTCCCGGCAGGCCCCAATCATTCGGCAAATGGTCAGACCCTTCGCGGCTGGGGCATCCTGCCTCCATAAAGAAGAACGGCTTGCCATGTTTCTTCACAACCGCCTCAATTCGATCCAGTTGCTGGTCCCAATCGTTAATCGGATAGTAGCCGCTGGAGGAGATCACGTCGACGGCATCCCACCATTGCACATGGCTTTCTTGATATTTGTCGCAATTGTAAGTAACGATTCCGCTATATACCGCTCTAATCTTCTTAATCAATGCGCGCCATTCGGATTCCCTGCGGTCTGTCTGTACCATCTCGCAGCCGATGCACAGCATCTCGCAACCCATTTCTTCAGCAATTGCGGCGTAGTGCAGCATGAATGCCGTATAGGATGCGAACCACTCGGACCACTTCGGCTCACAAGGAACATCGTTGTCAAAAAAGTTAATATGGGCGCGCCATGTGCCATCTGTGCAATTAACGACAGGTTTAAGGCATACTTTTAGGCCGTGCCGCTTGGCTTCCGTTATCATGCTGCGTACTTCCGCGTCGGTTACGGTTGGTGCTTCTTGATAAGCGATATTCGTTGCTTGCGGATGCGCTTGCATGGCAGCAAATGTGATAGCCGTCCAATTCACGTTCAGGCGTTCCACCATGCGTGCCATCGATTGGCGTGCTTCATCGTTCCCCCAAGTGCCTCTAACGCCAGTCCAGCCCCATGTCATCCCACCGATAAAATGATCCAGCTTGCTCATAAACATTAAACATCTCTCCATTACTCATAATGAAATGCTAAGGTGAATGCAAACTTAATTGAAGTTAGCATAACAAAATATTGTTTTGTTATCATAAGTAAACATCATGGCACATCGTTTGGCAATAGGATCGGCATAAAAAAATAATGTAAGCGAATAAATGAGGTGAGGCAGCAGGAGGATTACATATATAAATGATTTATTGGCAATTTACAGCGCTTACACAAAAACTTGTTGGTGAAATATTAGATTTGAACCAAAAGGTAAATTGAAGACTAGAAAACAAAATACAGACCATTTTTTCTGTTTCGATTAGGTTATATACTCGAAATGCAAGCGGTAACAAAACGAAAAGAGGGGGATAAATAAGTGAAGAAATCATTATCGTTATTTCTAGTTAGTGTTATTATGCTAACAATGTTAGTGGCGTGTGGCGGAAAAGATAATGCAAACAATGAAGTTAAGCCTGCTGACGATGGCAAAGCGCCGGTGACAGAAGCAACGAACAACACGGGCGGGGAAGAGATCAAAGGCAAAGTCACCTTCCTGACGCAGCGCACGGACATGGTCGGAAAAGAGTTTAAGGAATACAAAAAACGTTTCGAAGAAAAGTACCCAGGCGTAGAGATTCAATTCGAAGCCGTGCTCGATTACGAGAAAACGTCGAAAGTACGGATCGCTTCCGGCAAATATCCAGACGTTATTCTGATCGGCCCTGGCATCGCAAACTCGGAATTCCCGAAATATTTTGCGCCACTTGATGATATTCCGTTTTCCGGCGACATTCGCTTCAAGGACCTGAAAGCGTTTGAAGGCAAAATGTATGGCGTTTCGTCGGGCAACAGCACGGTAGGCATCGTGTATAACAAAAAAGCGTTTGCTAAAGCAGGCATCACGGCAATTCCTAAAACGCTTGACGAGTTTTATGCAGCAGCGCAAAAGCTGAAGGACGCGGGCATCATTCCGCTGGCTTCGAACTTCAAAGATAAATGGCCGCTGGATGCATGGGTATACGACGTGCCGACGATGATTGGCGGCGCTTCGGACCACCAAAACAAACGTGCCGAAACCGACACGCCTTACACGATGGATGGCGTATACGGCCAATCATGGTCCATTCTTCGTACGCTGCACGAGAAAGACTTGCTGGAGAAGGACATCAATTCGTCGAACTGGGAAAAATCGAAAAAAGATGTTGCGCAAGGCAAGTTCGGCATGTACCTGCTTGGCAACTGGGTCATTAACCAAGTTATCGAGAATGGCGCAGCGTCCGAAGATATCGGCTTCTTCCCATTCCCTGTCGACAACTCGGGCTCACTTAAGGCTCCATTGAATCCGGACTGGTTCTATGCAGTTAACAAAGACGGCAATGTTCCAGCGGCTAAAGCATTCGTGAAATGGATGGTTGAGGAATCCGGTTATGAGGACTTTGCAGGCTTTATTCCGACTCTGGCGGCCAAAGAATCGAAGCTGCCACAACTCGCTGAGTTCAACAGCTATAACCCGCAATTTATCGAGCTTGGCGCATCGAACGACTTGGCGACTTCGATCCAAAACGCGGCGCAAATTGATCAAGGCAAATTCCTGCAAGAGTTCGTGCTGGCGAAAGACCCGCAAACGGTTCTGGACAAGCTGAACAAGCAATGGGCGAAAGCAAAAAGCTCGGTAAGCAAGTAACGCAAGCTGTATCCCACGCTTTGAAACGGGCGCTCTGCTGGAGCGTCCGTTCCCAAGGCGCGGTACTGTCGAGGAGAGATATCTAGAGATTTAGGAGAGGATGGGATCCCATGCTCAGCAGGCTTCCTTTTGAAACGCAAAAAAGAATTATTATTATCTCGTTTATCGCACTGCCCCTTCTCCTGCTGCTGACGTTCTCCTATTATCCAGCGCTTGAGCTTATTCGGCTTAGCTTTACGAACTGGGATGGCATGAGCCAGGAGAAAGATTGGATCGGGTTCTCCAATTATCGTGAAGTGTTTACTAATCCCGAAATTTTTGGCGTTTTTAAACATAATGTCGCTTACTTCGTTGTAGGGGTTGTCCAAAATATCGCAGCGATCTATTTTGCAATCGTATTGAACGGCAAGCTCAAAGGGCGTTATTTTTTCCGTCTGCTGTTATTTCTTCCGTATATATTGAATGGCGTTGCAGTCGCTTATTTGTTCGGTTATGTATTCGATACGACCGACGGATCGCTTAACTTTTTGTTAGGAAAGCTTGGGCTTGGTTCGGAAACGAGCTGGCTCGGTTCGGAATCGTTTGTAAACTACACGTTGGCTTCTATCGGCTTCTGGCGGTTTATGGGCTTTAATATGGTTATCTATCTAGCGGCGCTTCAGTCAATTCCGGCTGACCTGTACGAAGCAGCGTCGATCGACGGCGCGAACAATTGGCAAAAATTCCGTTTCATTACCGTGCCTAACATTTATAAAATCATTGAGCTGAACCTGTTCCTGACCGTTACGGGCGCATTGGAAGTATTTGATCTTCCATTCGTATTAACGAACGGTGGGCCGGCAGGGGCGAGCGAAACCTTTGTTATGAAAATTATCGAGACCGCCTTCCAGTTTAACAACTACGGGCTAGCATCGGCCATGAGTGTGGTCTTGTTGATAGCAGTTGTCGCCGTGTTGTCCATTCAGCGGTATTTCTTGAATAGAGGGAGAGGCTAGCGATGGCGAAAGCAAATCCGATTTGGATCGGCATCAAATATATCTCGTTAATCATCGCAGCGTTCGTGGTATTGTTCCCGCCGTATATCATCGTGGCGAATGCGTTTAAGACCCCGGATGAGTATTTGGCGAAGCCAACGATGTCAATGCCGGACAGCTTTTTGCATCTTCACAACTTTGCGGATGCATTCGTGCAAGCGGATATGGGCCGTGCGTTCGGGAATACACTTGTTATAGTTGGCGTAACGCTAATCCTGAACGTATTGATTGGGGCTTCCTTCTGTTATGCCGTAACCCGCTTTAAATTTAAGCTGCAAGGCCCATTAGTAGGGCTGTTCCTGTTCGCGACGATCATCCCCCAAATCACGACGCAGGTCATTAACTACAAAACGATTCAAGGTCTCGGGCTGACGAATCATCTCATGGGCCCAACCTTGCTGTACGTTGGTGCGGATATTTTGCAGATTTACATCTATATGCAGTTTATTCGCAACATTCCCTATGACTTAGATGAAGCAGCGATGATGGAAGGCGCTTCGTTGTTCAAAATCTTTTATGCGGTCATATTGCCACTGCTTGGCCCGGCGACAGCGACGATCGTTATTTTGAAGACGATCTCCATTTATAATGACATGTTCACGCCATTCCTGTACTTGACCAAGCCGGAGCTTGTCGTCGTATCGACATCGCTTATGCGCTTCTTCGGCTCGAACAGCGGGAATTGGCAAATGGTCTCCGCGGCAATTCTGATCATTATGATTCCAACCGCAATAATGTATCTGTTCCTGCAACGGTACATTTTCGCGGGTGTCACGAATGGGGCTGTAAAGTAACGTTTAATGAAAGCTTTTGCCAGGTTTCGACCTGGCGAAAGCTTTTTTTGATTTAATTAGCGTGTTAGTGTGAATTGTTAGGTGAAAACGAGCGCCAGATAATAACGAATGAGTGCATAGGGTATGTAAATGTCGTATAATGTAGAAGTTATTTGCCACAACAATTGGCCGGAAGGAATGGCGTGATGGAAGCGAGACAGTGGTCAAAAATGATAAGGTCCACGTTTAGTGACATGCCGATGGAGCGCAAGCTGTTGATTGTGTTTTTAGGCGTCATTTCATTGCCCCTGACCTTTATCGGCTATATATCTTATTCGAATTACACGAATTCAATTGAGCGAACGACGGTATCGTATTCGACGAATTTGCAGGAAGCGATGATGGAGCGGGTCGATGATTATATCGAAGATATGATGCGCATCTCATCGATTCCCGCCTATCAAGCTGAGATTAAACAAAACCTGATTCGGTCCAACAACTATT
The DNA here is from genome assembly GCF_009789195.1 of Paenibacillus sp. MMS18-CY102. Lineage (GTDB taxonomy): Bacteria > Bacillota > Bacilli > Paenibacillales > Paenibacillaceae > Paenibacillus_T. The sequence goes on along the minus strand of NZ_WSTC01000017.1, from coordinate 53,049 downwards.
ACGAACAGCGAATGACAGCTCAATCTACGCCAGGGATGGAGCCTGTCCCTGACGATTTTAATCAATTGTTATCGATTCAACGGGGCATCCAATCCTCGGTCAAATTTATTAATAACATCAAGCGGGGAGCGAACGTTGTCTATATTTTTGATAAGTATGGCAACGGATATTTCTCGACTGAGGCAGGCGCTGTCCGGTTGGATTTGGAGAAGAGCTATCAGCAATGGCGGGCAAAATCGGAGCAATCTGGCGGAGAAGCGTTATTATTCGGTACGGAAACCTATACGAGCAATCTTAATAGTGCCAGAAGCGCCTTTACGGTCGTCCGCAAAATCGTAGATGAAGCCTCGTTGCAGCCTATCGGGCTTATCGCAGTTGATGCAGACATTCGGGTAATTGAGGATCAAATGATTGATTTGGACAAGCTGACGCATGGCAAATCGTTTATTATCGATGTTCATGGCGGGGTAATCTACGATAGCGATAAGCGCCAATTAGCGAAGCAGATCGATAGCCCTGTCGTGCGACAAGCAGGCGGCACCAACGGCAGTTTTTATCATACGGTTGATGGGCAAAAGCAGCTCGTCATCTATACAACATCGCCCAATACCAATTGGAAGCTGTTTATTCTTATCCCCGAGCGGGAATTGAACAAGGATTCGATTCGAATTCGGAATGCGACTTGGGCGGCTACTTTTGTAACGATCGGAATTGCGTTACTCATCTCCATTCTGTTGTCTTTTGCCTTAACGAAGCCGCTGCGCAAAATGATGCGGCTGATGCGATCCGTTCAAGAAGGGAATTTCAAGGTGCAGTTTCCAGTGAAACGCCGGGACGAAATCGGGCAGTTAGGCCATCAATTTAACCGAATGATTGTCCGAATCGATCAATTAATTCAGGACATCTATGAGATGGAGACGAAGAAGAACGAGGCGGAGATGCATGCGCTGCAAAATCAGATCAACCCTCATTTCATGTACAACACGCTCGAAACGATCCGAATGGTAGCTGAGCTTAATGACGATGATGCGGCGGCGGATATGTTATCGGTATTTGGCAAGCTGCTTCGTTACAGCATCGGCGATGTGCGGGAGAAGACGACCGTTGCGGCGGAATTGGAGCATGTTCGAAACTATGTCGAGATGCTCAACTATCGGTATCCGAATCGGTTTGACCTGCGGATGCATGCAGATCCAGCGCATGAAGGCGTTCTTACGCTTAAGCTGCTGCTTCAGCCAATTGTGGAAAATGCGATATACCACGGCCTGGACGACCGTAAGGCGCAGATGCGAATCTCCATCCTTATCGAGAGTACCGAACGCTACTTATTGGTGCGTGTCGTGGATAACGGGCTGGGCATGGCAGCAGAAACGCGCGAACGGCTCAACCGTTCCTTCTCAGGTCTTAATGGCAGTGGCAGCGGGGAGAAGCGTGGCGGGATTGGTTTGAAAAATGTAAATGAACGGATCAAGCTTCACTACGGCCACAGCTACGGCATGGAAGCGCTAGAAGGAGAAGAAGGCGGTACGGAAATCATCCTCCGCTTGCCGCTTCCTCATTCTGATAACGGCACGCTGTCCAATAATGGGGGGAAGACGAGTGACTAAAAAAGTAACGATGCAGCAAATTGCGGACCATCTCGGCGTATCGAAATATGTGATTTCCAAAGCGCTCTCCGGCAAAAAAGGCGTTAGCGGCGCAACGAGAGACCGCGTGATCCAGACGGCTTCCCAACTCGGCTATTTCTCGCAAACTAGCGGATATGTGAAGCCGATCAAGAGCGGCCGTCCTGAGGAAGCGCCAGATGAATCGGAAGTGAAGCAATCGATGTTTGTGCTCATGCCGAATATACGTTTCCAAACGAAGGACTCCGAGTATTGGGGCAAAATACTGGATGGCATCACAAAACGATTGGAAGATAAAGGGATTGGCATGTTCATCGTGATGGAGCAAAATGTTGAAAGCTTTCTCCACCTGTTGAATCCAGAAGGCATTATGGGGTTAATCGGCGTGGGTGAGATCGCTACGCCTATGCTGCTCGAAATTCATCGATTGGGCGTTCCGATGGTTTTGGTCGACCATGAAGACCCGCTTATTCCTTCTGATACTGTCTTTGCTAACAATTATGATTGTATGTATCGTCTGGCCAAACATCTGATCGGTGTCGGGCACCGCAACATTAGCTTTATTGGCAATAGCCGTTATTCGAGAAGCTTCTTCGACCGTTGGAACGGGTTTAGAAACGCGATGGAAGAGTTCGGCCTGTGGATAAAGGATGAGCATCTGACGGCCTTGGACAATATGGAGCATTACGATGAGCCAATTAAAGCTTGGGCAATGCGCAAGAAGAAGCTGGGAACGCTGCCGACGGCTGTTGTCTGTGCGAATGACTCACTGGCAATGGACGCTGCAAGAGCATTTCGGGAATTAGATATCGACGTGCCCGGCGAGATTTCAATTACAGGTTTTGATAATATTGATACGCGCCATCATTCCCCGTCTTTAACGACAGTGAACGTGCCCAAAGAAACGCTAGGTGCGCGCGCAGTCGATAAGGTGCTTGAACGAATCAATTATCCGAAGGAGCCGTTCGAGAAAATATTAATCAGTGGAGAAATGGTTTATCGCGATTCCATTGGTTCAGCCAATCGGCAGCCCCGCGTAGACTCGTAACGACTTGCTCCGAAGAAGGAGTGCGATGCCATGAAAGTGATGATCGTAGATGATGAAGAAATGATCCGGCTTGGGCTGGAGAAGATATTGTGCAAGCTGCATCCAAACCTAACCGTTGCCGGTTCATTTAGTAACGGCGCAGTTGCATGGGATAACTTTAATAGGCTGCATAGCGAAGGATTGGATCTTGTTATTACGGATATCAAAATGCCCTTTATGGACGGCATTAAGCTCATAGAGAAGATTAGGGAAGTTGCGCTCGATGTTCAAATTATCGTGTTGAGCGGTTTTGAAGAGTTCGAGTATGCAAGAGCTGCAGTGCGCTTCGGCGTGAAGGACTATTTGTTAAAGCCGGTCGATAAAGCGCAACTGCAAGGGCTGCTTACAGAAATTGATCGCTTGCGAAATAAAACATTGACGCCTAAGCAGGATGATGCCGCTGCGCCAATGGAAGACCGTGAGCATCATGCAGTGGAGCAGGTTAAGCAAGAGCTGGAGAAATCGTATGATCAGCCATTCGAGCTGGAGAAGCTCGCAATATCGGTAGGGATGAATGGCAGCTATCTGAGCAGGCTGTTTCGTTCCAAGACGAATATGACGATGACGGATTATATTATCCAGCTTCGCATCGAGAAAGCGAAAGAGCTGCTGATCGGCAATCCTGCGCTGCGGAATTACGAAATTTCGCAGATGGTCGGTTATCATGATCCTGTCTACTTCAATAAGCTATTTAAGAAAACGGTAGGCGTTACCCCGAAGGATTACAAGGAAGGAAAGCGTTAAGTTACGGATGCTGCTGGATGCTAGGCGGTTAACTAGGCCATTTTGCTTAAGTGCGCGTGGCGTGAGTTTGATCGTGGTGATCTATTGCCGATGGGCGAACCCATCGGTTATACTTTAGTACAACTTGTCTGACAACCTGATATTAAAGCTGCTGATCATGTAGCCAAGCGGGGTGCGCTATGAAAGTATCATTGTTCATTACATGTTTAAGCGATGCCATTTATCCGAATGTTGGGGAAGCCATGGTTCGCCTGCTGGCCGAATACGGCGTTCAACTGGATTTTCCCCAAGTGCAAACCTGCTGCGGGCAACCAGCATTTAATAGCGGCTACTGGGATGATGCGAGGAAAACCGCTACAACGATTATTAAGGCGTTTGAGGATTGTGATTTTGTTATCTCGCCATCAGGCTCCTGTACCGGCATGATCCATCATTATCCGAAGCTGTTCGAGCATGATGCCCAGATGCTGGAGAAAGCGAAGCAATTGCAAAGGAAAAGCTACGAGTTCACGCAATTTATCGTGCAAGTGCTCGGGATTACCGATCTTGGGGCATCATTTCCCCATAAAGTTACGTATCACCCGTCTTGCCATGGCAGCCGGTTACTGGGCGTGAAGGACGAACCGCTTGCCCTTATGGAAAACGTGCGGGGGCTAGAGTTGGTGCCCCTTCCTTTTGCCGAGGATTGCTGTGGTTTCGGAGGGACGTTCGCGGTGAAGATGTCACATATTTCAGGTGCGATGGTAACGGAAAAGGCCGACCATGTGCTAGAGACGGAAGCGGAAGTGTTAGTTGGCCTCGATATGGCCTGCCTCATGAATATTGGCGGCAATTTGCGGTACCGCAACAAGCCGGTACGCATTATGCATCTCGCTGAGCTTCTATATGAAGGGGTGAAAAACACGTGAGCGGAATGCAACCGAATGCGAAGGGCTCGACGGTTAAAGAGCGTGCAGAGCTGGCGCTGAATGATGACTTTCTGCGCAAGGCGGTTAAATTTACGACGGAGCGGCTTCGTTCCGGCAAAAAATCAGCAGCCGAGGAGCATGGGAATTGGGAGGAATGGCGGGAGCGCGGCAGGCAAATTCGCTTGCATACGATCGCACATCTCGACTATTACTTGAATTTGTTTGCTGACAATGCGCGGGCGAACGGCGTCCATGTCCATTTTGCGGAGACGGATGTAGAAGCAGTGAAAATTTCTTTAGCGATCGCTCAGCAGAAACAGTCGAAGTCGGTTGTGAAGTCCAAATCGATGGTGACCGAAGAGCTGCATCTGAACCATGCCTTGGCGGGCATCGGAGTTGAGGCGATTGAGACTGATCTTGGCGAATACATCATTCAGCTTGCCGGAGAAACGCCTTCCCATATTATCATTCCGGCGATTCATAAGAACCGGTACCAGATCGCAGAGCTGCTCTCCGCAGATGCGGGCGAAGCGCTGGCGCCAGATACGCAGATTTTAGCTGGCTTCGTTCGGAAGAAGCTGCGCGAGAAGTTTCTGGAAGCGGACATCGGCATGACGGGCTGCAATTTTGCAATAGCAGAGACGGGTTCCATGGTACTATTCGAAAATGAAGGAAACGCGCGAATGGTCACGACCGTCCCGCGGACGCAAATCACGCTGATGGGGATGGAGCGGATCATTCCTTCGTTCGAAGACCTTGAAGTAATGGCGACGCTGCTGCCGCGCTCTGCGACAGGCCAGAAGCTTACGGTCTATATGTCTGGCATCACGGGCCCTCGTCGGGAAGCGGATGCGGATGGTCCCGATGAGATGCACATCATCATTGTTGATAATGGGCGATCCAACCAATTAGGCGATCCGGAATTCCAAGAGCTGCTTAATTGCATACGCTGCGGCGCCTGCTTGAATGCTTGCCCGGTCTATCGGCATATTGGCGGACATGCTTACGGCGGCACGTATAGCGGGCCGATTGGAGCTGTATTGACGCCAGCACTGCAGAAAAATGTTGCGGAGTGGGACGATATCGCGAATGCTTCGAGCTTATGCGGCGCTTGTTACGAAGCATGCCCGGTCAAAATTCCGCTCCATGATATGCTCGTATACTTGCGCAGGCGGAAGGTAGAGGCTGGCCATGGCAATATGCTGGAGTCTGTCGGCATGAAAGGCTTTTCGGCTGTCATGGGCAATTCCAAAATGATGCGCGGTGCTTTGCGGATCGGCCAGCTCGGCCAGAAGCTCGTCGTTCGCGACGGGGCGATTCGGTCGAAGCTTGGGCCGTTGAAAGGCTGGAACAGCTATCGGGTAGCGCCGAGCTTGCCGAAGCAGGGCTTCCGTGACCGCTGGACGGAGATGGAACGGGATGGATTGGCGAACGCCAAGCCAATGGCAGCATCGATGAAAGCCCGAATGGAAACGATTTTGCAAGAGCGGAAGGAAGGGGACGGAGGAAATGGCGGGCACGCATGACGAATGGCTGGAACAGATGGAAACAGCTTCGCGTGCCAAGCAGCAGGCGTTTATTGATGGGCTTGCAGCGAAGTTGAAGCGGCCGCGCATTGTCGAACCGCCGCACCATCCGTTTCGGGGCGCTCCTGATTTTTGGCGCAGCTTCGAGTGGCCGATAGAGGAGCGGATTGATCGGTTTGGGGCGAATTTTCGAGCAGCGGGCGGTTATGTTGAGCGTCTGGCTGATTTGGAGGAAGCCAAGCGGTTTATCGCAGATAAAGCTGCGGAACTGGGTGCGCGGCATGTCGTGCGCCAACGGCAGCCTGAGCTGGATGCGATGGGACTAGAGGAAGCGCTGCCACAAGCGCAAGTAAAAGTGTGGAATAGCGATGGGGAAGATGATTGGTTAGCGCGAGCGGCCGAAGCGGATTTTGGCATCGTCGCTGCTGATTACGCGGTCGCTTACACAGGCTCACTCGCTGTGTTATCATCGAAGGACAAAGGGCGATCGGTTAGCTTGCTGCCCACTGTTCTGTTCGCCCTTATTTCGATTGAACGGTTGAAAACGCGCATAGGCGAGCCGTTGAAGGAGTTGGATAGGATCGGACGGGAGCAGTTGCCAGCAGGCATCCATTTTATTTCAGGACCGAGCCGCTCGGCAGACATCGAGAATGACCTAACGATTGGCGTTCATGGGCCTGGCATTGTGTATGCACTAATTATCGGGTAATTCAGCTGTAAAGCTGGCGGAATAGGAGAATTAGGTATGGATGTTGCGAAGCTGGATAAACGCAATCATTATGAGGAAATTGCGGAGCAGATTAGAACGCTTATTGAGAGCGGCAAGCTGAAGGTTGGCGATAAGCTCCCTTCGACCAAAGAGATGTCAGAGCGATTTGGGGTTGGGCGGTCAACGATGCGTGAAGCGCTAAGCGGCCTGAAAGCGATGGGCTTAATCGAAATTAGGCAAGGGGGTGGCTGCACAGTCGTGCGGACTCAGCCGTTGGCTGAATCATCGGGGCTTACGCCTACGCCTACGCTGCTAGACGGCACCTCACTGTTAGAACTGCTGGAAGCGCGGCAATCGTTAGAAGTATCCTATGCAGCAATAGCTGCCAGCAAGCGGAGCGAATCCGATGTTGAGCAGCTTCGCCTTATTATTGCACACATGGTGGAAGCCGCAGGGGATGAGGAGGCCGGCGAAAAGCTTGATGTTGCTTTTCATCAGGCGATCGCCCATGCAACGGGCAATTCTGTCATGATGCGGCTATTCGAAACGATTATGCAGCAGACAGAGACGGCGATTCGCGCCGTTCGCCGTATAGAAATGTACACGAATAAATCCGTAGCAGACCAGTTGCTGTGCGAGCACAACATTATATGTGAGGCGATTGCTGCTGGCGATGGGGAGCTTGCCGCATCAGCAATGCAAGAGCATTTGCAGCATGTCGCACGAATTGTTTCCAAACATACGGCGTAGCTGGATAACTAACTTGCGTTGATTAAGGAAAGCGAAGAGACCATAACCTTGCCTAATTGTGCAAGGTTATGGTCTCTTCCTGTCTGGATGCCCTCAGATGGCGCGGAATGCATAGAGCCGTCCTTGGGCATTCGTGTTGTTGCTGCCATCCGTTGCCCATGCAGACTCATATTCGCCTGCGAAGGAATAGCCGCAATCCCTAACCGTTCGGGTAATAGGGGCCAGGTCAGGCGATTGTTCTTCAAAGGTAAGCACGAGCAATCCGCCGGTTTTGAGTGTTCGGCGAAATTCCAGCAATGCCTCTCTTGCATCTGTCTGTTCGAGTGCTTCAATAACGGATAAGCAGAATACGGTATCGAACTTTTCATCTTCATAAGGCAATTGGGTAATGTCCGCCCGGATGAATCGAAGCGCATCGCGCTCCAATCGCTCCTGCACTGCTAGAGCATCAAGAGCGGGTTCATCGTCCGGCTGCATTTGCTCGAAAACGGATTGCAAGGAAACGATTCGAGGGCTGTGGCGGGATTCGTAATCAAGCGTGTTAGAACGAATAATGCCGCGGCTAAGCGAGGAATCCAAGACGACACGGTCAGGATGAACAAAAAGGCCCGACCAAGCCCATTCATCGGACCGGGTCCACCAAGCTGTTGGCACTTTAAAAACAAATGGGCGGTTCGCGGTGTCGGAATCGACTTGCTCCTCGTCTACCCAACGTGCTTTCCAATTGTGATCAGCATTCATGTTCGGCTTGATCCTCCTTCATCGCCGCCAGTGGAAATCGGTAGGCGTACTATTACGATATGTTTGATTGTTTTCGTCTTATGCAATAATACTGACAATCCGTCGTCAACTTTGCTGATATATGCTTAGAATCGAGAATGGATACCAGAGGGAGTGGGGAAGCAAGATGAAAGCAATGAAAACATTAGTGGGTAAAGTTGCAGTCGTAGCAGGCGCTACCCGAGGAGCTGGGCGTGCCATAGCAGTATCGTTAGGAGAGAGAGGGGCATGAAGCACGAAGCGCCGGCTAGGCAAAAGGCGGCGAGTGAAGTATAGTTAGTCTAATTGCGCGAACAAACCTGTGCGTAAAGGAGGAAGAGACCGGTGACGGCGAATCGTAAACCGTGCCCGCCAAGTTTCCGTACATTTGGCCTTGCCATACAGGCGCTTGCCGTACTCGCCAGCAATGAGCAAACATGCCCAAGCTGTACAATAGCGGATCAATTGCAATCAGAAGCGACGCTGCTTCGCAAAATATTAGCGACATTAGCGCGAGCGCAGCTGATTGAAACAAGAGAAGGGCGAGATGGCGGATATCGGCTGCTGCGTGCAGCGGATCAAATTACGTTAGCAGAAGTTTATCAAGTGCTGCAGATTAGCGAAGAGCTGGGGCGGAACATGGAAGAGGCAACAGGGCCACATCCCTACGGGATCACAATGAAGGGCGCTTTTGCCGGCTTATTGGCCGAATTAGACGAAAGTATGTTGAGGGTGCTAGAGAAGCATACTATTGCTGAATATATCGTTAGGCACTAGGGTTTTTAGCGCCAATCTGCGGCATAGGCGTGTGCTATTGACAGCATCTTTTGTTTGGACTATACTGTGTACAGAAATGAACAGTTAAATCACGTTTTTTTAAAGTTAACTGAGCGAATTTATACACAGATTATTGGAGGGATTATTAATGAGTGCAAACCAAGCTGTGAAACAAGATTTTATGACGATTATTAGTGAACGCCATTCCGTTCGTAAGTATGACCCAACTGTGAAAATTTCCCGTGAAGAGCTGACAACGATGCTGCAAGAAGCAACGCTGGCACCTTCTTCGAGCAATATGCAGCCATGGCGCTTCCTGGTCATCGAAGACCAGAAGCTGAAGGAAGAGCTTCTTCCAATTGCATTCAACCAACAACAAGTGGTTGATGCGTCGCATGTGATCGCCGTTCTGGCTGACAAAGAGTCGTACCGTCTAGCCGAGACGATCTATGATCGCGCTGAGCAAGCGGGCGTTATGGATAGCGTAACGAAACAACGTATGCTTGGCAACATCACAGGTGAGCAATCCCCGTACCGCAAAGAAGCGATCGCTAAGGACATCGGCCTTGTTGACGCGGGTTTAATTTCGATGCAGCTGATGCTCGTAGCTAAAGCTCATGGCTATGACACAGTTCCAATGGGTGGCTTCGTTAAATCGCAATTTAACGAGAAGTTCGCGGTGCCAGATCGTTATGAGACGGTAATGCTCATTGCGATCGGCAAAGCAGCTGTTCAAGCTCATGCATCGGTTCGTTTGACAGTTGACGAAGTAACATTCTGGAACAGCCTGACTTAATCCATTCTTTTCGAAAAGAAAGAACTTCTTTCTATAGATTAGAAGCCACAGGGACGTAGCATCATGCTTCGTCCCTGTGGCTTTTTGAGCTGTTAACTTTCAACAGGTTGATAAACTGAACCGGTGAACAGCCATAAGCCGCTCTTTACATCCTCGATCAAAAAGAAGAATGGACGGTCAATTCGCATATCGAACGGTTCAGGCAATGGTGTGGCTGCACCAGCCTCTCCCACAGCGATCGAAGTTACTGCTGCTGCCTCCGTTCCTTGTTCCGCTACCTCAATAATACTTTTGTGAATAACGCTATCGATGTATAGGCCAGGTACTCCTGTAATGCCAGATAGGTCAGCGTCTGCGGGAGAGAATGCAGCATGGATCCCCAGCGCCTCCAGCGATTGATTAAGTGAAGAAGCATACTCAATTTTAAATTTCGGAAGATGAACAGCCCCGTACTCCCGTTCCCAACGTTTTCCAAGCGGCAGCTTTCCTTCTGTTATTTGTTTCTCGATTTCAGCTAATGGGGTTTTCGGGCCGGGCAACACGATAAGCATTGACATCTGTCCTTCGCCATATGGCAGGCGGATAGCTTCATAACCTTCTCCTCTTGTATGCTCATATCTTCCGGATTGATTCATGTAGGAGGCGGTTGCCGTACGGCCGCTGCCCATATGGAAGGGAGCTTCTTTCGTTAAGGTTTTTTCGAAGGGAGTTTGCCACTCGCCTTTGAAGTAGATGGCATTAAGCAACATCATGACAACGCTAGGGTCAATGGCATTAGGGTCAAGCAGGGTAGGAATCATGCCATTCGTATGTTTGGATACCCAGTTGTTTATTTGGTTGGCAGTGTCTTCTGCATTCGTCCAATCCACCTCACTTGCTTGGGCATCATAACTGTTTTGCAAGGCTTGTTGAAAAGGCTTTTGAATTTTCATTTTAGGCTTTAACCACATCGAGTTAGCAAGTTGCAAGTCAATGCCGGTGCCAGGCTGTACTTGCAAATCGAGTATTTGGCTGTAACTCGAATTAATCGCATTCAGCGTATGTTTCGTCCAACCCATCGTTGCGGCAATTTCTCTCTGTGTAGCGCCGTTGGCGCCATTGTAGGCCATTGCTATAGCAGTTGAGATGCTGAGCGGACAAATAAACAGATTTTGCTCTTGATTAGCTTGTGCCAACTGTTCATGCAATCGGATGCCGAATTGATTCGACGCTTGAACTAGGGAAGAATCAATGTTGGTTGCAATGGCATCTCGTTGATTGTTTGACAGTGCGTTTATCCTGGCATTAGCACCATTGCTGTCACTCTTGCCACAGCCGCTTGGCAGTAACATTGCTATACATGCGAATGCGGCTATCCATCCCCTCAAGCGTTTCGTTCCCATATCGAGTGTCCCCCTGCTTTTTATTCTGATTTTCCTTCAAGATGGAACTATACATTCAAACGCTCAGCTGTAAGAAAATGTTGCTTAGAAACGTTTTGAAATCGATTGCAACCGATGCTATTCCATACGTATAATAGATTTTGTGGGCAGATGGACCGAATAGGCTGGTTTACATATAATAAATTCAATATGGCATAGGAGCAGTGATGATCGCATGGCATACGAAGTAACGGAAGGGTTATTTAATGGAGAGAAGGCGATATGGCTCCGAGCGGGCAAATACGAAGCCGCATTACTGCCTGAAATCGGCGCCAACCTCATCGCATTTCGCGATATAGAAGCAGGATATAAGTTTTTGCGTGAGCCAGCAGAGCAAGAGATGGACCTATTCCGCGAAAGCCCGGCTGTATACGGCATCCCGGTGCTTTTCCCGCCGAATCGTTATAGGGATGGCAAGTTTGAGGTGGCGGGCATCAAGTATGAGCTGCCTGTGAATGAGGCGTCCACAGGCAACCACCTGCACGGCTTTTTCTACGATAAACCATGGACAGTCGTGGAGAAGGGGACAAATGGGCAGGAGAGCTTCGTTGTTGTCAGTTATCTGGTTGATGAGAACGATTCAATTTACCAATACTTGCCACACCGTTTCGAAATCCGTCTCCGTTACTGCTTGTCGTCCGAGGGCCTTACCCAAACAAGCACCGTCACGAATTTAGGCAACAAAGTGATGCCTAATATGCTTGGATTCCATACAGCTTTGAATGCGCCTTTCTCATCAGAGAGCAAGCGCGAAGACGTAACGGCACATGTTACGACAGGCGTAAGGTGGGAGCTGGATGAGCGGATGCTGCCAACGGGCAGAACGATTCCGATGACGCCACTTGAGCAAGCGATGAAATCGCCAGAAGGCGGCTGGCCATATGCGGAAGCGTTAGATAATCATTATTCAGCTGAGCCAGTGAATGGCCGCAATTTGGCTGAAATTGTGGATCATCGCCTTGGACTAAAGCTTGTTTACGATGCCGGGACGAAATATAAGCAATGGATGGTTTGGAACAATAAAGCATCCGCTGGCTATATTTGCCCCGAGCCTCAAATTAATATGGTAGATGCGCCGAACGTGAATCTTCCAGATGAGACCAAAGGCTTAGTTGTTTTGCGTCCAGGAGAAGCGTGGAGCGAAACGAGTCGTTTTTATGTGGAGCGGGCATAGCGAAGCTTGTCGCAAATAAGCAGAAAAAAAGCAAGCAAATCGCATGCGCGAATGCTTGCTTTTTCCGTTATTTAACGTGTTTCTTCTATTATAATGGTGCTTCGTGCAGCTACCTTAATTTGTTTGTTTGCCAACTGGCCGCTCAACAATTCGACACCTTGTACGTCTCCAAGTTCAATCGTTTGCGCAGTGTCATGATGGTTCAAGATAAATACATAAGATTGGTTGTTTTTGGTTCTGCGTGTCGTTTCGATGCCCGATTTCGCTGGCACAATCGACAAAATTCCGTGCTTTTCGCAAATTTGCCCAAGCAATCCTTGCAGGAAGGCTGGCTCCGGGCTGGAGGCTACGTACCACGCTTCGCCTTGGCCGAACCGATTGCGGGTAACGACAGGCATTCCAGCGTAGAAATCTTGGCCGTACTCGGCAATAATGTCAGCTCCCTCTGTATGGAGAAGGTCACATAACAATCCACACGAATAGCTGCCAGCCAATGTGCCTAATGGAGCTTTCATCACGATCTCATTCCGCTGTTCTGGATATAGGGCATCGATTTCTTCAACCCAAATGCCAAGCATGTTGCGCAGCTCGCCAGGGTATCCGCCAAGCGTTACGATATCATTTTCATTGACGATGCCACTGAAGAAGGTTGTGATAAACGTGCCGCCGGCTTGGGTGAAGCGCTCCAGCTTCGCAGCTAATCCAGGCTTCACCATATATAGCACAGGTGCGATAAGCACGTCATATTGGCTGAAATCTGCATCAAGGCCGACCAGATCAGCTGCTATATTTTGCTGATAGAGCGCATCGTAATACTTGTGCACTTCGTCCGTATATTGGAGTGCAGCGGATGGGCCGCTGGAGTATTCGGTCGCCCACCAATTGTCCCAATCAAATAAAAGGCCGACCTTCGCATCGCTGCGTGCATCTAGCAGTTTATCGCCAAGTTGCTGAAGCTCGCTCCCTAACTGTGCGCATTCACGGAAGACGCGTGTGTGCTCATGTCCAGCATGCTCGATTAGTGCGCCGTGATACTTCTCGCAAGCGCCTATCGAGCGGCGAAGCTGAAAGAACATGACGCTATCTGCGCCATGAGCAACTGCTTGATAACTCCATAGCGCCATGACGCCGGGCCGCTTCAACGAGTTGTACGCTTGCCAATTTTGCTGGCTTGGCGTCTGCTCCATGAGCAGGAACGGTTGGCCTTCTTTTAGTCCGCGCATTAGGCCATGCATCATTGCCGTATAGCTTACGGGCGTATCGGCTGAAGGGTAGTTGTCCCACGAGACGATGTCCATATATTTGGCCCATTTAAAATAATCAAGCGGCTTGTAGGCGCCCATCAAATTTGTGGTGACCGGAATGTTAGGCGTATGTTTCTTCAATTCCGCATATTCTAGCCTATAGCAGTCAAGCATGCTGTCTGAGTTGAAACGTGTGTAATCGAGCGAAATGCCTTGGAAGCAGGTATGCCGGTTGGACCATTGCTCGCTAAGCATATTCGGCGGAACAATTTCTTCCCAATCATAGAAGGTATGGCCCCAAAATCGTGTATTCCATTGCTCATTAAGCTTGTCCAGTGTGCCGTATTTGTTACGCAGCCAACTGCGGAAAGCTGCAGCGCAATTGTCGCAATAACATTCACCGCCATACTCATTGGAAATATGCCAAAGCAATAACGAAGGATGGTTCTTATAGCGCTCCGCGATTTTTGCTGCTAATTTTGTCGAATACGTGCGATAAGCAAGGCTGTTCGGGCATGAGTTGTGCCGTCCGCCGAATTTGCGCTTGCGGCCTTCGAAGTCGGTGCGCAAGATGCCAGGATATTTGCGCGCCATCCATGCGGGATGGGCGCCAGTGCTGGTTGCAAGGCAAGCGTGGATGCCATTGTCTTGTAGCATCGCCATTATTTCATCTAAAGTGGAGAAATCATACGTTTCCTCGTCGGGCTGCAGCATCGCCCATGAGAATACGTTCACGGTAACGATATCCATGCCCGCCAGACGGATCATCCGCATATCTTCTGGCCACACGCTCTTGTCCCATTGCTCAGGATTATAATCGCCGCCATATAAGATTTTGGTTAGTTTTGACGAAACCAAACCATCAGCTCCTTAGTCGTTATATGTGTATTCTACAGCAATAAACTGGCGTCATACATATAACAATCAAAGGGTACCATATAATAATACGGAACATTAGGATAGCTGAAAGCTGCTTATCTGCGCCCGACTTCTGGCCATATATCTGTAATTTCAACACGCAGTTCGGAGGCAATCAGCTCTGCAGTCAAGCGCTGTGGTTTCGTGATTTTGCCATTGCGAAGCTTAGAGATGGTTTGGATCGATATGCCAGTCGATAATGATAGTTGGCTTGTCGAAATATCTCGTTTCGCCATCCATATTTTGAGTTTCATGCCAGGTTGCCCCGAGTCATTCGCTTCCTTCAGATCCCAGACAGAAAACGCATATTCTTGAATTGCGCCGAATCCGTCGAATATAGGACAAATTGTAGCACGCATCTCCAGCCCGCTTATGTCCTCGAAGCTAATCGTACGTACGACAATATCGCATGAATTGCTCTCTGTGCTTGCGGTGGATAACTGCGTTTTAATCATCTCGTGCTCATTCGGATCCAAGAAGTCGAAGATCGACTGGTGCAAGGGCGAATGGTCTACGTTAGAAAGCGGCGAGTAGTTTTGGTGAAACTTGCGCACGATATATTCATTATCGCAAATGCCGATGTTAAGCGCTTTTTTAACCGTGGATTGTTGTTCTAGCCATTTGTCCGCACTCATATCCTTGGCAATAATCAAATAATAGGTGCGGCCGCTGTCTTCTTCACCCAAATAGGGAAGCGGCTTAGTTTCCATCGTAATGGATTTGGTGTTGCCAAAACTAGGCTGGAGTGTCGTTTCAATAATCCCATTGGCCAGGGCAGGCTGCTTGTTGCTATAAAGCCTTGGGAAAAGCTGTCGAATCTGCATCGCCTGCAATCTATCGATCTCGTAACCGGTCATTCGTATAAAAGCAGGGTTGGCTTCGGTTATCGTAAGGGAACGGCCGGACCGTCGAACGACGGCTAGTGGCTGCTCAATCGTGTCGAAAATATGCCGAAATATGTCCTACCATTCCTCTCTGAATTTATTTCTATCAAGGTTCAAGTATAGGCTTATTGGACCTTACGGACAATGATTCTTTTTAGCTAAAATGGTAATTGATTTGTTTCGTAAAGGGGTTGATGATTTAAAAAATTAAACCCGCCCATAGATAAACGACGATAACTTGCCAAAAGGGCCCAATCACCGGATGACACGGCCACTTTCGTCTCTGAGCGTGCTTTATCGTCGTAAGCTTTACCGATAAGATAGGATATACCCATGGGACAATACGTCCCCGGCGAGCCATCAGGGGGTCAGACATCATGAATGAATTGAATGAATTAACATGCATTATCGAAGGTTGCAGCAAGACAGTTAAGGCAAAAGGATTGTGTGCCATGCATCATCAACGCATGCTGCGGCACGGCGATCCGCAAATTGTGAAGACCCGAAGCGCCAAGCAGCCCGTCCGGTGCAATTGGATCGGTTGTGTGCGCTCAGCAATCAGTAAGGGGTGGTGTTCCAAACATTATTACATCAATCGAACATATGGGGGAGATAGTCGTAAGCAAAATTAACGGTTATGTTATGTGAACGTTAATTATATGTTAGATAGGGGTAAATAAAGTTAACTTAAATTATGAAAATGGGGTTTCAAATTTTCAACGTTCTTGTATAATGGGTTTAATTAACGCCGACAGGGGGTGTGACCTTTGCCGAGACTAGCTGCGCCGCCTTATGGCATTACGATGCATGACTTGTATTTGTACAATGAAGGTGCGTTGTATCAAAGCTATCGGACATTCGGTGCCCACCGAATGAAGTGGAAAAGAAAGCTCGGTGTACGTTTCACCGTATGGGCTCCCAATGCAGTCAGCGTTAGAGTAGCGGGTGACTTTAACGATTGGGATGGGACGAATGATGAGTTGGAGAAATTCGGAACATCCGGCGTATGGTCAGGGTTTGTGCCTGGCCTCAAAGAAGGCGCAAGATACAAGTATGAGATCATTGCTTCTGATGGAACCAAATTGCTCAAAGCCGATCCCTATGCTTTCGGTGCTGAATTAAGGCCAAATACCGCATCAATCGTTACAGACCTGAACGGGTACGAATGGAACGACTCAGCATGGATGGACAATAAGCGAAGCACCTTCGATCGACCGCTCCTCATTTATGAAGTGCATGCCGGCTCCTGGAAAATCCATGGCAAGGAGCAATTCCTCTCCTACACCGAGCTGGCCGACCAATTAGTCGACTATGCAGCTTCAATGGGCTACACCCATATTGAGCTGATGCCGCTCGCCGAGCATCCTTTTGATCGGTCATGGGGTTACCAGATTACCGGGTTCTACGCTGCTACCAGCCGATATGGCTCGCCGAAGCAGTTGATGCATTTCATTGATCGTTGTCATCAAATGGGCTTAGGCGTCATCCTCGATTGGGTGCCGGGCCATTTTGTCAAAGATGAACATGGGCTGCGTGAATTCGATGGGACACCGCTTTACGAAGGGCCGAACTGGCGCAAAGCCGAAAAGCCGTTATGGGGCACGTTGTCCTTTGATTTTGGCAGAAGCGAGGTTGTCGGCTATCTTGTATCGAATGCGTTGTTCTGGTTAGATTATTTCCACATTGACGGCTTGCGAGTGGATGCTGTCGCTCACATGGTGGATCTCCACATGGATAAACCGCCCGATTATTGCACACTTAACCCCTATGGCGGCAAAGAAGACCTGGACGCTCTCCGGTTTCTGCGCACGCTGAACGAAGTTGTCTTTCACTACTATCCCGAGACGCTAATGATTGCCGAAGACTCCTCTGCCCAACCGGCTGTCACATCGCCTACCTACCTCGGCGGACTCGGATTCAACTACAAATGGAATATGGGCTGGATGAACGACATCCTGCGCTATATGCGCCTTGATCCAGCTGAACGCAAACATCACCATAATCTCATCACGTTCTCACTCCTATATGCATTCTCCGAAAACTATGTTTTGCCGCTCTCGCATGACGAAGTCGTGCATGGCAAACGTTCTTTACTCCACAAAATGCCTGGCTCCTATGAAGATAAATTCGCACAGTTACGGTTGTTATATGGATATTGGATTGCTCACCCCGGGAAAAAGCTGCTTTTCATGGGCAGTGAATGGGGGCAATTCGACGAATGGAAAGATCTCGACCAGCTCGATTGGATGATCTTGGATTACCCGTTGCACGCAAGCATGCATCGTTATGTTCGGCGGCTGAACGGCGTTTATCGCTCAACTCCATCGTTATGGGAACGCGATCAAGCTCCTGATAGCTTCCGTTGGATCGATGTACATAACACAGAACAAAGCGTTATCTGCTTTGAACGCCGCGGCAGAGAGTGGGATGAGATTTCTGTTATCATCTGTAACTTCTCTAGCAATGATTATGGGCACTACCGGATCGGCGTTCCTGAAGAAGGTTACTATGAATTAGCGATTCATAGCGGCGAAGATGGATCAGAAGATGGCGGCACGACGTCAGCCTGGGCAGTGCATAGCGATCCGATCCCGTACCATGGCCGCGAGCAAAGCATTGAATTCCGGCTTATGCCGTTTTCATTTTTATTGTTCACCTACGAGGGCGAGAGGTAACAACATATTTTAACTGGGGGTTGATGTCTATGGGGCGTAAAGAAATGGTCGCCATGCTGCTCGCCGGGGGAGAAGGAAAGAGACTCGGTGTACTGACGAAAGACTTGGCAAAGCCGGCCGTTTACTTTGGCGGGAAATATCGCATTATTGATTTCACGCTAAGCAATTGCGCTCATTCAGGCATAGACACTGTAGGGGTGTTAACACAATATCAGCCACTGGTGTTAAACCGGTATCTTGGTATTGGGAGCCCGTGGGGACTTGACCGCCGTGATGGCGGAATGGCTGTACTGCCGCCGTTCGTGAAGCAAAAGGGCGGCGTTTGGTACAAGGGAACAGCTAACGCAATCTATCAAAATATGGGCTTCATCGACCGTTCTGATCCGGATTATGTTCTCATTATTTCAGGTGATCACATCTACAAGATGGATTACGAGAAAATGCTTGCGCATCACAAAAAGACTGGCGCGGATGTGACGATCGCCGGCTTAGAAGTGCCTTGGAAGGAAGCGAGCCGATTTGGCATCATGCACGCTGATGATGAAGACCGGATCACGGCGTTTGAGGAAAAACCGAAGGTGCCGACAAGCAACACGGCGTCGATGGGAATCTATATATTCTCCTGGCCTGTCCTACAGCGTTATCTGATTCGCGACGAGGCGAATCGCCATTCGACGAACGATTTTGGCAAAGATATATTGCCTGCGATGTTAAGGGACGGCATGAATATGTTCGTCTATCCGTTCCGTGGCTACTGGAAGGATGTTGGCACGATCGAGAGCTTATGGGAAGCGAATATGGATTTGCTGGATGATCGGCCGCCGCTCGATCTCACGGATCCGGAATGGCGCATCTACTCCGTCAGCCCGAATCGTCCTGCTCAATATATAGCGCCTCAAGCTTCTGTTGTCTCATCCATCGTAACAGAGGGATGCTTGATTGAAGGCGAAGTGAACCGATCCGTTATTTTCTATGGTGTCCACGCGGCTAGGGACAGCGTCATACGTGAATCAGTCGTCATGCCGAATGCGAAGATCGGTGTCGGTGCGCGGTTGTACCGAACGATTGTTGGAGATGGGGCGGTCATTGCGGACGGCGTAACGATCGGCCACCCGGACCAGGCTTCCATTACGGTCGTAGGAAGCGATGAATTCATTTCTAACTACAAAGCGCTGCTGGAGGTGGAGCCTTCATGAAAAATAAAGTAATGGGCGTCATTAACTTGATCCATGAGCCAGACGAATTGGAAATATTAACGGCTGGCCGTTGCCCGGCTACCGTCCCGTTCGGCGGACGTTACCGCTTGATCGATTTTATGCTGTCCAACATGGTGAACAGCGGGATTTCCCGAGTAGCCGTGTTTGCGCATACCAAATATCGGTCGCTGATGGATCATCTTGGCTCCGGCAAGCATTGGGATTTGCACAATCGGCAGAGCGGGCTCTTTATTCTGCCGCCTTCCTCCGATGACCAACAGGAGCTGCGCCGCGGTGACCTTTATCATATGTTCCAAAATCGGGATTATTTCACGCGCAGCCAACAGGAATTTGTTGTTATTTCGCGCAGTCACGTCATTTGCAATATTGACTTGAGGCCTGTTATCGACTTCCACGAACGCCAAGACGCTGACATTACCGTCGTATGCAAACGGCAAACGGATTTGATTCCGGGCAAAAGCCGCAAAGTGGAGCTCAATAGCGCAGGGCGAGTAATTGGCATGCAGGATCATTATGGCCGAATGAACAGTGATCTGCTCTCTACCGAAATCTATGTGATGCGTCGTGAGTTTCTTATGGAGCTCGTTGAAACATCACTGGCACAAGGGCAAGAGCATCTCGTTCGCCATGCGATTATGTCCCGGCTGGACCGGCTAAATGTTTATGGATATTTGTTCGAAGGGTATCTCGGCATGGTTAATACGCTAGACAGCTACTATTGGAACAACATGCAAATGCTCCGTTCCGATGTGTGGAAAGAGGTATTCTTCCGTCCGGGCCCGATCTACACGAAAGTGAAGGATGAGCCTCCTGCAAGGTATTTGGAAGGGGCGAAGGTAACGGGTTCGCTAATCGCCAACGGCTGCGTAGTCGAAGGCATGGTCATAAACAGTGTGTTGTTCCGCGGGGTTAAGGTGCGTAAAGGCGCAATAATTCGCAACAGCATTGTGATGCAGAACGGCATAATTGGCGAGAACAGCGTCTTGGATTATGCAATATTGGATAAGGATGTCGTCATCGATCAAGGGCGCGATATTCGCGGTGCGGCAGGTTCGCCGTTTCTAGCGGGCAAGCGCAAAGTTATTTAAAGCAGAGAGGGGGAAGTGCAGTGAACGTATTGTTTGCCACTTCGGAGGCTGTGCCTTTGGCTAAATCCGGCGGGTTAGGCGATGTAGCTGGCGCATTGCCTAAGGCACTTAACGAACGGGGAGCCGATACGCGTGTCGTGCTTCCCAAGTACGCGGATATTCCTTTGGCTTATCTTGAACGGTTCGAGACGATTCACACTTTTTCGTTCCGTTTCGGTTGGCGCCATCAATATTGCGGCTTGCTGCGCGGTGAAATCGATGGGGTTATTTTCTACCTCATCGATAATGAGCAGTACTTCTTGCGAGGCGGTTTGTACGGGTATGATGATGACCCGGAACGATTCGTTTTCTTCAACTTTGCAATAGCGGAATGCTTGCCTCATCTTGGCTTCGTGCCAGATGTGATTCACTGCCATGACTGGCAGACGGCGTTGCTTCCGTTTCTGCTCAAGACCCGTTATGCCTATGATCCATTATGCCGGTCCGTCCGTACGGTATTTACGATTCATAACCTTAGGTACCAGGGCGTATTTGGCCAAAAGCTGCTTCAGGATCTCGTCGGGATGGACGATTTTTGGTTTTGGACAAGCGGCCTCGAGTTTTATGGTGCGGCCAACTGCATGAAAGCAGGGCTTCAATATGCGGACAAGCTGACGACCGTAAGCGAGACATACGCGCAAGAAATCCAAACCGAATATTGGGGCGAGCGGCTCGATGGCGTGATTCGCTGGCGTGCCTCGGATCTTCACGGCATCCTTAACGGCATTGATACAGACAGCTTTGATCCGATGAATGACCCTGCGGTACATACCCCGTATAGGGGCTCGATTAGCCGCAAACGCAAAAATAAACTAATCCTGCAGCGTGAATTAGGCTTGCCCGAATCAGAATCAACGCCGGTAATCGGGGTTGTGACGAGGCTTGTGGAACAAAAAGGGATCGATCTGATCGATCGCGTGCTGGGCGATTTGTTGGATGAAGGGATACAGCTTGTGTTTCTTGGTGCAGGGGATTACCGGTATGAGGAAATGCTGCGTGGCGCTGCAGCTTGGAGGCCGGAGCAGCTCGCCGTTCGGCTAGGTTACGATGATGGGTTGGCTAGGCGCATATATGCGGGATCGGACATGTTCCTGATGCCGTCATTGTTCGAACCATGCGGGTTGAGCCAATTGATCTCGCTCCGCTATCGTACCGTTCCGATCGTAAGGGAAACCGGAGGGCTGCGTGACACGGTACAGCCATACGACGAATATACGAAAACAGGAAACGGTTTCACATTCGCCAACTACAATGCGCATGATATGCTTCATACCGTACGCCGGGCGGTGCAGCTGTACCGCGAGGATGAGGAAGCATGGAAGGCGATCGTAGCTAATGGTGCGAAAGAAGATTACAGCTGGAGCCGTTCAGCAAAGTCGTATATGTCCCTCTACGAAGAACTTCTGCCTTTGCGAAAGGAGACAGAACAATGGCCCGTCACCTCGTAATCGGAAATGGCAAGATGCTTCTTAACATCGACAACCATTGTTTTATTCGGGATATTTACTATCCTTTCGTTGGACAGCTTAACCATGTGGGGGGCCAGACCTGCCGTTTCGGCATCTGGGCTTCCGGCCGGTTCGTATGGTTGGACGACCCAGGCTGGAAATTCGAGCTTGAATACATCGAAGGCTCTCTCGTTACGAACGTCATTGCAAGGCATGAAGCGTTAGGCGTTCAACTCCACATCAATGATGGCATTCATCAGCGTGAATGTATTTATATTAAACGTGTGGTCGTCCGCAATCTTGCGGGCGAACCACGCGAATTCCGCCTATTTTTCCACCAGGACCTTATGATCGACGGCTCAGAGGTAGGGGATACGGCCGCTTATTATCCAGAGAACCATACGCTTCTCCACTATAAGCGTTCGTCCTACTTTATGTTTAACGGCTTCTCTGACGAGGGTGGCATTATGCAGTATTCGACCGGTATCAAACGTTTTCATTCGGCTGAAGGCACATGGCGGGATGCAGAGGATGGCGTGTTGATGGGCAATGCTATTGCGCAGGGCTCAGTTGACAGTACGCTTAGCTTCCGAACTGTCGTGCCGCCAGGCGGAGAGAAGACGGTCTATTACTGGATGTCAATCGGCAAGAGCTTGGAGGAAGTAAAGGAATTAAACCAGTATGTGCAGGAGAACCATCCGGAAAAGCTGCTTAGCCGAATCGTAATCTACTGGAAGCATTGGCTGAATCGTGCGGACAAAGATATGGGCGACCTGCCTGCCGAAGTTGTAAGCAGCTTCAGGCAGAGCCTGCTTATGGTACGGACACAGACGGATGAGAATGGCGCCATCATTGCGGCGAATGATACCGATATTTTGCAATACAATCGGGATCATTATAGCTATATGTGGCCACGTGACGGCGCGTTAATCGCGGAGGCGATGTCGGCTGCAGGCTTCCAAAGCGTGATTGCCCCGTTTTTCCATTTTTGTGCGCAGGCGTTGGCACCAGAAGGATATTTGTACCATAAGTACAACCCTGATGGAACGGTTGGATCTAGCTGGCATCCTTATATCGTCCAAGGGAGCCGGAGGCTGCCGATCCAAGAAGACGAGACGGCGCTCGTCCTGTTTGCGTTATGGAAGGATTACACGAGGCATCAGGTCATTGAGCTGCCGCAGTCGCTATATTCGAACCTGATTCGCAAATCAGCCCATTTTCTAACGGAATATATGGAGCACAGCCTGTCGCTGCCTAGACCGAGTTATGATCTGTGGGAGGAGCGCTACGGGATCTGGACGTATACGGCCTCTTCGGTGTATGGCGGATTGATGGCGGCAGCCTTTTTTACAGAGCTATTCGGGGACTATGAACGCAGCGACCATTACCGGGATACGGCGCAGTCGATTAAACGCGGCATTCTCACCCATCTGTGGGACGAAGAATCCGGGCGGTTCGCACGGGGCCTCGTCCAGAAGGACAACCGCTGGGTTAAGGATATGACGCTAGAGAGCAGCCTGTTTGCCATTTGGGAGTTCGGTGTTCTGCCGGTCGATGACGAGCGGGTTGTGCGGACGATGCAGGCCATTAAGGAAGGGCTGAGCATACGGACGCAAGTAGGCGGCATTGCCCGTTATACGAACGATTATTACTTCCAGCAATCTGGCGATATCGAGAAAGTGCCGGGCAATCCATGGATTATATGTACATTGTGGGTAGCTAACTATGAGATCGAAGCCGCGCAAAGCCTTGAAGATTTGGAAGGGCCATGCCGGACGCTGCAATGGGTAGTGGAGCACGCGCTTCAGAGCGGCGTGCTGCCTGAGCAGCTTAATCCGTACGATGGAGCGCCGTTGTCGGTAGCGCCGCTGACATGGTCGCATGCCACGTTCGTTCAGAGCGTGACGAAGTATGCGCGAAAATACAGGTCGCTAAAAGGTTAGCCAAAAGCCGTTTCTGCTGCTGATGATTCAGTTGCAGAAACGGCTTTTATTTTGGGGAAAAGTGGTATGGGAATTGAGCTGGCAAACGGTAGAGCTGTGCCGGATGGATATGCAATAATAAGGAGGACAACGGGTTGCAAGCTTTGCTTGCTTGCGAATGGAGGCAATAACAATGGGACTAGCGCTCGAGGTAAAGAATGCAACAGAGCAGGATCTGCCTGCCATTGTGGAAATTTATAACTCGACGGTCGCGAGCCGGATGGTGACGGCGGATTTGGAGCCCGTGACGGTCGAAAGCCGGATGAAATGGTTTCATGAAAGGGATTGGCAAACGCGCCCGATCTGGGTAGCGCGCCAAAGCGGCCAAATCGTCGGCTGGGTCAGTTTTCAGCCGTATTATGCGCGTGAGGCTTATCGTGCAACGGCTGAACTGAGCATATATATTGGACCGGATTACCGGGGAACAGGAATTGGCGGAGCGCTGCTGCAGGAGGCGATTCGTGGTTGTGCGAAGCTGGGCATTAAGACGCTGATCGGGCTCGTATTCGGGCATAATGCCCCAAGCCTTCGCCTGCTCGCCAAATTCGGTTTCGAGCAATGGGGGCTCCTTCCAGGAGCATGCGAACTCGATGGCGTAGAACGGGATGTCGTGTTAATGGGGCGTAAAGTGTAGCGGCATCATCCGTTTGGGCAGCTAATCAAAGAACAAGGGCTTCCGCCGCGCCGTAGCGCAAGCGGAAGCCCTTGTTCGCTTTAGTGGATGTTAATCGGCTTAGAACCAGCCAGCGCGAAGAACGATTACGAGAAGAATATAGAGAACGAGAATAACGCCGATGCTAGTGCAAATTGTGCCCACTCCGCCAAGACCGCCGTATCCGTGTCCCGTAGCGCCTGCAACAGGGTATCCCATAGTTCATGACCTCCTAATTGGTACTGTGTGGTGATTGATGTCTCATATCACATTGTTAATATATGTAGATGCAGGGCATATGTTATGGACGTTTATACCGGTTTTTGCGGAATTGAGCATTCGCCTAGATGGGAACGCCATGCGATTAAAGGCCATTATGTCCTGGCATGCCAAAAGCCGGCTTGATGCCAGTAGAGCCGGCTTTTGCGTTTATGGGCAAGCAGGAGGAAGCGGACGCCTGCCTGCAAATTGGCGGATATGTTTGATTCGGGATTCCGCCCGATGGGTTTTCTGGCAGCCGACAACAATTTGGGAAGCTGCGCCGGCACTCGTAATGGTTATGCAGCCGACCGACAAGAGCGGGCAGGCGTTGAACCGTTCCATTTCCACCTTGCTGTCATCATCATTGGCATCGTAGAGCACGGGCAACGGCCGGTCGAAGATCGTATAGGATTCGAAAAACACGTCGCCAGCGTATGGATGATCCTCCTGCCGCTGTACAGCGAGGCCTACAAGCATGGCTTTGGAGTCCACGCGATCACCGATTTGCAAGACGCCAGCCTGCGCGATTGTATTAATATCGATTCCACCGACTTCGTATGTGCGGCCGGAGCAACATTGCGGTTCCGGAAAGGCCGGATCAGGCAGTTCAATATTCAAATAAATAATTGGCATGCTAATAAATCCCGAGCATTATAATGCAATCGTAACGGGTTCTGACTCAAGCGCTCCGAATTGCGGCTCTCCGATCGCATTATCTGCACCCTCAGGCAATTGAAGCGGTGCAATTGGGCCGACGACGACGGATTCTGGCGGCGTATCGAACATCGAGTAGAGCGACACGGTTTCCGTATCGCCAACTTGAAGCATGGATGAACTGGATACGCCTAGCACCTCAATGGAGCCTACGCACACTTCGTGGTTAATGACATACATTTTCATACGGTATTAACGCCTCCTGCTTGGGGCCCTCCACCTGATAACTTCATTAAGTACTGGCGGAAAGCCATTTCGATATCGCGGATTGCCTTCGTCGTTACCTGCTCTTCGATGGCGTTGCCATCTTGTTCATTGTCATCTTGGCCCTTGGTCACTTGCTGCATATAATATTGAATCCGCTGTGGCATTTGCTTACGAATGTCTTCGATGACGATACGTCGGTGGTAGGGGTCAAGCGGCAAGTCTTGCTCCATCTCCAATGCACTTAAGCGGATTGGGGCTGTCTGGTCCAGATAGTCGTTTACTCGTGACTGGATGGCAGGAAAGGGTGGAGGTGGCTTCATCACGCCTGGGGGAGCAGTTGGAAATACGTTCGGCGTCTTTTGGCTCGGCCCTTCGCCATTCCCGTCATTGCCGGCTTGCCCGCTAGCTATTCCTTTCTTGGCTTGTTGAACGATCAGTTGATCGATATCGCTATCACTGCCGTCCGACGGCGGCTGAATGCCGATATTGAGCGTGCCGTCCAACTTCTCGACCTTGAGCTGGTCAAAATGGTATTCCAACTTCTCGATATTGTAAGTCGGCTTCCCTTCAACAGCCCTTAGCTGTGCATGCATAGCTTCCATTCTGGCATTTAGCATCGCGATCTGCTCCTGCTGTTGCTTGAACATTAGCTGCACTTGCTGCACCCATGAAGGCCAACCCGGCCAGCTCGCTGGCTGTTGCTGATCGGGTGAAATCGCGGGCTGAGGCTGCCGTGGCGGATAACCGTTATCGGGGATGGTCATTCATGAGCACCTCGCTTATGGGATCGAATTAATTCGGATTTGGGAGCGGGACGAAAGACAACGGATTCTCTTCGCCTAATTGAGGTGCAGGCCCAGAAAAACCGCCGGAGTTATACAGCTGGGATAGGGAGCGAATGGAGCCAGCGCTGCCGACTTGCAGCACCGAGCTATTGGAGACGCTATCCACGCGGAGCTGATTAATCGTAATTTGTTGATAAACCGTCCAGTTGCTCATATGACATTTACGCCGTTTCCAACTTCGTTTGTTGTATTGTCTTGAACGTCTGGATCGATTGTATTCGTCGCGCTGAGCGCATTATTGGAGTTAGCCAAACCGCCTGTTAGGAAAGAGCCCGCACCAGCATACGTTTTGGAAGCGCTGGAAGGCGACAATTGCACCGCATCTCCGAATTGGATGATCGCGCTGGAGCCGACGCTTGTAATATTGACGAAGCCCACGACAGAAGGCATACGTTCTCCAACCTCCTTCACAAAAGTCGTTCGATATACCGCTATCGTATGCGTGAAGCGTACATTGGTTCCGCTCCTGCCCATACGATTATTGTCACCGATGTACCAGATGCGGGCGCTGTGGCATATGATAATGCATAGTGTTGGTGATGCTGGCGTCGAGCGAGGAAGGAGAGGTGCATTGTGTCGAGGTGGGATGAACTTGAACGATGGATGCAAGAGCAGCAGCTTCCTCGCGGCTTCGAAGCGTTGAAAAATACAGGATGGATTGAACGGTATGTGAAAACAATGATGACCAAAGCGATGCCTGAGCAAATGGCACAGACGGTGCAGGCATCACAGCAGGGGCATAGCCGTGCAGAAACGTTCGAAACCCATCATTTTATTGTTGTGAAATGGCCGCTCCCTCAAGGGGCCCATCCTTCTTCGCTTCGGCTGCTCGTTCGAGAGGACCGTATTCGCATTGAGGGCTTGCCTAGCGGAGAGAAGGAGACGGTAAAACTGCCGAAGCCTATCCTTCCGCGCGTGTGCAAAGCATTGTGCCAAGATGGCATCTTGCAGGTGAAGCTGCGCAAAAGGCCAGTAAACCGGCAATATTACGAGACGACAATCCGTTATTAACGAACATTTGTCATCATTTTGACGCACAAGCCTACTGGAAACGTTATCTTCATTCCTATATAATGTAGCGAGGCGGATTTTGTAAGGGGCATGCCCTTCTAATTCGCTGTTTACATACGTATTGACTATCATTGGCTATCTAGCTTGAGTGACCAATCATCGCATAAGATACAGGGGGTTCCTTCATGACGCTAGTAGATGTCAGCAGCGTGTCTCCGGCTCTGTTTGTACTTGGTGCCGTATTCATTTTGCTCATTTTCTCTTTGCTCAGCCTAGGCATTGTAAAAATGTTTCAGCTCCGGTTCCGTTCGGGCTGGTACTCGTTCGGCGGCGCGGTTGTTAGCGCAGTTGTTTTTGCAGTTATTTTAAACCGATGGTTTGTTTGACGCGAAGTTAGGATGACCATCACCAATTTCCGCTAGCGGAATTGCCGGGATCGGCACTTCGTGCTAGCGGTTCTTTTATATCAGGCGTCAATTTGCAGCATACTTTAGGAGGTTGTCATCGATGTGGAGTGGCATTTGGTTTTTAACGAACATGGTTTTCGTCGCAAGCATTATCGCTTTTTTATTCGCCCATCGCTCCGTTTCGGAGGCTAGAAGGACTGATCCTTCACCGGCAAGGCTTCGCAAGCTGTCACGCGTGCGGCTCGCGCTTGGCGTAGGCAGCATTGTCATGTTTTTTGTCATGGCAGGTTGTTTTATGATTAACATGAGAGTCAATGGCTAAATGAGCTGAACTTCCTATTTTCGTATAAATTGGGAGTTAAATGTGTACAAAACGTGACAAAACACCGTTTGAACGCAACCTTTCCCTGTTGTCTTACGTCCAATGGGCATAAGCGCTTATCGCTGGCTGATTGTCGAAGCGATGAAGCAGCAAGCAGTGAAAAAGGAGTCGTTGTATTGAAAACGTTCAAACGGTTGTTGCTCATGTCCTTGCTCTTATCTTTATTTGTTTCTGTTAATGCGATCCCTGCGCCAGTGGTAAAGGCCGAAGGTGTTCCCACCGATATGATTACGATGAATAAGAATAGTAAAATTATCGTTCATAATGGCGTCAGCACGACAGCGGCCCAGCCATTAACCTTTATTAAAGGGGTCTCGTATATCCCGCTGAAAGCGATCGCTGTCGAGTACGGCTACAAAGTGACATACGATGTGGTTAAGAAAGAATTTATCGCAAAACTGGACAGCACAGAGCTGCGGTTAAAAGCGAATTCATCAACGCTCATGCAAAATGGATCCAAAATCACGATGTCCGGTCCAGCCATTAACCAAGCAGGCTCGTTCATGGTGCCGGTCAAAGCATGGGCTAATCTGACGGGAAGCAAATTGACGCTGTCAGGCACTGTGATGAATCTGACGTGGTCGACTTTGCCTAAAGCAGCCTCTGCCGCATTCGAGGTTGCTGCGCCAACCGTCATTTATGCGGGGCAAACGACCGTGCAATATGTTGACAAGTCGTTCGTTCCCGATGGCTCGGGCATTATTAACGAAGAATGGATTGGCCGAATGGATGTTTTCCCGGAACCAGGAACGTATACGGTTACGCACCGCATTCAAGATGGCAACGGCGTATGGAGCGAGCCTTACACGGTTACGATCGAAGTGAAAGCGCCGAACCAACCGCCAGTAGCTGACTTCTCGATTGAGAAGCCGGTTTATCGCATAGGCGAGAATGTCATTTATACGGACCGCAGTACGGATGATGAGAATGCGATCACGAAGACGACTTGGACTGGCAATAACACGGCGTTCTTCGAAGCAGGCGATTATCCGGTTACGCTGGAAGTGCAGGATAACTACGGTTTGACTTCGACTGTGACCAAAATTGTTTCGATATCCAATGAAGTATTGTATACGCGAGACCAGTATTCGATGCTGTTCACGCCAGTAGGCGCTAACATGGCGATAAACGGCACTAAAGTTAAAGATTATCCAGCGCTTACGTCCAATCCAGTATCGGAGCCTGCCCAGATGGTGCGCAGCAACAGCCCGGAGACATGGACGACGGAAGGCATCGCTTATGATGACCAGCTGCTGGGTGAAATTCGTTTCATGTTCCACAACCAGAACAATATCGGCGTTCCAGTCAAAATGTACTTGTTGGCGACGAACCTTGGCGATAAGACAGCGAATGTAGGTGTCGGCGCAACTGGCATTGGCGGCCCGAACCCGCAGGTGGCGGCAACAGGCAAAATGTCCGCTGCACGTTATCTGGCTGCGCTTAATGCTAAGCCTGCAACGTCTTGGACGACTGTTAAGCCAGGCGAGACCAAAGATGTGCTTCCGATCATCTCCAAAGCGCCGATTAAACAAGATGATGTATTCTCGGCCTTTGCTGATTTAGTTACGGATCAACGTTTGCAATTCCAGATCGTCGTTGTGCAAGATGGCAAAGATCCGGTCTTGACGTTGCCTAGCTTGTCTTACCTCACACGCGACACCCATGTTCGCGGCACGTTTAATGGCTCGAACCGGACGATTGAGCTGACTAGCACGATTGGGCATGAGCCGCAGCGATTGGTTATCGGTGATGGCAAGCTGGATACATTCATGGATGGGTATGATGGTTTGACAGGCAATTTGGAAGTGAACAGAGGCAACTTCGGCGTTCTGTACAAGCTGAAGCTGCCTCATGTCGCGGCACGTACGCTGATCTCAGTTAACCCGCGTGGCGGATATTATATGGGGGCATTCCTGGTGAATGGAAACCTCGTGACGCTGCCTACGAACGGCACGACGGTGAAGGATGCGAATGAAGCCGGTGTTCTGTACCGTACAGGAGAATCCGAAGAATCGGTTGAGATTGTATTCACCATTGCACCAGGCGGTAATTTGCCTATCGCAATGCTATTCACGCCACTGCCAGAAATTCGCTGGTAGGGAGATGGAATTAAGGCCGTACCGGCCCTGGAGACAGATTGTGTCCAGGGCTGGTACGGCCTGATTGTTTTGGATAGCCGATGGTCAATTTGACGGTTTGTTTGTTTTCGGGCATGATGGATGGAAGGAGAGGAGGGGGATCCGCTATGATGATCAAAGTGCTGCAGGCGCCTGTTCGCTTCTATCGGCGCGCGATCTCGCCGCTCAAGCCGCCAAGCTGCCGTTATTATCCGACTTGCTCTTCCTACGCCTTGGAGGCGCTTGAGAAGCATGGCGCAGCGCGCGGCTCATGGCTTGCCGTGAAGCGGATTTGCCGTTGCCATCCGTTTCATCCGGGAGGATACGACCCTGTGCCAGAGCCTCAATCGAAGACATCATCTTGACACCGGCTAGTCTGGTTCGGTATATTCTGTCATAAGGAAAGTAAGTTTCGTAAGCACATCAACATATCACGAACCGATGAACGGATAAGTATGGGAAGCGACCATTCCAGAGAGCCGGAGCTGCTGTGAACCGGTATGGAGCGCATTCAGAAAATGGTCCGGGAGGATCCGCGATCGAGCAGGCTGAGCATAAACGGAGTGCAGGATGTCGTTTGGGCTGGGCGGTAAGAAGCGGCGCTTCGTTCCGCGTTACGGAACATGCTGTCTGCACGGACGGCGAATGAAGCTTCTAATGGCGGTGCTGTACTTGGGCAGCCGTCTATTCGGAAGGAATTTGGGTGGTACCGCGTGAGTGAGAGCTCTCGTCCCATGTTGGACGGGGGTTTTTTGTCGTCTTTTCAGGCAATAACTTCATTTTAAAGGAGCGAATTTGAATGAGTGAATCGAATAAGTCGTTTTATATTTCTACGCCAATCTACTACCCGAGCGATAAGCTCCACATTGGACATGCCTATACGACGGTAGCGGGCGATGCAATGGCACGTTATAAGCGCCTTCGCGGCTATGATGTCCATTATTTGACCGGAACGGACGAGCATGGGCAGAAGATCGAGCGCAAAGCGCAAGAGAGTGGCAAGACGCCACAGCAATTCGTTGATGGCATCGTCGTGGGCATTAAGGATTTGTGGAAAAAGCTTGATATTTCCAATGATGATTTTATCCGGACGACGGAAGATCGCCACAAGCAAGTCGTTGAGCGCATTTTCACGAAGCTAGTGGAGCAAGGGGACATTTACAAAGGGGAATACGAAGGCTGGTACTGTACGCCATGCGAGTCGTTCTTCTTGGAGCGCCAGCTTAATGATGGTAAATGCCCGGATTGCGGCCGCCCGGTCGAGCTGGTGAAAGAAGAAAGCTACTTCTTACGCATGAGCAAATATGCAGACCGTTTGCTCCAATATTACGAGGAGAACCCGGAGTTCATCCAGCCTGAGTCCCGCAAGAACGAAATGATCAATAACTTCATTAAGCCAGGGCTTGAGGATCTCGCCGTATCGCGGACGACATTTGAATGGGGCATTAAAGTGCCAGGCGATCCAAAGCATGTCGTGTATGTATGGATCGACGCGTTGACCAATTACATTACAGCACTTGGCTACGACACATCGGAGGACGGGCTGTACCGCAAATTCTGGCCTGCTGATGTGCATCTGGTCGGCAAAGAAATCGTACGCTTCCATACGATCTATTGGCCGACTATGCTGATGGCTCTTGATTTGCCGTTGCCGAAAAAAGTGTTCGCGCACGGCTGGTGGTTGACGAAGGAAGGCAAAATGTCCAAATCCAAAGGGACGGTCCTCGATCCAGTCAAGCTGATCGACCGTTATGGCCTGGACGTGCTTCGCTATTTCCTGCTCCGTGAGGTGCCATTTGGCTCAGATGGAACGTTTACGCCAGAAAGCTTCGTTGAGCGGACGAACTTTGATCTAGCGAACGATCTAGGCAACTTGCTGAATCGTACGGTTGCAATGATTGGCAAATATTTTGATGGCGCTATTCCTGCATACGCTGGCGACGTGACTGCATTCGATGCCCCGCTTCGCCAGCAATCAATTGAGTCGATCGAGGCGATCGAAGCGGCGATGGAAAAAATGGAGTTTTCCGTCGCGTTGGCTGCGCTATGGCAATTGGTTAGCCGCACAAACAAATATATCGATGAAACACAGCCGTGGGTGCTGGCGAAGGATGAAGCGAAGCAAGCGGAACTGGCTTCCTCGATGTATCACTTGGCAGAGTCGCTGCGCATCGTGTCGATCGTGCTTCAGCCGTTCTTAACGAATGCGCCGCGTGCGATGTGGGCGCAGCTCGGTATTGAAGCGGGCGAGCTAACGACTTGGGAGAGCGCCAAAGCATTTGGCACGCTGCCGGGTGGCACGCGTGTGAGCAAAGCGGAGCCGATGTTCCCGCGTTTGGACCAAGCGGAAGAAATTGCGTTCATCATCGCTTCGATGAGCGGAGGAACGGAGCCGGCTGCAGCAGAAGCGGCATCGGCACCAGAAGCATCCGCACCAGCAGAACGGCCGGCTGCGCCGGAACAAGCAGAAGAAATCAGCATTGATGATTTTGCTAAAGTCGAGCTCCGCGTTGCGGAAGTTATCGCAGCCGAACCAGTGGCAAAAGCCGATAAGCTGCTGAAGCTGCAGCTGGATCTTGGCTTTGAGACGAGACAAGTCGTTTCTGGCATCGCGAAGTACTACACGCCAGAGCAAATGGTCGGACGCAAAGTCATTTGCGTAACGAACCTGAAGCCAGTTAAGCTACGAGGCGAGCTGTCGCAAGGGATGATCCTTGCTGCGTCGGAAGGCGATCAGCTCACGCTGGCAACAGTGCCGGACAATATGCCTAACGGCGCGAAGGTGAAGTAATATAGGGCAGAAAAACTTGCCCTAAAAGGCCAGCTAGCGCGCCGGAGCGCGAATAGAATAGGGCAGAAAAATCTGCCCTAAAGGGCTGGTCAGCGCGCCGGCCCTAACCAGTCCCAACAGTTTGAGAGAGCCCACACGGCTCTCTTTTTTTATGCCTGCTGTGGACAATTGAATAGTTTGCTGCGTTTGTTCCGATAGTGGTAATAGCATATGAAAGTCTTTATCGTAATTTCTCCGATTAATGTTGACAGTGCCTAATAAGCCCCCCTATAATGGCTAAAGCGAGTAATTGTTATTATTACGATTAAGAGCGAAGCGATTGCAAATAGACTTTGGGATAGGGAAATGGGGAGAACGGATGATTAGTTTGAAAAAATGGGACATGCGGCGCAAGGGAATGCACATATGGTTGATAGGAGCAGTACTAGCCGTGTTGCTGGCTGGTTGCGGCAATCAATCGAATGCGAAGTTAGCGGAAGATAAGACGAATGTAGTGACTAGCTTCTATCCGCTCTATTATTTGGCTAGCGAGATCGGCGGGAAGGATACGAATGTGATTAACTTAATTCCTGCTGGCGTGGAGCCGCATGAGTGGAGCCCGAAGAGCCGTGACCTCGACATTACGTCCAAAGCGCAGCTGCTGCTCTATAATGGTGCGGGCCTTGAAGGCTGGATCGAAGATTTTCTGCAAGGGCTCCCGAAGAGCAGCAAGCTGATTACAGGCCAAGCAAGTGATGGCATTGAGCTGCTGCAAGGCGAGGGCGATGAGCGAAGCTTGGACCCGCATACATGGGTAAGCCCTAAATCGATGCTCCAGATGGCAGGCAACGTAAAACAGCTGCTCATTCAAGTAGACCCGGCACATCAAGCCGACTACGCTGCCAATTACGAGGCTTTGATTACAAAGTTGAAGGCATTAGATGAGCGGTTCACGTCTAAGCTCGCGGCAGTAAGCCATCGTGATATCGTCGTTTCCCATCAAGCTTTCGGTTACTTGGCGCGAGATTACGGCCTTAAACAGGTACCGATTATGGGCCTGTCGCCTGATGCAGAGCCACGGGCTAAAGATTTGCTCGACATTACGAAGTTCGTCAAGGCGAACGGCGTCAAATATATTTTCTTCGAAGAACTCGTCTCCAGCACCCTTGCAGATACGTTAGCCCGTGAGGCGAAGGTCGATACGATGGTGCTCAATCCGATTGAAGGCTTGACCCCGGACCAAGAGAAGAAGGGTGACGATTATGTTACATTAATGGATTCGAATTTGCAAAATCTGCTCAAGGCATTACAATAGCTTTAGTATTGTTACGTAAAGGAGGGCTGCTCATGCCAGATCAATTAGCCATTGAGCGCCAGCAGGCGTCATCAAACACAAACTGCCATGCCGATATTATTACCATTAAAGATATCGCATTCTCATATGAATCCCAACAAGTGATGGAGAAGGTATCGTTCTCTGTGCAGCAGCGCGATTTTACAGGGCTAATCGGGTCGAACGGCGCAGGAAAGACAACCTTGCTGCGAATGATCGTTGGGCTGTTGAAGCCTGCATCGGGCTCCATTTCATTGTTCGGCACGCCGATTGCACAGTTCAAGGATTGGCACCGAATCGGGTATGTCCCGCAGAAGAATTCATTTAATCCACTATTTCCCGCCACCGTGCGGGAAGTTGTGCTGTCTGGCTTATATGGGCGGAACAAGCAATTTCGCCGCCTGACGAAAGCTGACCAGACAAAGGCGGATGAGGCGCTGCACGCAATGGGCATCGAAGATCTGGCCGCTAAGCGAATCGGCCAACTGTCCGGCGGCCAACAGCAACGTGTTTTTTTGGCGAGAGCTTTAATTAATAATCCGGAGCTGCTTATTCTCGATGAGCCGACGGTCGGGATCGACTCGGAGACACAGGCAGGGTTTTTCCATCTCATCAAGCATATGCATCAGCACCATCACATGACGTTCCTCATGGTTTCGCATGACATGGATATGATTCGAGGGTATTTGGGGGAGAAGCCTGCCCGCGAGTGTGGCAAGCTTAAGTTTTATGTCCGCCATTCCCATGATGCTGAGGATTGTGGCGAGACGAATATTGCCCACGGCCTTCAAGGGTTAAGGGAAGTGTTGGAGAGAGAGAAAGAGGGCGTAACCATTGGAAATCTTAACAACTGAGTTTTTTCAACGCGCACTTATTGGCGGTTTATTAATTGGGGTAACAGGCCCGTTAATGGGGCTGTTTCTCGTTTTGCGCAGGTTATCGATGATCGGGGACACGCTCGCGCATGTGTCGATTGCAGGCGTAGCGTTAGGGTTTCTGATCGGTGTGTACCCCATTGCAGTCGGGCTGATATTCGCACTGGCCGCTTCCTTCGCGATTGAGAAGCTGCGTAAAGCCTATAAGACGTACGCCGAGCTTTCAATTGCGATTATTATGTCAGGCGGAGTCGCGCTCGCCTCGTTGTTTTTTACACTGGGCATGGGGTTCAACGTCAACGTCTCCAGTTATTTATTCGGCAGCATCTACACACTCGATAACATGGATCTCATCGTTATTGGCGCAGTGACCGTTGTCGTGCTCGTGCTACTGCGCTTGCATGTGAAAGAGTTATTCCTGCTTACTTTCGATGAGGATGCGGCTGCTGTTAATGGGTTGCCCGTACGGTATTACAACTTGATGATGAGTGTGCTCACTGCATTAGTCATCAGTGCCTCGATCAAAATCGTTGGTGCTCTGCTCATATCTGCGCTGTTAACAATTCCGGCTGCATGCAGCCTTGTAGCAGCCCGCAGCTTCCGGCAATCCGTATTTATCGTTGTAATCGTTGCAGAGATCGCGGTCATTGCTGGCTTGTTAATTGCTGGCGTGTGGAATCTTGCGCCAGGGGCGACCATCGTTTTGCTGCTCATTGCGATTCTGCTTGTGATGCTGCTGGGCAGAACCCGTTTTCGTACAAGCGGGTAACTGTAGCAGTGAGCGCAAGGCCAGAGACTGGAGGGAATGGAATTGACGGACGTTAATACAGGGCTTGCTTTCGCAGCAGGGATCGCATCGTTTATCTCGCCTTGCTGCTTGCCCTTATATCCATCGTATTTATCCTACATAACAGGCGTATCCGTTACCGATCTCAAATCAAGCGAGAAAAGCGGCAGCGTGCGTTGGCGTACAATGACGCATACCTTTTTCTTCCTGCTTGGATTTTCAGTCGTGTTTTACACGCTTGGTTACGGAACGAATCGTTTTGCAGATTTCTTCAGTGAGTATGAGTCATTGATTCGCCAGCTGTCAGCGATTCTTATTATTTTGATGGGCCTGTTCTTAATCGGGCTGTTCCAGCCGCAGGCGCTCATGAAAGACCGTAAGCTGCATCTGCGGCTGAAAAAACCGAGCTATATCGGGGCGTTTATTTTCGGAATCGGATTCTCAGCCGGCTGGTCACCATGTATGGGGCCGGTTCTGACCGCTATTCTGGCGCTTGCCGCATCTTCTCCAGGCACTTGGTTCCAAATGACAACGGCATACGCACTTGGCTTTGCCATTCCATTCTTTGTGCTAGCCTTCTTCGTCGGCTCGACGAGATGGGTGTTAAAGTATTCCGATAAGCTGATGAAGCTCGGTGGAGCCGTTATGATTCTGATGGGCATTTTATTGTTCACGGACCGTATGACGGAGATTACGATCTGGCTGAACATGATTACGCCGGATTGGATGAAGATTTAACGTTTTACGTAAAATAATCGATCGTCGATTCAGGGAAATGCTCGAAGATGCGCTCCGATAAATACATGCGGAGCGCATCTGCTTGTTCATCGGGATAAACGTATTTCCCTTGTCCCCAGCGTCCCCATTTATACTTGCGCTTCTCGATATCCATCTCTAGCTTTGTTTTCGGATATCGCCGCTCTATTACATTTTTGGCTGTCTTCGTGAATCGATGCTGAATGAGTTCAAACGTTAAGTTCTGCTTGGCCTCGGGTGGAAGTGCCGATGCCAGCTGTTCAATAAGCTCGCCGTAACCTTCTTCCCAGCCATCATGCCAAATAATGGGCGCGATAATGAATCCGAGAGGATAACCGGCGCGCGCTACCTTGCCCGCCGCTTCGATGCGCTCCTCGAATCGCGACGTATTCGGCTCAAAATGGCGAATGACATATTTGCTGTTCACGCTGAAACGGATGCGGGTGTGGCCATTGTGCTTGGCATCCAATAAGGAGTCAACGTGATGAAATTTCGTTACGAACCGAAGCCTTCCGTATTCCTGATCGGCCATGAACTCGATGAGTTCGCGCAAGCTGCCGCTAATCGGCTCTAGCCCGACGGGATCAGAGGTACAGGCTGCTTCGAACCGCGTGATTTCTGGCTTGCGTTCCTCGATGTAGCCTCGAGCGGCATCCATAATGTCGTCGGTGTTCACATAGATGCGAATGTAAGGCTTTGCCCCAAGCGTCGTCTGCAAATAACAATAATGGCAATGGCCCATACAGCCTGTCGCGATCGGAATGGCATACTCAGCAGAGGGCTTGGACGTATCAAACTTTAATGTTTTGCGGATACCTACGACCAATGTCCGTTTCGCCATTTTATACTGCTCAAGTTCTGTATCGCCAGGCAAATTCGTGATGCGATTATGGCTGGAAGTCATCCGGTAAGGGATTCCTTCCTGTTGCGCCCAGTCCCAGATGCGCCTGCCTTTTGGATAGTCGAGCGCCTTTGGTTCAAAGTAAATCAGATCGGGAATAAAGGACGGTTTTGGCTTAGGTTTCGTAGCCGGCGGCGCAGGCCGGTCTAGCACGGTTGTACCCATTAGGCAGCCTCCTTGCTTAATTAAAATGAAATCAGTCCATTGCTACACTGGTTAGTGTGCGGTGTTCAGCTAGGGGCCAAACCTGTGAACAGAAGGTAACATTTGGGTTTCTCGCAGTGACGATGCGGTTGCAGTTGCGTGGTGAACGTTGTATGATACTAGGAGCAGCGCCGTGAGACAAGGTGCACATTGGAAGTTAGGGGGTTCTCCAGTGCCGACACCGAGCATGGAAGATTATTTGGAGCGGATATACAAGCTGATAGACGAGAAGGGCTATGCGCGTGTTTCTGATATTGCGGAAGGGCTTGAGGTACATCCGTCATCTGTGACGAAGATGATCCAGAAGCTCGATAAGGACAACTATCTGATTTATGAGAAATATCGCGGGCTTGTGTTGACGAACAAAGGCAAGAAAATGGGCAAGAGGCTCGTTGATCGACATCAGCTATTGGAATCGTTTCTAGAGATTATTGGTGTACAGGAAGAGAACATATATCGTGATGTTGAAGGGATCGAGCATCATTTGAGCTGGGACTCCATCACATGCATTGAGACGCTTGTGGAGTATTTTCGGCATGATAGCACCAGGCTTGAAGAGTTCAGAGCGATTCGAAGCCAGATGGATAACGAATAAGGAAATGAACATAGAAAAGGCTGCTTTCTTCCGCGTATGCGAGAGAAAGCAGCCTTTTCGCTGCGCTCGTTATTTAGTGGTAACGAGGAAAATGATCATCATCCTTGCCGCCCTCGATTACTTTGAAAGGGACGGTTTTGCTGCTGCGCGAACGAGGCTTGGCAGCGTTGCGTGAAGGCCTGCCTGCCTGCTTGCGCCCATTGCTTGCGCGATAGGCACGGGCACGGCCACCAGGCGGATATTTATAAAGCACAAATACAGCGCCCAGCACGATGACTGGGATCAGAACCGCACTCCATTGGCCCGTTCGCATAATTTGGGAAATCATTTGAACGAGGCCTAAGACGATTAAAGCCGCCACGACGATGCCCCACGCTGCATCCTTATTCCGCCGTACCATCCTCATCACCCTTTCTGGTGCCAAATCAACATCATTCGAACGTTATGATGCCTTGATGCTGGACTGCTCCATCTGGCGGTCGAGCTCGCGCATCCGATTGAAGGAAGCGATCGAGACAGCAACCTGATCGTCAGTCGGCTCCTTGGTCGTAAGCTTCTGAAGCCACAAGCCAGGGTAGCCGAGGAAACGCAGAACAGGAACTTCCCTTAATGCGTTCGTGAAGCGAAGCACTTCGTACGAAACGCCAAGAACAACTGGCAATAGCAGCAAGCGCAAGTAGATGCGCTCCCACATCGAATCCCAATGGAAGAAGGAGTATACGATTACCCCAACGAGTATGGAAAATACGATGAAGCTGCTGCCGCAGCGATAATGCAGCGTGTTAAACCGTTGGACATTTTTGACTGTCAATTCGACGCCTGCCTCATAAGCGCTAATGACCTTATGCTCTGCGCCATGGTATTGGAAGAGCCGTTTTACGATTGGCGTTAATGAAATAGCGTAAAGATAGCAGAGCAGGAAGACGATTTTGATAAGGCCCTCAATAAGGTTGTGTAATAGTATATTCTCGAATGCTTGCCCAAATAGCAACTGTTCAACCATCGCAGGCACGAGAGTGAAAATTGCCTTGCCTACGACGAAGGAGATGATGCCGGCAACGGCCACTCCGACGATTGCGCTAAGGCTTAGCCCGGATTTCTTAG
This sequence comes from Paenibacillus sp. MMS18-CY102, assembly GCF_009789195.1. Classification (GTDB taxonomy): domain Bacteria; phylum Bacillota; class Bacilli; order Paenibacillales; family Paenibacillaceae; genus Paenibacillus_T. Next base: position 13,357 of record NZ_WSTC01000017.1, on the reverse strand, counting down.
GCTTGTCCGCTGCGCTTATTGCAGCATCTCCGCCCGCAGGTTCTGGCTCTAGCTCATCGGCTGCGTAGGTTTCTACGGAGAAGTTCAAATGCTGGGAGCCTTTTGCACTGGACTCCAGTATGCCGACGACTCCGCGAACGAGTGGAATGCGTTTTAATGGTTTTATCCAATTTTTCGTTGTGCGTGGAACTTCGTAATAAACGATTTCTTGATTGGTTTTGCGGCGGACAGCCGTGACGTTCACATGCTTTCCTGCGAACATAACGCCTTCAATGACGGCTTGTCCCCCGTAGATACTGTTTGATTGCGGCAAAAGGAGTTCACCTTCCTTGTTTATGCATAGAGCCTGCTTTTCATGCGGCTTTCTCTATTGTACTTCATTAAACCGCCGTTTGCCACCGTACACCCGGCGTTGCGGTTACCGATGGGATGAACTTGCCATACTAGTGAAGGATACCTGCACATACAAGTACAAGGAAATGAAAGGGCGTGAGGCGCGTATGCCACGACAACAGAAACATGCAGTAATATGGAGCCCGCAAGCCAATACGGAGAAACAACAAGCAAGAGGGCATGCAAGCGATAGCCGCAGCAATCCGAACGATTCAAGCAAAAAGCATACGAATCCAGTTGCTTTTTGTTTGTCGCTTGGTTTCTTTGCAGGATTATTGTGGGGTGTAGTACGCGGGTTATCGTATTGGCTCCAATTTACTAAAGTTATTCCGGGCATGCTGGCCGAGCCATTTTTCAAACATAGCTTTCTAGATACCGGGTGGGGCTACGCTGCTGGCATCGCGGTATTCATCGTGTTTAGCATGATTGCTTCGCTGCTCTATTACGCATTGTTCGGAAGGCTGGCCGGGCCCTATATGGGCATCATTTATGGATTGCTCTGGTGGGTCGCTATTTTTGCTGTGGCCGGACCTGTGATGAAAATGACGCCTGCGTTATCAGTCATCGGGTGGGATACGCTTCTAACCGAGTTGTGCGTGTTCACGCTGTGGGGGGTATTTATCGGCTATTCCATCGCATTTGAATTTACGGATGAAGCTTCGCGAGAGCCGATTGGTTCCAAAGCTAGCCAGAGCAAAGCGTAACGATTCGGCTGGCTGCGCAGGAAACTCTTCTCAAACGGCTAAAGCCTGTGGTAAAATGCTAATGGACTTTTGCGCGGGAGAGAGCGGCAATTGCCGCAAGGAGGTGCAGCATGCGCAAAATAATCGTGCTTAACGGCCCGAACCTTAATATGCTGGGCGTTAGGGAGCCAGGCATCTATGGAACGGACACGCTGCCGGCGATCGAACAGCGCGTTCGCGCGCTAGGGGAAGAGCTGGGCTTAGCCATTGATTTTTATCAATCGAATCATGAAGGTGCGCTTATCGACAAGATTCATGAAGCTTTCGGCCATGCGGATGGTTTTCTGATCAACCCAGGTGCGCTCACCCATTACAGCTACGCGCTGCGTGATGCGCTGAGTACCGTTGCTTTGCCGGTTGTAGAAGTGCATCTGTCTAACATTCACAAGCGCGAGGAGTTCCGGCATCACTCGGTCATCGCACCAGTGGCAGTTGGGCAAATCGCAGGGTTCGGGGCAGACAGCTACCTGTTGGGGCTGCGTGCGCTCGCTTCCTATTTGGAACGGGCTTAACGAAAGCAAGCAAGCATTCGCTTGAATGTGCGAGGAGGCTTAACTTAGATGGCAAACACAAGAGTGGACCGCCTGCGCGAGAAGCTGGCGGAATCAGGCCTTGAGGCCATGTTGGTGACATATTCGCACAATCGCAAATATTTGAGCGGATTTACCGGATCGTCCGGTATGCTGCTCGTAACAGCGCACGATATTTGGCTGCTGACTGACTTCCGGTATGTGACGCAAGCAACCGATCAGGCGAAGGGCATCACGATCGTAGAGCATGCGGCCAAGCCGGTTGAAACGGTTCGTGATTTGCTCGCGTCGAAGCAGCTCAACGAGGTTGCTTTTGAGCAGGAGCATGTTACATACGCTGACTTCGCAGAATGGACCAAACAGTTAGGCGCTATAGCGCTTCGCCCGGTGTCCGGTTTAGTCGAAGGCATTCGGATGATTAAGGATGGGAACGAGATTGCCATTATGCAAGAAGCTGCCCAGCTTGCGGACCGCACCTATGCGTTCGCCCTTGGCATTATTCGGCCAGGCATCTCGGAGCTCGAGGTCGGCCTTGAGATGGAAACCTTCATGCGCAAAGGCGGCGCCTCTGGCCCTTCATTCGAGACAATCGTCGCATCAGGTGAACGTTCGGCATTGCCGCATGGCGTAGCCAGTGAACGCATCATTGGAACCGACGAGTTCGTGAAGCTTGATTTTGGCGCGTATTACAAAGGATACTGCTCCGACATCACGCGCACCGTCGTCGTGGGCCGTGCAACGGACCGCCATCGCGAGATATACAACATCGTATTAGAAGCCCAGCTTTATGCACTGGCGCATATTCGCCCAGGCATGACAGGAAGGGAAGCGGATGCGTTATCTCGTGATATTATCGCCAAATATGGCTACGGCGACCGATTTGGGCATAGCCTTGGCCATGGGCTCGGCCTTGAAATACATGAAGCGCCGCGGCTTTCGAAGTTAAGCGATACGATTTTAACACCCGGCATGACGGTAACGGTCGAACCGGGCATTTACCTCCCAGGATTTGGGGGCGTACGCATTGAGGACGACATCGTTATTACGGAATCCGGGATTAAAATATTGACATCGTCACCGAAGGAACTCACCGAGTTGCGCGTTTAATTATGACGCGTTAAATCATGTGAATCGCCGGAGATGAGGAGCAACAATAGCAGGAACTGCTCCAGGCAACAAGCCGGACAGGCTTCGCTTATTATTAGGAGGGACATAAGCTGTGATCTCAGTTAACGATTTTAAAACAGGCCTTACCGTCGAAGTGGAAGGCGATATTTTCACGGTAATCGAGTTCCAACACGTAAAACCAGGCAAAGGCGCGGCATTCGTACGCTCCAAGCTCAAAAACCTTCGTAACGGCAACACGGTAGAGAGAACGTTCCGTGCTGGCGAAAACATTGGCCGTGCGCAGATCGATAACCGTGCCGTTCAATACCTGTACAACTCGGGCTCCGAGTACACGTTCATGGACAACGAAACGTTTGACCAATTCAACCTTGAGAAGGATCAACTTGAGTGGGAACTCAACTTCCTCAAAGAAAACATGACGGTAAACATCGCTAGCTACAACGGCGAAATTATCGGTATCACGATGCCTACGAGCGTAGAGCTCAAAGTTATCGAAACCGAGCCAGGCATCAAAGGCAACACGGCGACGAACGCTACGAAAGCAGCGAAGGTCGAAACGGGCCATAGCGTGCAAGTTCCGATGTTCATCAACGAAGGCGATGCCCTGCTGATCGATACGCGTGACGGCAAATATATTTCCCGCGCATAGTCGGCCACACAAGCGATTCGGATATTTCCGGGTCGCTTTTTTGATTTCTGCATAATTTATAGAACAGCAGTACCCGAATGGCCTACTGATATGCTATAATATTGTCTTGTATGCTAATGTCAAGGTTGGGAGTGAATCAGCTTTGTCGTTGATTGTGATGAAATTCGGCGGAAGCTCCGTCGGTACACCAGAACGAATGCAGCGGGTTGCACAGCGAATTATTCAAACGAAGGAAGCGGGTAACCGCGTAGTCGTCGTTGTCTCTGCTATGGGAGATACGACGGATGATCTTATTGATCAATCGAAGCTACTGAACCCAAACCCGCCAGCTCGCGAAATGGATATGCTTTTGACGACGGGAGAACAGATCTCGGTTGCCCTGTTGTCAATGACTATACACCAGTTCGGCCACCAAGCGGTTTCGTACACGGGATGGCAAGCGGGGATTGTAACAGAAGCGGTACACGCAAAAGCACGCATTTCGGATATTCGCCCGGATCGGATTTTCAAATCGCTCGAGGACGGCCAGATTGTCATCGTAGCCGGGTTCCAAGGAATGTCTGAAGAAGGCGAGATTACGACGCTCGGTCGCGGCGGGTCGGACACGACAGCTGTTGCCTTAGCGGCTGCAATCAAAGCCGATGTTTGTGAGATTTTCACAGATGTTGACGGCATTTATTCCACAGACCCGCGTGTCGTGAAATGTGCCCGCAAGCTGAATGAAATCTCGTATGATGAAATGTTGGAGCTGGCGCATCTTGGTGCTGCGGTATTGCATCCGCGCGCAGTTGAGTATGCGAAGCACAACAATGTGAAGCTTGTTGTTCGCAGCAGCTTCAACCAGAACGAAGGAACGACGGTGAAGGAGGTAGCGGTCATGGAGCAAGGCGTGGTCGTAAGTGGAATTGCTTTTGACAAGAACGTTGCGCGCATTAGTATTCTAGGTGTCGAAGACGTGCCAGGAGTACTCGCAAAAGTATTCGGAGCACTCGCTAATAACGGTATCGACGTTGATATTATCGTTCAGAGCGGCGTTCAAGGAGGCAAAGCTGACTTCTCCTTCACGTTGTCTAGCGATGATGCCGAGAAAGCGATCGAAGTTATCGAAAGCATTAGCGGCGAAGTGCCATATCGTGAGACGACTTCGGAAGTTAACCTAGTGAAAGTATCGATCGTCGGTGCTGGCATGGTGAGCAATCCTGGAGTGGCAGCTACGATGTTTGACTCGATCTCGAAGCTGGGCGTAAGCATTAAGATGGTGAGCACGTCGGAGATCAAATGCTCCTGCGTGATCGCTGGCGATAAGCTCAATGATGTTGTGCGTGAATTGCATACGGCATACGGCTTAGATACAGCTGAGCAAGTATTCGTAGGCGGACCGCAAGACCGTCGTTAAGTTACGATTGATGAAGAAGCAGCCCTGTTTAGCGGGGCTGTTTTTTTGTAGGCTTGTTTATAGGTCTTTTGGACTATTGTAGGGTTGTGCGCAACATGCTAATCTGGTGAAGCAGCGATAAGAAACCGGTTTCCTAAAATATACATAAGGAGGGGAAGGCAGTTATTTGATCGTTAACCGCACGGAATGTCGGTTTTTCGCTACATTATGAAAGCGCTTAAATTAGAGAGAAAAGAGGGGAGGTTTATCATTTTGTTTACGGGGCCCAAATCGAACAAGAGATCAAGAAAGATCATCACGATGGGACTTTTCGCTCTGCTTTCGGTGCAATCGTTTGCGTTTGGGGTAACTGCGCCTAGTGCGCATGCGGAGATTGCTGCCTCGCACGTGTACCACAATCATATGCCTAACTTCTGGCCGTACTATGATACTACCGGTTATTCTTCAGCCGCTGTAGGTGCGCCGATCAGGTATATGTATGATGGACAAGTTATTGATTTGAAGAAGAATCCGCCAGCCAACTACCCGTATTATTTGCCGAATGGCAGCCCAATGCCGCATGACGATCTCGTCAGCTACTATTCGCATCATGCGAAGACAGGCGCGTATCTGTCATGGCCGTGGAGCGTAGCGACTACGCTTAAGCAAAATTATCCACAGGCTCAGATGCAGGTGACCATGTCCGGCTCAGCGGTAACCAACGTCAACGATCTGGTATCGCATGGCGGGATTGCGGCGTACTCCAATACGAATTGGGCAACGCCTTGGAAGACAGCGTATGAAACGCTGAAGACGACGCTTGGCAACAGAACGATGGATATGATCCATTTTGCCGGCCACCACTCGATGGGGCCGCTAGTTGGCAACGACTACATGCTAAAGGATCTCATCTATCAGAATGTCGTGTTCGCACAGCCTAATTTCTTAGGCAACTCGTTCCAATCGTCCAAAGGGTATTTCCCGACTGAGCTTGGCTTCTCGGAGCGGATTATTCCGGTGCTTGAGAAGATGGGCATCCAATGGTCGGTAATCGGCAATAACCATTTCTCGCGGACGCTTAAGGATTATCCGTATTTGAACGATCCGGGTGTAGATACGATGGTATCGCCGCCTAACCGTGCAGACCTGCAAAACGTAAGCACAGTAGGCTCGTGGATCTCACAGCCGATGTTCAACGAGGCACAGGTTGTGCGCAATAAGTTCCCATTTGCTTCGACTCCGCACTGGGTGAAGTACGTAAACCCAACGACAGGCGCAGAGTCCAAAATCGTCGGCGTACCTGTTGCACAGGCTGAATCATGGGAAGAAGGCTATCAAGGTTCTGCAACAGCCAAGGATCTCAAGGCGTACGAAGGCATTTCGTCGCAAAAGCAGTTCTTCGTCATTGCACATGACGGCGACAATGCTAGCGGACGTGCAGGTTCCGAGGAAACATGGCGCAATGCAGGCAATGTTACTTACGCTGACAGCGGCGTGAAAGGCATGGGTATCGATGAGTACCTGCGCAATAATACGCCTGCGGCTAATGATGTGGTGCACGTTCAGGATGGCTCATGGATCGATACGCGTGACTCCTCTTCTGATCCACAGTGGCATCACTGGAAGCTGCCATTCGGCATTTGGAAAGGGCAATTCGCTGATTTCAACCGAGTCAACGGAACGACATATGAACCGAAGAAGAACATCAATGGTGAGCAAGATGGCATGACGGTATCGTTCGAGTATGGTTACCACTACTTGGAACGCAACTTTGCATTGCTGCAAGCTGCTCTCAACTACGCGCAAACAGCAGAGCAAATTTGGCTGGGAGACCATCCGAACTATTGGCAGCCGACAACCGCGCTTGATAAACAAGTTGCTCCTGCAGGCAACCAGTTGAACCCATGGATGTTGTCATTCCCGACAAAGGGCGATGCTAGCCGTGATTATGCAGGCGGCGCGAACCCTGCCGAATTGTCGTGGTACTTCCTCATTCCAGCAATGGATTCGGGATTCGGTTATTACGACGAGAATGTGGACGATTCGGTTAAACCGACGCTTTCATTCAATCAATCTTTGTTCTTCTCGAAGCCTTATGTACAACAACAGCTGGCTAAAGATGCAACTGGGCCATCGGTCTGGTGGCCACAGCGTTGGCCGTACAATCCAGGCAGCGTGAACAAGGACAAGTCGGAAGGCTGGACGGCGCAGTACTTCGACAATACTTTTGCAATCTATACGTACGCGTACGATGTAAATGGTGTCAATGACATTAAACTCAAAGTGCGCACGCATCGCGACAAAACGGCAGACACAGCGGACAACACGTTCCGCGTTTACAACCCAGCCCAATTAGCGGCTTCCGGCGTCAGCAGCATTGATCCGGCTAAAGTAAGCGATTGGACGAGCTACAGCATGAACCGCCGCGATATGAAACCGGATATGAACGGCGTAGCTTGGCAGCCTTCAACGACAGCTGTGCTTCAGAAGCTGAAGGCACAAGAAACAGGTGACCTGTACTATACGTATCTGAGCGATTACCGCGACCAACTCGTCGATTACTACATTGAGGCAGTAGATGCTAAAGGCAATGTGACGAAGAGCGATATTCAAACGGTATACGTTGGCGCAGGCACGTACAAAAACGAAGGCGGAAAAATCGTAGAAGACGTTAACGGAACGATCAAAGGCACTTATCCATTCCTGACGGATAAACCGATCGTACCGGATACGGAAGCTCCGACAGCACCAACGAACGTAACGTCGCCATCGCAATCCCGTACGACGATTACGCTTGCGTGGACACCTTCGACGGACAATAAGGGCGTAACAAGCTATGAAATTTCCCGCAACGGCGCAGTTGTCGGAACGAGCACTACACCGACATTTACCGATAGCGGATTGGCTTCGCTCACTTCCTATTCGTATGAAATCTCGGCGAAGGATGCGGCAGGCAATGTATCTGGCAAGAGCGCGCCTGTAGGCTTCTCGACGAACAATCAAAGCAATGAAGTAACCATCTATTACAAACCGGGTTATGCGGCGCCATACATTCACTACCGCCCAACTGGCGGTACGTGGACGACAGCTCCGGGCGTTGCAATGCCAGCGGCGGAGACGGCAGGTTACTTCAAGAAAACGATTGATTTGGGAACTGCGACAGGGCTTGAAGCCGTCTTTAACAATGGTTCTGGAACTTGGGACAACAATGGCGGCAAGAACTACACCTTTGGCCTGGGCACCTGGACATTCAGTGGAGGCACGATTACGGCAGGTGCGCCAACGCCTCCGGCTCCAACGGATACAGAAGCGCCAACGGTTCCGGCTGGCGTGACGGCAACGGCTGCACCGGCTGGAACGTCCGTACAGATTGGCTGGAGCGCTTCGACTGACAATGTTGGCGTTACAAGCTACGAAGTACTGCGTGATGGGGCTGTAATCGTACAGACGAATTCATTATCGTATACCGACAACGGACGTACGCCAGGCGCTACGCATGCGTACACGGTGCGTGCGGCAGACGCTGCAGGCAACAAATCCGCATCAAGCACGCCGGTTAGCGTAACGCTGCCAGTGCCAGCAGATACGGTGGCGCCAACGGTGCCTGCGGGTGTGACGGCTACGGCTGCAGTGACAGGAACGTCCGTGCAGATTGGTTGGAGCGCATCGACTGACAATGTTGGCGTTACCAGCTACGAAGTACTGCGTGATGGGGCTGTAATCGTACAGACGACTTCATTATCGTATACCGATAACGGACGTACGCCAGGCGCTACGCATGCCTACGCGGTGCGTGCAGCAGACGCTGCAGGCAACAAATCCGCATCAAGCACGCCGGTTAGCGTAACGCTGCCAGTGCCAGGTACGAACAAAGTAACCGTCTACTACAAGCCGGGCTATGGAACGCCTTATATCCACTACCGTCCGACGGGCGGAACATGGACGACTGCGCCAGGCGTACAGATGGCAGCAGCTGAAGTGTCAGGATATTTCAAGATTACGGTTGATATCGGATCGGCAACAGGACTAGAGGCGGTATTCAATAATGGTTCTGGAACCTGGGATAACAATGGGGGCAATAACTACAACTTCGGCATTGGCACTTGGACTTACAGTTCAGGCACGATCACAGCTGGAGTGCCAGTTACGCCACCGCCAGCTACACAGGGAGTTACGATTACGCTAACTGTGCCTGCGAATACGCCTGCGACAGCAGATGTCTATCTCTCGGGCAGCATGAACAGCTGGAATCCAATTGATCCAGCCTACAAGCTGACACGCGGCAGTGACGGCAAATATTCGATTATGTTGCCGATTTCAGCGGGAACTGCGCTCACGTACAAGTTTACGCGCGGAACTTGGAGCAACGTTGAAGTTGCCTCTAATGGAGCAGATATTGCGAACCGTGCTTATACCGTGCCATCAGGCGCTTCCACTTTGTCGTTAACTGTGCAGAAGTGGAAAGATCTTTGATTTTAGATTTAGATTATAGAAGCACTATTTAGGAGGTTATGTATTCATGCGTAAGACGAAGAGCAAAACGAAAAAGTCGATTTGGAAATTTTCCTTAATCGCATTGCTTGCAGCGTTTATGTTGACAGGAATCGTTCAGCCGCTGCCTGCGAAGCAAGCAGAAGCAGCTAAGATTGGCAATGGCCTTGACGAGAATGACACGATTTATCAAATTATGGTTGACCGTTTCTCGGACGGCGATACGTCTAATAATGCAACAGGTTCAGCTATTCGTTATGCTGAAAACTCTGACGAGGATTTCCGTTATATGAAAGGCGGAGACTGGCAAGGCGTTATTAACAAGCTTCCATATATCAAAAATATGGGATACACGGCGATCTGGATTTCGCCGATTGCCGAACCACAAATCACTAGCCGTGACAATAATGGTACAGGCCGCAATACGGCATACCACGGCTACAATGTAAAAGATCCGAACAAAGCGAACCCGTTCTTCGGCACGAAAGAAAAGCTGAAGGAGCTCGTAGACACAGCTCACAGCATGGGCATTAAAGTCATCATCGACGTCGTGCCAAACCATGTTGGCGATTACATGCTGAACACGAACAATTTCTACGACATTGCGGGCCTCCAGCCAGCAGCTCCGTTCAACAACCCATCGTGGTATCACCATAACGGCGATATTAACTGGTCGTTGGTTGATGGCAGCTATACGGCAGCAACGCAAGACTATCTCGAAAACCATGACTTGGCAGGATTGGACGATATCGACTTCGACAATGCACAAGCAAAGTCAGCAATGTTCGATTCGATTAAAGGCTGGTTCGACTATACGGGCGCAGACGGCGCGCGTGTCGATGCTGCGAAGCTGGTTAATCCTTCCGTTCTTCATGAACTGCAATCTTATCTGGGCGTGAACACGTTCGGCGAAAACTTTGACGGCAATGCAGAATTCGTTTCCCGCTGGGTAGGCAGCAATGCAGAGTGGGGCATGCTCGACTTCCCGATGTTCTTCTCTGTATTGAATTCATTCGCTTACGGCCAATCGTTCGAATCTAACGTTAAGAGCACATTGGCACAGGATTTCCGCTATAACGGCTCCGAGAACCACATGGTAACGTTCATCGATAACCATGACCGCAACCGTTTCTTGACTGAAGCTGGCGGCAGTGTTCAGAAGCTGCAAAATGCACTTGCATTCATCTTCACGATGCGCGGTTTGCCAGTTGTCTTCCAAGGCACAGAGCAAAACAAAGGCAATGGCAACGACCAAATTATGACGGGCGGCATCGCTGATACATGGAACCGCTGGTCGATGGTGAAGCGCGACAGCAACGGCAATGTGATCCAGGACTATTTCAACCAAAATACAGACACGTATCAATTTGTTGCTAAACTGAATGGCATTCGTAAAAATTATGCAGCGCTTCGTACGGGCAAACAACGCGAAATGTGGGCAGCACAAAATCTGTATGCATTCTCCCGCCGCGTTGATTCCGGTACGAATGCAGGACAAGAAGTAATCGGCGTATTCAGCAATGCATCTTCCGGCACGCAAACGGTTACGATCCCGCTTCGTACAGAGAGCACGCTGGCAGTTGGTACGGTATTAACGAACCAATTGGGTACAGATACGGTAACCGTTCAATCGGGCGGTGTAACAGGCAAGCAAATTACAGTATCCGTTGGTGCAAACTCTTCCAAAATTTATGCAATTCAACAAACGGTAGTCGATACAGAAGCGCCTTCGATTCCGACGGGATTGACGGCTGGTACGGTAACTAGCTCGTCCGCTACGATCACATGGACAGCTTCGACAGACAATGTAAATGTAACGGGTTACGAAATTTACCGTGATGGTGTGTTGAAAGGAACTTCGGCGACACCTTCGTACACGGACAATACGGTACAAGCTAGCACTTCCTATTCTTATACGGTGAAGGCATTCGATGCTGCTGGTAACAAATCGGCATTGAGCACAATTTTGCCGATAACGACACCAGTAGCTGGCACGAATTCGGTAACCGTTTATTACAAACAAGGTTACACAACACCGTTCATTCACTACCGTCCAGTAGGCGGCACTTGGACGACGGCGCCAGGCGTAGCAATGCCTGCATCGGAAGTTGCTGGCTACAACAAGTTTACGGTTAACGTTGGCGATGCTACACAATTGGAAGCAGTATTCAATAACGGCAGCGGCACGTGGGATAACAATGGCGGATTGAATTACAAATTTAACCTCGGTACGTGGACGTTCAATGCAGGCGCGATTACAGCTGGAGGCCCAACTGGCGGAGATCCAACAGCGCCAACGACACCAACGAACGTTACAGCAGGCACGGTGACGGCAACGTCTGTGCCACTGACGTGGACAGCATCGACTGACAATGTTGGCGTTACAGGTTATGAGGTTTATCGCGACGGCGTTCTCAAGGGAACGACAGCAACGACAAGCTACACGGATACAACAGCTGTAGCGAATACGACGTATGTCTATACGGTAAAAGCTTATGACGCAGCAGGCAACAAATCCACTGCCAGCACAGGCTTGCCGGTAACTACGCCTAGCGGTGTAGATACGCAAGCGCCAACTTCGCCGATTAACGTAACGGCAGGAACGGTAACGGCAACGTCTGTACCACTGACGTGGACGGCATCTTCGGATAATGTTGGCGTAACAGGTTATGAGGTTTATCGTGACGGTGTTCTCAAGGGAACTTCGGCAACGGCAAGCTACACGGATCAAACGGTAGCGGCGAATACAACGTATGTTTACACCGTTAAAGCGTATGATGCAGCAGGCAACAAATCGACGGCTAGCACGGGCCTGACGGTAACAACACCACAGGCTGGCACAAATTCTGTAACAATCTATTACAAAAACACAAACTTCACGAACAAGTATATCCATTACAGCTTGAATGGCACGACGACTTGGACGACAGCACCAGGTGTAGCTATGACAGCATCATCCTATGCAGGCTACAGTGTTGCGACGATTGACTTGGGTGCAGCAACTGGCTTAAAAGCTGCGTTCAATAACGGATCCGGATCGTGGGATAGCAACAACTCTGCGAACTACTCGTTCGGTGTTGGCACCTACACGCTCGTGAATGGTTCGATCTCGACAGGCGTACCGCAAGCGGATAGCTTGACGATTACACTGTCGGTGCCAGCAAATACGCCTGCTAACGCTGATGTTTACATCGCAAGCACGTTAAACGCTTGGAATGCTGCTGATGTTAACTACAAGATGACGCGCAATGCAAACGGAACGTATTCGATTACGCTTCCACTTGCAGCAGGCACGGCAGTTTCTTACAAATTCACGCGTGGCGCATGGACGAACGTAGAAATCAACTCCAATGGCAGTGATATCGCGAACCGTTCCATTACGACTAGCGGCGGAGCGCAAACGTTGAACCTGACTGTTCAACGCTGGAAAGACCTATAAAAAAACCGAATCGCATCTTGCGTTCGGCATGAAAGCCAAGGGCTGCTCCATGATGGAGCAGCCCTTGATTAAGGAGGCTGCCCAGAACATGATATGCTCCCTATACGGTAGACAGGTGAAATAATAAAACCTGTGTTGCCGTATAGGGAGCATTTTTCATGTCAAAAAAAGAACATACCGCCTCAGATAAATTCGCTATCGTTCAGAAGATCGAGGATGGTTGTATAGGCGTTAAAGAGGCGGTTAGAAAGTTCGGTATCAGCAAAACAACTCTTGCCAAATGGCGTCGTCGTTATCGCGTGTACGGCTATGAGGGATTAGAGCCCCGTATCCATAATCGCAGTTATTCCGCTGAGCTTAAACTTCAAGCCGTCAAGGATCATCTTGAGGGGGGATTATCGCAATATCAGGTAATCGACAAATATAAGATTGCCAGCCGATGTCAACTTGCGAGCTGGGTTAAGAAGTATAATGGTCATAGCAGCTTAAATGCTTATACAGGGGGATCACCGGCTATGACAAAAGGACGCTCAACAACATACCAGGAGAGGATTGACATTGTTCTGTATTGTCTTGCAAACGAGCAGGACTACAAGAAAGCGGCGAATC
>NZ_WSTC01000016.1 GCF_009789195.1 Paenibacillus sp. MMS18-CY102 | reverse complement strand
CTCGATCTCCTGAACGATAGCGAATTTCTCTGAGGCAGTATGTTCTTTTTTGGACACGAAAAATGCTCCCTTTACGGCAACACAGGTTTTATTATTTCACCTGTCTACCGTATAGGGAGCATATCAAAGTCTATTGGCAACGACTTTTGAGACAGCTTTTTGTGAAAGTACGGGCAGATGTGACAGGCCCAAATCAGCCCGCGGCTCCGAAGCCGCTGTTAGTGCGTTTCGTTCTGCTCGTCAAAGCGCTCCGCCGAAGCGGCGTCGACTGCCTGTTGGAACGCCTCTTCAAATTCTTCCTCATTGCTTGAGCCAAGTTTAGCGCCATACTGGTCTAGCCTGCCCGGCTTGCCTGCTGGACCATCATTATCCGGCCTGTTATTTCTTCCTGCCATACGATCACCTCTAAACATCATTAGTATTGTGTGTTGTAGCCCGATGAGCTGCCTTTGGTATTCTATCCCGCTCCGATCCAAACCATTCTCAAAACCCCCTGAACGCATCGTTCAAGGGGTTGCACCGTATATTTAGATTTGTCCGAACCTTGGCGGGATGGCCTGTTCTATACGGCGGCTAGCATTGCAAGCATCTCCCGCATCCACTTTTCCCGCTCTCCCGAAGGCAGCAGCTCCCCTGTTTTATACAAGTAGCGGATCATATAGAAGCCATCCTCGGCCAACAAGCTGGCAACTAGCTCATGCTCCAGCGCATTATTTTTCATATACTGCGTTTCAATGATCGAGCTGCGCTCCGCCTGATGAAGCACTTCAGCAGCCACTATGATTTCATGGGAAATATAGTCTTCTGTATGCTCCTTCACAGAGGCAGCCTCCAGCTTATCATAGTAATCAATCGAAAACGTGCGCGAGGTGCGATACCTGCCGGACTCCCCTTGCGGGTAAAACCCGATGTATTGGCTGTTGCTGTATACATGCAGGGTAGCCGGCATATAGCCGTCCAACTGAAAATAAGGGATATAGCGGGCAATGCCCGGATTAAGCTCCTCGCCTGGAGGAATCGCCGCATCCACGCCAGCCAGCGGTTCACCCTTCTTATCTACATAGATCAGGCTGTATGGGCTGTATCTCGTAATCCAGATAGAACCGTTCTCCTTTACAGCCTCCACGTAAAAGCTTTTAATATGGTCTTGCTTCTCCTCACGCTCATCGGCGGGATTCAAGCAGGTATGCATGTGCTTTCGCGTATAGGTGAAGACGGCACGGGCGCCATCTAGCTCCAGCAATTCGAATCCGAGCATTTCAGACTGTATATGATAGATTTGAAAGTTCAGCATCAGTTGAAAATGATTTAAGAAGGTGATCCCCCTCTTGCTCGGGTGAAACCTTGCCGTCAACCCTTGCTCATCCTTATTCATATAAGCCTGCTCCAAGCCTTCAACTAAAGCTCGCAGGTCCTGTTCTGTAAGGCTTTTATTTTTCTTAAAGAAGAACATGAGCGACTCTCCCCATTAGGCTAACATCGATATCCCGTGATAAAGGCCTATGCTATTTCCCTCCATTCTAGCAAAAATATTAAGAAAAATATGCAGCGTGCGCAGTTACTGGGTTCGTAAACAATTGAACAAACGCATCGGCGCTCTCCTGGCTCTTCGAAGCTTTATCTATATATGCAGAGAATCCTTGCGATGGCGGACCCATCATAGCATTCGTCCACTCCGACATCTTCGTCATATATTCCTTCGTGGCCTCCCAATAGCGCTCACCGACAATAATATCCCATGGTTGATCAGCTGAGCTTGAGAGCACTTCATATAGGGCATTGGCACAAAACGAGGCAGCATTCGCCCCTTGGCCCGTAATCGGATCATTCAGCACAGCGCTATCCCCGCAGCCAATTACAAGGGTTCCGTTCACAGTCGTGTAGGGGATGCGAAACTCCGGCTGTATCGCCATCCGTATCGAAGACAACGGGTCAACGAGACGGAATGCATCTAACTGGACTCTTTCATAGACATGGGGAAAATCACCCTGAATAATAGCCAGCATCTCCTTGGCGAGCGCTTCTGGACCTGGATTTCCTTTGATCCGGTCCAGCGTGCCTCCCGGAACCGCTTCGAGCAATAAAGCGTGGGCCGGGCCGTACTTTGTTACCGTTGGGAACTCGAACAGCTCCCCTTGCCCCGGAATAAGGTAAAAGCCGATCCGATGGCTGTTATCCGCCGCTAATCCATGGAACATGCCGCCTGTAATCATTCTTTGCGGAGACATGGGGGCGTTAAGCAGCTGCCCATAGGGCGGAAAAGAAGCCAGCGGACCCTTCTTGCCTGTACAATCGACAATAAGATCGAATGACTCCGCCAGGCCGGCCAAATCGCCGCTGTCCAAACGCGCCTTTTGGATATCTGCCCCGCATGCCTGAAGCCCGTCGATCAAAGAGGATAAGTATACGCGTTGGTCTTGGCTAACGGCTCGGCCCTGCAGATTCCCTTCAAATAGCCTCTGTCCATTTATGCGCAATTCAATGCTTTTGATTTCACTGGCATCGCCATAATCCTGAATCTGATAGCGGGCCTCGGTTTGCAATAAGCGCTCAAAATGAACCTGGGTCGACCTTATGCGGCCATTCCGAATCTCTTCCGCATCGTCGGACATGATGAGCTTGTAATTAAACTGGCCGCTCCGTTGCAGCGCATAGGCTAACGTCACTCCCGCAATCCCCGCCCCGATGATGGCTATCTTCTTTTTGCCCACTTCAACATCCCCCCTGCCAATTTTCTAAATTACCCACTTGGCATTGTATTGGTTGTTTTAGAAATATATTCTAGGTGCAGATGGGGGAACAATAGAGAAATACAAAAGCCAACCCCCGGTAAACCAGAGGTTGGCTGCAATGTGTTAGAGACCCGGCTGATGGCCGCCGTCAATGACGACTTCTGCCCCTGAAATGGAAGCGGAAAGGTCCGATACGAGGAAAAGTGCGAGATCGGCTACCTCGTCTGGATAGACCGCCCGGCCGATCGGGATAGCTGCGTGGAACTGGGCTTTGTAATCTTCAATCGAGATTCCCCGGGCAGCTGCTTGTTGCACAGCGAGCTCTTCCGCCCTGCCCGTCTGAGTTAAGCCCGGTGAGATGACGTTCAGCCTTATCCCCTGCGGGGCAAGCTCTCTCGCAATTCCCTTGGAGAAGTTCAGCAGAGCGGCATTGGTCGTGCCTCCGGGCAGGAAGGTAGGGGAAGGCGCCCTGCTCGCCGTGCCGACGATATTCACGATGCGCCCGTCACCTTGTTTAATTAAATGAGGAAGCACTGCACGAATCGTACGAATGTAGCCGAGCAGCTTCAAGTTCCATGTGCTTGTAAAATCCTCGTCCGTCAGTTCCAAAAACGCACCTGACTTCGCTGATCCCGCATTATTAACCAAAATATCGACTTTTCCGAATGCGTCTAGCGCAGCATCAATAATTCGCTTAGCGCTGTCTGCCTCACTTAAATCCGCTTGGATTGAAACGACTTTAGCCCCTTCTGAACCTTGTGTGCCAGCGTTTAAAATCGTCTCTTTCGCCAGGCGAAGCCGCTCCTCGTCTCTGGCAGCTATAAGCACATGCACACCTTCGGCATGCAATTTCTTTGCAATCGCTAGGCCAATCCCGGCACTGCCCCCGGTCACGACCGCCGTTTTTCCCTCTAAATTGTAGCTCATCTTAACAACCATCCTCTCCGTCAATTTGGCTCACGGCCATTGCGTACGCTATTTTGTGTGGCTGAAAATTTCATCTGATGCATTGCTTTCCTGCTGGGAAACCCATCGATTCGACGGGCGCGCCAAGCCATAGTTGCCTCGGAGTGTACGGCTCTCGTACTCCGTCCGGAACAAGCCTCTACGCTGCAGCTCCGGCACGACTAGCTGTGCAAAATCCTCCAAGCCTGCCGGCAAATACGGAGGCATCACGTTGAACCCATCGCTCGCTCCTTGCGTGAACCATTCCTCCAATTGGTCAGCCACCTGAACGGCAGTCCCCGCGAACACCCGATGCCCACGGCCTCCGGCCAACTTGCCAATAAGCTGGCGAATCGTCAATTTCTCTCTCGCAGCCAGTTCGGTTACGAGCGAATAACGGCTCTTATTGCCGTTAATCTCATTGAGCGGAGGCAGCTCCGGCAACGGGCCATCGAGCGGATACGAGGATAGGTCAATCCCGATAATCCCCGAAAGCTGATTAAGGCCATAAGCAGGCACCGTCAGTTCATTCAATTCCTGCTCCCGCTCCTTCGCTTCCGATTCGGTCGGCGCGATAATCGGGCAGATTCCCGGCAAAATCTTAATTTGGCCAGGATGGCGGCCGTACTTCGCCAACCGCCCTTTTACATCCGCGTAGAACTGCTGCCCCTCTGCCAACGTCTGCTGCGCGGTGAAGATCGCCTCGGCGTACTGCGCTGCGAATTCCTTGCCATCCTCAGAGGAACCCGCTTGCACAAGCACGGGATAACCTTGTGGGGTACGAGGGACATTAAGGGGCCCGTTCACATTGAAGTAAGTGCCCTCATGGTTAATTGCATTTACCTTGGAATCGTCCGCGAAGATCCCGGATTCGCGATCGAAGACGATCGCATCGTCTTGCCAGCTATCCCATAGCTTGGTGGCAACATCGAGGAATTCACGTGCCCGCTCATACCGCTTGGCATGCTGCAGATGCTCTTCTTTACTGAAATTAGCCGCTTCAAACTCGCTTGCCGAGGTGACGATGTTCCAGCCCGCGCGCCCATTGCTGATATGGTCCAATGAAGCGAATTTGCGCGCAACATGGAATGGCTCGTTGAAGGTCGTCGAAACGGTGCCGATTAGGCCGATATGCTCCGTTACGGCAGCCAGCGCGGATAACAACGTGAACGGCTCAAGCCCGACGAAGGAACCGTGTCGGACATTCTTTCCGACGGACAGCACATCTGCCAGGAACAGCGAGTCGAACTTTGCCTTTTCCGCGATTTGCGCAAGACGCGTGAAATATCGAATATCCGTTGCATGCTTCGGTCCCGTATCCTTCCGGCGCCAAGCCGCCTCATGATGGCCGAGGTTCATAAGGAAAACATTCAGGTGCATTTTTTTCTGGGGTTTGCTCATAGCAGGCACTCTCCTTTGGGATGCAAATGCAATAAAAAAGGAGCCCGCTCATCCATTAAGATGGGGGCTCCGGTTGTTCCGGTCGCATTAACTCGTAATATCATATAGACTTACTAGGAATAATGTAATAGTAACGCCTTTCCTTCTAGCAGTCAACTCATAATTTGGAATGGGCTTCCTGTTGCCATGCCTCATCCAGCCGCCTGTACAGTGCTTCCCCCAGATACTCCTTTGAACTGTTCATCAAAGAAATGCAACAGGTTTTTCTTTATATCATTTTGCAATGCCATATTGGGTGGGAATAGGAGGGGAGCGATTAATGTTAAATCCGTGAAGCTAAAATGATGGGCTTCAGGCACAATCCATTTGGTTCCGCCATGCTTGAATATCCCTTTCATTCTACGGCTAACCTCTTCAGCTTCACGATGGTAATCTTCTATTGTGAGAAGCCCCGGATACTCAGAAGGATCGGACCATACCGATTCCGAGAGGCTTTTAGATGCAAACGCCTCATTTGACGGTTCTAGCATGTACATGAAAGGCTTCGCCAACCCATTATTCATATATTGCCCATATGGAAAACCATCCATCTGAACGGCTGCTGAGACACGCCCATCCTGGCTCAACAACTGCATGGCAACTGCGCCGCCGCCAGAATGGCCGAACGCTCCGATACGTTGCAAATCTAATTTGCCGTTCAATATGGACTGAGGATCAGCCCCATTAATTCGTTCGAGCTGGCCTAAGGCAAATTTCATATCCTCCACCCGATTTTGCGTATCAGCCGCCATAGAGGGCCAATCGAAAGGATCCAGCTCGACCATTCCTTTTCTCACTTGGCCTGCAGCAGAAAAAGCCGGAAGAATCGAGAAATAAGAATGCTCAACAGCTACAACGATATAACCATGGCTGGCCATTTCCTCCGTGAAGCTTGTATACATGTAACTGGACATTCCATAACCCGGAGACATCAGCAGGACGGGATATCGGGCCAAATCCGGCGCAACAATGGCAGACTCGTACGAATGTGTTCGAGCACTCATGAGTGAGCCAAATAATGCGTATAGCGGTTGTTCTTTTGTAATCTCTTGCAACTGCTGCGAATCGTATGCATAAGGTGCCCGCTGTAAATCCCACTTCATGGAAGCCGGATACCATATCCGGGCAGCCACCTCCCTATAGCCATCGTGAGTAAATGGTTCTATCCTGTTCCTATCAACCCAATTGTAATTGGCCACCCCAATCGCATACGGACCTGTTGGTTCCGGCAACTTTATGGTTGGCAGCGCATATAGCGGAATCCAGAGGGCTGCCGACAACGCCAGTGACCCAACAACACCGATGATTATCCGCTTCAACCTACTGGGTGTGCCTGTTAACTGCTTCTTGCCCTTTAGCATTTTACGCATAACGATACTTAACCCCAGCATTATATAACAGGCATAGCATAGGATCATTTGCAAGCGTATGCCTTCAAACACAACATGAGCAGCTATCATTGCCACAGTTAGGCTCCAGATAATTCGCCTCATTTTTCCTCTTATTGGGTTGCCCATTACATACCTGCCTAAGATTAAAGCAAAGGTTATGGCCATGCTGATCTCTAACCCTTTCAGTGCAATCCCTCCTTCGCCTTGGTTCGGTCCAACAAATAAAGAAAGGCCATCATGCCCAAGCTAGCTACAATAACGCAAAAGCTGGTCCATTGCCCAGCCGTCCAATGGAACGCGTAACGCGGGGAATCCCCTCTCAGCCACTCCAAGTTAAACCGCCCGAACGAGTATAGGATATTATAAGCCAAGAACAACAAGCCGGCTGTCCATTTTCTTCTCCTTACTAGCATGAGAAGGGTGAATACAATCAGGTCCCACTGGCTCTCGAACAGCTCTGCTGGCCATAACGGCTGGGAACCATATGCCTCATAAGCACCCGTGCCTTCGCGATAAACCATGCCGAAGCCCAGTCCAGTCGGTGATCCGAACGCATCTCCATTCATAAAACAGGCGATTCTGCCAATTGATTGGCCTAACACGATAGCCGGAGCCAATAAATCGGCAAGCTTCCAGAAGGAAATGTGATGCTTCCTCGTATAGTAGAGCATCGCCAAGAAGCCGCCAATTAACGAGCCTTGCACCGAAATTCCGCCGTTCCAGATCGCTACGATTTCTGATAAGTGCTTCGAGTAGTACCCCCATTGAAAAAAGAAAACATGCCAGATTCGCGCAAACAGAATCGCCCCAACAAACAGATAAGGCACCATATTCAGTACATGCTCCCGAAATGGGGTGTTCGCTGCTAAATAATGAGCCATACCCAGCGCCAACAAAGCTGCTAGAGCTGTGATAACGCCATGCGTGTAGATCGTAAACTCTCCGATCTTAAATAATACAATGCTCATCGCCATCCTCCCTCAATTAGACTACATTGTGTAGTATGATTATTCAAAAAAATGTGGGGCTAAGAATCCCCACTTAGAAGCAACAATAGCAGCAGCATAACGGATATCATAAGCGGCCTGCGCCAAGCAACCTTTACCTTTATTGGCTTGTCGGGCTCAAGAACTTGCGCGATGCGATAATCCATCGTGGCAGTCGTAAAATGTAGGGCAGCGGAGTGAAGCCTGCCGCGAGATAACTTCGAAAGCTTCAGAAGTACACTGGCCAAAGGCAGTGCCGTACCCATCCGGCGCATGGCAAAGCGGTCGGCGGCCAGTTCCGTCCAGGTTTGGCAATAGCGAAAGATGGCACGCATAATCGGCAAATACCCAAACGCTTCTGCCTGCAGCTTGATGAGAAACAACTTCGCGTTATCACGATTCAGGCAATGATGCCATTCATGCAGAATGATCGCATTCACTTCTTTATCATCGAACATATGGAGTACAGCCGTCGAAACAACGATAGCCGGCCTCCGCATGCCAATGGCTAACGCCACAAACGATTCGTCCCTCACAACTACAATTTCAGTTCCCAAGCTGCGGTACTTATAGGCTAGGCGCTTCGATAACTTGGTATCCTGAATTGAGCGAAAATGCTTAAGCCACTTCTTCGATAAATACACTTGTGCAGCGATCCGCCAAATGGCTCTAGCAAGTGTATATCCGAGAATGAGCCCGCCTTCGATGTAAGTGACGAGCATACACTGCGCTTCATTGCCCGCAGCAGCGTTGACAATGTACAGCGTAAGCTGAACGACGAACAATGCCATAAAAACAGGCGCCATCACAGCTATCCATTTAAGCTTAACCCGGGGGCTCATTTCTTGTTCCTCTTTTTAATTTCGCTTAATTTACTTTCCAGCTTCGCAATCAGCTCTTGGTCCACATCCTCAAGCGCATCGATCATATGGCTGACGACCAAGCTGCCGTACTCCTGAATAAGCCCCTGCGATACCGCCTTCGTCTGGTCCGAGAGAAACTGCTCCTTCGACTGTACCGTGCTGAACCGCGACGCTTGAGTGCGGCCGGTTCCGATTAGCACTTTGGACAGGTGGCCTTTGGACAGCAGGCGGTTCATAACCGTTGTTACCGCATTAATGGAAATCGGGTTGTTCTGATTAAGAATCGATTGAACTTCCTTGATGCTCATGCCCTCGGAAGACCAGAGCAGGTCCATAATCCTCGCTTCAAGCGGACCAAAAAAGCGATTCAATCCCTCTCCGTCCACATTCAGCTTTTTGATATTCACGCCATCACATCCTTATATACTACGCATTGTAGTACTGTTAATTTGATATGTCAATATAAGGATGAAACACCTTATCTGCTTAGCCAACATCAACTCCCGGTTGTGCAATAAAAAACAGCAGCCTAAGGACGGGGAAGGACACGCCCTAGACTGCTGTATTCCTTAACGCATTGGTTAACGCAGCTCAAATTCGCTTAGCATGGCCAACGCTTCTTCATGGTCAGGCTCCAGCTCTAACAACTTCCTGGTGTGGCCCAATGCCTCTTCCTCCAGCTCCAACTCGAAGCAACAGATGGCCAAGCAATAGTATACGGTTGATACGGCTTCCTCATCGTTGTGGTTAACCGATATTTCCAGAAAATACTTGGATTCTTCGTACATGTCCATATCGAACAGCACCAATCCCGCATCGAGCGCTAGATCATAACGCTGCTCCATAGCATAGTACGATGACCACATCAATTGTATGCCTCTTAACAAATCCTGCTTTTCCTCATCATTCGCATCTGGCAGCAGGCTTACGATCTGCTTCGCACTTTGAATGAAAAATTCCGCATCGTATCCGCCCAAGCGCCAAAAGCTTAATAGCTGCTGCATGCCCATGCTGCCTAAGTTGCCATCGACCCATTCCTTCAGGGAGAAGAACTCATCCGGGCCAAAACGTTCGATACAGCGGCGGTAGGCTAATCTTGTATGGGGGTAACCCTTCGGCTGGTCCAGATGGAGAATACAGCCGACGTTTATATTTTTATAATGATGTGGGGGGTAAAGCGCCACTGCCCCTCTTTGTTCAAAAGCATGCTGAATCGCGTGGTAATTAGCCGTTAAAGAAAAGCTGCCATGCAAAATCAGCTCCGGCGGATCAGCAAACTTCCAATTATCAAGCAAGTGGTCCCCTTTGTCCGCAGTAATCAGTAAAAATCCCGCATGGGATAACTGATTGAGCCGCTCCAAGCAAGCTAGCCCGGCGGCAGGAAACAATAAATGCGAGTCCTCCAATTGCTCCTGATAGATGGCGATAACCTCTCGGTAAGGGTAGGTTTCTTGTTCGTACTCGGGCGCTCGCCGATGCGTGTATTCTAGCTCGATTTGGCTCAACCACTCGGACGGTTTTAACGAATCCTGCTGCTCGGGGGTTTCAATGATTACATCCGCCTCATAAATGTGCCCCTCACCAACGTAAATCAATTCTTGTGGAATGCTATCAAAGAAGTAATTGGCCACAATGATTAACGGCTGCGCTAAATCACCTTCACTAATGGTTAAGCCTGACTCAACGAGGTTGAGAACCGTGTCGTGAACCGCATCGAATCGCGCAAAATCCAGCAACCCTTCCGCAATAAACGGTTGTAGCCTAGGATGCTCCCGCCAGGCCAACACATTGTTCATTGCCAAATCCGTCATAATATAGCGCAGCGGAGGCAACGGAATGCCCGCATACTCCCTCAGCTGGCTCAACTCATGTAAGATATGGTAAGCAAGGCGGCCAGCCCCTGCTCCAAGCTCCACAATATAAACAGGCTCCGAGGCGCATCCCTTATTCGCCTGATCCTGCAAGAGCCCGAAGATCATCTCTGCATATGCGGAGGCGATCATCGGATTGCTCGTGATGTATTGCGGCACTTGGTCGTTATTCCACGCCTTCAATCCTTCTTGTTCATAATACTTTCGCTGCATTTCCCATATCGGCGCTTCGCTAAAGCGATAGCGTTGTTTGTTGTGATCTGTCATGGATTCCAATAATGTTCGACCTTTCTCTGCACGTATACGTGAACTTTTGCTCAGTTTAACACAAATAGCGTAATTTCATTTCGCTATTTGTGGGATTAACGAAAACATAAAACCACCGACTATTAAGAAAATCGAAAGGTTTTAATTATGTTTAATTAAACCCGCTGCTCTATGCTGAATAGAGAAAGGCGGGATGCAGATGATGAAGCGCATGCAAGCAAAGCTATCGATACCGGTTGCAGTGTTGTTTATGGCATATATGTACATTTTAGCCAAAATCATTTTGTTCAAGTTTGGTGAAGTAAACATTCGATTTCTATGGCGGCAAGGCAGGGCAGCACTCGCCAATACGGATCGGCTATCCTATCAGCTAGAGCGGGCCAATCTTGACCCGTTTCGTACCATTGCAGGAAATATGGAAAGCCATGCAGCATACGAATACATCCAGCTATACGGAAATATCGGCTTGTTCATTCCGCTAGGCTTATTCCTTGCCTATTTTGCCCATAGAAAACTGGGCTTCTTAACCTACGGTGCAGTGCTTGCCCTCTCGTTCGCAGTAAGCCTGCTCTTGGAATGCACGCAGCTGCTATGCAATATCGGATTATTTGACGTCGATGATCTCATTCTTAACACCGCTGGCGGCGTACTGGGATGCATACTGTACCATCCATTCGCGCCAAGAGTGAAGCCCCGCACAACGGCGGCGGCGTGAGCAATGGGGGTTGCTTAGCCGCTAACAATCTGTTGCCTAAACAATTATTATGGCGTTACTGTCACTCGCGTACGGTCACATCTTCCATTCTTTAGAAAAATTTGCTTTTTCAACAGGATTCTTTGTGATATATTAAAAATACCGGTCGGTATTTTTTATTACAAAAGAATGAGGAGAGAGTACCCAATGCTGAACCAAACGCTCGAAGAAGTGAAAAAACAGTTTGTAGCGAAAGTGCCTCAGGATGTTCAAAGTGAAATATTCCGCTTGATTCGGGAGCAGCAACAATCAGGAGTTCAATACGGCTTGCCAGAGGGCAGCAAAGCGGTAGACTTCACCTTGAGCCATTCATCAGGTGCCACAGTGAATCTATACGAACAGCTTGCCAAAGGCCCGGTCGTATTGACCTTTTATCGCGGAGGCTGGTGCCCTTTCTGCAATATCCAGCTTCGTGCTTACCAGAACATTTTGCCGGAAATTGAAGCGCTTAATGGACAGTTGATTGCCCTAAGCCCACAAAGCCTGGACAATTCGCTTGCCCAGCAGTCCAAAGAAAGCCTTCAGTTCCCCGTGCTTAGCGATAAGGATGGCTCAGTCGCCGCTAGCTATAATGTCCTATTCCAGGTTCCGTCCTATCTGCAAGAGGTTATGGCGAATAAGCTCAAAATAAACCTGGACGAATACAACGCTACCGACAGCTGGATTCTCCCGATCCCCTCAACATTCATCATCGACCAGTCCGGCGTGATTCGTTCGGCTAATGTCAATCCTGATTTCATGAGACGTTCGGAACCGCAGGATATTATTAACCAACTGAAGTTGCTATAGAGCAATTTTGCAAGGGGGCTGTTCCAAAAGTCGTCGCCCATCGACTTTTGGGACAGCCCCTTTCTGTTGCTTCAACTATTCGCTTCGATTTCTGCGCCGGTGAAGGTTCCAATGCCGAAAAATTGAAGAACCTGGCTAGCTTGGACGTATAGATGTGGACGGCAACCCATTTGCCTATCTTGTGCCGCTCGTGGATGGTTCAAAGGAGAAAGAGGTCGGGTATATTACGATCGGGGCTATTGAGGATGCCTACGATATTTTTATCGGGGACGGCGTTACTAGCCAGATCCGCAACCTTCTGCAACAGAAAGGTCCAGCATCCCAATTGGTGCTCATTCCGCCGATGCAGTATTTAGTGAAATCGAATGTTGATGGCGCGGCAGCTTTTACGGAAATTACATTCGACGTTAACCGTCCGCCAACTGATGTTACCGGCCAAATCCAGCGCAACCGCCCTGAGATTGAAGGCATTCATGGCCGGATTCGCAGCGAGGACAATAAAGCGCGCATCAAGCAAAGCATATGGATACCATGTATAGCTATATCGATCCAGGCGTGCTTGGCGAAACATCGGTCTCGTCCTTCGCCTCTGCCGTAGAGAAATACGCAACCGATAAGAAAGTAACATTGAAGCGCGTCACAAGCGATGCCTCATTCACACTGGACAATACGGCTGCTTATGTCAAAGCAGGCCTCACAATTGACTCTCCGGTCACTACGCTGAACTTATCCAAGTTTTCGAGCTACGATTACGAAGTATTATCGCGACGTCAATGACAACCGCTGGATTGCCGTTTCAACGTGGGGCCAGCGGCGCAGCATCAACTACCGGACCCATTTTGACGCCATTACCTCCTTCTTCTCGCTGGGCGGCGGGTTCATGTATTTCAAATAACGAGCGGAGACCACTGCTATGACAAAAATCGGAATGGCGATGCTGCTTGCCGGAGCTGTTGCGCTCCTTAGCGGCTGCACTTCGTACACCAAGCTAGACGAACCTTCGTTGGACACTTATCGTGAAGAAATTAGCAAGGCTGTTCCTGGCATCTTGTCCTTGAAAACGACCTCTAAACCGACACGGATCCTGTTCCGCTATGCGTTCGACACAACGCCGGACACCGCGGTGCAGCAGGACATCATCAAGCGGACGGACCGCTATATCCATACGGAGGCTTTCAAAAACGAAGTGTTGGAATCTTACTACAAGTCGTATAGCAAGAAAGACCGCATTCCGCCCGATGTCGCCCTCCCAATGGATACGGACGGGGATGGCGAAGCGAACTTCGAATATTATGCTTCGCTTGGGCAGAATGGCAATTGGTCCTGGTGGCATAGCGACTACAAGACCATGGCAACGGAAGTTAAGCTGCCGTAAACAAAAAACTGGCCGTGAAGGTGCTTTCCCTTCGCAGCCAGTTTTTATTTTGCTGAAAACAGCCCGTTATTCAAAAGCCGGAACAGCCTCTACATACGATTCCCCGGGCTTGCCGCTTGTATAGCCAATCGTGCGCTCGATCATATTCACTTCATAATACTGTACGCCCGCGGTTTGGATACCTCGCTAATTCGTTTTACTTCTTCAAGATTCATATGTGCTATCTCCTTTCATGAGGTTGGATTGCTTACAAATGCCATAATCTCATCGGCCGCTTGACGATACCCGCCTGAGCTTCTAAAGGATGCCCTCATCTGTGCGGCAGCTTTCCCGCAATCCGCGGAGTTTAACGCCTGCTCTGCGGCTTCACGCAGTTGGCTGGCAGTTAAGCCGTTCATCTGCAGTGCGATGCCCGCTCCGATATTGGCGACTTGCCCGGCGATGGCCGGCTGGTCCGCGCCTTGCGGAATGATGATGAGCGGAACCCCGTAATAAAGCCCTTCATGCGTGCTGTTCATGCCGCCATGAGTAATGAACAATTTGGCGTGCTGCAGGACATCGGTTTGTGGCACGTAATTTTTTACAATGAAGTTCTGGGGCACCTCGCCTAGATCAGATACTTGGACCTTGTTGCCAATAGCCATAACAACAGTATGCTCTGTATGCCCGAATGCCTCGAAACACAGCTTATAGAAATCTATAGACCAGTTAAACACGGTGCCTAACGATATGTAAATGGGGCTCTTCCCCTCAACTGCTGCAATGTCGAAGCTTTCTTGAACCGATCTTACAGCAATAGATGGACCGACGAATTTATACGATGACCCGAACGCGTCCCCCTCCGGTTGAAACTCCCTCGTTGTGTACACAATCGTCAGCGGTGCTGGATTACAGAACACTTCATAAGGAGACTCGATCTCCACCCCATATTGTTGCTTTGCCGCCGCCGTCAGGCTTTGATATTTAGCGCCTACTCGTTCAACGATTTCTGCAGGGGCTGTGTTATAATAATGCGCCAACATTTGTTCGAACGTTTCATTCGCCTGCGCAAAAGAAGTACAAGAATTGATCGCTGGCAGCTTAAGGATTTGCGCTAGCATCCGCCCGCAGCCGAACATCGAATCGTGGATCATGTAATCAAAATGCTCTCCTTTATCTGTTCAAGCACGCTCGGTATAACGATATCCGCCGTAAGCAGCAGCCCGTTAACCCTTTCGAGCAAATAATCCCGCCCGCCAGAAATAAAGGCCTTAATCAATTTCTGGCCATCTATTGTCCGTACCGAAGCGCCAGCTTTCTCCATTCGCTCCCGATAAGCTTCTATGCAAAAGTAAACGACCTCTTCGCCGCGCGAAACAAGCTCTTGCACCACGCCAACGGTCGGATTGATATGCCCCTCTGATCCGGCATTTATGAATAAGACGCGCGCCATTCTGCCACTCCTTCCAAATCGTAATCGCATTATACCAGAAGAATGAAAATACAAAGAAATGATAAGGAGCTTTTCTTCCCTGACACACTGTTGTCAACAAGGGTAGCTTATGATGGTCCCAGATGATTGTTCAGCAATCAATTCAGGTACAGGAAGGAATGGGATCGTATGAAAAACAAACTGGGGGCAATCGTTGGAGGGCTGCTGCTGGCCATTCTGATGGCGTCCATGGACAACACGATTGTTTCAACGGCAATCGGCACAATCGTCGGAGATATGGGAGGGCTCGACAAGTTCGTGTGGGTCACTACAGCCTATATGGTCGCAGAGATGGCCTGCATGCCGATCTTCGGCAAACTGTCTGATATGTATGGCCGCAAGCGCTTCTTCATCTTCGGAATCATCGTGTTTATGGCTGGCTCTGCATTATGTGGCATGGCGGGTTCCATTGCGGAGCTAAGTATCTATCGGGCTGTGCAAGGAGTCGGAGCCGGTGCGATGGTATCTATTGCATTCACGATTTTGTTCGATGTGGTACCGCCTAAGGACCGTGGCAAAATGATGGGGGCATTCGGAGCCGTGTTCGGGTTGTCGAGCGTCGTTGGCCCATTGCTCGGCGGATATATTACCGATCACCTTAACTGGTCATGGATCTTCTACATCAATCTGCCGCTCGGCTTCATTGCCTTGCTAATAATTGCTGTGTTCTACAAGGAGTCCGCAGCGCATTCGAAACAAAAAATCGATTGGGCTGGCGCTATTCTGCTTGTAGGAGCTATTGTCTGCTTTATTTTCGGGCTTGAACTGGGCGGCAAAACTTACGCCTGGGATTCTCCGCAAATTATCGGGTTGTTCGCAGGCTTCGTAGTTCTCGCTTCCTTGCTTGCCGTGGTTGAGCGCAAAGCGGCAGAGCCGATCATCTCGTTCGGCTTGTTCCGCAGCAGGCTGTACACGACGAGCAATCTAGTGGCCATGCTCAGCGGCGCAGCTTATATGACCGCGGCGATTTTTATTCCGATCTACGTACAAGGCGTGCTCGGCGGTTCCGCCTCGAATTCAGGATTGACCCTGCTGCCGATGATGATGGGCTCAGTCGTTACCGCGACGATTGGCGGGTTTCTAATGACGAAACTGCAATACCGGACTATTATGATAGGAACGCTAGCGATGCTGCTGATCGGCCTTGCCCTTTTATCGCAAATTACAGTAGATACACCGCGGCTGGCCATCACAGGGATTATGATTCTGATCGGCCTTGGCATTGGCGCTTCGTTCTCGGTATTAGGCTCGTCTGTGCTTCACTCGTTCCCTGCGGCGCAACGCGGGGCGGCAAGCTCGACGTTAAATTTCAATCGCTCGCTTGGCATGGCGCTCGGCATTACGATTTTCGGCATTGTGCAAAGCCATAGCCTGCTCTCGAAGCTTACCGAATCACTTGGCACGGGCGGCTCTGCGATCCCGGAGGGCCTGAACTTAAGCGATCCGCATGCACTGCTGAATCCGGCGTTCCGCCAATCGGTCGACCCGCAGCTCCTTGATTCCATTACTGCCGGGCTATCGAGCTCTATTGGAACAACCTTTGCCTGGAGCATCATTCCTGCTGTATTGGCGCTTGTTGCGGCATTCCTGATGACGAAGGATAAAATGGAGCCGGTTGCCGAAGGCGAAGGTGAAGAATTCGTAGCCGCACATTAATAGATTAATCGGCAGGCAGGCAGGCGTACGGGCTGCAACATGCTGACTTAGGAGAGATGACAATGAAGCTTGAACGGTTAATGGCCATTACGATTTTGCTGCTCAATCGAAAGCGGGTGCAAGCGCAGGAGTTGGCAAGCCAGCTTGAAGTATCCCTGCGCACCATTTATCGCGATCTCGATTCGCTCGGCCAAGCCGGCATTCCCATCGTCTCCTATACCGGCATGGAAGGCGGTTATGAGATTATGGACAGCTTCCGGCTGGATCGGCAACTGCTATCCTTCGATGAGCTGTCCACCCTCTCCACTGCGCTTCGCGGCCTGGACTCTACCAAAGCTTATGCCCGTTCGAATATGGATCTTCTCCTCAGCAAAGTTGGTGCGATGGTCGCGCAAGCCGAACAGGGCCGGACAGGGGAAGGCGACCGTATTCAGATCGATTTTACCCCCTGGAAGAACAGCGAAGAGGACCAAAGCCGGTATAATTTGCTTCGCCAAGCTGTAGACGGCCGAATGCTTATCCGATTCAACTACACGAGCAGAACGGGCGATGAACAAGCACGCGAGGTAGAGCCGATGACGCTCGTGCTCAAAAATTACGCATGGTACCTTCACGGCTATTGCCGGTTGCGCAACGATTATCGCATCTTCAAGCTGACGCGCATCCGGGAATTGGCCTTACTGAACGAAACCTTTACTCGTCGGCCGGATTCGCTTGCCGAGCTGAATGACAGGTGGACGGCACCAGAGACCAGTGGAGCCGTTGAAGGTTTTCCCGTTACCCTTCAATTTAAAGCGTCCGTAGCCGTATCCGTGATGGACCGTTTTGATGAGAAAGAAATTGAACGGCTGCCCGATGGGCAGCTTATTGTGCGGACATCCTTCTTAAGCGAACATTGGCTCATTCGCAATGTGCTTCATTATATGGCTGATGTTATTGTGCTTGAACCTGCATATATCGCCGCGGAAGTAAGGCAAGCAGCGCTGGCAATTGCCAGACAGTATGATCCATTGGATAAGGAATAAAACCCGTTTCAGGGAGGGGGATTAACTCATGATGTCCTTAAGCGGAAAAGTAGCAATAGTTACCGATGGCGGCCAGGGAATCGGGCGAGCGACATGCATTCAGTTGGCGAAACAAGGAGCGAAGGTTGTCGTTAACGGCTTTGAAAAAGCGTCAGCTGCTGAAGCTATCATATCCGAGATTGTGGCCGACGGCGGAGAAGCTATGGCGACGACGGCGGATGTGCGCAACAAGGAGCAAATGGAACAGCTCGCCGAAGCCGTGATTTCAGCATTCGGACGAATCGATGTGCTCGTATGCAATGCAAGCAATGGCGCAAAGGCCACTTCCTTTGCCGAGCTCTCTTGGGAGCCATTCCAGCGGCAACTGGCCGATGAGTTAAAGGCTGCGTTCGTGCCGACGAAAGCTGTCCTTCCGACGATGATGGCACAGCAATTCGGCCGAATCATCTATCTGTCCAGCACTGAAGGCAAAGAACCGACCCCGCAATCCATTGCATTCGGCACGGCCAAAGGCGGGCTCGACACGTTCGCGCGGTATATTGCGCAAGAATTCGGTCCCTACGGGATCACAGCCAATGTTGTAGCCCCCGGCTTCGTCAGGGCCGATGGGCCGTTCAAGGTTTCCGAAGACGAAAGCCGGATGATTGGCAGCTTTACGCCGCTTGGCCGGATCGCTGAGCCAGAGGATGTGGCCGGCGTCATCGCTTTTCTCGCCGGAGGTGGCGCGCAGTTTCTTACCGGAACCTACACGCCCGTTAACGGCGGGCTTGTTATGGAGTAACGTTATTTATTTGGCCGAGTACACATTGTAATACTCCTCTAAGCAAACGCCACGTTTGTGCATGTCGAGCGCGAGCTTGCTCGGCCCAATATACCGAATATGCCATGGCTCATATTTGTAGCCTGTAATATGCTCCTTGCCACTTGCATACCGAATGATATATCCGTATTCAGCACTATGCTGGCTAAGCCATTGCGCCTCTTTCGTATTCGCAAAGCATGAGGATACAGCACATTTTCCATCCGCACCGCTAACGTCAATCGCGAGTCCCGTCTGATGCTCGCTCGTGCCAGGCAACGCGCTGTATTTCATCGCTTCCAAGTAGCCGTCCCTTTTCATATAGCGCTCGAACAGCCATTTTTGCGTATCATACGAACGGTACCCCGATACCCCGCTCAAATACACGCCGTCTTTCTTTGCAGCCACAAACATTTTCTTCAATGCCATCGCCGCTTCCGATCGCAATTGCCGCTTTTCAATTTTCTCTTGGAACAGAAAAGGCACGTCCGGATACACTAAATCTTGCGGCTTGTAGGTTTGCGGCAAATAGATGCTTTTGTTCACAATGACCCCGATCGATGACGGATACTTGGATGGAAACATCGTCTGTGCCGAAGCTTCGTTCCCATATAAGCGAATCGGCTTGGCTTTGTCTAATCGGGATTGGCTTAGATGAGGCTCATGCTTGCTGCAGCCTGTTACATGGAAGAGCAGAAGAAATGTACACAGAAGCACGGCCACATGTTTTCGATTCACCAGAACGGACACCTCTCTAGAATGCAATTCGACAGCCAACCTAACGTTGTTCAAATTGTCGGTATATTCCTAGTGTGAGCTAAGTGATCCGCTCTAATGATTGCCAATAACAGGCATGAAGCTAACGAACAAATAAAGCCTCCATCCCGATAGCGGAATGAAGGCCTCACCTTATCAAACGGATTAATACTGCCCTTTAATGACAAAGAACGAGCCCCGAATCGTTCCGGCTAGCTTCGATTTCTGCCTAGCAAACTTAAACTTCTCTTCCAGCTCCTTAGGCACTTCCATCCCCTCGGAAAGCTTGAAGCCTACAGCCCGTTTCTTAGGGTCATCCACCGTATACATGACGTTAACCGAGAGGCCATCTTCATAGAAAACGTAGGTAAATTGAATGTTTTCCACTTGGAAACGCGACGTTTCCAAAGGCTTGGCCGCAAACTCGATATTGCGTTCTTCCTTCAGAATGCGGTTCACATAATCAAGGTTATCCTGGCTTTCGCTAGCAGGCACAACCGTAAATTCATGCTTGTACTTGCTCATAAAGTAACGCGCTTCATTCGCACGCAGCCCGGCAAGCGTTTCAACTACAGGCGAAGACTCAAGGCCAACTGTAGACACATTTTTGAAATCAACGATATACGACAATGCCATCCCTCTTCCCTATTCTATTTCTACCAAATATTATAGCAAAAATCGGATTAATATAAACGTTCATTTCATGCTGGCTTGAGCTTACATAGGTGCCCAATGGCCGCCTCCGTCTTCCATCTGAAGATGTCGCCCATCAACTCACCCCATAACCCCCTATTTTCGGGAATCAAGCACGAACATCGATGCATCTTGCCCCATAAATATTTTATTGCCATGATGAAACGTTTTGGATTGTACATCCTTGTACCCGACTTTAGCCATAAGGCCCGCAAGCTCCGCTTGATCGAACCCGTTATGCACGAACTCGGATACAACATTTTTATTCTTATCAAAATCTACAATCAGCAGATGCCCGCCCTCATGGAGAACATCGAATAACCTCGCCAGAACGAATTCAACATCCGGGATATGCAGTAAAACCTGCGCCATAAAAATATAATCAGCCCGCAATTCCGTTAAATCCGACTTTTCAAAATCAAAGCATAACGTATCAGCATTCTGAAGGTTTAAATCTGAAATTTTCCGCTCGATTTGATCAATCATGCTAGGAGAAGTGTCCAGAAACAGCACAGAATGAAACTCGTTCAACAAGCTCATGCCGACAAGGCCCGTTCCGCAGCCAAAATCAATCGCATTCTTGCCGCTGGCGTCCCCTACATATTCACGAATGGCATCCGAGGATACCTTTGCAATTTCGATTCGCTCAGGCGTGTCATATACAGTAGCGATCATCTCAAACTTTTCCGTGTTGCCCATTGCCACCGCTCCATTCTGCCTTATCGATTTTGAAAAACTTCTCTCAGCCCCATATAAGCAGCAATTTTGAAATCCATTAGCCGGCATTAGCAAACCCGATATGCCCTCCACCAGGCTCAATTACAAAGTGAATGATAGCGTAATGTTCTGCGCCGGCTCCCTGCCTAACGTATCTTGCTTGTTTTTCGATCCGCTCTGTTACAGAAATGACGGATACTTGGTCCGCATCATAAGGTGGACTAATCCAGATCATGGGGAACCCCTTCCTGTTCTAAAAGCTTCTGCTTAACGCGCTGATACAGCTTGGCGCTTGCTAGCTTTAATGGATAATCTGCTGATTTACAAAGCAGCCCAACCGTCATATCGATCCCGCTGCCGCCGATCTCCCGTACCGTTGTGCCTGCAGGCACGGGGTTCAGAACAGCCTTGGGAACGAGCGCGATGCCTAATCCGCTTTCGACGTAATATTTCAGCGCGGCCATGCTGCCAATCTCCATCGTGTCCAGTGAACAGTTCCCCACTTCCTGCAACGCCATCTCAAGCTTTCGGCGGTATGGGCAAATCGCAGACGTAATGAGCAGCCGATGGCCCTGAATATCTGCTGGCGCAATGGCCGTCTGTGCGGCAAGCGGGTGATTATCCGGCAATAACACCACGAACTCTTCCTTGAATAAAGGTTCAAAATAAAGTTCAGCCCCTAAATCCGGCGCCGAGCATAGGGCAAAATCAATCTCGCCCTTGAGCAGCCGTTCGCTTAACACGGGCGTGTTAGCAAACTCTATGGACACCTGAATTTTCGGGTAATCGAATAGAAATCCCTTCAATATAGCAGGCAAACGGTAGCTTGCCGTTGGCTCCGTCACCCCTATCCGAACAGTTCCCGCCTCACCTAACTGCATATCTGACAGGTTTGCTTGCAGCTGCTCCATATTTTTTACGATTGGCAAGCTTTGCTCGTAGAGCAGCCTTCCCGCTTCCGTCAACCGGAGCGTTTTGCCCCGTTCAAGCAGCTGAATCCCTAAGTCAGATTCAAGCTTTTGCATTTGCATCGTAACTGTAGACTGCCCATAATTCAGTTCATCCGCTGCACGAATAAAGCTGCCGCACTTCACAATCGTTTGAAACGTTTTTAATGTTTTGAGATCCATCGCATAGACAGCCCCTATTAACAATTCACTTTAATTGAATTCGTCGTTCAAATCATTCAATTATACAAAACCACAGTTCAAATCTACAATTGTTGATAGCGAGAAATAACAAAAGAGGGGGATGCACTCATGCATTTACAAAACAAAGTCGCACTCGTTACCGGAGGCGGTACAGGGATAGGCCGAGCTACATGCCTGTTGCTTGCTAAGCGTGGGGCAATAGTAGCCGTAAACTATTCACGCTCTAGAACCGAAGCAGAAGAAACTGCGGACATCATTAATAAAGAAGGTGGGCGGGCAATAGCCATGCAAGCCGACGTTTCCCGAGACAAGGAAGTCCAAGCCATGGTTGAGCTGCTGGCGCAACAATTCGGGACGGTGGATTTGCTAGTCAATAACGCTAGCATTACACGGCATATTCCGCTTGTTGATCTGGAAGGGGCGACGGAGGAAATATGGGACGAGCTGTTTGATGTGAATGTGAAAGGGATGTTTTACTGCGCTCGGGCTGTTGCCCCTTACATGAATCGCAATAACGAAGGAGCCATCGTCAATCTTGGCAGTATAGCAGGACAAACCGGATTAGGCTCTTCCCTTCCGTATGCCGTATCCAAATCCGCAGTCCACGGCCTCACCAAATCGTTGGCACGCGCCTTAGCTCCGAACATTAGAGTCAACTGCGTCGTCCCCGGTGCTGTCGCAACACGATGGTGGGCAGGTAGGGAAGAACAGATGAACAGGCTAGCCCCTAACCTTCTATTGCAACGCATTGCCACCCCCGAAGATATAGCGCAATTGATTTGCTCCGCTTTGGAACAAGAAACAATGACGGGTCAAATGATTACGGTGGACGGAGGCCAAACGCTGTAATTAACTCACCAGCAGCTGTGAAGATACTTTAATCTAAGATCACTTCTGGAAGTGACTGTCCAGATAGACTCTTCACTATAGCAACCATCCCCTATAGATATGTTCATATCCATCAATAAATTATAAAAGGGCCTCTTCAAAGGCCCCTTTACAATTTATTGATGTTTCCTAAGCATAAATTTACTCTCTAAGTCAGAAATACAGTCATTGTACATTTGATATTTTTTAGGAAAATATGCACCATTGCATTTCATCTCAGAGAATAATAAATTGCAGGTCGGAATGCTTAGTATGCCTTTTTGTTGTGCTATATATAAAATTCCTATTGTACCCAAAGTTGTTATCCCTAATGACTGCGCTAATTTTTTTGGACCATTATCATCAGTTATTAGCGCATATCCCATATGTTTTGCATAAACGACGGATGCTGCTTCTCCGTCTCCTAATTTCGGAAAACCTTCAGAAGAGACCATTGAATGTTTTTTAGAGATCGCATAGTACTCCGCTAACATCAAAACCCCATGTAGTTCATGAACTTCTAACCACCCTGAACTAATTGCCTCTGAAACATCCCGTTTTACTTTTCCCTTCTCAAACGATTCTAACTTTACAGCAACTGTAATAATTTTATTGCCTTGAAATACCTCGTTTAGTAAGTGTAGATTGTCTGCCAAAGAAAAATTAGAAAGTGTTGTATTATCAATAACAACTTTGCTTTCTGTTATTTTATTAATCATAGCTCGTCCCATCCTACTTCATCTGGGTACGTAGAATCTGCCCTAGCTACTATCTCCTTAAGATCGGTCTCTAGATTTTTTTCTAAAAAAGCGATAAAGTGGTCAACCATTACTGATCTGCTTATATTCGCGCTATGATACGCCCCTAAAAGTAACTTAATGTAGTTTTCTGAAATGTAAGAATCTACAGGTGTTTGAAATACTTTAGGATCGATACCTTCGGCTTCGCAAGCCTCTACTAGTTTCAACTTACCTTTTTTGCTCTTTGTAAGATAATTCTGATATAATTCATTGGTTATTATTCCTAGATTATACAATCTTAAAGACATGGCTATAAATGAAACTTGATATTTTGCACTTAACCTTAGAATATGAACTTTTTGCACCTCAAAAGTGCCCCAATTATATTCGTTTAGAATACTTTCTTCCGGCATTAAAAAGTGTGATGCAAAAAAGTCTGCCAAAATCTCGTTTGAATCTTTACTATACCCTTCTGGAACACAGACATCTAACATATCTTCTTCATCAAAAAGCACATGCGAAAGCTCATGGGCTGCCGTAAAATTCTGATTACCCAATATTCTATGTCTATGAATTAGCACTATTTTTGTTTCTTTTTGTTTTATATACATCCCCAGAATATTTGCTTTTTTGTTAAAGCCATAAGTTACAACGTAGCAGTTCTCTTGTTCAAGATATGAAAAAACGGGACTCTTGATAGGCCCGTTTTCAATACCATATTTTTTTCTAGCTGAACTTGCTCTAATTTTAGCTAGTCTATAGTTTTCATTAGTTTTATATATCCTTGAATGTATCTCTGGCAACATAGATACTAACCTCCCAATTGCTTTAACTCCTCAATGTGAGTAAGAAAGTTAGAAGCAAACTCCAGTGCCTTATTCACCTCAGGATCTGTTTCATAACCTTGAACCCGGAACCTTGCTTCAATAGTTATTGCCGGCTCTGAAACATGTAGCCCTAACAATTGTAAAGGAGTAACTTGTAGAAAATCAGCGATCGTTTCCAATTGTGATTGAGTTACATCAGAGTGCCCATACTCAATGGAAACAACTGTAGAATAGGGAATTCTGCAACTATCTGCCAGTTTTCTATTGGATGCTCCCTTTTCCTTCAATAATGCAGTTAAATGTTTACCGAATTGTTTTCGATCCACGATTTTCACCTCCTTAACGTATCAATTATACTGTGCCAAAATACAATTGACAATATAAAATCACCCAATTTACTCCATATTAGTACCTGTATGTCTATCGTAAGTTGAAGTGGATTCCTATGATACTTACAACGCCCCCGCATCTTTTGCCGTATAGAATGACGGGAAAATCGGGCGGTAGTTCAACTCATTTCTTATTCGAGCCGTATCTACGATCATGTCAAACGGATTGAACTCGCCCAGCGGCAGTTCTGCTACGGATTGGCCGGAATGGGCGTGATGCTGCAGCAGCTCGGCAACAGAAATGGGTGCATCATCGGCAACATTATAGATTCGGCCATCTATGCCCGGTGTGGAAGCAGCGAGCAGCAGCGCTTGGCTTACATCCGCATGATGGGCCATATGAAGCCGCTTGGCTGGATTCCAGCTGCTCATAGTGGGCAGAAACTCGCTAAGGTGGGGGTCCCGTTCCCCATATACGAAAGCAAGGCGGACGATCCGCAACCCCAACCCTTGCTTTTCATGAAGCTGAAGCAGTTCTGCCTCGGCAGTTGCTTTCGTTTGAGGATACAAGAACGCAGGCTGCAAGCGATCATCTTCACGGTTTGGCCGCAATAATCCCACCGAGCCATAGACCAGATTGGTGCTGGCAAATACAAACCGCGGAACGTTCGCCTTTATTGCAGCATTCGCAAGAGCAATGGCAGCATCGATATTCGAGCTTCTGGCCGTTGCCTCATCCACACCGCGAAACTCGGCAGCGAGATGGATGACAGCATCCATGCCGCGAAGCGCTTCCTCCATTTTGCCAGCCTGCATGAAATGCCCTTCGATGATCTCGGCACCTTGCAGTGGATACAAACCCGCCTTCACAGCGTCGCGAACTAACACTTTAACGTGATGGCCGCGTTGCAACAATCGAGGGACCAACCTGCTCCCCACTTTGCCTGTAACCCCTGTGACGAAAATATTCATTCGTATTCCTCCTTTGATTTGCCAGTGCTATACTTGCAGAATAAAGGGTTATTCGATCCACAGCCTTCCTGCGTTTATCGTATGGCTGTCAGTGTCAGGATAAGGGGGAGAAACTCGTTGGGGGAGAACGTTTCACACTTATCATTAGGAAAGTTTTTGCGGGCTCGCCGGCAACGCCTCACACCAGAAGAAGTAGGGCTTCCCTCGTACGGCAGACGCCGGACACCAGGGCTTAGGCGGGAAGAAGTAGCGCAGCTAGCTCATATTGGGACATCCTGGTACACCTCATTAGAACAAGACCGAGACGTGAGCCCGTCGGAGGAAGTGCTGGATAGCTTGGCGCATGCGCTGCGATTGAATGCAGATGAGCGGCGCTATCTTCATATGCTTGCACAACCAAAGCGAGCGAAGGAAGAAGAGAGGGCGATTAAGGACGCATCAATCGGGCTTACGCGGATAGTAAAGTCGCTTGATCCCAATCCAGCCTTCATAATGGGGAGAAACTGGGACTTGCTCGAGTGGAATAAAGCCGCTGAGTTCGTATTCCAATTGCCAGCATTCTCTAAGGAAACGCATGGGCACCCTAATTGGATGAGGCGTTTTTTAACAGATTCTTCGCTCAGGTCAAACAATACGGACTGGGAAGCCAAAGCACAGGTTATGATCGCTCGGTTCCGTGCGGACTATGCGCATTTCCCTAATGATGCGAGGTTTAAAGCGCTTATCGAGGAATTTATGCAAGCCAGCGAGCTGTTTCGCGAAACCTGGCCGCTTCATGATGTTCAGGCCGCAACCGACTGCCATAAACATTGGAGCGATCCACGAATTGGCGAAATGGTGTTTGAGCATGTGGTGCTGCAGCTGCCCAACAATTCGGAGATGAAAATTATGGTCTATACCGCATCATCGGATACGGCTATTCGTTTGCAAGAACTGCTCACCGCTGGGCGTCCCAACAGCCGCAACAGCTGAGGGACACCCTTGTTTTGTGTGGGAGAACCCGGTCTCACCGAACCGCATCATACACGGCATAACATCATCTGCAGGCAGTCCGCCGCTTACTTATTAAAATAATGCCCTTGTGCAAGATCAGCAA
This sequence comes from Paenibacillus sp. MMS18-CY102, assembly GCF_009789195.1. GTDB lineage: Bacteria > Bacillota > Bacilli > Paenibacillales > Paenibacillaceae > Paenibacillus_T. The sequence goes on along the minus strand of NZ_WSTC01000016.1, from coordinate 125,229 downwards.
GCAAGGCAGAATGCACAGGCTTCATCCCAATAACTCCTGTGTGTACACCCGACCTCGGAATATCAAGGTCGGCAAGAAGCCCGAGGAAGCCAAAGTGAGTGCCAGCCTCTTCGTGCGTAATGCTAACGGCCGGCACGTTCAGATGCTTGCCAATCATGCTGGCGATATCGCGGAATGGGATTCCCTCATCGTCTACGCCGTCCAATCGCGAGCCTGCCGGAGATTGCTCCACCGCTAGACGAAAAATAGAAGCTGCATCAAGGCGATGTACCGCTAGCCAGCGGTTCGAGCCGTCACCTACTTATTCCGAGACTACCATCGAACGATTAAAGCTCATCAGGAAATTTCAAAGCATAGGCTGCTCATTAGCTGAACTGAAGGACGTTCTGCAAGACCACGATGCAAACACGCGCACGAATCAACAAATAATGGAGTGGATTATCGGGAAGATGATCGAAATCGAACGCAAGAAGGACGGATACGATCAAATGCTGGAGACGCTTCGCTTCATGCTCGAATATCGAAAAACGCTGGAAACCGACCCGCAGCGGCCCATGCCATGTTGAGCGCTCGAAGCGCTGATTAAGGAACATAATATTACAAATTAAGGAAAATATGTCCCGTTCAGCATTCTCCGTTGCAGTTCGTGCAATGGGCAGTGCGCGGTTCGTGCAAAACGCGGCATGCCATTGCATTTCATACAATCACGGTTGGCGACTGGGGACGAATATCCGCTGTTTCAGCCCATTCAGGCGGATATCCACCATTTGACGTTGTACATACTGCAATGGCATATCGATATTCGCCACCCAAGGACCGTTCCCGTTGCACAAAATGCAATGAGAACAACCCGCCATAACATCCATAACGCAAAAAGGCACCTCAATGGGTGCCTCCTGCGCCTCCTGCCTCCCGGCTGCCGCTAATCCTTCGACAAAGCTGGACTGTCGCACTTAGATCCCAGAAGCTTGCCGGCTGAGAAACTGCCGCACGGAGCCATCTGTGCTAAGGCCAATCGCACGGCTATAAGCAGAACGCGCTTCCTCTCTACGATTCATCCGCTTATAAAGATGGCCGGCAAGCGCCCAATAGGGCTGATAAGACACCACTTCCACAGACGGAAGAGCTTCCAGCAAGGCCAATCCATGCTCTGCCCCATAAGCCTCCGCAACAGCAGCAGCCCGACCGACCAAAGCGCCCACTGTGGGCGTGATATGGATCAGGCCCTCATATAACTGGACGATCGCTCCCCACTCGATGCGCCCCGTCCATAAACGCTGTGCATGTACGGATTGAATGGCTGCCATGAGCTGAAAACGGCCGATTCGGCCAGCTTGTGAAGCCACTTGTAAATAATGCTCCGCCTCTGCAATCAAGCGGCGATCCCATCGCGAGCACTCCTGCTCGGAGAGAGGAACATAATTCCCCTCATCATCATGCCGTGCCTTGCGGCGCGACTCGCAGTGCAGCATCAGTGCCAAGAGGCCATATGCCTCCGGGTCTCGGGGAGCGAATTGGAGAAGAAGCTTCCCCAAATATATGGCTTCCTCCGCTATTCCTCTTCTAGGCGAATCAGCGATGGCTGCCTCGTCCCACCCGCTTCCATAAGCCGCATAGATCGCCTCCAATACAGAATGGAGGCGATCCGGGATCTCTTCCGCATCGGGCATCTCGAATGTAAGGCGTTCGGCACGGATTTTAGCTTTTGCCCGCGTAAGCCGCTGGCTCATGGCCGAAGGTTTGACGATGAACGCAGATGCGATTCGCGCTGCATCGAGCCCAAGCACCGTCTGCAGCATAAGCGGCGTGCGCATCGCCGGATCGATGGCCGGATGTGTGCAAAGGAACATCATCCTCAGCCGTTCATCTGGGAAAGCGGCATGGGAAGAAGCCAGGCGCTGCGTATCTTCAGATAAGGCAAGGAGTGTCGGCAGCGCCCTATCAGAAACCCGGTTACGGCGGGCACGGTCAATTAGCCGCCTTCGGGCGATGCTCACCAGCCACGCCTCCGGCTTGTCTGGGATGCCAGACTCGTGCCAAGTTTCCAACGCCGCCAGAAAGGCATCCCCTAGCGCATCCTCAACCGCCTGCAAATCCCGCCAATTAACAGCTAAATAAGAGATTAGACGGCCATACGCATCACGTGCCGTTTCTTCAATAACCTGACGTGTTTCCATAGCTAGCTGCTACAGCGCCGGAATGTTCTGCCTGACTTCAACCGTATCGACCGGTGCCCGGGCAGCCCATTCTAATGCGGTGTCCAAATCCGGCACATCGATTACGTAAATGCCGCCAAGCTGTTCCTTCGTCTCCGGGAACGGCCCGTCCTGAACGGCTATCTCGCCACCGCGGCGCTTCACAGTAGCAGCCGACCCCGGCCCGAAGAGGCCCGAACCGAATACCCCGATTCCAGCTTCTTTGATCGCTCGCACATAATGCGTCCAGCCAGCCAAGTATTCTTGTTTCCGCTCCGGATCTATTCTTGCTGCAAAATCCTCTTCGCTCTCAAAGAACATTAACGTATACGTCATACAATAACTCCTCCTCATCATGCTTATTGGCATTTGGTTTCGTTATGATGTCGTTTGAACGATGATGATTTCTACAATTCGGAAAAAATTTTCAAAGCAATTATAGCAGCCCTCTCTTTTGCATGGTTCCTTGTCCATTTTACTATGCGTGGATATATTTCCCTACAATTTTATAGCCGTACATTTGTGATTGTGATTCTACACCACTTGCTTAAATCTTGTATATTTATTCCAGACAATGTTATGATTTTTTTATTCCAAGGAACGATACTGACTTGCCATGGAGGACGCCTGATGATTTCAAAACGATCAACTGCACAATTTAACAAAGCACGAGAGTTTATTATGGATCAAGGTCGAGAGCTTGACCAAAAACTTTTTATGTACCATTTTGAAAACGGCTCAAGAGAATCAGTATTAGACGTATTAAGGAATCACCAAAACCTCGATGGAGGATTTCAAAATACGGGTGAAGGGCCCCGCAACGAATCTTCACCTATCGGAACCAGTGTGGCATTTCAACATCTTATTGCGCTAGATGCATCTCCCGATTCTTCAATGGTCAGGGATGGAATCAACTACATCATTACATCCTTTAATACTAGTCTTGAAATGTGGCAGCCAGCATCAGACTGGTTGCACGAAGGTGACAACCTCATTCAAGGGTGGGGAAACCCAAGTGCTGAGCTTGTCGGATATTTATATAAATACAGGCAATGGGTTCCGGCGTCGTTTTTACAAAAAGCATTGGATCTGGCAGAAAAGAATTTAAGTGCCGTTACGCGCCCAATGGATCCATTCGTTTTGTTATGCTATATGAGATTAGCCGATATTGTACCCGACCCACTAAAAAAAGTTATCCTTCAAAAATTGTATGAAGATGTCCCCAAAGTTATAGAAGCCGACGAGAGCAAATGGCCGAATTGGTGTATCAAACCTTACTGGTTTGCCAAATCTCCCAGCAGTCCGGTTTCAGGCCTCATAAAACGGGATGTTATTCGAAGCCTAGACTATGAAATAAGAAATTTGACAAACGAAGGCTTCATTCCTTTACATTGGAATGCTTCTGAAGAGGATACCAAAGCATGGAGAAGCATCCTGACACTAGACGTGTTAAGGGCTCTGCGCGACTATAACATGCTTGAAGTTTAGCAAGATATGAATAGGGGGATACCAAATGCCTAAACTTTCAAGAAGCCAATTTAATAAAGCAAAAAACTTCATTATGGATAAATCAAGGAAACTTGATCGGGCCATGTTTGAGTTCGAATTTGAAAACGGCAGTAAGGAAAGCGTACTGGCTGAACTAAGAGCGTATCAAAATAGTGATGGCGGCTTTGGAAATGCCATAGAGCCTGATTTTCGATGTAACGAATCGTCTGCCCTAGGCACAACCGTTGCATTGCAATACCTTTCTAGAATTCATGCAGACGAAAACACCGATATGGTAAAACAGGCCGTTTCCTATTTACTTCGTTCAGCCAAAAAATTGGATTCCTATTACTGGGAAATTGTTCCCAAAGAAGTCGAAACAGCTCCAAGAGCGCCTTGGTGGAATTATAACGAATCACGTCCCTTTACAGGAAACCCTAATGCAGAAATTATAGGATACCTTCATGAATTCAGGGGTCTTGTATCTTCAGATATGTTAAATGAACTTACAACACACATACTGAATTATATAGATGACCTGCATGAACCGGAATTCCACGAATTGTTGTGTTTCTTAACAATGGTGGAACGCTTGCCATTAAGCTTGAAGGAACGCCTATCAGAAAAAATAGCCATAATGGTTCAAAAATGCGTTACTATTCAGCCAGATTTATGGCAGAACTACTGCCTACAACCAATACAAGTTGTTCAATCCCCTAATTCTCCGTATTACAAAATGTTTAAAGAAGCTCTAACCGCTAACCTTGATTACCTTGTTGCAAAACAAACAGAAGATGGTTGCTGGAATCCTGCCTGGGCATGGGGGCAATTTGAAGATGCATGGCAACATGCTAAAGTTGAATGGCAAGGTTGGTTGACCCTCGATTACCTTAATATATTGCGTCAGCATGATTATATAGAAATGTAAAATATGAACACGAGTACTATCATTACTGCATGGCATGACGGCTTCCGCCATTTTAAAAAGGGAGCAGTTTAAAAAACGCATTAAAGCCATCCCTCACAGGATGGCTTATTTTTTGTCATATAACGTTGTTCAGCAATCCCCGTTACTTCGGCAATACCGCCATCATCGGATAAAAGTCCGTCGCCATGATTCCCGCAATAACGGCCGGATCCTCTGCAATAAGTTGCGGGACTTGATCTGCGCTCTCCACCTCAATAACAGCAAGCCCATGCGGATCGTTCGGTTTTCGAACCGGCCCGAAAATTAGCGCAATCCCCTGGCTCTGCCTCTCGGTCCAATAGGCGATGTGCCGATACATAATATTCCGTTCTTCTGCGGTCATATCCTCAGAAAAGGTTGCCCTTGGTGGCGTAGACCATAACATGAAGTGAATTTTTCCCGGATTGCCGCCTGCGGTGTTATCCGACATTATGAGAAACCTCCATTGCCCTTAGTAAATTTGTAGCCCACCCTAATTATTCCTAAAATTCCTTTTGAAATGCAAGGCGCATATAACAAACTTTATCATGTTTGTACATTCTCAAAAATAAACCTGGTATACCAGTAAAATATAATAAACACATCGCCAAGCCTTCTTATGGCAAGACTCACATCGAATCTATGTTAGAGCAAAAGGCTGTTGGTAATTAGCCAACAGCCTCATCATTTTCAATCTTACTTAAATTAGCGTTACTAGTTACCATATTCTTTAGCAAAATCTCCAAGAAGAAATTCACCAAACCAGAAGTATCTCCATTATCCGAATCCTGCAAAAGTGATAAATAGTCCTGTTTTTTTGAAACCTCAACATAAATTGGAGGGAGATTCTTCATCTTTAGAATCCAATTCATCACAGATCGAGAGAGTCTTCCATTCCCATCTGTAAACGGATGGATTTGAGTTAGCCTATGATGAATAACTACTGCTCTTTCTAAGACATCAGAATAACTTAACTGATCGATTTGCTGCATTAATGCATCAATTTCTTTATCTAAGAAATATAGCTCTTGTTCAATATTACCAAAATAAACCGTTTGAATTTGAGCTCCAGTAATCTCATTGTCTATTCTTCTAAATTCCCCTGCAACGTCAGGATTAGGAGAAAGCTTAAAAAGAAGCCTATGCAGTTCCTTCAATTCATACCTGTTAGGGGCTATCTGTGCTCTAAATATTTGATTACAAACAAAATAATGACCCACTGTTTCAATTATATTCTTGTTATCCTTGTATTCATTAAAATATTTACTTTCTCGCTTATGTATCCTCAAATCAGTACATATTTCCGAAACAGTATTTAAATCAAGATCAAGTCCTTCAATTCTGCCATCGTTATAAATCAAATGATTTTTAAGCTTGTACCAATCGGGATTTGTATCTATGAGGGGAACATAAGAATAAGAGTTTATGATATTCCTTAAAAAGACCCTGTCTAATCTATTCAATCCTAAGCTCTCTACTTTTTTGAATGCCTGATATTTCGTAAAGAATTTTTTACTTGGTAAATTTTTAATTTTCTTTAAGTTAATAAATCTCCAGTATAAACTCATGAAACTAACGCCAAATACTAAGCTAATTCTGAGAACATCGTCATCCTCAAGGTAGCCTTCGCTGTTTTCAAAACTTTCGGAAAGTTCTAATATATGCCTTTCAGGGGCGAGTAAACTTCCTGCAAATTCATCCGCATATCTTTCGATAGGGTCCTTACTGTCCGTAGGACTAACTCTAACAGAATAGTCCTTAATGTGATGGCATAACTCGTGGGCAGCGGTGAACCGTTGTCTTTCATAAGGTCTTTTAGAGTTAATACCAACTGTCGCTACAAGACTCCCAGCTTCAGGTGAATAAACTCCTTCCAAACCATCAAATGGCAGGAATTGATAATATATCCCAAAGTCAGTTAGCATTTTAAAAATATCAATAGGAAAGCTTATTTCTTTGGAAGAAAAATAAATCTCAAGAACAATATCAGCTAGTTCCCTGGCAGAACACTTTTGACTGATATCCCTGAGATTATTTAAATCAATGCTCATTATGAATTTGTTTAGATATTTCTCTTTGGAAAGCCAGGAACCCAAAAACTTGGTCTTGATCAAACTTTGACAGTTTTTCCCCGTTTCTTGCCAAAATGACTGCCTGTGGCTCTAACGTGTCTGAGATCAAATGTTGTTTTGAACACCCATATATTTTAACCATTTGTTCAATAGTATCACCACTCGGTAACAGGTTACCTGATTCAATTTCAGATAATTCTTTAATAGAGATACTAAGTTGGTTAGCTATATAACTGAGGGTAAGATTAAGATCTTCACGACATTTAGCAGCACGTACAGAATTGAACTTATCCATACGTTCTCTCCCCTTTCATACTACTTACTAATTATATCCTATCCCCACATATCCGCAATATACATTTTATGCCTAATTTTGAACTGTTATCAACCATCTACGACTTTGTGCTCATCCTCTTCGCAGAAAACACGATATAACTCAGGGCTCACATTAATGTTTGACAACTTGAAAATTTACCCTTATTGTTAATGACAACAAACCCCATAAGAATAGAATGAATTGAATGTAACTCGGGTTCAAACGATGAAGGCGAGGGGACCCCCATGGACGATTACTCCATTATTGATTTGATTGCTATTTTCGCCAAAGCATCCGCAGTAACCGCAATGGTCGCTCTGATCTCCATCATCTTTGCTTTCACGATAGGGCTGCTCTCTAGCATCGCCTTATTCTACAAAGTGCCCATCCTGAAACCCATCATCCATGCTTACATCGAATTTTTTAGAAATACGCCTTCCATTATTCAAGCTTATTTTATTTTCTATGGGCTTCCCAAAATCTCAATGCAGTTTGACAGCTACACCTGTTCCATTCTCGTGCTATCGCTATTAGGCGGCGCCTATATGAGCGAGGCGATCTATTCGGGCGTTAAATCCATATCCAGCAATCAGCTTGATCTTGCCAAGGCAATGGGGCTGTCCAAATTCAACATGATTATCTGCCTCATTATTCCCCAGGCGATATCCACATCCGTTGCTGCCATTAACAACAATTCCATTTTTCTAACCAAAGAAGTGTCCGCTATGAAAATCATTTTGTTGCCTGAAATCGTGTACCAGGCTTATGCCATCATAAGTTTAAGAGCGGATTTGACTCTTCCGGTTGTCGCCTTGACCGTGATTAGCTATCTAGCCCTATTACTGCCTATGTCTTATTTATTTTCCCTTGCAGAAAGGAAGATACGGTATGCAGAGTTTGGGCGTTGATACGATCGTTCAAGCTTTTCCGAGGCTTCTGGACGGTTTTGGGCTTACGATACAGATTGCTGGCATCTCTTTTCTCTTATCGGTGCCCTTTGGGTTCGCAATCGGTGTATTCATGAGTTTAAAAAATAAATGGTTAACCTTCACCCTAAGAATCCTGCTGGACGCCTTCCGGCTAATTCACCCGCTAATCTGGCTGTTCATCCTGTTTTATGGCATCGCCTATCTGTTCCATGCGCCGACGGACGGCTACTACATCGCTATTATTGTCTTTTCCTTATGGGGTTCCTTTGAAATGGGGGATTTGGTTCGAAGCTTTATGGCCAGCCTGCCCCGCCATCAATTCGAAACAAGCATGGCGATCGGGCTGACCCGAAGGCAAATGTACATGCACGTCCTGCTGCCGCAGATCGTCATTCGAACGACCCCGTCCATCGTCAATCTAGCCACTCGCCTTATTAAAACAACCAGCCTAGTGTCGCTTATCGGCGTTCAAGAAATGCTCAAGGTCGCCCAGAGCATTATTCAAGTCACCTACTACAATAACCCCACCAGCATGATTCCTTTCACCATGTACCTGTTACTGCTCATCTTGTACTTCATCATCTGCTTCCCGTTATCTGTACTGTCCCGGTTCATCGAGAAGAAAATCTCATCCCTAACAGCCGCTACATAGAAAGGAGCCCCTATGCATCTAACCATAACCAATCTCAAGAAGTCGTTTAACGGAAGCGCCGTACTGGATGATATCAATCTGACCGTTAAGCAAGGTGAAATCATCGCCATTCTGGGACGCTCCGGCTGTGGCAAGTCCACTCTATTGCGGTGCATTAACGGATTAGAGCAAATTGACTCGGGCGAGATTCACCTTCACGGCGCACGAATTACGAAGTCCGATTCCAATTATGCGCACTGGGTGGGGGTGAGGAAGAAGATCGGGATGGTCTTTCAAAACTACGAGCTCTTCCCTCACATGAATGTGTTGAACAACATTATTCTTGGCCCGATGAAGGTCGAGAAGCGAAGCAGGAAGGATGCAACAGAAGACGCAACAAGGCTGCTGGAGCGAGTGGGCTTGTCCGAGAAAATGTTCGCTTTTCCAAGAGAGCTATCCGGCGGGCAAAAACAGCGTGTGGCCATCTGCAGAGCGCTATGCATGAACCCGGAAATTATTTTGTTCGATGAGGTAACTGCGGCACTTGATCCACAGATGGTGCGGGAAGTGTTAGATGTCATCAAAACGTTAAGCAATCAGGGTTTGACGTTAATTATCGTTACGCATGAGATGGAATTCGCTGAGAAGGTCGCCGATCAAATCGTGTTTATGGAAAAAGGAAAAATCATTGAAACCAGTGCGCCAAACAAGTTTTTCAAATCGCCGCAGACGGTGGAGGCTAGACACTTCTTGGGCCTTCCCATTGAACAATTACATGCGAAATAAAATATGCAAATATTTTATTATACAAAGACAAAAAGGAGAGAGTGGACATGAGAAAGCTGATTGCTGGCGTATTAACGGTGTTGTTAGTAGGGGGACTCATCGGTTGCTCGAATAGCAGCAACGATAACGAGAAAAGTGCTGATTCCGGGTCAATTGCCGCAATAAAGAAGGCAGATACGATTAGAATCGGCATTTTCGCCGACGATGCTCCTTTCTGCTACCAGGATGTCGATGGAACGTTCAAAGGCTACGATGTCGAATTCGGGAAACGAATCGCGAAGGAATTGCTGGGGGATGAGAATAAAATCACTTGGGTCGTCGTTAATCCAGCTGACCGAATTCCCTATTTGCAAACAGACAAAGCTGACTTAATGCTCGCCGATTTCACAGTTACGGAGGAGCGAGCCCAAAGCGTCGACTTTACACTGCCTTATGAGAAAGTGTCCCTCGGAGTCGTTTCCAAGGATGGCGCGCCAATCACTTCACCGGATGACCTGAAAGGCAAAACGCTGGCCGTTAATACGGGCACAACAGCCGATTCCTACTTCACTAAAAACTATCCAGATGTGAAATTGATCAAGATCGATGCCATTACAGATGGCTATCAAGCACTCATTACGGACAGGGCTGTTGCATTCGCGCAGGATAACACCTTGCTGTTATCATGGGCTAAGAAAAATCCCGGCTACACCGTTGGCATTAAAGAGCTGGGCAACAAAGACTTTATCGCCGGTGCAGTCAAACAAGGCAATAAGGAGCTGTTGGATTACGTAAACGATCTGATTAAGGGCAAATTAAAGGACGAGAACTACTTCCATAAACTTTATGATACAACGCTCAAAGACAGCTTCCCTGCTGACTCCACAGCGGACCAAATCGTCATCGAAGGCGGCGTAACGGATTAATCCATTGTGCCCGCTTCGCGGTGAACAAGACAAAGCCCCTCCTGGGTTGGAGTGGCTTTGTTGATTAGAAGGCGATCGTTCTTGATCATATTCTCATCGTCATATAACTCTTTCCTTCAACAAAACCAAGGCTTTCATACATCGGTCTAGCCATATCAGATGAGTGCAGCAGGATTTTTCTAATGCCTTGTGCCTTCAAATCGCCCATTGCTTCACTAATAAGTTTGGATCCTATGCCTTGGCGACGGTAACTTGGGATGGTGAACACATTAGCCATGTATGCAACCAAACCTGAAGGATTGTCGAAATGCGGCGCAAGCCGGCATATGCAAAAGCATACGGATGATACAACTGCCCCATCGCCCTCAGTAACCCATACCACGAGTGATTTGTCTAATAATGAGGATTCAAAATAGCTTCTGAATGTTTCATCCATACTGCTGTCGCCCTCATGGCCTAACAATATTCGGCGAAATGCAATTAACTGCGGTATGTCCGATTGAATCGCTTTTCGAAACCGTATGATTGGCTCCCTCCTTGTTCAGAACATAAATGACTTGCTCAGCATTAAAGCGAATAACTCTCTTTTCTTCATAAAATCCAAGTTTCTTTAATAAGGCACATGAAGAAGCGTTTGCGGATTGTGCTTCGGCAATGAGTTTATCGTACACTTTATCTTCAAAGGAATGGCACAATACTTGGCTTACCGCTTCGAATGCAAATCCTTTACCCCAAATACTGGATAAAAACATATACGAAATTTGAATATCTTCTCCATCATGATGTGGCGTTAAAAAAACACATCCTAAGAATGCGCCTGAAACTGTTTCTCTGACCGTCCAGTAATGGCAATTTTCTTGGGGATTTATCCACTCTGTAATTCTGCTTTCGGTTTGTTCTCTGCTTCTTTTCCCGCCTAGAAAATCCCATACTTTAGCATCATCATATAATTTGATAATATCGTAATAGTCGTCCCTATTCGTTGTCTTAATGCTGCAACGGTTCGTTTCCACCCTGCGTTCTCCTCGTTTTCTTTATGTAGCTATAGCATATCCCTCATCTTCTTGTTCTGTTGAAGGCTCACGTTCGCCCCGCACGCTTCAGTACCTCTTTTACAAAATTGCCCTTCTCATCCGTATATGCTTTACGGTCATTGTGATATTGTTGTGCAAGTTTCAATTTCAAGTTACCATACATCCTCGCATCTTCTGGATGACATCGCAAATAATCCCGAAACAGGAGATGGCGCATGTATTCTTCGTTATCTAACGTACACACGTAAAGATGATGCCAAGGGACACTATCCGGAGGAATAAACGCCTCCCGCCCTTTTGCCCCTAAGTCGCCTTCATGAACATAACCAAGGGTAGCGAGCCTTTCGATGGCTATTTGAACATCCGCCAGAGTAGGCACTGCTACATCCATATCAATAATTGGCTTGGCTGCTAACCCTGGAACAGATGTACTTCCGATATGCTCTATCGTGACTGCAAGGTTTGCTAGAACAGGAAGCACAGAATCCCGTAACGCTTCAAACAACTGAACCCAACGGGGATCATATTCTACAACTTCTATACTGGATCGCATGGAAATGCTCCTAACCTATGTTATAAAAAATCGTTAGTCGTGCAGCTATTCTTGCGTTGTTCACATCTAATCTCATACAATGATACAATGCATGTGTATATATTTGTAATTTATTCATCATTATAACAAGATTAACGAGGTGGCAGGATGCTAAACTTACGAAATGCCGATCGATCTGATCATGCGTTTTTAGTTCAAATTGACTTAAAAAACGATGGGTACACGGTTTCGAATGAAGTTGAAATGACCAAACATGAAAGAGAGAAACATAGCGCGAAGATAGGGCTCTTCCTCACTGATCCGAATAAAGGCGCGTTTATTATCGAAGATTCTACTGCTAACCAACCGATTGCAATGATCATGTACTCGATAGCCAATAGGGATTTTGCGTATGATTGGAACACAGGTTTCAATGAATTAGACCGAAATCTGTTTCAGAAGGATGGCCGGTTTATTGAAATATTTCAATTATGGGTTCACTCGAACTACCGCAGATTAGGACTAGCAACCAAGCTTAAACTTAAGCTAGAAGAAGTCGCCCAATCCCATAATGTCGATTTAATCTATACGCATACCGAAGAAATAAATACTCATGTCATCGAGCTCAACGAAAAAATCGGATATCAGCCGGTTCGGCGCGGTCCAATTTGGGATGATGTCATTCGAGTCAGTTTGATTAAAAAGCTTTAAAATCGCATATGGAAATGTAACGTCATGTTTTAGCGGAGTTATCCTTTGCGTACCCGAAAAATGTCATTTCTCCGTGCTCATTCTCAATAATACTGTATGGATGGTTCTGGTCATAATGCCTGCGAACAAATTGCCCTTTATTTACTGGATAGATTTCAATATGTAGATTTCCACGGAATCTCGTAAAGTATAATTTTCTATTAATAAGTTCAACTTTAATTTTATCCTTTAAGTAGGTTCCACAGTAATACTCTTTAAGCTCGCTTTCGTTGATGGGAAACTCTCGTTGTTTCGTTGGGACCGCCACCTCAACATCATGCAGTATATCTGAAATTGCATTGCCCAGTTTGTACTGGTTGATAGCTTCATTATTCGAAAGAATGATAATACAACTGTCTTCATCAAAATAATTCTGCATATAAGTGCTTATCCCCAGATGGTCTCCACCATGAGAATATCTGACTGTACCGTAAACATAATGATACTCCAACCCATAACAATAATTATTTTTATTCTCCTTGAAAAACCTATCGTACGTTCTTTGTGAAAGAATTTTACGATCACGTAAACAGGTATGCCATTTGTACAAGTCATCGCAGGTTGAGGTGATGGCACCTGCACCAATGTTAAATTTCTCGTTATAGTACGAAGACTTAATGTATGTATCGAAATCTTTTACATAATTACATGACTTGTTCTTAATAGGTTTACACCCATCATCAACGTCACTATTCATCATGTTTAAAGGAAAAAATATGTTGTTTCGGATATAGTCTTCATACTTTTCTCCTGAAATATTTTCAATAATCCATGCCAGCAAATTATAGTTAGAATTATTGTAATCATATGCTGTACCCGGCGGCTTTGCAGGCTTTTTAACAATGTAACGCTGAAAAAAATCGTTTCGTGAATAATCCATTCTATTGTATCCAGCGAAAAAATCATTTTCAAAATCATAGAAATTATATAAACCAGAGGTATGCGATAATAAATGATGTACAGTGATCGACTCGTCAATCTTCATATCAGCGGGGAGATACAGTTGTGCAGACTTATCAATGTCCAGCATTTTCTTTTCCCATAAAATCATAATTGCAAAGGCAGTAAACTGTTTTGACATCGAAGCGATTGAGAAGCGCGATTTTATATTATTTTTAATCCCAAACTCGATACTTGCATAGCCGTATGCGTTTTGAAAAAGCACTTCGCCTTTTTCGATAATTTGAATAACGCCGTAAAAGTCCCACAATTCTAGATATTCATTAATATATGCCCTCAATTTTAATCGCATTGCTTCCTGCACCAGATCTCACCTCGCATTGTATTACTTTGTATTAATTCATAGCCCCGCAGCCCATTTTCGTCGCTACACAATCTGCTTTTCCATCTAATAACACAGGGCCGGACAAATGTAGTTGCATTTTATTATCAACAGGGTTCATCAAGAATTGAACTTTGAACGGCAATGATGCAACATCAAAAGTGCCTTCTGGATTCGGCAACAATTCGGTTTTGGTCCATACTTGTGGCAAGCCATCTACAACGAGTTGGCCCGACTCCAATTGAACCGTACAGTTGCATTCATGGTGATTCTCATCTGTATAAGAGTAGCTTCCCTCATAGAGTTGCAAGTCCAATGTGGTTAACGCTATTTCACTTGCTGATTCTATTCCGATAAACTTTTTCATTTGGCTATAATACGTCGGCCAGTCGCCATTCTGATTCTCAATTTTTAGCTTAGCAATTTGTAATTGGCCGTACAGATTGTCCATCACTTTGCGATATTGCTTCCAGTATGTAATGACCCCTTCAAACCCAATTAAATGGTGGGACTTTCCGTAAAGCGACTCAGAAGCTCTCGCAATCATAAACTTCTCGGCCTCGCCGCCCCTTCTGCTGACAATCTTCCTTAATGCAGCATCCACATCGTCCTGATATAAGTAAATAAGGCACGGATTTAACCTCTTGATAATCGCCTCAACTGCTTTTAAATAGGTTGCTATTTCCGCTTCAGGGACATTATTCGGGAATAAACTCCAAGTTAAGTAACCAAATAAACAACCATCAATTAGTATAATTTCATCAGAACAATCCACATATGCTGCGAACTGCTCCCAACGTTTGAGCGCTTTGGCAATGACATCACGATAGTTGCCATTTCTTAAATCATTCACAATCCCAATTGCTGAAACGGCATCCCTAAACACATAAGCAGGGTGGCCCACCACTTCTTCATACCACCATTTGTTAGGATAGCCTAGCTGGTCCAACATGCGCGATAAATACTGGGCTGTCGATGACTTCCCGGAGCCTGGAATGCCTTCTGTACAAATCAATTTTGAATTCAGCAAAACGTATCACATCCAATCACATTACTTTGTTATCCGCCGTAATTCTGGGTCCATGTCCACATTGCTTCAAAAATAGGCTGCAGCCCTTTCCCGCTCTCGGTCAGGTCATATTCGACATGCAGCGGCACGCCGGGGTAAATCGTACGCGTAACAATTCCCTTTTCCTCTAACAGCCGCAAACGGTCGGTCAACGTTTTCGGGCTTATCGGGTGCAGTTTGCGGCGCAGCTCGCCAAAACGCCGGTTCCCATTAAACAGTTCGAACAAGAGAAGCAACATCCATTTGCCATCCAATATTTCCATGATTGGTTCAACAGTTCCGGGGCAGGATCGATCCATCATCATATCCACTCCATCGTTCATTTTTTGAAACTAGTGCACTTTAATGTAACTACTTTCCAAATGTACCACAGGCCGATTAAGATTTGAATCAGAAAGAGGAAAAAAATTACTCCGGAGCATTAGAAAGGGGGAGTTGCGTTGAATAGGCCGTTTGAAGTCGACCCGGAGGAGTATCCATTCACCGATCACTGGCTGCCGTATCGCGACGGCTACATCCATTACGTGGATGAAGGGCAAGGGCCGACGGTGCTTCTCCTGCACGGAAACCCTACATGGTCGTATCTATACCGAAATGTTATGAAAGAGCTGCGTGGGGATTACCGCCTTATTGCTCCCGATTACCCCGGATTCGGCATGTCAAAGGCACCTAGCGGCTACCGATTTACGCCACAGGAGCATTCGGAGGCGATACAGGATCTAATCCGCCGGCTTAATTTGAAGGACTTAATCATGGTGGTTCAGGATTGGGGAGGCCCGATCGGGCTAAATTACGCAGTCCAGCATCGGGAAAACTTGCGCGGCATCGTCGTCATGAATACATGGGCTTGGCCTGCAACCCTACTGCCAATGAAATTGTTCTCAATCGTCATGGGAGGCTGGCCGTTCGGCTACTGGCTTCAGACACAACGGAATTTTTTCGCCAAAGCCATCGTGCCGCATGGGATTCACCACGCCGAGAACATCACGGATCGATTGCGAAAGGCTTACACCAATCCGTTCCCGACACCAAAGTCCAGAATACCGACCTGGGTGTTCCCAAGGTCTATCCGTAAAGCGCGAGCATGGCTCGCTAACATTGAATCGAAGCTGCCGAGTTTATCCGGCTTGCCTGCACAAATTTTGTGGGGGACACAAGATAGCGCTGGCTTCCCGCTTGCACAGATGGAGAAATGGCAGAGAGCTTTGCCGCTGAATGAAACCGAGATTCTGGAGGATGCCTCGCATTATGTGCAAGAGGACCGTCCAGACCGTGTAGCGTCGGCTATCCGAACATTATCGAACCGAACTTGAGGAGGCGTTTGATTTATGAAAACCATTTTGTGGGCAACCTTAACTGCCAACGGCAATTATTCGCAATCCAGTCCCGAAAACCCGCCAAAGCAAGAAGCGTTGGACGATTTCTTCGCACAAGCCCAAGCCGCAGGCAATTTCATTGTTGGGCGCAAAACGTTTGAAGGCATGCGCGGCAATGGGGGACCCGGTCCTTTTGCCCATATCGATATCGTCGTCGTTTCACGGAGCGCCGCAGCAATCCAGGGTGTGAAGGTTGTAGGATCACCTGAGGAAGCTCTAGGCTACCTGAAAGAAAAAGGCTATCAAAGCGCTCTTATTAGCGGCGGCGCGGATATTCACAATTCATTCCTGGACCAAAATCTTGTAGACGAAGTGATATTCAATGTTACTCCCGTAATGGAAGGCAAGGGGTTAAATCTCTTGATCGACACTGAGCATTATCAGGTTAAACAAGTGCAGCTGCTGGACTGCAAGCCACTCGGCGGCGGTGTTGTTCAACTGCGCTATGCGATTGATCGAACGGTGGGCTAGACCGTTTAAATTCTGCTTATATAAGCCCCTTAAAATGATCGTAATCAGTAACCGAATTGAACTTGATTGCGCATGGAGGACAACGCGTTAATCGAAGCGATGGAACGTTATTTTCAGGCAGGAATTGTATTGGACGTAGGCCGGCTGGATTCGATTTATGCGCCCGACTTCGTTAATATTCGGACAGACCAGAGCGGACGGACCGTTTCGATTACGAAGGAACAATTTATGCAGACATTTCGCCGCATGTCCTGTACAACTTCGTCTGGCGTATGGCTGATGGGCTGCCGCTAACGATTATTCGCGAGTTTTCGGCAGAAGAGGACCTTAGCGGGCTAATCGGCATGATGCGAGGGGGCAGCTGAGGCAGGCTGATACTACCTATAACAACAAACTTCAGGACCATTCTTAACCGGATGGTCTTTTTGATTTGTAAAATGGAAAGTAAACTTGACATTAATCACCTTGCACGTTATGCTCACCTCATGGAAAGTTAGCTTTCCATGAGGGGGACAAATGCATTGAACAACCGTTTAGAAGAAATCCGCAAGCAACGCGGGATTAAGCAGGAAGAATTAGCAGCGGCTCTTGAAGTGTCACGGCAAACTATCGGTTCACTAGAAAATGGACGTTATAACCCGTCGATCCTTTTAGCCTTTAAGATTGCCCGTTTTTTCGGCATGAGTATCGAAGAGATTTTTATTTACGAGGAGGATGAGCATGCATGAACAAACCGTCGGCGTCTTATTTGATCACCGTTGCAGCTGTAGCAATGCTAGCAGCCGGCCTGTACTTCATCAAAACAATTGAAGATCCGCAAGGTGTTCTGCGGGCGTTGCCTTATATCTGTGTTGGGCTTGGCTCTGCTATGTTCGGCCACGGCATGGGAGAAATCATGAATCGATACGCGATGAAGCATAATTCCGCCGCTGCAAAGCAGCTAGCAATTGAGCTGAAAGATGAACGTAATCAGGCAATCGCCAATCAGGCAAAAGCGAAAGCCTATGACATGATGGTTTTCGTGTTTGGAGCCTTAATTACAGCATTGGCCTTGATGGGTATTGATTTAACAATGCTTTTGTTATTGGTTTGTGCCTATATGTTTATTGTTGGATATGGCACCTACTATCGATACAAGTACTATAAAGAGATGTAGCATAACTTGCGTGAAGCCCATTTAGCGCTCCAAAAAAAACGGCGTTTACTCCCTTGATCTAGGGGTAAACGCCGTTAGCCATTTAATGCACTGCACGGGCTTTCGATCTGACATTCTTGTTCTGCCCGTCTTCCTTAGATTTCAACTCAGCGATTAGCTTATCGCCTTCGACATCAAGGTTAGGGAGGATACGGTCAATCCATTTTGGCAGCCACCACGCACGATCGCCGAAGACGGCCATAACAGCGGGCACCAGCGCCATACGGACGATGAAGGCATCGATCAGAATGCCTGCTGCCAGCGCGAACCCGATCTGTTTGATCATAATATCCGGAGCAAAAATAAAGCCAGCAAAGACGGAGACCATAATAACGGCAGCAGCTACAACGACGCGGCTTGCTTGATCATAACCGTTAATGACGCTCTTGGTTCCACGATGTCCGTGGACATAAGATTCGCGCATGGAGCTCACGAGGAATACTTGATAATCCATCGCTAGCCCGTACAAGATGCCTGTAACCATAATCGGCATGAAGCTTAGCAGCGGACCACCCGTATCGAAGCCAAATAAGGAATGGACCCATCCCCATTGGAACACCGCGGTGGTGATGCCGAAGGTTGCAAGCACACTGAGAAGGAACCCAACAGTCGCTTTAATCGGGACGATAATAGAGCGGAATACGAGCAGTAGAATGATGACCGAGAGGACGACAATGACCCCTACGTAGACCGGGAATGCCTCTGCAAGCTTGGACGACATGTCGATATTAATGGCGGTAAATCCGGTAACGCCGATGGTGACGCCATTCGTTTGCGCGATGCCGGAGTCGGACGCCCGGAGATCCTCAACCAAGTTCTTGGTCGCCGCATCTGTCGGCCCGGATTTCGGGATAAGGCTAATAATCGCCATATTGCCCGTTTTGTTAACGCCCACAGGCGTCACTAATGATACATCCTGATGCTTTTGGATATCCTGAACGAGATTGTTCAACATGTCAGGCGTGACGGGGGCAGCTGGATCTTTGGACTCCGCTACTAACAGCAAGGGACCATTGAAGCCCTCTCCGAACCCTTTAGAGATAGCGTCATAGCTTTGTCTTGCCATCGTATCTAAATTCGCCGACGCGCCGGATGGAATGCCCATCTCCATCTTAGTAGCGGGAAGTGCCGCCACGCCCAGTACGATAATGATGCCGACGATCACAAGCCAACGTTTCTTCAACACACCCGTAACCCAACGCTCAGCAACTCCCTTACGAGCCTTATTGCTCGTTTGGGCACTGTTTTTGGCGCGTGCTTTGGCCGAAACAATCCGTTCACCCACGAAGCCGAGCAACGCTGGCAGCAAGGTTAGGGCAATCAGTACATTGACCAGAACACTTGCCGCGGCAACGAGCGCCATTGTCGATAGGAACTCAATGCCGATCACGAGCATGCCGCACAGCGCAATGATGACCGTAAGGCCGGCGAAGAATACGGCGCCGCCAGCCGTGCCAACCGCTCTGCTTGCCGCTTCCCGTGCGCTTAAATTTTGGTCAAGCATCATGCGGCGTTGGCGGTTTACGATAAATAAGGAATAATCGATACCGACTGCAAGGCCGACCATAAGTGCCAAGGCAGGCGTGACATCCGTCATGGGGATGAATTTCGAGAACGCGAACGCGCCTCCTACACTGACAGCTACCCCAAGAATGGAGGTCAATAGCGGCAGCCCCGCAGCAACAACGGATCCGAGTGTCATCAAGAGCACCACAGCAGCGACGAGTAGCCCGATACCTTCGGTCGAACCCATCGATGTTTTCGTTGTGAGCGAGTCGCTCGGCAATGCTGTAATGCCTGTTCCATTATCCTGAACCGCCATGGCGGCATGGATGACGGCGTCAGGAACCGACTTCGGCAATGACATTTGTTGCACGGTGAATTGGAATTGGAACAGGGCTACACTGCCATTGGAAGCAAGCATAACGCCTGGTACGGGTGCGCCATTCACCATTAGAGGGCCATAGGGAGGCAACTCAGCCGGCGCTGCTTGCTGTGTCGCCTGTCCAGTCGAGCCTTCCGTTGCGGTTACACCCGCTTCTGCTGCTAACTTGGCTGGATTAATGACATAGTCGAGTGTGTACACATCATTCACGGCTTTGCTGATCGCAGTTAGCCGCTCCGGCGTGTCCAGACGTTCTCCATCTGGTGCTGTGAACACGATGCTCGCTTGTCCGCCTGAAGCCGCGGGCAGCTCTTTCGCCAATTGGTCCAACACCTTCTGCGATTCAGTGCCTGCGATTTTCATTTCCGAACTGCCGTGTATGCCGTTCACGCCGATCAAGGCAAGAACAATGCCTAAGATCGCGATCCAGCTGATGACAAAATGCCAAGGCTTGTCGTAGGCGGATTTGCCCAATTTGTACAGGAAAGATGACATAAGGGTACTAATTCTCCTTTGCACTATGCGATGTATTTGTAATAACTAAAAGCCTTTTCTCAAGCAGTCGAACGTGGTGTCCAAATATTGCTCGAACGTCATAGCGCCCGGCAATTCCGAATCCGTTTGATCTGGGAATCGCACGTGCAAACTGCCATCGAGGATAGGCATAATTGCCCCGAAAACAGCGCCAGATAAAATATGCGTGTATTCCACAGGGTAACGCCCCAAGGATCGGTTGGCTACAAGCTCCTGGCACTCGACTTGCAAGCGGCGAATGACGCTCAACATATAGGGCCGTAGCGACGGATTCTGCTCCGAAAGCGGCACGAGCTTATTCATTTTCCAGAGCAACTCCGTTGTAAGCCGCATTTTCATCAAATGGTAAAGAATATCAAGCGGGGGCGTATCAGCAGGCATGCCTGCTAACAGATCCACAGCTTCTTCCTTCCCTTTGAACGATAGCACGGCCATCACCACCGCTTCCTCCTTGCAGGAGAAATGATTGGCGAACGTTCTTCTGGAAAATCCAGCCCGCTGCACAATATCCTCCACAACGAAACCGTCAAAACCCCGTTCCAGCACCAATTCGTAAGCAGCGTCAGCTATCGCATTGCCCGTTGCATCTTTCTTGATATCGCGTAAGCTTCTTTTGTTCATCGGTTCACGCCTATGCGCACACCTCACTCTGTTAAGATGGGGGTTGTTTCCTAATTCATACCTATATCATTGCCCATTGGGCAATGATGCACAATAGGCAACGTGTTACGTATTTGTGAATTCAGTGCGGCGTACACCGCTGCAACACAAAAAACAGGGGTGTCCCTTAGCCACCGCGGCTTTAGGGATGCCCCTTTTTTTAAATAAAGCATGTCTTTGAACTAGACATTCAACCGCTTATTCCACATGCCATGCTTCGTTATTTATAATCATCTCAATATTATTCCACTGCACGCCCTTGCTGGAAGTGTGCACATTCTCTGTTATTTTGCCCTTTTCAAAGCCTACCCGTTCATAACATCGAATAGCGGCATGGTTGATATCAAACACATTTAATCGTATGCTCCTCAAGCCAAACTGCTTAAATCCGATTTTAACTGCCTTTTTTAATGCAATTGTACCTAATCCGCTCCCTCTATCATTAGCTTCACCTATTAGAAAACGGCCAATCACAGCCTCATGTTTATTGGGATCAAACCGGCATAATTGCAAGGAACCAATCATCTCATTATTGTTATCCGTTGAAATAATTTTATATAGAAATACATCCGCATCCAGCGAATTTATCCCCTTATGATAATGGCATTGCATCTGTTCTACTGTTAGGGGGAAAGTATACGTCGGTCCCGCCCATTGAATCAGGAAGTCTTCATCGCATTGATTAACCCACCCTACGATTGTTCCAAAATCGGCTTCCGTTAAAAGTTCAACATTAACGTTCATGCTATCCTCCTGCTTTGGTCCGGCTTTCCTAAAGATATCGAACCTTCAAATCATGGACCATCCCGCAATAAATTTCTTTGCACCGCTCATTGTTGCCATCTTCAATAGCCTGCAAGCATTCGTCCAAATATTCATCCCATATCCGATGGTAAATCGATTCCCCATTTGCCTCCGCACGGATACGGTCCACAATAACCGGCGCAACGCTGTAGTACTCCTGAATTAAGCGCTCGCCATCCGCCTGTTTGGAGAGCCAGTTATCCCGGAATGCGCGAAATGCAGTCAGCTCGTATCCATCATCTGCGCGCCCCAAGGAGCTGCACACTGCAGTCGTAATAAAACAAGTTGAGCTCGTGGACCCGCTATTGAACTTCTCAAGCTCTTTGATCCCATACGGCTGGCCGTACGCCGCCGCTAGCTTCAGCATCATTTCCGCTTTCTCTTTATCTATGGACAGCCCATGATCACCCGATCTATAAAATGAGCCGAGCCAAGCCAAAGCCGTAGGCTGTTGGCGGCTTGCGGCTTTCTCAAGCAAAGCGATTGCGCTGCTCTTGGTCGGCGTGGCATTGTTGTAGCCTTGGCTCCCCCAGAAGCCTTGCATGGCGATTGCAGATATATTTCCTTTGGCCGCCATCTCGATCACGACGCTTGCCGCCGCTTTTTCCTTGGAAGAGTTGCGGCGGTCCCGCCCGTACATGGCATATTCCATGTCAGCTATCAAGTATTGGGCATAGATATGCCCGCTATTAGCCCGCTTCTGGACATCGCTCAGCAGGCTCTCCATCTCCGAAACGTTGTAATTCTCAATGCTGTTATAACACACTGTGTCTTTGTAATGCTTCTCCAGTGCGTATTCCGCATAAACGTTCCCATTGCCGATTTCAGCCCATACCAGCTCCAAATTCCGGTTCCTAATCGCTTCATCAATCGGTTTGCGAATAGCGTCCACCTGCTCAAGGCCCGCTGCCACCGATGCTTGTTGCTTGATTTGCTGCGTGAGAAGGTTCTTCTTCTCTCCCAGAGAGGATTGCAACGCGTTCACATCCAGATCCGGATTGTCTTTACGCAGCCCATCGAGCTTCTGCCTCTTTACAGCGATCTGTTCTAACGTGTCATCCGGCATAGCTTTTATGTTGGCTAAACGGGAACGGTCCAGATCGACAATCCCTTCCCGATATTCGGATTCCAGCCCGAAATACTTAGCCGCCTTTAACGCCTCCTGCCGGGAGCCTCTGGCGATGGCATACAGGTTCGTATAATAAGAAACCGAGTACGGATAATGACGAATGCATTCACACAACGCATCCACTGCTTTGTTGTAAAGCGACTTGTCGTTTGCATAATGCTCGACCAGATTGTTGGCTCTAGCATTCAGCCTCTCCGTATCGAACTCGATCACAGGGATTCGGCCCTCGTCCTCGAGAATTTGCCAGACGCTAAAGAACACGCCGAAGCAGCATTCATGAACGCCTTCAGTTAATAAAGCCAGCGTGCGATGGTCGGTGAATATCTCTTTTTTCATGCTGGCGATCTTCGCTCTATCTCCTGCATTCGTTAGGGAATCGCCTATTCCTCTAACCATTCCTGTTCCCATATTTAACATGCCGGCGGTTAACGCACCTTTAATGGCCCCAGCGAGGCCGAATCCTCCACCTTGCCATCTGCTTCGCCCGGCTCTTGAGAGCTCGCGGTAGCTGCTTAAGTTTTCTGCATACTCTTCGATTTTTTCGGCGGCTTCCACGAAAGGAGCGATGTACGCCTGCATGTCGAGGTTCTCCGCCGCGAAGCTTGCCAATCGGTCAAAATCAACATCGTCCACATCATATTTCATCAGTACAGAAACTCCGAATTTTAACGATGCAATGACCGACTCAATGAAAGTAGGGAAAGCTTTATCAAACAAATCATCAAACGACTTCACATAAGTATGGTAGTACGCAACAAAGTCCGTTCTGCTTTTGCTCGCGTAAGTCGAGAACATCCTTCTCAGCTTATTGTATTCCACCATGTCCTCGGAGAAGGACAGCGTGCGGCCCAGCAATTGAAACGTAGCCGAGGCCATCGAGCTGTTGCCCTCAGCTTCGGCATCCGGTTTCGCAGGCGCTTCTGCAGGAGCTTTCGTGGGAATTTCCGCAGAAATCTCCGCCTGATCGGTAGTGGCAGCTCCCTCGGGAACTGCCACAGGAGTTCCGCAATTTGAGCAAAACTTGGAGTTTGGCACTAATGAGGAGCCACAGTTGATGCAGAAGTTATTTTGCTCGGTTGAACGCCCCCGGCGAGGCTCTTCAATACTCTCTTCCGTCACTCGCGCTGTTTCGGATTCCAATGAGGATGCCAGATTCACAATTTTATCTTGCACCATCTGTTCAATAGCTGCCGCTTGCTCCTCGTTATGATACTGCTCCTCAACATTGGCATGATCGCCTTCGATAAGGCCATTCATCACCGCTTTATATTTCGCGAACTCGCCGTGGCCCATTGCACCATTCATCTGAAGCAGCAATAACCCCCTGGCGTATGTATGGGAGAAGAATCCCATTTTGCCTAAATGGTCATAATGATGCTTGGCAAACTGCAGATCCTCCACTGTGCCGAATTCAAATACCCTGCCCCCGTTATCCTCACCCAAGCTAGGAACGTAAATTCTCTTGCCGTCCTTTCTTGTATCGCCAAACTCGCTTGGTTTCAGCTCGGCGGGATTTTCAGCCTCCAGCCCTGCCCGTTTGAATGCCGTAATCAATGTATCCACTGAGATCGCATGAGGGTTGCTGGCGGGAAGCAAGGATGCCGGTGGCTCAACAGGCTTAAGCGGCTCCGAAGAAACGAAAGGCTGCTCCTCCTCTTCCACCTGAACGCCGAACGACTCAGCTAACGGCTTCAGCCCTCCGTTAAAGCCTCTCCCGATCGCCCTAATTTTGAAACTCCCTTGATGGCGATAGATTTCCACAAACACGAGCGCCTTCTCGTCCATGGCATCATCGATTTGATATTTCACTTCTCCAGTCGGGCTTTTCGCCGTAACAGATAAGCCCTTCACCGAATGAAACGTTTCATCGCCATCCAGCGTGGCCGTTAGAAAGCACTTATGTACTAACGGGGAGATCGCATCCAGATTCATCGTAAATACCGTTCTATTCGTGTCGCTAGCCTGGAGGCGGACGCTCTGCTCTGGGTCGGTTACTTGGTTATAAAAAATCATATAAGCATCGGATGGAACCTTCCCCTCCGCATTCACCATGAAACAACTGACATCCAACACGGAAGCCGTCGCCCATTGCAGCTCCACGGTAATGGCTCCACCTGAAGATAAGGGCGCATTCGCCCCCTTGGATAAAGTAACCACGTTTAGCATAATGCTATGCCTCCGTTACGTGTAATATTTTGTATAGTTATATTATATATACTTCTGGAATTGTTGTTAATTGTATTTGGGTTATAGAGTTGAATTGACGATGTTAAGTGGATGTAGAAGGAGAAATAAATGAAGAGGATAGCCGCATCTGGCTATCCTCTTCTAGTTAGGGCATTAATTTGCCATTATAACTGGTTTTAATTTTCTCTGGGAACTGGCAATAGATATGCTAAAACTTAAATTAATGTAGTCCGGTTGCATCTGGCTTCCTCCAACTGAGACAAGGAGCCATTAATTGTGTTTATGTTTATGCCAAGACCAATATAATAAAGCCATTATTACGCCAATTAAAATAAACATCGTCCAGCCATTGTTTCTAGCAGGTCCTGGCAACCATTCGAGCGACTTAAGAACCGAATATATGCTTGCATATAGAAGGAACAAACCTACATGTACTATAGTCCTCTTCACAGTAAATCCACCTTGCCTCTCTGATCCGCAATAAACGCTGCCCATTTTACCGGTTCCAAGGATACCTCATCTCCCTAAAACCAATATCCCATAGCTTTTCATTTCCTGCAATCGTTACGGTAAGCTCATTTGCCCGTTCGAAATAAGCGCTCATCATATCCGTCTCATGGCGTTGATCCGCTGCTGACGCAGATAGGATCTCCTGTCCATCGACTGTAACGGTTATGCTTCCTTGAAAATCCCCTTGATCAGGAATTCCATAATTCAAGTAGAGATAAAGCTCCTTATTTCCTAGGGCATAAGTATACGTTTCGATCTTTTTGCCTTCGGCGCTATATACGTTGTATTGAGGCTCAATCTCTTGGCCACCAATTTCAAAACGGTCTGGCTTAGCTCCCGTTGATGCATGTCCGACGCTATCTTTCAGCTCATTTAGCGCCACGAAGGGACCGAGTTCTTGGGTGAACGCTTTGTTAACTATTCCGAAGCTCCCCCAAATCCCAATCATAAGGACTGCAATGGAAATGCCCGCAGCAGCCAAGCTCCCCCGGATACTTTTTGCACGAAGCTCAAATTTGTAAGATCCGAATCCGACTGCTGCGCCTACTGCATTTTGAATGACATCGTTCATATCGAAGCTGCCGAGCAACGTTAGGGCCTGAATCGTTTCAATCGCAAGAATGGACAGGATGAATACCATCATGAATCGAACAAAACGGACCCTGTATAACAAAGGAATCAATAAGCCAAACGGGATGAAGGCTGCAATATTTCCAAAGCCTACAAGATCCATCACAGTGGGATGAAGAAGGTCTGACAGGCTTGGCAATCTAAAAAAATCGGTCGGCAGCAACATAAAGGTGTAACCCGTATCCCGATCCACGGTGCCCGCCCTGCCGAAAGCAAGAAACATAAAATAAAGAATAAAGATGGTATAGCATATCGTAGTGGCCAAAATAATGTTACGCCATTGTTTCGTCATTGCTTCTCCTTTAATGTGTGCCAGCCTTACAGTCACTCTTCCCAATAGCCGGACAAAATGTTCCCTAAAACCTGCTTATAATCGCTTCTAGTATAAGCAGAGTTATTAACTTTTACTTTGGCTATGTTTAAGCATCCGAATATTTCCTCTTCCAATTCTCTTCTTGCTCTCAGAACCTGCAGCGTTCCTTCTAACCCAGTGTAGTTTTGTCTTTTTCCATACCCTTGGCTCGTATAATAGTCAACAAATCCTTCTGACCATTCCTTGGGCCTTTCCTTCACAGCTTTTCGGAAAGAATGCTCTACATCGTTCTGTTCTACATAAATCAATAGTGGATTCAGCCGCTCCACGATTGTTGCCAGTTCAGCAACGTAACTAATAACGTCTTTCTTCTTCGCATCATGCTTAATCATCCCCACGGTTACAGGGTTTTGTATAAAACAACATTCAAAAATAAAGGCATCGGCGCCATTCCGCGCAAGATCCGCGAACTTCTTCCACCGTTCCGTTATTAGCTTCCTTTTCTGGTCTAGCGGCAATTCATAAATATCATGTTTGAGAATTGCGGGAATCAACTCATCTGGAAAACTTGGCCCGTCTGCATCCTGTATTTTCCGATATTCCAAGAAGTAACCGCCGCCTTGTTTAATCATGCGATTGCGCAAGTAATCGTTAAACTTCGGATGGGCACTCCATAATTCATCGCATTCATCTTGGTTAAAAAAAGCGACCCCATCATAATCAGCAGGATGCTCCAGATTTCCTTCCAGAAATAACTGGGATGTAATATTCATTTCCCCAAGGATGTCATGCACGAGTTGCGCAGTTGTTGTTTTCCCTGAGCCTGGCAACCCCTCAATCAAGACTAACTTCGATCTCATAGTAAAGTTCCTCCATTCGCTAGTAGAGGATAAACAGGCAGGAATCAATAGAGATGCGGTTTTCCACGAACAAAAGCGGATACCATCGGGTATCCGCAGCATGGGTTTATGATACACCTGACCCAGCATACCCTGTAAGATTAATGAAAAGCATGCCTAATAAAATAGTGTCGCCACTATTACAGGCATCCTATTCAACTCGTTAATCTTTACAGAGTAATCCACATGATAAGGTTAATGCTCCTTTGTTTGCATCTCTATTGTCCAGACTACCATTAAGCATAGATGAACACAATTAGGTTTTTTAAACAAACCCGAATGTCACTTGGCTGCTATCAGGCTCCCCCAAACGGCAAGTGAATCGATCACGCCGCGCAGCGACTGCCCTTCCTCCGTCAGCTCGTACTCCACCTTCGGCGGCAACACCGGATAAACCGTCTTCCGGATCAACCCTTTCTCCTCTAGCTCCCTTAGCCTTTGGGTGAGCACTTTCGGGCTGACTTCTCCTAGCGAATAACGCAGCTCGCCAAATCTTTTCGTTCCGGACAATAGGTCGCGGATAATAAGAATCGTCCACTTTCCGTCCAGTATGTCCATCGCCCGCTTAACGGGGCACTCCTCCGTGCAAGGGTTAGCATCTATTTTCGCCATATTATCGCCGCTCCTCCCTTATACCCGAATAGTTACTAAAAGGTAATTACTACACAAAAGGTACTATTCGGCTTATGATGGTGTCAACAAAAAAATCCCATTATTAAGGAGCGAGCAAACATGAGCAAAAGAAGGGTAAACGCGTTAAAAGGAACGGCGCTTTTCATCGGGATTGTACAAATTGTGTTGGGTATGGGGTATTTATTCGCTCCACAAGCATTCCACGCTTCGGTTGGATTAGAAAACCTCCCGGATTGGGCGGGTTGGCCGATGGCGATGAGCGGAGCTAGATTTCTGTTGTTTGGATTCGGCATGATTCTCGTATTCCGTAATCCACTTGGCAATCGCAGTTGGGTGCAAGCGATGATCGGCGTACAGCTGATCGACTGGATCGCTACGATTTATTACGTGGCAACCGGTGTTGTAACGCTATCCCAAGTTACGACCGCGGCCTATCTGCCGATCCTGTTCATCGTGATGCTTCTTGCCACGCACCCACGGGTGCGGCCGGAGTACGCGCAGAGATGAGTTCATTCCTGGATACTTGGCGTGCCCTGCGTTTATTCACTTTTACTGACCGAATCGGACTATTCGACCGGCTCCCGCAGACCGCATGGTACCGCCATGCATTGGAATCGTTCTTGGAGGACCTAAAGCTGCAGCGGACGGAAACGTTGCTCGATATCGGATGTGGTGCCGGCTGGCTAACCTTATGGTCGAGCAGGCAGACGAAAGCCTCTATAGGGCTGGATACTTCTGAAAAAATGCTGCGCAGGGCGGAAATTAATCGTCTCGCGGGAGCATTCGAATCCGCCTCCTTCGTGCAAGGGGATGCTCTTGCACTGCCCTTCCCCGACGAATCGTTCGATGTCGTCACAGGTACGATGCTTCTCCCCGTCTTATCTTCCCCTGGGCATGCTGTATCAGAGATGATCCGCATGCTTGGTCCTAGCGGCAGGCTCGGATTATTCCTCCCTTCCCCGGAACTTACACCCGGTAACGCCTGCCGTTATGCTGACAAACACAAGTACCGCGGCTTTGAACGCAAATCGCTTCATGCATGGTCGATGACGGGGCGCCGATTCTCAGAGGAGGATTTGAATTCCCTATTCGCCTTCGTTCCACCTGCCTGGAGAGCGTCCCGAAGATTGATGGATGGAATGGCGCTACAATACATCGTACAGAAACCGCAACAAGGCCAATCTTAACAAGGATGGTGCAGCCATGCCGATAATCAAATCCCGATCAGGCGTTATGGAGATTGCACCCGATCTCTATCTGCTCAAGCTAGGGCCCGTGAACGCCCACCTGGTCAAGGATGGACAACGGCTCGTTCTAATCGATACTGGCCTTGCGGGCCACGCACCCAAAATCAAACGATGCGTCGAGGAGATCGGCTGCCGGCTAACGGATATCCATGCGATTCTTCTCACGCATAGCCACTCCGACCATGCAGGCAGCGCCGCCGAATTAAAGGAGATCACGGGCGCGAAAGTCTATATTGGGCATAACGACGCGGCCTTGCTTCGCGGTGAGCTGAACCCACGGCGAATGAAGCCTGCGCCCGGACTCGTTAACCGCCTCTTATTTATGATTAACTTATTCGTTAATTCTGCCATTAAGAAAACCGTTCCCGACTTCGAACTCTATGATGGCGATCAGCTTGAATTCGCAGGCGGGATGCAAGCCATTCATGTTCCTGGCCATTGCTTGGGCCAGATGGCTTTTCTTTGGAACCGGGATGGCGGCATACTCTTCGCCGGAGATGCGATGATGAATATGGGGCACCTAGGGTGGTGCGTGGCTAACGAGGATCTGGATACTGCCAAGGCAAGCCTCGAGAAGATCGGCAAACTTGAATTCGCGATCGCTTGTTTCGGGCACGGCAAGCCACTGCTCTCGCAAGCTTCGGAGCGAATAAGAAATTTCTGCAGACGGGATGTTCGTGCTAGTTTGTAACAACAAGTTATAGGGCCAATCCTTCACGGACGGCCCTTCGTTGCGGTCGTTGGCCAGATTTACTCTAAGCCTGTATAAGCCTTTGCCAGCTTGATTAATTCATCCTTCTCGCCCGTTCCTGTAACCTTTAGTTCGATGACCTGAGATTGCTCCGTTTTATATTTTATCAATAGCAAGTTTTCCCTTGAATACTCTTTGTACATTGCCATGATTTGATCGTTAATCTCTACTTGCTCCCAATCGCCAACATAGGTCGCAGAACCGCTGTCCACTTTACCCGCGATAAGGCCAGTAGCCATTTGGTCTAATTGCTGGGTCACGACAGCCCAGCGGTTGTCAGCCAAGTCATAGATATCGTAGAAAACGGGAATATAGCCGATAATGCGAGTTTCCTGTCCATTTTCTTGCAGCATCGAATTCATCAGAGCTCCGTTTGAGCGGGTTGGCTGCGTATCGAGAGGGGATGGCCTTAGGATTGTAAAAGGAAACTGCTTTGCCGCCTCAGCCAGGCCCATGACTTCCTTGGCATTCTTATGGTTATTCAATAAATCTTCAGCAGTTTCTTTGGAGGATGGCTCTCTCCCAAAAATACGCTCCTTGAGGGCATCAATTTTTGCATTCATGCCTCCGTCATCTTCAATCGTGATCCTTTCACCATTCCAACTCAATGGGAGAACGGCAGCAGCGGCAGTTGTTACAAACACGACAAATACGGCAATTGCCATAACCAACACCTTGGGCCGGCGCTTCATGTAACGCTGTGTTTTGCCCGGCGCTTCGCGCTCATTGGACAAAGCCCGAATTCGTTCCATGACTGCGCCGCTAACGTCAATCTCCGGCAATGCCTTGCTGTTCAATTGTTCCCCAAATCGTTTAAACCCGGATGGTTTGCTCATAATTGCTGCCCTCCCAATCAGTGGATGTTGACCTGAGCTTCTTGCGAATGCGTTCGAACCGTTTACGGACCGTGCCCGCCTTTAGTTCAAAATTTACGGCTATCTCATCGAGCGTATATCCTGCAATGGTGTGCAAAATAATAATTTGCCTCTCCTCAGCAGTTAAGCCTCTTAGTAAGTCATCGAAATTATGTTCCACCTGCTTCGATACCGCCTCCTCTGCACTTGGTTCGTGCGTTTGGCGCCAAAATTTCGGAAGCAACGCGTTCCATTTTTTTCTGCGGTTTAATAGCGTGAGGCAATGATTGCCCGCGATTTTGTAAAGCCAAGCCAGGAAGGATTGGTTGATTTGATACAGATGCAGGTTCTGATAGGCTTTAATCAATGCTTCCTGTACCGCATCCTCCGCTTCCTGCCGATTTCCTAGCAAATAGAAGCAGTAAGCAAACAGCTTCTGCTGATACGCGTGAATGACCGGTTCGAAGGCGTTGCAATCCCCTTGTTTGACCTGCCTAATGATTTCCTCGATATTCATGCCGCAATTCCTCCCTTCCCAATGTTCATTACACCTATGTAACTAACGAACTTGGCTGCATGTGACATGAAAAGCGCCATGCGGAAATTTTTCCAAATAAAACAAGGGCACTCAATAGAGTGCCCTTAGCTGCCGTGACAGTTTCGACAGCCTTTTTTACTTTGATAGGGTAGAAAAGCCTCCCCTATTCGACCGGCTAGCGCCATGTTGCGCGATTAGGGTAGAAAAATCTGCCCTATTCGGCCGAGACTTTCTCGACGCCGAAGGGCACTCCTTAGAGTGCCCCTTTGGGCGCAAGTAAGCAGATATTGCGCCGCAATTAATTAAGATGTAACATCGTCAAAATTTTGCAAAAGGCGAGGCTCCAGGGATCACCCCATATGTCGAGCGCATATACGATTGGACATAGGAACCATTCCAGCCAAACTTCGCTACTTGTACTCGCTTACTAACGTTCCGGATGCATCATATAGCTGAGCATTGTCCTCGGATTGATCTTTCCAAAGTTCTTTCGCAGACCAAATCAAGGTACGGGAATACGCTTCAAAATCGGTTGTAATGCCCTTTGCCCCTTCATTGCCGCTAGTCAAAAACACATAGCAGTCTGGACCTAGCGTGAAGCTATTCTTAAAGGTATACGTTTCTTTGCCGTCACTGCTGACAACCGACCAGCCCTTTAAATCTATCGTATTTTTTAAGCTGTTGTTCCTGATAGCAACATATTCTGCCTTGCGGTTGCGGGTAACGATATAAACATCCGAAGGCGCCTTAGCAGGAGGCGCCTTAGCAGGAGGCGCCTTAACTGTAGCAGGATCTGCAGCAACTAGCTTGGGATCAGCTAATATCATATTAATGACGCCTTCGCGATCAGATATAAAATTGATTTTTAATTCCTGAACCCCCGTCAGGTCTACATCGACTTTCTTAGGGCTAACGCTTGCAGAAATGCCCGTAATCGAGAGCAGTTCCTTTCCATCGCCTATAATGGTTAAGGTTCCTTCCGCTGCACCACTTACAGAGCTCTTGCCTGCCCCGATTAGGCCCGTTAGCCGTGTATACTTGCCGGAAAGGTTATAAACAGCATTCCCCCCAGTACGGATATAAGGCGGATAGGGCAAATCGTGCAAGTATAAGCCGATTCCATCGCTGTAGGTTTTGCCGTTAATCGTGAAGATTTTTTCTGCTGCTGTATTGTGCCCGCCTGTGCTCCAATTATTAATAGCCAGTGCGCCCGCTGCTTCATCTTGTCCAATGGCTGGAAGGGCGGTTAACTTCACTGCTTGTGGCGGCTTCTGGCCAACCCAAATTTCCTTCGCCTCATTGTCCCACGTTATTTCTTTTCCTAATGCTTCACTCACGAAACGAAGCGGCACGTAGGTGGTTCCTTCATAAATAAAACCTTTCGTTCCCGTTGGTTTCTTCTCTACTCCATCAAACATATAACGCAAGTTCTCGAAGTAAACCTCGATTTTGGCACTATTGGCGGCATATGCCACAGTAGCGCTTGTTAGAAGCAATGTGCTTATAACGCCTAAAATAAATCCTTTGATTCCTGCCCCCCGATTGTGCAAACCCCTTCATCCCTTCCTAGTTCATAGAAACTATGGAAAACATATCAGGCTATGTTCGGAATGTAAAGGCTTGAATTCTATCCGGTTGTTACCCACAAATGGGCGAGAATCGTGACGGCTCTTTGCTATGGTGCTGTCAATAAACCTTCTTCAGCAGCTCAATCACTTCATCCAAGGTAACGCCAAAGGATTTGTAGTATAAGGTGTCGCTTGCCATTTGCTTCAGGATCAGTTCGTTACGCATTCGCAACTTCTCATCTGATGTGAATTCGGCTACAAAGCACCCTTTTCCCGTTACGGTATGGATTAACCCGCTTCGTTCGAGCTCTTCCCAAGCTTTCTTTACGGTAATGACGCTAACGCGCAGCTCCAGAGCAGCTTGCCGAATAGGAGGCAAACAAAAGCCGCTTGCTAGCTCGCCTTTTAAAATTTGGGCGCTGATTTGTTCGTAAAGCTGTTGATAAATCGGTTTCTCAGATGCATTCGAAATCGTTATGTTCATAGTAGCTCCACTTTTAAGAATCTCCTTGCCGCAATCCGATAAGCTATTAAGGTCAATGCTATAAAAATGACGATGCCCGCGATCAGAATAGATAGCTGCAGCGCTGTATTATTTGCCCCGGAGCCATAGAAAATCCCGTTCACCCACGGGCTCTGAATGCCAGCCCATTGAGCAGATCCGGCGAATAAGATAGCGGCCATAGTCGCTGCGGTCGTTGCGGCACCATACTTGTATGCCGTCTTGTAATACATGGTTAGAAGCACGATATTGAAGATCGCGAGCAAGATAAAGCATAATCCCCAGAAACCTAAGTGTGGCGCGAAGAAATAGTAATTCATATGCGGGTATAAACGAAATGTGAATAGGCTAAAGATCATTGCAATGGCAAGATGCATGAGCTCCAAAATAACAATAACGGTTATTCTGGCCTTCACGATGTCCTTCTTGGTCACCGGCATCATCATGCTGAACATCAAATCATTCTGGCTTTTAAATCCGCCAAGCGTGTTCGGCACCGTTATGAAACAAAAATAAAGCGGAACGAGCAAATAGATCCAAGCAGGGATTAGCATTAAAGCACCCGTAAATACGGGCAAGGTGAAGAACCACGGGTTTACGCCTAATTTCAAATCTTTCATCACCAAATTATACATGCATATCCTCCTTTTTTGCGAAATAAATCATGATCTCCTCAAGGCTCGGCATGGTTGCCTTTAGGTTGGAGGATGGGGGGATGTCTGCCGCATGAATCAATCCGGTAAAGCCAAAAGAATTGATTTTATAAGAAATCAGCTGCTCCTTCACTTCAACCAGCTGGTTCTCGCTGCCGCTGACTAAACGATAGGACGCCATAAAATCGTTCTTCTCGGCGCTTGCGATAATTTGCCCGTTGTCGATAAAGGTTATAAAATCTGCGCATTTTTCCAAATCGGATGTAATGTGAGTAGAGAACAAAATGCTGATCTCGCCGCCAACGATGAGCTCTTGAAAGATATCTAACAGATCATCTCTTGAGACCGGATCGAGCCCGCTTGTCGGTTCATCTAGGATGAGAAGCTTCGCGCCATGGGACAACGCGAGAGCCAAGCTGTACTTGACCTTCATTCCGGTAGACAACTCGGCGATTTTTTTGTTTTCATCCAACTTGAATCTTTTGAGATAGCTGTAGTAGGTGTTATCGTTCCAATTCTTATAGAACCTCTTCATGATATCGGTCAGCGTCTTCACCTTGCTACGCGTATAGAAATTGATATCGCCGAATGCGCATCCGATCTCCTGCTTCAATTCGATTTCGTGCTCGGCAATGTTCTTGCCAAAAACGCATATCTCGCCGCTATCGATTTGAATCATGTTCAGGATCGATTTGATCGTCGTCGTTTTTCCAGCGCCGTTGGCACCGATGAAGCCCATAATATAACCCTGCTCCAATTGAAACGATACGTCCTTAACCTGAAAATTTGGGTATTTTTTATTTAAATTTCGAATGTCTAATGCCAGCATATCGCACCTCCCCAACAAATTGTGTATATTGGATATTCACAATGTATCACGGAACACTCTGCGAATTCAATAGCCATTTATCCAGCCAGATGCATGAGAAAAAGCCGCAGGAAGCACACGGTTAGGTGCGCTTTCTGCGGCTGTGTAGATGTCCTAACAATAAAGCCATTCGTGCGGGAGCGGTCAATGCTGCGCTCAAGACTGCGAATCTGGGACCGTTGTCATACAGCGCTCCTTGCTATTCGAAAACCAAGATCATCGATCTTAAAGTCCGGCATGCTTTTCCTTCTAGCCGTAGAGCCGCAGCTGTTCTCGACCTCCGCCCAGCTGCCTCCCCGGAACACTCTATAGTCTCCATACCGCTGCCTATCATAGAGATCCCAGCACCATTCCCAGACGTTCCCGATCATATCGAAAAGCCCCCATGGGTTAGGCAGCAGCTGCCCAACCTCATGGACGGTTCCATTGGCGTTGTCTTGATACCATGCGACTTGGCCAATTGCTGCATACCGATATCCAGCCGTTCCCGCTTTGCACGCATACTGCCATTCAGCGTCTGTTAGCAATCGAAAGCCATTCGCTTCTTTGTTATAGACCGTGTTTTCACTTTCATTGGCGATGGCATAACATTCGGTCTTCCCAACCATTCTAGATAGCGCGTTACAAAAGGAGACCGCTTCCGCCCTCTACCGGTACCATTAAACCCATTAATTCTTTTAGAAAACGCTCCCCGCCACTTCCGTACGTTTGGATGATCATGCTCGCCTCCCCCTATTCGAAACCACCCCTCGAATGAATGATTTCACCGGTAATCCACTTAGCATCGTCGCTTGCCAGAAAAGCGATCAGGCGGGCAGCATCTTCTGGAAGGCCAATCCGGCCCATCGGGAAGTGCGGCAGCAGTGCATGTTTCACCTCTTCGGACATCCAGCCGGAATCGGTAGGACCGGGATCGACGGCGTTGACCGTAATATGAAGCGGTGCCAGCTCGGCGGCTAGTGATTCGGTAAAAACAGAGATGGCGCCTTTTGTCGCGGCATAGGCGAGATTGCCAGGCATAGGCCCCTTGCCTTGTCCAGAAGTGAGGTTGATGATTCGCCCACCGCATACATCCCTAGAGGGATGGGCATTGTTCTCGGCCTCGAGCATGCGAGCGAACTCCGCGGACAACATAAAGGTCCCCCTAATGTTGACAGCACAATGCGCATCGATGAGAGACTCACTTAGTTGCCGAAAATCCGCATCAACGCTATACGTAGCATTATTGACGAGGACCGTTGGTAGCCCCACCGCTTGCCGGGCTTCATCCAACAATTTGGACGCGGAGCCCGGCACGGTGAGGTCCAGTTTCATATGTGCGGCTTGCACGCCCAATTGCCGCAGTTCTTCTGCGAACAAATCAGGCCAGTTTCCATCCGCATCGTTTGGATTTATTTCTTTATCATAGTCATACAGGTGTGTGAAGAACAGGCTAGCGCCTTCGCTCGCCAACGCCCGGCAAACCGCAGCCCCAATGCCGCCCTCGCGGCTCGCGCCTGTGACGATCGCAATTTTCCCCCGTAATTTAGCCAATGTAGATTAACCTCGCATCTCCTCGGGATTATACTTGTAAAACCAGCTTCCCGACCGTGTTTTTCCGCTCCAAAAGCGCAAGCGCTTCGCCGGCCTTTTCCAAAGGATACACGCCATGTATCTCCGCATGGATCTCTTGTCTTGCCAGCATTCCTAACGCCTCCCGTGCCGCTTGCCCAGTCTCTGCTGGATTGCTTACTGAATATCCGCCTAATGCAAAACCGGCGGTTTGCCTGTTCGAAAACCATATTTGATTAAAAGAATGCGAGACATCCTGTTCACCGCTCGCGTTTCCGACAACAACCAACTGGCCCAATGGGCGAAGCACTTCTAAGCTTTGGTGGCGCATGCTTCCCCCAACCGGATCAAAGATAGCATGAACGCCTTTCTGTCCCGTCGCCTTCAGTGTCTGCTCAACAAAATCGTTCCGGACAAACAACTCGTCATACCCCAAGGAAGCTGCAAGCTTCGCTTTCTCTGCGGTTCCAACGGTCCCGAATACTTTGCCCGCTCCCAATCGCCTTGCTACTTGCCCCAAGAAGCCGCCCAAACCGCCTACGGCCGCATGAACAAGCACGTCGTCACCTGCTCGCAATCGATACACATCTTTGACTGCCAAGTAAGCTGTCGTCAGATTGACAATGGAAGCTGCCGCTGTCGCCAAGTCAACATTGGCACCTAATTGGTCTAACGGAACCGTCATTTCCGGCCGCACGTTGGCCATTGACGCAAACCCGTTAAAATCAAGCAAAGTCATCGAAGCTACCGGTTGGCCGACGTAGAACCCCTCTACGCCTTCCCCGATTGCACGTACATACCCTGACACTTCTAGGCCGGGCGTAAGCGGCATTGGAAAATCGGACATAAATTCGCCGCGGCTCAGCAGCACTTCAAAATATCCAACACCAGCATAAGCAACATCAATGGTAAGCAGGCCTGGGCCCGGCTGCAGATCCGGTTTTTCGCACCATTTTAAGCTTGCTGGTCCGCCCGGTTGATCCATAACAATAGCTTTCATTTCCAATAGCCTCCTAGTTCGGGAATGAAATCATTGTATTTCGTATCTGCAAAGGCAACCAGTTTCCCTTTATACAGGTATCCAAACTAATAGGATGATTGCCGTAAGTCCGCTAACTTCGCTTCTGTAACGGTGTTTGCGATAGGAGTAAAAATACAGCAGTGAAGGTTGTCATCACCGTTAATATTAGAAAAGGTATTCAATTGGAAATATAATTGCCCGGCTGCACAATGATCAAACGTGTAGTGCATTGCTTTCTTCTGCTGAACATTATGCAATCGCCATAACGTTTGAAACTCCTCGGATACCAGGCACATCTGCTGGACGAAAGCCTCGAACCAAGCATCGCTGGCATTTTGGTCATAATACGTCCGGAATACGCCAATCGTAAAATCCGCAAACTCTTGCCAGTTCACCAACTGCTCACGCAGGTTGGGATCTGTAAATATTAATCGTGTCATTACGCGTTCATCAGCGGGAATAGCATGGAAATCGGTAATGATTTCGGTTGCCAACCGATTGTACGCCAGCACCTCGGTTCGATGATTCGCAATAATGGCGGGGTAGTTCACTTGGTCGATAATGGCCTGAAGTTCGGGGTATGGTTCTCCGGTGTTTAGGCTGGCATTCCGCTCTCCTCCGTAATCGGCCAATCGAAACAAATGGGCCTGCTCATCCGAAGACAATTGCAAGGCCCGAGCAACACTTTCAATGACTTCCCTTGATACGGAAGCAACCCTGCCCTGCTCCAGCCAGGTATACCAAGTGATGCTCAATCCCGCAAGCTGGGCAACCTCTTCCCTCCGCAAGCCCGGCGTTCTTCTTCTGCCGTAACGGCTAGCAATCGCGACGCCCTCCGGCTTTATCCGTTCCCGGCGGGACTTCAGAAAGTCTCCGAGTATTTTAAACTTTGCGTTTTCTATCGCCATTTAACCACACCTTGCGCAAGAGATTCAGAAAATGACTTGATGTTATAAGAGCATAGTTAGCCCAGTAGGCTTTCGACGAGGCTCTTATCCTCGAATCGCGTGGACAGAACTACAAGCGTCGAGGAGAAGCCGAATGCATGGCAGCGCTCAAGGAAGGCTTCCAAGGTTTCGCTTGTTGCGGTTACGACCTTTAATAAATAGTTGTACTCCCCGCTTGTGCGGTATAGATCGACAATCTCAGGCGCCACCTCCCCGAATTCTTCGAATTCCTTGCAGTTATTCGATTTGAACAGAACAAACGCCGTTGTATGCTTGCCAAGCTTAGACGGCGATAGCACCGCCCTATAGCCTGTGATGACTCCCTGTTCCTCCAGCCTCCGAAGCCGCTCCGTGACTGCTGGCTGTGACATCGTAATTTTACGGCTCATTTCAGAAACCGTTATGCGGGCATTCTCATGAATGATCGACAAGATCTGATTATCTATTTGGTCCATAATCCGTGCACCTCATTTTTTAAAGGTAGGTTTATAAAACAACGATAAAATAAAGGTTTCAGCCTCCATCTTCCTTCATAATCCCATTTAGATTGTAAACCAATTTCAGTAAAATTCCACTATAACCAGTAAGGGGGCGGATAAAATGACGACGAAGCCAAATGAAACTGCCGCTAGCAATAGGCTGCACTACTTCACGGCCGATGATAACGTTCGAATCGCTTATCGGATCGACGGATCAGCCAGCAATCCAGTCTTGATGCTTGCCAACTCCATCGCCACTACGATGAATATGTGGGATGGCCAAATCGCAGAATTAGCCAAGCATTATCAAGTGCTGCGTTATGACTATCGGGGACATGGCAGTTCAGATACGCCTGCTGGCCCGTACTCGTTCGACAGGCTGGGGCGCGATGCCATCGAACTGCTGGATACCCTTCATATCGAAAAGGTGCATTTTCTCGGGCTTTCACTAGGTGGCGTGATCGGCCAATGGCTCGGCATCTACGCTCCTGAGCGGATCGACCGGCTGGTCTTAAGCAATACTTCCTCCTATCTGGGACCGCCCGAACAATGGCAAGGGCTAATCCAAGCTGTGCTGCAGCCCGAGAATCTACCCGAAATCGCCGACACCTTCTTAAAAAACTGGTTTCCTCCACATATGTTGGAACCAGTGGCTGCAATCGTCCGCTCTTTTCGGGAGATGGTGCTTACGACTCGCCCAGAAGGAATTGCCGGAAGCTGGGCGGCAATCCGTGACATGGATATGCGCCGGACAGTTTCCCTCATCTCTAGCCCGACATTAGTCATTGGCGGCCAATATGATACCGTGACGCTTCCTAGCCACAGCGAATTAATCGCGGACACAGTGCCCAGCGCAACACTGGTCCTGTTACCGTCCGTTCACCTGCCGAACATCGAATATGAGCACGAATTCCTTAACGCTGTGTTAGGGTTTTTGCAGAATTCGCATGAGTGACCTAAGCCCGGAGCTCGGCTGACAAACCTATCTAAAAATGCTAGCATGTAATGTAATAATATCCGACCGATTACGATGCGAGCATGGAGGGAATAGGGACGATGCTAGAGAACCGTCGCCTGAAAATTATAACGGAAGTCCAGCAGCAGATGCTGTTATCCAACTTTGATCTAAAGCTGTTTATGCATACAATATGCGATCGGATGTGCCTGTTAACCGAAGCCGACGGTTCTACGATCGAGATGCTAGCGGGCGATGAAATGGTATATGCCGCCGTCAGCGGCACTTTGCAGCCCCATCTTGGCATTCGGCTCAATAAGAACGGCAGTTTATCCGGGCTATGCGTGATGGAGAAAACGATTTTGTATTCCCCGGATACGCAGCAGGACGATCGCGTCAATAAGGAAGCGACGAGGAAAGTCGGCGCACGAAGCATGGTTTGTGTTCCCTTGTTTGAATCTAACAATGCTGTCGGCGTGCTGAAAGTCATCTCTAAACGCCCGAATGCTTTCTCAAACCGCGATATTGAGACGCTGCAGCTGCTGTCCCTCGCCCTTGGCTCAGAGCTGGGCAAACAAATCAACTACGACGACAAAATCCGGATTTTGAACGATTACGAGCAATTATTAATTCAATTAAGAGCAGAGATTGCACGGCGTGAAAAACTAGAGCGTGAGCTTATTCAATTGACAGAACGCGATATTTTGACGGGCTTGCTGAATCGTAGAGGCTTTAGCGCTCGCATCCAGGACTGGGTAAAGCGCGCTGGGCAAGAAGAAGAACTATTCGGGGTGTTCTACCTCGATTTGAATAAATTTAAGCAATGCAACGATACGTATGGGCATGAGGCCGGCGATCTTGTACTCGTCGAATTTGCGAACCGCATCAAAAAAGTGATGCACGAATCCGGCCTGGTCGCGCGTGTAGGCGGCGATGAATTTGTGGTGGCGGCATGGCTACCGAACGGCCGCGATAGCTTGATACATGTTGCCCAGCAGTTAATCGCGCAAATGGAATCCCCGATGCCAATTAAGGGGCTTCAAATTCCGATGGCCACTAGCGTCGGCTGTACGCTATGGACAGCAGGCATAACGGAGCTAGAGCTCATGCGTGCAGCGGACCAAGCGATGTACCTCGCCAAGGCCAATGGCGCCAATCGAATTGCGGTTAATGGCGAGCTGATAGGATAGGATATATACGTTGAAGAGCCCATTTCACTATTGAAAGGGCTCTTCTTTGTTGGTTAGAATGACGAATTAGATTTACATTGGGCCTGAAACTTCGCCTTGCCCTCCATCACATCTTTCAAAAATGCTTTGGACGCCTCCAACTTTGCCTCCAGCTCTTCAATATATTTAATTTTCCCCGTCACCAATGCTTTCTTCTCTGTTGCAGAGCTCTCACTTATAAGTACCGTTAATTCCTGAACCGTAAAACCTAACGTGAGCAGCATTCTCACATCCTGCAAGTATTCGACCACGCCTGCCTTATATACGCGATAGTTATTGTCATCCCTAGTTATAAACTGCTCGGGGATCAATTGTTTGCGCTCATAAAATCGCAAGGTCGATATCGGCCGCTCAGTCAGCTTAGAAACCTCATTCGCTTTCATAACCCATTCCCTTCTGGCCTACATGAAATTGTATTTGCTATGAACAAAGGTTCATAGTTCATACTGCCAACATGAAAACCAGAAACGTCCCCACTGTCAAAATAACTGGCCACATCAGAAGGATTTGCCCTAATCGGCTGGCTTGCTCTCCTTTGCCCGAATAGGGTAGGAAAATCTGTCCTAAAACCGGACCGATCGCCGGTCCGGCACGAGGCTGTCGAGAAAGCATCGACAGCTTGTTCCCCTCAATGGCCTGCGTCCATGACGACAGTCGGATGGGCGGATTGCTCCTTCGCCGGCCGCTTAAGCGTGAACGCCAGCACCAATCCCACAGCCGCAACAATGGCGATTAGTACATACGCGTTGTGAAACGCATGCGCCATCGCGTCCGGCATCGGCGCCTCGCCTTGGCTCACATAATGATTCGTCCGGCTGACGAGCAACGTCGTCAATCCGGCTATAGCAAACGATCCGACGACCTGCTGGGCAGCGCTCGTCAACGAGGTCACCTTGCCAACCAACTCCTTAGGAGCGGTTTGGATTAAGTGCGTATTCAAAGCGATGAACGACATTCCCGTTCCGAACCCAATTAGCGCTCGAGGGACTAGGAACAGCCACGGGCTATCGCTCGAATCGATGAGCGAGAATAAGTAAGCGCCCACCGTAAGCAAAATTAAGCCGCCGATGACCAACGGGCGCGCGCCGATTCGATCGAATAATCTTCCACTGAACGGCATCATCGTCGCGGAGGCTAGCGCCTGCGGCAGTGTCCACAATCCTGCTTCAAACGCACTCATACCCATCAGGCGCTGCATGAAATAGGGGATAGCAAAGATCAGCCCGAACATCGTAAACTGCATCACCCATTGCACAACAATCCCGCGAGTAAACTGCATCGACCGGAATACCCTCAGCTCCAACAAAGGCTCCTGCTTCCGCCGAAGCTCGACGATAACGAAAAACGCCATAGCGGCGACGCCTACGACTAGGCCGGTAACCGTCTTCGCAGAAGTCCATCCCTCTCCCGCTTCACTTAACCCGTACGACAATCCGCCAAAAGCAAATGGCGCAAGCGCAATACCCGCGAAATCGAGGGATACCGACGCCTTTTTCGGAAGATTCGGCAAGAACAGGATGCTCATAATCACACCGGCAATTCCAACCGGAATG
The DNA here is from genome assembly GCF_009789195.1 of Paenibacillus sp. MMS18-CY102. Taxonomy (GTDB): domain Bacteria; phylum Bacillota; class Bacilli; order Paenibacillales; family Paenibacillaceae; genus Paenibacillus_T. The sequence goes on along the minus strand of NZ_WSTC01000016.1, from coordinate 82,352 downwards.
TTGATGAGGAAAATCCATTGCCAATTGACGTAGTCGACCAAATAGCCCGCTACGACCGGACCAAGCGCTGGGGCAAGCAGGACAGGTACGCCCATCATGCCCATAATTTTGCCCACTGATTCGGGCGGGCTAATCCGGTAGGTCATCGCGAAGGCGATCGGCACAACCATTCCGCCGCCTAAACCTTGCACGATACGAAACGCGATTAACTGCTCTGCCGTACCCGCGAAGGCGCAAAGGATCGAACCGATAGTAAATAAAATAATCGATACGATGAACGTCTGCTTTGCCCCAAAGCGGTCGGAGAACCATCCCGCCATCGGAATGACCACGGCCTGAGCCAGCGAATAGCCGGTAATCGTCCATTGGATGAGGCTCAGTGAGCTATGCAGATCATCTGCAAGTACCGGTATTGCGACATTAACCGCCGTCGTATCCAATATGACCATGAACAAACCGACGACAATTGCAATTAACGGACCAAGGAGCGAACGGACAGGCAGCGACCCGTTTGCGTTGGCTTCTGCGGACATGTGAATCTCCTCCAAGCATAATCATTTTCTTGCCATTAAAGTAACACATGCGAGTATACAAAGTAAACTAAATATATAAAAAAAGTTTAGTTCGTATATGTCGTATGAAAATCTGGCGAGATGATCTATACTTAAGTTGGTTACTCTGGAGGTGCTGCAAAATGTCAGAAATCGATTGCGATCCGCTATTCGAGAAACGGGAAAAGCTCGTCATGCGCTTAATGCCCTACGTCAACAAAAACGGCTTCAGCTCGTTAAAAATGGATGACGCGGCCAAATATATGGATATTAGCAAAGCCACGATGTACAAATATTTCGCCTCAAAAACCGAGATCGCGGAATGTCTCATCGATAAATTCGTCTTATACGTGTCCAATCAAATGTTAGCAGAGGCTCCCCCGACAATGTCGCCCGAGCCGCTCTCACAGCCGTCCGCAGAAGAACGGAAGTTCTACAACGAGTCCTTCGCCCGGGCGTTTAAGCTTACAATCAAGCTGTCGTTCTACTTAACCGACGTCCTGCTTCAAGACCTAAACGCCGCCTATCCCGACTTGTCCGCCAAGCTTGCCCAAGCCGTAGAGCTATGCAAAAACAAACTTGCTGAGTACTTCGACAGCGGCATCGCGATTGGCGTATTCTATCCCATCAATGCGCGCATTTATTTGACCCAAGTGGACCTCGTCTTCCGCAAGCTATTGGATCCCAAGTGGCTCATGCTGCAGAACATAACGATGAAGCAGGCGTTGATCGACTTCTACAAGTCCATCAAACATCAGGTGTTCTACGAGAAATGGATGGATGACGATGATTCAGCGATCGAGGCGTATTTTGACACTTTGATCGCGGGCATGCGTGCGTTTGATTAAGAAGAGCCTCCTTCGTTGATGAAGGAGGCTCTTTTTAATTGGAGTGTTGATATCACCCCTTACAATATTTACAGGAATAAGGTGATAAATATGGTATAATTTTTACAAAACTATAAAAGGGGATATAAGAAATGAAACAGAAAAAACCGTTCTATAAAAAATGGTGGGTTTGGGCTATTGCAATTATAATTGTTGTAATTGCTGTAAATGGCAACGATGATAACAAAACGGTCACAGACAAGAAGAGTACCGATTTGGCTGTTACTGAACCGATAAAGGAAACGCCAAAAGAGGAAACAAAGGCAGAGGATAACGTTCCTAAAGAATATAGGTCTGCTTTGAAAAAAGCTGAAACGTATGCAGAAACAATGAATATGTCAAAAAACGCCATCTTGGCGCAATTAACTTCAGAATACGGTGAAAAGTTCTCTGCAGAATCAGCCAAGTATGCAATGGACAATCTTAAGTTTGATTGGAAGGCAAATGCTTTGAAAAAGGCAGAAACATATTCAAAAACGATGAACATGTCTAAACAAGCAATCTACGATCAACTTATTTCTGAAAATGGTGAAAAATTCACTAAAGATGAAGCACAGTATGCGATTGACAATCTAAAAGCAGATTTTAATGAAAATGCCTTAGCAAAAGCAAAGAACTATCAGGAAACCATGAACATGTCACCCGAAGCAATAAGAGACCAACTAACTTCTTCATACGGTGAGAAATTTACAAAGGAAGAAGCCGCCTACGCTATTAAAAATTTAGATAAATAATACGAACAAATGCCCCTATCTGTAAACGGTGGGGGCTCTTTTTTCGTTATGAAGGAACGACGAAGCAGAAAATAAAATAAGCTGACCCCGGTAATGTACCGAAGCCAGCCGGTAAAACAGCGTTTTATTTCATTGCCCTTTTACGCCATAAACACTTTAACCGCATTGATTGCTCCCGAACGGTCAAAAATCCCGTTGCTTGTTTCTGCATCAATTACGGTGCCGCCAATCGTTCTCGTATTGCCGTTGCTATATTCGATTTCGATTTTTGTATCGCTTCCGAAAATATAGGTAACCGGTATTTGGCATAATGTAAATGCTAATGAACGGCTTGGCAGAGCAATTTGCTTCTGAGCGCCAGACACATCAATGTAATCAAATTTCCCTTCGTTTTCCAAAATTTCATTCGGCAAAATAAACTCCGAATCAAATGTCAGCTCACCATTGTGCACGGATAAGCCAAGCTCGCCCCGACGCGCTAAAATATCCTCTTTTACCTGCCCTGTCATGCCAGGCTGCTGTGCAATCCCGCTATAAGAGGTGTGCGAGTATGGATCAATCGGGAATCCGCCCCATGCCTCAGGGGTTTTGTTAAAGCCAAGCCCACTCCGCAATTGGTAATAAGCCTGCTTGAGCTGGCCGCGTACGTTCGCATCTTCTCCCGCCTTCTTCGCAGCATAGAAGCTTTCCTGCACGCCCAAGATGAACTTGGAATTTTGGTGCCAATAAATACAGCCCACACCTTCGTATTTGTACATAACGCCAGAGCGTCCTGTAAATTGGGAGTGGTGGAACACTTGCTCATAAATCTCCCGCAAGTATGGCCGATCTGCTTGCACCAGCTTCGTATAGGCTTCTTGTTTTTCAATACGGTCCAGCGCAGCAAGCAAATCGTTTTCAGACGAGAAGTCTCCGTGGAATCTGATATTGCCTGACGAATCAGTTTGCACGATATCCGTATTTTTATCGCTTAGCAGCTTTTGAATCAATTGTGACTTGCCAGCCGCATCAGAAGAAATGATGTTCTTCTCTTTAAATGATTTCGGATGGCTAATCGGATAAAGATAGAATGAGCGATGCTGAGCGCTATATAATCCGCTGCTCTCCATCGCACTCACCAGTTCAAGCACTTCGTTCGAGCTAAGCATTAAGCTGTTCAATATAGCCGTTTGGCCTTCAAGCATCGGATACAGATATTTTACCTCCGCTTTGTTGTCCGACAGAGCCAGAAGGTTATAAGCGTTATACAGGCCGTCTTCACGCTTATTGCTGCTGATCGTTGCATCAACATAGGATAAAGCAAGCTTCAAGAAGCTTTGCAAATCCGCATAGGATACTTGATCGCCTTTATGCAGGCCATTTTCGTACAATGCCTTGCGGTATTCACCGTAAACCGCTCCAAGCTCATCAAGCATACCCTTGCGTTCAACAGCGTTAATGTTAGCAGGCGTGTATTTCTCGAATACATCCTTAACGCCCAAGAGCCAGCCAAGCACTTCGGATGAAAACGGAACGCTGCTGCTATTCGCATTGTCCAATATCTCGATACTCAGACTGATATGGCGGCGCAAATGGCATACCGTTACAACCGACAATCCATTGCCGACGATGGCATTATTGGCATCATTCCATTCCGGCCGCTGCGTATTCATCCAAATACCGCCGTGCATAACGAGGTTTGATAGCTTTGCCAAAATAGGAACGAGCAGTTTTTCGGCGAAGGATACCGCATACACGCTATCGCCCTGCCACAATAATTTGGCGTCACTGCCTTGGGCAGCGGCATTTTTCTCTTTTTCCACATCTTTGTTATGGTCAAAAATAATCGTATCTTTGCTGTTAGCTACAATATCAGCATACGGTTTGATCACATATGGAAGATCAGCATAGCTGAACGCTTCGCCATTCACTAAGGATGCCAGCTTGCTCGTGCTGAAATCGCGTACGATTTCCAGAAGCTTTGTAAGATAAATAATTTGATGGTCGCCCCAATAGCCAAGCGAGCTGAACGGATCTTCCGGCTCTATTTTCTCCCAGTCAATTCCGTTCTTGCTAATGCGATAAGGGTTGAAACCGTCGGCTGTCGATGCATTCAAGAACTTTACAACCATGTTGTCGATATACTCAGGATAGCTTAGGCACATGGCCTCCCAGTTTTGGAAGATGTCGCGCCAGTTGCCCTCATAATAAGAAATAGGCGTGCCGTCTTCGCTTTTAATTTCGATATTAAATCGATTCCACGGCCGTGAAGGGTCGCCATGGCGACGGGAGAAGCTCAACGGCAAATATTCGTAAGCAAGCCGCAGCACATCGGAATTGCCGTATGCTTGTGCAGCCTTTTTCAATGAAAGGATCGAAGGATCGGTTTCAAACTGCGCCCAGAAATCTTTATGCAGGCTGTAAGCCGCGACATTCCGATTTTGGACAAAGCTGATCAAATCAGTAAAATCAAACGAATAGGCATCGATAAATACGCCGCCGCGCATGTTGTTAAACAGAACATTATTATAGTGATTCACTACTTTGTTTTTATCGGCGGTTTGCTGCAGCCCGTCCGCTATGGCCACTATGTTCCGCAAGTCCGTATCCGATTTAACAAGGTCCTCGTTAAGAAGGCTAATGCGATCCTCCTGTGCCAGAGCGTCCACTTGAACTTGGCTAAGATCCGCATCCAGCACGATGCGCCATTGTGTGCTTTCACCTGATGGTAGCGCGAATTTTTGGTGCAAAATAAAGCAGCAGCGCTGTCCCCGAACAACATTGTCGACCGATTTTACGCCACCGCTGCACATTTCATCAAACACGCGAGCTGTCAGGCACACACCCGGCTTATGCTGCGATACGAACCATGCCACATTGGCGTGCAAGCTCTCTTGCGGATCAGGCGTATCGTTGATTTTGGAAACAAGCGAAAACGTCGTAATGCCTGTTGTATCATCCGTTTCTGCTGATTTGTAAGCATCTACAAGGCTGCTTCTATTCTCTTGCAAAACCGGATTGACGTCTGCTGGCAAAATATTTAAGATGCCATCAAGAATCTCCACTTCGCAATTGTCGTTGTCATTCTTCAGCGTTGATGTTCTGACGATGCCGTAGCGTTCGCTCATTTCCCACTGATACGAGAACGTCAATCCGAGGGATTCGTTCACTTCTTCGAAAATCAGGGAGTTGCCAAGCACGCTCTTATACATATTTCGCGTGACATCATATTTATTAGCATAAGTTAAGACAAATGGTTCCCACAGGCAGGACTGTTCACCGGCCGTAATGCGGATCAGCGTTTTAGGGCCGGACTGGTATTTATCATGAATTTTATCCTCGGTTTCATAAGGAAACAGGGAATACTCTGAATTGCGGCGGCCAGCGCAAAGCCCGCCGTTGGACGACAAGAACATCCATACATCACTGTTGCTCGGCAGCGTTATAAAAAACGGCTGCATCTCATTGTATTTGCCTATTTTGTAGTACTCTTTACCAGAAATATTCACAAACCCGTTTGTGGTGCCCATTGTTCATCAACCTTTCTCAGTAAAATGTTAAATCGAAACCGGTTTCGATTTTTCGAAAAAGAAGGCGTTAACCTTCCTGCCCATCATTACAGCTCCTTGCAAGACTCCCGAATAACCAGCTCCACGGGAAGCACAATGTTGACGATTGACCGGACCGACTCGATGGACTCGATTAGAATTTCTGCCGCCTTCGTCCCGAGAAGCTTAGTATCCTGGCGAATCGTCGTCAGCGCCGGGGTTACATAGCTTGCCAGCTCGATATCGTCAAAGCCAATAATAGACACATCCTCAGGCACGCGCAGCCCCTTCTCTTTCAACGCTTTCATAGCGCCGATCGCAAGATTGTCGCCGGCTGCGAATACCGCCGTAGGCGGGTCCTCCAACGCCAATAGCTCGAGCATAGCCTCATAACCGCTCTCCAACGTGTAATCGCCGCCCTCGATGATATAGTCCGGCCGCTTATTCAGCTTCAACCTTTGCAAAGCCAACTCGTAACCTAGCTGCCGTTGTTGTCCGGCGAAGTAATAGCTCCCGCCAGAGATATGGGCGATCTTCCGGTGTCCCAAGCCTTGCAGGTATTGAATCGCCTGGTAGCCGCCATTCAAATTGTCGGAATAAACGGTGCCAGCCTTCGTCGATTCGCAATCCAACAGCACGCAGGGAATATCGCTGTCCAATAGCTCCTGCATGCCCGGGTTCCGCGGATCCAACAGAATCACGATGACGCCGTCCACGGAACGGTAGCGGCAATGCTCCAGATAACTGGTTTCCTTGCCTCCGATGTCCTTCGAAATAAACATGAGATCATAGCCTCTGGACTCCGCTTCGCTCTTGAAGCTTTCAATGACTGCATTGAAGAAGGGATGGCGGATGCCCATGCCCGTGGATTCCACGAACAGAATTCCCAAAGTCCAGGAGCGCTTCGTCGTTAATGTCCGCGCGCTGGAGTTTGGCAGGTAGCCCATTTCCTTGGCCGCCTGCAGCACCTTCGCCTTCGTCTTCTCGCTGACGTCATGATAATTGTTGAGCACCTTGGAGATCGTGGTCGGCGAGAGTCCTGTTTGTTTGGCGATATCATAGATTGTAACCAACCAATTACCCCTTTTTTTCGAAATTTCGAAACCGGTTTCGATTATATCTGAATTGTAATTCCATTTTCCCTGATCCGTCAATATAAAATGATTTGTTTCATAGCAGCATTTAAGCATCTTGTGAACGCTTGGTCCCTACATTAATATAACACCCGCTTCTTTCCAAAAACGTATCTTAGGGTCACTTTTCAATCCAATTAGGCCCTATTAGCTATAGGATAAAATCAAAATCAAGGGCACCCGAATTGGGTGCCCTCTATGTCTCATCTGCGATGCGTTCATATTCTTTACTTTTTAACAACAGGCACCCAAAATTCGCCATAGAACGTGCCGTCGCCGTTATCTTTGCGATATGTCGCATTGGGACCGCCGATGTAAGCATAGTCCGTATTTTGGGACAACACTTCACCGAAAGCACGGTACGTCAACTCATCAAATAACGTTTCCTTATCGCCATTTCCCCCGACTACGATGTACTCACTATCTGGGAACTCGATAATGCGCGTTGCGTCAGCCACTATTTTGCCGGATTCTACAGCAAAATAGTTCCACGGTTTTCCTTGATAAACCTCATTTACTGACCATTCCCGATCGTTTTTGGCCGCGTCTTTGAGCTTTGCAAATCGCCCGTCAGCCTTTAGTCCGCCCCAGAATTCAGCCTTCTCCTTTTGCATGGCCGCCATATCCTGAAAGTTGGACTGAATAGAGAAACCATAACCGGTCAATGTGAATGATTTTTTTTGTTCCAGTGTGTATTCTGCCATGTGAACGCTCCTTTAATAAGATTTCATTTCTGGAAAGTCTTTCTATTCACTTAGCCTTCAATCCTTTTGGCGCGAAGCCACATTTCACCATAGTACTCACCGTTGTCTGCCGCTTTAACAGATGTTGCGTTGCCAGGGCCAACATATTTGTAATCGGTAATTTCATTCATCATACCACCAAAAACCTTACCTGTAATTTCATCAGCAAGCCGCTCCTTGTCAGCGCCTGTGCCAGGCACGACGATATAGTCTCCCGCAAGGAAATCGAGGACAACCGCACCTTCCACGTTAAACTCGCCCATCACGCCGAAGCCGCGCCAAGCCTTGCCATCCAGTACGTAGTTGATTTGATATTCCGCCCCATCGGCGAGAGCAAGAAGCTCAGCAAGCTTGCCGTTCTCAGTAATTTCAGCTTTTTTCGCCGCGGTTTTGGCTGCATTGCCCGCCCAGTCGTTAAAGTCCTCGAATGCAACACCGAAAGCCGTCATTTTGTAGCTCTCTGCGATCGTTTTGATGGAATAGTTAGTCATAATTGTTCTCTCCTTCGTGGGTTTGTTCTTTACAAGATTGATTCTATTTGCTGAATGTATCAAAAAATGATACCTTTTATTTAAATCAAAAAATGACAGCAGTGGAGGGAGTTGTTACACCGACGTTATGAAGAAAACAGAACGAGTGAACCTGATCATGCGCTACATCAACAATCGGGCGCATTTTACGATTGCCGAGATTCAACGGGAGTTCAAGATATCCCGTGCGACGGCGATCCGTGACATCGATGAAATTCAGGCGTTGGGTTTTCCGCTGACAACCGCGCTTGGACGCGGTGGCGGCTACAACGTCTTGCAAAATCAGTATTTGCCCTCCGTCCGCTTCACGCCAGAAGAGCTGAAGGCCATATTCATCAGCTTTATCGCTTCCAAAAATTCGCAGCTGCCTTATCTGCACAATCGTCGTTCCATCACAGAAAAGCTTATCGGCATCGCGTCGCAAACCCAGCAAGACGAGCTAATCGAACTGAATAACATCTTGCTGTTTGAAAATACGAATCCCGCTAATCCGAATCTATTGGAGCTTGATGATGCGGCACCTGCCGAGCTTAACCAGCTGATATCGCTTGCTGTGCGGGATAAGCACTTGCGTTTGACTTATGAAATGAGTCCCGGCTGGACGCAGCTTATGGACGTTTTTTTACTGCATATTTTCAACTCGAATGCGCAGTGGCTGGCCGAGGTTTATGATTTTGGCACAGATGAGTTTCGTTATTTGCCTGTTGATATGCTGAGGGATTCAGCTATTTCTGAGGAGAAGATGAAGTGGCCGGAGCAAGAGATTTTAAATAAGAAAAGGATTGGTGCACGTGGGGCCAATCTTGTTGTAAAGCTTGATAAGATTGGCATCCAGCGCTTTAAACGCATGCACCCGCCGGGGATTATTTTATCTTTTACTGGGATGTTCCAGTCGAGCGGAATTTTCAGTATTCAGCTGGATGTGGCCGATGTGGAGACGCTTGCCTATTATGTCGATTGGCTTTTGTTTCTGGGCAAGGGGGTCGAGTTTGAACGGATTCCTAATGAGCTGCGCGTGATCTTGGAAGAGCGTTTAGGAAGGCCGCCAACTTATACGGGGATTACTACGGAATAAACGGCCTGAATCGATGTCCTCCGCATCCATGACACTGCCCAACATCCGTTAAGCTAACGAAAAAGAGCGAAGTTCGATAAGTTTTATACAATTCTTCTATATGCATTGTCGGGCTTCCCCTCTGTATACTCGCGAGCGAGTATGCATTGTACCGCTCTTTTGGCGCTAGCCGTCGCGGCATCGGCCAGCAGTTCGCCATGCGACGCCCATTCCCCCGCTACATACAAGCCGGATATCTCCGGAACAGCGGGTCCTGGCTGATGCTGGCGTCTCATATGCAAGAAATCATGGCAAACCGTGATTCGAGGAAGATATTGCTTCGCAACCAACTCGCCCCGCCAACCCGGCTGTACTAAATCTAGGGTTTGTTCTAACGCTTGCAAATCCTTTTCCGGGTCCTTCTCATCCCCTTGATACTTCATCACAGATATGACTTGAGCGCCATCATCGCTCAGATAGGCTGCACGGGATTGATTGCTGAGAAAGACCGTTTGATCGATTCCATAAATGAATTGCTGTTTCGGCTTCGGGAGACGCCGCAAAGCGACATCCAAACAAGCGGCAGTAACCTCGATGGCCTGTTCCCTCCAGGCATGAAGCGCAGTTGCTTCCGCGTTCGGCACCAATTGATGGGCAACAGCAGGGGGAGCGGTGAGGATGATATCCTGCGCTTCGACTAATATGCCATCTTCGCATCTAACATGCTGTACAGCTCCATCCCAGTGCTCGATGGCAACAACTTTGCTGCCCGTCAACAGCCTTACCCCACATTTAACTGCCATTTCCCGAAGCTCATCAATTACGGCTCCCCACCCACGATCCAGGTACAACACCCCTTGAAGGGAATGTTGAAGTTGCTGCAGTACCGGACCGGCAGCCTGCATGTCTGGTGCTGCCACATAGCTGGCCGTACGCAGCAGAGCGTAGAAAACATTTCGTACCATGGCATCATGCAAATTGCTTTCAATCCACTCGCGCAAGCTGATGTCGTCGTAGAGCTGGGTATCCAGCTTTCCCAATTTCGTTAGCCAAGAAGCAAGCTCTAGCTTGCCTTTCCAAGATAAGAGAGGGGTTGTGAGCAGGGATTTAACGCTCATGGGCATCGTATGCAGCTTTCCCTTCCATATCCCATACGCATCAATTGAAGGCTGATTGCCTTCTAGGCGCAGCCCCAATTCACGGAACGTTGCAAGCGCATCTCCATGATACAAGGCATGCCCGCCGAGGTTAAAATAAACCCCTTTTTTCTTATTGGTAACGGCCCGCCCTCCCAAGCGATCCTGTTTCTCAATCACAATCGTTTGTTTTCCCGCTTTTGCCGCATAGATAGCTGCCGTTAACCCCGCTACTCCTCCACCCACAACTGCGATGTCGTATTTGTGCATCGTCATCATCCCTTTCGCTTTGGTACCCGTATAACGGGGAAACGAAGTGAAATGTGACAGAATTAGAAAAAAGAAATCGTCAGCCCTCGTACGGTTCAACTTAACTGCACGCTAGTTACTTCTCCTCCAGCAACATAATCTCTTCCCCCTGCTGCTGTCTCAGTTTAATATTCTCTCTTCCCCAAGAACACATGACATCAACAATCATGTTTGCTGTTATGCCATATTCCGTAAGGCTGTATTCGACCTTCGGCGGCATCTGCTGATAGACATGCCTGCTTACGAGTCCATCACTCTCAAGTTCGCGAAGCTGCGCAATGAGTACCTTTTGGGAAATGCCTTGAATACTGCGTTGCAGTTCACTTGTTCTCTTTGTACCGCCCATTAACAAGCAGATAATTAGTGATTTCCATTTGCCGCCGAGTATCTCCAGTGTTGCTTCAATGCCTAGGTTATATTGTTTCATACATAACACCTCGTTTTTCTGAACAGCGCGCTAGCCGAAACTTCAATTATCGCATGCCTAATTTATCGGGTCCAATACTTACTTTGAGGTAACGATCTTACTTTATTGTGTGTATTTTCATTTTTTAAGATCGGCGTGATAATGATGCTACACAAGCAGAAGGCATTTTCGTGATCAATTAAACATAGACGGAGAAAGGAAGCTTCTATCATGAAAACATTAGTCATTGTGGCGCATCCCAACCTGGAGGTTTCAAGAGTCAACCAGCGATGGAAAGAAGAATTGCTGCGGTTTCCAAACCATATTGCTATTCATGAGATCTATAAAGAATATCCGGACTGGAATATTGATGTTTCTAGGGAACAGAAGCTATTAGAGGCTTATGGCCATATTATTTTTCAATTCCCTTTGTATTGGTACAGCTACCCGCCGTTATTGAAAAAATGGTTTGACGATGTGTTTGCGTACGGATGGGCTTATGGTTCTAAGGGCGACAAGCTGAATGGTAAAAAGCTAGGGCTTGCCCTATCAATAGGCGATAAAAAAGAAAACTATTCGCCCGATGGCTCCGTTTCCTTTACCGTGGATGAAGTGATGGCGCCTTTCCGGGCCAGCGCGAGACATGTGGGTGCCATAGCGCTTCCCTGCCATTGCGTCTTCGGCGCCTCATTCCAAGCCAGCGATGAACAAATCAATGAAAGTGCCCAAGCATATATAGACTATATTTTGAAGTGTCAGTAACATTCCTTCGTATGAATTTTGAAGCAATTGCGAGATTAAAGGAGTTTCTTTTTTATGAAAACACGTTGAAAGCATTGTGCGCCTACGATCCTTTTAGCAAACCGAAATACGAACGCTTGTTTTTGGCATTTGCCTTCTTTTGCCATCTACTCGTATCATGTTTACAGTTCCTTTACTACTTACTGGGGGTAAGAAAATGAACCAGAATTCGTCTTATCGAACAAACATGATCGGCGGTGATGAGGTTAGTGCCATCTCGGTCGACATGGATACACGCAGTATTCATGAAACAAACAGCTTGTTTTGGGACACAAAAGGAAATGATCTTTTAGGAGCAACCTCACTGCCGTTATATGGAGCATTTGTCTCGGAAGAGAAGTGCCATCTTTTCGGAGACGTCACGGGAAAGAAGATGCTAGAAATAGGCTGTGGAAGCGGCCACTCCCTGCAATATTTAGGCGAACGCCAAGCATCTGAACTATGGGGAATGGATTTATCGGAAAACCAAATCGAAAAAACAAAGCAGCATTTGACGGCATGCGGACTTTCAGCCACGTTGGTCTGTTCCCCCATGGAAGCGGAATGTGGCATACCAGCTGATTATTTTGACTTTGTTTATTCGATTTATGCCATCGGCTGGACAACCGATCTTCAGGGAACTTTTCGCCGCATTGCTTCTTACCTTAAAAAAGACGGAGTATTTATTTTCAGCTGGTCTCACCCGATACACAAATGTGTTGCTGCAGAAAATGATAGGCTTGTTTTTAAAAAATGTTATTTCGATGAATCTTGGTATTCAGTAACTCTTGGCGAAAGTACGCTAACATTATCGGACCGTAAGCTATCAACCTATGTGAATGCGCTAGCAAAAGAGGGATTTGCCATTGAGCAAATCATTGAGGAATCTGATGATGAAATTATACAATCGAATAACGGCGATTTTGCAAATAAAGCAAAGATGCTCCCTGTAACCTTTATTATTAAGGCAAAAAAATTATAGGGTTTATATGATTAACGTAAAGTTTTCCGAAACTGTCCCGGCGGCAATCCAGTCCATCTCTTAAAGGACCGTATTGCTTATGTGGGCATTTCCTTCATTTATAATCGTCGATATTAAAATCGATCTGGTAAATATCGGCCGTACCTGCTTTGTTGCTCGTATAGAACAAATATTTGCTGTCCGGACTGACGTTAGGGCTGTACTTAATGGTCCCGGTGTCCCCTGGCAACTTGATTGGCTGGGGAGTGCCCCATTCATCGCCCTGGCGAAGACTAATGTACAACGTACTTCCGCCGCGGGCAAATATAAGGTAGCTTTCATCCGGGGCTATATAGGGGGACTCGTCGTTTTCGCTCGTATTAATCCCGCTTCCAAGCGACTCAGGCTCTGTATATTTGCCGTCCTTCCAATTGGATACGTACAGATCGATCTGGCCACTGCCTCCAGGCCGATTGGATTGGAAATACAAGTTGCCACTGGAGGCAACCGAAGGCAACCACTCCTGAAAGCTGCTATTGACAGGTGCGCCTAGCGAAGAGGGTTCCCCCCAGTAATCGCCGCTTCGCGTTGCCATCCATAGGTCATTATCTTGCTTCGTGCCGCTGGTGGAGCGATTGGAGGCGAAAAATATTTTGCTGCCATCCCGCGTTATGAATGTATCCCCGTCCTGGGAAAGTATCTCTGGTGCGAGCTTAGATTTTTGCGGCGTGCTCCATTGCTTATTCTCAAAATGTGATTCATAGATGGTATATTGCTCATAGTCCCCGCGTTGAAAATAGATGGCAGTTCCGTCCGGCGTAAAGGAAAACGACCATTCCTCTGCTTGCTTGGTGGAAATAAGATCTGGCGCAAAAAGGACAGGAACTGGCATTGGCTCCTTGGAGCTATAAGGAAATGTGCTTCTTTGGGCAGCGCACCCACCTATAATGAGGCACGTACAGGCAAGGAGCGGTACAAATAATCGAATGGAAAATTTCAAGGCCATTACCTCCGTTTCAAATGGTTGGTGCAAACGTTTTCGCAACCATTATATTGCAGAGTTTCCACCTTGTAAACAAGCAATCCAATCATAGAACCAAATAAAACGACCGTCCCCCGGCCAAATACAGGGAAGCAGTCGTTTCGTTATCATCCTACTCTAAAGTAACTGAATCAGCGCTTCTAACTCATCAACTAATCTTTTTGCAAGTTCAAAATTCGTATCTTTTAAAGCCAATTCAATTTTCATTTCAAGTGATTTTTTCTTTTGTTCCGTTTCCAGATAGTCTTTATCAAAATGGCTCGCATAGATCATCTGTCTAAATTTTCGCATGCTCATTTTTCGAATCGTCTTATCTTCAATAATTAGAACATAATCCATCCCATTTACAACCGAATAGAAATCATGGGATATCATGATAATCGCACCTTTATAGCCTTCAATGGCTTTCTCCAGTGCTAGCTGGGTATAGGTGTCCAAGTGGCTTGTCGGTTCATCAAGAAGCAGTATGTTTGCTTTACTCGCAGAAACCTTAGCCAATTGAAGGATGTTTTTTTCTCCGCCAGATAAAGATTCTATCTTTTGGCTAACCATTTCTCCTTCAAAACCATAGTTAGAAAGATACAATCTGATTTCATCATACGTTTTAAACCCTGCCTCAATGAATTCTTCTAGTATTGTATTAGAATCCTTTAGCACTTCGCCTTGCATCTGAGATAAATAAGCTACTTTAGCATCAACATTTATTTCAATTGCATCATGATTATTTTTAAAGATATCTCGGAGCAACGTCGTTTTCCCAGTACCATTTGCACCGATAATCGCTACTTTATCTGTAGATTTGATCTCAAAGCTAACATCGTCCAAAAGCAGCTCATCAAAGGCTACGCGATAGTTATTGACACTTACAACAGTGGTGTCTTCCATCTCATTATCAATGCCAAAACTGATATTCGGCTGCTTAATGTCAACGAATGGCGCTTTAATTCTACGCGCTTCCAATCTTTCTTGAAATCTAACTCGAGCTTTTAACGCTCTGCCTCTGGATGCTTCTGAATTATAAGTTGCAATAACTCTTAGATTATTGATAATTTTCTCGTTTCTTTCACTTTCTTCTTTCTCAGCGACTGCAAGTTCTTGTAACTCGATTTTGGTCTGAAGCAATGAGAAGTTATATTCTATATATCGACCATCAAACTCTTGGAGCTCCGTGTTTTCAAGGTGAATAATTTTGTTGAAACAATGATTTAACAGATACCGGTTGTGCGTGACAACGAGCAGCATTCCTTTGTGGGAATTAATAAGCTTTTTAAGCGCGTTAAGGTTCTCGAAGTCTAAAAATACATCCGGTTCGTCCATAATCATCAAGTCGGGACGATTAAGCATTTCCTTCATTACTTGAACAAGCTTGAATTCCCCGCCGCTCAGGTCCGATACCTTAGAATCCCTTCGCTTCATAAGGTTTGCTAGATTTAGCTGCTTATCAATGGTACTTTCAAAATCTTCCCCACCCATTGCTTCCAATGCGTCTAAAGCCAATTGATACTTTTCCAGTAACGGTTCGATATCCGATGACGTTTCCATTTCCGTGCATATCGATTGAATTTCATTTTGAACCTTTATAAACCGTTCTCCGATATATTCAAAAACGGTTGTTTCTTTCGTGTTGTCTAGTTCTGGAAACTGGCTCACATACCCAATCGTCCATTCTGGGGCCATCTCTAATTTGCCATCGAATAGATACCTTTCTGGGGCCATCAGTATATCGATCAACGTACTTTTCCCACTGCCGCTTGTCCCTATAAAAGCGCAATGTTGTGCTTCTTTTAACGTAAAGGAAACGTCGTTGTATAGTTCTTTATGTGGAAATGAGAAGGATAAGTGTTCAACTTTTATCATCGTGTTACCTTTCTTATAACTGAATTAGTGATCATCATTAGATGCTAGCGTAACACCGTTTACAACCAACTTCAAACCATTTGTATCCCCTCTGATTCCGGAATTCCCCTTTGTGGCATGCTTGCCGGGCCTCACAATTCCCCAGTCGAACTGAAAGGCTTCTTATTCTTAATACAACAACGATCCCCGCTTGGCCGTATGGCTAGGCGGGGATCGTTTGTTTATATGCTGCTTTATAACGTACTCTTACCTTGTTATCGCAAATATGCTTACTACAAAGTTCGCTGTTGCGCCATTTGGTTTTGCAATGTAAAGGGATCTATGTTCATAGACATCTGTATACTTACCGTTAACTACGTTAGTAAAAATAGTTGGATCGCTGCCGCCGCTTACGTCTTGCGCAACAGAAAAACTAATCGAATTCGGGTCATCACTTCCAAAAGACGATATTTCCCATTGAAAATTGATGGTGTTGGGGGGAAGAGTATCCGTTGAAAAGTTCCCGCTGGAACGGCTTGACTGTCCAGCTTGAGGGGTTGGTGAAGAAGTAACGCTGGAAATAAGTATTTTTGCTGACAAATAATTTCATCCTTTCGCTTGTGTGATGCCGTACAATAACATGTATATGGATGAATTCCCAAAGTATGACTACTGCCGTGCATCAAAAAGCACCCCCCAGGATTCATAGAACGCTAGTCGATCTTATACAACGAGTCGAACAGACGACGTAACTTAGATAACAACTCCTGTCTGTCCTCCTGAGACCAGTCCGACAAAGCCTCCTGCATAATACGTTCGCGAGCATGGCTAATCTTCGCATGAACATCTTCCCCGTAAGGCGTTAATTCAGAGATGCGGATACGCGAATCTGCACTCGATGCATACGTGTGAACCAGCCCTGCGGCCTCTAACTTATCAATTTGCCGACTAACACTGGAATAGTTCTTGCCCATCATAGCGGCCAAATCCCCAACGCTGGTTGGTTGGAGATGGACAACCCCCCCGAAGACGCGGAAGGTTGCCGCCTCTAGATTAACGCCTGCGTTTGCGATCATTTTCTTATCACGATCCGGCCGGTTAAGCAGTGAGACCAGATCTAATAACGCCTTGAAAATTTCATTTTCCATCTGTGTCCGACATCCTTACAACGGGTCTTGGCATCAATGGGGCATTCCAAGCCTCTTCAATATCCTCTAAAGCGTACACCTTCGTGTCAATCCTTATCTTACCCCTTGCAGCCAGTTCAAATGATTCTTTTATTGCGGACAGCATATCAGCCTTGGACACGCTCTTGTCTCCGCTGCCTACAAGTTCAATAGTGGACGAGCGGAGAATGGCGGATGGCAATGCAATATCTTCTTGCCCAGAAGAGGTGCCGATGCTTACAAAACGTGTCACACGATCCGTTTGCGTCTTAGCCAGAGCCGTCATAATCGCCAGTGCGCTGTCTCCCCATAGATAATCCAATACAACATCGACGCCTTCGGCAATGACAGGCATCAGGGCACTTTCGAACTGTTTGGCTCCGTTGTCGGCGGTCATATCAAATGTAACCACCTCATCGGCTTTAAGCGCCCGCAGCTTCACTTCGTCGCGCCCGGTTACGATCACTTTATGGGCGCCTAGAGCTTTGGCAATTTGGATGGCCAAGCTGCCAGAGACACCTGTAGCGCCATTAATCAAGACCGTCTGGCCCGGTTTAAAGCGAGCGCGGAAGAGCAGCGCCGCCCACGAAGAGCTGGCGGGATTAGCGATCGCAGCTGCGGTAATATTATCAAGGCCATCGGGTAAGCGGACTGTTAGTTTTGCGTTGACAACCGTTTGCTCAGCCAGGCTGCCGAAAGGCGGGGTAGGCAGCGCGAAGTACACGCGTGAGCCATCTTGCAATGTTCCAACGCCATCGATACCCGCCACCAATGGAAAATGAGTTTCCGAGGAGTAATGCATACCCATTGAACGATATTTACTAACCCGGCTCAAGGCAGCTGCCGATACGTTAATGAGCACTTCCCCCTCCGTTGCCACAGGAGCTTCATACTGGCCAACAACGGGATTCGTTCCTTTTTCTTTTACGATTGCTGCTTTCATTTTTAGCAACCTTCTTTCATTGCAGATATGTGCATATTGCACATAATAAAGCATACCATGAATTGATTATTATGTGCAATATGCACATATAAGATTAGGCTCTTAAGCGTCAATCGAAAGTAGGCCTGGCCCTTAAGTGATCCGAGCTTCCTTCGGCGTGTTCCGTATTTATTGTATAATCAAGGAAAACAATCCATTATGCTTGAGTAAGAAAGGATATCTCTATGAAAAAAGTTTTTCACATCATGGACTGGGGGATATTTGGGCTCCGGTCCTATAATTATATTTTGCTGCTGTTTCATATCTTAATGGACAATGAATATTCGCCTCGATTGCTCGTGAACGTCATTTGGCTCTTAGCGGCCCTTATTATTCCGCCTTTATTCTGGTTTCCGCAGCTAAGAAAGAACAAGGAATGGTTCATCTTGCTTGAACTATTGCTAGGGGGGTCCTACTACATTAAATCGTTCATGCAGGCGGATCACTTAGGGAGTGTCGATTATCTCATTCCGAGTCTTACAATCGGATACTTATTGACCAGAAAGACGGCCTGGACTTTGCCAGCACTATTCGTACTACCCTTTATCAGCATGTTATTTGGAAAAGTTACATGGGACTTGGCGCTCGGTTCAAGCTCAGACAACTTTCTGTTCTCTTTTATCGGGATTTGGGTCAGCTTCATTGCCAAAGCCTATCATGAGAAAAATAAATTAGCGAAAGAAATCGATGAACAAAATAAATTGTTAACCCAATACGCTGCCGAAATCGAAAGGATGACGCTGCTAGAGGAACGAAGCCGTATGTCCAGGGAAATGCATGACACACTAGGACACTCTTTTATTTCCCTGATTATGAGTCTCGATGCTGCTATTGCACTTCTAGACAAAAATCCTAATCTAGCCAAGGAGAAATTGATTGGTATAAGAGGACTGACGGAACAAAACTTGGACGACATGAGGGACATCGTGCACAAGATGGGAGAAGAAGAGATTATAAGTCTAGTAAACCACGCCGAGAGACTCGTCAGCAACTTTCAAGAATATACCGGAACGGTCATTCATCTCACACTGAAGGGAACAGAACGGATCCTTCCTTTCGATGTGCGGCAATCGATCATTCGGGTGATACAAGAGTCTTTTACGAATGCATTAAAGCATGGAAAAGCAACGGAAATGGCGTTGGATCTCCACTTCTCTCCACCTAATTTGCGAGTCTCCATTCGGAATAATGGAAAGCCATTAGGCAAGTTTGAGTATGGGTTCGGCCTGAGTACAATGAAGAAGCGGATTGAAATGCTGGGAGGTACCTTTTCATTCTCCGCCTTGGCGGACACTGGCGCTGAAGTCAGATGCGAAATACCACTGAAAGGAGATAATTCGTATGTCCAAAATTAAAGTGCTCATCGTTGATGATCAGGAATTGATCCTTGAAAGCCTAAAAATTGTACTAGAGATGGAAGACGATATCGAGGTTGTGGGATTGGCTAAGAATGGTGAAGAAGCGATTAGCTATTGTGAAAAAAACCAACCGGATATCATCCTTATGGATATAAATATGCCGATTATGAATGGCGTTGTTGCTACTGAGAAGATCAAACCTCGATTCCCATTAACGAAAATTATTATTCTAACTTCGTACAAAGAAGTTGAATATGTTCTCGCCGCGTTAAGCCATGGAGCTGAAGGCTTCCTGCTCAAAGCTATCCATCCCAAAAACCTTATTGCCGGAATACGGGTGGTACACACAGGAGGCACACTCATTTCGCCAGAAATGGCCGACAAAATGATTAAAAGCATGCAGCAAAGCGGACCCGAGTTGGTTGAGAAAAACAATGAATTCGGACTTAGCACCCGCGAAGTCGAAGTTCTTCACAAGCTGGCGTTAGGCCTGCGCAATCAGGATATCGCTAAGGCCTTATTTTTGAGTGAAGGTACGGTTAAAAATTACATCTCGAATATTTATTCGAAATTGAATGTTAAAGGAAGAAGAGAAGCTGCCTTTAAGGCTAGGGAAACTGGCATTTTAGATTCTTAAAGAACACAAAGCCGGCATCGTAACGGATGTCGGCTTTAATTTTGCTAAAGTCATATGACCAAAATATGACTAAACGGTACTGCTGACATATGACTTATTTAAAGTATCGTTGATTTGTAACCTGCAAGATCGGAACATTAATCGATATCTTGTCAGGAGAAGAGGAGTGATCACTGATAATGAGAAAGACGAATACGCCCGACAATGAAGCGCTTAGAGGGAAGGGAACATCTAGGTTTGTTTCGTTCTTCCAGTTCCCCCTCGCCTGGATGCTCGTGGGAGCACTTGGGATCATCCTCGCCAACGTGGCATTCAACTTGTTATCCAAAGATTTAAAGGCACTAGGGTCCATCATACTGGCACTTGCCGGAAGCGCCGTTGCCATCGTTATCTATTGGTTTGTGATGAAGTTTTTGGCGCGGCGTCCGGTTCCCGAACTTCTGTTCCAACGGCGTGCGGTATCAGAAGTACTTTTCGGCGCTGTCGTCGGCTTTACCTTTATCATCGCCTCAACGGCCATCATCGTCTTATGTGATGGGTATTCATTCAAGTGGGCAAACGAAAACGCCAGCTCTGTCGTTTGGCCTATTATCACCACATCACTCGGCGCTGCCTTCGTAGAAGAATTAATCTTTCGGGGGCTTGCCTTTCAAGCCATTGAAAAGATGGGCGGAAGTTGGCTTGCACTGACCCTAACATCCCTCTTCTTTGGGATCGCTCACCTGGGCAACCCGGGAGCTACCGTTTGGGGAGGCCTCTCTATTGCCATTGAAGCTGGTGTATTGCTAGGTGCAGCCTTCCTTTGGCGGCGCAATATTTGGTTCATCATTAGCCTCCACTTCTTTTGGAATACAATTGAGGGACTCTTAGGCATTCCCGTCTCAGGCCATCCCACCCCCGGCCTTTTCACGGTCGAGGTCACGGGCCCGACCCTTCTCACTGGTGGCGAATTCGGCCTTGAAGCCTCGATAATCCCCGTAATCATTAGTCTGTTGATCGCCGTCCCTATGCTCATTTTTGCTCGCGGTAAAGGGCATCTTATGTTTCTGCGTCAAGGTCCAAAATAACATTCGAAGCCAATGGGGATACATCACCATTGGCTTCTCCTCTGATTCCGGAATTCCCATGCTTGTCATGCCTGCATTTCTTTGATTGCCATGTTGAATTAACCGGCACGCTACTATAATCCCAAAATCGCATCCCGTCAAGAGATAATGTGCGAATGAGCGACTTCGCGGGAAATCCCCCTTTATGCTTTCTAAATGGGCATGAATTTGCGAGTATTTGGGGCGATATCGCTTTTTTCAATTCACCTGGCATCACGTAATATATTGTTCAGATTGATGAGTGACATGGAAGGAGAACCGCATGAACAGCGTGGACAAAATCAAGTTTTTGCTCTTTTACGGTGAAGCACCTGAGGCAGCTTGTTACGGGTATCTGGAGTTGAATCAGGATGGCAATATGATCGCGCTCTACAATAGTTACGGTGAGGAAATCGACATGTTTGGCGGACATGAATTTGTCAGGATACGGGCACTTGGCAAATTCGATGACGAAGACCGCGATAATTTTTACTCGTTGTTAGAAAGTGATGGTGTGGGATGAAGCTGAATTAGACATAACGCATCACTTCCAAAGCAGCTTGCTTAGCACTTGCCATGCCAGCATCGGCGAGCCGCCCCTCCGCACTGACCCAATCTCCGGCGACGTACAATCCACGGACTTCTGGCACGATCGTTCCGGGAGCCGGTCCCGCCCCATGATGGCGAATCGTGCGTGAATCATGAGCGACAAGGACGTTCGGCGAGAATCGCATGGCTACAACCTCCCGCTCCCAGCCGGGCTCCAGAAGATCAAGAAGACGGGTGAGCTCATCTTCATCTGCCTTGCCATCCCTTGCTGTTTCGTTGTCGTTATATCTCATGAGATGGAGTACGTGCGCGCCGTTATCACTCAGGGCTTGCTCTTGTTTGTGTTAAGGCTTTCCGTGCTATCTGTAACGGCAAGTTTTAGATTAGAAATTCACCCCATTATTATCACTAAGAAAAACCACATGCTGTTACCCAATCTAGTGGAGCCTTCCGTTATAATAAAGCTCCTCGTGCCATCCCTTAGAACAAAATAAAAGAGCACCTAATAGGATGCCCTTCGGAATAAATAACAAAATAAGTGGACTGCCCTCCAAAGTAATCTTTTATAATCAGCTAGATAACATCAAGCATGCCATCATGTACGGCTTCATTCCGTCCCAGTAATCCTTAACCTGATCAGAAATACGCCTTTCAGTATGCATGTATAAATTTAGCAAATCTATTACTGAATCTTTTTTAATAAAATTATTAAACTCTTTAGCTAACTTATCATTTAATGGAATATCATTTAGGAATCTTGAATTCCCCACTTTATTTTGTGGAAGTTTATTCCGTAGCCTATCAAAGGTCATGTGAACATTAGATGAAAGTCCACTTTTCTCATTAAACGTTACATCGTAAAAAACGCATGCCTTGCGACAACACAGTTCCACGAGGATTCTGAATAGCGAAACTACTGCTATCTTATTTGTGTTGAATTCAAGATTATTTAATTCTTTAATAACCTCTTGTATTTTGGAGGATAAGTCCCCTGTACGGAATCTAAAACTATCATACTCTTGTTTAGTAAATCTAAAATAATGTGCAGTTACGTTCACACTATATTTTTTTTCTTGATTATTTTGAGACTTATTAGGATCTACTATAACAAATGTTAACTCTTTACTTGTCTTTTGCAATAAGTAATCTATTGCAGTATAGGTTAATTGATATTCACCCTCATTATTTATATCCATTACATTTGATTTATGAGAGATCGTCAAAGGAAGTAGATTTCCAATGTAATCTCTTGCTTCTACAAAATCGTTTGCATTAAAGTAACTTGAGATATTTAAGAAAACAGTACTGCTTTCGGCACCATTTACGAATTTTAATTCTGGTGGTTTTTTGGGATTTTGTCTTGTACCTCCCGTGGCAGTTCCTCCGTTTGTCCCTCCTGCGGCAGTTCCTCCGTTTGTTCCTCCTGTGGCAGTTCCTCCGTTTGTTCCTCCTGTGGCAGTTCCTCCGTTTGTTCCTCCTGTGGCAGTTCCTCCGTTTGTTCCTCCTGTGGCAGTTCCTCCGTTTGTTCCTCCTGCGGCAGTTCCTCCGTTTGTTCCTCCTGCGGCAGTTCCTCCGTTCGTTCCTCCTGCGGCAGTTCCTCCGTTTGTTCCTTTCGCGGCATTCTTCCTACTTTTGATCAATTCTTTAGTATTTTTGTCGATAAGTTTTCTTATATTATTCTTTTTTAACCACTCAATGAATGATTCTTCAAACATAATATATTCCTGTGAATCACTTATAATTTCTGTCTTTGTTACGTTTGATCTAAAATTTTGTAAGTGTATCTCCCCAACTAATAGTCGCATTTCAGGATGTCTATCCAATCCTATCCAAATCCCATAGTCTAACAATCGCCCATTTAAATACAAATGAAACCCATTATCTGTTTTGGACGTTGTAGAATTTTCAGGTGACCTTGAAACACCAACCCAACCTGATACATTACATGACTGTCCGGACATGTTAAAAACCGAAAAACTAAACTCTTCGCTCCAGTAGGGATCGAATATATATGGTTCAACTTGTTGATTATCAACTAATAGTTCAAGCTCCCCATCTTGAATAAATTTCGAGAATGTTTTTGAAAAATGAGATTTAGCATTCTCAGCATCATTCTTATATCTTGGTCGAGAAAGCTTTTCAATTTTTATTATCGTTCCTTGATCAAAGAGTTTGGGAACTTCTTCTACTTCAATCTTCCAATTATCATTATTCAACTCATTCTTGTTTAGAAGTTTAACATGTAAGGCATTTTCCATATAACTGGTGGCAGTAATTATCTCTAAATGATTTCCCAGAAAAGCAGAGGCAGTTTTTAATCCAAAACCATACCCTCCGACTGTTGAATCTAAAGTTTTATCGCTTTCTGCTGGAGTAAGTGCTTTAACTAAAGTAGTCAACTCCATGCCAATTGAATTATCAACCACAATGATTTCTTTATCTAAGAGTTCCACTGTTACTTTAGCAGTACCAACTCTTGCATCAAATGAATTATCAATAAACTCCGAGATAGCCCTTCCTAGGGTAAGATTCTGATTCCCCATTGTCCAGAAAAGTTTAGAAGAAATGGGGAGCTCTACGTTATAAACCTTCATAATATAACTCCATTCATGATATAGTTGTTTGTTGTATTACTTTGAGTAGCTCTTTTGCAACTGCCTTTGCCAGTAACGGAGGAACAGCATTACCTACGAGTCGGAAGCCATGCCACTTTGTTTCATGAAATACCATCCAATCAGGGAAACTCATTAATCGTGCTGCCTCTCTTACCGTAATTACGCGGGGTTGCACATAATGAATTGGTCTTAACGCAGTATAGGACCCCTTATCACTCTTCGTTCCAGCTCGAATAGTAGGTGATAACCCATTTGCCTCTAACTTCTTCCTTCGGCTTTTATGCAATTGGCCTTGTTTTAGCTCTGTAAACTCTCTTATAATTCTTTGATCATGGTTTGTTCTCTTTGTATTTGTAATTAAATTTGTTGTCCAATCTGGTCTAGGAGTTGACTGGTCTTCTACTAATTGAATAGACCTCATCATCATCTGAGCATACATTGAAACAAATTCTTCTGTCATTTTGTAATTAATCGTATCTCCTTTAATTAATTCAGGATATAAATCAGGGTTTGGTAAATCACTAATCGCATCAGCAACCGTAGGGCAGTATTTTAAATCTCCTAATTTCCCCTCGTTTGCATGATCCTTATAGGTTGGGTGGAATAAATAGTTTTCATCAGATGGTCTGAGATGAGTTGGTATAGGGTATTGTACATTTAAATTTAAATCCAAACGAACACCGATTATAAAAAGCCTTTCTCGGCTTTGTGGCACTCCGAAATCTGCCGAGTTTAGAACTTTAACTGGCGTTATAATCGAATAATATTCCGACATTCTATCAATAAAAGATTGTAAAACTTCTCCTGATTTATACGAAATCAAGCCTCTTACATTCTCCATAACAAAAAATTTAGGCATAATTTCCAATACAATACGCGAATATTGATTTAACAACTCGTTTCTCTCATCGTCTAATGACCTCCTGCCTGCCAATGAAAATCCTTGACACGGGGGACCACCGATTACTACATCTACTTCACCTTTACTAACTTTTATTATTTTTAGTAGCTCATCGCCACTTACTTGATTGATATCTTTGGCAACAACTTGACAATTCGGAAAGTTTTTTAAATGCGCCCTTGTGGCAAATTCGTCCATTTCAACTGCGACCCCTACTAAGAAACCTGCCATTTCAAAACCTAAAGTCAAACCACCTGCTCCAGAAAAAAGATCAATCGCAATTGGTTTTTTTAATTTATTAATTATAACGCACCTCATCAACAAATTATGTTTTTAATTCATATTTTGTACATTCGACAACTTTATTATCTTTCCTTTTATTCATGATTTGTATCTATTATCCATTCACCCCCGTCACTTATGATAAGGCTCCCCCCGATTAATCTTCACCGCCCGATAAACCTGCTCAATCAACACCAGCCGCATCAGCTGATGCGGCAAGGTCATCCGCCCGAAGCTCAGCTTCTGCTGGGCGCGGCGCAGCACGGCCGGGGACAGGCCGGTGCTGCCGCCTATAACAAAAGCCACGTGGCTCTTGCCGTACGTGGCTAACTTGTCCATCTGCATCGCGAGGTCCTCACTGGACCACAGCTCGCCATCCAACGCCAACGCGATGACATGCGCATCGGGCTTAATCTGTGTGAGCAAGCGCTCGCCCTCGCGGTCGCGCACCTGTGCTTCCTCTGCCGGGCTCATCGTCTCCGGCGCTTTCTCGTCGGGCACCTCGGTGAGCACGAGCTTCACATAAGGGCCCAGGCGCTTCGCGTATTCGGCGATGCCCATAACGAGGTACTTTTCCTTTAGCTTCCCTATCGTTGCAATCTGTATAAGCATCGCTTTATACGACCAAGAACTCGGCTGGCGCTTCGCATAGATCACATTTGCGCGGCGGGTCCCAATCCGAGAATTCCGTGTCTTTCAAATTCACCATATCCGGTGCATCTTCATATTCATCTACGAATTTATCAAGTGCGAGTTCGACATGCTGTTTGCATACACAATACATAAGGTCCATTACTCCGTTCTCTGCTGTAATTTCTACGTACTATTATACCAAAACTTCGCGGTCCGCAACCGCTTTTCCCCTGCGAAAATCGTCATTCCCGGCACAAAAAAGGAACGAAACGCCCCCACAATGGGAAGCATCTCGCTCCTTTATCACGCAATTGCACCGAACCAGCCGATTATTCGTCATCCGGCTCCTTCTCCGCAAGCTCCAGCTTCGCTGTCCGCTTCTCGCCATCGCGATAGAACGTAACCTCGATGCTGTCGCCAATTTCTTTTTTCCCATAAAGGTACTTCCGCAGCTCCATCGTGCTACGGACCGGCGTATCATCAAGCTTCACGATCAAGTCGTTGAACTGCAGGCCCGCTTCCTTCGACGGCCCTACCGCCTCAAGCACGATAACCCCGTCTTTGAGTTCCTCCGGCACGATCAGGCCCGTATCTCCAGCCGCGATCCCATCCATCGGATTGCCTTCTTCCGAGCCCTCCGTTGCATCATCGCTGCTGTCATCCTTGCCGCCCTTATCGTCCGTGCCCGGGTCCAAATTATCCTGCGGCGCTTGATTGCTAAGCGCTTGCTGTGCCAAATACTGATCCAGATCCAGCGTATACACGCCCAGATACGGACGTTTCACTTTGCCATATTCAATCAAGGTATCAACAATCGGCTTAGCAACATCAATCGGAATCGCAAAACCAATGCCTTCAACACCTACATCAGCAATTTTCATGCTGTTAATGCCGACAACTTTGCCATTAAGATCGATCAGCGGCCCGCCGCTATTGCCTTGGTTGATCGCTGCATTAACCTGAATGACTTCCTCTTCCCAATCATAGTTGCCGTCTTGGTTAAGCGAGACCGGAATGATCCGCTTCGTCTTGCTGACAATGCCCATCGCGAGCGAGTCGTCGAGGCCAAGCGGGCTGCCGATGGCCATGACCCACTCGCCGTTGCGCAGCTTGCTCGAATCGCCAAGCTCTGCTACAGCATCGATGCCTTTATCATCAATAGCGAGCACCGCAAGATCCGTAATCTGGTCGCTGCCGACAATCGTTGCGTCACGCAACGTGCCGTCCACCATCCCGACCTTGACCTCCACAGCTCCCGCAATCACATGATAGTTCGTGATGATGAGCGCTTTGCCATCCTTTTTGTCGAAAATAACGCCCGAACCAACGCCCGCCTCCTGCAGCTTCGGCTCTTCCTTGCCCTCTGCATCATCGCCACCCGCGGCAGATACAGCATACTGCTCATTCAGAACGCTCACGACCGTAGGGCGCACAGCGGCCGCTGCATGAATCGTCTTCTCATAAGGGTCTGACGTACTCGTAGGCGTTACGGCCACCGTTTTCACGCCAGCACTCTCATTGCGGTCAAATTGGAATACAGCGCCGAACAACAGCACTGCAGCAGCTACGCTGACTGTTGAGGACAGCAGCGCAATGCGCATTTTGGACCAATTGGAACGGCTCCGCAGCACGAGTGGCTTCTTGCTGTCTTCCTGTACCCAGCGGCTCTTGCGCCGGGAAATCCGACTCGAGTAGAAATCGTCGTCGAATAAGCTCATATCTATCTCTCCTCTCAATGCCCCCACCGAACATCAAGATTAATTTCGTTTATAGGAATGTTTTCGGCAATCACGTCTACAATAATAATAGATTACAAGACCAAATGATAGAAAAAGAAGGAGCGATTACCGACATGAGCAAAAAAACGTCAACTTCCTGGGATATGGTTCAACTAGCCGGTGCCGTAGCCGATCTAAAACGGGATCATTATCGCATTTTGCTTACGATGAGCGTCCTCGTCGACCTGCTCGTAGACCGCGGCTTCGTCACCCGTGAAGAGCTTGAACGCAAGACTGCATCCGTTGATGACGAGCTAGAAACGCTTATCGACGCTTCACTTCGTCCCATGGGGTAGCGCGATCGTAATACGTCTCCCGCAGCGGGTCCTCATCCCTTTTAAAGAATATGCCGTTGTTCTCCAAAATACCATTAATCGTTAGCTTGGCCAGCTCCATCACATTATGGTCCAGACTAAGATGCGCCAGATAGACGCGTTTCGTCCGGTCCGTCATTAGCTCGCATAACGCCTCGCCCGCCGCAACGTTGGACAAGTGCCCAACATCGCTTAGAATGCGGCGCTTAATGTTCCACGGATAACGCCCCATGCGAAGCATCTCCGTATCGTGGTTCGACTCCAACACAAGCACGTCCGAATCGATAATATGCTGCCTTACCTTATCGCTCACATAGCCGAGGTCGGTCGCCAAGCTCAGCTTGTACCCGTCCTCGGTGAAGCAGTAACCAACCGGCTCCTCCGCATCATGCGAGATCGGATACGACTGTACCTTCATCGAGCCGAACTCGAACGTTTCGCCGGTCTGCATAATGTTCCGCTTCTCCGGCGCGATCGTGCCGACATGCTTCTCCATCGCCCCCCATGTCGCCTCATTGGCGAACACGGGAATATTGAATTTGCGGGCAATGGCGCCCAGCCCTTTGATATGGTCGGAATGCTCGTGCGTAACGAACAGGGCATCAATATCGTGGCCGGATACCCCGCGTTCTGTGAGCAACTGGTCGATGCGCTTCGCGCTCAGGCCCGCGTCCACGAGCACCGTGTGCTCGTCATTCGTCACAACCGTCGCATTCCCCGTCGACCCGCTAGACAACACTGTAAATCGAAATCCCATACCGCCTTACGTCCCTTCTCTTCTCCCTACTGCTCCTCTTGCTTCGCAAACCACCGCACAACGCCGCTACACACTAATCTCTTGCTGCCTATCTATCTGCGAACCCTATCATTTCCCCATTAATTGCTTCTAGCCTAGCAAAACGCACGCGCCACATTCATCCTTACATTCATTGCATAATCTATGGCTTAGTAGGCTTCTCCGCCTCATCAGCCTTATCCTGCACGATTTCCCCGCTGATCGCATGCACATAATACGTCTTGCCATTCTCCAGCAGCACACGCCATGACGGCGCAGCGTACTGCGTCTCCGAGTTAAATAATTGCCCGTGATAGCCAAGCGCAATCTCTTTAATGACGGAGCCGTCCTCAAGGTACTTGTCCACGAGCGGCGTTACCGCCTTGGAAGCCGGCAGCACCGTCCGCGCTTCCGTATCGTCTGTCTCAACCAACTCAACGCGCGTCTGCCGATAAGCCGTGATCTTCTGGTTCTGGTTGCTGTAGAACAGCTCCAGCTTCACGTCATACATCGGCTTGCCGCCCGTCATCCGGTACAAGACGAACTCACCCTCCGGGCTCGCTAGCTGATCATATTGATACAATGAAAGCTCTGGAATAACGTTTCCTAACTGAGCCAATAGCTCTTTCTGGTCGAAAACGATCCGGCTATCGACCGGCTTATCCAGCGCCACTCGTTTCATAGAGGCGGATGCGTCCTTGAATCGGTAGGTTAAGTCGCGCAGGTCCGGCGTGTCCGACGGAATGCTTGCTGTTGTAGCCAGGCCGATGCCACGTTCCTTCATAATCCGCAGCGTGTCTGCGCCGAGATCGCCGAAGTTCTGGTTCTGGTTCAGCCGCTCGCTGACATTTTGCCACAGCTGGTAACCCAGCACGACGTTCAGCATGAGAAAAGCCAATATGAGCACGCTCTTCGCGCGGCTCCAATCCATGCGTACCCACCCCCGTGCGAGCACATCCGCCCGCTTCGTTACGTTGCGTTACTGTGCGTTTACGTTCACGTCCGCGACATTGGCGGCATGGCCGATCGCTTGCGACAATGTATGAATTGGCGAATCCGAGCTTACGCTCTCAATCGCTCCGCCATGATTGTTCGTTGCCGTATTGCCCGTTCCATTGCTTCCATTGTTAGCACTGGTTCCATTCTGCTTCGTCTGCGCAGCCTGGTAATCGCGACGCTCTGCCGCCCCATCATAGCCGACAGGCAGCGCAGCTGTTACCGCCTGCTGCGTCCCATCCGCATAACGGACAGCCCAGACTGGTTCCAGCGTGAGCACGTTCGCGCCAACTTTCGGCGAGACTTGCATTGCTGGGAACAGTGCCACGATTTCATTGCGCCGGTCAAGGCGCTCCAGCTCCTTACGGAGCGTTTCCCCGCCAGGCAGCCAACGCGTCGTCTTCGAATCTGCAATCTCATTCAATGTCATCATAGACCGTTCATACTCCGTAACGAGGCCTTGCTGGAGTGACAACCGCATGTAGCCGAACTTGAACAGCGGGTCCGACAGCAGCGGATACGAGCCGTAGTACTGCTGGAATTGTACTGTGCGGCCGAGATCGCTTGGCGATTCGCTGCCTTGCAGCTTCACCGGCACATACCGATGCAGCCCGTTCCAGCCGCCGTGCTCATTCACGAATTGAACGGAAGCCAGCACATTTTCAGTCGTATCATTATCCGTTGTCTGTGGCGCCGCAGGGTTTGTATAGCTGATCCACTTGCCATTTTGCTCAAACTGCAGCCCACGCTTGCCATCCGTATAGATGAGCGCGCCATTCAAATTCTCTAGCGTACGCGTCGTTCCCGTATCCGAGAACAAGCTGCTTCGCATCTGCTCGGGCGTAAACGTCTCATAGCTAACTTGCGCTTGCACCGCTTCAATCGAGACAGCCGGCGCATACACGCGGCCGACTTGCTTGTACGGAGTCCCGTACTCGCCGAAATTCACATACTCCTGTACATCCTTTGCTGTCAGGTCGGTACGGGCGGCTTCATAGACCGATCTGCCATCCGCACTAAACAAGAACGCATGAACCATCTCCGTATCCTCATCCATGTAAATCCAGATCCGTTCGATCCGGTCCGCCAAGAAGAGGAGATCGCCTTCGAGCTTCATCATCTTGCTGAGCAAGCTGATCGGAATGCCGCCGCCGAACCGCAGCTCGACGCCTTGCTTCTTCTCGCTTATCTGATCCCAGTCATAGCTAATGGCCGGGTTTCGCGTGAATCCTTTGAACCCTACCGCCTCAATCTTGCGGAATACAAGATCATAGAAGTTGGTTGGCGGGAACAGCACACTATGCGCCCCTTGGCCGAGATGCAGCACGATTGAATCAGGAAAAATCACGCTGTCAATCTGCTGTGTCGGCCCCATCTTCTCTGCGTTCATATAATCCAGCTCAGTCCGCACCGTCTGCGTAAATCCTGGCATGCTATATGCTAGCCAATAGCTTTGCAACAGGCTAAGGACAACCAACAAAACAAGGATAGCCGACTTAAACCGTTCGATCATGCCGGCTCGCCCCCTTCCCGAATGTCGGGTGCCGGCAACGTGAACATCACCGTCGTGCCTTCATTCAGCTCGGATTCTAGCGTAATTGTCCCACTATGCGCACGGACAATTTCCCGGGCAATGGACAAGCCAAGGCCGGTTCCTCCCATGTTGCGGGACCGTGCTTTATCAACACGATAGAAGCGATCAAAGATCCGTCCCAGATCCTTCTTCGGAATGCCAATGCCGCTATCCCTCACGCTTATCGCGATTGCATTCATCTCCGGCTTGCGCGCCGTCAACACAATGGTGCCGCCATCCAGCGTGTATTTAATCGCATTAGAAATCAGATTGTCCAGCACCTGGTCGATGCCATCACGGTCCAGCCACACCGTACCTACGCCCTCCGCAATATGGACCTCTGTACGAATGCCTTTCTGGCTCGTTTGGAAAGCAAACCGGTCGGCCGCCTCCTCCAGCAGCTCCGGCACGCTCGTCGCACGGCGCCGCAGCGGCACCTGATTGGAATCGAACCGGGACAGATGCAGCAAATCCGTTACAAGCCGGATCATCCGCTCTGTCTCGTTGCGAATAACGCTGACGAACCGGTCCGCAAGCTGCCGCTCATCCAGCGCCCCATCATCCAACGCCTCCGCATAGCTTCGAATCGTCGTTAGCGGCGTACGCAATTCATGGGACACATTCGCGACAAACTCACGCCGCGATTGCTCCAATTTCTCTTGCTCCGTTACATCCTCGAGCACGGCAATCGTGCCAGTCGTGCCCTTGTCCCGCCGATGAACCGGCGTGAACGTAACGCGAAGCAGCCATTCGCCGTCGTCATTGGTCTTGCGAAGCAGCCTCGAGCCTCCGCTCTGCAGCAGTTCCACTGCTTCATCGCCTTCCATGCCGAGCAGCATCGCCAGCTCGCAGCCTTCACAAGCGTTAACGTCGAGCAGCTCCAGCGCGCGCCGGTTAGAGACGATGACCATGCCGCTCTCGTCCGAGGCAACCACGCCGTCACTCATATTCGCGAGGACGGAAGCGAGCTTCTCCCGCTCCTCCTCATTTACTGATAGCGCTTCCCGAAGCCGTTTCGTCATATCGTTGAACGCCTCGCTCAGCCGGCCAATTTCATCATCGCCGAGCACCTTCACCTGCTGGTCGAAGCGCCCTTCCGCGACAGCCGCTGCCGAACGCGTCAGCACCTTAATCGGATTCGTAATCGTATGGGCAAGCAAGATGCCTAGCACACCCGTTAGCCCAAGTGCGATTAGCGTACCCGACACGAAGATCCGGTTTACCCGGTCCATCGTATCGTACAGGTCGTTCATCGAAGCGACGATATATACCGCCCCGACGACGCGGCCGCCCTCGTAGGTAACGGGCTGCGCGATTATTTTCTTCTTCACATTGTCCTCGTCGACGATCTCTTCCTCATTGTCCCGAATCGACTGGAGCGCCCGCGTCACCGCAAGCGATGTATTCTTCTTGCCGATATAGGACTGATGCGACGCATCAGAGGTTGCCAATACTTTGCCGCTGCTGTCGAGCACCTGAATCTCAGCTTCGCTGATGCTAAACAGGTTGCGGACGACATAGCTCAGCCCTTCAGCCGAATCCGGCTGTTGGCTGTCTGGGTCAACCGTCTTGCCCGCCAGCGTCGGCGCCGCCATCTCGGACAGCAGGTTCGCCTGATCCTTCAGATTGCTCGTGAAGCTCTCCGTCAGCGAATTCTTAACCGTGCTAATAAAATATACGCCAATAAGCTGCATAGCGATTAGAATCAGCAGCACATAAATAATAATCAGCTTAACCTGAACGGTCCGGAACAGCCGAATGCCGCTCATCAGAAGCCGAAGCCGCCAGATTTGGGATTGCGCATCAGATAACCAAGGCCACGCCTGGTCATAATATACTCGGGACGGCTCGGGTCATCCTCGATCTTCTCCCGCAACCGCCGCACCGTTACATCAACGGTCCGCACGTCACCGAAATATTCGAAGCCCCATACCGCCTGCAGCAAATGCTCCCGCGTCATTACCTTGCCGCTGTTGCGCGCGAGATAATAAACCAGCTCGTACTCCCGATGGGTCAGGTCGAGCGGCTCGTTGTTCTTATAGACGACATACATGTCGGTATCGATGAATAAGTTAAAAATCGTCAATCCGTTCTTCTCTGGCTCAGCCGCCGTAGAACCTGAAGCTCCTCCTGCAATTGCATCGGCAGCTGCAGATTGCGCCTCTTGGACCGCTTCGCTTACTTTCTTCTGCCGCCGCAATTGCGCCTTCACCCGCGCCAGCAGCTCACGCGTGCTGAACGGCTTTGTCACGTAATCATCAGCGCCAAGCTCGAGGCCCAGCACCTTGTCCAGCTCCGTATCTTTTGCTGTAAGCATAATAATCGGCAGCTGCAAGCCAGCGCGCACCTCGCGGCACACGTCCGTACCGTCTTTCACCGGAAGCATGAGATCAAGTAGCATCAAATCCGGCCGCTCTTCATATGCTAATCGCACTGCCTCGCCGCCATCGAACGCACAGATAACCTCGTATCCCTCTTTTTCCAAGTTAAACTTGAGAATATCCGCAATTGGTTGTTCGTCGTCAACGACTAATATTTTGCCGTGCATGGCTCCACCGCCCGCCCGTTATAATTTTTCGTATCGATCATCACTAGTTTAACATATGGAAGTTGCCTGTCCCAATGAAAGTTCCTTCATGTTGTGAGAAACATTGTCCATTGCGCGCTAATCTAATTTTAACATTCCATTCATACTCTGTTTAACTTTGGCCGCTATAATGAACCTATTAGAATTCGAGGTGAAACCATTGAGCAAAAAGACTCGCCGCAAAATGAACCGATTAACCCAAACCGCAAGCACAGCCCTGTTCTTAGCCTTAGCTTTAAGCCAGAGCAACGTTGCTGTAGCCTCCGTAACGGCATCCCCTGTACATCAGCCGCTGCCCCTTCCTGCTGCCCAATAACATCGGCGTCCGCCTCCCCCACATTTCGCCGCCCGCCTTATCCGATCATAATAAAAAAGCACCGTATGCCGTCGGGTCCGACCGGCCATACGATGCTTTCTGCGATAAGAGCTGCCTTACAAGCCATTTCGTTTACAAATATTTCAGCGGATTTTGAACAACGCCGTTCTTCTCAATCTCAAAATGCAAGTGCGTTCCGGTCGAATGCCCCGTGTTGCCCATTACGCCAACCTTATCGCCCTTCTCGACGACTTGGCCTTCTGTCACTGCAATCGAGCTCATATGCCCGTACAACGTCTTATATCCGTTTTTATGATTAATAATGACGCAATTGCCGTAACCGTTCTTAACGCCAGCAAATTCGACTACACCATCATCTGCCGCCATAATCGTGCTTTTGCCGACGAGGTCGATGCCTTCATGCATTTTGCCCCAGCGCCTGCCGAAGCTGCTCGTCATCGAGTGGCCGGATACCGGCCATGCGAACATGCCAGACCCTTCGCCAAGAATAACTTTCGTCCCCTTCACGACGATCTTCGGCGTGCCCTTCTTCATAATCTCGTAGCCGATCAATTCCTCGCTGGTGAGGTAGCCGTTATCTTTCGTCAGGCGATAAGTCAGCTTCTTCATGCCGCCGCTGCCCTCTTGCAGCACCTTCGATTCGCCCTTCTTCATGTTGGCGCTCGCCTGAATGACCACCTGCGGGTCCGTCATGACGATCTCAGCTACGCTCTCCACCGTACGCACCGTTACTTCCGGCTTCAACACAGTAAGGTCAAGCACATCGCCCACTTTAATCAAATCGTCATTAATCCAAGGATTGTTCTGATAAATAATTTGCTTTGGAATATCAAACTTGTCCGCAATACAGCCGACGCAATCGCCGTCTTTAACGGTATACTTCGTGTTGCTCGTGCTGCCTACAACAAGCTTTTTGTAAAGTGCCGTCTCGTCTAAAACTTTCGAAGGGTCAACTTTAACCGCTGCTGTGTCAACCTTCTCAACGATGTTGATCTGCTTCAGCTTTGGTTTCGTATCGGTAGCGCTGTTATCCGCTGCATCGGCATTGAAAGCAAGCGCCGTTACTTCCTTCGCCTTTGCCGCATCCGGCGTATACTTGTCCTTCACGCGCTGCATGATCCGGTCTGCCGTTTCACGGTCCTTCACGACGCCGACAACTTTGCCATCCACCTTCACTTCAACGCCTGTCGCATAGGCAGTCAGCATGCCTTCCAGCTTCGTAAGCGTCGCGGCCGTCTCCGGCTCCGCCTTATAACCGCTGTCTGCGGTGTAGGATACTTTGCCCGTATCGAGCACCATGTTAATGTTCGGATGATCCTTCTTCACTTGATCTGCCTTTTGCAACAGCATCGCCTCTACGGTCTCGGGCTTGTCCACTGTGCCAACCGGCTTGCCGTTCATCAACACATTATAATAATCAACTGTATTTGCTTTAATATACTGTTTGCCGCTGATTGCTCCGATTACGCCAACGACGACGATAGCTGCAATTAGAATCGCGATTTTTCGAAATCGATTTACGGCCGTTACGCCTTGCGGCTGAGACTTAGGGTCCTTGCTCACGGTCATGACAATCTCCTTCTTGTTCCTTCTTGCTCGGTTATAGAGTAGAAACGGATTTTTATGATATTTATAACTATAAACACATACAAAAAAAGCGTAACACTCATTCTGAATGTTTCCGCTCTATACTTTAACATAGTAAAAAAGTTTCAAGCAAACAAATCGATTCGACAATCGGATTAATATTTTTTCAGAATGCTCATAAAGGTTTTATATTCCTCTTCACTCAAGTGCTGCGCCACGATTTGTTGAATATTCGTCAGTTCTTCTTCCGTTAATCCATCTTCTGCATAGGCTGAGATTGTCTGCCAAGCATTCTGCGGAAGCTTCGTCGCCAGCATCGTGAACAGTTGGTTCTTATCCGCATCTGTAAGCTGCTGTTTCGCCGCGTTGATTTCCTCCGCCGTCATGGCAGTCGCTCCCGCTTCCACCTTCGGTCCCGTGCCGCCGCCCATCCCCGTGATCGGTCCCTCTTCCTCATCGCCAAATGCATCGACCGCTACCGGGTCCTTGTCCGTTCCGTCCTTGCCGTCAGCGCCGCTCGCCCCCGTCTTATTCGATCCGTTCGCATCAGTCGGGCCGTCCCCGCTGTTCGTGCCTGTCGCTCCCGTTCCTTGGCCGCCGCTTTCCGCCGCGCCTGTCTCCGCTTCGCCTGTGCCCGTGCCATTGTTGCTGCCGCCATCGCTCCCATCGCCGATCTCACTGCCGCCTTCTCCTGCATCGCTAGGGGTGTTCGCCCCCGCCGACGCATCCCCATCCGTCCCCGTAGCGGACTGACCGCCGTTATCGCTATCTGCTAGCGCTTTGCCGTCTCCACTTGGTGTATCCGCCCCCCACAGCTTGCCCCACACGCCAGACAGTGCAAAAGGCTCCACTTCCAGCGGCAGCTTATACTGCTTCAGCAGCGATTCCACATAACTATTCACGATATAGCCCGTCGTCCAAATCGACAGAAAGCTGGCAATCAGCCCTACCGCAATAGCGCGGCCAACCCAGCTGAACATTTTCCACATATGATTGTCCCTCCGTTCCCGCACAGCCCTACACAATGCGGAATCTCCTTTTCTCGTCTATGACCAGTATGGGCAGCGCGAACAGAAGGTATAACCACTTTGCATAAAATAAGCGACGCCAGGGCACGCTCCACATATGCCTTGCACCGTCACATTACAGTTCGCACATACTTCACACTATTCGTCCCGCACTATTGCAACTCGGGCACGCTTCGTATCTCGCCTCACACCATTACCATTCGTGCACACTTCGCACTAAACTCTCCCCACCATCATCCTCTGCCCATTGCATTGTGTACAATGGCACGCGATCCAATCAGCTCTACATTGCCCATCATTGCATTCCGTGCAACGGCAATCAGCCATATTCGCCGACTTCCTCCTTTTCATCGCAAAAGAAGCGCCTCCCATTGTACAAACTGCAATGGGAGGCGCGAAATTGGACATGGTTATGCTATTCCATTGCAGAGAATGCAATGAGGTGACCCTTTCAGGCATTGGGTACTTTAAACAACAAAAAGCAGCCAGAGACCGCGTCTCTGGCTGCTTCTAAGCCCTGCCGGGTTCCGTTCCCGACTGAGTTCTATACGTAGATTGGTTGAACGATGTTCGTTTGCTCGCGGTTACGGCCGACCGAGAAGATCGCAATCGGGATGCCCGTCAGCTCGGATACGCGCTCTACATACTTGCGCGTGTTTTCTGGCAGGTCAGCCAGCGACTTCGCGTTCGTGATGTCTTCGCTCCAGCCTGGCATTTCCTCGTACACTGCTTCGCATTCCGAGATCATTTTCAAGCTAGCTGGATAAGTCTCAATCACTGTACCACGGTATTTGTAAGCTACGCAAATTTTAACCGTCTCAAGACCGGACAATACGTCCAGCGAGTTAAGAGACAGGCCAGTAATGCCGCTAACGCGGCGAGCGTGGCGAACGACAACCGTATCGAACCAGCCAACACGGCGTGGGCGGCCTGTTACCGTACCATACTCGTGGCCACGGTCGCGAATCCATGCACCTGTTTCGTTATCTTGCTCCGTTGGGAACGGGCCATCGCCTACACGCGTCGTGTATGCTTTGGCAACGCCGATAACTTGTTGAATTTTCGATGGGCCTACGCCCGAGCCGATGCAGACGCCGCCAGCCGACGGGTTCGACGACGTTACGTATGGATACGTACCTTGGTCGATGTCGAGCATAACGCCTTGCGCGCCCTCGAACAGCACCTTTTGGTTGCCATCGATTGCATCGTTAAGAACAACCGAAGTGTCCGTTACATATGGGCGAAGAATCTCAGCATGCGCGAGATATTCCGTAATAATCGACTCAGCATCCAGCGGCTCGCCGCCATATACTTGCTCGATCACTTGGTTCTTCTCGACAACGAGACGGCGAACCTTCTGCGTGAACTCTTCCGCGTCCATCAGGTCCGCGATCCGAATGCCGTTACGAGCGGCTTTGTCCATGTATGCAGGACCAATACCTTTGCGCGTCGTGCCGATTTTGTTATCGCCTTTGCGCTCTTCTTCAAGCCCGTCGAGCACGAGGTGATACGGCATGATGACATGTGCGCGGTCACTGATTTTTAGATTATCCGTTTTGAAGCCATTCTCATGGATATAGTTAATCTCATCGATTAATGCGGATGGGTTAATAACCATGCCGTTACCGATGACACAAATTTTATTCTCATTGAAGATACCCGAAGGAACCATCGTCAGCTTATACTTCTTGTTGCCGATCATGATCGTGTGGCCCGCATTGTTACCGCCTTGGTAACGAGCGACGACATCGGCACCTTCCGCCAAGTAATCGGTAATCTTGCCTTTCCCTTCGTCTCCCCACTGCGTTCCGACAACAACAACCGTAGACATGATCATACCCCCGCCCGATGCTTATATGCATCGAAATGATAGCTGTTTCTGACAATTGCCGCCAAGTTCCCCCTAGCCATAGCGTCTACATTCGACCTCTACAGACAGGACAAACCGACCACCATCGCAAAGAAGGCAGCATGAATAGTGTATCAGTCCCCTATATCAAAGTCAATTAAAACGCGAACAATTGCACAGTCACCCATGCAATTGTTCGGAATTTAGACTTATGAAGCCGACTCTTGATGCTGGCGGTCAAGACCGACGAATTTGTTAAATTGCTTCAAGAATGCAAGCTCGACCGTACCTACCGGGCCATTCCGCTGCTTGGCAATAATAATCTCGATAATGTTCTTCTTCTCCGATTCCTTATCGTAGTAATCATCCCGATAAAGGAACGCAACGATATCAGCATCCTGCTCGATTGAACCGGATTCCCGAAGGTCAGACATCATTGGGCGCTTGTCCTGCCGCTGCTCTACGCCCCGGGAAAGCTGGGATAGTGCAATTACTGGCACTTCAAGCTCCCTTGCGATTTGCTTCAGCGTACGGGAAATCTCGGATACTTCCTGCTGGCGGTTCTCGCCGGCTTTGCCCCGCCCTTGGATGAGCTGGAGGTAGTCGATGAGAATCATGCCGAGATTGCGTTCTTTTTTGAGTCGTCTACATTTTGCCCGAATATCCGCTACCGTTATACCTGGCGTATCGTCAATGTAAATTTCCGCTTCCGACAATGCACCGATCGCCATCGTCAGCTTCTCCCAATCGTCCCCTTCGAGGAAACCCGTACGCATCCGGTTCGCATCAACATTAGACTCTGCGCACACCATCCGCTGAACGAGCTGGGCCGCGCTCATCTCAAGACTAAAGATCGCGACCGTTTCCTTCGCACGCACGCCAACATTCTGCGCGATGTTCAGCGCGAATGCCGTTTTGCCTACAGATGGACGGGCCGCTACGATAATAAGGTCGCTTCGTTGAAAGCCCGATGTCATTTTGTCGAGATCGGAGAACCCAGACGGAATGCCCGTCGAGCCTCCCTTTTGCGAGTACAGCATCTCTACCCGCTCGAAGACTTCCATAAGCACGTCCCGGATCGAGACAAAGCCGCTACTGGAGCGGCGGTTAGAAATTTCGAGAATCTTTTGCTCCGCCTCGCCGAGCAGAGCTCCTACATCCTCTTCTGCGGCATAGCCGTTCGAGACGATCTGCGTGGCCGTTCGAATGAGGCGGCGAAGCATCGATTTCTCTTCGACGATCT
Source organism: Paenibacillus sp. MMS18-CY102 (assembly GCF_009789195.1). GTDB lineage: Bacteria > Bacillota > Bacilli > Paenibacillales > Paenibacillaceae > Paenibacillus_T. The sequence continues at coordinate 42,448 of NZ_WSTC01000016.1, read as the reverse complement.
GAGCGTAGTACTCCACGTTCGCAGCCGTCGGTACGGAGTTAGCGAGCTTCGCCAAATACGTAATGCCGCCCGCTTCCTCCAGCAGCTGGCGGTCCTGCAGGTAAGCAGTCAAAGTAACGAGGTCGATCGGCTGGTTACTTTCGCCAAGTTCCACCATCGCCTCGTAAATCCGTTGATGGGCAGAGCTGTAGAAGTCGTCGCTCTTCACCCGCTCCATCGCCGTAATTAACGCTTCCGCCTGAAGCAGCACCGCGCCGAGAATCGCCTGCTCTGCCTCTAGATTTTGCGGCGGCACGCGATCAAACGTCAGCTGATCCGGGTTCATGCTCATCGATAGCCCTCCTTCTGTGGTGAATATTGCCTGTAATTGCCCTGTAACGAACAGCCGCCCGCGGGAAGGAGCACCATCGTCTCCTGCCTCCGCGAGCGGATTGTCTTCTCTATTCTTCCTTCGCTTGTACCTTAAGCGTCGCTTTCACTTCAGGATGAAGCTTCACCTGTACCTGCGTCACGCCGAGTGTCCGAATCGGATCGTTTAGCTCGATTTTGCGCTTATCCAGCTTCACGCCAACTTGTGCCTCGAGCGCTTCTGCAATTTGCTTGCTCGTAATCGCGCCGAACAACCGGCCGTCTTGGCCTGACTTCGCATTAATGACGACCGTCAGTTCGCTGAGCTTCACGCCAAGCGCTTGTGCATCTTCCTTCTCTTTATCTTTACGCTTCTGCTCCGACGCCTGCTGCGCCTTAAGCGTATTAACATTGCCTGTGTTTGCTTCCTTTACAAGGCCCTTAGGCATCAGGAAGTTGCGTACGTAGCCTTCCGATACTTCCTTTACTTCACCTTTCTTGCCTTGCCCTTTGACATCCTGCAGAAAGATCACTTTCATTCGAATAACCCCTCTTCCTTCTCGATCTCATCCAAAATATGTTTTAGCCGCGTCGCGGCATCCTGCACCTTACATTCCATCTGCGCTGCGGCATTCGTTAGATGGCCGCCGCCGCCAAGACGCTCCATGACAACCTGTACATTCATCGCGCCAAGCGAACGGGCGCTAACTCCAATCAAGCCGTCAGGCCGCTCACTAATGACGAATGAAGCATAGATGCCCGTCATGTTGAGCAATGTGTCCGCTGATTGCGCGATATGCAGCTGCGAATATTTGCGTCCTGGATCGGTAACTGCAATCGCAATATGATCGTACAACACTTCGGCGTGTTTGATAATATCCGCTTTGAGAATATACTCTTCCAGATCCTCCTTCAGCATCCGCTGAATAAGGGTGGAATCTGCACCGTTCCGCCGCAGGAACGAAGCCGCCTCGAACGTCCTGGCGCCTGTACGAAGAGAGAAGCTCTTCGTATCAACCGTTATGCCTGCCAGCAACGCCGTTGCCTCCCGCACATCCAATACTACGCGTTCATGAATGTACTGCAGCAATTCAGTTACAAGCTCACATGCGGAGGAAGCGTAGGGCTCCATATAGACAAGCACCGATTTGCTAATAAATTCTTCACTCCGCCGATGATGGTCGACCACGACGATACGGTCAGTCTGTTGCAGCAGCCTAGGCTCCTTGACCATCGAAGCTTTATGCGTATCAACGACAACTGCCAGGGTCTTCGAATCCACAAGATGAAGCGCCTGCTCAGGCGTAACAAAACGTTTAATAATCCGTTCGTCCTCCCGCAGCATCTCCATCATGCGTTGAATCGCTGGATTCACACCCTCAAGCACGATATAAGCTTCTTTATTAAACAGCTGCGCTGCTTTCAACACGCCAAGCGCTGCTCCAATGGCGTCCATATCGGGCATCCGATGCCCCATAATGACGACATTGTCGCTCTCCCGAATCATATCCCGTAGCGCGTGCGCGACGACGCGCGCGCGTACCCGTGTCCGCTTCTCCACGGCATTCGACTTGCCGCCATAGAACGATTGCCGCTCGCCCACTTTCACTGCTGCTTGGTCGCCGCCGCGCCCAAGTGCAATATCTAGGCTCGTCTGCGCCCATTGGCCGAGCTCCGTCACCGTTTCTGCACCGGCTGCGAAGCCTATGCTGAGCGTCACTGGAATTTTGTGTTCGGCGGTCATCTCACGCACTTCGTCAAGCAGCTCGAACCGGCTGTGCTCCAGCTGCTTGAGTGTTTTTTGGTCCGTAATAATAAGAAAACGGTCCGAGTTGAGCCGCTTTAAATACGTATGGTATTTTTGCGCCCAGTCGGTAATTTCCGTCGTCACCTTAGATAGCATAGTCGTACGCTGTTGGTCATCCATCCCCTGTGTTACCTCTTCGAGGTTATCCATCAGGACGATGCCGATCGCCAGCTTCTCATCTTCATACTTGCGCCCGAGCTGCCACATCGTCGTAATGTCATGGATGTAGACCAGGCGCTCCTTGCTCTTGAAGTTAAGCTCAAAGATGCGCGAGCCTAGCGCGGCCTCATAGATGCCTTCGCTATTCTTGCTTTCCTTCAGCGAAGGGAATAGTTCATGAATGGGCGTGCCGACCACTGAATCTTGGCCAAACATCCGTGCCACATAAGCATTATTCCATTCTACCGTCCGCTCATCATTATAGATAATGATGCCAAAAGGCAATTCCCCAATAACTTCGCTGCCCGCCTTCTTAACCCGATACGATAACGTACCAAGATAAGATTTGAGATCCCTCCGAAAGGCGCGCTCCGCATAAACCGAATACGCCCCGGCTGATATCGTCAGAAGCAGCCCTGCCAGACCGATCGCCCAATTGTACCAGGCGAGTGCCGCCGACAAGAATAGCAGCAGCACGAATGCCCATAGCTGGTGCATGCCGTGCCATCGCTTGACAAGAAACTTAGGCATTTCTTCTCCGCTCCCGTGTTATCGTTTCTCGAATGCCTTCCGAATCGGAAAGGCGGTGTCCAGCACACCAATCAAGCTAATCGGTGGGATAAGGAGGACGAAAACCGCAATGATAAGCGGCACCGCCTTCGGCCAACCGCGCTGATGCGCAAGATAAAAGAAAAATCCAATCGTTTGTAGCATAAACGCCATTCGAAGCAATGGCACTAGATTGAGCAACGCGATAGACATGAACGAATCATCCGATACGATGACCATGCTCAGCACTAGCGATACTAAATAATAAAGCACCATGATGCGCGGAAGCTTCCATTCGTGAGCCTTCGGCATAGCCGGAATCAATAATCCACTCTTCTTTAATGCAATTCGGCTGAAATATTGCGTAATCGCTGCATATACGAACGAAATCGTCATGAGGGCGACCGGCACCGACTGCGTCATCAGCGTAACCATCGAATCCGTTAAATCCGCAGACCAAGTCTCTGGCAGCAAGCCTTCCTTCATTAAGGAATCAGTCGTCTCCCGCACCGTGGTGCCAAGCTCGTTAATAAGCGAGACATCAAATATAAGGTTGAACAGCAATAACTCAAGCAGCATAATGCCTAGCAACGACAAGATGCCTGATACGAGTACCCGTCCCGGCGGCGATTGCTTGCTAATCATATGGGCCATAATAATCGATGGAACTAAGAAGAACAGGCCTAAAATTGGGGCTATTGGTCCCACTAATAAGTACGCGACGACCCACACTAGTACGACGTGAAGCGCGAATGCCTTCCGCGACCTAGTTGCGTAAAGCACAACGTAAGGAACCATCATAAAAACAACCGTAATCATGTTAATCCCTGGTACAGCCATGGAGAGCATCAGAACAAGCAGAACTGCACTCCAAATAATCGATTGTTTACCGGTCTTCAAACCGTTCACCTCTTGCGAATATGTTCTTCCAGCGTCGATAAATCGTGATAAGCATCTTCTAACGTATGCCCTTCTTGCGACAGCTTGCGCAGCTTAGCGATAATCGCCTCGTCGAGCTCCCGATAAGGAATGCCCAGCCTTCGCCCCAAAATATATCCACTCGAAATGAGACTGGCAAGACTGTCCGTCAGCCTTGAAACGCTGCCATCCCATAGCGCCTTGAATAAGCGGGATACCTGGTCGACGAGTTCCATCTTCAGCCATTCGATTGCCTGCGCGCGCTTGGCTACATCCATCTCGCGTTCCGTTCCGCGCATACCGCTCCTCCTTTGGCCTGTAAGGCTGGCTCTAAGGCGAAGCAAGTTCTCATGGTGCAGGCTCTTCGTAAGTACGCTTCGTCAGAGCTTTTCACTAAAGCTTTACAGCTCATTATAGCATAAATCCGAAATCGTACACACAAGAGGAGTCTTCCATGCTCGACTGCTAAACTGATAATTGCAGTTGGTTGATCCCTATCGTTCTAAACAAATATTGGAACCACTCTCCCTTATGCAATAATTCGGATAAGACACCAAAGTATCCTTCTCCCCTTCCATTACGTAAACAAGCGAGGTGCGTTGTAACAATGTCAAGGAAACATAATAAACAAGGGGTGCCCCAGCCACAGTGGCTTTTGGGACACCCCTTAATTGTGTTAAACCGATGCATAATGGCAAGCCGCATAATGGCCTTTCTTCACTTCAGCAAGCGCTGGCGTATCCTTGGCGCACTTCTCCGTTGCCAGCGGGCAACGGGTGCGGAACGGACAGCCGCTCGGCGGATTGATCGGGCTTGGCAGCTCACCCTTAAGCGTAATGCGCTCCCGCTCTGCTTCTACGTCGGGATCCGGAATCGGAATCGCCGACAGCAGCGCTTGCGTGTACGGATGAGCCGGGTTTGCGTACAGCTCACTGCTCTCCGCCAGCTCTACGACGCGACCGAGATACATAACGGCAACACGGTCGCTAATATGCTTAACCATCGACAAGTCATGCGCGATGAACATATACGTCAAGCCCATGCGGCGCTGCAGATCCTGCATCAGGTTAACGACCTGTGCCTGAATCGATACATCGAGCGCCGAGATCGGCTCATCGGCAATGATGAACTTCGGCTCTACCGCCAATGCCCGAGCAATGCCGATCCGTTGGCGCTGGCCGCCGGAAAACTCATGCGGATAACGCGTTGCATGATCGGGATTAAGGCCAACCGTATCGAGCAGCGATTCGACCTTCTTCCGCCGTTCTGCGCGGCTTCCTGCTAAATTATGAATATCAAGCGCCTCGCCAATGACGTCTGTAATCGTCATCCTCGGGTTCAAGGAAGCGTACGGGTCTTGGAAAATCATCTGCATATCGCGGCGAACCGCCTTCATCGCAGAGCCCTTCAAATCATATAGCGGTTTGCCATCGAAAATGACTTCTCCGCCCGTTGGCTCGTACAGTCGCATAACCGTCCGGCCTAGCGTTGATTTGCCGCAGCCCGATTCCCCTACGATGCCAAGCGTCTCGCCGCGGCCGATCGTCAGGTTCACGTCATTCACGGCTTTCAAGATTTGTCCGCCGCCGAGATTAAAATGCTTGTTCAAATCGCGAATCTCGATGAGCGGTTCCCCAATCGTCTTGCTCATGCGCTCTCCCCTCCTTCGCCAGCCAGCGGATGATTCAGCCAGCAAGCCGCCGTATGCCCTTCGCCTTCAACTGGCACGAGGGCAGGATCGTTAGGCAAGCAGACGCGCATCGCCTCATCGCAACGTGCGCAGAAGGCGCAGCCCGCAGGCGGCTTAATCAGGTCCGGCGGAGTGCCGAAGATCGGAATAAGCGGCTCGTCCTTCTTCTGGTCCAGACGCGGGACCGAACGCAGCAATCCACGTGTATACGGATGCTTCGGATTTTTGAAAATATCGCGCGTTTTGCCCGATTCGACTACTTTCCCTGCATACATGACTATGACACGGTCAGCCGCATCGGCTACGACGCCAAGGTCATGCGTAATCAGAATAATCGACGTGCCGAGCTTTGTTTGCAAATCCTTCAAGACGCCCATAATCTGCGCCTGTACCGTTACGTCCAGTGCCGTCGTCGGCTCATCCGCGATTAGCAACGAAGGGTTGCACGCCAACGCAATCGCGATCATCGCCCGCTGGCGCATGCCGCCCGAGAACTCATGCGGATACTGGTTCACGCGGGATTCCGGGTTCGGAATGCCGACCAGCTTCAGCATCTCAACAGCGCGCGCTTTAGCAGCGGACTCGCTCATGTTCTGATGCTTCACAAGCCCTTCCGTAATTTGTTTGCCAATCGTCAGCGTCGGGTTAAGCGAGGTCATCGGATCTTGGAAGATCATGCCCATTTCCTTGCCTCGAATATTTTCCATCTCGCGCTTCGGCTTGCTTAGTATTTCTTCGCCCTTGAACCGGATCGAGCCGGTCGTAACGGCTGGAGGGGAAGGAACTAGACGCATGAGCGACTGTGCGGTTACGCTTTTGCCGCAGCCGGACTCGCCAACGATTGCAACGGTCTCCCCTTTGTTCACGTGGAAGTTAACCCCGCGAACCGCCTGTACGATACCGCCACGAACTTTAAAGTTGACGCGCAAGTCATTCACTTCGAGTATTCGTTCCATCGCCGCCACCTCCTACCTTTATTTTTTCATCTTCGGATCAAGCGCATCGCGCAGTCCGTCGCCAAAAATGTTAAAGCACAACATCGTCAAACTAATGAGAACTGCCGGGAACAGCAAGCGCCAAGGATATACCGTCATCGCTTTGAGCGCATCGTTAATCATCGTGCCGAGCGAAGCCGCCGGCGACTGAACGCCAAGGCCGAGGAAGCTTAAGAACGCTTCGGCGAAAATCGCATTCGGCACCGTCATCGTCAACGTAACGATAATCGGTCCCATCGCATTCGGAATCAAGTGGCGGAACAGAATCCGTCCCGCACCCGCGCCGAGCGAACGGGAAGCCAGCACATACTCTTGGTTTTTGAGCTGCATGATTTGGCCGCGAACGATCCACGCCATGTTAATCCAGCCCGTAATGCTCAGTGCTAATACAATCGTGAACATGCTCGGTTCGAGCACGACAATAAGAAGAATGACAATCAACATGCTTGGGATCGAATAGAGAATTTCGCAAAACCGGTTAAGAATCTCATCGACCCGTCCGCCGAAGTAACCCATAATGCCGCCGATAATGACCCCAAGAACAAGGTCAACTAACGCGGCGTACAAGCCGACCTGAAGCGATATGCCCGCTCCCATCCAGGTTCTAGCGAACATGTCCCGACCGAGATCATCAGTACCGAACCAATGCGTACCATTCGGCTTCTCATTGGTCGCCATCAGGTCATTAGAACGGTAATCGAACCCTGCGATGGATTGGCCGATAATCGCCATTATGACAATGACAAGCAAGACAACAAGCGCGACCATTGCGTATTTATTTGATTTCAGCCGCAGCCAAGCGTCCTTCCACGCCGAGATGCTCTCGCGGACGACGAGCTCGCCTTTTTTCTCTGACTTATCCAGCTTGGCAAAATCAGCCTTCGTTAAGCGCTGCTCGGTGGATGAGGCGTGCTTGGATGTATCGATATCCGCTATCGTCATCGGCTCATCCCTCCTTCCTGTTACTCAGCTTAATGCGCGGATCAACGAAAGCATAAGCCACGTCCGTTAAGAACCGTGCCGCCATCAGAACAACCGCGTAGAACAGCGTCAACCCCATGATGAGGGTGTAATCGCGGTTCGTAATGCTGTTGACGAAAAACTTGCCCAACCCGCCGATGCCAAAAATTTGCTCGACAACGACAGAGCCTGTAATGATGTTTGCCGTCATCGGGCCAATGTACGTGACGACAGGCAGAATAGCATTGCGAAGCGCATGCCGGATCAAAATAACGCGACCGCTCAACCCTTTTGCACGAGCTGTCTTAATATAATCTGCGGTCAACACCTCAAGCATGCTTGAACGTGTCAGGCGCGCAATGAAAGCTGCCGGCAGAACGGCAAGCGCAATAGTCGGAAGCACATAGTCGAGCGGGTCATTGAGACCTGCAACGTCAAACCAATTCAGCTTAACGCCCAGGAAGTACTGCAATGCTGCCGCGACGACAAAGTTAGGAACGGATACGCCAAGCACGGCAATGAAGATCGTGAACGTATCGAGAAACTTGCGATGATAGATCGCCGCGACGATGCCGAGCACGACACCAGCAACGACCGAGAGAATTATGGCAAAGATGCCAAGCTGCAGGGAATACAAGAAACCGGTTCCAATAATGCTCGCAACGGTTGTATATTGCTGTTTCATTGACATCCCTAGATCAAGATGAATCAGGTTATTGATGTACGTGAGGTACTGCTTCCACAGCGGCTCGTTCAAACCGTATTTGGCTTCGAGCATTGCACGTATTGCCTTCGGGATTTCCTTCTCCGACATGAACGGATTACCAGGAATCGCCTTCATTAAGAAGAACGTCGCCGAGGCTAGTACGAACAGAGACACGAGTATGAAGATAAGCTTTTTCAATACGAAACGTATCATGTTGGTAATGCCTCCCATAAATGATGGCTCAAACAGCCATGGGATATATGCTAGATGCATATATCCCATGTCGTTTTCGTTAATCAGTATTGATTGTTTGTGTAGTGACTAACTTTTAGCCTTCGTAGTAGCCGCGCGTATAGTCGATGTCGCCTTTGTAGTCGATGAAGATGCCTTTGAAGCCCGGCTTCTGCATGTACACATCGCTGTAGTAGTACAACGGCATGATTGGAAGATCATCCATGAACAGCTTCTCTGCTTGCTGGATTAGCGCCATACGCTCTTTGGCATCGGAGGATGCATAAGCTTTAGCGACCAATTCGTCATACTCTTTGCTTGCGAAGCCTGTATTGTTATTGCCGCTCTTCGATGTGAAGAGATCGATATACGTCATTGGATCGTTGTAGTCAGCACCCCAGCCTGCGCGTGCGACTTGATAGTTCAGCTTGTTCCGGTTTTCGAGGAACACGCCCCACTCTTGGTTTTGAATCTCGACATCGAGGCCGAGGTTTTTGTGCCACATTTCAGCTACTGCTTGCGCAACACGCTTATGGTTATCGCTCGTATTGAATGTCAGCTTGATTGCTGGCACTTTCGTTATGCCCAGCTCTTTCATGCCTTCCGCCAGCAGTTTCTTCGCCTCTTCAATATCTTCCTTGAAGTAGTCGTCTTTCACTTCTGTGCGGTATTCATCTGTCTCGCCTTTAATGCCCGGAGGCACGAGACCGTAAGCAGGAATTTCACCTGCTTTCGTTACCTTCTCGGTAATTTGCTTGCGGTCAACTGCCATCGCCAGCGCGCGGCGGATGTTTTCGTTTTTGAACGTTTTATCCGTCGTGTTGAACAGGTAGTAGTACATGCTCGCGATCGCTTTTTGTTGGAACTCGCCTTCTTTGGCGCTCGCTTTTACTGTATCGATTTGATCCGCTGGAATCTCGCCTGTCGGCTTGCCTGCCCAGTCCAGCTCACCCGTTTTGTACATGTTCAGCTCCGTTAAGGAGTCTGGCACCATCACGAACTCAACGCCTGCAAGCTTCACGTCGTTTTTCGCATAGTAGTTCTCGTTCGGCACGATCTTGATCGACGTGCTCTTCTGCCAGCTGGACATTTTGAATGGCCCGTTGGAGATGATCGTCGATGCATCAGCCGCCCATGCTTCGTTGTCCTTTACCGATTGGTGAACCGGGAAGAACGTTTGGAACGACATGAGGCTCAGGAAGTACGGTGTTGGCGAGTTCAGCTTAACTTCGAGCGTATGCTCGTCCGTAGCTTTGACGCCCACGTCTTCTGCTTTCGCGCCTTTGCCTGTGTTATAAGACTCCGCATTCACGATGTAATAAAGCTGATAAGCGTATGCGGACGGCTCAGGCTTCAGGTTTGGATCAAGCGCACGTTTCCAAGAGAACTCGAAATCATTAGCCGTTACAGGATCACCGTTGCTCCATTTTGCATCCGTGCGAAGATGGAACGTGTACGTTTTGCCGTCTTCGCTAATATCCCATTTCTCTGCGATGCCCGGAATGTTGTCGCCTTTCTCGTCTTTCCGTGTCAGGCCTTCGAATAATCCGTTCAGTACAGTGAACGATACTTGGTCTTGCGATTGTGCTGGATCAAGCGATGGCGGCTCTGTCGACAAGTTCATGCGGAACACTTTGCTCGTCGCTGCCCCTTTCTCGCCTGTCTCCGTCCCTTTATTCGTTTCATCCTTCGGCGTACAGCCGACTACAACCAACACGAGTGCCATGATGGTTGCGATAATGGACATTCTAGATTTGAAACCTAACTTCATTCGCTTCACCCTCCACAATTGTTCTTAGATGCGTTCGACGTGCAGATAGCGGCTTGCAGAATTGCGGTGAATAATCTTACGGATTATGCAATGCTTGTTTGCTAAACACCGCCGATTAAAAGCAATATTTAACAATCGTTATTTCGTTGCTTGCGACAATATTCTTTTGAAATATTGCACGCAAAGTAAACTATAACTGCTTAATTCATCTAAAATCAACGTTTATTAATAGGTAATTATTTACTGACGGAATAGGTTGTTGCTCACTCGATTAGAATGTGTACCTAGCGGGGAATTCAACCAAAAAAACCGGCAATAACGATCAGGAAGTTTTTTCCTAATTCGCCATTGCCGGTTTATTAACGGAGGTGTTTACGAAGGTTCTATCGTCCAATTTTTGTTGATATTACTGAGTTTAAATCCAATGTCACCTAGCCATTCAATTGGAAAAAAATTTCGTTCTTCGATGGACAGCAGCGACGTTTTGAAGCGACCCATTGCTACTTGATAGTCGCGTTCAAGCATTAAAGCACCAACTTCCGGCCTTTGCTTCGTCTCGCTTCGCCCATTTTGGTTAATATCTACTTGTCCATTCTTTTCCATTAAAAAATAATGTTTATTCTGGTTCCATTTCAGCGAATAACCATGTAATTGGACAACATTTAGGTCAATATAAGGCTGTCCATTATAATATATTGCAGGATATTGTTCGCCGTCCCACAACAATGTACTTCCATCTTGGCTTTTTACACGCTGAAACTCGCTCTTAATCGGCTCTCCAGCACGAACGCTCTTATTTAGCTTGCCATTGTCGAGCGCTAGCTTGCCATTAATCAGAACGTACTGGATTCCGCCGGAATAACGGTCAGGATGCTCTACAGTCGACTTATCGATAATTGTGTTGTAATCGAACAGGACTAAATCTGCATCCATCCCCTTCGCCACGCGGCCCTTATTCTTCAAAGCCGGAGCCTGCTTCTCAAGCCGCTGCGCGGGCAGCAAGCTTGTCTTCTCTACTGCCTCCATAAGCGTAATAACGCCCTTCTCTCTCGCGTATAGGCCAATCGTTCTTGCGAACGTACCAGAAGCACGCGGATGATTGTTCAGCCCTGGCTCCAATATTGCGTCGCTTCCGATCATCACATATTGCGGCTTAATCGATTCATCGATATCCTCAGGCGGGATTGCGTAGGCTACAGCCAGTTTGCCTTCCTTCTTGTATTGGGCGAAGGTCTGTTCTGTAAGCCTGTGTGTCGTCCCTGCAATCTGCAGGTCATGATAAGAGATTCGGAATCTGGATTGCCAACCCTCATCGAATCGTGCGGAGTTTAGGTACGTTCCCCAATAGTCGTAAGGATAGATGCATGCGGTAATATCGAGCCCTTCAGCACGTGCGGCATTCACCATATCCAGTGATTGCTTCATCGAGAACGTTCCGCCTGTACTGTTAATATGGTCAATATGTACGGCGGCTCCGGTCTCGCGTGCATAGCCGATCAGCTCCTTTAGCGCATCAATATTCGTTCCCGGTTGTTCCATATCCGAATACCGGGCATGGAAGTAGACCGGAACATTATATTCATGTGCAAGCTTCATCAACGGCACGATCTCCGGCGCTTCAATTCCAGGAACATATTCAAGGCTGAAGGAGATGCCCAGTGCGCCATTGTTAAGCGCCTTCTCCGCCTGTGCCTTTAGCTTGGAAATTTCCGAGTCCGTTGCCCCCGCATACCGGCTAAGCTTGAACTGATTACGGGCCTGTGAATAGAAGAAGCTTGCGCCAAAATGAACAGGCGTCTCATTACGCTCATAATAGGCATACCACTTGTCCGGCGCCGACGTTCCCCCATGCATCGCAATATTGCTCGTAACGCCATCCGCTATTTTGTTCCACACGCCTAACGGGTTCGGATCGTAAGACAGATTATCAATAAACCCTGGCGCTACCACTAAACCATTAGCTTGAATGACGCGCTTGCCCTTCAAGGGCTTGGCCGTTACAGCGCCTATCTGGCCGCCCGCAATGCCAACATTCATCACGGCATCTAGCTTCGTCTCCGGATTAATGACCCTGCCGCCTTTTATGACGATGTCATACACGCGTGATAAATCTTGATCGCTTACCTGCTTCTCGGCAGCTGCTACTCCACTGAGCCCACTGCTCTGATTTGGCTCTGCTGCCTCATTAATTGCTTCTGTCGGCCCCGGTCCTGTGTTTGTCCTGGAATTAACTTGCTTCGGGTGCAGCTCATTGCTGCTTATAGGACCTGTATGTTTATCGCTGCTCCTGTTGCCGCCGTTGCCGCCCCATGAGATCCAGACCATTACAACAACAAAAACCGCCGCTAATCCCGCAGCGAACATCGTCAGTCCGCGGAATCGGCGGCGGCGTCTGCTTCTTCGCTCCATACTTTTTTTGCCTCCTGTGCAAATCAATAGATCAGCATCCAATTTATGCTATATCTATCGTACTATGCTTACTGCCCGAGTGCAAATTTCGCATGTTGTTTTGAAGCTTCTTCAGCCAACATATTTTTTTCACAATAATCAATAATATCGCTACGCCTTACAATGCCAATGAATCGGTTCATATCATCTACGACAGGGACAAAGTTTTGTGTCTTCACCAGCGAGATAAGATCCCGGATATTCGCATCCACATGAACCGCTCGATTGCTTACGCGCAGCGGCACATCTGTGAGCTTAACCTTATGAACCTGATCGAACGACAGATCATTATTTTTCATATGCCATAACAGATCGCCCTCTGTCACCGTACCTACATACAGGCCCTCCCGATCCAAGATCGGAACAGCTGTATACCGATGATGCTCCATTCGCTCGAGCGTCTGCCGCAGAGTCGCACTCTTGGGAACACATACGACCTCTTGCTTCGGCAGTAGGAAAAAAGCAATGTTCATCGTGTGAAGCCACCTCATTTTCTATCACTGATTCGTACTTATTCCAGCAGCCGCATTTCTCTTCGTGCTTGCGCTCGCCGACAACGACTGAACTGGCTTATTCTTCGATGCATACTCAGAAGGGAGCGGCAGGCTGCCCTTCGCAATCGATGGGTCCAACCAGCTCGTAATTAATTGTTTGGTCGTCTCAACATCCTCTTCGTCGGCGAAGAAGTACCATGTGCCACCTGCTTCTTTACGATGCCCGTCGCCCTTAAGCGTATGGCTATAAATGGTGCGCCCATCTGCCTGCAGCATCGTCTTCGCCAAATCAATCATCATATCTGGCGTCATATCCGTACTAAAGTTATCACCCATAATGCCAATGTAATTCGGAATGCTTGACCACTGGCTAACCTGCGACGCCTTATCCATCATAGCGTTCAAGAACACCTGGTGCCGCCCTGCACGGCTCACATCGCCGCCAGCGTCTTCCCGGTAGCGGACGAAGTTCAATGCGTCAGTACCATTATAGACCGGTTGATTCGCTTTAATCGTAAACTTCTCATGATCCTTTTCCTTATTCACGATATCTTGCTCGATTGGCAGCGAAATCCCGCCCATTGCATCAATGACTTCGCGGAAACCAGTAAAGTTAATCGATGCATAGTGATTAATGGACGTCGCAAACAGCTTCTCTACCGTCTCGATGGACATTTTGGCGCCGCCATATGCGTAAGCATGCGTTATTTTATCCATCTTATCCTTGCCGACGATTTCTGTGTACGTATCCCTTGGAATCGAAACCATGAGAATTGCTCCGTCCGCTGGACGAACGACGGAAACAATCATCGTGTCCGACCGGCCGACCTCCTTATCCCTTTGGTCTACGCCAAGCAATAGCACGGAGAAAGGCTCCTTGTTCTCGTAGCTCACTTTCTGCGGCTCGCGCCCTTCCAGCGGCTTATACGAATCTTCAAGCTTGTTCTTCACCTGGCCCGACAAAAACACGTCAAAGCTCCACATGGCAAGCGTCGTACGATTGTAATATCCGAATAAACCTAATGCAATAATGACAGCCATGATGCCGGATATCCACTTGGTTTTGCGGTAACGTTTCGTTTTCATTTCTCTGCTCCTGTTCTGTACTTACTCTAATTAAACGCACTTTAAGCAGTCTAAACGATGCTGCAGTAAATGATGGTTACAATTCAGTTACGGCATATCGCGAAGCGATAGCACATATATTGGGCATAGCAAAGCCGCACAGACTTGCTAACTGCCCTACTCAACCTATCGAAGCTATGAAAGGGGATTTTCAAAAATGCAGCCACCCTCGCTAGGTCCAGACCGTTCCTCGATAGGACTGGATGCTAAGGTAGCAGGTATGTTGTGTTATTTAGGCAGCTTCGTTACGGGATTCTTATTCCTTGTTCTAGAGAAGCATAGCCGTTTCGTCAAATTTCACGCTATGCAGTCCATTATCGTCTCTGCATCACTTGTTGTCATTCATATTATACTGGGCATGATCCCTTTTATCGGCTGGTTCATCGCTGGATTGCTCGCGCCATTTTCATTCATTTTATGGCTTGTCCTCATGCTGCTCGCTCTTCAAGGCAAGTGGGTGAAGCTCCCTATCATTGGCGATATCGCAGAACAACAAGCGTACAAATACTAGACGGATCGATTTGCCCAATAGTTTCATTTGCCATGAATAGGCCATTACAGCACAAAAAAGGCAGCCAGTAATGCCGGCTGCCTGTCGTACGATATGCTATTCCGTCGTGTACGGCAGAAGAGCGATTTGACGTGAGCGTTTGATCGCTACCGTCAGAAGACGCTGATACTTCGCGCTCGTACCCGTCACACGGCGTGGCAAAATTTTGCCGCGCTCGCTGATGAATTTACGGAGCAAATCGGTGTCTTTGTAATCAATGTGCTTGATTTTGTTTACCGTGAAAAAGCAAACTTTACGGCGCTTGTTACGGCCTTTACGACCGCCGAATTTACGTTCTGGACGATCTTGTCCTTCTTCGCGTGGCTTGAAGCTCATTCAGGAACCCATCCTTTCAATTAAAATGGCAAATCATCTTCCGATATATCAATTGGTCTCCCGTCATCCGAGAACGGATCGCGATTATCATTCCGCTGGTTTTGACCGGACCGGCTTGCGCCGCCTCCGCTGTTACCGCCATATGATCCGCCGCCGGCATTATTGCCGCCACCGAAACCGCCACCGCTGTTATTCCCACCGCTGTAACTTCCCTCTTCACGGGGCGCTCCGCTCTCGCGATTCGACTCCAAGAAACGAACGTTATCCGCAATCACTTCGGTTACATAGACACGTTTGCCTTCGTTATTCTCGTAGTTACGCACTTGCAAACGGCCTTCGACCGCAGCTAACCGTCCCTTACGAAGATAATTGGCGCACGTCTCAGCAAGTTGCCTCCATGTTACGACCGGTATGAAATCAGCTTCGCGTTCGCCGCCGCCACTTGTGAACGGGCGATCAACCGCTAGCGTAAATTGCGTAACTGCGACACCTGCTGGCGTATAACGCAATTCAGGATCGCGCGTAAGTCTGCCAATCAAAATCACACGGTTCAACATCGTGATACCCTCCCAATCGATCAATCCATGCGTACATCAATTAAGCAACATCTTTAACGATAAGAGTACGGATTACTTCGTCCGCAATCTTCATGACACGATCCAGTTCAACGATAACTTCAGCCGGAGCTGCGAAGTGTACGAGAACAAAGATGCCATCACGTTGCTTGTTGATCTCATACGCAAGACGGCGCTTGCCGATGATGTCGGTTTTAGAAACCTCACCGCCGCCGTTCGTGATGATGCCATTGAATTTTTCAACGATGGCTTGAACAGCTTCTTGTTCTACATCAGAACGAAGGATGTACATCACTTCGTATTTGCGCATTTGATTCACCTCCTCTTGGACTTAGCGGCCCCCACTTAAGGGAGCAAGGAGCGAGCGCTAACTCGCATACCATATTACTATACATGAAACCCCCTGCTGCTGCAAGCACGGAAAACCCTCCGAATTCTGCCTGTCATGCGTTCGCCTCTCTCAGCACACACTATTGCAGAAGCGTGTTCATCGCGTTTCTAATGACTTTGTACAGGAGGCAAGGCTAATGGGTGAATGGACTTTATTCTCGCCGGGCGACAAAGCCCCCAATAGCGGCACTTATATTGAGGATGGCGTAAACTCGTTCCATATGGGCATTAACAACCCTCAAATCGTCAAGCTGCACAAGGGTGAACGCTTCCCGAATACAAGCAACCATGAACGCAAGTGGAAACGGATGCCTAAATAACAAGTACAGGCCAATTAACGTCCGGCTCTTCCCTGCCCACAGGGAGGAGCTAACGAATATTCAGCAATTGCTGCATAATTCATTCGGACGCTGCGCATCATACTCTCGACGGCGAAATGAGAGGTGTGGTTCCATTGAACCAAATGGTGCAAGGAATAACGAAGAAGAAATAAGACACGGATGCATAGAAGCGAGGGGTTGTGCCAAAGACGATTGTCTGTAACACCATCGTAGTGTCAAATTAACGCCGCAAGGCGTCGGATGTAGACGACGAATTCTGCCGCGAATTCGTAACGATGATCCACGATTTCTGTTCCCTGAAGTAGTCTATTTCATTACAACTTCAAAGCGCCGTCAACTGGGACCCGTAAGGGTCCCTTTTTTAGTGCGCCAATATTTCTACAAAATAAAAAACGGCCCTCGATTTGAAATCGAGAACCGTTAGTCGCATATGTATGGCGGAGAAGGTGGGATTCGAACCCACGCACGGCTATGAACCGCCTAGCTGATTTCGAGTCAGCCCCCTTGGGCCTCTTGGGTACCTCTCCGTGGTGAAGACAAGACTTATTGTAGCATACGACAAATCTCGATGCAAGCCCTTTGCAAATTGTCAGAATTGTTATTATTCCGTCGCTTAATTATCCTTCCAATTGCCCCATGCTATCGGCTGCTTCGCTCCCGCTTTCTTTCGATCGGAGCACTTTCTTCAGATTCTTCTCGAACTTGGCACGCGGCACAAGCACGCTATGTTTACAGCCTACACACTTGATCCGGATATCCATCCCCATTCGGATGACCTCCATCTCATTCGTCCCGCAAGGATGCGGTTTTTTCATTTGTACGACATCGCCTAATTCAAACGCCTTACGCTCCATCCTGGGCTCCCCCTCTCTCCAACCGTTGGTAAGTCACCATTCTAGGGTACGGTATATCGATTTGATTAGCGTCAAATGCTTTTTTGATTGCAGCATTCAGCTCACGCGCTACGCCGATTTGCGTATTAGGCAAGCACTCAACGATTACGCGCAGCGTTACTTGTGATGGCCCTAACAGTTGGATGCCCAGTACCTCCGGCGTACTTACTGTATTCTCCAAATGTTTCGCTTCGCCTTCCACCGTACGCTTCATAATTTCAAGTGCACGCTCCACATCTTCCTCATAAGCGATCGCCACATCGACAACCGCCAACGAATTGTTCATGGAGAAATTAGTTACTTCGTTGATCATGCCGTTGGGAATGATGTGAAGCTCGCCTGTCCAGCTCTTAATGCGTGTCGTACGCAGCCCGATCATCTCGACCGTCCCTTTGAACTGTCCGGTTTGTACAACGTCCCCTACGGCGAACTGGTCCTCTAGAATAATGAAGAAGCCGGTAATGATGTCTTTCACTAAACTTTGTGCACCGAATCCGATTGCCAAGCTCAGGACGCCCGCCCCAGCGAGCAACGGCGCCAGATTAACATGGAACTCAGCTAGAATGAGCAGCGCGCCTACAAAGTAGATGAGATACGATGAAACGTTCTTCAGCAGTTTCCCCACCGTCAGCACTCGCCGCGTATGTTGGACTTGCTTCATTTCCCGTTCAATCATCATCCGGTCAATTGCTTTGAAGATAACCAGTTCAACTACTCTGCCAATGAGCAAAATTAATGCAATTCTCACGACCGACATGCCGAAGGTTGCCCACATTCGCCCGCTCGTCACCCAATCCAATAAATCGTTCCATATTGCTGTTATGTCCATCTGGCCTAACCGCCTTTCCGTCACGCCGCTTCTTATAGGAAGCTTGTGCCTATCTAAGATGCTCTTTCTATTTATCCTTCTAACCCTTTAACCGCTCTAGAAAACTCGCAATCGCATGAAGTCTCGTTATGGAGCTGCTAATTCTTCGAATACTTCCCCTATTTCCCGGAACATTCCCCGAATTTCAACGTTCTCCAATCGTATGACTTCCCATACGCGAAGCTCATCCTCGTCTGGAAACCGAATCGATAACGCGCATCCAGCCGTCACTTGCTTAGGCGTCGGGCATAAATCAATCTCAATTTCTACATACTCTAGCAGCATCTCCATACGAAGCGCCTGCTGCGTTGAATCGAATGCGATAAGCATAAGCACACTCCCAAACATTTTGCACGGTAGGTTACGTATAAAATGGTTGTCCCAACCATATACTAGTATTACATTACGAGAGGCGGAGGGGATACTATGAAGCTGTCGTCGTTGTATGAATCACCGTTGAAAGTGCCATATCAAGAGCCGAACGTGTCTGGCATATTGACCAATCGGCTAACGGTTCTGCTGAACGGCCTATCCGGCAACCAACGTATTATCGTCGTTTGTGTCGGTACCGATCGTTCTACGGGTGATTCACTCGGTCCGCTAATCGGCACCGCGTTAGGCAAGTTCCGCAGCCCCCATTTTGAACTGTATGGCACGCTTGAGGAGCCTGTTCATGCTATGAATCTAGAAGAAACATTAGAACTGCTGCACCGGCAAAACCATAACCCCTTCGTCATCGGCATTGATGCCTGCCTCGGACAAGTTACGAGTGTTGGCAACATTCAAGTCGGCCTTGGGCCTGTGCGCCCTGGTGCTGGAGTAAACAAACAACTTCCGCCAGTCGGCGATATGCATATTACCGGCATCGTAAATGTCGGAGGCTTTATGGAATATTTCGTTCTGCAGAATACCCGCCTTCATCTCGTAATGCGAATGGCTGACGTAATCGCGCATAGCTTATTCTCCGCTATCATGAATTGCCGCACAACAACTAGGCCTGTTGCAATGCCAGATTAACCGCCTTCTTCTCTTCAGGCGTTAACGGATAAGGGGAATCCCCTTTATCAAGCGGCTTCGCATAAACGTATGTATCTTCACGGCTATGCAAGCCACTCAATACGATGCCATCTTGCGAATCGTTAACGATTGCTAACGAGAAGCTCAAGTCGCTGCCTTGCTCTGCGAACGCATTGTAGCGATGAACGGCAACCTTCCCTCTCGATTCGCTCAATGCTTTTTTCAATTGCTCATGCGCTTGATGCTGTTGTACGATCTGTTGCTCCTGTTCACTTAACTGCCGTTTCATTTCACCCAGTATGTCCTCTAAATTCGTTACGCCCATACCATCCATCGCAGCTACGTACTGCTTCCGCAATTTTTTCAATCGTCCGCCGATAACCGCCATCCAAATTATAAGCACAATAATGACCGCACCTAATGCGACTACAGCAATTTGTAATGGTGACAATGCATTGTTCATTGAATACTCGCTCCCCCGTTACTCCAATTCCATTTTCAATACAACTCAGCCATCACACATTTTTAATGGTTATCCGTCTGAATAGTGCTTTTGAATTTCTTTCATTGCATCGACGATCGCCATCGCTTCTGCATCAGTTGTAAAGCATCCTACACTTGCACGTACCGCTCCTGTTTCCATTGTGCCCGCTGCTGCATGTGCTAATGGCGTGCAATGGTATCCTGCACGTACCGCAATGCCATAATGCTGGTCGAGTATGAACGAAAGCTCTGACGCGTCAGCTCCAGCCAAATTGAATGACACAATACCGGTACGCGGCTGTCCAACATCCGGGCCAAGAACTTGAATCCCCGGAATGCCAAGCAGCCCTTCCATCATCATTTGCGTTTGGCGCCATTCCTTAGTATGGATCGTTTGAACGGTCTCATGCAGAACATGGCTGACTCCTGCTGCAAGGCCAGCAAGCCCAGGCGTATTAGGCGTCCCCGCCTCATATCGATCCGGTCTCACGCTAGGCTGCTCAGGAGCCTCAGATTGGCTTCCGGTCCCTCCGTGTAGCATTGGGACTAGATCAAGGCTAGGATGGATGTAGAGCCCTCCTGTGCCCTGTGGGCCCAGTAACCCTTTATGACCCGGAAACGCCATCATGTCGATCCCCATCGCTTCCACGTCAATCGGCAGTATGCCAGCACTCTGTGCAGCATCGACCAGCAGCTTTACGCCATTGCGCCTGCATACTTCTCCAATATCAGCAATTGGCGCAATCGTACCGAGCAAGTTAGAGCTGTGATTCACGATAACAAGGCGCGTAGAATGCGTAATCGCCTGTTCGACCTGCTGTGGGGTAATGAACCCTTTCTCATCAGCCTCTATGTAAGTCACACGAATGCCTATTGCTTGCTTTAAGTACTCCAGTGGACGCCTTACCGAGTTATGTTCCACAGCAGTTGAGATCACGTGATCACCAGGTTGAACGAAACCTTTAATCGCTTGATTGAGCGCTGTAGTCGTATTCAACGAAAAAGCAATGTCATTCGGATTGCTTATCCGAAATAACTTTGCCAGCTGTTTGCGCGCTTGGAAAATATG
Organism: Paenibacillus sp. MMS18-CY102; assembly: GCF_009789195.1. Taxonomy (GTDB): domain Bacteria; phylum Bacillota; class Bacilli; order Paenibacillales; family Paenibacillaceae; genus Paenibacillus_T. The sequence continues at coordinate 21,725 of NZ_WSTC01000016.1, read as the reverse complement.
GCGGCTGGATCGGACAGCCATCGCATGGCTCCCCCTGCCCGGGTTAGCTGTGTCATTCACCATCGCATCATATACAGCTTTTACAACAGCTTCCGGCTTAGGCCATGACGTTGCTGCGTGGTCCAGATAAATCACTTTATGCTGTTCCAATCGTCTTCCTTCCCTTCCGTCCCCCATCTCTTGGCATACTTACGCCCATTAACGCCAACAATAGCATACCTCAGTGTATACGTTCCTTAGGAACATAACAACTCCGGCATGCTATCGCGATTATCGTGCGCTATATAGATGATATGATGGGTTTCTTGAAATTAAGCCATTTGTTGCTGCAAAATTTCCAACAGGCGCTCTAAATCCTGTTTATTGTAATACATTAATTCAATCCGGCCCTTGTCCTTCTGTTGCTTAACGCGAACCGTCGTTTTAAATTGTTCCCGCAGCGTCTCTTCTATGCTTTCCAAATAAGGGTCGCGCTTCTTCGCCTTCACTTTGGCCTTCTCCGGCTGCTTCTCCTCCGATTGCTTCTGAATGGCTGCCTCTAGTTCCCGAACACTCCACTCTTGTTCAATCGTCAACCGCGCCAGTTCCTGTTGTTCCTTCGCTTCCTTAATGCCGACTAACGCTCTAGCATGGCCCATCGACAATGTTCCACGTGAAACATTATCCTTGATATCTGCAGGGAGAGTCAGCAAGCGCAGGAAGTTTGCAATATGGGATCGCGATTTGCCCACCTTCATGGAAAGCTCTTCTTGCGTTAATTGAAACTTATCGACGAGCGCCTGATAAGCAATTGCTGTTTCAATCGCATTCAGATCCTCACGTTGAAGATTTTCAATTAATGCAATCTCCATAACCTGTTGGTCTGTGAACGTCCGTACAACCGCTGGAATCGTTGTGTTTCCACATAATTGCGATGCCCGGTAACGCCGTTCCCCCGCGATAATTTCATAGCCTTTCAGCACTGTCCGCACGATAATCGGCTGGATGACGCCATGCTGTTTGATGGATTCCGCTAACTCTTTGATCGAATCCTCATCGAATGTTTTACGTGGCTGATACGGATTGGGACGAAGCTGTCCCAACGCGATTTCAACAACCTTATCATCATCCTTAACCGATAATGATGGGATTAGGGCGTCTAACCCTCTACCTAGCCGCTTGCTCATACATGATCACTTCCTTGGCCAGCTCCAGATACACTTCTGCACCTTTCGAGCGTGGATCATATGTGATAATTGCCTGTCCGTGGGAAGGGGCTTCACTTAGACGAACATTACGCGGAATAATCGTCTGGTATACCTTCTGTTGGAAGTACTTCTTCACTTCTTCAATAACTTGAATGCCGAGATTCGTACGTGCGTCGAACATCGTCAACAGCACGCCTTCAATTTGCAACGTTGTATTCAAATGCTTCTGGACGAGCCGAACTGTATTGAGCAATTGGCTTAATCCTTCTAGCGCATAATATTCACATTGAATTGGAATGAGGACCGAATCAGCTGCCGTAAGGGAATTGATTGTCAGAAGCCCTAATGATGGTGGGCAATCAATGAGGATATAATCATAATCCTGTTTCACTTGGTGTAAAGCTTTCTTGAGACGGACTTCCCGTGAAATTGTTGAAACCATTTCGATTTCCGCACCTGCTAATTGGATCGTTGCAGGTATGACATTGAGTCCAGGTATGTTTGTTGGGGCAATCGCATCTCGTGGATGAACATCATTAATAAGAATGTCATAGATACAATTCTCAACATCCGCTTTATTAATGCCAATACCGCTAGTCGTATTGCCCTGCGGATCGATATCAACCAACAGCACCCGTTTGCCTAAGGAGGCAAGGCAAGCGCCAAGATTCACGGACGTTGTCGTTTTTCCGACACCGCCCTTCTGATTTGTGATGGCAATAATCTTAGCCAATCCGGTTCACCTCTTGTGTGTATACAAACTTTTAGTCCAGAAACCAGAAAAAGCGGCTAGACGGCCGCTTTCGCCAGGCATTACGTCATTAAAACATACATAATTACTCATTCTTAACCGCTTATGGCTATAGTCCAATCAAGCAGTTTAACGTTTAGGTATATGGATGACGATTTCATAATGATCATCATGATCATTTTCTTTCGTATCAATCTTCAGTCCTGATGTGGAAACCATCTCAATGGAATGGCGAATTGTGTTCAACGCAAGACGAACATCTTTCGTGAACGAAACTCTTCTTGCTTTCTTTGCCTTTGTTGCTTCCTTATAGAATGCAACGCGAGCCTCGGTTTGTTTCACGTTTAACTCTTTGGAAACGATATCCCCGAGCACCTTTTCTTGAAGCTCTTCCGTGTCTAACGACAACAAAGCTCTTGCATGGCGCTCCGTAATTTTACGTTCCATAAGCGCGCCCTTAACCGGATCACTTAGCCCAAGCAGACGAATCTTATTCGCAATGGTGGATTGGCTTTTGCCTAAGCGTTGTGCCAAGCTCTCTTGCGTTAATTGATGAAGGTCAATCAGCTTCTGGTAAGCCACCGCTTCTTCTAAAGCAGTTAAGCCTTCCCGCTGAAGGTTCTCAATTAGTGCGATCGATGCTGCCTGAGAATCATTGAACTCACGCACGATTGCAGGGATTCGCTCGAGCCCGAGCTTCGTTACCGCTCGCCAACGGCGTTCTCCCGCAATAATCTCATACCGCCCATTGCGCAGGCGAACAACGATAGGCTGAATAACCCCATGCGTCTTAATCGTCTGGCATAGTTCATCGATTCGTTCATCGTCGAACACTGTACGTGGCTGATATGGACTCGTATCAATCTCACCAATCGGAATTTGCTTCACTTCATCCGATTCTGCATTGTTTCGTTGATCGGTTAGACCGAACAACCGTGAAAACTGTTCTTTCATAACGTCAACTACCACCCGATTCTAATATGCCGATGTCCGTTCAAATGAGATGAAACAGCACTCGCCATCCTTTTGGCGGTGCAGCGCGTTTCATTCCGGAAATATATAAGCTGAGTGTAAATTGATCTACACTTGCTTATATTTTAAACAATCGTACCGAGTATCCATCCGAATACAAGCTTGCTTTAAGTAAATTCGCTACGGCTGTCCATATTTCCTGCTTGAATTGACTATCGGTACAAATAAGTTTGCCGTGAATGTTTCACGTGAAACATTCACGGCATTGAAGGCTAGCTAAATAATAGGCTGTTTCAACGGAATTCCCGCTTTTCGCGGATATTTCTTAGGGGTTGAATCGATCTTCGTAATGAGGATAATATGCCGTTCTGACTGTTCAAAAGGCAATTTCATCGCTTCCGTGCTCGCTGATTTCCCTTTGAGCTCACGCAGGCTCGTACTAGCTTCACGAATTTCATCTGCAGGGTCCGCCCCCTTCATCGCTGCGAACGTTCCTCCCTTACGTGCGAACGGGAGGCAAAATTCATTCAACACATTGAGTTTAGCAACAGCACGAGCCGTCACCAAGTCATAATGGTCACGATGTTCTGGCAATCTGGCAATATCTTCTGCACGTCCATGGACACAGGATACATCAGATAAGCCCAACTCGGCAGCAATATGCTGCAAGAACGAAATCCGTTTATTTAACGAATCAACGATCGTCACATGCAAGTGAGGGAAACAGATTTTAATCGGCAAGCTCGGAAAACCTGCTCCTGATCCAATATCGGCAATATGCCGTACATTTTTCATATCAACATAAAAGGATAACGCAATCGAATCATAAAAATGTTTCTCGTATACCGCTTCCCGCTCCGTAATGCCGGTCAAATTCATTTTCTCATTCCATTCGACCAGCAATTGAAAGTAGGTTTCAAATTGCTCCATTTGTGCCGAGGTTAGATTAATTCCCTTTTCTGCTAAAGCACTACTAAACCAAGCATGTGTCTTATCCATTGCTGCCGGTTACCCCCTCGCCGCATGGCGGGCGGCTGTCACTCGATTATAATGCTCGAGGTATACGAGAAGAATGGAGATGTCAGCTGGCGTGACGCCTGCAATTCGGGAAGCTTGCCCAATCGAAAGCGGGCGAATTTGAGACAGATTCGTTTTCGCTTCGTTTGCAAGTCCGTGGACATCCATATAATCGATATCGTCTGGAATCAGCTTTTTCTCCATTTTGCCCATCCGCTCGACCTGCAGCAGTTGTTTCTCGATATATCCGCTATACTTTATTTGAATTTCGACTTGCTCCTTCATTTCTTCCGTAAGTTCATAAGGCGCAGGAGCCAATCGCTCGATATGTGAATACGTAACCTCTGGGCGCAGCAGCAGCGAAAGTGCCGAACATCCCCCAGTCAACGGAGCAGAACCAATCTCAACTAACAGCGCTTGAACCGTCTCCTCCATCCGGATTTTCGACGTTTTCAGGCGTTCGATCTCTTGTTCTACCAGCGCTTTCTTATTCAAATAACAATCATACCGCTCCTGTGGAATTAGCCCGATTTCGTAACCAAGCGGCGTAAGGCGCAGATCAGCGTTGTCATGGCGGAGCAACAAACGGTACTCTGCACGCGAAGTCAGCAATCGGTATGGCTCACTCGTCCCTTTGGTTACGAGATCATCAATCATAACGCCAATGTACCCTTGCGAGCGATCAATCACAACAGGATCTTTTCCTTGCGCTTTGCGTGCAGCATTAATCCCAGCAACGATGCCCTGGCCACCTGCTTCTTCGTAACCCGATGTGCCGTTAATTTGCCCTGCGGTGAACAAACCTTCAATCAGCTTCGTTTCCAAAGACGGCCACAATTGTGTAGGAACGACCGCATCGTACTCGATTGCATAACCAGTCCGCATCATTTCAACTTTCTCAAGCCCTGGAATCGAGCGCAAAATGCCAAGCTGTACATCCTCCGGCATGCTTGTCGAAAGCCCCTGAACGTAATACTCTGACGTGTTTTTTCCTTCTGGCTCGAGGAAAATTTGATGCTTCGGCTTATCAGCGAATCGAACAATTTTATCTTCAATAGAAGGGCAATAGCGCGGTCCTGTCCCTTCAATTGCTCCTGAGAACATCGGCGCACGATGCAAGTTATCGTTAATAATTTGATGCGTCGTTTCTGAAGTATAAGTCAGCCAGCAAGGCAATTGCTCATTATCTGAGCCCTTCGTTTCGTAAGAGAAAAACTTCGGTTTCTCATCTCCCGGCTGGATCTCTGTTTTGCTGAAATCAATCGTATCCCCGTGTACACGAGGCGGCGTCCCCGTCTTGAAGCGTGCCAATTGAAAACCGAGATCCTTCAAGCATTGCGACAGCTTTACGGAAGGCTGCTGATTGTTCGGGCCGCTCTCATACATCAGCTCACCCATAATCACTTTGCCGCGCAAATAGGTGCCTGTTGTAATGACGACGGCTTTCGCACGATATTCCGCACCTGTCTTCGTAATTACGCCAACACAATGCCCATCCTCTACGATCAGCTCATCGACCATCCCTTGCCGAAGCGTAAGATGATCTGTTTCCTCAATCGTTTTCTTCATCATATGCTGATAATCAAATTTATCCGCTTGTGCACGAAGTGCATGAACAGCAGGGCCTTTGCCCGTATTCAGCATCCTCATTTGAATAAACGTTTTATCAATGTTACGGCCCATTTCCCCGCCAAGCGCATCAATCTCCCGCACCACATGCCCTTTTGCAGGACCGCCAATCGACGGGTTGCACGGCATGAATGCGACCATATCCAAGTTAATCGTCAACAGTAATGTTTCACACCCCATACGTGCTGCCGCCAATGCCGCTTCACTTCCTGCATGTCCCGCCCCTACGACGATAACATCATAGCTTCCACCGACATATCCCATTGTTGAAACCCTCCCTTATAAACCTAAGCTAATTTAAAATCTGCTAACACCGTACATCTATCTATCATGAACTGTAATTCTAATGTAAGCTCATAACCCTATTTCCCTAAACAAAACTGCGAGAATATCTGATCCAACAGCGACTCGCCTGCAGAATCGCCAATTACTTCGCCAAGCAGCTCCCAAGCTTGCTGAATATCAATCTGAACGATATCAATCGGCACGCCCATTTCTGTTGCATCAATGGCATCAAGTAGTGACTGCTTCGCCCGCTCCAACAGCGAAATATGGCGAACATTCGTTACATAGGTCAGATCATTCGATTCGATTCGACCCTCAAAGAATAGATCGCTGATTACCTGCTCCAGCCGATCGATCCCTTCCTCCCCCAGTACCGACATCGGAACAATGCGCTCTGCGGGGAATACTTGCTCGACCTCAGCCGAATTAAGCTGTTGTGGAAGATCCGTTTTATTAAAAATAACGATTACCTGCCGTCCGGCAAGCCTCTCCATCAACTGGCGGTCATCGTCATGCAGTTTCTCATTTCGGTTTAACACATATAAAATCAAATCCGCTTCTTCCAAAGCCGAATTAGAACGTTCTACGCCAATGCGTTCGACGACATCAGCAGTTTCACGAATGCCCGCCGTATCAAGCAGCCGAAGGGGAATGCCATTTACCGTTACGAATTCCTCGATAACGTCACGAGTTGTACCCGGTATATCCGTAACAATTGCTTTATTCGACTGGGTAAGTGCATTAAGCAATGAAGACTTGCCCACATTCGGCCTTCCTACGATTGCAGTTACGATGCCCTCACGCAATATTTTGCCCTCGGACGCTGTCTTCAGCAAGCGGTTAACGCCCTCTAAAGCCACGCCGCAGTGCTCACGAATGAATGCGCTGGTTAGCTCTTCTACATCATGCTCGGGATAATCGATATTAACCTCTACATGCGCGATTACTTCAATAATCGTTTGTCTTAAATCTGCGATTCGTTTCGATAAAGACCCTTCAGATTGCTTCATTGCCACTTGGAACGCACGATCAGATTTAGAACGAATGAGATCCATGACCGCTTCCGCCTGCGTCAAATCAATCCGCCCATTAAGAAAGGCGCGCTTTGTAAACTCGCCCGGTTCTGCCACTCTTATGCCGGGCTGCCTCAGCACGAGCTGCAGCACGTTTTTGGCCGCAATAACCCCGCCATGCGTGCCAATTTCAACAACGTCTTCCCCCGTGAACGAACGGGGACCTCTCATTACGGTAACGAGTACTTCCTCCACACGTTGCCCCGTCTGTGGGTCAACAACATGCCCGTAATGTACAGTATGGGTATCGGCTAAGCGGAAATCGCCTTTCGTCCGAAAAATGTCTGCAGCCCGCTCGATTGCATCCGGTCCGCTTATGCGAATAATCGCTATACTTCCTTCTCCGACCGCCGTGGCAATAGCCGCTATCGTATCGTGAGTCATATTCATGAATGAAACGCTCCTCATAAAAAACAGCAATGACCGCTATGAGCCATTGCTGCGAATAGTGCGCTACGTTAATTGCACGCCCGATATCCTCATTATTCGCCGAATCATCCCTTCACATTCCTATCCTGGATTGCGATGACAACACGGCGATTCGGTTCATCCCCTTGGCTGAACGTTCGGACATCAGGGTGGTGCTGCAGCTGCGAATGAATAATTTTGCGTTCTTGCGGCGACATTGGCTCGAGCACGACTTCCTTCCGTGTTTTCACAACACGTCCAGCCAGCCGGTCTGAAAGTTCCTCCAACGTCTTCCGCCTGCGTTCTCGAAAATCTTCTGCATCAAGTACGATTCGAATTGGCTTATCGCTATAACGGTTGGCCACAATTGTGGTCAAATATTGCAGGGCATCGAGCGTCTGCCCGCGCCGCCCAATCATCTGACCAAGCTCTCCCTCTCCTTGAACAACAAGCAGAAGGCCTTCCTTCGTCTGTGACCGAGACACTGTAACTTGCAGTCCCATCGCACTCGCAACTTCGCGGACAAACCGCTCTGCTTGATCCGAAGCGTCTGGCAGCTCTTCTAGCTCAACCTTAGCTTCCTTCACACCAATCAAGCCGAAAAGTCCCTTGGAGGGCTGCTCCAGCACAACCGTTCGGACGCGATCTTCAGTCGTTTGCAATTGTAGTAATCCGTTGCGAACCGCCTCTTCTACCGTTTTTCCCGATGCGATGATTTTTCTCATTTCGCAGGAACACTCTCCTTACGCTTGGATGGGCGTACGTACAGGAAGTAGTTCTGAACAATCGTATACAAGTTACTGAAAATCCAGTACAACGGCAACGCAGCTGGGAAGCTGAGTGCCATGACAAAGATCATAACCGGGAAGATCAGCAGCATCGCTTGCATGCCAGGCATGGTCGTCTTCTGCTGCGACTGCATCATTTTCGTTTGGACAAACGTCGTGATTGCAGCAATAATCGGCAAAATGTGATACGGATCCTTTTGCCCAAGCTCCAGCCATAAGAATTGATGCTCGCGAATCGCGCTATTCATATAGATGGCATTGTACAATGCGATGAACACTGGCATTTGCACAATCATTGGCAAGCAGCCCGCCATCGGATTCACTTGGTTTTGTTGGAACAGCTTCATCGTTTCTTGTTGCAGCAATTGAGGGTTTTCTTTATGCTTCTTCCGCAATTTCTCAAGCTCAGGCTGAATCGCCTGCATTGCCTTCGAGCTGCGGTATTGCTTCAACGTCAATGGCAGGATAAGCGTTCTAACAATAATCGTTAGAAGCAGAATCGATAATCCATATTCGCCGCCGAACCAATCAGCAAAAGTATCGAGCATTAAAGCGAACCAGTAGACAACGTTCTTCTGCCAGAAGTTACCCTGCAGCAAATCATCGGTTGTCATCGTCTGGTTATGCGAGGTACACCCTGTTAGCGTGGCCATAAGCAGCACCAGCCCTAATACAAGCAGCCATCTCTGTTTCAAAATCCGGGACAACATCACAAACTCCTCTCTGTCAGAGCCATTGCTTTTCCACACTAAACTATACCATATTCTTATTGCCAAATAAACAACTCGTCCCACTGGCTGAAAGCAGATTAAGCGCGCTGCTTCAGCAGCCCCGCTTTTTTCAATACATGAAGCACGCTCCGCTCCAATTCCTTCGTCTTCATATCGACGGCAGGCTTGCGAACGATGAGAATAAGGTCGACCCGAGGCGCGATCCGCTCTGCATTCAGCCGAACAATTTCTTTAATGACTCGGCGCATGCGGTTGCGGACAACAGCATTGCCAATCTTTTTGCTGGCTGATATGCCGAGCCGGAACGGGTCAGCCACAGGCTGCTTGGACCAATACACAACGAACTGTCCATTAGCAAACGACTTCCCGCCTCGATAAATCCGGCTGAAATCCGCACGATTCCTCAATCTCAGCTTGCGATGCATGCTCCTCTACCCCACTTCCTTCAATAAAGAGGCTGTTTTTTAAAAATAGATAAAAAAAAAGACCACCGCACAGTGGTCTTCAATTTATGCGCTCAGCACTTTTCTTCCTCTTTGACGGCGAGCGGCCAATACTTTACGACCGTTCTTCGAGCTCATGCGAGCACGGAAGCCGTGTACTTTTTTGCGTTTGCTTACGTTCGGTTTAAACGTTGGTCTCATTTCGTTGCACCTCCTTGAAAAGTGTCGTGATCTGTCTCCTTCTCCGAAGAGAGTATTCATCCGCTTAACATGCGGCGTTCTTTCATTAAAGAAGCATTTCACCAATTACAAGTTTCAAACAGGGTCATCCATTGACCCAATAGTCCTCAAAAAGACCTTTTTTTATTTAACCATGTTGGTTGTTAAAAGTCAACCGCCAGGCAGCAGCCAGAAATGGGCACACTACGAAAGTTGTACACAGCCTAATAGCCCTTTTGCGATTTTTGTGGATATGCACAGGCTGCGTTGTGAATTTTGACGAAAATTAATAACATGTGCATAGTTTTTGAGCCGTTTCGGCGAAAAGTGTCGAATTTTAACATGTTATAAACAATATCTTGTGCTGTAGATAACATTTATACACAACCTGTAGGATTTGTGGATAAAACGGACGGTTTCGTTGTAATATAGGGCTCTTTTTGCTATGATAGATATGTTTTCTGTGTGGATACAAGCTTGTGAATAACTAGTTTATTAACAGGCTGTGGATAACATTGTGAACAAATCAATTCCCCTCTTGATAAATTTAGGGTTTACCTTCGTTTATACTGTGGATGGCTGACCAAGCCATTGCGTATATTTGTCACGAACCCCGCATTACAGAGCCAGTTTGGCCATTCAGATTAAGGAGTGACACGCTGTGGACAGCCATACCCCGGATATGTGGCAGCAAGTGCTGTCGGTCATCCAGACGAAGCTAAGTAAGCCGAGCTTCGATACGTGGTTCAAAGCGACGAAAGCCGAGCTTGACGGTGAAATTCTCGTCGTAACCGCGCCAACGACGTTTGCGGCCGAATGGCTGGAAAGCCGATACACCAAGCTTGTCCGAACAACTATGTTCGAATTTCTGGGACGGCAAGTCGACGTGAAATTCATAATTGAAGAAAACCGCGCTCCAGAGCCGGCACAGCAATTGCCAGTCGCCGTACAAGTGCCTGTAGCTTCGGATGAGCCCTTCACCCATTTGCTTAATCCCAAATATACGTTTGATACATTCGTTATAGGTGCCAACAACCGTTTTGCCCATGCCGCATCGCTCGCAGTCGCGGAAGCGCCGGCCAAAGCATACAATCCGCTGTTCCTATATGGCGGCGTTGGACTAGGTAAAACCCATCTTATGCACGCGATCGGGCATTATATTTTGGATCATAATCCGAGCACTAAAGTCATGTATATTTCGTCTGAGAAGTTTACGAACGAGTTCATCAACGCCATCCGCGACAACCGCGGCGAGAGCTTCCGGAATAAATACCGCAACATTGATGTGCTGCTTATTGACGATATTCAATTTCTAGCCGGCAAAGACGGGACGCAGGAAGAGTTTTTCCATACGTTCAATGCGCTGCACGAAGAAAGAAAGCAAATCATCATTTCAAGCGACCGCACGCCTAAAGAGATTCCGACGCTTGAAGAACGGCTTCGTTCCCGCTTCGAATGGGGATTAATAACCGATATTCAGGCTCCAGATTTGGAAACACGGATCGCCATTCTGCGCAAGAAGGCCAAGGCCGAGAACTTAGAAATTCCGAATGAAGCAATGGTCTATATCGCGAACCAGATCGATACAAACATCCGTGAGCTAGAAGGCGCACTCATTCGTGTCGTCGCCTACTCTTCGCTCATTAACGAAGACATTTCGTCGCATCTTGCGGCGGAGGCACTGAAAGATATTATTCCTTCAAGCCGTCCGAAGATGATAACGATCCAGGATATTCAACAAAAGGTTGGCGAGTTTTACGGATTGCGGCTAGAAGAATTCAAAGCGAGGAAACGAACAAAGGCCGTAGCTTATCCAAGGCAAATTGCGATGTATTTATCCCGTGAGCTAACCGACTACTCCCTGCCTAAGATCGGCGAGGCATTCGGCGGGCGTGACCATACGACCGTCATTCATGCGCATGAGAAAATTACGACGCAGCTGAAGACAGATCCTGACCTTTACAAGATTCTACAAAACCTGAGCGAAAAAATTAAAAATCATACGTGAATAACGTGGAACAACGAAGCAAGCCTATGCACAAGCTATGCACATGTGGATAGGCTTGCTTTATCAACGTTCTTGCGGCTTATCCACATATTCAGGTCGCCTACTGCTACTACTACTGTTTTAAATTATTAAAATAACGTCAATAAACGACATTCGTCGCCTTCTCGCGAAAGCTGAATGCCGCTCAATATCGGACTCTCGCCATAGGAGTGAAACCATGAAACTGTCCATTGCAAAAAATGAATTAAACGATGCCATTCAACAAGTAGCGAAAGCTGCTTCGACAAGGCCTGCCATCCCAATTCTCGGGGGCATCAAATTTGATGTTACCCATCAAGGCGTAACGCTAACGGCAAGCGATACCGATATTTCGATTCAGAGCTTCATTCCTGTTGAATCAGGAAGCTCAATCATTGCTAAGGTAGACAAACCAGGTAGCGTCGTATTGCCTTCCAAGTTCATCGTAGAAATCGTTAAAAAGCTTCCATCTGACGATGTTGAAATTGAAGTTGGGGATCAATTCATTACGATGATTCGTTCCGGTTCAACCGATATCCAGATGGTTGGCCTGGATCCAGAGGAATTCCCTGTGCTGCCTTCCATCGAACAAAACGATGTTTTGCAGATCCCTGGCGATCTGCTTAAATCATTGATTCGCCAAACCGTGTTTGCAGCTTCTACAAGTGAACAAACGCCAATTTTGACAGGTGCGCTCGTTAATCTGTTTGAAGGCGAATTGCGATTCGTAGCAACGGACCGCCATCGGCTGGCGAACCGTTGTGCACATGTGGATACAACGCAAGACCTGCGTTTCTCCAATGTTGTCATTTCGGCTAAGACCTTAAACGAGCTTTCTCGCCTTATCCCAGATGCTACTACGATTGTTGAGATGGTTGTCACGGATAACCAGGCGTTGTTCAAAATCGGCAGCGTTCTGTTCTACTCGCGCTTGTTGGACGGGACCTATCCCGACACTTCTAAGATTATTCCGCAGTCGTACAAAACAGAACTCGTAGTGGACACAAAAAAATTAACCGATGCAATCGACCGTGCCTATCTGATGAGCCGCGAAGAAAAAACGAACATCGTTCGGCTCATTACATTGGAACAAGGCGGAATTGAGATTTCGTCCAGCTCCTCCGAATTGGGCAAGGTAACGGAACAGCTTGAAGCTTTCAAAATGGAAGGCGAAGCGCTGCGCATCGCATTTAACTCTAAATATATGCTCGACGTGTTGAAGGTAATCGATAGTGACCAACTAAACATCCAGTTCACAGGTGCGATGAGCCCAATCATTATTCGCCCATCGGACCACCCGCATAGCACCTATATTATTTTGCCGTATCGAACGACGGGCTAGGAACGGAGCGACAACCAATGAAAGAAGTTGCAATCGGAACGGAATATATCGCGCTTGGGCAGTTCTTAAAGCTATCGGATTGTATTGATTCCGGCGGACAAGCGAAGTTTTTTTTGCAAGAGAATGAGATCTTGATTAACGGCGAGGCTGACAACCGTCGAGGGCGCAAGCTCTACGCAGGTGATGTAGTGAACGTTCAAGGATTTGGTTCATTCACCGTCACCCGCCGTTAAATGCAAATGAAAGAATATGCAGCAACGGGGGCTGAAGACATTTGTTTCTGAAACGAATCGCCCTGCGCAATTATCGGAACTACTCCGAGCTCGAACTGGATACGAACAGTAACGTGAACTTGTTTATCGGGCCAAATGCGCAAGGAAAGACTAACCTTCTTGAATCAATCTTCGCCCTCGCTCTTACGAAGTCCCACCGGACAGCTAAGGACAAGGAACTTATAGGTTGGAACGGGACAGATGCACATATTCATGGAGAAGCAGACAAGCAATATGGTGCAGTTAAGCTGGATTTAATGTTGTCCGCACAAGGGAAGAAAGCAAAGATTAACGGATTGGAGCAACGGCGCTTAAGCGATTTTGTCGGCTCGCTGAATGTCGTCATGTTTGCACCAGAGGATCTGGAGATTGTGAAGGGAACGCCGGGCGTACGCCGTCGGTTTCTAGACATGGAAATCGGGCAGGTACAGCCCGGTTATTTGCATACGCTGCAGCAATATAGCAAGGTGCTCGTCCAGCGCAACAACTACTTGAAGACGCTTTGGTCCTCTGGCGGCGATAAGCAGGGGCTGCTTGAGGTTTGGAATGCGCAGCTGGCGGATTTTGGTGTTAAAATTATAAAAAAAAGGAAATACTTTATTCATAAGCTGCAACAGTGGGCAGAGCAAATTCATGCTGGAATTACAGCCGGATCCGAACAATTAATGGTAACATACAAGCCATCGTTCGACTTTGAAGATGAATCTGTTTTATTTGAGCATTTTATGTTAAAGTTAACACAGGTTAAAGACCAAGAAATACGCAGAGGAACGACACTTGTCGGGCCCCATCGGGACGATTTAATGTTCTTTATTAACGGCAAAGAGGCTCAGACGTTCGGTTCCCAAGGGCAACAACGGACGACCGCGCTCTCTCTTAAGTTGGCGGAGATCGAGTTGATTCGCGAAGAGATTGGAGAGTATCCGCTATTGCTGCTTGATGATGTGCTATCCGAGTTGGATCGCAATCGGCAGACGCAATTAATCGAGACATTCCAATCCAAAGTTCAAACGTTCATTACGGCAACCGGTCTTGAGAGTGTCGATCTCGGCAAACTCCAAGATGCCGGCATTTATCATGTTCAAGATGGCCGTGTCACACGGTGATGCGTTAAAGAATAATAGCGTTTCAGCGAAAGGGAGGACTGCGAATGTATATTCATTTGGGCGGAGAGAAAATCATTCGGGCAGCGGAATTGGTCGCCATTTTCGATATATCGATTGAGCAATCGTCCAAGCTTTCCAAACAATTCGTAGCGGGCGCACGCAAACGCAAGGACGTTGAGACGATAGGGGAAGAAGAACCCAAGTCGATCGTGCTAACTAAGCATAAAATATATTATTCGCCGATTTCATCCTCCACGCTGAAGAAGCGGGCCCATCATTTTGCGGCTTATTAGTCGGCGGGCCGTACCGCAATCAGGAGAAGCAGTCGAGAGGAGTAGTGGGTAGGCATGTCTTTGAACCAGAATACGTATGATGAGAGTCAGATACAGGTTCTCGAAGGGCTAGAGGCAGTACGAAAACGTCCGGGGATGTATATCGGCTCTACAAGCAGCAAAGGTCTTCATCATCTCGTCTGGGAAGTTGTCGATAACTCAATCGATGAAGCACTCGCTGGATTTTGTACGAATATCGATGTGATCGTTCATGAAGATAACAGTGTTACCGTGGTAGATAACGGTCGGGGGATCCCGGTCGGCGAGAATACGAAACTGAAAAAATCTACGGTTGAAGTCGTTATGACGGTGCTCCATGCGGGCGGCAAGTTTGGCGGCGAAGGCTATAAAGTATCCGGTGGCCTTCATGGCGTCGGTGTTTCGGTCGTGAACGCATTGTCTGAGCATGTGACCGTCACGGTTAAACGCGATGGGCATGTGTATCAGCAAGAGTACCGTCGCGGCGCGCCACAATACGACATTAAAGTGATTGGCGAGTCGGAGGAGACCGGAACGATCGTCAAATTCAAGCCAGATGCGGAGATTTTTACAGAGACAACGGTTTATGAATATGAGATTTTGCAATCGCGTATTCGTGAGCTGGCATTCTTGAATAAAGGGATCTCGATTTCGCTGTCCGACGAGCGTAGCAGCCAAAGCAACACGTACAAATACGATGGCGGCATTATTGAGTTCGTCAAATACTTGAATCGGAATCGCGAAGCGCTTCACGAAACCCCGATCTACGTGGAAGGCGAAAAGGATCATATCCAGGTAGAGGTTGCGCTGCAGTACAATGACAGCTATACCGACAATATTTACTCTTTCGCTAACAATATCAATACGCATGAGGGCGGAACGCACGAATCCGGCTTCAAGAGTGCATTGACCCGTATTATTAACGATTATGCACGCCGCACTAACTCGATCAAGGATAACGATTCGAATTTGTCGGGCGATGATGTCCGCGAAGGCTTGACGGCAATTATCTCCGTTAAGATTCCAGAGCCTCAATTCGAGGGCCAGACGAAGACGAAGCTTGGTAACAGCGAAGTGCGCGGTATCGTGGAATCGTTCTTTGCCGAGAAGCTGCAAGAGTTCCTTGACGAGAACCCTTCCGTATCGAAGCGTATCGTGGAGAAGGGCTTGCAAGCATCCCGTGCTCGGGAAGCAGCTCGTAAAGCGCGTGAACTGACACGTCGCAAGAGCGCACTGGAAGTAAGCTCACTGCCAGGCAAGCTAGCGGACTGCTCGTCCAAAGATGCTTCCATCAGCGAGCTGTACATCGTCGAAGGTGACTCGGCAGGCGGATCGGCGAAGCAAGGGCGCGATCGCCACTTCCAAGCGATTTTGCCGCTGCGTGGAAAAATCCTTAACGTTGAGAAAGCTAGATTGGACCGGATCCTCGGCAATGCCGAAATCCGCGCGATCATTACGGCACTTGGTACCGGAATTGGTGATGATTTTGATATTGCGAAAGCGCGTTATCACAAAATCATTATCATGACCGATGCTGACGTCGACGGCGCTCATATCCGTACGCTTCTGCTCACGTTCTTCTACCGTTACATGCGCAAAATCATTGATGCTGGCTATATCTATATCGCGCAGCCGCCTTTGTTCAAAGTCGAACGCAATAAAGTTGTTCGCTATGCCCAGAGCGAGAAGGAACGCGATCAGATTATCGCTGAGTTCGGTGAAGGCGTCAAAGTAAACGTACAGCGTTACAAAGGCCTCGGCGAGATGAACGCTAGCCAGCTGTGGGAAACGACGATGGATCCGGAGAGCCGTACAATGCTTCAAGTTACAATCGAAGATGCGATGGAAGCAGATGTCGTATTCGATACGCTAATGGGTGACAACGTAGAACCGCGCAGGGACTTTATTCACCAGTATGCGAAAGATGTAAAAAACTTGGATTACTAAGCGAATCAATTTTTTGGAACATAACAAAGCCGCACAACCTATCGGGTTGGCGGCTTTTTTGCGCGGTTGTGAGCTGTCTTGTTTTTAAACCGTCCATACCCAACTGCATACTTGTAAATTCGCTTGAATACATGACGGTCTTTTAACTTACGGAAAAGAAAAGGGTCTGGCAATGTATTGACCTCAAGAATCCATGGATGTAGATCTGTACCGAGCGCGACATCGATTCCGATTTCTTTTAAGCCTGGGTAATGGACCTGTAACTGCTGGGCAGTAATGACCCCAAGACCTGACAGCCGGTTAAGCAAACTCGATTGGTCAAACTCAGATAGATGGGTAGACATGAGCGTTTGAAACGGCAGCGGGGTGCCGCCGCTATGGTAGTTAGTCACGATTTTGGCAGGATGGCCAAGCCGACCGATAATGCCTGTCGTTTCCCACGCTCCTTGCATATTATGCTGAACCATGATGCGAAGATCGAATCGGCGGTTCTGATGTTTTAAGAGATGAATGCCTTTTTGTATAAGGTAACGCTTGCCCGATTGAATAGCAGCCAATTGCAAATACATGCTGTCAAAAGTAGAAAAACGTCGAATCCGCTTTCCGATCTGGAATTGGTAGGTCCACGATTGATGTTGTAATTTGTCGACTCTTATAACGCCGTGTCCAAACGTGCCCAGGTCGGGTTTAACGTACACCATCTGGTGCTGGTCAAGCATGGCACGGACCGTTTCGCGTCGAAACGGTGAGGTTTCGGGGATATACTGGCGCATTTGCTCGGAACACAGCAGGGCTGTCGTCTTTGCCCACTTACTCTGAACACGCTGAATAGCCAATCGTCAACTCCGCCTTTCGCCATAAAAACTATCCCGATCATTCGACAGCCGAACGAGACAGAGGTGGAAATCGATGTTATAATAAAGAGGTATGCCTATTGAGGCCTCTCTACTTGTATTCCTCATTATCATATGGCGGAATTCAGTTGAAAGCGAAGGGCGAGTAACACATTTTATGTATCGGAATCGCCCTAATTTAGCAGGAATTCATATTGCTGCATCAAGCAGGTTTAAGCAATGCAGCTTTGTGAAAGGAATAGACTAACAATTTTAATGCGGTTAAGTCGGCTTGCAACGTATAAGCCGCAGGCCGGCGATGATGTCATCAGACGGATTCGATTGTAAAGTCAGCCTTATATGGGCTGATTCATTCATAGCGATACCGCGACGCACAACGTGAGCTGTATCGTTTGCAGAATACGTCAGGAGGATAACAATGGCGGAAGAACAAAATTCTCAGATTAAAGACCGCGATATTGGCATTGAGATGCGCGATTCGTTCATGGACTATGCTATGAGCATTATCGTAAGCCGTGCTTTGCCAGATGTGCGGGATGGGTTAAAGCCGGTTCACCGGCGCATTCTGTATGCCATGTCGGAGCTGGGCATGTCACCGGACAAGCCTTATAAGAAGTCGGCACGTATCGTAGGCGAAGTTATCGGCAAGTACCATCCGCACGGGGATTCAGCTGTTTATGAATCCATGGTACGTATGGCGCAGGACTTCTCGATGCGCAACATGCTAGTCGATGGCCATGGCAACTTCGGTTCCATCGATGGCGATATGGCAGCAGCAATGCGATATACAGAAGCAAGGCTTTCCAAGATTGCAATGGAGCTGCTTCGCGACCTGAACAAAGAAACCGTTGATTTTGCTCCCAACTATGATGGTGAGGAACATGAGCCAGTTGTACTCCCTTCACGTTACCCGAACCTTCTCGTTAACGGAGTAACGGGCATTGCGGTAGGCATGGCTACGAACATCCCGCCTCATAACTTGCGCGAAGTTATCGACGGCGTACAGGCGTTGATTGTTAACCCTGATATTACGTCACTCGAATTAATGGAATATATTAAGGGTCCGGATTTCCCGACTTATGGTTACGTAATGGGCCACTCGGGCATTCGGCAAGCGTATACGACGGGCCGCGGATCCGTCACGATGCGTGCACGCGCAATCATCGAAGACAATGGCGGCAAAGCCCGTATTATTGTCCATGAGCTGCCGTATCAAGTAATCAAAGCGAGATTGGTGGAGAAGATCGCCGAGCTCGTTCGTGAGAAGAAAATCGAAGGCATTACAGACCTTCGTGATGAATCGGACCGTAACGGCATGCGCGTAGTTATCGAGCTGCGCCGGGATGTTAACCCGAATGTCGTGCTGAACAATTTGTATAAGCAGACACAGATGCAATCTACCTTCGGCATTAACATGCTAGCGTTGGTTAACCGTGAGCCGAAAGTTCTCAATTTGCGCGATATGCTGTATCACTACCTGCAGCACCAGATTGAAATCATTCGCCGCCGTACGGAGTATGACCTCAAGAAAGCGGAAGCAAGAGCTCACATTCTCGAGGGCTTGCGCATCGCGCTTGACCACCTGGATGAAGTTATTGCACTCATTCGCGGATCGCGTACAGCAGATGTAGCGCGTGAAGGGTTAATTACACGGTTCTCATTATCGCTGGAGCAAGCGCAAGCGATTCTCGATATGCGCCTGCAACGCCTCACTGGCTTGGAGCGGGATAAAATTGAGGCTGAATATACTGAGTTGCTCGCGAAGATCGCGGAGTACAAAGCGATTTTGGCAGACGAGCAGCTTGTTCTCGATATTATCAGCACAGAGCTTAACGAAATCAAAGAGCGTTTCGGCGATGACCGCCGTACCGAGATTACGATTGGCGAAGACGAAATTCTCGATGAGGATCTAATCCCGCGTGAAGATGTCATTATCTCGATTACGCATTCCGGTTACGTGAAACGTCTCCCAGTAACGACCTACCGCAGCCAACGTCGCGGCGGTCGAGGCGTTATTGGTATGGACACGAAAGATGATGATTTTGTAGAGCATCTATTTGTATCCAATACGCACCATTACTTGCTCTTCTTTACGGACAAGGGCAAAGTATACCGGCTTAAAGCGTATGAGATTCCGGACTTAAGCCGTACCGCACGCGGAACACCGATTATTAACCTTCTCCAGATCGAGCAGGGGGAAGTGGTTAATGCGGTTATTCCAGTCGAAGCATTCGACAATGATAAGTATCTATTCTTCGCTACACGCCAAGGGGTTGTGAAGAAGACGCCTCTTGATGATTATGCCAATATTCGTAAGGTTGGGCTTATTGCCATTTCGTTGCGCGAGGACGACGACCTTATCTCGGTTAAGCTTACCGATGGCAACCAAGAGATTATTATGGGCACAAGCCAAGGCATGTCCATTCGCTTCCCAGAGCAAGACGTTCGTTCGATGGGACGTTCGGCAACGGGCGTTAAAGGCATTCAACTGGACGAAGAAGATAAAGTTATCGGCATGGAGATCGTGCAGGTTGAGAATGACGTCTTGATCGTAACTTCTAAAGGTTATGGCAAGCGTACGCCAGTGAATGAATACCGGATTCAAAGCCGTGGCGGCAAAGGAATTAAGACGCTCAATGTCACGGACAAGAACGGCACAATAGTAGGCCTGAAGGTCGTTGAGAATGATGAGGACCTGATGATTATGACAGCATCCGGCACGATGATTCGGACGAGCATGGAAGGCATTTCGACCATGGGGCGGAACACGCAAGGCGTTAAGCTCATTAACATTCGTGAAGACGATGCGGTATCGACAGTTACTCGTGTAGCGAGAAACGAAGAAGAAGAGCAAGATATAGAAGAGCAGGATGGAGAGAACGGGGCAGAGCAATAAGGGCTGCTTCCCTTCTCCATTAGCCACGACGAACCGGCAAGGGACAGGAGGCGCAAGAAGTGGGATCCGTTTTAGTATCCAAAGTTAAACCCGGCGACAAGCTGCTTCAAGACGTACAGACACCGCTTGGCAATCTCCTGTTCAATAAAGGAGTCGTCGTCACAGCACGTGAATTGGAAATCTTGCATGCGTTTTTGGTTAAAAAGGTAGTTGTTGAAACGGCAGCAGAT
This sequence comes from Paenibacillus sp. MMS18-CY102, assembly GCF_009789195.1. Classification (GTDB taxonomy): domain Bacteria; phylum Bacillota; class Bacilli; order Paenibacillales; family Paenibacillaceae; genus Paenibacillus_T. The sequence goes on along the minus strand of NZ_WSTC01000016.1, from coordinate 1,238 downwards.
CGGCTGTCTGAGAAGCAGGGTGCATCTGCTGCTCGTTCCCATGCCGAGGAAGCCAATAAAGACAAGGAAAGCGAACAAGCACAAAACTTGTCGCCATTCCAGCGAGAGTATGATGCAACGCTACAACTGGTAAAGAAGGTGTTCAATAACGCTTTATCAGGAGAAGCGTTGCCCGTACTCGATCTTCGCCACCAACTGGAGAAGCTGATCAGCAACATTGGGGAGTATAACGTACTTACCTATATTCCTAGCGGAGTTAAGGAAAATGAGTACTTGTACCATAACAGCCTGCTTTCTGCACTGACTTCTTATTTGCTAGCTAAATGGAATGGCTTCCAAGCTAAGGATTGGATGCAAATAACGCTAGCTGGATTGCTTCATGATATCGGCAATGTGAAAGTTAGCCGTGCGATCTTGGCCAAACCGACTAAACTCACTTCGGAGGAAACCGAAGAAGTGCGCCGCCACACGGTATATGGTTATCAACTGTTAAAATCGAACGCTGCCCTTAATGAAGGGGCTAAGCTAGTTTCCTTGCAGCACCACGAGCGGGAAGATGGAAGCGGGTATCCGCTTGGCATCGGTTCGGATAAGATACATCCTTATGCCAAGATCGTAGCGATCGCTGATATCTATCAGGCTATGACCCTCGATAAGGTATATCGCAAGGCGACATCTCCATATTTGGTATTAGAACAGATTCAGAAGGATGCGTTCGGTAAACTGGAGCCTACCTATGTACGTACCTTTATCGAGAAAGCTACTCAGTTCCATAACGGCACCATTGTACGCATTAGTGATGGGCGAGTAGGGGAAATTGTATTCTCTGACCGTGACCATCCGACTAGACCATGGATTTCGTCAGAGGGCACAATCATTAACCTCACGACAGAACGCCAGTTGTATATTGAAGAAGTACTAGCTACGTAATGAATAAGAGCTGTTTATCCTAGTGGGTAAGCAGCTCTTTTCTTATGTTAAAAACAAACTTTAAACTTATATAAAAAAATGGTTGCAATCGTATGTGCGCCTATGATATATTATTCAAGTCGCCGCTGAACGAAACGGCAACACAAAACAAAAGCTTGACCAACTAAACATCATCTGATATGATGTAAAAGTTGTCGAAATTGTTCTTTGAAAACTGAACAACGAGCGAAACTGTCAGAATAAATGTTTCAAAATGAGCTACAAATGCTCTAAAGTTGAAGATTTTCAACTCGCGTTGAAAACTTCTT
>NZ_WSTC01000015.1 GCF_009789195.1 Paenibacillus sp. MMS18-CY102 | reverse complement strand
CATTTTCGGGTATAGTAGTCATCGAGTAGGGTCCTTTCTTGGTGGTCTCAGCAACCCCGAGGATACCCTACTTTTTTATGTTCTGGGAATACTCCAGATCATGGTACACAGACTATTGTACGTCATCTATCCGCGCTCCGGCGCAACCGTTCCTCGCGTATTCGGTCAAACGCCCGAATACGCGAGGAAGCCGCCGTCCACGGGCACGACGATTCCGGTCACGAAGCCGGACATCGTCTCGTCGGCCAGCCACAGCAGCGTGCCGAGCAGGTCCTCCGGCTTGCCGAAACGCCGCATCGGCGTATGCGAAATGATTTTGTTCGAACGTGCTGTTAGGCTGCCGTCTTGATTCATGAGCAGCTTACGATTTTGCTCGGTGACGAAAAATCCGGGTGCGATCGCGTTAACGCGAATGCCCGCTTCTGCAAAATGGACCGCAAGCCATTGCGTAAAGTTCTCGATGGCTGCTTTCCCCGCGCTATATGCAGGAACCTTGGTCATCGGCGACGGCGCGCTCATCGACGATACATTAAGGATCGACGTGCCTTCGCGGCCGATCATTTGCTTCGCAAACGCCTGCGTCGGAATCAACGTGCCGACGAAGTTTAGGTCCAGCACGTTGCGGAAACCAGCTACGCTAAGGTCAAAGAACGAGGTGATGCCCGCAGCCGCGACATCATCTACCGAGAACGTTTCGTTCGTCGTGTTTGCGCTCGGATGGTTGCCGCCTGCGCCGTTGATCAAAATGTCGCAAGGGCCAAGCTGGCTAAGCACAGCTTCGGCAGCCTGCTGGACGCTTCCTTCATCGGTCACGTCGCACGCCACCGCAATAGCCGATCCGCCCGCTTCGCGAATTTCAGCAACGACAGCCTCGCCTTTCTCCAACGTCCGGTTCAAGATGGCGACACTTGCGCCTTGCCGGGCAAGCTCAAGCGCCATAACACGGCAGAGCACGCCTGCTCCCCCTGTAATAACAACGACTTTTCCAGCTATGGCCGGCATCCGGTTCGTGAGCGTCATGAGCCGATCACCGATCCTTTCGCCACTGCTGCTGGATCAGCTGCACTTCTGCGGTAACCATCCCATAAGCCCCACAGGTACATAATGCCGAGCGCACGGTCATACAGGCCATAGCCAGGACGGCATTGCTCATCCCAAATATGGCGGCCATGGTCAGGGCGGCAGAAGCCCTCAAAGCCTTCCTCGGCGTAGGCTTTTACGATGCCCTCGATATCGACGGTGCCATCTTGCGTCCGGTGGGATGTTTCGATGAAATCGCCATTATCGTAGACGCGAACGTTGCGAATATGCGTGAACGGAATGCGGTCAATAAATTCATGGACCATGCTGACGATATCGTTCGATGGATTCGCGCCAAACGAGCCGCTGCAAAGCGTAATGCAATTGTACGGGCTATCATGCAAAGCAAGGTAACGGCGCACGTTCGCTTGGCTCGTAATGATGCGCGGCAAACCGAAGATTGGCCAAGGCGGATCGTCCGGGTGAATCGCCATTTTAATGTCATGCTCCGCGGCTACCGGAATAATCGCATCCAAGAAATATTTTGCGTTATCAAACAACTGCTCCTCGGTCATGCCTTCATAGGCTTCGAATAGCTTCGTCAAGTGGGAGAGGCGTTCAGGCTCCCAGCCGGGCATTGTTAGCGTCGAATTCTCATTAATTTGCTTGACCAGCTCGAGAGGGGCGATGTTGGCAATGCGGCTTTTCTCATAAAATAGCGCCGTCGAGCCATCCGCCATCTCCTTGTGCAAATCCGTCCGCAGCCAGTCGAACACCGGCATGAAGTTGTAGCAGATCACCTTAACGCCAACCTGCGCAAGCTTGGCAATCGTCCGTTTGTAATTCTCGATGTACTGGTCCCGCGAAGGCAGGCCGAGCTTAATGTCCTCATGAATGTTCACGCTTTCAACAACTTTAAGGTGAAGGCCGGCGCGGTCGGCTTGCGCCTTAACCGCATTGATTTTGTCCATCGGCCATTCATCGCCAGCAGGTACGTCATGCAGGGACCAGACGATGCCCTCAACGCCTGGAATTTGCCGAATGTGGTCTAACGTTACGGTGTCATTGCCTTCGCCAAACCAACGAAATACCATTTTCATAAGGATGCTGCCTCCATTAATCGTTTTTAAAATAATTGGGATATTTCGCTCTGAGCAGCGACTGGTCTTCAATGGTCAGATGCATATGGGCGGTCATTAAAGCTGCGGCTTTCTGTTCATCTTGAGCGCGAATAGCCTCGACGATGCCTAGATGCTGCTCGAATAGATGCTCCCATTGCTGGTCTGCGGCAAGGCGCAGCATGCGGCTGCGGTTCAGGTGGGCGTTAATGCCGCCAAGCACCTGCCATGTATTCGTTTTATTGCAGCCTTGGAAAATCGTTCGGTGGAACGCTTCGTCCAGCTCGAACATTAGGCGGTAATCATTCGTTTCAATTGATGCTCGCTGCTGCGCCAAGTTGCGTTCTAGCTCGGTTAGCCGTTCTGCTGGAAAGCTTGCGCAAGCTAGCCGCACAACGGCAACTTCCAGCTGCTCCCGCATGAACCGTGCCTCCTCGACGAGATGAATATCGATGAGGGAAACGTAGGAGCCTCGCTGTGGAAATACCTCCAGCAGGCCATCTTGAGCGAGACGGACGAAGCTTTCCCGAACCGGTGTCCGGCTGACGTTGAATTTGAGCGAAATATCTTTCTCCGAAATAGCGGTCCCCGGTGGCAGCTCCAGCTGCAAAATCAAGGTTCGCAATGAAACGTAGACCGCATCGCGGGTGGATACGGGTTGGATCGGTTTTAACGTGAAGTCCAAATCATCACCTCCAGCACGTATTATGATCGATAAATAAATACTACCACACTTGTATGGTAGTATGGTAGATCGTAATATTATCAGGACAGACCGTATAATTCATGACAATCGCGCACGAGGGCATGATATGAATTAATCGCCAAATCGCATAGAAACTGTCAACAATCCGGCATAGTCGTAAGGATGAAATCCTGTTACTTTGGACATATAGGAGGGGATTAAGATGAGTCGATTATCTATTAGCAGCTGGAGTGTCCATCGATTGATGAAGACAAGCTTATGGACAGCATGGGATGCGGAGAAGGCTACCCAAATGACGCATGTGGAGAGCCGCAGTTCTGGCTTATCTTTGCTCGAACTTCCGAAATCGATTTCAGAAAGAGGCATTCGAATTTTAGAGGTTTGCCATTTTCATTTTGAAGCCGTGGATGATTCTTATATCGGGCAGTTGAAGCAGGCATTCGAGGATTCAGGCGTGGCATTCCATACGTTATTGATTGATTATGGGGACTTATCGTCGCCGGATGCCGTTCAGGCTGCTTCAGATGAAGCTTTTATCCAGGGATGGATCGATATAGCGGCGGAAGCAGGCGCAGCGGCAGTGCGCGTAGTCGCAGGGGAGCAGCAGGCAGGAGATGAGGAGGCAATCGTGCGCAGCGCGGCAGCGCTCAGAAGGCTCTATGCTTATGGGCAAGAGCGCGGCGTCCGCGTAGTGACGGAAAACTTCCGGGAGCTAACGGAAACGGTGGCGAGCTGGCAATCGGTAATGGAGCATGCAGGCAGCGAAATAACGACAATCGTCGATTTCGGGAATATGATGCCCGAGGAGAAGGAGCAGGCGATTCGTTATGGCGCACCTATGGCGTATGCCATCCATGCGAAGCCGGAATATTTCGACGGCGGCGCTATCGATGAGGCAGAGCTGATGCGTAATCTGGCAATTGCTGATGAACTTGGCTGCACAGCGCCGATCTCTGTTATTTTCGATCAAGAGGGTGATGTATGGGAAGGCATCGAACGGATCGCGGCAATCGTGAATAAAGGCAGATAAGGCAAGTCACAGGCCAAAGTAGAGTGAAAATTAAATCGTTTTCATGCGGACAAACCGCAAAAAGGCGCATTCCTCGCGGATGCGCTTTTTTGTTGGATTTAAATGCAGGAAGTTACGCTAACCGAGCAACCTAAGTTTGTCTTCAACCGAGCAATTGTTATCTTCATCCCATACGACAGATATTTCAAAAGTTCCCTTTAATTAGATAATTGAAGACCATATATCTGTATTTTGTTTTAGGCACAACATATTCGTCTATTCCTTTGAAAATTAAATCCTCTGGCCTAGCGATTAGCCCTGTTTCTTCTTTAAGCTCACGCACAGCGCCTTCGGTTAAACTTTCAGGAAAATCGACTTTTCCTCCGGGACCGAGATAGCCTGGAAACCCTAACTTATTAGGACGATTTATTAATAATATTTTGTTATCGTCTTGCACTAAGCACATTGTATATAATCCGCACTCATTTTTAGCTGACATTGTCTTCCTCCAATAAACTTGTCATCAGTGCTCCATGAAGGGTGCTGCAACTATCGGTCCTCGTTTAATGCGTTGGGGAGGGTCATCTCGTATAGAACGAGATCTTCATAAATCTCTGACTTTAAAATATGTTTAGGAAGTGATTCCTTGAATGTCATTCCGATTTTACTCATTACTCTGTAGGACGCTGGATTCTTTGTCATTGCGGCTGCATATATACGATTTAATCCCAGTGTTTCGAATCCAAAATTGATAACTTGCCTGGATGCTTCTGTAGCGAACCCTTGTCCCCAATAGGGATATCCTACCCAATAGGCTAGTTCGGCCTGATTATCTGATTTGGAAACACGCAAACTAACGCATCCAATCAATTGATTATCCGTTTTTCTGACCAATGCGAAAGAAAAAATATCCCCTTTTTCAGCCGCACTTCGCGTACGTTCAATCCATGCCTCTGCAGCCCCGTCGGGATAAGGATGCGGTATGGAAAGAGTCGTTCGTGCAACCTCTTCATGTCCTGCTAGTTTCTGAACTGACTTAGCATCAGTCAACTGAAATAATCGCAAGAACAACCGCTCCGTTTCAAAAACAGACTGTAACACTTCCTCACTCCCCTCAATCCATATACTCAATAAAATACCATGTATTGTAACTGGTTGTGTACTGAAATTTGGATAGTTTATCGTACTGCCTGCCAGTTAGCTTAAGCTAATTGCCCGGTAAAGCGAACAAATGGTGCATCCCCGGGACTTCTGCGGGATGCACCATTTGTTCGCTCGATTAAGATAACGTCTCCCAGCGCGCCCACAGCTCCGGCGGGTTAAGCTCATACTGTTCTTTATCCCGGAACATGAATTGATGCATGATGAATTCCCTGCGAATGGTAGCAAAGTCATCATGGAATTGCTTAATGAAGTCGTTTATCTCTTTCTCGCTGTAGGTACGGCCCTTCTCTAGCCCTTCGACGATATGCTCAAGCGTGATGAGCTTTTTCTTGAGCTGCGAAGGGATTTGCTTCAAGCGCCCGTCTTTGAAGAAGTTGCGGATGACCGACTGCTTTAGCTTCGATTGCTCTGTGTCCATAGGATGCGCCTCTTCTCTTGCGTTCGCTCCGCGATAGATGAACTCGGCGGCAGCGGTTGCATTGCTTTTAATAAAATAATGGTCGAGAGAGAAGTAGATCGTATTCTTTTCTCTCCGTTCATGAATGAGGCTCGCTTCCCTAAGCTTGGCGGCGTGGTGGGTGATCGTAGCCGGCGTGACGCCGAGCTTCTCGGCCAGGTCCAGCCCATGCCGTTCGCCGTCTGCCAGCAGCACGAGCATACGCAGGCGCGTAGCATCGGCAAGCGCTTTGTGATAGCCGACAACTTTATCGAGCTGCATGTTTTTCGCTCCCTTCTTTACATTTAATAAATATCTAATTAGATGATTGTTAAAATGAATGATATACGAAGCCCCGGGCTAAGTCAATGCCGGGGCTTATTGCCGTTACTTGCGCGGGGGCGTTTACTTGATCTGGCCGCTTACGCTCTTAATGACAGCTGCGATGCGGATCTCGCAGCCTTCGATCGTGCGTTGGCGCTTCGCGATATCTTGCTGCACCGTTTCTAGCGTGGCTAGGGAGCGGATCGCCGATTTGGCATCACTTCCGCGCAGCGCATAGGCGAAGTCGCTCCACTCGGATGACTTTTGTTTATTGAGCTGGCTGATCGCGGACCGTTCCGGCGCGATCACCTTTTCCTCCGTATCGATCGCCTTGAGTTGGTCGCGTAACCGTTTCATCGTGTTGCTAGCATTTGTTTTAGCTGTTTTTAGCTCGGCTTCTGCCCCTCGAATATCGGCTTTGGCAACATTAACGCTAATTTCAAGCAGATCCGTTTGCAGCTCCAAAATGGCGATTAGCCCTTTGCTGCCGAGCTTCTTCGCTGCTTTCAATTGCGCAGCGGCGACAGCATATTGCTCGAATAATGGCTGATAGCTAGCTTTGGCGGCTTCGGCGTTGTTCGCTAGCCGCTCGATCTTCGCTTTGTCGATTAACTGGATTCGCTGGCGCAGCGCTTTCTCATTGTCATCATTTTGCTTGCTGGCTGCTTTAATGCGCGTATCACGGTCTGCATTTTGCTGCTGCAGCAGGATGAAGGTGTCGTACAGCTTCTGCAGCTTGGATGAATCGGCGGGGATGGCGGATGCTTTAGTCTTGTCAAACTGCTTCTGCGCTGTTGCAGAGAGTTGTTCGATTGCGGCTTCAGCCAATGGCAGGGCGAGCGGGATAAACAGTAGCAAGAATGCCAGCAATGCAGTTGCTATCGGCACCCTTGCCCGTAGATGATGCTGCCCTACATGCTTCATGTTCATGGAATTATCCTCCTAATGCTAGATTCATTGCGGAAACGGCAAAAAGCACCCTTCAAACTGACCGTGGCCCGGCCAGCTCGAAGGGTGCTTCCCTACGACAAACGTGCGTTTCCGCATATGTGCCTTCAATATACACGTTGGAATGAAAAGATGTCAAATCATGCCATGAAATCCGATGAATCGACGTATATCGGCATTGTTCTTGGCGTACAATGCAATAGTTGTGGAAATAGCTGACAACATGGACGAAAGCAGCTTTTTTATTGGCTGGGACAAGAAGGAAGTCCTAGTCAGGGCGAGGAATATAGTACTCGTTATCTGCTTGCCTGTGATTGAGGCCGTAAACCATTTTATCTATAGGGAGAAGGTTAGCGTGAAGGTAGCCCCGGAAGAGTGGATCATTGAAGCGGACATCAGCATGATGCAATCCGCTATGGAAGCGGGAACGTTAAGCGCGGTTCAGCTAGTACAGCTATATGTGGAACGAATTCGCAAGCATGATGGGCCGATTAACGCCATTCTTGAGCTTAATCCGGATGCGCTTGAAATCGCTTTCTCCCTCGATGAGGAACGGCGCCATTCGGGAAGACGCAGCATGCTGCATGGCATTCCGATTTTATTGAAGGACAATATTGATACATGTGACCGTATGCATACTAGCGCTGGTTCAGTCGCACTAGCAAACTCCATCGCGCCTACGGATGCATTCATCGTGGCACGGCTTCGCGAAGCGGGAGCAGTGCTGTTAGGCAAAGCAAATATGACCGAATGGGCGAATGCCATGTCCGACTCCATGTGGGCGGGCTATAGCTCAAGAGGCGGAATCGTACTTAATCCCTACGGTCCAGGCAACGTATTCGTGGGCGGTTCCAGCTCAGGCTCGGCTGCTGCGGTTGCGGCGAACTTCTGCGCGGCGTCGATTGGGACAGAGACCTCCGGCTCTATCGTTTGCCCTGCAAGCTATAACTTTGCCGTTGGCATTAAGCCGACCGTTGGGCTTGTCAGCCGATCTGGCATCATTCCGTTGTCGAGAAGCCAAGATACGGCGGGGCCTATCGCTAGAACAGTTACGGATGCTGCGATTTTGCTAGGTGCATTAACAGGCGAGGACGAGCGGGATGAGGCGATGATGCATTCTGGCCGGCGCACTTGCGATGATTACACGCCTTTCTTGGACGCTAGTTTTATTCATAAAGCTAGAATTGGCGTTCCCCGTTATTATTGCGGGGAGTTGGATGAGGCAGCGGCAGCTGTATTAGAAGCTGCAATTGCTGTGTTGCGTTCGCTTGGCGCCACGGTTGTTGATTCCGTTGAGCTTCCATGTGCAGGCATCGAGTGGGACCGTAATGTCGTACGCCATGAGTTTAAGAAAGATTTGAACGATTATTTGGCCCGTTTGCATCCTGAAGTGCCTGTGCGTACGATGAAGGAGCTAATTGCATATAACAAGGTCCATGCGGATGTAGCGTTGAAGTATGGCCAAGGCGGCTTGGAACGATGCGAAGAAACGAGCGGTTCGCTGCATGAGCCTGTTTACTTGCGCGCCTTGCAGCATAACCGAATGATGTCCCGCGAGCAAGGAATTGATTATGCGCTTCGGGCATATCAGCTTGACGCGCTGCTGTTCCAAGGGCATCATGGCTCCGAGATTGCGGCGAGGGCAGGTTATCCGCTTGTTACCGTACCTGGCGGTTATGCGAGCAACGGCTCGGTATCAACGGCGGGTTATGTGACAGATGGGCCTTATGGCATTACATTCTCTGGCACTGCGTATAGCGAGCCGACATTAATTAAGCTTGCGTATGCGTTCGAGCAGGCGACGAAGCACCGCTTCCCGCCAGACATTGGCCTGAACGTGGAGGGGGAGCCGGTGGGCGAGCTTGAATCCCTATACGAAATATAGGGTCTAGTGCCAAGTGCGAATTGGCAGGTGGAACATAACAAGGGCGACAAGCCAGCGATCGATGATCGCAGGCTTGTCGCCCTTTATTTATTGCTTAGGCGTTTCGGTGCGGAATGGGCGTAAAAACGCTTTAGGAATATCGCTTTCGAACCGCATAAGCTCACCTGTCGCCGGGTGCAGGAAGGACAAAATTTTGGCGTGCAACCCAAGCCGGCCGATCTCGCGCGAACGCGAACCATACTTTTTGTCGCCTGCGATTGGATGGCCGATATCTTCCATGTGGACGCGTATTTGGTTTTTGCGCCCGGTCTCTAGATGAACTTCAAGCAGGGAGTAATGCTGATTCGTTTGCAGCGTTTTGTAATGGGTCACGGCATGCTGGCCGTCGCCTTCGCGGAAGCTGGAATACATCTTAAGCGTGCTGCTCTCGCGAAGCCAAGATGTAATGGTGCCTTCGGGCTTGCGCACTTTGCCGTCGACGAGTGCGATATAAGCTCGTTCCTTCACAGCTTCTTGCCAATTGTTCTGCAGCTGTTGCTGGGCAGCTTCGCTCTTGGCAAACATCATGACGCCAGATGTATCGCGATCCAAGCGATGGACGACAAAAATCCGGTTGCGCGGATTATGGATGCGGACATGTGCCGTTAACTGGCGGTAAGCCGTCAGTTCGGTCTCTTTGTTTTCCTTATCCGATGAGATCGACAGCAAGCCGGCATCCTTCTGGACAACGATGATATGCTCGTCCTCATGCAAAATAACTAGGCCAATAAGCGGCGGCGCTTCTTCGATCTTCTCTTTGCTCACCGTCACGGTGTAACCAGGCTTAAGCGGGAAGTTATAGGCAGTTGTAGCTTGTCCGTTCACCGATACTTGCCCGCGTGCGAGAATGGATTTAACTGCATTGCGCCCAGTGGATGAGAGAGCAGTTAGCAGGAAGGAGAGGAGCTCGCCCTCTGCATTAACCTCGTAGTTGCGAGGCGGTGTTTTGGCTGGTGCCTTCGGCTCAGGCTTGAAGGATGATCCGCGCTGCGGCTTGGATGCTGTCCTCGGGCGTGAGTTGTGCTTAGGTTGAGACTTAGGCGTTGCTTTCTTGTTCGACATCGACCGATCCTCCTGAATGTGCATGCGAATAAGTATACCACTAACGAGAGTGACATTAAACCGGCTTCCAACTATGAGCAAAAAGGGATATTCCCTTTATCTGATTGCCATGCCGCTGCATTCTGTACAATGGGAAAGGCGGGAGTGGCCTGCCTCGAAGGCTCCCATTGCATTTCATGCAACGGGATACATTCCAGAACAGCCGCGATGTGCCTAAAACCTAGAATGCCGCATTTCCCATTGCACAATATGCAACGACGCCATTCAACTTCCGCATTTGAGTTGATTCTATTGTACGAACTGCAATGAGCAGGCAGCTGCACCTTAAATATGACGTGTATATTGCAGTTCTCAGTCACCACCGCGTTCATGCCCAATGCTATCTGATGCAGCCGCAAAAAAGAGAGGCGTCCCCAAGCCAAGCTGCCATGGCTTGTGGGGCACCCCTCTTTTTTGAAATGAATTTAGTACGTCACTTCGTCCACATATACCGCAGCTTCGCCTGTGCCTGAAGGCGCGACGATTTGGAGCCCGATCGTTTGCGTCGTTGCTAGATCGGCAATGCCGGCCAGCGGCATCGTTACCGTTGCGAATCCGCTGTCGGAAACAGCCGTCAACCCGCTATCATGCCATGTCCAGCCGCTGCCTGTCTTGATGAACAGCTTCACTTGTACGCCAGTTCCGAGGCTAGCGCCTGCTGCTGGCACAATTTTGACCTTGGCAGCGAGGAAGTCAGAACCGCTCAAGTCTGCAGCTCCGATATGCTGCAAATCGAACGTGCCCCCGTTCAGTTCGAACAGCGCCTGCAGCGAATGGGTGTTGTGCGCAGCTTGATCTGCCGTGAAGTTAAGCTGTGATGCATTGGCGGTGTTATAGGCACCATTATTGTCGATATTAATGGACCAGCCTTCAACGGATGACTCAAAATCGTAAACCGTTGCTGCCGGAGCATTCGCAAATTCGAGCAAAACAGCATCGGCATAAAGCGTTGCCGTGCCTGAACCAGTGAATCCATCCAATGTAATGCCGATTTCCCTAACGTCATCCCGATTGGCCACGCCAGCGAGCGGGAGGGACAAAGCTGTAAAGCCGCCAGCGTCCACTTCGCTTTTTCCGCTATCGTACCAGCTCCAGCCGGAGCCTGTTTTGATATAAAACCGGGCTTGGGCCGTTCCTGTGGACAGCTTCACTTTCGCGCTAATCGTATCGATGGCCGAAAGGTCAAGTGCTGCTGTTTTCTTCACATCAAATGAAGTGCCGGCTAGATCAAAGGTGGTTTGCAGCGCGTGCGTGCCTTCAGCCGCAGCCCCAGCGACGGAAGCGGGAGCGGATGCGCTTGCGGTGTTGCCTCCGAGCTCCCAGCCAGCGGCATCCGTCTCAAAATCGTAAAGCGTGCCCGGCTTAGCAGCACTGCTGCCAGAACCGGTGCCGCCGTTCGGTACAGTTCCAGCCGCACTGTCGAATTCGGCGCCAATGTCATCGAACACCATCGAGCTTTGGAGCATCGCACCGCCAACCGAGTTGGTATAGATCGCGAATTGCTCGACATTTTTCAAATTCGCCTTCGTCAGCGCACCCGTCGCGCCATGTACAGGAACAAAATCGTTAAACGGCATGTTGAGAAGGCTTGCCGACGTTCCAGACGCAGAAGGGTAATACTCAAAATATTTGCCATCTGCCTTAAGCTGAATAACCAGCTTCTGGTTTTGCCCATCAGGCTTATACCAGAAGTGGAGCTGATTGAAGGCTGACCAGTCTACGCCTCCTAGGCTCTTCGTGACACCCGCATAGCCAGATCCGGCAAGCGTATAATCATACTTCATGGCGTATGTGCCTGTCCCGGAGATCGAAGGGACGAGCGACACGGCTGTTGCGTCTCCGCCAGCATGGCGAATCGCTAGATTTAAGGAGTCATTGCTGCCGGCGTAATATTCAAAATCGTCAACGAGCGCCGGGTTGAGCGGCGCCTTCACATAGGCGCTGTACAGGTTCACATTGTCGATATAGATGGCTAGGGCACCTTGTGCTTTGGCGAGGCCGCTGCCCACGATGGAGAAGGCCAATCCTGTTGCGCTAGCTGACGCAGAAGCATTATTCAGGTCGATGGAAACGGGATATTTGGCATATTCGACGCCATCGATTGTCTGTTTGTCTAATTCCGATAGCTTGCGAAGGGTTGTCGTCTCGCCGTACTTCGTGTTCCAATCTGGAGGCAGCATGGCGATCGCGCGCAAGCTGGCGTCTGGGTTGCCTGCTGCTGCGCTGGCAGGAATCCATGCATCGAACTTCACGCGATTGACGTCTGCCAACGATACTGAGGATGCGATATCATTGAGTTCCAGCTTCAGCTCTTGCCATGTATCGGTTGCGTTCAAGCCAGCTGCCTCGATTCGCAATGCCCCGTCTCCATTCAGCATACTATGAGAGAGAGTGGTCGAAATACTTGATGGATACGCACCATTGCTTTTGACGTCCAAAATGTCTTGATCGAAGCTTATCGCCTTCATAAGCAGCTCGCTGACACGCACGAATGCCGTTACGCGCTGCTCTGCAACCGTTCCGTCTGCTGCGTAAACCTTGACGGTTACGCCTACATTTCTGCCATTCAGCTTCGCCTCAGGCGACCAGCCTGCGGAGTAATAACCGTCTGCATCCGGGTGCATGATCTCTTCGGCCATCGAGCCGTCTACAAGATAGGTGACCTTTGTTGGCGTCTGGTTCAATACCCGTGCCCGCACGCGTGTTGTCGGCTCGCTGATGGTTGCCATGTTCGCAGGCGAAGCAATATGGAAGAATGGCTGCTCTGCTTCGGCATTGACTGCCTGGCTGTACACACCGCTTAACTCCCCTCGGAACAAGGTGTATGGGTCTTGGTAATAGGAGATAAAGTCTGGCAGCAGCTCGTGGTCGCCAAGCCCTGGCGCATCTTTATAAGGGACGAACAAGTTGCCGTTTAAATTAAAGTTCGCCCACGTTTGCATATAAGCGATACGGCTAGCATCCGGATCTGCCTTTATGGCCTGGAGCAGCTTGGTGAACCAAGCGAGATCGCCGTTGCCCGTTGTTTTCATTCCGCTCGGGCTATAGCCGAATTCGGAGAATGTCGCGATTTTGTGCTTGCGGTCGGCAAGCTTGTTGATCATGGCCAGATCAGCTGCCAAATTGTCGAAGAAAGCTTGCGTGCCTGGTGCGCTCTGGTTGTCGTATTGGTCCATGCCAAGAATATCGACATAATCATCGCCCGGATAGGTCGTTAAGTAGTTCGTCTCGCTGCCTCCAAACGTCCCGTTAGGGGAGTACACATATAGCATATTGTGCACATGTTTCGTATCGCGCAAGTATTCGACCGTGTATCGGAACAGTTCGATATATTGGTCTGTCGGCGTCCACGCCGCTCCCCACCAGAACCAGCTGCCATTTTGCTCATGAAGCGGTCGGTACAAGATAGGGATCGCGTTACCGTGCTCGTCCTTGAGCTGAAGCGCGAAATCAGCAATCATGTCCAAATAATCGTTATACGCGCTGTTCTTGTCTCCGCCGGGCAATATATGCTCGACGACGGAGCCAGCTGTGTCGTTGAAAGAGCCGCCTGTCACAAAGTTAGGCATATGCGCGCTTAACGTAATAATGCCGCCCATCTCATGGGCTTCTTTCGCTTCACGGGTTAGGTTCAACCGGCTTTTCTCCCGGTCATTCAATACGCCAGGCACTTCTTTGCCTTCTAGGCTGAGCGTGTCCCAGCCAAATACGGCAGGGAAATCGCCAACCGCTTTCTTGACATCGGATTGTGGAGCCGAGAGGCTCGGGTCAATCGTGAAGCCTACATCTGTCGCGTGCTGCTGCCCGAACAAGATGCCTTTTCCGCGAATGTCTGCTAGATAGGCGAACAAAGCTTTCGTTTGTGCAGTCGCATTCGCATCTACAAAGTTTTCGCTTCGAACGTTTCCGCTGTTATTCGAGTTTCCGCTTGAACCGCCATTGCTCGCTCCGCCCGTACTGCCGCCAGTAGTGCTGTTCGTGTCATCTTCATTCACGCGCTCGAGTTTTTGGTCCATATAGCGGTATTGCCCCGCCGGGTAGCTCTTGCCATTCATAAGCGCAGAATCGGCTGTAATCATGATTCGGCGAATGTTGCCGGGGCCGGACACCTGAAGGGAACCCGATTGGCCAATCATTAGGCTTTCCAACGTATCGCTGCCTGTGAAGCGAAGCTCTAGTGGCGCATTTGCCGTCATGATGCCGACAGTAGCGCCAGTTTGCCATTCGAAGATGGCGTCCTGGTTGGCTAGCAATCGCCCAATATGTGTCGAGCCCACGGCAACGATATGAACCTTGCCTTCTTTGCGTTCGAGTGCCATGTCGCCAAAGCTGCTGTCTTTGGCCATAATGGAGTGCTCGCCGCCACCTGCAATAAAGGTTTGCCCCTTCACCGCTGTACGTTCCAGCGACACTGCTTGTCCGCCTGCTCCAGGGGTGATGTAGAGATTGCGTCCGATGCTTGCATCGTGAAGCAAGACACCTCCGGCATTTATGATGGCATTGCTGCTAATCGCGCCGCCTTCATAGCTTCCAGCCTTATAAAAGTAAGCCGCCGTCAGCTTATCGATGAGCGCGACGGTTTCAGCACGGGTTAATAAAGCTTGGGGCCGCAACGTTCCATCGCTATATCCGGTCAGTATATTTTGCAGTGCATTGATTGCGCCAACAGCATAAGGGCTGACCGCATTCGAATCTTGGAAAGAAGCTGCGAATGTAGCGTGATCCGCTGCTTGCAATTGATAGGCGCGGGAGAGCAAGGCAGCGGCGTCTTGTCTGGAAATCTCCTGCTCTGCCCGCGCTTCATTATTCGGGAATCCCAGGTAATAGCCGGCTTCACGCGCGTAGGACAGTTGATCGGCATACCAAGCATTTTGCAGCACATCAGAGAAGGATTGGCTTGATCGTTGGGTGAATCCGAATAGGCGATTGATGACGGTGATGAATTCGGCGCGCGTGATGGCGCGGTTCGGTTCGAAAGCTTGATCGGAGTAACCGTTTACAACACCGCGCAGCATCCATGCACGGACGGCCTGCTCTGCCCAATGGCCTGCTAGATCGCTGCTAGCCGCAGTGTCCTTGGCTGATGCTGAGATAGGCGTTGCTGCGCTGTCTAGGGCTTGCCCATAAATTGGCATTGCTGTCGTTAGGGTAGACACGGTAAGAAGGGAAGCGGTGAATAAAGAAGCTAACGGTCCTTTTGTTAGTTTCATTGTTATTGTACCTCCTGTGATGGGATAAGGATGGATAACGGGGTGCAACGCCTATTGAAGGGGTTGGCTAATAAGTTAGCGTAATTCTGAGTTTTGTTAGGTTTGATTCATGTTGAAAGCGCTGTATTATCCATATTACTATTGGTTCTGGATGGAATACAATAGATTTCAGTTATTTTGTTTGATTTTTTATTATTTTTATGATAACAAAGATTTGATTTTGTTATCATAGATGTACAAAAAACAGAGTGGAGTGATTCGGCTTAAGCGTGTGGAAGCACCCGAAATTCAGGGATTGTTCAGTCTTTGGTCAATAGACAATAGAGTTTCCAAATGATAGGATAGATTCGATAGATTAATAGGATACAAATGGAGGAACATTCGACGTGAAAAGACGCACCGCCCAATGGATTTTAACCCCAGTGCTGGCTGCTGCGCTGGCTTTTGCACCGTTTGTTGGCGCGTCGCCAACCGTGCATGCTGCAGCACCGCAAGTCGTATCAACACAAACGCCAATCTCCGTATACGTTGATGGCAAGAAACTTTCGCTTTCACAATCCCCTTACGAAACTGCAGGCACGACTTTTGTGCCGATGAAAGCCATTTTTAATGCACTGCAAGTGACTAATATTGTATGGGAGCAAAGCAGCAAAACGCTTATCGTTCGTAAAGACCGGTTCACGATTACGTTGCAGGTTGGTTCCAAAACGGCCATTGTTAATGGCAAAACGTATAAGCTTGCCGCACCAGTCGAGGTACGCAACGGCACGACGTTCATTCCATTGCGTTTTGTTGGGGAAGCGCTTGGCGCTGACGTGAAATGGAACGCTAAGGAGCGTAAAGTGACGATTACGTCGCTGGAAGCGCAGTATGCTGCACAGCAGAAGCAGTGGGAGCAGGAGCGCGCGAGCCACCTTAAAACAACCGCCCAAATCGTTCAGCAAAACGATATCAAGGTTGTAATGATTACGACTGATTTTGGATTAGGAAGCGGCGTGGTCATCGGGGAAAATGAAATTTTGACTAACTACCATGTAATGGATGGCGCGACGAAAGGAACCGTTCTTACGGCTGACCAGGAGACGTTCGAGGTTGCTGGCGTTGTTGCAAGCAGTGAAAAGAACGATTTGGCCATTATCAAAACGAAAAAACCGCTTTATATCGAGCCCGTAGAATTGAACTGGGACTATGATTTTGAGAAGGGCGACTCCGTTATTGCGATCGGCAGCCCGTTGGGCATTCAAAATACAGCATCAGACGGCATTATTAGTAATATTACATTCGACGGCAGTGTTGAATATATTCAATTTAGCGCCCCAATTGATCACGGCAGCTCAGGCGGCGGCCTCTTCAACCAATACGGCGAGCTGATCGGCATTACATCTGCTGGCTATGATGATACGAACGCGGACCTCAACTTTGCCGTTTCGATCTACCATATTGCAGAACTGCTGGGCGAATACGATGAAAATCCAGACGTGAAGCCTGCGTTTCTTCCTTCTAAGCTGCCAGCTACGCTTAAAGGCGCATCGATGGAAGAGATTAAGGCTGTCATGGATAAGCATTTCTCATCTATCCAGACGACACTCGAAACCGCTGAGTTGAAAGACTGGACTGTGAAGCGCGATGACAAGGGCTGGCTCGTATTCGAAGCGAAGATCGATCCAACCTTCTATCTGGTCTATGGCAACAAAACGTCCGACCAGCTAGGCACTTGGGCGCTTAACACCGGTTATGAACTGAAGCGGATGCTGCCAGGCGAGATGATTCAGATGACGATTAATTTTGAGCAAACCGTTGAATTTGAACCGCGTGGCTACAAACAAGAAGAAGTAACGGCGCTAGGCGATAACAAGTGGCGCGTAGCTTTCCCAGTTATTGAATACCAAGCGAAGACGACACCATTGCTTAAAGTTCGTGTTTCGTAAAAGCAAGGCATAGAAAAACAGCTGTTCTCTTCGGAGAGCAGCTGTTTTTAGTTGCGGGAGCACTGCAACGCTCCTTATGGTCCGCTAACAGATTGGCCAAGTTCTGAGCGATGGCGAACCAGTGCTGGCAATGTGCTCCAATAATAGGCGCTGACGGCGGCCGTGCAGAGCCCGAGAATAAAATGAAGCCAAGAAATAGAGATCCAGTGGGGAAATGCGACCGCTATTAATCCAAGCGCCAAAGAGTAGCCTAGCATCATAACCGGTTCGATTAGCGCATTAGCTCTGCCAATATGCTGGGAAGGGACAAGCTCAGGAATCCAGCTGCCAAGCGCAATATTAATTGGGGTTCTAGTAAAACGCCGAATTAGGAAGGGAGCGACTATGCTTCCGATGAGGAAGCCTGTGCCTAGGCAAACCGTCAATAATGATGAATGGAACACATAATGTTCGGGGCTTAGCTTATATTTCATCGCAAAAATCGGCAGTACGGCAAAAACGCCGTTCACGATGCCGAAAAAGAGGAAGCCAGCGATCAGGGCTAACAGCAGGCGGTTGCTAATGATGTAACGGAGCCCATGGCAGAAATCTTGCAGCAGCAAGGGAAAACGCATATCGGTGAACACTTTCTTAGCAGCATCCATTACGAGCTGTATGCGTTGCTCTTTCCGGTTGTTTGACATTTTGGCCGACATTGCATGACCTCCATATCCAAAATGAACCATGTGTCATTTTTGATATACTGACACACGGTTCATTTTTCAACCCTTAATTATTCAATGCATTTCAACAAGAAGAAAACCCTGCGTTAGCAACGTGGGTTTTCCGGATTGTAGATCAACCCGCGTTTTTTCAAAACGGGGGGTTACTTTTCTGCCCTAAAGGCGTGCTGGAGAGCTAACTGATCGAATAGGGCAGGAAATTGTGCCCTAAAGGCGTGCTGGAGCGCTAACTGATCGAATAGGGCAGGAAATTGTGCCCTAAAGGCGTGCTGAAGCGCTAACTGATCGAATAGGGCAGGAAATTCTGCCCATCAGACAAAAAAGCCTTCGCGACTTTTTCAACAAGAAGAAAACCCTACGCTAGCAACGTGGGTTTTCCATGGCTTTATAAGGGATGTTTGTCGGAGAGCATCTCGCCTATTTGGAGCGGGGACGAAGATGCAAGAGAGAGAGGAACCTATGAAATCCGAGTGCGAAAGCCGAGCAGGTTGAGGAATGATTTCTTGGGTGCGGGGTGGCGTTGGGAACGTGGCGTAAAGAATGGCATTGATTTTGTTGCTGCATTCGCGTTGTCTTGGGCAAACGCTCGAGGCGCAGCCTCAGAAGTGGCGGCAGCTTCGATCACCAAGAAGCTTTCAGTGTCGAAAGGATTCGCTCCTTCACCAGGGTCGAGCCCGTCCTCGGAGGAATCATAGCTGTGATCATCGTTAGGGAAGCCGAGCACCTCCATCGCAAGGGACATTAACGATTCGGGCTGCGATGCGCGAGCGCCTGCCTTCCCATGCAAGATCACAGCTGATGGCATCGCATCTGCGCTATTTGCACCAAGCGGTACCAGCCCCAGAGCAATCGCCGCCTCGTCGCTGGCGGGACCAAGCTGGGCCATGGCAGGATTCGCCTCGTCGCTAACTGCACCCAGTTGCGCCGAGGCAGGCGTTGTCTCGTCGTTGACCGCGCCAAGCTGGACCATGGCAGGATTCGCCTCGCCGCTAACTGCACCCAGTTGCGCCGGGGCAGGCGTTGTCTCGTCGTTGACCGCGCCAAGCTGGGCCATGGCAGGATTCGCCTCGCCGCTAACTGCACCCAGTTGCGCCATGGCAGGCGTTGCATCGTCGCTAACCGGACCAAGCTGCCTCAGAGCATTCGTCGCCTCGTCGTTGACCGCGCTAAGCTGTGCGTGAGCCAACGTCGCATCAGCGCTCGCGGCCGCCTCACTCAATGCAGCGAGCGCTTTCGCCTTCGCAATCGTCTTCGCTGCGCTCGCCTCGAGCTGCGCTCGTGCTGCCTGCACCTCGAGTAAATAATGCTCGAACTCGTCCAAGCGAGCAGCAATCCGTTCATTATGCTGTTGTACTTCTTGTATCATCCCATAAAGCAGCTTCATCGTTAGCTTTGGCGGCAGATCAGCATGCTCTCGTTTGTCTTCTTCACGGCTTGTCCACTCCGGCACTCCTGGTTCCTTTTCCGTTCTCACATGTTCAACCACGGCAAGGCCTCCTTCAGCGTAATTCAGTACGCATCTTCTATGCGCTCCTAGAGCTTGTCCATATCGTATCGCATCCGACACGGATAAGCTGTCGAACATTGCTGTCGGCTTGTTGGAACATTTGCGGCACATTGTGGCAGGATTGCCTAAGGGCTTTAGTTCTACTTCATGCGGGAAAAATGGTACAATAGAGCATAGTATGCATTTTGTGAACAGTAGAGAGGGTATGGCCGTTATGAAAATCGTACTGGCAACGTTGAATGCCAAATATATACACACATCGCTTGCGCTGCGCTGCTTGAAGGCGTTCGCTGAGAAAGACTTCCCGGATATCGACATTGCAGAATATACGATTAAGGACCCTGCGATGAACATCGTGTCGGATTTGTTTGCGCGCCGCCCCGACGTGATCGGCTTCTCCTGCTATATTTGGAACATCGAAGAGACGATCGTTGTCATCGACATGCTCCGCAAAATTATGCCGGAGGTGAAGATTCTTCTCGGCGGACCGGAAGTGAGCTACGATACTGAGTTTTGGATGGAGCGCATTCCACAGGTCGACTTTATCGTCGTCGGTGAGGGAGAAGAGACGTTCCACCATATGCTGCAAGAGCTCGATACGACGCGCAAGTTCCATCTCGTTTTTGGTCTCGCGTATCGTAAAGAGAAGGACGGGCAAAGCCAAATCGTCGTAAATCCAGGCAGGCCGAAGCTCGATCTCGCGACGCTGCCGTCGCCGTATCGATTCGAAGAGGATGTTCCGACACTCGCTAATCGCGTCGTTTATTTTGAGACGAGCCGGGGCTGTCCGTTCAGTTGCCAATTTTGCTTATCCAGCATCGAGGTCGGTGTGCGCTACTTCGACATCAATCGGACAAAAGCGGATATTAACTATTTGATCGACCAGGGCGCGAAGCTGATCAAATTCGTCGACCGGACCTTCAACATTAAGCGCGACTATGCGCTTGAAATGTTCCAGTTCCTGATCGAAAATCATCGCGGCTGTGTCTTCCAATTCGAGATTACAGCCGATATTATGCGCCCTGAGGTGCTGGATTATTTGGCTGAGCATGCGCCGCCAGGCGTGTTCCGGTTTGAGATTGGCGTCCAATCAACGAATGACATTACGAACGAAGCGGTGAAGCGCCGCCAGAACTTTACGAAGCTGACGCGTACGGTTAATAAAGTTCGTGACTCTGGCAAAATCGATCAGCATCTCGACTTGATCGCTGGCCTGCCGCATGAAGACTATGATACGTTCCGCAAGACATTTAATGATGTATTCGCGCTGCGTCCGGAGGAATTGCAATTGGGCTTCCTCAAAATGCTTCGCGGCACCGGCATGCGCCATGATGCGGAGAAGCACGGGTACATCTATATGGATCGCGCACCTTACGAGATTTTGGGCAATGACCTGCTTCCGTTCTCGGATATCGTGCGAATCAAGCGGGTAGAAGATGTGCTCGAAAAGTATTGGAATGCACATCGTTTGGACCACACGCTGCTTTATCTCGTGGAGCAGGTATTCCCATCGCCGTTCGATTTTTTCCAAGCGTTTGGCGATTATTGGGAAGGTCGCGGCTGGCAACGAATCGGTCATCAGTTGGAGGATCTGTTTGCTCGGCTGTGGGCGTTCCTGACCGACCGTGGAGCAGAGGCATCGGAGGGGCGGCTTGATCTTGACGTTACGCTTGGGCTGATGAAGCTGGATTACTTCTTGAATCACAAATATAAGCCGCGTAAAGTATGGTGGGATTTTGTGATGGACAAGTCGGAGTGGAGCAGTTGGATGAAACGGTTGTCGGAGCGGCCTGAGGCGGTATCGGGTGATTTTGCAGTGCTAGGCTTGGCAGACAAAGAGTTGCACAAGCATGCCGTTATTGACCGTGTGCCATTCGACCTTGCGCAATATTTGGCTGATGGGGCAATCGACAAATCAGTGGACTCGCTGCTCGTCATGATTTACGGCGGCGAAGCGGCAGGCAAGCCTTATGCGCTTCGCATTACCGGGCACGAAGCGTTGGAACAGCTAGCTACGACGGAATAGGGCGATCTAGCGCTAATGCCAATAAGGCAATAAAGAAGGTAACCCTAAAGTGCAGGCTTTAGGGTTACCTTCTTCCGTTTTTCAACTTAATTGCCTGTTGGAAACTCTAACGGACCGAGCGGCCCTTATTTGATCATAATCAGCCACATTTTCGTTCTAACGGACCGAGCAGCCGCTATTTGCCCATTATCATCCTCACGAGGCAGTGAAATGGCTAAATAACGGTTGTGGTGTCCGTTACAATTTGTAATGGGCATTTTTGATGGGCATAGCGGCTCTCAGGTCCGTTAGAAAAGAGGTGTTATGCACAACGAATCATTACTGCACAACAACATCTGCATGCACATAATTACTGCGCCGCGCCTGGTTGGAACAGCTCGAACAACTCGCCGTCTGGCCCGTAAAAGAAGAAATAACGGCTGCCATCGGGCAGTGTCGTGATTTCCGTATCGCGCAGCGGCACTTGCAGTTGCTTAATTCGCGTGAATTCTGCTTCGACATCATCAACTGTGAAGGCAACGTGATGTACTTTGCCTTCGGCGGGCAGCTCGCTATTGTAGCCTTCAATTAGTTCGATTTCGGTTTCCTCATGCCCAGGGAAAGCAAGGAAAGCGAGGCGAATGACCCCATTGCTGTGCGTCATCGTTTTGCGATGCTCCAGACCTAGCACTTTCGTATAATAGCTAATCGAAAGCTCGATATTCGTTACCATAATGCCGACATGCTCCATTTTGCGGATTGCCATTGCCAATCGCTCCTTTGTTTTTGCTAGAAATCGTTATGCATGCTCGGAAATCTCTTATAATGGGGTGCCAACAGCGCTGCATTATTGCCGTTTGCGGCTGCGCTCGATTGCGATCAAATAAGGGGCAGCCGGCTTCTGTACCATTCGATACACAACTGCTTGCCCGACAGCCGCCGGCAGTGCAGCACACCATTGCATGACTGCCTCTGCCTCGTCATCGCCGCCCGGATGCCCGGGGTAGAGGACGCAAGTCAGAATGCCTCCCGGCTTCAGCAGGGCGAGCGCCTCTGATAAGGCAGCTATCGATGAATCTGGCTTTGTAATAACGGAAGGATCGGCGCCGGGCAAGTAGCCAAGATTAAACATAACAGCAGCGACCCCTCCTGCATGCTTGGGCAGCACATGTGCAGCCATTCGTTCATGGCTGTCCAACACGAGCTGTAGGGCGGGCAGCCGCCCCTCGCCTTCAAGAGGCGCTAAACGATTGCGTGTCGCTTGAAGCGCAGCCTCTTGAATATCGAAGGCATAAACGGTCCCTCGGGGACCAACGAGCTCTGCGAGAAAACGGGTATCGACTCCGTTGCCGGCAGTCGCATCAATGACTGCTTCTCCTGGCGAGACGCGCTCTCGAATCCACTGATGAGCTGTACTGAGTACGGAAAGAAAGCCCATCGCTGTCACCCCTTCCAGAGCCGGCCCTGCCATGTATTGCGGCGGATTAGCTCGGCGTCGATTGCATTTAGTACTGCCCACTTATTTAAACTCCACATCGGGCCGATGAGCAAGTCGCGCGGGGCGTCGCCCGTCAGGCGATGTATGGCCATCTCCGGAGGCAGAAGCTCTAGTGAGTCGGCGATAAGGCTGACATATTCGTCCATTTCAAGAAAACGGAGCAGTCCGGCTTCATGCTGCTTGGCCATTGGCGTTTTGCGCATCAGGTGGAGCAGATGGATCTTGATGCCCTGCACATCCATTCGGGCCACTGCCCGGCAAGTATCCATCATCATTTCATGCGTCTCTTGCGGAAGGCCGTAGATAATATGCGTGCAGATCCGAATGCCGCGGGCGCGAAGCCGGCGAACGGCATCTTCATAGCAGGCGGTATCGTGAGCACGATTAATAAGCTCGGAAGTCGATTCATGAACTGTCTGCAGCCCCAATTCGAGCCACAAGTATGTCCGCTCATTCAGCTCGGCCAAGTAGTCAATGACGTCGTCCGGCAAGCAATCCGGGCGTGTCGCTATCGATAAGCCGACGACGCCGGGCTGCTTAAGAATCGTTTCAAAATATTCCCGCAGCTCTTCAACCGGCGCATAGGTGTTCGTATAGGCCTGAAAGTATCCGATGTACTTGGCGTTAGGCCACTTCTGATGCTGGCGGTCGCGTATCGTATTGAATTGCGTAACGAGATCGTCGCGCCGGCTGCCGGCAAAATCGCCCGATCCCCTTGCACTGCAAAACGTACAGCCGCCTTTAGCGATCGAACCATCCCGATTCGGGCAGGTGAAGCCCGCGTCGAGCGTGACCTTGAAGACCTTCTCGCCGAATTGCTCCCGCATTTCATAATTCCATGTATGGAAACGTTTGTCGTTCCACAGCATCGGCTGTTCTGGCGTAACGGCGTTGCTTGCGATTGTCATAATTGCTCCTTCTCTTGAACCACGTTGTTCCGGTATTGCCCATTACCGTTTATTGTAGCGAAATTCCGGCCGGAACGCCATGATTAGGCAGGAAGGCAATGCAAAATATGCTGGAAATAAATTAGCCCGATTTTCGAAAAACACTTGCTATACCTAACATGATGTGTTAAATTAAAAGTGCGACAAATCAATGAAAAACACATTTTCTCTTCCATCGCAACGTATGACATATAATGTCGATTTTCTGGTAATAATATTGAAAAAATCGATGAGGTGATGCGCAATGAATACGGGATTGAAGATTCCACATGGCGAAGATAAAGTGAAGGTTGAGTTGACGGTTAAGGAACTGATGGTGTTGGCAGGGGCGCGTTTCCCTAACAATCATGTTCTGGAAGTGGCCGCTCGCAAGAAGCTGAACGAAGTGCTCGAACAAACCTATGAAATTGAGGCAGGCGGCAGCCGGGACGCCCTTTCATACGATTACTTAAATTAATAGGCGCATGTAAGCAAGCGCTTACGGCCCATATGATGGTAACCCAAGCGACAGCCCGCGATCGAGTGCAGGCTGTCCTTTCTTTTTGCATTCGCCCCTTTACATTCCGGCTTATCTTAGGCACAATAGTTCTAGTTTTTGAATTGGAGGACGAAGAGACGATGCGGTTACGCGGTAGAAAAGGGATTCTTGAAAGCATAGAGAGCCAGCCTGAGCTTGTTGTATTAGATGGGACTGCTTATAAAGGGCGCTGGCATGAGTTTTTTGGCAATGACCAGCCGATTTATGTCGAGCTAGGGATGGGAAAAGGGCAGTTTATTAGCACGATGAGCTTCCGTAATCCGAATATCAACTATATCGGCGTTGACATGTACGATGAGCTTATTCGCCGCGGCGCTGAGAAAGCGCGCAACATTTGGGCGGAGCGCGGCGTAGACAGCCCGCCGAACTTAGCGCTGCTTCGCGCTAATATTGAAGGAATAGAAAATATATTCGACAAAGGCGAACTGGAACGCGTGTATCTGAACTTCAGCGACCCGTGGCCAAAGGCTAAACATGCCCGCCGCCGGCTGACGCATCCGCGGTTCGTTCGCAAATATATGGAAGCATTGAATGAACGTGGCGAAATTCATTTTAAGACCGATTCCCAGTCATTGTTTGAGTTCTCGCTTAACAGCTTTGCGGACATGGAGCTTTTAACCCGCAATATTGCGCTTAATTTGCACAAGGATGGCTTGCGCGATGATCTCGTGCCA
Source organism: Paenibacillus sp. MMS18-CY102 (assembly GCF_009789195.1). Classification (GTDB taxonomy): domain Bacteria; phylum Bacillota; class Bacilli; order Paenibacillales; family Paenibacillaceae; genus Paenibacillus_T. The sequence goes on along the minus strand of NZ_WSTC01000015.1, from coordinate 128,629 downwards.
ACCGAGTATGAGATGAAGTTTTACGAGCGTGGGCAAAACATCCATCGCATCGAGGTGCTGATTGGCGAAGAACCGATTGCAGCTTGGCGCCAGGCAAAGCGTGATGCAGCATCTGCAGAAACGGCTGAAGCTGCGAACCCGGACTCGGACGAAGAGGATGAGCAAGGCGCGCCAGAAGCTTAGGGCATGCTAGAGCGGCCAGTTCAAGACGATGATTGCGCTCGTTGTTGTTCCTAGCAGGAATCCGGCCATGACGTCAGATGGATAGTGAAGCCCGAGGTACATGCGTGACCATGCCACGGACAAGCCGACGAGCAGCGCTGCGGGGATAGTATAGGTGGCTGATGCGCCTTCTGCGAGCGTTATGGGGAGAAGCCAAGCAAAGATGGCTGTCGTATGGCCCGATGGGAAGGACGAGTCCTTGAGCGGGCTTCGGCAAGCATGGATGAAAGGAAGCTTCTGATAAGGGCGAAGCCTGCGAAAGCGCCGTTTCATGATTGCTACCGGCAGATGGCTCAGCGCGACGGCAACTAAACACTGCCAGCCAGCAGCGCGCCACAGGCTGGAGCTGCTGGATATCGCGATAAGCAATCCAGTTGCGAGTGTAAACGTAGCCCCGCCCATATGCGTTGCCGTACTGAGCCATCTGCCGAGGCAGGCTTGGATCCAACGGTTGGCCGATCGCCGGTTGGCGAACAACAGCAATTGGCGGTCTTGGGTGCGAAGCCATCCCATCATGCGCTCCATCCAGATCCCTCCGTTAGGGGCATAGCGCCCGAATCGTTACCGTTCCGCCTAGCAGCGGAGCGGTTTTTTGTGTTGCTGATAATGTAGCATTGCATTGTTCGCGCTATGTCAACGGGGTGATAAACGAATATTAATGAACCTTTAAAGCGGCGTTGATGCCGCGGTAACAGTCCTTGTTTATATTTAACGAATGTTAGTGCAATGGCTGCGTACAATGAGGCTGAGGTGCGATTTTATTCGATAAAGCCCGAAGCGGAGGCGATCTGCGATGCGTTTGGCTCTTTTTACCGATACGTATGACCCAGAGGTTAACGGAGTTGCCAGGACGCTAGGCCGATGGACGGAATATTTGCGGCAACAAGGGGTAGAGGTTCAAGTGTTTGCGCCAGATCCTGCACTCGGCCACGCACCGCGGCAATCGTCCATTCAAGTGCAGCGGTTCGCTTCATTGCCATTCTTTCTATACCCGGAATGCAGATGGGCACTGCCCAATCCGTTTCCGGTTCGCCGCGCGTTGCTTGATTTCAAGCCAACGCTTATTCATGTTGCTACGCCATTCAATATGGGGCTGTTCGGCATTCACTATGCCAAAAAACTGCACATTCCATTGGTAGCATCGTACCATACGCATTTTGACCGCTATTTGCCGTTTTACAATCTTCAGTGGATGGTAAAGATGTTATGGAGGTACATGGTATGGTTTCATCAGGACTGCCATTCGATCTTCGTGCCCTCACCCTCCACTCGCTCTGATCTGGTTCAGCGGGGATGGCGCGAGGAGCGGCTGCAGGTATGGCCAAGAGGCATTGCGCAGGACCAGTATTATCCGGGGGCCAATCGCTCTGAAGTGTTGGCGTCGCATGGCATCGAGCCGGATCGTTTTGCCGTGCTTTATGTTGGAAGGTTGGCGCCAGAGAAAGATATCGGCATAGCGATTGATGCATTCGAGCAGTTTCGCGCAGCGAGCTGCCCAGAGGCAGTTCTCCTTATTGCAGGAGACGGCCCCTCCGCGGCTGAGCTGGCCGAGCGCTGCAAACGGGACCAATTGCCGGTGTCGTTCCTCGGATTCACAGAGCTGCCTGTGCTGCGCGAGTTATATGCGGCCGCTGACATTTTCCTATTTCCTTCTTCGACAGAAACGTTCGGCAATGTCGTCCTCGAGGCCATGGCTTCAGGCACGCCCGTCGTATGTGCTGCTGCAGGAGGAGTGGCGGACACGGTTAGGCATCGGGAGAATGGGTTACTTTGCGAGCCAGGCAATGTCGAGGCATTCGCAAGCGCGCTAGGGCTGTTGTACCGGAATCCGGAGCTGCGCCTTATTCTGGCAGAACGCGGGATTGCTTATGCCCAGAGCCAGTCATGGGAGGCCATATTCGATCGGCTGCTGTCACAATTTCGGGAAGCTGAAGCGGGAGAAGGGGGCAAGACGGTTCACCGTTTTGTCACATGAGGGGGCAAATCGAACGGAACCGAATTGTCGATTCATTCGTTAAGGAGTACGTAAGCATTAAAAATGCCGCAAATGGATGAAAATAAGGGGGATGCAGGCGCAATTCGGGGCAACAGGGAAGTTCAGTTGCCATGGAAGCGTTTTTCCAAGCGTAAAAGGCGATATGGGCGCTAAAACCGTTTTTGACAAAGCTGTCCGAACGGTGCAAAATTCACTATGGTCGCAAAAAAATAATTTCTAAATATATAGAACGTCTTCGGACGGCGACCGTAGATGGATATAGTTGCGATGATCATGCTGCCAGTTACCAAATAACAGAGAGAGAAGACATTAAAAAAGGGGTCAAGGGGGCAAAATAAAAAATGTTAAATGTTTTAGTGATGGCGTTTCAAGTGTTCTTAGCGTTTGTTGGCGTGTACCAGTTCGTGCTTGCGCTGTTCGGGATTTACCGGAAAAAGAGCAGCCGCCGCCATGAACCGAAGAAGTCATTCGCCGTACTCGTCGCTGCGCATAACGAGGAGCAAGTCGTAGGCGCGCTGATTGAGAATTTGCAAAATCTAGATTATCCAAAAGAGTTATATGATATTTTTGTCATTTGCGACAACTGCACGGATGGAACAGCTGATATCGCGCGCAGCTATGGCGTGAATGCATGCGTTCGCAAGAACACGACCCTTAAGGGCAAAGGTTACGCGATTGAGTGGATGCTCAAAGAGCTTTGGAGCATGCCGCGCCAATACGACGCAGTGGTCATGTTCGATGCGGACAACTTGTGCAACAGCGATTTCCTTCACCTGATGAATGACGACCTGTGCGATGGCCACCAAGTTATTCAAGGCTATCTCGACACGAAGAACCCGAACGATTCGTGGGTAACTGCGGCATACGGCATTACGTATTGGTATTGCAACCGTTTGTGGCAGCTGTCCCGCCGCAATTTGAAAATGGCCAACTTCTTGGGCGGCACAGGCATGTGCTTCGAGTCCAAGCTGCTCAAAGATATGGGATGGGGAGCAACAAGCCTTGTTGAGGATCTTGAGTTCACGATGCGTTGCATTCAGCGCGGCGTACATCCAGTGTTGAATTACGATGCCAAAGTGTATGATGAAAAGCCGGTGTCGTTCCGCGCTTCTGCGCGCCAACGCCTCCGCTGGATGCAAGGGCACTTTAACGTTGCCCGCCACTATTTCTTCCCGCTGCTGTGGGCAAGCATCAAGGAGCGCAGCTTCGTTAAATTTGATGCGGCGCTGTATTCGGTCTCCGTTTACAACACATTTATCGGATTCATGATGACGCTGATGCTGTGGGGCGACAACCTGATCCCTGCGGATAATCTCTTCGGCTCTATTTATGAGTACCTGCCTTGGTGGGTAGTTGGCGTAGCAATTGTGGCTTCCGTCGTGATGTTCCCGCTGTCGCTTATCCCTGAGAATGTCCGTAACTGGCGGATGTATGCGCATCTTCTTACACTGCCGTTCTTCCTTCTGTCGTGGTGGCCGATTACGTTCTATGCGTTCTTCACACAGAACAATAAGCAATGGAGCCATACGCAGCATACGCGTGTTATCCGGCTTGAAGAGGTACAAAGCAAGCAGGTTAGCTGATCCAATTGTTTTGCAGCCTTGTGTTGACGCCGGATATACCGGTATGCTATAGTAATCCGGTAACACTAAAACTTATCGCGAAAGAAGAGGCACCCGCTTCTCACCTGCCTGGCAGTTAAGCCAACTGGTTATATGCGACCGATCGAATATGCTGCACGCTCAATCCATTAGGAGATGGCGTTGCACTAACGAATGGTTATGGCATGCGGGTCCTGATGGACCCGCATTTTTATTTGGGTGAATACATGAGAAACTAATTTATGGAGGTGGCACGTTATTAGCAGAGAACATCAAATTAATGACGAAATTCGAGCTCGCGAGGTACGTATTGTAGGCGCAGAAGGTGAACAGATCGGCATTAAGCCGATTCGCGAAGCACTTCAGATGGCAATTGATCTGAGCATGGATCTCGTTAATGTCGCACCGCAAGCCAAGCCGCCGGTATGCCGCATCATGGACTACGGCAAATTCCGTTACGAGCAGCAGAAGAAAGAGAAGGAAGCGCGCAAAAACCAAAAGATCGTTGATCTTAAGGAAGTGTGGTTCCGTTCGAATATCGAGGAAAACGACTACCAGACGAAACTTCGCAATGTCGTGAAGTTTTTGAAGGAAGGCGACAAAGTAAAGTGCTCCGTTCGTTATCGTGGACGTGAGATCGCGCATGCCGCGATCGGACAACGGATCCTTGATCGCCTCTCAAAAGAAGTCGCCGAATTATGCAGCGTGGAGCGTGTCCCTAAACTGGAAGGCCGCAGTATGATCATGATTTTGGCGCCCAAAATAACTAGCTAACATTATCAAGGAGGAACAATCGAATGCCTAAGATGAAAACGCACAGCAGTCTGAAAGACCGCTTCAAAATTACCGGTACGGGCAAAGTGAAACGCTTCAAAGCGTACAGAAACCACTTGCTTTCCCACAAATCCGGCCGTCAAAAACGCGTTTTGGCTGGTCAACCGCTCATGGCAGCTGGCGACGTTCGCCGTCTGCAACAAGGTTTGGCTAACCTGAAATAGTCCATTATCGCGAGCCTCGCGATGCAATTCATAAACTAAAACAACACTCAGGAGGTCTTCACTCATGGCAAGAGTTAAAGGCGGATTCGTCCGCGCTCGTCGTCGTAAACGGATTTTGAAGCTTGCGAAAGGTTACTTCGGTTCGAAACATCGCCTGTTTAAAACAGCAAAAGAGCAAGTAATGAAATCGTTGCTCTACGCATACCGCGACCGTCGCCAAGTTAAACGCGACTTCCGCAGACTGTGGATCGTACGTATCAACGCGGCAGCGCGTCTGAACGGTCTTTCCTACAACAAATTCATGTACGGCTTGAAACTTGCTGGCATCGAAGTTAACCGCAAAATCCTCGCTGACCTCGCAGTCAACGATATTAGCGCGTTCAACTCGCTCGCAGGTGTAGCGAAACAAAAAATTAACGCTTAGTATGGCGTTATATTAAAGCCTCGTCCTAATATGGGACGAGGCTTTTTGCTGTGTATATATGATGGGGGTACAAACAAACAAGCCAGCTCAGATCCTATCGCATAGTCTGTAAGACAACGGGAAAGGAGGGATTTGGCATGCAGCATGTTTCCGAACAGGATGTAAGGAAACTGATCGGCAAATCCATCTATGCAACTCGGCGGGATGGCTCAGTCGTACTGGGCAAATTAACACGCTTCCATGATAATAAGCTTTATATGGAGCCGTTTGGCAAAAGCGGCGACGTGCACACTAGAGCGATACTGCCTCTCGTATTGTTTGACTTGCTCGCAATCGGCTTGTTTGCTGGCGGCGGCTTTGGAGGAGGCTTTGGCGGGGGCAAGTGTTGCCCGCCGTACGGCGGCGGACCAGGTTATGGCGGCGGCTATGGCGGTGGACCGGGATATGGCCCGTATGGGGGCGCTGGGTACAACCAATATGGCGGTGGCGGATATGGGCCATACGGACCAAAAGGCAGTGGCGGATTTTATTAAGCCAATCGGCCAGTAGCTAGCGGCGGCGGTTAGAAGAACGCCGGGTGAGCAATGGGCTGCCTAGAGGCTTTTTCATTTCATGGCAGCGAATCGGTTCGACGAATCGAGTGGCGCGGTAACCGAGGTTCTCATAAAACCGAAGTGCCGCGCCGTTGCTTTGGTCAACATATAACAGGGACGTTGTACAGCCTTGCGCTAGCCCATAGGCTTCTGCAGCCTCCATTAATCGTTTCCCTGTGCCGCGTTTGCGGCAAGTTGGATGCACGGCCAGAAGATCAACGTATAACGTTTCGCCTTGTGCGATGGAGTGGACGAATGCATAAGTATCATTTGTTACTGAATATGCAGCGACATGCGTGGCGCCAATATCAAGCCGGGCGCGGAGTTCCTCGGACGTAGGAGCGTCATGCAAGGAGTATAGGTAGGAGTAAGGGATAATTTCTTTGCGAATCAGCTCCAGAATAGGCGAATCATCTAGTCGGGCTTTTCTTATGCGAATAGGCACTGGCGGCAGCCTCCTTGCGCGTTCGTTGCAATAGTGTATGCGATGCCGTAATGGCTGGTTATATCGATACATAACTTTTCCGTGCCTGTTGCATACTAGGCTTGACGAACGTAATCACCAGGCATATAATAGGGTTTAAGCTAATACGTAATCGGCAATGATGAGGACGAAGTGTTAAGGGCTCTTTTGCTCAGAGAGCGGATGGAATTTGCTGCAACCATCGCCAAAACCCCTTTTCGACGAGCTCACCTCGGAGCCATTCTCTTGAAAAGCGAATACAATTCGCGCATTAGGGAGAATCGCTTGGCACACGTTACTGTGCTCATGGTAGGAATGTTTGGCGTTCGCGCTGTTCTTACCTGTCGAGGTTATGCATTGCGAGATGCGTAACAAATCTGGGTGGTACCACGGAAGATATGCCTTTCGTCCCGTTGCTTAATTGGAAGCAACGGAGGCGAAAGGCTTTTTTGTTGTTTGTTGGTTGAATGAAAGGAGAGATGAAGGATGGCGACGCAAGGGACAACGCTTCGTTCAAAACAAGAGCTTATCGAGAAAATGAGCAAACCGGAGGTCATTTCCGGTTCGGAAATATTGCTTCGCAGTCTAGTGCTGGAGGGTGTCGAATGCGTATTCGGCTATCCGGGCGGTGCCGTATTGTATATCTACGATGCGATGCACGGATTTGATGATTTCAATCATATTCTGACCCGCCATGAGCAAGGGGCAATCCATGCTGCAGACGGCTACGCGCGTGCTAGCGGCAAGGTTGGCGTCTGTATCGCAACATCTGGTCCAGGCGCTACAAACTTGGTAACAGGCATCGCAACGGCGTATATGGATTCTGTTCCGCTCGTTGTCATTACAGGCAACGTTGCGACTTCGGCAATTGGTACAGATGCGTTCCAAGAAGCGGACATCACAGGCATTACGATGCCGATCACGAAGCACAGCTACCTTGTACGTAACGTAGAGGATCTGCCACGCGTCATTCATGAAGCGTTCCATATCGCGAATTCCGGCCGTAAAGGCCCGGTTCTCATCGATATTCCGAAGGACGTATCGGCGCACAAAACATTGTTTAAGCCAGCAGTTGGCGAAGTAGCGCTTCGCGGCTATAACCCAACGGTATCGCCTAAGAAGCAGCAAGTTGACAAGATGCTTAAAGCGATTGAAGAAGCAGAGCGCCCGCTCATTCTTGCAGGCGGCGGCGTTGTATATTCCGGCGCCCATGAGGAGCTGCTGGCATTCGCAACGAAAACGAATATTCCAGTAACGACTACACTTCTAGGCCTTGGCGGCTTCCCAAGCGGCAACGACCTGTGGGTAGGCATGCCAGGCATGCACGGCGCTTACGCGTCGAATAAAGCGATTCAAGGTTCGGATCTTCTTATCAATATCGGCGCGCGCTTCGATGACCGCGTTACGATGAAGCTGGACGGCTTTGCGCCGAACGCGAAGATCGTCCATATTGATATCGATCCAGCAGAGATTGGCAAGAACGTTGCTACAGACATTCCAATCGTTGGCGATATTAAAACCGTGCTCGAATTGGCGAACCAAGATGCTAAACCAGCGACGAAAGCGGACGCTTGGCGCGCACTGATTACGAAGATGAAGGCTGAAAATCCACTGTCGTATGTGGATTCGGATGTCGAGCTGAAGCCGCAATGGGTCGTTGAGCTTCTTCACGAGACGACTAATGGCGATGCAATCGTCACGACGGACGTAGGCCAACACCAAATGTGGGCTGCGCAATATTACAAATTCAATAAGCCGCGCTCGTTCGTAACATCCGGCGGCCTTGGCACGATGGGCTTCGGTTTCCCTTCGGCCATTGGCGCCCAGATGGCGAATCCGGATCGCACAGTCGTTTCCATCAACGGTGACGGCGGCATGCAGATGTGTGCGCAAGAGCTTGCAATCTGCGCGATTAACAACATCCCTGTTAAGGTTGCGATCATTAACAACCAAGTGCTGGGCATGGTTCGCCAGTGGCAAGAAATCATCTATGACAACCGTTATAGCCATATCGATCTGGCAGGAAGCCCAGACTTCGTTAAGCTTGCAGACGCTTATGGCGTAAAAGGTTTCCGTGCTACGAACAAGGAAGAAGCGCGTGCAGCATGGGAAGCGGCGCTTGCCCATCCTGGTCCTGCGGTCGTTGAATTCGTCGTCCGCAAAGGAGAAAACGTGTATCCAATGGTTACGCAAGGAAACACGATCGACGAAATGATCTTGGGGGAAACGGAATGAAGAAACATACGGTAGCAGTCCTCGTAAATGATCAGCCCGGCGTACTTCAGCGCGTATCTGGCCTGTTCGGCCGCCGCGGCTTTAATATTGAGAGCATTACGGTAGGCTCAAGTGAAGAGCCAGGCTTGTCCCGCATGGTTATCGTAACGTCAGGTGACGATAACACGCTGGAGCAAATTACGAAGCAGCTTTATAAGCTGATCGACGTAATCAAAGTTGTCGATGTCAGCGGCAGCCCGATGGTTGCCCGCGAGCTCGCGCTCATCAAGGTGGGCGCGGAGCCCGCGGCTCGGCCGGAGGTGCTCGGCGTCGTCGAGACGTTCCGTGCAGCTATTGTGGATATCGGTCCATCGACCATGATCGTGCAAGTTGTAGGCGATACGGAGAAAATCGATGCAATGGTCGAGCTTCTCAAGCCTTACGGCATTCGCGAGCTGTCCCGTACAGGTGTCACGGCTATGATTCGCGGCAACGCGAAATAGTATCGTACGGGCCAACTTATCTTATTGCATAAGGAAACCCATTATCTTTCGACGCTCAGATCATGTATGATGGATAATGGCATGTGCAAGCTGCATTCATTCAAGCTGCTCAGATGGCGGACAAGCCGCATATGAGCCTATCATTCAACAACACCCTTTCATTGGGCGGGTGTTTAAGCAGGGAACACGACGGGGCGCAGGTTCGTCCACGCCTTCGCCGCTTCTCCGTTTAAACACCCGCTCAATGAGGGTTCAATTTAAAGGAGGCAATTTTACAATGGCAGTTACTTTGTACTATGAAAAAGACGCAGACCAAAGCGTTCTAGCAAACAAAACAATCGCAGTTATCGGTTATGGCTCCCAAGGCCATGCACAAGCACAAAACCTTCGCGACAGCGGCCTGAAAGTAATTATCGGCCTTCGCCCAGGCAAATCGGCTGACAAAGCTAAAAACGATGGCTTCGAAGTACTGAACGTAGCTGAAGCAGTTAAACTTGCAGACGTTGTTCAAATCCTCATGCCAGACGAAACGCAAGCTAAAGTATATTCGGAAGAAATCAAGCCTAACCTCAAAAAAGGCGCAGCTCTGATGTTCTCCCACGGCTTCAACGTTCACTATGGCCAAATCGTTCCAGATAAAGATACAGACGTACTTCTCGTTGCTCCTAAATCGCCGGGCCACATGGTTCGCCGTACGTACGAAGAAGGCTTCGGCGTTCCTGGCTTGATCGCAATCGAGCAAGACGCTACGGGCAATGCAAAAGCAATCGGCCTGGCATATGCTAAAGGCATCGGCTGTACGCGTGCAGGCGTTATCGAAACTTCGTTCCGCGAAGAGACGGAAACGGATCTGTTCGGTGAGCAAGCAGTACTTTGCGGCGGCGCTACCGCTCTCGTTAAAGCAGGTTTCGAGACGCTTGTTGAAGCTGGCTATGCACCAGAAATGGCTTACTTCGAGTGCTTGCATGAGCTGAAGCTGATCGTTGACATGATGTACGAAGGCGGCATGGCTTCGATGCGCGACTCGATCTCCAACACAGCTGAATACGGCGACTACGTTACAGGTCCACGCGTTGTAACGGACGAGACGAAAAAAGCGATGAAAGCAGTTCTGGATGACATTCAATCCGGCCGCTTCGCTCGCGACTTCATCCTCGAGAACCAATCGAACAAAGCAATGATGACGGCTACTCGCCGCCGCGAAGCAGAACATCCAATCGAGCAAGTTGGCGGACAACTGCGTGAATTGATGCACTGGATCAAGAAGTAATAACCGCTTGTACAAGCGATTATAAGCATTAACTTATCCCGGTTCACGGACAGCCGTGGGCATCCCTCTTCGGATGGATGCCCACCGTGCATGTCTGCTTGCACCGGGACATTTAGTTTCCCGGAGGTGTAACGGCATGCGCAAGATTTATATTTTCGACACGACACTCCGCGACGGGGAGCAATCTCCGGGCGTTAACTTGAATACGAAAGAAAAAGTGGAAATCGCTTTGCAGCTCGAAAAGCTCGGAGTCGACCGTATGGAGGCTGGCTTCCCGGCTGCGTCCCCCGGCGACTTGGCCGCAGTAAATGCGGTTGCCCGTGCCGTTAAGAATGCAAGCGTTATCGGCTTGTCGCGTTCCCGCGAGCAAGATATCGATGCAGCTCGTGAAGCGTTGAAGGACGCGCAGGACCCTTGCCTTCACTTGTTCTTAGCAACGAGCCCAATCCATCGCAAGCACAAGCTGCGCATGGAGAAGGACCAAGTGCTGGAGACGGCTGAGCGTGCGATTCGTTATGCGAAGCAATATTTCTCCAAAATCGAGTTTTCACCAGAGGACGCTGGACGTACGGAGCTTGATTTCCTCGTGCAAGTAACGGAAATGGCAATTCGCGCAGGCGCGACTGTCGTTAATATTCCAGACACGGTTGGTTATTTGAATCCGCTAGAGTTCGGCAACATTTTCAAGACGCTTAAAGAGAACGTAACGGGCATCGAGAAAATTCAGCTGAGCGCGCACTGCCACGATGACCTCGGCATGGCGACGGCGAACGCGCTGGCCGCTGTCCTCAACGGTGCTGACCAGATTGAGGGCACGATCAACGGCATTGGCGAGCGTGCAGGCAATACGGCGATCGAAGAGGTAGCATTGGCGCTGGCTACTCGTGCTGATTACTTCGGGGCGACGACGTCGCTTAACCTGAAGGAAATTGCGAAGACGAGCCGTCTGGTCAGCAAGCTGACTGGCATGCCGGTACCGGGCAACAAAGCGATTGTCGGCGCGAACGCGTTCGCTCACGAGTCGGGCATCCATCAGGATGGCATGCTCAAAGAGAAAACGACGTACGAGATTATCTCGCCAGAGACGATCGGGCTGAAGGAATCGAAGCTGGTCCTCGGCAAGCACTCCGGACGCCACGCTTTCCGTGAGAAGCTGATTGACCTTGGCTACGAGCTGGAAGACGAAGCGGTGAACGTGGCATTTGCAAAGTTTAAGGACGTTGCTGACCGTAAAAAGGATGTAACCGACGAAGACATTCATGCGATGCTGGAAGAGAAGCTGGCGGAGTCCCCAAGCATCTATTCGTTCCAGACGATTGAAGTGCATTACGGCAACCAATCGGTGCCGACTGCAACGATCCGCATCGAGAAAACGAACGAGGGCGTTAAAGAAGCAACGGCGGAGGGCAATGGCTCCGTTGACGCGATCTATAATGCCATCGATAAGCTGACGGGCGAGGAAGTTGAACTGGAGGACTACTCCATCAAGTCGGTCTCGCACGGCAAGGACGCGCTTGGCGAAGTTCATGTCGTTCTGCTCCAGAACGAAGTAACGGCACAAGGCCGCGGCCTGAGCACGGATATTCTTGAAGCGAGCGCACGTGCTTATGTTGACGCATTGAACCGTTTGATTGACAAGCGCCAATCACCGGGACGCCGCGACAAGATGAGCCTCATCTAATCGCAATAACAATGAAAGCCCCTTGAACGATGATGGACACCATGAGAATGGCCATTGGCGTAAGAGGGGCTTTTGTATACTGTTAGGTACAATGGCTGGAAAGCGGTGGAGAGATGACGATATATATTGCATTGCTTAGGGGCATTAACGTAGGCGGGAAAAATAAAATCAAAATGGCCGATCTAAGGGAAGCACTGGAAGGGCTGGGCTTGTCGAAGGTTCAAACCTATATTCAAAGTGGTAACGTGCTGCTTGAATCAGGTGAGGATGAGGATACGCTGCGCCAGCGCATTGAGCAAGAGGTGGAGCGGTCGTTTCAGATCAAGCTTAAGGTGATCATAAGAACGTCTGGCCAATTGAATGCGATAGTAGCGGACTGTCCGTTTACAATGGAGCAAATTGCCCATGCAGAAGCGGCTTCCGATAGCGAGAGCCTCTACGTTACGATGCTGCAAGAGGAGCCTCAGGCTGAGCGGCTGGACAAGCTGAGCACATATGCCACACCAGAGGAGCAGTATCGGGTCGCAGGAAACAATATTTTTCTTTTATTTAATGAGAGCATACGGAATTCCAAGCTAGCGGTGCAAATCGAGAAGCTAGGCGTGCCGACCACGACACGAAATTGGAAAACGATCAATAAGCTAGTCCAGCTTGCGAATGCGATGGTTGAAGGCTAGACTGCATAAACGAAATAAAAGATAGATAGAAAACCGCCTTGAGGAAGGCGTTTTTTTATTTTGTATAGGGGAGGGGGGAAGGAGCGGGCTTTAGCAGGTCTTTAAACAGGGGGGCAGTAGTTACATGCTATAATGAGACAGGTTTCCACTTTTCACTGTTACAGATAAGGAGATTACTGTCATGACGTTCGTAATGGCCATATTGTGGATGACTTCGCTGTTGCTGCTTTTAACAAACCGGAGGAGCCCAGCAGTTAGATGGCTGAGCTTGGTCGCTTTCTGCGGTGGGATCGGCGCGCTGGCTTCCGTCATGGAAAGCTGGATTGTGGCGTATGAGAGCAGCGCTGCGGCGCTTGAAACGAAAGTGCTGCTGCTGCGCAGGCTTCAACGTGGATGCTCGTGGATTAGCTATTATGGCTTGCCATACAGCTATTTGTTGTTTGCGGCGGGCTATCATACGGAAGCGATTCCGCGTCGAGTGGCTAAGATATTGCCGTATGCAGCACTTATTCCGCCTATTATTATGCTCGGTGTGCCGATTGCAGACCATTTGCCGGTACCCTATGGCCCTCTAGCATGCTGGGCAATTCCATATAGCGTTCTTGGAACGTTAATCATTATAACAAAACGAGCGACGCATCCTGCGGAGCGGCGTGCGCATTTGATTGTAACGGCGGCCGTGCTGCCGGCAGTTTTGTTTGCCGTGGCGATGAATTACATTTTGCCCGTACTCGGCGTTTATCGGATGTGGCGGTATAACGTGTGGTCCATCCCGGTTGGGTTCGGCATATTTGTCGTATCCTTGTTCAAATATGGGTTTCTCGGCGTCCAGCTCATGATTGAGCGCCGCCGTTTAGATTCCTCCATGCGGGCGATTACGAGCGGGACGGCGATGATGAATCATGCCATTAAGAATGATATCGCCAAAATCAAGCTGTTCGCTGAACATATGGGACGGTCAACCGCGGGAGCGGGCAACCGGGAGGATGCAGCGGTCATTGTACGCGCAGCAGAGCATATAGAGGCGATGATTCGAAGCGTTCACGAGCGGACGCAGGAGCTTGTTTTAAGCCCGGAAGTTGTGAATGTGGAAGAGCTTGTGCGAAGGCAGACCGAAGCCGTTACAGTGGCGGCTGAAGCTGCTGGCGTACATATCATCTATCAAGAAGAGCATGCTGGGATTGAAGTATTTGCCGACGTTGCGCAGACGGAGGAAGCCATCCACAATGTGCTCCGTAACGCGTTGGAAGCGATGCCTAGAGGCGGGCAACTGACGATTATAGTTTCAGGCGGCAAACGAGGGGCGATGGTCGCTATTCGAGATACGGGCAGCGGCATCGAGCGGCATAATTTGCTGAAAGTAACGGAGCCGTTCTTTACGACGAAGAGCGGCAAAGAAATGAATTTTGGGCTCGGCCTTGCTTATAGCAGCCAGCTTATGAACCGACAAGGCGGAGAACTGCGCATTGCGAGTGAATGGGGGAGCGGAACAGAAGTTACCTTCTCGTTCCCGTCGTTGAAACGTTCAATCAAGCGCAGGCAGGCGGCTGCAGCAGGGAAAAGCGCAGAGAAAGCCAGGGGATGCGAAGAAGGAGTGAGGCAATGAACGGGCAGCAGCAATCCATGCAGGCGAAAGAAGGGGAAATTCGTGTCATGCTCGTTGAGGATGATCCCGAGTGGCGGCGAGGGCTGTCCCTTTATTTAAGTGCGGAACCTAATCTTGCGGTTATAGCAGAGACAGGCGATCCTGAGCAGGTTGTGGCATTATGTACGAGCGCGAATCCTGATGTGATTTTACTCGATATTATGATGGCGGATACTCCAGCGGGGCTACGGCTAGCGTCGGAGCTGCCGGCGATTACCTTTGCACGAATCATTATGCTGACATCGATGGAAGATGGCGCGTTCGTGTCGGAGGCGCTGCGCGCAGGGGCTGTTAACTATATTGTAAAGTCGAATTATGCGGACATTCCACATGCGATTCGCCAAGCGGCGGCGGACCGTTCGGCCATTGATGCCTCGGCGGCAAGGCTGGTGTTAGAGGAGCTTAGGCGACTTAAGAAAGTAGAGAGAGAGTACGAGGTCGACCAATTTAAGCGTCAAGTAACGCCGGCCGAGGCGCAGGTGCTATCGATGATTCATGAGGGTTATAGCCAATCGCAGATCGCTGAGCGGTCGTTCTTATCGCTTCGTACTGTGAAAAATCACGTAGGCAATATTTTGCGCAAAATCGGTGTAGGAACCAGTAAAGAAGCGGCTGAGAAAGCGAAGGATATGGGGCTGTTTTAGCTGCAGAATCAACTGGTACCAGGCAAAGTTAGTACTATTCCCATTGGCAGGCGCGAGTAGAATAGGAAGTGTTAGGACTTGGTCCTAAACTTTCATCCCGAACGGGAGGCGCTTGTAATGGAACTATGGAAAAAGCATTGGACGACAGCGTTGGGCGCGCTGTTCGTATTGGCAGCGTTCATTTCGCTCTTTAAATATTCGGCGGATCAAGGCTGGCTCACAGACCCGATTAAAGTAGGAGCTGGCTTAATCATTGGTGCAGCGGCTGCTGCGATTGGCGTGAAGCTTCATCGCAATGGAACGGCATATGGGCTAGCCGGAGAGCTTGGCACGGGGCTAGGGGCAGCAATCGGATACACAACAGCAGCGTATGCGGGCATCTACACGACGTTATGGGAATCGATGACGGTGTTAGTCGTTATGACGGCGATAACGACTGCCGTTGCCGCTTATGCATATCGGTTTAATTCCCGCATTTTGATGATGGTATCGCTGCTTGGATCAATGGTTGCGCCGCTCGCCATGCGCCCTGAGACGGATCAAGTGCTGCAGCTGTTCCTTTATTTGCTCGTGATGAACAGTGTTGTGTTTGCCATTAGCGTCATGAAAGGCTGGATTGAGCTGCGTTTAACGGCATTCGTATTTACTTGGCTGTTGTACGGCGTATATTATATTCATTTCTTGCCAGAGTCGGATAATTGGTGGAGCATGCTGATGCGGTATGCGATTGCAGCATTTGTGTTCTACTTGATAGCGTTCTACATTGCGGCATGGCGGGAGCGCAGCAGCCTTGCAGGCGTAAATGTATATTTCAGCTTCGCAAACACAGTACTGTTTGGGGCATGGGCAGCTGCGCTGCTTCCTGAGCAAGGTGCGATGACGGTTCTATTGCTCCTAATCGGCGGGTTATACGGTGTGCTTGCGCTTGTTATCTATCGTTTCCGAATGGCAGCTGTATCTGCTGCTACAGGCCATATCCATGCGGCGTTAGCAGCCATTGCATTGCTGCTTGGGCTGTCGGGCCTTGGATCAGGCTCCGATTACCGCCCGCTCGTAGGCGCTTTCGTATGGACAGCTATCGCAACCGTTATGGTACTTGTGGGCCGTAAGCTTCGCTCGGATTGGTTAATTCTTGGCGGCTCGTTCGTATGGTTCTTTACGGGCATTTATTGGTTTGCCCATGCATGGGATGTGCCAAGGCTCAATCCGCTGGGCGGCCTCTATATTCCGTTCTTGAACGGTGGAGCGATTGCTTGGGTTGCGCTAGCAGCCTTTGGCTTCTATGTATCCAGACAGGTTAAATATAAAGCGCTCGATCAAGAGTCGGCTTCAATCGTTGCTGTGATGTACGCTGTCTTCAGCCATATTATCGTTGGTGGCTTGCTGACGGTTCAGATCACCAATGTATATGAGGAATACGACGTGGCAGGCAGTGTTCAGCTGGCATTGTCGGCCGCATGGGGCATCTACGCATTGCTGCTGTTTTTATGGGGAGCCTACAGCCGCCAACGCCCGTTCCGATGGATTGGTTCGATTGTAATCGTACTGGTCGCGCTTAAAGCGATTCTGATCGATCTAAGCGGCGAGAGCTCGCTGTACAAAATCATCGTGTTCCTGTTGCTCGGCGCGATTTCGTTCGGCATTAGCTGGGTTAATGGGAAGTGGCAGGCGAAGCCGGAGCAGCAATAGGCATAAACTATAATTCCGATAGCATTTATATCTTTGTCTTCAACGGCCATTTGTGGTACAACTGATAATAGATTGAGAATTTATTGTGTGTATAGAAGAGGAGTGTCAATTACTATTATGGCAGACGTAAAAAAAATCGCAGTTCTCGGCGGCGACGGCATTGGACCAGAGGTAGTCGGGGAAGCGCTTAAAGTGCTCAAAAAAACGGAAGAGCTGTTCGGCTACCAATTCGAGACGGAGCACGGCCTGTTCGGCGGTATCGCAATCGACGAGAAAGGTACGCCGCTTCCGCAAGAAACGCTTGAAATTTGCCAAAAAGCGGACGCTGTATTGCTCGGAGCAGTTGGCGGCCCTAAATGGGATAACAATTCAAAAGAGCTTCGTCCAGAAACAGGCCTGCTCGGCATTCGTAAAGCGCTTGGCTTGTTCTCGAACATCCGCCCTGCGAACGTATTCGATTGCTTGAAGGAAGCTTCGACGCTGAAACCAGAAGTGCTTGAAGGCACGGACCTAATCGTTGTGCGCGAGCTGACGGGCGGCATTTATTTCGGCGAGAAATTCCGTCGTGAAACTGCGAATGGCGAAGAAGCAGTCGATACTTGCGCATATAACGTACAAGAAGTTGAGCGTATCGTTCGCCAAGCGTTCGAAATCGCACAAACACGCCGCAAAAAGCTGGCGTCGGTTGATAAAGCAAACGTACTTGAAACGTCCCGCCTGTGGCGTGAAGTTGTAAACCGGATCGCGCCAGAATATCCAGACGTAGAGCTTGAGCATGTACTCGTAGACAACTGCGCAATGCAATTGCTCCGCCGTCCGTCGAGCTTCGACGTTATCGTAACAGAGAACATGTTCGGCGATATCCTGAGCGACGAAGCAGCAATGCTGACGGGCTCGATCGGCATGCTCTCCTCTGCATCGCTGGGCGAAGGCAGCTTCGGCCTGTACGAGCCAGTACACGGCTCGGCGCCTGACATCGCTGGACAAGGCATCTCGAACCCAATCGCTACGATCCTGTCTGTAGCGCTCATGTTCCGCCTGACGTTCGGTTACCATGAAGCAGCACAACGCATTGAAGATGCGGTTAAATCGGTTCTCGATGCGGGCCACCGTACAGGTGACATCGCAGTCGATAAGAGCAAAGCGATCGGCACGGCAGCGATGGGTGACCTGATCGTTGCAGCGATGGGCAACTAATATTTAATTATAATAATTATTAATAAATAACGAATACAATATTGACTTCATTCCATTCTGGTGGTACCATTCATCTAGGAAGCAAGTCAATAGACATTCACTCAAATTACGCCACTGGCGTCAAGGAGGTTCTTTTATTATGGCAGATCGTTTGGTAGGTCGTTTGGCACCAGATTTCACGTTGGAAACAGTATCCGGTGATGGAGAGCAATTCGGTAAAGCATCCCTGTCTGATTACAAAGGCAAATGGCTCGTATTCTTCTTCTATCCGCTTGATTTCACGTTCGTATGCCCAACGGAAATTACAGCACTTAGCGATGCATACGCACAATTCAAAGACCTGAACACAGAAGTGCTCGGCGTTAGCACGGACAGTATCCATAGCCACCGCGCTTGGATTCGTACGGACAAAAACGACAACGGCCTGGGCAAGCTGAACTTCCCACTGGCTGCTGACATCACGAAGAGCGCAGCACGCGATTATGGCGTACTGATCGAAGAAGAAGGCATCGCATTGCGCGGCCTGTTCATCATCAACCCAGAAGGCGAGCTCGTATACCAAGTGGTTAACCACAACAATGTAGGCCGCAGCGTAGAAGAAACGCTTCGCGTTCTGCAAGCTCTGCAATCCGGTGGCCTATGCCCAATCAACTGGAAGCCAGGCGAGAAAACGCTCGTAGCACAATAATATCGGCTTATGCCACGAATAAAAGCCCGCGCCTTGTGTGCGGGCTTTTTTATAACCTGTCTATTATTGGTTCCCGTATTTTGCAGGAATTTCGTGGGTGAGGATCGAATACGTTAGGGGTAAGTTTCAATAAAGTGCATATCGGGTAATCGCTGTACAACTGCTAAGCCAATGAATGTCCAGTGAACGTATACCTTTAAGGGGTGAGATGCCGATGAGTTTCTGTTGTGGAGCCAGCATGATTGGCACGAAAGGAACGCTTAAGCATTTCCGGACTCATATTCATAATGTACCGATCTTGTTCTGTCCGGTATGCCAGTCAGTAGAAGTTCACCATATGATTGAGAACGAGTACGAAATTCTGGCAGAATTCGCGCATGGCGATGGCGCGTCCGAAATTGATTTTCAAGATTATGTCGAGAAGGATACGAATTTATTGTTCGAGAACTGCGTGAACAACGAGAATGAGGATCCGCTTGATGTAGTAATCAGCCAGATCGACATGGCGCTTGATTTGCTCGCCATTGCGAAGCAGATCGACGATACGCAGTGGAGTAATGACCTGAAGAAGCGACTAGGCGTGTTGAGCGCAAGACGAACGAAATTACGCCAACGGCAGACGTCCTAAGGTAAAGTTCAGAGCCTCCGGTTGCGGAGGCTTTTTTTTATGCTATGAGCGCTGCACCCCCTCAAGGGTGAGGGGGCAGACGAAAGATATGGATGAGGTGAAACGGTTGCTGCTTGTACTATTCAAACGGTTCATCAGCAAGATAAGCGGCGATCGTCCGTCTACGGACAGTTCAGCCACGTCGCCAGAAGAAACCATCGAACAGATAAGGCGTGGTGACGAACAGCTAAGAGCGGCGTTCATCGCGCAATATGAGCCTTATATCCTCAAAGTAACGAGCCGGTTTTGCAAGCGATATATTGATCCAATTCAAAATGAAGAATATAGCGTAGCACTTATTGCTTTCAATGAAGCTATTGATGGTTTTAATGAGGCCGCGGGCCGTTCCTTTCTTGGGTTCGCTGAGACGGTTATTCGCCGACGGCTTATTGATTATGTGCGCAAGGAGCAACGCCACTGGCAGTCCGTGCCTTATAGCGCGTTTGACCGCGAGGACGAAGACCAACTGACTAGCAATCCGATTGAGACGGCACAAGCAATGCATAAGCATGAGCAGGACCGTGTCAAGGAGGATCGCAAGCAGGAAATTCAAACATTCGCTGCGTTGCTTGGCCAATATGGGATTTCGTTCTCCGACTTGGCTGACCAAGCGCCTAAACATGCAGATACACGGGGAATGCTGTTTGCTATTGGCAAATTGGCAGCAAGCGACCCGCTCTTATATAACCCGATCCTCGAGAAGGGGCGCCTGCCGGTTTCTGAATTAGCCGGGCAAGCGGGCGTTTCCCGCAAAACGATTGAACGCAATCGTAAATACATAATGGCACTCGTCTTGCTGGTAATGGGCGAGTATCCCTATTTGAGAGCCTATATCACGCATACGGACGCGCCGCAGGTTTCTTTGGCAGGCCGAGCACAATCGTCGAAGGAGGTGAAGCTGTGAGCAGCAAAGGGATTGTAATGGAGATATCCGAGAAGCATTACATTATTTTGACACAAGATGGGCAGTTTCAAAAAATTTCACGCGCTCCCGGCTCCGGTTTCGATATCGGCGATGAGGTGGAAGGCATCCGGAGAAGAAAACGTCCACGGCGCGCCATCGGCGCTTGGATCGCAGGAGCAGTCGCACTGCTGCTGTTGTTCCCGATGTTCATGGTGCCTAGAACCCAAGCAGCGCCAGTCGTCGCTTATGTAACGTTGGATGTAAATCCAAGCATTGAGATGGGAATCGATAATAAAGAACGCGTTCGCGAGTTGAGGGGCCTAAACGTTCAAGGTTCTCAGGTCATTATCGATGTTGCGTATAAAGGGCTAAACGCTGCAGCGGTAGCAGCGGAAATTGTCGATTTGGCATCCAAATCGGGTACGAACGGCTCAAGCGATGGCCGCGACATCGTCATTACAAGCATTATGCTGGATGGCAAAGCAAAGGATCCCGAGCGATTCGAAGCGGAGCTCGATTCGGATATTCATAAGGCGGTAACCGAGAAGCTGCACGCTGGCGAGCCGCAAGCATTGGCAGGCGGCATGCCTAACGATGACGGCGTGACGGTGCTTTCTGCCCCCCAAGAAGTTCGTGAGGAAGCTGAGAAAAACGGTGTTTCAGCTGGGAAAATGGCGGTTTATTTATTAGTGAAGAGCGAGAACCCGGACGTGCAGCTAGACACTCTTAAGACGCAATCGATCAAGGAGTGGACAGCTCCTGTAGGCGGCATTCATCGTATCGTTCACCCCGAGCTGCCAGCGAATGCGGGCCAACAATCCGATCTTCCGACTAATAAAGGAGATGAACCGCCGAGCAAAGAAAAGAGGCTCCTGCATGCAGAAGCTCGCCAGAAGTGGGAAAAGCAACGTTTGAAAGCGCTCTTGAAACAAGAAAAAACCAATGCTGCCAGCAATGGGGACAATAAAGATACAAAAACAGATAACGGCAAGAAGGAGGAACAAGGGGAAAAGGAGAACCTTAATACAAACAAGCAGGCGCCAGCACAACCAAAAACTACCGGTAAAACAGATCAGCCCAAAGGCAACGGGAAAGACACAAATCCAAAAAATCAAAACCGTGATGATGGCCGCTCAGATTCCAATCACACGAACAACAGCTCTACGAAGGCGCAGCGGCCCCATCATAACGAGGAGGGCCGCCCGGACAACCAGCAACGCGGCTATGGCAGGGATAACGATCACAGCAACAGCTCCGGCCGCAATAATGATCGCCAGAATTCCAGCAGGGATAAGGATAATGACCGCGGCGACAGTGACAACAAGGATCAAGGCAACAACCGCAATGACAGCAATAGCAATCGTAACAACGGCAATAATAAAAATAATCATAACGATAAAAGCAAGGAGAATCGCCAAGACAAGCGAGATTGAAAAGCAAATGCCTAACAAGTTATTATAAAATACGATTTCTTCCATTGTTTTTCGACAGGATCTCCGATTGACAACGGTTACAATTTCATCCATCATATTGATTACCAAGTTTATGGCTATCGTGGTGGTGTCCTGCTGGAATGGCTTGAATTGGCGAGGAGAGCGGAGGCGAATGGGGATGGACATGTTCCTTATTAAGACGCCGTCTGATGCAGTAAGCGTCCGTCAACAAGGACGGGAGATTGCGAAGAAGATCGGCTTTGGCACGGTGGATCAGACGCGAATCGCTTTTACCATATCAGAATTGGCTATGCAGCTCGTAGATTCACCTGCACAAGGCCATATGGTTATTAAAGCCATAAACCGCAACAAGCTGGAGCTTGGCATAGAGGTCAGGCTCTACGACCATGAAACTGGCGCCAAACGATGGGATTCGGACTGGATGA
Source organism: Paenibacillus sp. MMS18-CY102 (assembly GCF_009789195.1). GTDB lineage: Bacteria > Bacillota > Bacilli > Paenibacillales > Paenibacillaceae > Paenibacillus_T. The sequence goes on along the minus strand of NZ_WSTC01000015.1, from coordinate 106,674 downwards.
ACAAGTGGGTTGATGATCTCGAAGTGAAGCATGACGATACGAGAGGAACGACGATTACGTTTCGCAGATGGTTGCCGCCGTCCTACGGTTATGAAAGACAGGCTGGTCCGTCCGTTCTTGCTGCTGGGGAGGAGTAATTATGCAGGCTATTCGAAAGCGCTATTTTCCGGCGCTTGCCGAATATATTCGCAGCGGGAGTGAAGCTTCACTATTTCAAGCAACTGAGCTTGGCAAGATGCTTGGCAATGTTCATCCCGAGGAGATTATTGCGGTACACGACGAATGTATGCAGACACTAGTCCTTAATGTAGAGTCCGAGGAAGGCATTCGGCTCTATAATCGCTCGTTTATGTTTTTGATCGAGCTGATGGTCGCTTATCGATTCAGGAACGATACGGAAAAGACAACTGAGCAGAAGTTTACAGAAATGAGGGAAATGCTATTTAAGTCGCATCGCTCATCAGAGCGGGTGAAAAACAAGTATGAGAACGTGCTGCAGCATATGGATTCTGGCATCGCTTTGTTTGATTCCAATGGAACGTTAACCTTCGTGAACCTGATGCTGGCGCGCATGCTGGACATTCCACGAAAGACGCTGGTCGGCCGTACGATTCGCGGGCTTATGCTCCATCCGAAGCTCACGCGCAGCACGCGCAAAATGATTGTTCGGCTGTACAAGGAAGCGATTTTGCGCCGGAACCGGTATTTTGAGTTTCAGGATAACGCAGGCAGGCATTTCCTTGTGACAGTTACATACGGTGACCAGCTTGAAGGCGATATATTAATTAGCATCAAAGACGTGTCGGAATACAAGCAGATTGAGCAAACGGCATACCAGAACGACAAGCTTGCAATGCTAGGCAAAATCGCTGCCGCCATCGCCCATGAAATCCGCAACCCACTCACGTCGATACGTGGATTTATTCAGTTGCTAAGGCCGCATCTGTTGCAGCTTGGCAAGGACGAATATGCGCGCATTATCGTCGCGGAGATCGATCGGGCGAACGACATTATTTATGAGTTCCTTAATTCCTCGAAGCCAACTGCGCCGATGAAGCAAGAGGTATCAATAAATGCGCTTCTTAAGGAAGTCATTTTGTTGACGGAGAGCGAGGCGCTCATGCGGGGATGCCTAATCCAGCTAGAGGCATACGAGGAGACGCTGCTCGTGTCGATTGACGTGAAGCAGGTGAAGCAGGTTATATTGAACATTATGAAAAACTCGCTGGACGCCATTGAAGAAATCAACGGTTCCAGAAATGGCCGGATTGATGTTATCGTACAGCGAACGCCGGAAGGTGTCGAAATTACGCTGCGCGATAATGGCAAAGGGATGGACAGAACGACGCTCGGAAGGCTGTTCGATCCATTCTTCACGACGAAGGAAGCGGGGACTGGGCTAGGGCTGTCAGTAAGCTATCGAATCATCCGAAACCACGGAGGTACGATTCGAGTCGATAGCGTGCCGGATGAGGGAACTTCGTTTATGATCCATTTGCCATTGATCTCATAAAGCATTAGAATCGGGATAGTATTCCCCCGATTCTTTTTTTTATAGCTTGAGTACGAAAGGATGAAGATACGATGGGCTTTACGTTTACATACGGTGCGGATTCGGCGAATGCCAATCAAGTGAATGTTGTTGTTAAATTAATTAGCAGTGAGGAGCTCAATCAGCCAACTGGCAATAAGGTATGGGTGCATGCCAAAATCGACGATGAGCTTCGGAAGCTGCATGGCCGCGGCTTGTTTAAGGGGAACCGTGGCCAGAAGGAGACGATCGCAACGCTAGGGCTGCATACGGGCGACTACGCCGTTTTCGTGGGCTACGGAGGGCAAGCGACGGCGGATGGATTGCGCGAAGCGGCAGCAAGCGCGTCGAAGGCGATCCGCAAGCTGCGGGCGAAGACGGTTCAAGTGCTGCTGCCTAAGCATGTCATTGACGGTACAGCAGATTGTAATCCGGAGCGGGCCGCCCAATCGCTGACAGAAGGCTTCATGCTAGGGTGGTATGAGCGTCCAAAGCGCAAACGCGAGCATGAAGTGGGTTCAGATTCAATCGGCGTTCGTTTCGTGCCAGAGGAAGGCATTGAGCAGGATGATGCTGCGGCAGCACGCTGGTCCTATGGCATTAAGCGCGGCCAGCTATTCGCAGACGGCGTTATATTCGCTCGTGATTTGACCAATATGCCTGGCAATGAGCTTATTCCAGAAGGGCTTGCGGAATATGCGGAGGAGATCGCACACCGCTATGGCTTTGATGTAGAGATCATTGACGAATTTACAGCAATTGATCAAGGGATGGGCGGCCTCATTGGCGTCGGCAAAGGCAGCGTTCATCCGCCGCGCATGATTGTGCTTCATTATCAAGGGGCAGAGGACAGCAGCGATGTATGGGGAATCGTCGGCAAGGGCATTACGTTCGACACAGGCGGCATCTCCTTGAAACGCGCAGAAGGCATGGAAGAAATGATTGGCGATATGGGCGGCGCAGCGGCTGTTCTTGGCACGATGCGAATTATTGGCGAGCTGAAGCCGCGTGTGAATGTGCTCGCAGTTATCGCGGCTGCTGAGAATATGCCTTCAGACAGGTCCATGAAGCCGGGCGACGTTCTAGTGACGATGAGCGGGCTGACCGTAGAAGTCGTTAACACAGATGCAGAGGGCAGGCTGGTGCTCGCGGATGCAATGACGACGGCGATTCGGCGCGGTGCGACACATCTGGTCGACGTCGCGACGTTAACGGGAGCGGTTGAGGTTGCGTTAGGCAATGTTGCAACAGGCGCAGTAACGAACAACGAGGCGCTCTTGCAGGAAGTTATCCGGGCGGGCCGTTCGTCGGGCGAACGAATCTGGCCGTTCCCTTCCTATCCGGAATATCGCAAGCAGATCGAGAGCGATGCAGCGGATTTGAAAAACAGTGGCGGCCGTTACGGCGGCACGATTACAGGCGGCCTGTTCATCGGCGCATTCGTCGAGGATCGCCCATGGGTGCATCTGGACATCGCAGGCACCTCGTGGCTGAAGGCAGCCCGCGGCTGGGAGTCCAAAGGCGCGACGGGCGTCATGGTTCGGACATTGGCCGAATTGCTGGCTACCCGCCAATAGTTAAGAGTAGGGATCGTCTGCAGCGTGTAGGCTGCGGACGGTCCTTTTGCTATAAAAGGCAGGATGGTCGCGCATAAGAGCCTAAGGAGGTAACGATGAAAGGAAAGTATAGCGTATTGGCCAGCATTGTTATGGCGATGTTGGTTGCTTCAATGGACAGCACGATTGTGAATACAACGATGCCGGTTATTGCGGAGGAGCTTGGCGGGATCGAGCTTTATGCTTGGACGTTTGCAAGCTATATGATTTTATCGACGGTATTGGCGCCTGTTGCCGGGCGGTTGTCTGATTTGTTCGGGCGCAAAAAGGTGTTCGCGGCAGGCATCGTCCTGTTTCTGCTTGGTTCGATGTTGTGCGGCAGCGCAGATACGATGCTGATGCTCGTTTTGTTCCGCGCAGTCCAAGGCATTGGGGCAGGGATTATGAATCCGTTTCCGATTATTATCGCAGGCGATTTGTTCCCGGTAGAGAAGCGAGGATCGATCCAAGCGATGTTTACGGCAATGTGGGGGTTATCGGCGGTCATTGCACCGCTGCTCGGCTCGGTCTTTGTGGAATTTTCGAGCTGGCGATGGGTGTTTTATGTAAACTTGCCGATCTGCATTCTGTCTTTGCTGCTGCTGTTGCCTTACCAAGAGCAGTACGAGCCGAAGCGGGCAAAGATCGATTATGGCGGAGCTATTATTTTTACGGCGGCGATCGGGCTGTTACTACTGCCTACCGTTGTCGAATCGGGCAGATACTTGTACCTTGCAGGGGGGATTTTGCTGCTCGTTCTGTTTTATTGGCATGAGAAACGCCAGGCCTCGCCGCTTATCCCATTCACCTTGTTCCGCAACAAGCAGGTGGCCTGGATGAACGTGAACTCATTGTTGACTTATGGAGCGTTGTTCGGCGCTTCGAGCTACTTGCCGATGTTTTTGCAGCATCAAGGCTATTCGCTTTTCCTGAGCGGTGTAGCGATGCTGGGCATGTCATTCGGTTGGATGGCTTGCAGCGTCCCGGCAGGCAAGTGGATCGGGCGGTACGGCTACCGAAAGCTCATACTAGCCGGCAATGCTATTCTAGTCGTGTCAGGCCTCTGGTTTATGCTGTTATCGGCCTCCACGGGATTTTGGTTTGTGTTTCTCGGATCTATTCTGTTCGGCTTAGCCTTCGGCATGCTGTCGACGGTGTCCGTCATTGGTTCACAACAGCTCGTTGGGCCAACAGAAAAAGGCATCTCGGCATCGTTGCAAATGTTTTCCCGCAATATCGGGACTGCGGTCGGCGTGACCATTATGGGATCGATGCTTTCGGGCGCAACGGATTTGCTTGTCGGCTATCGCCATATGTTTATTTATGGGCTCATTTTTAGCATGCTTGCCCTGCTATGCGCGATCTTCGTAAGCGGCCGCATTGCAAAATCTGTCATTACGGAAGTCTAAAAGAGTCGATTAATGTTTTGCGTTCCGCACTTATTTCAAGTATGATGATAACAAAAAGAACTCATGTTCAACGATAAGGAGTAACAATCGGATGACTTCGAAAACTAGCCACTGCAAAATTGTCGACTGCACGATCCGTGATGGCGGACTCGTTAATAACTGGGACTTCAGCATTGAGTTCGTTCAGCACTTGTATAATAGCTTGAACGAAGCTGGCGTTGATTACATGGAGATTGGTTACAAAAACTCGCCTAAGCTGCTGAAAGGTGCAGATAGTGCTGGCCCTTGGCGTTTCTTGGACGATGATTTCCTTCGGAAAGTTATTCCGAACAAAGGCCACACGAAGCTTTCGGCGCTTGTCGATATCGGCCGCGTAGACGAGAACGATATCTTGCCACGCAGCGAGAGCTTGCTCGACCTGATCCGCGTAGCTTGCTATATTCAAGATGTGGACAAAGCGCTTGAGCTGGTAAAAGTATTCCACGATCGCGGTTATGAAACGACGCTCAACATTATGGCGCTCTCCAACGTTATGGAGAACCAACTAATCGAAGCGTTCGAGCTGATCCGTGAAAGCGTAGTTGACGTTGTTTACATCGTTGACTCGTACGGCAGCTTGAAGCCTAACGATATGGCATACCTCGTTGACAAGTTCAAGGAGCACCTGCCGAACAAACGCCTCGGCTCGCATACGCATAACAACTTGCAGCTTGCATTCGCGAACACGATTATTGCCGCAGAGAAAGGCGTAGAGCTGCTCGACGCTTCCGTATACGGCATGGGCCGTGCAGCAGGCAACTGCAACACAGAACTTCTCGTAGCGCATCTGCCTAACGCGAAGTACAACGTGCGTCCTGTGCTCGACATGATCGAGAAGCACATGCTTCCGCTTCGCGAGAAAGAAGAGTGGGGCTACATTATGGAGTACATGGTAACAGGCATGCTGGACGAGCATCCGCGCTCGGCTATGGCACAACGCGACAGCAGCGACAATCGTGATAAAGTGGTCGACTTCTATGATCGTCTGACGACGCCAGAAATCGCACACAGCAAATAAGCACGAAACAATAGAAAAAGGACACATCTGCCGCTCGACCGAGCTTTCTCGGTGAGTTGGCGGGGTGTCCTTTTTTGTATGAATCGGAAATCGGGTTGCCGGGGCTTAGAGCGCAATAAGCTCATCGTCGCCACGAAGCACGCAGGCTTGCTTGGGGACATTAGCATGAAAATAAGCTTTCCCCTGGAACGTGCGCCCATCAGCCGCGAGGGCGGTTACCGATACTAAGATATGTTCACTGCTGTAGTAGTGGTCAAGCAGTGACGCCGGCCCTGCTCCCGTTACGTCGATATACCATAGTTTAGAACCATGCTCCGTGATGAGCACAAGCTCAGCTGACGTTAGTGCTAGCTCTATTGTTGTTGCTTCGCTGTGATCAGCGAGCGTAATTTGTTGAATTTGGAATGTTTCCATCAGGCTTCGCATGCCCCTCTCCGTTGTTTATTCGATTGTATAAGCCCCTTCATGTTTTTGCAACATATGCAATTGGCGTCGCGTCTAACGATTGTAGACCAAATATAGGGGGTTGTCTTAAATGATGGAAAGGGCTAAACGAGGCGGATTGTTCGTGTTGCTGATTGTGTTCGTCATGCTGGTGCAAGCTTGCTCTTCTTCTTCAGAAGAGGACAAATCGGATAATGGCACATCATCCGAAGCAACGGCAACCGATTCTGCTTCCGTTTCTAAGGAGTTAGAGAAAAAGAGCGATTCCCGCGGCGAATCAGCTCCAGCGACAGAGGAAGCAGCTCCGGACCGAAGTGAAGAGCCGACGTCTGCCGAAGGATCGACGAACGGGGAGCAAGGCAACCTGCCAGATGCAGGAACGCTAACGGCAGGTGAGTGGGATGATAATGCGAAGTGGAGCACATGGAACAAGCTGATGGCGTCGCATGAAGGGGAAGAGAATCGCCCGTATTGGCGGTTTTATGATTTTCGCAGGCTGGAAGTGAAGGTAAAGGCAGACGGCAAGCCGGTCGCTGATGCAGCTGTTGTGCTAACTAGCAAGGATGGGCAGCAGGCATGGGCGGCACGGACGAATGCAGCAGGCGTCGCATATATGTTCCCGACTATATTCATAGAGCAGGGCGGTGACCGTAAGTATTCCCTGACTGTCACGGCAGGCCAACAAAAGAAGCAGTTCGAGAATGTGGAGCTAAAGCAGGGGCGTTCGATGGACGTAAGCTTCGACGAGGCGATGAGGCCTTCCGCGCTCGTTGATTTGATGCTCGTCGTCGACACGACGGGGTCGATGTCCGATGAGTTGCGTTACTTGGAATCCGAACTGAAGGATGTCGTCACGCGCGTATCCGAGCAAAATAACGGGCAGCTCGACATTCGAGTAAGCCCGAACTTTTATCGGGATGAGCATGATGATTATGTTGTGCGGCCATTCCCGTTTACGCGAGATATTGATAAAGCAGTTGGGCAGATTGCGGAACAAGAAGCGTTTGGCGGCGGAGATTTCCCTGAAGCGGTGGAGTCAGCGCTCGGCAATGCGATAGAGGGCCATGAGTGGAGCAAGGAGGCGCTCGCGCGGCTGATGTTCGTCGTCTTGGATGCGCCCCCGCACCATGAGCCACAGGTGTTGAAGAAGCTGCAAAGCCTAACGGAGAAAGCAGCAGAGCAGGGCATTCGGATTATTCCGATCGCATCGAGCGGCGTCGATATTGCGACAGAACATCTGATGCGTTATATGGCGGTATCGACAGGCGGAACGTATTTGTTTCTGACGGACCATAGCGGGGTTGGTGGCGAGCATTTGAAGCCGGCTGTTGGGGAGTACGAGGTGCGCGCGCTGAACGATTTGATGGTGGATATTATTACACGCTATTGCCGTTCTTAAGAAGAACGGCGGCGGATGAAGTAGGCATCCTCTAGCGTCGGCTGCTGCTCTTCAAAGCATGGCGATGGCGGTTCAGCCGCCATAAACCGGACAATAAAGCCATCGTCAATGGAAGGCTTAACATCAATGATGCTGGTGGGGGCCATCTTGCGGTACGTATCGGCATCAGCTGGCCCTTCCCAGACGCGAAGCGGGAGGCTGGCAAGCCAGTCAGCAGCAGAGCTGTCGAACTTGGGGCGGCCTTCGTCCATCCACACGATGCGCTGGGCCCAGCCTTCCCATTCGTTCAGCTCATGCGTAGACACAATAACGACGCGGTCTCGCGCATAAGCAGCGAGATAGCGTATGAACCGGAGCCGTTCGATTGCATCCATTGCATTGAGCGGCTCATCGAGCATCATGTAGGAAGGATTGCCAATCCACGCTTGCGCAAGAGCGATCCGTTGACGGATGCCGTGCGCAAGCGTTTTGATTTTGCGGGAGCGGTAAGGCTCCAGTTGGAAGGCTTCTAGCACGCGGCTAGCTTCGACAGAGCCGCTGAACCCTTTGAGCTGCTCCATATAGCGAAGCAGCTTGGAAGCCGTCAACTGCTCGTACAGCTCAACGCCAGTAGGTACGAAGCCGATCTGGGAGCGGATCTCCGGCAGATGGCGGGACGTGGTCCAGCCATCGTAGCTGATCGTTCCGCTCAGCGGCAACTCTGCTGTCGCGAGCAACTGAAGCAGCGAGGTTTTGCCTGCACCGTTGCGTCCGACCAACAAGGTAATGCCAGGGCGGAATGTTAATCGCGGGATGTTGAGGCGAAACGGCGACTTGCCGCCCCGTCGCCAATCGACGTGATGCAAATCGAGCAGCATAGGGCTGCACCTCCTTCGGAAATCATTTAATTTCGCGGATGCCGAGGCTGCGGCGATAAGCCATAACGAGCAGCATAAGGCCAGCGGCCATTGCAGCAAGCTGGATTTTATCTTCCCATATGCGATACAACTCGAAGTCGGCGAATCCAAGGCCATAGTTCCAAATAAACCAGAGTACTAGCCCCCAAGCGAGTGCTGGCTTTAATCCTTTGCGAAGCATAACATTGGCGACTACACCGCTAATCAACAGATAAAGGGACATCCAGCCCGTTAGAAAAGCTAGCGCATTAAACCGGTGGTCTGTCCACTCCATATAGACGGTTGCTGCTAGGCCGAGAATGACATTAAGCGCGGTAACAATGAGCGAGCGGGTTAGCAGCAGCAGCGCTGGCGGGTATGGCGAGATGCTCTCGATCATTCGCATTTCGCGGTTCCAGGTTCGGAAGCTATACAGCATGCCGCCTAGTAGTGCTGCTGGCATTAGAATTGTAAACCAGCCTACTGCACGGTCGGCTGCTGCTAGCCCAAGGCGGTCCACCATAAATAGAAGCATCACGAACAATGCGGCACTCGCTGCCCAATACGCACGGGAGTAAGCGATAATTTGGCTTCTCATTAACCGGCCGAGCGATACGGCCTGCTTGCGGGAAGTGGCGATTGGCTGCTCTTTTACAGGCTGCGAAGCGTGCATCACTTCATTGAATGCGGGTTGAAGTGAAAGCAGCAAGCGAGCAGTATCACTGGACGTCACTGGCTTCACCGTATAAGGCGCCAAGGTGCCATCCATTTCGGACTCAAGCTGTTTTAATTCATCATCGTTTGGCATGCTCATGCTGTTTTCCCCCTCTCGATGGTTGGGTATTTTCTTTGTCTGGCTTTAGCCTGTCTTTCAGCTTGCGAAGCCCTTTATACAAATGGGTTTTGACAGAACCAAGCGGAAGCTGAAGCGTCTCTGCGATGTCTTGCAGCTTCAAGTCTTGGAAGAAACGAAGCATGACAACCTGCTTCTGTACATCAGGCAGCTCATCAAGCGAACGGATGATTTCTTGCCTTGTCTCTTGCCGTTCGGCTAACTCGACTACGGAAGTTTGCGTATCCCGCTGTTCTGGCATTTCGGCCATTAGGCGATTATCCGTATGGTACTGCGCGCTTTTCCAATAGTCACGGCACAAATTAAGGGCGACTCGGTAAAGCCACGCTTGCGCGTTATCGGGTACGGAGCGTTCCTTGAGTTGCTTGATGAAACGAAGAAACGTTTCTTGTACGAAGTCTTCCGCCTTCTGGACATCCCGCAGCTGGCGCTGCAAGTAACCGGATAACGGTGCATGATGGCGCTGAACGAAGGCTTCGAAGCAGGCTTGTTCGCCACGCGCCATCCCTTGTACTAATTCGTCGTCGGTCATCGGTTCATCTCCTCGTTCCAAGCCATATTCCAGTCCTCCATCGTAATTGTCAGGTTGCCCGGAAGCGTTAGCCCCCGCGTCCATAGTTTGCTTAGCACTTGCTTCACCTGGTTCGTGCGGCCAGCTTCAAGTGCTTGGTCGATCTGTGCTTTAATAGCAAGCCATTGCTCGGAATCAGATAATAGGCTAATTGGCCGTGCATCGGGCTGTTCAGCGTCGTGCATATACCGAACTGCGTTTCGAATGTCATAGATCATCGACAGCGGCTGCGATGTTGCTGGATCCAGAAGCGTCCAGTCTGCCGCGTTCGTATCGAGATCATGAAATAAGAGCATGTTTGCTGCGAGCCGCAAATCAGAGTCATACATGCCGTTTACTGAGCCGGAGAGCAGAAGCGTATCGTTTTTGAGCATTTCGCCATATCCTCCGCCGACAGGCATTACTGTGAAAATAGGCGCTGTCCAGATTTGCTGGACAGGGTGCAGGCCCGGCAGCCAGCCGGCGTAATAATGCTCAATTTGCTCCAGCTCGAATAGCAGCAAGCTGCTGCGCTTGAAATCGCCATCTGTCGTAACAATCGTGGTAGCATCGCTGTTGTGCCGAAGCTCCTTGAAATGCCCGCCGATGATGTCAATGGACTGGGCGCGGGAGCCTTTGAACCGTTGCACGTTGGCGAAAGCGGATTTTGTGCCGGGAGCATCCGATGCATGTGCCTCCCATGCTGGCAGTGTGGCAAACAGCTGTTCATCGAATCCTTTCATTGTGACGTCGAAGTCTGCTGAGAGATGCGAGGTAACATCCGTCCGATTCACGTAATTGCCAGGGCCTCCGCGTGCCGTACTGCCTTTATAGAACAAGCTGTCTCCTCCTGGGAGCGGATACCAGCCCACAGTTCCAGGCAAGTAAAGCGAGCCGCCGTGGATGAAACTCCAATAGCCTTCTGAGTTATTCGTTCTTGCCCAGTCCAAAAGCTTTCCTTCATATCGAAATTCAATCGTGCCAACGGATGCATTGCCAGCAATTGGCGGGATGGTCACGAATACGCGCTCGCCGCTACGGTTCCAATCTACGGGATGTCCGTCCCATTGAATCGACTGGATTGCCATAGCGGGGTGGAGCAGGAATGCTAAGCGATTCGGTTGAAGCCAAGCGACCTTCTCCACCTCGGGCGAAGCTGGCAACGGTGCGCCGTTGTGCAGCGGGACAGTAACTGTCACATCGCTCCGCAAACGATCAGAAGGCATCCGTTCCGCAACAATCGAGACGGAAGATAGCTGAAATTGATACGGCTCATGCGGCGAAATTGCCTCGTACGATGGAGCAGTGCTCCTTATTAGAGCGACGCGATCTAGCCGTTCCATCCATAAATGGGCGTAAGGCAGCGCGGCGGCGATCGAGAGCAGCAATGCAACGGCCGCAGCTGTGGCCGGATGCCTTCGGTTGTGCATGCTTGGGCGTACGCGGCGAACAGCCGCTGTAGCCAGCGTAAGGAGGAACAAGCCGAATGCCGCTACAAATAGCGCGAGCTTGGCATATTCACTCCAATATAGGGACGGCGTCCAACCGTCATTACCGAATGAGGTGCTATCGTTAAGGAGATGCGATAGCATGAATGCTTTGAGCATATACCAGTCGGTTTCGGGCAAGGCATAGATTTGCAGGAAGAATGCGCCGAATACCCACCCGAGAAAGGCGACAGGCAGGGCGAAGCGGGATGGCATTAGTGCACCGATTGCCATGCCGAGCGCAAGCGTGATGCCGTAGGTCATTCCGTAATGCAACAGTATCCATCCCAGCTCATAGGCGATGGCGTTTCCCGAGAGCCCGAATCGGGCGGCAGCAATCGCATCCCCTGCTGAGATAAAGCCGATAAATAGGCCCATATACAGGAGACCGGCAGTAAATTTGGCGGCGACGAGCAAGGCGTTAGGCAACGGCGAACCGAACGACCAGTCAAAGTTGCCGCTTAGCAGGTCACGGCGCATAAGCAGCACTCCTAGCAAGGCAGGCAATACGGCAGTCAACGACTGTACGACAGCATGCTGCTGGGAGGCATCGCCATAGAAATTAGGCGGGATGTCCGCGCCAGCAGGAAGTGTGAGTGACATAAACACCCAAATGCCTGCTCCAAGCGGAAGAATCATCGGCCAGCGCAGGCGAAAAAGCAGCTTGCATTCCAGCGCGACGTGCAGCATAGCCGACCGAATATAAAGGAGTAAGAGGCTAGCTAGCGTATAAGAGTGATGATTTTCTCTGTTCATAATCATTGTTGTAATTTACTTGAACTGATCAATGCCAAGTAGCCTTCTTCCATGGATGGTTCTGTTTCTATCGCATAGGGATGGGGCATCGACATCGATAACGCGCGGCATTCTAGCCCTTCGAAGGTGCGTTTGGCTGCAATAATGCCCGCAGCAGGCTGCCGCCGCCATTCCGATTCCGATGTTTCCCAGCGCCATACCTGCCCTTTGGCGTGAGAGGCAAGCTCCTCTTTGCCTCCGCTATATAACAGTCTGCCCTCGCAGAGCACATGGATATCGCGGCAAATGCCCACATCGCTCAGGACATGCGTCGAGAGAATAACGGCTTTCGTCTGGGACAGCTCAGCCAATACGCTGCGCAGCTTCACTCGCTCCTCGGGATCGAGCCCTGCGGTTGGCTCATCGACAATTAGCACATCAGGGCCGCAGGCGATTGCTTGCGCGATTCCGAGCCGTTTGACCATGCCGGACGAGTAGTTGCGTACCGCCCAGTCCATTGTCTCGGTGAGCCCGACCGCCGCTAAGGCGGCTTCTGAGGCCGAGGCGGCAACGCGTGCGGACACGCCGCGCATCATAACCGAGTGCTTAACGGTCTCGATGCCGGACAGCTGGGCGTGCATGCGGAACGCTTGTGGGACGAAGCCGATATGCTGGCGCGAGCGGTAGCCATGCCTTACGGACAAGCCGTGAAGCTCGGCGTCGCCTGTCGTCGGTGCGAGCAAGCCTGCAAGCATGCGGAGCAATGTAGATTTGCCGGCGCCATTGGGCCCTAACAGCCCGTGCATGCCGGGACCGAACGAGACGGAAATCGGGTGAAGCGCCCAGCCGGATTTATATCGTTTGCCAAGTCGATTGGCGGTTAGCATGTAATCCCTCCTGCTTCATTCAACGAGAGGTTCAAGCAAAAAGATTCGAGAAGAAGCTTCTTGAGAAACCGAATAGTGGGAAACGCTTCTAGACAATGTGTTTGGTTTACGCCAAACTTAATTATATCAGAGGAAATCAGGATGTTGAATCTTAGGGAAAGACGGAGAAATGAGGGGCATGAAATGGGATGGAACATCTCGCCGCTGGGTGATCGAGCGCTTATCGCGGAGTGGGAGGAAGCGGGGGAAGCTGGAGACTGGAGACTGATGGCTGCTGCAGCAGATATGCTACGAGACAATAAGCTACACGGCATTATCGACGTCATTCCTGCTTATGCCACAGTTACGGTCGTATACGATCCGATCTTAATTGCTTTAGGGAGGCCAGATGGCTGCGAACCATACGCGCTGATAGCGAGCATGATAGGCAAAATGCTGGCGAATGTGGCTGCCGTGCAGCGGCCAGATGTTCGCCACATGGAAATTCCGGTCTGCTATGGCGGCAGCATGGGACCGGATCTGGAGGAGGCGGCCGCGCGCAGCGGATTGCGCGCGGAGCAGTTTATTCGAGCGCATGCGGAAGCCGTGTATACGGTAGCGCTCGTCGGTTTTGTGCCCGGCTTCCCGTATATGGCGGGATTGCCGGAGATTCTTGCTCAGCCGCGCCTAAGCAGCCCAAGGCCGCGGGTCCCCGCGGGCTCGGTCGGCATTGGCGGCGGGCAAACGGGCATTTACCCGCTGGCTGTGCCAGGCGGGTGGCAGTTGATCGGCCGAACGCCGCTACGGCTGTTCGATGCGAGGCGGGAGCAGCCAGCGCTGCTGCGCGCTGGCGATCAGGTGCAGTTCGTGCCGATTGATGAGGCACGCTTCCGCGAGCTGGAGCGGGAAGGGGGAGGAGAATGAGCTTATACATCGCTAAGCCTGGGCTATATACGACGATACAGGACTTAGGGCGCGACGGGCACCGGGCAGCCGGCTTGTCCAGCGGCGGCGCAATGGACCCATATGCAATGCGCGTAGCGAATATGCTCGTCGGTAACGATGAGTCAGCAGCAGGCCTTGAGCTGACGCTTATGGGACCGACAATGACAGCGGCGACGGACCTGCTGGTCGCCGTTACCGGCGCCGATATGGCGCCACAGCTAGACGGCCGCGAGCTTGCGATGTGGCGGCCGGTACACGTGCCGGCCGGCGCGACGCTAACGTTCGGCGCGGCGCGACTTGGCTGCCGCGCATACGTCGCGGCAGCCGGCGGCATCGGCACGCCGCCGGCGCTTGGCAGCCGCAGCACGGACGTGCGCGCCGCCATCGGCGGCATCGCCGGTCGGCCGCTGCGCGCCGGCGATGCCGTGCCCTGCGGCTCCGCCGCAGGGGCAGCCGCCCCATCCGCGTGGGCGGCTGCATGGCTTGCGGCGCTGGCGAAGCCTCGCGCCGCCTCAAGCATAGGCCGCCCAGCAACTGGGGCGGCCTGGTACGCACCGCCGCAAGCTTATGGCGGTGCAGGACCTGGCGGCATCGAGCTGCGCGTGATGCCGGGCAGCGAGTACGGGCAGTTTACAGAAGCTGCCCGTACCGCCTTCTTCAGCGGCCGCTATCGCGTATCGGCAGCTTCCGACCGTATGGGCGTGCGGCTCGAAGGCTCGCCTCTTCCAAGGGCAGAGCGATCCGAGCTGCCCTCCCACGGCATCGTGCCGGGCGTCGTTCAAGTGCCAGACGGCGGTCTGCCGATCGTGCTAGGCGCCGATTGCCAGACGACAGGCGGTTATCCAAAGCTTGCGCATGTCGTTTCCGTCGATTTCCCGTTGCTGGCTCAAGCCAAGCCGGGCGACTATATAAGCTTTCGGCCTATTTGCCTGCGAGAGGCACAGCGCCTTCTTCGTATCCGAGAAGCGGAGCTTCGTGCCTTAGCGGCAGCAATCCATTTGCGCCAGCCATAGATAGCGGAGCTAATACTAATAAAGGAAGGTGCAAACATGCCTCAACAGTCCGTCGATTTAAACGCTGATTTCGGAGAAGGCTTTGGCTCGTACACATTTGGCCAAGATGAAGCGCTCCTGCCCTATATAACAAGTGCAAATATTGCTTGCGGATTCCATGCTGGCGATCCGCATACGATGCGAAATGCGGTCAACAGCTGCATCGAAGCAGGCGTAGCCATCGGCGCCCATCCAGGCCTACCTGACCGAATGGGCTTTGGCAGGAGGGAAATGGCGATAACGCCGCAGGAGGCTTATGATTTTGTTCTCTATCAGACAGGTGCGCTAGAGGCATTCGTTCGGTCCAAAGGTGGACGGCTCCGGCATATAAAGCCGCATGGCGCACTATATCATATGGCTAATCAGCAAGCGGAGATTGCCCATGCCATCGCGCGCGCTGTGCGGGATATGGACCCGCAGCTGCTGCTTTACGCCCAATCAGGAAGTTTATTGCTTGAGGCTGCCAAATCGGCTGGTTTGCGTACAGTTTCCGAGGTTTTCGCCGACCGTACGTATCAATCCGATGGCAATTTGACGCCGCGCTCAAAACCGAATGCTGTACTCACAACCACAGATGATGCCTTGCGCCAAGCGATTCGCATGGTTACACAAGGAACCGTTCAGGCAACAGATGGCCGTGAGGCTGCAATTGTGGCGCACACGATTTGCTTGCATGGCGATGGTCCGCATGCCGCTCAATGGGCGGCAGCGATTCGGCAAGGGCTTGAAGCCGAATCGATCCGCATACAAGCGCCATTTTAACGCATGCCTTTTACATTCAACTTGAAGGGAGAGTTTGGGCATGGATGTGAACAAAAGAATAATCAGAGTATTCATCTATGGCTCACTGCTGCCAGGACAGCATAATCGGCATGTCGTTGATTCTTTTGTACTTCATGCGGAGGAAGGGCGAATAGCAGGGCGGCTCGTTGATTTTGGCCCATATCCCGCGTTAGTAAGAGATACCGCAGCAAAACAAACCGCCGCATTTGTTACTGGGCAGTGGATTACAGTAGATCGGAACGGATTAGCGGCAATGGATGAACTGGAAGAGTTCATAGGCTATGAAGAGAATAATGATTATGACCGAATTTGGGTCCGTGATTTGGACAATCCAGGCCTCTCTGGCTGGGTCTATGTGTGGCCTGATGACCGAGGATTTCCGCCTATTGCTGCTACGTTTTGGCCAGACTTTTATGCTGCCAAAATCAGCCGGCAGTCCCTTGCGTAATGGAAAACGAATTCGGTCCGCCGCCGTGCCAGATTAGCGTGTGAACAGCTTGCTTGTTTCATGAACGTTCTGATAATGTTCAAATTATAGAACGGAATGCTGCGGCATAATTTTGTAAACTAAGGCTGGACACGCTTTTTTTGACCCGAAAGGATGTGCCGGATTTATTATGAAACGTTTTTTGCTCAGTACGTTGCTTCTTATTTCTTGGCTGCTGTGGACGTCGCCTAATGCGGATGCTCATGCCCAATTGCTAGAGACGGTTCCAGATGCAGGGGAGCAGCTTGCAACAAGCCCGTCTTCCGTGCAGCTAACGTTTAACGAAGCGATCGAAACAAGCGTTGGAGCGATTGAAGTGCTCGATTCGCAATCGCGCCCCATTGATGCCAATGCGGCTATCCAAACCAACGCCGATCATACACGGGCAACGGTTGCGTTGCCCAAGCTCAAGGAAGGCGTCTACACGGTTACCTACCGCATCATTTCCGAAGACGGGCATCCGGTAAACGGATCCTATGTATTCATTGTCGGCAATCCGCCGGAGGCTAAGGATGCCTCGACCTTCGATCTTCATGCGCAAACCGGACATGCCGGGCATGAGGCGACTGCGGCCCAATTGTCGCCTGCTGAATTTGTATTGTATGCCGTACGCGTATTTTATTATGGAGCGTTGCTCCTTGCGGCAGGAATTATGCTTTGGTCTGCGTTCGTGCGATTTGAGCGGACAGAAGCGAAGCCCATCGTTCAACAATGGTCGCTTGCGTCCATTCGTGCACTCTTATTCGCATCGATCCTGTATGTCTTCTTCCATGCGCGCGAGGTAATGGAAGGGCAGCCGCTCGACGAGTGGGCGCGGCTGTTTACCCGTACAGGGGTAGGGATGACATGGCTGTTTACGGTCGTCCTTACATTGATCGGGTTTGTTATTTTGCGTGGAGGGCGCTATGTCCGTATCGCATGGGTGATTGCGCTGCTAGCTGTAGAAAGCTGGAGCGGTCACGCAGCCGTTAACAACCCTAAAGCACTCACGGTTGCGTTAGATGGCGTACACTTAATTGCTGCATCACTTTGGGCAGGTGGCCTGGCGCTGCTGCTCGTTCTTTGGTTCAAAGACCGCAAAGAAGCGGGCAGATTCGCCACTCGATTCTCAGGAGGTGCGGTGCTGTCATTAGCGGCGCTGGTGTTATCGGGCGTAGGCATGACGCTGCTCTTCTTGCCGAAGCTCTCTTATTTATGGCTGACGGCTTGGGGCGTCATGTTGGCAATAAAAGCTGGATTAGCACTCCTTGTCATCATTGCTGGCGTATTCCTGCGGCTAAGGGTTAGGCGAGGGGATTTGCCGGCACCAGGGCTTTTAAAAATGGATGGCCTGCTTATGGCTTGCATCATTATCATTACGGCTTTGTTTACGTATGTAAGCCCTCTGCCACCGAACGAACCGGTCAGTTACCATCAAATGGGCGCCAAAATGCACTTATCGCTCCGCGTAACGCCTAATAAGCCTGGCGATAACAAGGTTACGCTCAAAGTTTGGCTTCCGGAGCAGACGGGCCAACCCAAATCAGTTGTGCTTCGTTTCCGTTCAGAAAAACATCCGGATGCGCCGATCGACATTCCACTAGAAGCTTACGAAGATGATGAGGTTGACGCGTTCGATGGTTATGTAAAATCAACCTACCGGACGGAGGGGCCGTATATTCCATACCCTGACCTGTGGACAGCTGAGATTCGTGTGATGGATAAAGAAGATAATGAATTGGTCGAGACCACGACATTCCGTAATTACTGAGGTGGGCAACGATGTCCTATACAAAAATCAAATGGTTAATCCTTCTGCTGCCGACGGTAGCAACAGGGATTTGGGAATATGTGCGGCATCAAGTGCTGCTGCCTTATTTATCTATGGAGCTTGGCAATGTGCTAACTCCCTTTATCGTGTTGCTCGTCACGCTTACCTTGTTAACGAAACTATTCCGGATGCTGGAGGAGACGCTTAATCAGCTTCAAAGGGGCCAAGCGATGAAGGCTGCCTTTGAGGAACGGGAACAGTTGGCCCGTGAGCTGCACGACGGCATCTCGCAATCCCTTTTTCTGATGTCCGTTAAGCTGGATAAGCTGGAGCGGGCACAAGATAGCGGCGGCCGGGCAGTTGCAGCGGAACAGATTAGGGCGACAGTCCGCCATGTTTATGAGGACGTGCGCCAATCGATTGCAAACCTTCGAACAGCCCCTGTTACGACGGATGTGCATTGGATGTCTGCCATTCGTGGACTAGCGGATGAAGCGAACGCCAATGGCATTCAGGTTAGGCTGGACTGGCGGCTGTCTGATGGCTTGCTTACTGGCAAAGAGCAGGTTGAGCTGTTGGCGATTTTGCGCGAGTCTGTCATGAATGTTCGCAAGCACGCGAATGCTAACGCCTTAATATTGGCATGCGAGCCGATTGGCAATGGTTTTCGAGCTGTTGTTCAGGATAATGGGAATGGAAGTGAAGAGACCGATTTCTGGGCAAAAGGCAGGTTTGGCATACGCATGATGCGCGATCGGGCAGCCGGAATGGGCTGGACGTTTACAATCAAAGGAAGCAAGGACGAGGGTACAACAGTCGAAATCGTCAACAATCGAGGTGACGGGCGTGAAAAATAAAGAAACAGCCATTCGTGTGCTGCTGGTTGACGATCACCCGCATGGGCGAGAGGGAATGCGCGATATTTTGTCTGCTGACTTGTCTTTCGAAATTGTTGGGGAAGCGACGAGCGGTGAAGAGGCAATATCGCTTGTTGAATATTTAGAGCCGGACCTTATCCTGATGGATATTCGAATGCCTGGAATCGGCGGTCTCGAAGCGACACAGCGCATTAAGGAGAAGCTGCCATCTGCCAAAATTGTGATGGTCACGGTATCCGACGATATTACGGATCTGTTTGAAGCGATTAGGCGAGGTGCACAAGGCTATTTGCTCAAAAATTTAATGCCTTCCGCGTGGCTTGAATATTTGCGTGCAGTAGCAATTGATGAAACGCCAATGTCTAAGGAGTTAGCCGCACGGTTGCTACAAGAGTTTACGGGAGCGACTGTGGCTTTAGGAACGGCGCCTATGCCTTTGGCACAGCAACCGGCCCGATCTTCCAATGTGCCTATGCAGGGCAGCAAGCCAGCATCCAATCGCCATGCCGCGTCCACGCCTCTTACTGAACGGGAGAAAGAAATATTAGAGCGTGTAGCATACGGCGATTCAAATAAGGAAATCGGTGTGAAACTCGGCATCTCCGAGCATACGGTGAAAAATCATTTGAAAAATATTCTTCAAAAGCTGCATCTCGACAATCGTGTTCAACTGGCAAGGTATGCGCACGAGCAAGGCATGTGAATGCAATTGAGTTTGCACAAATTTGTCACAATGGATAGCCCTTTCGAGTCATGCCGACCGGCTATTGCTGAGGCTATACTTAGTCCAGGTCAAAGAAGCGGTCCGTATTAAAGAAGGGATGTCGATTGAAAATGATAATGAAAAACACAATGAAAAAAATTGCGATAGCTGCAACAATGGCAGTAAGCTTGCTGATGTTCGCAGGCATTGCCAGTGCGCATGTAACGGTTCAGCCACAGCAAGTTCCTGCTGGTTCCTATCAAGTGATGTCCGTACGCGTACCAAGTGAAGAGAAGGATACGAATACGGTCAAAGTGCAAGTGAAAGTTCCAGATCAAATCAAGGTTAGCCGCGTTGAGCCTAAAGCTGGCTGGAAATACACGCTCGAGAAGGATGCGGAAAGCAAAATTACGAGCATTACGTGGACGGCTGACGGTCCAGGCCTGAGCGATACGGAATTTACTGAGTTCCGCGTTAACGGCAAGGTTGCAGACGATGCAACAGAGCTTGTATGGAAAGCTTACCAAACGTATGCGAACGGCACGCTCGTCGAATGGGTGGGCGGAGATGGGGCTGATAAACCTGCTTCCGTCACGGCTGTCACGGCCGCAGAAGCTAGTAGCGATGGCCATGGTCACGGCTCCTCAGCAGGGGCTTCCTCTGGCAACGCGGAAGGAGATAAGTCTGTATCGTCTGGCGATTCAACGAAAGCTAATGACGGTACTGAAGCAGGAACGGACGGCAAGAACACGCAATCGGCAACCGAGACAGCTGCATCGGCAGACAAGAACAACGACGGCGGCAACGGAACGGCATCACTCGTGTTATCAATCGTTGCTGTAGCGCTCGGCGCAATTGCACTTCTAATCGCATTAACGCGCAAAAAACGTTAAGACGCGTTCCACTGCCCTAACAAATCTGAGATAGAAAGTTGCGGTGCCTCAGGCCGTTATCTTGTTAGCATTTGGATCAAATGCATCAAGATAACGGTCTTTTTGTTTGTGTAATGTGACCAGCTGAATGCTCGACTGTTAAACATCCCCTCATATTGTCGGCTCCCAGCTGACCGCTCTGCCGCCAGCTATGTCACGTTAATTCACTGTCCCTGAGTGAAATGCCTATATCGTTGAAAATGCATGTTTTTAGATTTAGGTTACCCTATGCCTGATTTGATTTTAATTTTTTCTGAAGTGACTCGGTGGATAAGAGCAATTTGACTTTCTCACATAATGAGAATAACTTGTCCATCGGCTCCACTTATTCCAAAATCAATATAGGCATTTCACTCAGGGAAGTGTGTTTATTGCGATAGATGGTGAAAGCAACTCTGTTGAAGAGCAAAATGAAGTGTTTTTTGTTAATCAGTAAATTGAAGTAGTTGATACAGCAGTGGCCGGGGATAGAGTTGAAAAGATGGTGCTGTGGGGTGAAAATGTGAAATAAGCAAATACGTGAGAAAAAAGGATTGAAATAGGAACGTTTGTTCGTTATGATAAAAAAAGAGAACAAATGTTCTGGCGTTTGATAGGAGGTGTGCTTAGTGACTGCGTGTATTACTGAATTCATGTCTCAGTTTCCGGATGAGGCAGCTAGTCGGCAATATATGTTTCAGCTGCGCTGGCCAGATGGCTTCTGCTGCACGAGATGCGGCCACGACGCTGCTTCCTATATAACAACACGTGATTTATATGAATGTGTCTACTGCAAGACACAGATATCGATTACATCGAATACGCTTCTTCATCGCACGAAACTGCCGATGTCCTACTGGTTATTCGTTTTTTATTGGTTTACGACGGAGCAGGATTGTTCGGCACGGAAATTGTCTGCCTTGCTTTCTATTCATTATCGAACAGCCCTTCGCATGGTTCATATCGTGCGTGAAGCGATGCGTGATTGGAATGGAGCGGCTACTGGCATGCCGCCAGCTCTGGTATGTGACGAACCTTTACCGCAGATGATGGTCGTTCAAGATGCAGTAAATAGGCTTGGGGTACGTGCGCGGCGGGTCATGGCCTCTCAATATCGCCGCATTCGTTATTGGCAGCGGTATGTGGATGAATTTATTTTTCGTAAGCAAGCAGGTGTATGGCGGTTTGAAGTGGTAGAGCCTATGCTGTATCATGCGGTTGCGTTTTCTAGTGCTAAGCTGTGTTTTTGGCGCTGTAATGCGCGTTAAACGGAGGAGTGTGCCTAATTCGCTGCTGATTCGCTGCTTTTTGCTTGCTTTGCTGCTGGCGAGTTGGATATAATAAAGGGCAATAGATGGATTGCTATGACGGAGAAGAGTACGCAGTGCCGAACGAACAGGGAGAAGACGCCGGAGATTGAGAGCGTCTTTACGAGGGCGGGCTGCTGAAGTTCACTCCTGAGCAGGCTTTTGAACGCGTGCCGATTGAATGGCCGTATGTAGGGAGCCCGGCGCCGGCCGTTACCCGGTAAGAGAAGCTTAATCGTTCCGTTCTTGTGGTCTTCACATAGATACGGGGGATGCACAGCTCAAAATAGGGTGGTACCACGGTCCTTTCGTCCCTAACGGGGAGGAAGGGCCTTTTTTGTATTTGGAGCCATTGGGCTCTGATCACGATGGAGGGATTTAGGCATGAAAGAACGTTTAGAGGCGCTTCGGACAGAGGCGCTACAGGAACTGCAAGGAGTTGCTAATCAACAGCAGTTGAACGATTTGCGGATAAAGTATTTAGGGAAAAAAGGTGCATTGACGGAAATTTTGCGTGGAATGGGCAGCTTGAGTGCTGAAGAGCGCCCAATCATCGGCCAAGTTGGCAATGATGTTCGTGCAGCGATTGAGTCGGTCATCAACGAGAAGCAAGAAATGTTCTTGCGCGAGGAAACGGAAACAAGGCTGCGTGAAGAAACGATTGACGTTACGCTGCCAGGAAATGAGCTGCCGACAGGCGCGGTGCATCCATTAAATAAGGTTGTACAAGAAATCGAAGACATTTTTGTCGGCCTTGGCTATTCGGTTGCTGAGGGACCGGAAGTTGAGACGGATTATTATAACTTCGAAGCGTTGAATTTGCCTAAGAATCATCCGGCACGCGATATGCAGGATTCGTTCTACATTACAGATGAAATCCTGATGCGTACGCAGACTTCACCGGTTCAAATACGGACCATGAAAGCAATGAATGGCAAGTTCCCCGTTAAAATCATTTGCCCAGGCAAAGTATATCGCCGTGATGATGATGACGCGACGCATTCGTTCCAATTCAATCAAATTGAAGGGTTGGTCGTTGGGCCAAACATCCGAATGAGCGATCTCAAAGGAACGCTGCTTCAATTCGTTCAATTGATGTTTGGCAAACAAGCGCAGATTCGCCTTCGCCCAAGCTTCTTCCCGTTCACGGAGCCGAGTGCAGAGGTTGATGTAACCTGCTCACAATGTGGCGGCGAAGGCTGCCGGATGTGCAAGCATACTGGCTGGCTTGAAATTCTTGGCTGCGGCATGGTTCATCCACGCGTTCTTGAGATGGGCGGCTACGATCCGAACGAGGTGACTGGCTTTGCATTCGGCATGGGTGTTGAGCGGATTGCCCTCTTGAAATATGGAATCGACGACATCCGTCATTTCTATACGAACGATCAACGGTTTTTGAATCAATTCGGGCGTATGTGACGCAGAAGGGAATAGAAGCGAAATGAATGTATCCTATCAATGGTTGAATGAATATATCGAGGTTACGGACCTGACAGCCCGCGAGATTGCTGAGCAAATGACTCGCGGGGGCATCGAAATCGATGTTGTGGAATCGTTGAATAAAGGCGTATCCGGTGTTGTCGTTGGTTATGTCGTATCAAAGGAAAAACACCCTGATGCAGACAAGCTGAACGTGTGCCAAGTCGATGTTGGTACGGGCGAAAACTTGCAAATCGTTTGTGGAGCACGCAACGTGGATGCAGGTCAAAAGGTGCCAGTAGCCGTAATCGGAGCTGTTCTGCCGGGCGATTTCAAAATCAAGCGCGCGAAGCTGCGCGGTGTTGAATCCCAAGGGATGATCTGCTCCGCTAAGGAGCTCGGGCTTAACGATAAGCTGCTTCCGAAGGAACAGCAGGAAGGCATTCTCGTGCTTCCAGCTGAGACGCCGGTTGGCCAATCGATTGGCATCACGCTTGGCATCGATGACGAAGTGTTGGAGCTGGATCTTACGCCTAACCGTTCGGATTGCTTGAGCATGCTTGGCGTTGCATATGAAGTTGCAGCATTGACTGGCCGTGAAGTGAAGCTTCCCGAGACATCCGTGATGCACTCAGCTGATCAAGCATCAGCTCATATCTCGGTTTCGATTGAAGCAGCAGAGCTGTGTTCGCATTATTCAGCGCGTTACATCCGTGGCGTAAAGGTAGCGCCATCGCCGCAATGGCTGCAAAATCGCCTGATCGCTGCAGGAGTTCGGCCGATTAACAATGTCGTTGACGTTACTAACTATGTCATGCTGGAGTACGGGCAGCCGCTTCATGCATTTGATGCAGCGAAAGTAGCTGGCGGCCGTATTGTAGTGCGCCAAGCTAAACCGGGCGAGACGCTAACTACGCTTGATGATCAAGAGCGTACGCTTGAGGAGCAGATGCTCGTTATTGCAGATGCTGAGAAGGCTATCGCATTGGCTGGCGTAATGGGTGGAGCAAATAGTGAGGTATCGGCAGATACGACGGATATTTTGCTTGAATCGGCTCGCTTCGATGGCAGCACGGTTCGCAAAACTTCGCGCCAGCTCGGCCTTCGGTCGGAGTCTAGCGCCCGTTTTGAGAAAGAAGTAGATCCGGGCCGTGTGATTGCTGCTTTGAACCGCGCTGCTTATTTGCTTGAGCAATGTGCGGACGGCCATGTGACAGAGGGTATCGTGGAAGCTATCACGTCGAAGATGGAACCCGCTGTCGTGCAGGTTGCACTGAACAAGATTAACCAATACCTCGGAACTAACTTGTCGAAGCTGGAAGTCGAAGCGATTTTCCTTCGTCTTGGATTCGAAGGCTCGATCGATGAGAGCGGCGTATTTACGATTACGGTACCGACGCGCCGTGGAGACATTACGCGTGATGTTGACCTGATCGAAGAGGTAGCTAGGCTGTATGGTTACGATAATATTCCAACAACGCCGATTGAAGGCAGCACGACGCCTGGTGCATTAACGAAGCCACAAGCAATTCGCCGTGATCTGCGCAAGCGCCTCACAGATTCGGGCTTAAATGAGGTTATCAGTTACTCTTTCACGGGTCCGGAACGTACGAAGCTGTTCCCAGCGCTTACAAATGGCGCTTCGCCTATCCGCTTAGCTATGCCAATGAGTGAGGATCGCAGCGTGCTGCGTACTTCGCTGCTGCCACAGCTGTTAGAAATGGCTGTTTACAATCGGAATCGCAAGAATGAGAATATTGCCGTATTTGAGCTCGGCAGCGTATTCCATACGGAAGAAGAAGTGTTAACGCATCTGCCGCAAGAAAAACACCGTTTTGCACTGTTGCTGGTTGGCAATGCCGTACAGGCGCAATGGAACCGTAAAGCGGAGGCGTATAACTTCTACCATGCTAAAGGCGTTGTTGAAACGATTGTAAACACGCTTGGCATTAGTGGATTGGTTCGTTTTGAGGCTGCCCAGCCTGAAGGGTTCCATCCTGGCCGCACAGCGGCTGTGCTGTTGCACACGGAAGCGGGAACGGTAACGCTTGGTTATGTAGGGCAACTGCATCCTACGCTTCAGCATGAATCGGATTTGCCTGATACCTATGTGGCAGAGCTGGATTTAGCGCCGCTGTATGAGCATGCTGATTTTGCGATCAAGTATAAGACGTTGCCGCGTTACCCTGCGATGGAACGGGATATTGCGGTTGTTGTTGATACAGCAGTTGAAGCCGGCCGCCTGATGGAGACGGCGCGCGAAACAGCTGGCGGATTGCTTGAGTCCATTCGCATCTTCGACATCTATACGGGTGAGAAGCTTGGAGCGGGCAAAAAGAGCGTCGCCTTGTCGCTCGTTTACCGCCATGCTGAGCGGACGCTGACAGATGAGGAAGTAACCGAGCTGCACGGCGTGGTTATCGCGAAAATCGAACAAACTTTTGGTGCAGAATTGCGAAAGTAGGCAGGAAACAAACAAAGCCACATCGAAATAGTTCCGAAAGGAACAGCGATGTGGTTTTTTTTCGCCTTATCTATGCTGGTCGCGACGTTGTTAGCTGCTTGTGACATCAGGAAATGCGACTTTAATTACTACTAGGAGGACAAGGTTTGATGGATGCCGATCGGACTCGCGTAACGGTTGACATATACGGACATCAGTATAAGCTTGCAGGACGCTCAAGTACCGACTATATCAAGCGGATCGCAGCACTGGTCGACGAGAATATGCACAAACTGGCCAAAGGATATCCAAGGCTAGATATGCCTAAGCTGGCAGTTCTTGCGGCTGTACATATGGCTGAGGATCTCCTGCGTTTACAGAAGGAAAATGATCGCTTGCTCATTGAAGAAACACGTAATGCTGTACTCGTAGAGGAAATTGAACGGGTGCGCAATGAAGCAGGAGCATTGCAAGATATAGTTCTTAAAGCTGAAAGCCAACTGGAGGCTGTGGAGTCGGCAGCGAAGGAAGCGTTGGCATCTCAACAGCAAGAACAAGCTGAACAGATCGAAGCGCTTGTTGAACAGCAGCGTTTAGCGCTTGAGCAAGCAGCAGAAGCTGCAAATGTGCTGCTTGCTGAGGCTATTCAAGCGAGCGAAGAACAGCTGCAGCTAATGAAGGAGCAATCGGAGGCAGAATTAGCTTCACTTCAAGAGAGCCATTCCAAAGCTTTAGCATCGCAGCGGGATGACTTGGGGCGGCAATTAACATCGGCGCGTGCAGAAGGCGAGCGGAAACTGCAGGAACAGCGGGTATCGTCTGACCGGCTTCTTGCGGAGCAGCGGACTTCCGCGGAGAAGAAGCTGCAAGAGCAGCGTGCGGACAATGATCGTAAGTACCATTCGCTTCGCGAGCAAGCGGAGCAAAAACGCCAGCAAATGGAGCAACAAAGCCAACTGCTAGAGAAACAGATTGTGGAGCTTCGCCAAGCACAGGAGCAACGGGTTGCTGCGAGCACAGCAGCGATTGAACAGCGGGATGCTGCGCATAAAGCTGCCATTGAGCAGTTGGAGGCTTCGCATCAGAGTACGATTGAACAGATGAACATTGCACATCAAGCTGCGCTCGAGCAGCGGCTTGAAGAGCAACAAGCGAAATATGCCCAGCTATTAAATGAGCAAAAGAGTGCATTGGACCAGCGCCGAGTAGAGCAAGCAGCTGCGCTAGAACGTATGCAACAAGAGCAAGCGGATGCGTTTACGCTAGAATTGCTAACACTGCAAGAGGCGCATAGCCAAGAGCTACAAGCGCTTGAAGACGCCAAAGCGGCTGAGCGGATTCACGGTGAACAATTGCAGCGAAAAGTTGCACAGCTAGAACAGGCGGCCCGAGAATCCGCAAGCAAGATGGAGCAGCAGCTGGCAGTACTTGAAGCGGAACGTGTGGCAGCTTTGCAGAAGCAAGAGGAAGCCCATCAGGAGCACGAGTTGGCGTTGCAGGAGCACGAGAAGGCACTGCAGGAACAAGAGCGGGTTCTGAAAGAGCAAGAGAAAGCTTTGCAAGAACAAGAGAAGGCTTTGCGAGAACAAGAGCAGGTTTGGCAGAAACAAGTGAGGGTAATACAGGAGCAATCCGAGCAAGCGCAGCTAGAATTGCTGCAGCATGCGGATGAACGTGAGCATGCATGGAAAGCTGATTTTGCCCAGTTGGAACAATCGTTCAAGAGTGAGCTAGAGCGCAAGAAAGCAAGCTGGCTCGAAGAGCGTGAGCAGATCGCAGATCACTTTGAGCAGGAAATGGCTGCGATGTCCTCCGGCTATGAACAGTCCAAGCAGCAGCTGCAAGCAGAGTTTGCAGCTCTGGAAGATGAGCTTGCTAAGACGCGGGAAATGTTTGGGGATCAAGCTGCTGAAGGGCAGCGGCGCTTCGAACAAGCGAAGGTGCAATGGGAGAGCAGGCTAGCGGAATTAGAAGAGCAAGTTCTCATTGCGATGGAGCAGGAAGAGGCGCTGCGCGGCTCAATTGGACAGCTGGAGATCGAGCTGCAGGATCGGGAGCAAGTGTCCGGCAATGCTTTTGAGCGTCTGGATGCTGTACAAGAGCAGATGAAGAAACAACAGGCTGAACTAGAGCAATTGTATGCAGAGCTTGCACAAGAACGCGAAGGCAAAGAGCTAGCGTCCAAGAGCAGCGTGCAGCACGCGAATAAAGCGGAAGTGCTTGAGGGGCAACTGAATCATCTGGCAGATCAACTGCAGCTGCAGATTGAACAGGCAGCTGCAGCTTCTAGGCTGCTTGCGATTCAGCAGCAGGAGCATACGCGGCTGAGCGGACGTATTGCTGAGCTGGAGCAGTCGCTGCAGCAGCATAAGAAGCGTGAACAAGAGCTAGAAGATTATGCGGAAGAGCTGCAGGCCGAAGCGGAACAACAGTTTAAGCACAAGCAAGCGGAGCTTGAGGAGCAGCTGCGCAAGCATCACGAGAAGCTGGAGCAACAGCTATTCGAACGTGAAGAAGAGCTGTCCGAGAAGCTGCAAGGTTATGAAGCCCATATGCAGTCGGTTACTCGCGAATTAGAGCAGTACCGGGAATCAGCTGCTGCTGGAGCAGATTATGCCGAGTCGCTTAGCGACCAGGTGCAGTTGCTTGAGCAATCCCGACAGAATGCGGAAGCTGAGGCAGAGGCACAACGCAGCGAGCGTGCGCGCCTGCAAGAACAGCTTGAGAAGCTGCAGCAGGAATATTCGAAGCTGCAGACCGAATATAACGAGTGGATTGAATTAATTGAATCCAGTTAACAAAAGCAAAGCGGATGCCTTCCGATTGCAATCACTGTACAAGTTGATTGCTTCACCAGAGGGCATCCGCTTTTTTTTCATTTCCCGCTACTCGACAATAATTTTTGCTTTCATTTTCGAGTGGCCGGATCCGCAAGCGATGTTGCAGTAAATATTATATTCGCCTGCCTTATCGAAAGATAATACTTTGGATTCATTCGTTTGGATGGAGTAGCTTGTGTCTTCGATTTTAATGCCGTGGAAGCCAGACGATGACTTGACGGACAGCTTGATCGCTTCGCCTTTTTTGACGCGATACTCGGTTTTGTCGAACTCCCAGCTCTTTGCTTCAATGACAACCTCTTTCGTCGCCGAAGAAGGTTCGGAAATGTTCGAATTCAGCGTTGTTGAGCTGGCTCCGCATGCGCTGACAATCAGGACAAGCATTGCAACAATTGCGGATCCGACTAATTTGTTTCTTAATCTCATTTGGAATAAACTCCCCTTTCTGTGCCATAGCATACCATGAATGACAGCATGTCTCCATTCTATTGTATACGAAAGCGGCAGCAGACGGCAGTTACAATATGGTGAAGTTTCCCTGCCGCTGTCATAACAATCCCCTTGCTGCTCAAAGCGCAAGGGGGATTGTTGACTGACAAATAGCCGGTTAGCGGCGGTCGTAGTCGCGATGGCGATCACGGCCAGCTTCGAACGGCGTGCTAACTGGGATGAACAAATCAATGATCCCGATCGCAAGCGCTGCAAGAATGGCGCCGAGCCATGTAACCGTTACGCCGCCAACGATAAATTGCGCCACCCAAATGACGACAGCACTGGCGATAAACCCGACGATGCCGCGGCCAAAAGGCGTTACTTTTTTGCCGAAGATGCCTTCGACAATCCAGCCCAATGCAGCGATGACTAAGGCCAGGAATAGCGCGCTCCAGAATCCGCCAACACTAAATTGAGGAACAATAAAACCGACTACCATAAGCACGAGCGCCGCAACAATGAACCGTACGACATGGCCTAAAAAGTTCATCAGAAATGCCCTCCTCGATTATTAGATCTCATAAACCGGCTGATTGCCGGCTATGAGGCTGTTCACCCATAGCGTACCCGAACAGGGAATTCGCATGTATGGAAGGTTACGTCATGGCATCCAGTTCCCGCATCGGCTATAATGGACGATGAGAGGAGCTGTTCGAAGCCTTGGATCACAAAATTTTAAATACGATGGATTATTATAAAATGATACAAAAGCTGGCGGGCCATGCATTAACCTCGCTGGGAAAAGCAGTGGCTGAGCAGCTAAAGCCAAGCTCGGACCTGTCGTTCGTGAAGCATTCGCTGCAAGCGACAGATGAAGCGACCAAAGCGTACCGGCTGAAAGGCACGCCGCCGTTTCGCGGCATCGCTGATTTGACGGCTTCGCTGAAGCGGGCACGTATCGGTGGCACGCTTAATCCTGCGGAGCTGCTGGAAATTGCAGAAACAATTCGAAGCGGGCGCCGTGTGAAAAAGCATGTGCTGCAGCTGCACAGCGATGATCCGATCCCGCTCTTGCATGATATTGCGGACTTGCTGACGGAGCATAAGCCGACGGAGGACGCCATCTTCGCATGCATTGACGATAATGCGGAGGTGATGGACCAGGCAAGCCCAGAGCTTGCTTCTGTTCGCCGCGAGCTTCGCAATGGGGAATCGCGCATCCGTGAGAAGCTGGAGCAAATGATTCGGTCAAGCTCCGTTCAAAAAATGCTCCAGGATGCCATCATCACGCTTCGAAATGACCGTTACGTCATTCCGGTCAAGTCGGAATACCGCTCTAATTTTGGCGGTATCGTGCATGACCAGTCGAGCTCGGGCGCAACGATGTTCATCGAGCCTGAGGTTATCGTATCGATGAACAACAAGCTTCGCGAGCTGAAAGCATCGGAGGAGCGTGAGATCGAGAAGGTGTTGCAGAAGCTGACGGCGGCTGCTGCTGAAGTCAGCGACGATTTGTTAGCGGACGGGGAAGGCTTAGGCGCGCTAGACTTTGCATTTGCCAAGGCACGGCTTGGCCATGAGATGAAGGCTACGTTGCCATTCATGAACGACCGCGGCTTCCTGAAGCTAAAGCGCGGACGGCATCCATTATTGGCGGCAGATGCTGTCGTGCCAATCGATGTTGAACTTGGCAACTCATTCTCTACGATAATCGTAACCGGGCCGAATACAGGCGGCAAAACGGTATCGCTCAAGACGATCGGCTTGCTTAGCCTGATGTCGATGTCTGGCCTGTTCATTCCAGCGGAGGATGGCAGCCAGATGTGTGTATTCGATGCGATTTATGCGGATATCGGCGACGAACAAAGCATTGAGCAAAATCTAAGTACGTTCTCTAGCCATCTGACGAATATCATCCGAATTTTGAATGCGATGACGCCAAAAAGCCTTGTGCTGCTCGATGAGCTGGGTGCCGGCACGGATCCAGCAGAGGGCTCCGCGCTTGCAATCGCTATTTTGGAGCATATTCATCGCAAGGGCTCACGTATTGTGGCGACGACGCACTATAGTGAGCTGAAGGCATATGCCTACAATCGCAATGGCGTTATCAACGCAAGCATGGAGTTTGATGTTGCGACGTTGAGCCCAACGTACCGGCTGCTCGTAGGCGTACCGGGACGAAGCAACGCTTTCGCGATCGCCGAGCGGCTTGGGCTTAGCCAACAAATTATCGATCACGCGCGCGGTGAAGTCAGCGAAGACGACATGCGCGTAGAGAATATGATTGCATCGCTGGAGGAAGACCGGCTCAGCGCTGAATCCGAACGGCAGAGCGCGGAGTCGCTGCGCAAAGAACTGGAGCAGCTTCGCGAGAAGCATGCGGCTGAGCAGCAGCGATTCGAGGAGCAACGTGATAAGCTGCTGCTAAGAGCGCAAGAGGAAGCACGCGAAGCGGTAAGAAAAGCGAAGCTTGAAGCGGAGCAGATTATTTCGGACCTGCGGAAGCTGGCGCTGGAAGAGGGGGCTTCGGTCAAGGAGCATAAGCTGATCGAGGCTCGCCGTAAGCTGGATGAGGCTTCGCCTGAGCTGCACAAACCGAAACCGGCAGCTAATCGCAGCGGCAAGTCGGCTAAGATTGGCCCTGGGGATGATGTTCGCGTGTATAGCTTGAATCAAAAAGGCAGCGTTATTGAGCTGTCGGGTTCGGAAGCTCTTGTCCAGCTCGGCATCATGAAGATGAAGGTTTCGCTAGATGATCTGGAGTTGCTGAAGTCGACGGAAGCTGTGGCGAAGCAGCAGCAGCCGAAGCAAGCGGCAAGCTTGAAGCGTACGCGTGACGAAAGCGTGGCAATGGAACTTGATTTGCGCGGCGCTTCACTTGATGAAGCATTAATAGAAGCAGACCGTTTTCTTGATGAGGCGTTCCTTGCAGGTTTTGGCAGCGTACATCTCATTCACGGCAAAGGAACGGGCGTCCTTCGTACCGGCATTCAAGATTTCTTGCGCCGCCATAAGCATGTCAAGAGCTACCGGATTGGCCAATACGGTGAAGGCGGCACTGGGGTGACGGTGGCCGAGCTTCATTGACGGGAGGAAACGGATGGAACGCGAAATCGATCGGCTTCTCGACATTCCGTTTGTCGCTTCGTTAGCTTTTGTATCAGTCGCTGTGATGGCGCTTATTTTGTTTTTATATATTTTTGAGCTGGTTACGCGCTACAATTGCTGGGAAGAAATTAAAAGAGGCAATCTAGCAGTGGCTATGGCTACAGGCGGCAAAATATTCGGCATTTGTAACATCTTTCGTTTTGCGGTCGAAGCAAATGAATCGATTTATAAAAGCATGGGTTGGGCAGGATTCGGTTATGGAATTCTGCTCGCGGCCTACTTCTTATTCGAGTTTCTGACCCCTGTTTTCCGAATCGATGAGGAAATCGAGCGGGATAACCGGGCAGTCGGCTTAATTGCAATGCTCATATCAGTGTCGTTATCTTATGTAATTGGCGCGACCATTATCTAACATGGCCAAGGTGATGTGACGGATGAAATATTTATGGGGTACGTTGTTTGCACTTGCGGTTTTATTTGTAGCATTCGGGATTTTTTATATGAAAAATATTTAGTTTAAGAAATTAGAGGTGAGCCAATATGGCTAAAAATGATCAAATCGAAAATAACAATGTTTGCCCATGGTGCCATTCCGAAATTGTATGGGATGAGGAAATCGGTCCAGAAGAACATTGCCCGCACTGCAGCAATGAGCTGTCTGGTTACCGCACGCTGCAAGTTGGCATTGATCAAGAGGATTCGGAGCAAGCATACGATGACGAAGTAGCAGGCCAGCATCAGCAGCAAGCTGAAGAAGAGGATGACTGGGCTTCGGAAGATAACAAAAAACAGGCTTTGTCAGGCGATGGTTATCGCCATGCAGGCCGCGTGAATTTTGCAATCGAAGAGTCGGTTCAACGCGTGCTTGACGATCAGCTCGAAATGCCGGAATGCCCTTCTTGCCGTAACTACATGATCGAATTAGGCGTACATAACGTTAGCCGTGACTACTTTAACCCAGCAGTGCCACTTGCAATTGGCAAACCGCTGCTCGAACCGCCATTTGAAACGGTCATGTTCGTATGCCCTGCTTGCTTCGAAACATCAACGAAGCTGACGCTGGAAACGCGTAAGCGGTTAACGGACCTGCTTAAGGAAGAAGCGGATAAGCAATAACAGGCAAGCATGCCTTCCCCCGATTTGGGACAACTTAGCTAGACATGTCACGATTCGGGGAGGAAATGCGGATGGGGACACAAGCCTCAGCCTTGCGTAAGGGCAAGCCCGGCACCAGCACGAAACTGGATAGCCAATCGAAGACGCTAATTGTTGTACATGGGCTTTATGCCGTTGCAAGCGCGCTGTCGGGCACCTTCATTCCAGCGTATCTATGGAAAGCGAAGGAATCATTCGCGAATATCGGTTGGTTTTGTTTAAGCCAATATATTGTAAGCGGGTTGATTTTCTGGTTAGCTGGCAAGTGGGTGAAGGAATACAATAAGATGAATGCTCTGCGGCTCGGCGTTGTGCTGTCGGGCTGCTTTTATTTTACAGTGCTTATGCTTGGGCCTTCCGCCTACAAATGGGTTATTCCGATTGGCATTCTAGATGGCATTGCGCTGGGGCTATTTTGGCTTTCTTATAATATCGTTTATTTTGAAGTAACCGATCCGGGCAATCGGGACCGCTATAATGGCGTTGCCGGGTTATTAGGAGCGGCAGCAGGCATTATTGCACCGTGGGTGTCTGGGTATATCATCACCTCGCTGAAGCAAGAACGGGGATATCAAGTCATATTTACTTCGTCGCTGATCATATTGGGAATTGCCGTCGTCTGTACGTTCTGGCTCAAGCATCGCCAATCATCTGGCACTTATGAATGGCTGCATGGGATTAAGCAGCTTCGCCAGCGAGGCAATCCTTGGCGCAAGTTCACGCTTGCGATTACGATGCAAGGATTA
This sequence comes from Paenibacillus sp. MMS18-CY102, assembly GCF_009789195.1. Taxonomy (GTDB): domain Bacteria; phylum Bacillota; class Bacilli; order Paenibacillales; family Paenibacillaceae; genus Paenibacillus_T. The sequence goes on along the minus strand of NZ_WSTC01000015.1, from coordinate 72,914 downwards.
AGGGACGGCGTGTTTATGTTTTTGGTGGGGCTAACGGTTTTCATCGCGACTCGCAACGAGCAGAAGCTCGGCAACTATGCGCTAATTACTTCGTTTGTAGCGCTTATTAGCTTCTGGCTGGTGGGCAAATGGCTTCGGCCGCATCGCCGCAAATACGGGATGCTTGCCGGAGTGCTGTTGCTGACAGCCGCGATTATTCCGCTGTTTTTCGGCATTAGCTTTAAGACATTGCTCATGTTTGGCATTGGGACATCGCTGTTCATGCCGTTGTATATTATACCGGTAACATCAACTGTTTTTGATCTCATTGGCCGAAACGAGCAGTCTGTTCGGGAACGGGAAGAGTTTATCGTGCTTCGCGAAATGGCATTGACGCTCGGGCGTACCATTGGCATGATCGCCTATCTCGTTGTTCTGTCGCGCAATCATTCGCCAGCAGCGATTACGTGGCTGCTGTTTGCCGTAGGCAGCATGCCGATTATTGGCTGGTTTGCGACAAGAAATTTATTGAATCTACAGCCTGAGAAAGGAGAGGATCGACAAGATGCCGAAAACCGTACAATCGATAACGGAGCTAATCGGCGAAACGCCGGCCGTCCGCATTAATCGGTTAACGTCTGAGCAGGATGCGGAAGTCGTCGTAAAGCTGGAAAAATTTAATCCGAGCGGCAGCGTGAAGGATCGTGCGGCTGCTTCCCTTATTGCAGATGCAGAGCGAAGGGGATTAATCCAGCCTGGCAGTACGATCATTGAGCCAACGAGTGGCAATACGGGCATCGGGCTCGCGATGAATGCGGCAGCCAAGGGCTACCGCTTGATTCTTGTTATGCCGGATAACATGTCAGTGGAACGCATTAAGCTGCTTCAAGCTTATGGTGCAGAGGTTGTGCTGACGCCCGCTGCTGAGCGGATGCCAGGCGCACTGCGCAAGGCGATGGAGCTGCAGTCGGAGCGGCCTGGCAGCTTCATTCCGAATCAATTCGAGAATGCTGCCAATCCGGATGTCCATCGCACGACAACAGCTTTAGAAATTTTAAGGCAAACGGAAGGCCATTTGGACGCATTCGTGGCAACAGCAGGAACCGGAGGGACGATAACGGGTACGGGGGAAGCCCTTCGGGAGCATTTGCCCCATCTGCATATTGCAGTGGTTGAACCGCAAGGATCACCGGTGTTATCGGGTGGGAGCCCTGGACCGCACAAGCTTGTTGGAACAAGCCCGGGCTTTATTCCTTCGATATTGAATACAGCCATCTATAATGAAATCATTCAAGTGTCGGATGAGCATGCTATTGAAACGATGCGGTCGCTCGCAAGGCTGGAAGGCTTGCTAGTTGGCCCGTCCTCAGGCGCTTCTGTATGGGCGGCGATACAAGTTGCGAAGCGGCTTGGTGCTGGCAAACGTGTATTATGTATTGCACCTGATACGGGGGAACGGTATTTAAGCATGAACTTATTCGATGTGTAAGGCATGTTTCATGATGTGTAGGGCATAAAGGCAAGGCAAGAAGGTGATGCAGAGGGGGAGGCCCTGCATCACCTTCTTTTTTGCATGTGTTCGATAAGCATGAGCCCGCTGCGATTATTCCCAGTCTTCGAGCTCATTGCGAATAATTTCCTGCCGTTCAACGATATATCTGAGCATAAGCGATGGCTCAGCTGCGAAGACTTGGTATGGATGTTTTCGGGTATAATCCCCACGGATCGCTTCGGCGATCGATTCATGCATCGATTCGATGGCAGGCGTTAAAGCGTCAAGCGTGAAAGCTGTATCCATCAGCTTGAGCAGCAGCGTTTTGTAACGTGAACGGTATTTGCTGAAGCTGAGCAGTTTCTCAGTCACTACATTATAACCCCGGATGTCGACCAGATCGCTGTCGCAGACTCGGCCATAGCAGTTGCGACCCCATGTGCCTTCATAATCCCATGGCAGGATCCGATATCGGCCGTAAGTAGGCGTTTCGTATAAAGCATAATTTTGCTCGAACCCATCATAATTGCCTGTCAGTACCGCACCTGCGAGCCATTTTAAGTAAAAATTCGTATCAAGCCGGTTGCTTAGCAACTTCGCTAAATTGCTGCTTTCGTAACGATTAACCCTGCGAATAAAGGTGACGAGCCGGGTCTGCGTGCTGTCATCGCCGAGCTGCTGCTCGTAGCCGTTAAATAACGAGGATTTGGTTTCATTCGTATCGGGGTCAATGAGGCTGAAATTCGCGTCATCGTTAATGGCATAGATAAGGGATCTCCAGCCAAGACCGCGCGCTTTGAAGAAATTGCGATCAACCGATTCGATTTCCAAATAAACCCCTTGCGGCTCTCCATTCCATGTCAGCTCCATATGCTTTGTCTTCGGTGAGTACACGCCAATTTGGTTGAAAAAATGGAAGGAAAGCGCGTTGCGCATTAATGAAGGGTCATCATATTCGGCGTTCCAGTGCAAAATTTGCGTCGTGCCGCTGCTGCTGCCATAACGAACCTCATACGATTTTTTGGAATAACTCAATGTATGCCCGCCTCGATGGCGCAGCTGCGCATTGTAGCTTTTTCCGTCGAGCTCCAGCTTTACTTGAACGAACTGCTTGCTTCGGGGATACTCCTGCAACTTTTCCCACTCGGACTGTTCAATTGTGATGGAACGTTGCACGACGCCCTGTGACGACGACATAACGGCACCTCCGGACAAAAGATAAAGCCTATCGATATCGATAGGCTTTTGTGCTTACTTACACTATGCAGTTCGTGCTTGTCGCGTCACTGGGTGCAAGCAACTATACTTCGCCGGAACTGCCGCCTGTACGTCCCGGCGAGCCGCCAGTTTGACCGCCGGATTGTCCTGGAGAACCTCCGGATTGACCGCCCGAACCGCCAGTTTGATGCCCTTCAGATCCACCTGTTTGGTGGCCGCCGCTGCCTCCTGTTTGATTGCCTCCCGTTTGGTCTCCAGTTGAATTAGCCATTGCAATTCCTCCTTTATTTGTACATACCTCAATCTATGAAGCGAATCTATTAATCGCGCGGGCGTTCCGTCTATTCTCTCAAAAATAGATCATAATCTAGTACCGCAAGCATACGAGATACATATAAATAGAGTATAAATCGTCACCAAGGATAGATGAACCTAAGGCGAGGTAATGGAGGGATGCAGAACACTTAACGGGGAAAGACAATTAAACGGGCATTAGGTTGGCGTGAAGGTTAGTCGGTTTCTCTGTTCTCGTTCTAAGGTTATCTATCTATCAATTATTTGGAGGGACTTATCTAATGATGTATGGAAACATGTATAACAACTATTGCCGCAAACCGCATCGGTCTTCCGGACACCGGCCAACGCCGGAACAAGAAAACTTCTTAAACGCATTGATCGGCAAGAAAGTTAAAATCAACCGTGGCGGCCCTAACTCGATCGTTGGCCGGTTGCTCGCAGTAAAAAGCGACTACCTCGTTGTAGCAACTTGGGAAGGCATCGTTTACGTTAAAACGGCCCATATCAAATCGATCACAGAGCTTGACGGTACGAGCGGCAGCCGCTCGGGCGGGCATTCGAGCGGACACTCCAGCGGACGTACAGGTGGACGTACGGGCGGACGTACGGGCGGACGTTCTGGCGGACACGGCAGCAAGAAATATATTAATGCAGACAACTTCATGGGCGTACTCAAAGCGCTCAACCAACATTTCGTACAAGTGAACTGGGGCGGCCCTGAGAAAGTAGTCGGCTTCCTGTCCGAAGTGAAAGGCGATCACATCCTCGTCGTTTCGGATCACAAAATCATCAAAATCTTCATCGTGCACATCCAATCGATTAAACTTGAAAACATGCGCTCGCGTGGCAGCCGTTCTGGCCGCTCCGGCGGTTCTGCAGGTGCACAAGGCGTTCAAGGCCAAAAAGAAAACCCAGCAACGAAAGCGGCAACTCCTGTACTCAAAAAACGGACGACGCTCAAACGGCGCATTAGCCGATAATTCGGCGATGTGTCGGTAATGGAATCCGGGTTGGATGATTGTGAAGTCCGGCCCGGATTCGATCCGACGACCTCCTATATGCGGACGACGATACAGGGTGAAAGGAGGGGCCGTATTGTGACGAAACAGCAGCATCCACTAATGAACACCTATGTAGATCTCGAAGTGTCAGGCAAAGCGCTGCCGCTGCGCGGCAAGCTCGTGGATATGGGGCAGGATATTCTTGTCATCCATAATGGACAGCAGTTTGTTTATGTGCCAATTATCCATCTGCAGCAGCTAAGGGCGGTTAGTACGCAGGAAAACTTGAATATAATTGTGCCGCCAGAAACCGTATTTGAACATCCGAACGATCCAATCTCATACCGGAAAATATTGATGAACGCCAAAGGAATGTTCTCCGAGCTTTATATTACAGGCAATCAATCGATCCACGGTTATTTGACTAGCGTCATGAATGATTTCTTCGTATTCTACTCGCCAGTATACCATTCTGTAATCGTGTCATTAACGCATCTGAAATACTTGATTCCTTATAATCCGAATGCAACGCCATACACCTTAACGCCGGAGCAGTTTCCGCTGAAGCCATCGCCGCTCACGCTTGCACGCACGTTCGACCAACAGCTGCGTAAGCTGGTTGGAGAGTTTGTTATACTTGATCTTGGCGAAAACTCGAACAAAATCGGTGTGTTAAAAGGCTTGGACCAAAACATGGTAGAACTCGCAACTGCTGGAGGAAATCCTGTCTTTCTTCATCTGGATCATGTCAAAACGGTACATTTGCCATAACCTTTCTATATTCATGAAATGAAAAAGCCAGTGAAGGTCATGCCTTTCATTGGCTTTTTGCCATACATAATGCACCAGCCCTTGGACATCCTACGAGAGGTGTTCCGATCCATATGAACATGCCAAATAAGAGGAGTGAGTGATACGTGCTGCAACCATTGACAGCCAAAGAATTGGAATATATCGCAGATTCCATGTCCAATGAGGATTTGTTATTGAAGCAAAATGCGGTATTGGCTTCTGCCAGCACCAATCCAGGGCTTCGCCAAACGGCGCAACACTTCATATCCGTTCACCAGCAGCATTATCAAACGCTGCTTCAGGCCCTGCATCAGCATGCTAGCATTGCGCCAACACAGCCCCAAAACTAACAGGCAGGAGGTATAGGAGAAAATGAACCATCATCAATCGCTATTGCCGGACGAGGATTTGGCCAGTACGATTTTATCAGATTTGAAGCGGGTTGTTAGGGAGTATGCGACAGCTGCTACCGAGTCAACTTGTCCGGAGATCCGTAAGCTGTTCACCACGCTGCTAGACAGCACTTTGCAACTGCAAGGCCAAATGTTCACGGTCATGCAGCAAAACCAGATGTATAACACGTCATCGCCTGCGCTTCGCCAAGAAATTGACAAGCAAGGCAGGCAATATGACCAGACGCTGCAAAAAACGTACCAATTCGTACAGCAGCGCCTTAGCCTTCCGCAGCAGCAGCCTGTTTATTATACCGGGCAGCCGCCGGCTGGCCAGCTGCCTTTCCAACAGCAGCCTGTTCCGATCCATCCAACGCCTGTCCATTACAGTTAGCGCCAATTAGCAGCTTCCATATGCCGGAAATCCGGAGTGGGAGCTGCTGTTTTTTGTTTTGCAGTCGTGACGGATTCATTGTAAAATTAAAGCATACGTAAATTGATCCAGGTGTAACCTATGCAACAGTAAAGCATTTTAATGGTTGGAAGGCAGGCTAGAAGGAGGCTATGACGATGAGCGATTTGAAGATGAAAATTTTGGAATTGTTAAAGGAAGACGCTCGGCGTGATGCCGAATTGTTAGCCACAATGCTCGATGTCCAGGTCGACGTTGTCAAACAGGAAATCAAGGAGATGGAAGACGACCATCTTATCGTAAAATATGCTGCCGTTGTCAATTGGAGCAAGGTGCATGATGAAACGGTAACGGCGCTTATTGAAGTCCAAATTACGCCAGAACGCGGTCGCGGTTTCGAAGGCATTGCTGAGCGCATTTATTTGTATCCAGAGGTGAAATCGGTCTATCTGATGTCCGGCGCCTATGACCTGCTTGTTGAAGTGGAAGGAAAGACGTTGAAGGAAGTCGCGTCGTTCGTCTCCAATAAGTTGTCCCCGATTGATTCGGTGCTATCGACCAAAACATTTTTCATACTTAAAAAATATAAACAAGACGGCATCATCTTCGACGAAACCGTTGGTGACCAGCGCTTGATGATTTCGCCGTAAAGGGTGATTGCAAATGATTAAGGACGAACAACAGGCGCCGGTTGCACGGCGCGCATCGGTAAGCGATTATTTGGCGCCACAAGCGAGAGCTTTGAAGCCCTCGGGGATTCGGCGCTTTTTCGATTTGGTGAGCGGGCGCAAGGACATTATTACACTTGGCGTGGGTGAGCCTGACTTTGTAACGCCTTGGCATGTGCGAGACGCATGCGTAGCATCGCTTGAGATGGGCAAGACGCAATATACGTCAAATGCCGGCATGCCGGAGTTGCGGGATGCAATTGCTTCGTATCTTAGCGGACGTTTCCAAGTGAACTATAACGCTTCTGATGAGATCCTCGTAACGATTGGGGGCAGCGAAGCGATCGACTTAGCGCTTCGCGCATTGATCGCTCCGGGCGATGAAATTCTCATTCCGGAACCATGCTATATTTCGTATTCCCCGATCACCTCATTAACAGGCGGCATAGCCGTTGGCGTTGAGACGTTCGCCGAAGATGCGTTTAAGCTTCGTGCACAATCGTTGCAAGCCGCGATTACCCCTCGCTCCAAGGTGCTCATTTTATGTTATCCGAGCAATCCGACGGGCGGCGTCATGACTTACGAAGATTGGCTTCCAATCGCGAAGGTTGTGGAAGACAATGACTTGATCGTCATTTCCGATGAAATCTATGCGGAGCTTTCATATGGCCAGAAACACGTCAGCTTTGCTGCAATGCCAGGGATGAAAGACCGCACGATTCTAGTTAGCGGCTTCTCCAAAGCGTTCGCGATGACAGGCTGGCGGATGGGCTATGCTTGCGGCCATCCTGACTTGATCTCGGCCATGCTGCGCATTCATCAATACACGGTCATGTGCGCGCCGATTATGGGCCAAGTGGCGGCGCTTGAAGCGTTGACCAACGGGATCGAAGAGATGGAACGCATGATCGAATCGTACAATCAGCGCCGGCGTTTAGTGGTGAAAGGCTTCCGGGAGATCGGATTAGAATGCCATGAGCCACAAGGTGCGTTCTATGCATTCCCTTCGATCAAATCAACAGGGTTATCGTCAGAGGAATTCGCTGAGCGGCTATTGAATGAAGCGAATGTTGCAGCGGTTCCCGGCAATGTATTCGGCCTTGGCGGAGAAGGCCATTTGCGTTGCTCCTATGCAACAAGCGTAGCGCAATTGACTGAAGCAATTGAGCGTATTGGCAAATTTGTTCATGGAATCAAGGTTGCAGGCAGTTGACTGACAAAATTTCCTATAAGATCTCAAAAAAGTGTATATTCAATTTGATGCACTTTTGATATAATTTAACATAGGATTTACAATTCTAATTGTGGAATTCGATTACATTGAAAGCAACTTACCAGTAGCAGGGGAGGGAAGGCATTGACGATTGCGGAATCAGGTTTGACGTTGCAAGAGCAACCAAGCACATATCGTACGCGAAAACTGCCCCCATCCGTTCAACTGTTGGAGGAAGAAATCTTCAAGTTGCGGGAAGCGATGGAGCGTACTTATGGTGAAGAAGACACGTTCCAATCCGAAATTGTAATCGAGATGAGCAAAAAGCTAGATATCAAAATAAACGAATATATGAATTATTATCGTTTTAAATGGAATTCACTTAAATAAAGTGATGCAAGCCCCGAAAGGGGCTTTTTCTTTTTTTGGGTGAAGGGAGGTTTGTGATATAGTAGAGACAGTCTGTTATACGCTAGATTGACATCTATTAGTGGAGGGATTTTGTTGTTCAAACGCATGAAAAAAGTGAAATGGATCGCGGCGTTAATGTCGGTTTTATTAACGGCTGTGCTGTTAACAGGTTGTGGAGATGAAGCGGATATTTCGGTATTCGTCATTCCGCCGAAAGGCATGCCGGAAAATCTGGCAACGAAGCTGCAAGAGGAGCTTCAACCGAAGCTTGGAGATAAAACAATCAAGGTGGTCGGCAGCCCAATCTATAATGCGCAGAAGCTGCTTGTTGAGTATATTGCTGGAGAGCATGGCGTTATCGCGCTTCCGAAGCCTGATTTTGAAGCCATGATTGGACAAGGCGGCGGCGTTCCGTTAGAAGGCATTTTTGATGAGAAGGCTTATCCGGATGGCGTTGTGGATGGCGTGATATTGAAGGAAAAGAATGAAGAAGTGAAAGAGAAGCATTTGTTCGGAATCCCTTTGAAACAAGCGGGCATGTTTAAGGAAGCAGGCTTCCCGGCGGAAGATATGTTCCTGATCATTCCAGCTAATGCGCCGGATGTAGCGTTGTCCAAACAGGTCATTAAGGAGCTGGTCAATTCATGAAGTTATATACGAAAACAGGAGATCGCGGCCAAACGTCAGTGAAGGGCGGCCGAGTCATGAAGAATGATCCGCGTGTCGAAGCTTATGGTACGCTGGACGAGCTGAACAGCTTCGTAGGCGTTGCAGCAGCGCAGGCTGCGGCATTGGAGCCGGTGCAAGCATTGGCTGCTGAGCTTGTGGAAATTCAGCAGGAGCTGTTCGACTGCGGGTCCGATCTGGCCTTCGCCTCGCCGGCGGAGGATCATTATAAAGTGACGGCAGATATGACGGCAAGGCTGGAGGGCTGGATAGATGCGCATACGGAGGCTGCGCCGGAGATCCGCCGGTTTATTTTGCCAGGAGGCAGCCCATTATCGGCTTCGCTTCATGTATGCCGAACCGTGTGCAGGCGGGCAGAACGCCAAATCGTGACGGCAGCGGAAGCCCACCAAATGTCGGAGGAAGTGCTCAAGTATGTGAACCGCTTGTCGGATTACTTCTTTGCGGCCGCCCGTTCGGCGAATGCGGCACTCGGTGAAGCGGATACCGAATATGTACGCTCTGCGGAAGTATTTCGCTTGGCACCGCGCAAGGAACAATGAGCGAATCGGATTATTACAAGCCGCTATCGGTGACGGTTGAAGAACGGGATCATGGTCAGCAAGTTCGGACCGTGCTCGAACGCAGATTAGGCGTATCCCGTAAGCTGCTGTCGCGCGTAAAGCTGACCGAGCTGGGGTTGACCGTTAATGGTGAGCGTGTATATACCTCCGATCGCGTGAGTACGGGGGATCTTGTACAGGTGAGGATGGAGAAGGAGCGGTCCGACGATATTTTGCCGGAGCCAATTCCAATTGAGGTTGTATTCGAGGACGATGACCTGCTAATCGTAAACAAGCCCGCTGGCATTATCGTTCATCCTACGCATGGGCACTATACGGGTACGTTGGCCAATGGCGTCGTCCATTACTGGCAGGAACGTGGGGAGATGGTTCGGTTTCGCCCGATTCATCGGCTAGATGAGCATACATCCGGGCTTGTTGTCATTGCCAAAACGCCTTATGTGCACCAGCAGCTATCGGAACAGCTGCAAGCGGGGACGATTGAGAAACGTTACCTTGCATTCGTCTATGGCAATCCGGAGCCAAGCGAAGGAACGGTCAATGAGCCGATTGACCGTGATCCGGAGCGGCCGCATATTCGGATCGTTACGCCGGAAGGCTACTCGTCCATTACACATTATGAAACGGCTGCGAGTTATAATGAAGGAAACGCTTCTTGCGTACGATTAAAGTTGGAAACAGGCAGAACGCACCAAATTCGGGTACATATGAAGTTTTTGGGCTGTCCACTCATCGGTGATGAGATGTATGGCAGGGAAGGTGGGCATGGACCCGCTGATGAAGTGGCTGGCCGGCAAGCGCTGCATGCCGAATCGATTGCGTTCACGCATCCGATGACAGGGGAATGGATGGCATGGAAGGCTGCCCTGCCGGAGGATTTGCAGAGGCTGGCTAATTTTTTGGAAGGATAGGGATATGCGATGGGGAATAGAGGAACGTTAAAATTATATGGATATGCCAAATGCGGCACTTGCCGTTCGGCGGTCAAATGGTTGCAGGCGAAAGGATGGGAGCTGGACCAACATGACCTGTTTGATCAGGCACCAACGATTGAGGAATTGCGGCCGATTGTAGAGCGCAGCGGCCTTGAACTGAAAAAGTTTTTCAACACATCTGGCGAGGTATACAAGGAGCTTGGCTTGAAGGATAAGCTGCCTGGCATGTCCGATGAGGAGCGTCTCGCCCTGCTCGCTTCGAACGGGCGTTTGGTGAAGCGACCCATCGTTACGGATGGTGAACGCGTAACCGTTGGTTTCAATGAAGAGACGTTTGAGCAAGAATGGGGAGCGTAGGGCAGATGGCGGCAAAAAGCTGGCGTTCAGATAAGCTGGGGCGCCTCGGCTCCTCCATATTTGCAGAGGTGGCAGGCTGGAAAGCAGAAGCATCGGCTGCTGGCATCCAAGTCATCGATCTGGGCATCGGGAGCCCGGATTCACCGCCAACGATAGGCGTTCGCAAAGCATTATCGGAAGCTGTGCTGCAGCCGGACCGGTATGCTTATCCATCTTCGCAGGGCAGCATCGCATTCCGGGAACAAGCGGCGGCTTGGCTTGCGCATCGCTTCGGCGTAAATGTCGACCCGGACCGAGAGCTCGTTACGTTAATGGGTTCGCAGGATGGGCTTGCTCATCTTGCACTCGCCGTTTGCAACGCTGGAGATGTAGCGGTTGTGCCGAATCCAGGTTACCCGATTTATTCCGCGGCATTAGAGCTGGCGGGCATTCGTACGGAGCTGTTGCCGCTACGGGCGGACAATGGCTTCTTGCCGGACCTGGACCAAGTACCGGAACGCGTGTGGGAGGAAGCGAAGTTCGTCTTGCTCGGCTATCCGGCGAACCCGGTGACGGCAGTGGCGAACGAGGCGTTTTTCGTTCGGATGATCGGGTTAGCGAAGCAATACGGATTTCTGCTCGTTCATGATTTGGCTTACTCCGAGATGGGGTTTGATGGCGTACAGCCGATGAGTGTGCTGCAATTCGAAGGCGCGAAGGAAGTAGCGGTCGAATTCCACTCCTTGTCGAAGAGCTTCAATATGGCGGGCTGTCGCATCGGTTTCCTCGCCGGCAATGAAACGGCTGTCGGCGCGCTACGAGAGCTGAAAGCGAACATCGATTATGGTGTTTTCGGCGCTGTGCAGGAAGCTGGCATCGTTGCACTGCAAGAAGGAATCTCAGGTTTGATGGAGCCGGTTGGCAAGCTATATGAGCATCGCCGAGATGTGTTTATCGCAGCATTAGCGGCAGAAGGCTGGCAGGTCGAGAAGCCGAAGGCGACGATGTTCGTCTGGGCGCCGCTTCCTCCGATGCAGTGGAAGTTGCCAGATGGCACCGAATGGGACGCTAGACGGATTTCCCGGGAAATGCTTGTCCGGGCTGGCGTTGCTGTCATTCCTGGGGATGCTTTCGGCAGCGAAGGCGCTGGCTTCATCCGAATTGCGCTCGTGGAAGAAGAGGGCAAGCTTCTGGATGCGGCGAAGCGTATCGGCCGGTTTATTCGGGGGGAATAGGCAGGCCAGATCACATATAATGAAGCCTTCGTTCCGTAAGTGGAACGGAGGCTTTTTTGATATGAACGGCAGCTATTTTGCGATGAATGGTCGCATTTTCAATAGAGACCGGATGCTAGACATGATAGAATAGACGACAGGAGGCGAGTGTGCGTGCAAACAAGCAATAAAGTATTAATCGTCGATGGAATGGCCGTGCTGTTCCGTGCTTTCTATGCGACGTCTTATAGCGGTTATATTCGCAAAACATCAACAGGCATTCCGACCAATGCGGTGTACGGCTTTATTCAATATTTCTATGATGCAATTAACACGTTCAATCCTACGCATGTCGTGTGCTGCTGGGACATGGGAAGCAAGACGTTCCGTACGGAACAGTATCCGGCATATAAAGGCAATAGGGGCGAAGCGCCGGATGAGCTAATTCCGCAGTTCGATCTCGTGAAGGACGTTGTGGCTGAGATGGGCATCCCGAACATCGGCATTGTAGGCTATGAAGCGGATGATTGTATCGGGACGTTGGCAACGAAGTTGTCCGTTGCCCATCCAGATGCAGAAGTACTGATTTTGACAGGCGATCATGATATGCTCCAGCTGGTGAGCGAGAACGTGAAGGTCGTTATTATGAAAAAAGGCAAGCTTAATTATGCGGTGTATGATGTTGAGCTTTTAATGGAAGAGAAGCAGTTAACGCCGCTTCAGGTCATTGACATTAAAGGGTTCATGGGCGATACGAGCGATAATTACCCTGGGGTGAAGGGCATCGGCGAGAAATCTGCCCTCAAATTGCTTCTGGAGTATGGCTCGGTTGAAGGCGTATTGGACAATTTGGATAAGCTGCCGAAGGGCGTTAGAAGCAAAATCGAAGCGAATCTCGATATGCTGCACCTATCCCGTGACTTGGCTACGATTCGGTTGGATGTTCCGATTGCGTGCGAGCTTACGGAATGTGTCTGGGAGGTTCAGGTCGAAACGGCAACCCGGAAGTTTGAGGAGCTGGAGTTCGGAGGCTTAGTGAAGCTTCTGGTGCAGGCGTAACTAACGTAGCCAGAGTTCCGCAAGGGTGAAATGAATTTTTCTAACGGACCTCAGAGCCGTTATCCCCCTGCAAAAGTGCGTGTTGCAAATGTAACGGACTCCACAGCCGTTATTTAGCCATTTTGCTGCCTTGTGAGGACGATTTTGACCGAATAGCGGATGCTGAGTCCGTTAGCGCACAAATGTGGCTGATTATGGCCAAATAAGGGCTGCTCAGTCCGTTAAAGTATCCAACAAAACGGGTTTACAAATGAAAGAAGGGTGCCCCACATTATGCATGGGACACCCTTTTTTTGTGCTTTATTGTAACGATTCGATCCTGTTTCTTCTATTATAAATAGATTACGCTTGTGACGTCTCTCTGGCGGATGAAGTCGTAAACTTTCGTTTTGCGAAATTGGCTTTGTTCGTCATGTAATAGCCACAAGCGACGAGTACGCAAAGCGCACCGTTTAAGATGAGCAGCATCTGGTAGTTGCCGAACATATCGTAGAAGATGCCACTTACCAATGCGCCTATAATGCCGCCCGCTTGGTGGAACATGATTAGAATGCCTGTTGCTTTGCCTTTCTCCTCGAACGCGTCATTGGCAATGAGCAGCCCACCTGGTATAGCAGAGAGGTAGGTGATGCCGAACAGGATGGCAAACACATGTGGCGACCAGCTGAGATGGAGGAACAGGACGAAGAAAGCGGCAATCCGTACGGTGTATAGCAGGGCCATGACCATGTTTTTGTTCATGCGGTCCAGCACATAACCGTAGGCGAACACGCCGGTAATTTCCATAATGCCAAGGAGGCTCATGACGAATGCGATGACGGCTGGGGAAACTTCGTTTATTTGATGAATCGTGACAAGGTTCATTTCGACGGTACCCATGTTAAAGCCGCAAGTGAAGAGAGCCAAGCTGATGATGAATAGGAGCGGGTGTTTGAGGAAGTTAGCGAGCCCGACGCCTTGTTTCTTCGGCTTCTTCGTTTTGTCTGCTGGATTAGCGGCAGCTTGTGAAGGTTTAGCCGTTTCATCGGGCGTTCGCATAGCGACGATGAACAACGGAAGTGTCGTAATAAGGCCAAGGACTGCTGTTACGAGGAACGCATCCTGCCAAGTGAGCCACGTATTGGAGACGAAGATAGGCGTACAGATCGCAAGCCCGATGGATGAAGCGCTAGTTAGAATAGCGGTTGCTTTGCCCCGATGGTGTTTGAACCATTGGAAGAGCAAGACGTAGCTTGTCGAAGCGCCGATGCCGGCAAAGCCACTGATAACCCCATAGCCGACATAGAACCAGATCGGGCCGCTTGATAAGCAGACGACCGCAGCTCCTACGATGTTGAAGAGACTGCTAAGAATCAGCACTTTTTTGGCTCCATACTTGTCGACGAGCATGCCTCCGATAGGAGCACAAAAGGCTGTAATCAATAAGTTCGTTGACCAAGCCCCTGCCACTAAACTTCTGGCGATGTGAAAATCATCGGCAATTTGCACTTGAAACACTGCCATAACGAAGCGTGACAGTTTGCCCGAGAAGGCAATGAACCACAAGATCGAAAGCAACATCCAGGCTGACCGTTTTTCCTGAAACCACATTTTCTCCAATTGTAGCATCCTCCCTCATAAAAAGATACTGATCGGTATCTTTATTTTCGAAGTTTAAACATATATGCTGTTAAAGTCAAGTATAAATTTGCAAGCCCAGAGGGGAGGTGTGGGATGAAGAAAGGAGAGCACACGAGGGATCGCATTATCCAACTATCGGCTGCTCTTTTTAACAAGCATGGCTATTCAGGTGTATCCATGAATGAGATCACGCAATCGACAGGCATTCAGAAGGGAGGCATTTATCGGCATTTTGCTAGCAAGGATGAAATCGCGCTGGAGGCATACGATTTTGCTGTGAGCGTGGTTAAAGAAAAACTTCAAGCAGCAATGGAGGGCAAGGTTTCTCACTATGAGAAGCTGATCGCTTTTTTCGAAGTATATGGAAATGTTGTAGACAATCCTCCGTTTGCCGGAGGCTGCCCAATGTTGAATACGGCTGTGGAAAATGATGATGGCAATCCATTGATGCTGGACAAAGCAAGGCATACGTTATGTGCGTGGAAGCAGATGATGAAGGATATCCTTCATGAAGGAATTGAGGCTGGGGAGTTTCGGCCGGATATAGAGGCGCAATCGTTATTTTCTTTCATGATTGCTTCACTGGAGGGCGGCATCATGCTTAGCAAGCTTGAAGGGAAAAACGAACATATGGGGTATGCTACGGAGCACATCTCCGCATATCTCAAACATTACCTGCTAAAGAATAGCAGCGATCCGGTTGAATAAACCGGATTTTTTTTATGCCAATTGAGCGCTAATTCCGGCGGCAATTGTCCCTTTGGGTGACCGCAGTACCCAACCAGTACCCTATATTGGGTATATACGGGAAGTGAAGTCATTCAGTACTATGCAATATAGAAAGTCAAAAGGAGGTAGTAAAATGGCGACTGCTGTAAAACTAGGTATGGATGAGATTATTTCGGTGGTGAAAAGGGTTGTCGAATCAGAGTTTAATTTGGAGCTGGGATCGGATACCGAAATCAGCTTGGATTCGATCGCTATCGTAAAAACGATCGTGCTGTTGGAAGAAGAGTTTGGCTGTAGTTTCGATGAAGATGTTGTCCGCATTGAGCACTTCTCTAGCATCCGCAAAATCAGCCAGCTGATCAGTGAGCTGGAAGAAGAATAGGGCCCTAAAGCTCCTAAAGGAGTGTCGTTGTGATTACGATAACCAAGTATGACTTGAATGACCAGTATCTGAATTGCAGAAGAAACCAGTCACTAAGCTACTTGCACTCGAAGGGCATTCCGATTGACCTGTTATTCTACGGTGCGTACGAGCAGCCGAAGGAAATATTCCATTCCATCTATGATCAGGGGATGAACCGAAACCTTTATCTGGATAAGGTAGCCAATGAGAAGGAATTGGATTTGCTCGACATTAAGACGCACCGCATCCACACAGTCCAGTTCGATTCGATCCGCCATGAAATCGCTGAGGTTTTGGAAAGAAATGATGTAGCTTTATTGTTCGGGGATGGCTACAGGCTTCCCTACAAGCAAAATACGTATAACGTTCGCCATGAGCTGCATTCCATCGTCATTAACGGGATTAACCCGGCAACCGGCCTCTATTGCGTAAGGGATGATATTTACGATGCCGACGTCTATCGCAGCGGCAGAGACTACATCACCTATGAATGTGATGCAGAGACCATATCCTCCTTTTACGATAATGATTTCGACTTCGGTTCGCATGAGACGTTGGAGTCCAAATGGGATGCTATTTATTACGAGAGCCATTTCAACAGCGAGAAACCCTATTTGCAAGATGTTTTCTATCCCCGTTTTGAACAGATGCTAAGCCATTTAAGTATGGATTTTGAGTTGTATGCCGAAATTCCGGATCTTATTGCAAATGCGAGCATTGACCAGCCTCTACAGCAAGATGACCGTTTGCTTCAGTTTATTACCATTCTTATTGGCTCCAGAAAACATTTCATGCAGTTTCTGCAACGGATTGAGTCCGTTAATGTCGATACTATTGCCTTGTTTGATCAAATTACCGGATATTTGGAATCCATTCGTTATTCTTTCATTAAGAAAAACATGACGGGAAAGTTGGATATGGCAAAGTTAAAAAACAAATGCGATCTGCTAAAAAACGATGAAGAGTCAGCACTCTATTCCTTGCAAAGGTCTATTGCTGTCAATCGATGAGAGGGGATTATTTGATGGAAAAGCAAGTTTTTGATGTTGCAATAATTGGCTCCGGCGTTGCCGGAGCCACGCTCGCAGCGGTATTGGCAAGGCATAATGTCAAGACGCTGGTACTCGATGGCGGGATGCACCCGAAGTTCGCCATCGGTGAATCGATGATCCCAACAACCTCTTTCTATATGCGTTCGATTGCTGAACGTTATGACGTGCCCGAGATTATGAACTGCAGCACACTGCCGCTCCTTCGCGACAACATCTCGTCCATGTGCGGGATTAAGCGGAACTTTTCATTCGTTTATCACCGCCCGGGCGAAGCCCAAAATCCGAAAGAAATGACGCAGCTGCCAGTTCCGAATATTCCATACGGCGCAGAGGCTCACTTGTACCGCCAGGATACGGATGCTTACCTGCATGCGGTTTCGGTTCGCTACGGCGCTATCGTCAAGCAGAGAACGATGGTTAGCAATCTCACGTTCGAAGAGGATCAGGTCGTTATCGAAACGTCGCAAGGCACGTTCTATGCGAAGTTTTTGGTCGATGGCAGCGGCATGCAGTCCGTTCTGGCGAAGCAGAAGGGCCTTCGTGAAGAGCCGACACGGATGAAGGCGAACACGGGATCGATTTTCACCCATATGATCGACGTAGCGCCTATGGATGAGTTTTACAAAAAAGGTGAACTTGATGTGCCGAGCCCATTACATAAAGGGACGCTTCATCATATTTTTGATGGCGGCTGGCTGTGGGTCATTCCGTTCAACAACCATAAAGATGCGAAAAACCCGCTGGTGAGCGTAGGGCTC
This sequence comes from Paenibacillus sp. MMS18-CY102, assembly GCF_009789195.1. GTDB lineage: Bacteria > Bacillota > Bacilli > Paenibacillales > Paenibacillaceae > Paenibacillus_T. The sequence goes on along the minus strand of NZ_WSTC01000015.1, from coordinate 55,683 downwards.
CAATTCGACCACAAACGGCTGGACAAACTGCCATTCGACATTAACCTGCCACCAGAAGAAATGTTCGCAGCGTTCTTGGACAAATTCCCGGATGTAAAAAAACAATTCGCGAATGCGAAGCCGGTTCGCGACTGGGTGAAGGTTAACCGGCTGCAATATTCGGCGCATTCGGTTATCGGGCATCGTTACTGCTTAATGGCGCATGCCGCTTGCTTCATCGATCCGCTGTTCTCGCGTGGCCTCGCGATCACGTCTGAGACGATCTTCTCGCTGGCGCAGCAATTGATTGACGCGACGAAAGAAAACGACTTTAACGTTGAGCGGTTCAGCCGCGTTGGCGACATCATTTCGAAATCGTTTGACACGAACGATCGCTTAGTTAACTGTTCCTACATTGCGTTCCGCGACTTCGAGCTGTGGAATGCATGGTACAGAGTGTGGACGCTGGGACAAGCTTACACGTCTTTGCGCTTCACGCAAGTATTGTCCAAATATTACAAAGGTGACAAGGAAGGCTTGCTGCAGCTGGAGCAGCATCCATTCGTCGGCTCTCTCTGCGGCGATCTTCCAGAGTTCCAAGAAACCTTCGATAAAGTGGCGACGATCTTGGAAGCCGTTGGCGACGATGAGCTGGATGTACAATCGGCTATTACGCGAATCTACCAAATCTATTCGGAAATTGATTATGTGCCAGAGCAATATGAGCTGACGAACCCGGACCGCCACTATATTTCCAAAATGGATGGCAAAGCGCTGCTCGATATCGTTGAGTGGGGCACAAAAATCGGGCCAGAACGCAATCGCAAGCTGTACTTTGACATGGATAATAGCACGAGCGGCAGCTTAACACTCGTTTAACTTAACGATACTTTAATGAAGCAACACTTCGTGGGCCCTTCCTTGGGGGGAGGGCCCGCGAAGAAGGCCGATAACGTTTAGAACAGATTGGAGGGATATTATGGATACCCGCAGCCTTCTAAAGGAGCTGATTATTGAAGCTTCAGATCACAACGTGACGATGGAAGACTTGGAACGAGTAGGCGATTCCATCAAGCAGCTGGGCCTTGATTCGCTGGTGAAAATTCGTCTCGTCGTATTAATAGAAGAGAATTTTGATTTGAACATCGATGTGGAAGAGGTTAGCTCGGAAGTGTTCGATCAATTATCTGCGCTGCAGCAATATGTTGAGAGCGGAAACGAAAATATGACTTTGTCGATATAGAGGTGGCCTGTGATGAACGAGGTGAAAGATAAAAGTGAGGTAGCCTTCATCGATGCAATGGTCTATGCGTCCAAAATTTTATATTTGGAAGGGCATAACGACATTAATAACGGGCAAATTTCGTTTCGGGACGGCCAATCGATTTGGATTAGGCGGGCGTTTATGGGCTGGGAAGAAACGGGCCATGACGATTTTATCAACATTGATCTAGATGGCAACCGGATTGCGGGCGAAGGCATCATTCCAGCAGAATGGCCGCTGCATACCGAAACCTATCGGGCAAGGGAGGATGTAAATTGCATCATTCATTCCCATCCCCCGTATGCCATGATTTTCAGTGCGACGGAGCTTGAATTAAAGGCGGTCACGCATGATGCTACGCCGGTCATTGATACAACCCGGTTTACGTTAACGACGAATACGGTGACGAACAAGGGGATCGCACAAGAGGTCGCCAAGGCGTTGCACAAAAGCAATACGATGCTGCTCAAAAACCACGGCATTGTAGCGGCTGGAAAATCGATCCCGGAGACGGTCTGCTGGGCGATCGCATTAGAAAATGCTTGCAAGCTGCAATTGTTAGCGGAGTCTACTGGCGTTCCTTACGGTTCGTCCGAACCCCATGAAGTGAAGATGAAGAAGAAGATTATTTTTGGAACGACAGCGCTTCGTGAGTACTGGGCGTATTGGTGCAGGAAAGTTGATTATCATTTTAATCAATCAAGGGGGACGAGCCTGTGATCAAATCTCCAATGATCGTAGATGATCTGCTCGCCATCTTCCAGAATTACAAAGGGTACGAGTACATTGGCAGCAGAGCAAGCAAAAGCCCGAAGCCAGAACGGTTCAAAAGCTATCAAACTCCGTATTTTCGCTTAAAAACAACCCTCTACAACGATGATCTGGAAAACATCAGTTTTACGAACGGGGCAAACCTGCTGGAAAAAATATTGCTGCCCTCGTTCGGGATGAGCTCGGTTAAGTTTTACGGGCACCAATCAGAGATCTTGTTATCCTATCCGTCGGCCGGCGGGTGTTATCCTATGGAGATTTACCTCGTTTCATCTCGATTAGATGGGGTAGACAAAGGCGTCTACTACTATTCCATTCCGAATCATTCATTCTATAAAGTGAATAATCAAGATTCGGTTTACTTATTGAACGAATCGTTGCTGGAAGAGCATCAGGATGCCGATTTTTACTTCATTATTACAGCCTACCACTGGCGCAGCTGCTGGAAATATTCCAATCGCGGCTACCGGTTTGGCATAATTGAGACCGGCCATGTACTGTCGAATTTCCAATATGTATTAAAGAGCCTAGGGTTAGATTTCTCCTCCTACACCGTATGCAAGGCGAATTACTTGCGGACGCTGCTGTCGATCGATAACTTCGAGGAACCGTTCGCTGTCATTGCAGTCAACATCCCGAATAAAGAAGAGCAAGGACAAGGCCGTAAACGGACGATGGATTTGAATACGAAGCTGGCTGCAACGGCTTCTGGAACAATCGATCAAGGGGCAATTGCGTTCGACTGGACTGCGATTCTGAATTATCAGGACAAAGTAAACCAGTCGATCAAGCGGCCCTCCGAGCAATGGCTGCAGCAGTATCAAGTGCCCGAGCAGTGGGGGTATAAAGATACGATCAAGCTCCTTTACCAAAGAAGGTCTAGTGCGCGCTATAGCAACACCGAGTTATCCTATGCTGATTTTATGAGCCTAACCCAATACGTTCAGACAGATCAGTTACAAATCAAAACGTATGCGATCGTTCATGCTGTACAAAATATGCAGCCGGGCGTTTACCACATAGATGGGGTTCCGAGCCTGATCAAAGCAGGCGAATTCAGGGACATCTCGACTAAGCTTTGTATCGATCAACAATTCGTATACGACTCTTCCGTCCTATTCTTCTTTGCCATTGACCGTTCCGCGATTGCGGATTCCGACTATTATCTGTACCAGAAGCAGCTGATCGAGTCGGGCATTTTGAGCCAAAACCTTTACTTAAAATCGCTCGAATATAAGATGAGCTATTCCGCGATTGGCGGCTATTATGATGACGATGCAAGGGTGTTTATGGAGCTGCCTGCGCATATGGAAGTGATCTATGCAGGAACTTTAGGCATGGAAAGCGACCAAATCAATTCGTTGAAGCGGGACCGTTATTATTTGAACCAATCAACGCCTGTGCAAGATGTGGTTGAATCGCATGCGAATGAAAACAGCATTTCGCAAAGCATGATTATTTCGAAGCTATATGGCGCTGTTCTCGAAAATGGCGATCGAATCGCGATCCGATACGATCAACAAGCTTACACCTACAAGGAAATGTGGAGCCGTATCGCCGCCCGGGGCGCATGGCTGAAAGAGCAACTGCCGCTGAAGGGGCTTGTCGGGCTAAGCATGAAAAACTGCGCGGACTATTTGTTCACCTATTATGGCCTGCTGCTTGAAGGGTATCTCCCGATGCTCATCGACCACACCTTCACTCGGGATGAAATGAACTCGCTATGCGACTATTATCACATACCGGCCGTCGTTAGCTTAACCGCTACTAACGAGCTTTGCGTCGAGCAAGTGCTGCCGGAAGAGCTGTTCCTCACATCGCCATTGCTAGAGCAGCTAACGGATGTGGCAACCTGCCGGTTTTCCTCCGGAACGACAGGCCGTCCCAAATGCCTGATGTTTACGGAAGAAGCAATCGTGAATGCCGGATTGAACTGGGCGAAAGCGACGAGCATCACACAGCAGGACAACGTATTATGCACGGCTTTATTCCATAATGGATTGGCTTTCAATACGTCTTTCCTTGCGGTATTCCTGTCGGGCGCTACCCTTCATATCCAGAAGCAAATTACACCGAAATCGATTTGGGAAATCGTCAGCAACCAAAATATTTCGATATTGGTCGCTTTCCCGGTCGTCTATGACCTGCTGAACCAATCGAAGTTTTGTAACAGCAATCATGGATTGAGGCTCTGCTTATCTTCGTCGGCGCCTTTGCATCACGCGATTAAAGAAGCATTCACCGCCAAGGTGGGGCTCGATATTTGCGACTATTACGGCATTGTCGAATGCGGCCCTTGTACGTTCAACGATGGCAGCAAACCTTTATCGCAGGGCATTCCGGTACCTGGCGTTTCGTTCCGAATCGTCGATGAGCAGGGCAAGGAGCTTGAAGAGGGGGCGACGGGCTTCGTTCACATTAAGTCCCAATCGATGTCTAAAGGCTACCTTAAAGGCGATGTCGAGTTCCAAGTGACGCCGGACGGTTATTACCAAACATCAGATCAAGGTTATCTAGATGGCGGCTACCTCTATATTAATGGGCGCACTTCGGACCTGATCAATGTCGCGGGCAAGAAAGTAGATCCCGTTGAGATCGAGAACGTGCTGCTCAAGCTGGAATTTATCCGTGACGCAGCCGTCGTCGGCGTAATGAATGAGCGGCAAACGACCGAGTTCCCCGTCGCTTACATCGTGACTGAAGCCAGCTTTGATCTGGATCTCATTATCGCGTACTGCCAACAATACCTCGCTCCATTCAAGCTGCCGCAAAAAATTATCGCGATTTCCGAGATTCCTCGCAGTGGCGTTGGCAAAATCAAACGGAAGCAGCTCGTTGAAGACTTCCTTAATTCGAATAGAAAATAGGTGCTAATATGTCGGTAATTACGCAGAACGCCATTCAGAACGCATTTGCCAATCGCATTGGCGGCAACACATTCGGGCTGGATACGAAGGTCTACAAATTCGAGAAGATTAAGCGGGCGAAAAATGAGGCAAAGGCGATGTATCCGGACCGCGAGCTGATCGATATGGGATTAGGCGAACCGGATTGGATGGCTGATCCGGCCGTCGTTCAAGTGCTGGCGCATGAGGCAGCGCAACGGGATAATCGATTTTATTCCGACAATGGGATGGCTGAATTCAAGCATGCGGCGGCGCATTATTTGAATGACGTATTCGGCATCGCTGGCATCAATGCGGACAGCGAGATTAACCATTGCATCGGCTCCAAATCGGCATTGTCCCAAATCCCGCTTATGTTCATCAACCCCGGAGACATTCTGTTAATGACGACACCCGGTTATCCCGTTATGGCTACCCATGCGCAATGGCTGGGCGGGGAGGTCGTCCATCTCCCATTAACGAAGGCGAATAGCTATTTGCCGGATCTGTCGGTGCTTTCGGCGGATGTGAGGAAGCGGGCAAAGCTGCTCTATATTAATTATCCGAACAATCCTACCGGCGCTACGGCGACACGGGAATTTTATGAGAGCGTGGTTGCCTTCTGCAAAGAGAACCAAATTATTGCCGTATCGGATGAAGCGTACGCGGCACTAACGTTTGATGGCGAGCCGCCCTTATCCTTCCTATCCATTCCAGGAGCGAAGGAGGTCGGGGTTTCGATTCATTCCTTGTCCAAATCGTTTAATATGACAGGCTGGCGGATCGGGTTTGTTGCAGGCAATGAGCTGATCGTCAAAGCATTCGCCCATGTGAAGGATAATTGCGATTCCGGCCAATTCATCCCGATTCAGAAAGCTGGCGTATACTGCTTGAACCATCCGGAACTGACCGTTCTAACAGGCGAGAAATATTCGCGGCGGCACGGCAAACTGGCCCAAGCGCTTAACCGGGCTGGCTTTAACGCCCAGAAGCCTAAGGCGGCGTTCTTCTTATATGTAGAGATTCCGAAGGGAATCGCAGGCGGCCCTGAATTTGACTCGGCTGAACAGTTCTCGGAGTATCTCATTCGGGAGCAGCTGATCTCGACGGTGCCATGGGATGAGGCAGGCGCGAATGTTCGGTTCTCCGTAACGTTTGTGGCCGATACCGAGGAGGAAGAAGACCGAATTATTCAAGAAATTGAAGGGCGATTAAGCAGCATTCCATTTATCTGGGAATAGAGGGGGGCTTTCGTGACAGCGAATATATTGCCTATATATGAACCTATTATTCATGGAAGAATGTATTACGCTTTTCCACTATGCCTCATCGATGCGAGTGACCGACATGCCCAGTCCTGGATCATGAGCCGGTTCGTCCAGCTTCAATCGCATACGCTGGCGCAAGTTGAGCAGACGGGAATCGCCGAGCTGAGGTTTGCGAACGCGGATCATCCGGCATGTTATACGGACGCTTTTGAAGTGGAACAGGTGTCCATGGACGGCATGACACAGAGTGATATTACGAGCTATATCCGTAAAGCGATCACGCTGCATCAATACGCCTATATCTATGTAGACAAATTTTATGTGGCAGACAATCCATTTTCCGCAAAGAAGCATGTCGTGCAGGAGTCGCTCATTTATGGAGATGAGGATGGCAAGTTTCATATTTTGGGCTTTAACCGAAACCGGAGGTTCGATAAGTCTGTCGTCTCCCATTCCGATATTGCCCATGGTTTTCTGAACTCGGCTACTTCGTCTATTTATTTCTTACGGCCGAAGGCGTTTCATCAATCTGCCTTTGATCTTATGGATAGCAGAGAGCAACTGAACCAATACCTGCTTTCCCAGAATGCCAACGTTGACTATGTGGGCGAGCCTCGCCATGAACGGGCATTCGGCCTGCAAGTGTACGCGAGCCTCCAGCAATCGATTCGCAATCTAGCAGATCGCAAGGAGCTGGCAGTACCGAATATCGCTTACCTCCACATCCTTGCCGAGCACAAGAAATTGATGCACAAGCGGCTGCAAGGCTTTCATGGGCACGGCGTTGCGCTGGCGTCGGAATCGATGCTGCAATATCAGGCGTACGAGAAGCAATTAATGAAATTGCGCAATGATCTAATTAAGTACGAAGCAAACCATAAGGTTGCCATTTTGCAACAGATCGATGATTCCCTCCGCATTATTGCACAATCCGAGAAGCAATGCTTAATGGGCTTCTTGGATTGCATACCATGCTGATCAAGAGTCGGGAGAACTAGCCTATGATTCATGTGGATGTGAAAAATGAAGTAGACATTCATGCCCATCACGGCAATTTGCGGCCTGTCGTTGGAACCAAGCACTATGAGGTTATCCATGCCGACCGCACAGCATTCGATATCGAGGGCGGGCCTGGCTGGACATTCCATAATGCGCCTACGATGGCTTTCTGGAACGGCAAATTTTATTTGCAATATATCGCCAACCCGGTAGGGGAGAACATCCCGCCGAGCCGGGCGATGCTTACTGAATCGGATAATGGCTGGAAGTGGAGCGCTCCGCGAATCGCGTTTCCGGCGTACCGCATTCATGGCCAAGAGCCGGAGCCAGGCAGCTCAGCAGGGGAAACGTATTCGGTTATGCATCACCGGATGGGGTTCTATCTCGCCCCTAACGGCAAATTCCTTACCCTCGGCTTCTATGGCATAAGCCCCGATCCTTCGGTTATGCCCAACAACGGGCAAGGGATCGGGCGGGTTGTGCGCGAGATTAGCCGGGAAGGCTCCTTAGGCCCGATCTATTTCATTCGCTACAACCGGCATGCGGGCTGGGATGAAACGAACACTCATTTTCCGCCATACACGCAATCGCCTGACCCGGCATTCGTTGAAGCATGTGGCAGCTGCTTGTCCGACCGTTTGGTAACGATGCAGTGGTGGGAGGAGGAGCAGCGCCCCGATGGCGATTATCCGGTTACGGGCTACAAAGCGATGTCCGCTTATCGTATCGATGACCAGTCGATTGTCGGTTTGTGGAAATGGGGGAAAAGCGCGATTAGCAAGGATAACGGCCAATCATGGAGCGCCGTGCAGGATATTCCTTCATTAAATACGGCGGGCAGCAAAATATGGGGCCAAAAGCTGTCGGACCAGACGTATGCGATGGTCTATAACCCTAACCCCATGAATGAGCATCGCTGGCCGCTCGCTATTCTTACGGGCAGCGACGGGCTGCATTATTCCAATATCGGGCTTATTCAAGGGGAAGTGCCCGTGCGCCGATATGCAGGCTACTATAAATTTTTTGGAATGAACTATGTGAAAGGGCTTGAGGTTGGAAGTGAGCTTCTAAGAAGCTTATGGCTCTCTTACAGCATGAATAAGGAGGATATATGGGTTTCCCGAATCCCGGTGCCCATCAGGTACGCCAATCCGGTTCCCGTACAGGATCGATTCGATGGGTATACCCATCAGTACAACCTATTGGATGATTGGAATCTCTATATCCCACACGGCACAGAAATCGCGATTGGCAAGGATCCGTCTGGCGAAGCTTATGCTTTGCACATTCACGATACTAATCAGTCTGATTGCGCCAAGGCGGAACGGTTTTTCCCGCCGAGCAGCCGTGCTGATATCCGCTTTTCCATCATGCCGGAATCGGCTGGCGGCCGCCCGTTATTTATACAAGTGGTGGACGGCAGGTCGAGCAGCTTGTTCAGCATTTGTTTAGCGGAAGATGGGGTTATCCAGCTGCGCCAAGGCGAAACCGCCGTTTCAATAGGCTGCTATGAGGCATTACAGTGGCATGATTTCAACGTACATATCGATCTAGCCTCTGCGAACGTATCCTTGTCCATTAATGGCGGTGAATGGCAGCAGCATGCCCTGGCCAACAAGCTTTCATCGATCGAGCGAATTGGGTTTCAAGCCGGGCAGCGGCTGGCGGCGCCTACGTTGTCTACTAGGCTGGACCTGCCAGACCTCGCGAGGCCAGCTATGGAAGCCCCAGCGTCCACTTACTATATTCGATATGTCATAACCGCGAACCATCTGCCGGTTAAGCATGATCTATAAACAACTAGCGTCGGATGCGTGGCGTATCCGATTGGATATCGAAGGCCCGCTCAAATGGGTGAATGCTTATTTGTTCAAGGGGAGAGACGGGTATTCGGTTATCGATCCCGGCTTGAACAGCCCTGTGAATAAGAAGCGTTGGGATGAAATGGTGAAGCTGTTGAAGATCAGTTACGCGGACATTGCGCATATTTACGTGACGCATCATCATTCCGACCATTACGGGTTGGCGGGATGGCTGCAGGAGCGGTCCCACGCCAAGGTATCGATGTCGAAAACCTGCCATATTGAAGCGGAATGGACCTATCAGAATGGGCGCAAGTACATCAACAACTGGTGTAAGAGGCTGGGAGGTGATGCGGATAGCCTATCTTTGCAAAATCAGGTTTGCGAGAAACACCCACGCGATGTCCACTATGTTCAGCATGAGGATATAGTCCAAGTAGGGGACCGGCGCATGCGCGCAATATTTACGCCTGGCCATACCCGTGGACATGTCAGTTTCTACGATGAACAAGGAGGATTGATCATCTGTGGGGACCAGGTCTTGCCCATTATGATGCCGAACATGACGTTCATCAATGGCATTGACCACAACCCAGTGTTGGAGCTGTTTCAGAGCATCGAGTTTCAAAAGCAATTGCCGATCAGGGCGGCATGGCCTGGCCACATGCATACGCTGCTTCATTTCACAGAGCGGTGCGATGAGGTATTGAACTATCATTTGGATAAGTTGGAAGCGGTAAGGCGGTTGTTGGGAAGCGGAACGCAATCTTCCTATTCGTTATGCACAAGGCTGTTCCCGTCGTATGCGGGCAAACCGAATCTATTCAAGCTGAAACTAGTCGAGACGTATGCCTATCTCCAGTACTTAGTAACCGAACGCGAAGCCTGCTGGCAATACGGGGACAATGTGATTCAATTCAGTGCTTCGTAAAATCAAATTAGAGCAATGGATGGTGTTAATAATGGATATCGTAAAAATTGACAAGTTTGACCAGTACTTAAACTGCCGGAAAAATCAGATTTTTAGTTACCTCGCTACGAAAAACCTGCCTGTCGACTTGCTGCTCTACAATGCTTATGAGAACTCGGACGACGTTTATCAAAATGTGTTCGAGAAACGGATTCACCGTTATCTGTATTTGGAAAAAACGTTGCCTGAAGCTGACCTGAACCTTCTGGGCGTGAGCACGTTCATGTACCCGACATCAAGTTTTGATATCGTAGACGAGCTGCTGCCGCGCCTCATCGACTCCCACCAAGTGGTCTTCCTGTATGGCGCAGCTTGGTATCTGGACTACAAACAGAATACGTACCATAAGATTGAAATCGTACACTCCATCCCGGCATTCGCCTATCAGGAGAAGCCTGAGGGCAGAACGTACACGATTTTTGACGATGTATTCGACGGCGTACAGCGCGGGCAAGAGTTTATGCACTATGACATCAGCCATAAAGTGATGAAGGAGTATATCGAGAATCAGGGAACAGAGGGCGGCGTAAACGTGCTGGCGAAGGACCGGATGACGATCTTCGATTTCAGCACGCTGAAGGAGAAGGAAGCGAAGGAAGCGTTCCAAGCCAAATATGCGAATTGGCTGGACAACTTTAACGACGATTTTGCCGTGTATTCGAAAATTCCCCAGTTGCTGCAAGATGAGAGCATCATCCAAAGCTTCGCGGATGCAGAAGCATTCCATGAGATCGTCTTCCACTTGTTGTCGACTTTAGTCGGTTCACGGAACCATTTCTTGCGGTTTATCCAATATACGAATCCGTCAAGTGAATTAATACCTGTTTTGCAAGAAACAGTAGCAGCAATCGAGGCGGTTCGTTTCGTGGCGAATAAGTTCCGGTTCAGCGGCAAGCTTGACGTGAAACGCATTACGGACAAAGCGAATGCAGCTAAGGCGAAAGAAACGGAATTTTTGGAGCTGCTTAACAAACATAAGTATGCTTCGGTGTTTGCTTAAACACGATCAATGCTCTTTTTATAACTAAAATGATTAAAAAAAACCCAGCCTGATCAGCAGCTTATGCTGTCAGGCTGGGGTTAAGCTTTACAATCCTTTCGCTGCCATGAAGGCAGTCAGGTCGACAACGCGGTTCGAGTAGCCCCATTCATTGTCGAACCAGGAAACGACTTTTACCATCGTGCCATCGATGACCATCGTCGATAGGGCGTCGATGACCGAGGACAATTCATTGCCGAGGTAGTCCTTCGAAACGAGCGGCAATTCGCTATAACCCAGAATGCCTTTCAGTGGGCCCTCTGCAGCTTCCTTCAATGCAGAGTTGATGTCGTCTACCGTTACTTCACGCGATACTTCGAAGCTGAAGTCAACCGCAGATACAACTGGTGTAGGAACCCGCATCGAGTAACCATGGATTTTGCCATTAAGCTCAGGCATTACAAGGCCCATTGCTTTAGCGGCGCCTGTAGTCGTAGGAATAATCGACAATGCGGCAGAGCGAGCGCGGCGCAAGTCGGAGTGAGGCGTATCGAGAGCCGGTTGATCGTTTGTATAGGAATGAATGGTAGTCATAAGGCCGTGTTTGATACCGAATTTCTCGTGAATAACCTTTACAAGTGGAGCCAAGCAGTTGGTCGTGCAGGAAGCGTTGGAAACGACATCATGTGCAGCTGGATTGTACTTGTCTTCATTAACGCCAAGCACAAGCGTGATGTCTTCGTTCTTAGAAGGGGCAGAGATGATGACCTTCTTCGCACCGCCGCTTGTGATATGGGCTTCAGCCGTTTTCTTATCATTGAAACGTCCAGTCGATTCAATAACTAATTCAACCCCGTACTTCGACCAAGGAAGGTTAGCGGGCTCGCGCTCAGCGAACACCTTGACTTCCTTCCCGTTTACATAGAGGTTGCCGTCTCTTGCTTCAACGTCGGCATCAAATTCACCTTGGATGGAGTCATATTTGAGCAAATGGGCTAGCGTTTCAGCGTTCGTCAAATCGTTTACACCTACGATCTCAACATCGTCACGGTTAAAAGCAGCACGGAACACGTTACGGCCAATACGTCCAAATCCATTGATTCCAACTTTTGTAGTCATTTTAATTACCTCCAATTTTGGTTTGAATGACAGACATCAGCGACTTTAGCGACATCAGCAGTTAAAGCGAAGTGAGCTCATCTCTCCATACGGGACGATAAAAGTCCCACAGGGTCAATTATCGTCCAATCGATTACGTAATCATGATAGCATCTAATTTAAGCTTGCGCAACCAGATATTAGACTATTTTTAGAAAAATATTTAACAACGTTATTCGACATTTTTTTCTATATAAAATAAACAATTGAAAATCGAATTTTGTGTGGTATCATGGGGTTACGTTTTGTATCAAAATGCCGATAAAAGGAGAAAATGCGTATGAATCGTAGATAAAGTGAATATTTTGAAGGAAAAAAATGGTGTTACTAGAGGAATAGGCTCGAATTTATAGATTGTGATGAACATATTTCTATTTCTTGAGTATACGATAAAAAATACAAAAAACAATAAATTTACAATTATTTTATTGGAAATAGTGATTAAAGTAATTTTATTGAAATTCGAATAAATTACGGGTGAACCTGAGGAGGAAGTTGATGAATAAGCAAACGCAAGCACGTGAACCGATCGCAATCATTGGCATGGGATGCCGTTTTCCTGGTGGAGCAAACGATCCACAGCAATATTGGGAGATGCTCAGGGCAGGTGTTGATGCCATAACGGAAGTGCCGAGCGGTCGATGGAGCATTTCGTCCTTCTATGACCCTGCCCGTTCCAAGCCAGGGAAAACAGCTGCGAAGTGGGGAGGGTTTATTGACAAGGTTGATGAGTTTGATGCGCGGTTTTTCGGAATCTCGCCCCGTGAAGCTTCGATGATGGATCCGCAGCAACGGCTGCTTCTCGAAACATGCTGGGAGGCGCTGGAAGCTGGCGGGCAGATCGTGAGCCAGATGGCGGGCTCGAAGACGGGCGTGTTCATGGGCGGGTTTACGCTGGACTATCAATTGCTGCAGTTTTCCGAGAGCAACCGCCATCTGGTCGATTCCCATTCGGCTACTGGCACGATGATGACGCTGCTTGCCAATCGAATCTCTTATGCATTCGACTTCCGTGGCCCGAGCATGGCGCTTGATACGGCTTGCTCTTCCTCCCTGGTGGCGGTGCATATGGCGTGCCAGAGCATTTGGTCTGGGGAAAGTACGGTTGCATTAGCTGGCGGAGTGAACGTCATGCTAAAGCCGGATTACTTTGTCGCCTTATCGAAGCCGGGCATGCTCTCTCCTGATGGCCGATCCAAGACGTTTGATTCGAGTGCAAACGGCTATGTCCGGGGAGAAGGGGCGGGCGTTGTCGTGCTAAAGCCGTTATCACAAGCATTAGCAGACGGCGATCCGATTCATGCGTTAATTCGTGGAACGGCAGTTAACCAAGACGGCAGCAGTGCAGGCATTACGGTGCCGCGAGGCGAAGCGCAGGAGGCATTAATGCGTGAAGCTTACGAACGTGCTGGCGTGGACCCAAGCGAAGTGCAATATGTCGAAGCACATGGCACGGGGACTGCTGTTGGCGATCCGATCGAAGCGGCTGCGATTGGCCATGTGATCTCATCGGGCTCTCGCCCGGATGGCCAGCCCTGCTATATCGGCTCCGTGAAGACGAACATCGGCCATTTGGAAGCCGCAGCAGGCATTGCTGGGTTAATCAAGACAGTTATGAGCTTGAAGCATAAAGAAATTCCTCCGCATCTCCATCTGAAACAGCTGAACCCCCAAATTAAGTTGCAAGAGCTTAAGCTTCGAATTCCGGAAGAGGTAACGAAATGGCCCCAAACCAATGGACAAGCCATTGCCAGCGTCAATTCCTTCGGATTTGGCGGAACGAACGCACACGTTGTATTGGAGGAAGCGCCCGAACGTGCGACGGAAGGGGTGAAGCAGGAGGATGGGGAACAACCAGCCTATCTAATCCCGCTATCGGCCCGCAGCGAACAAGCGCTGGCTGGCTACGCAAATCAGCTAAGATCGGCCATTGCCTCCCAGCCGGAGCAGCGATCTTCATATTTGCACAATATGGCGTACACCGCGAGTCGCCGCCGCGACCAGCATAGCCATCGTCTCGCCGTTGTCGTACGAACGAAGCAAGAGCTAGTGGAGGCACTGGACGCTTTTGCTGCGAATGAATCGCGCCCGGGCATGGCCCATGGCCATACGGTTAACAGCGCCAAGCAAAGTGGCGAGCATTCTGAATCCAGGCTGGCGTTTGTATTCACAGGAATGGGACCGCAATGGTGGGCGATGGGCCAGCAATTATACGGGGAAGAGCCTGTGTTCCAGAAGGCGTTGGACGAAATTAATGCATTATTAACGCCATATACGGGATGGTCGCTGCTAGAGGAAATGATGGGGAGTGAATCCTCATCGCGAATGGGCGATACGGAGGTAGCCCAGACTGCGAACTTTGCTTTGCAAGTCGGGCTAGCTGAGTTATGGCGTTCATGGGGCATAACGCCCGATGCAATCGTTGGCCACAGCGCAGGTGAAGTAGCTGCTGCCTATATCGCGGGAGCGATGAGCCTGAAGGAAGCGGTGCGCGTTATTTACCATCGCAGCCACTTGCAGCAGAAGACGACGGGGCAAGGCAAATTAGTGGCGGTGGGGCTTCCATTGGAAGAGGCCAAACAACTGCTCGAAGGTTATGAAGACCGCGTCTCAATTGCAGCGATTAACAGCCCTAATGCGGTTACTTTGGTTGGGGACCCGGAGGCGCTGGAGACAATCGTTCAGCCGCTGCAAGCCAATGACGTGTTCTATAAATATTTGCGCGTGAATGTTCCTTATCACAGCCACTACATGGAGCCGATAAAGTCAGAATTGTTTGACAAACTCGCAGGCCTGGAGCTTCAGCGAACGGTGCTTCCGCTCTATTCGACCGTAACAGGAGCATTAATAGAAGGAAACCAACTGAATGAAGCCTATTGGTGGAAAAATGTTCGCGAACCCGTCTATTTTGCAGCCGCTGCACAAGAGCTGCTGAAGGAAGGCTATAACGTTTTCGTCGAAATCGGCCCCCATGCTGTGCTTTCGAGCTCGATAACCGAGTGTGCAGCCCAACACGGCAAGGAAGCGACAGCCGTTACTTCCCTGCGGCGCGGGGAGCCAGAACGCGGAACGATTCTTGCAGCGCTAGGAAGTTTATATGTGCTTGGCTATCGAATCGATTGGGCAAATGTGTACCCGAGCGGCACACACGCCAAACTGCCGGCTTACGCATGGCAGCGTGAGCGGTACTGGCTGGAATCGGAGCATTCGGAGATGGACCGAGTCGGCATCGAGAAGCATCCTTTACTGGGGAAACAGCTTCCTGCCCCTTATCCGACATGGGAGAAAACTATCGATGCCGATGTTCTATCCGCGCTGAGCAAAGCCTACTTGCAGTGCCAGAATACGCTTCCTGCTGCTGGCTATATTGAATTGGCAGTGGCTGCGGTACGTTCGCTCGCCAATGACCCCTCCTTGGTTGTACAAATCGAGCATGTCCAATTCCACCAACCGCTCTTCCTAGTTGATGTAGACGCGGTGAAGCTCAGACTGATGATTGATCCTACTGATGCGACGTTCAGCGTCTATAGCGCATCGACTCCGTCGTATGCGGAATGGATGCTTCTCACAACCGGCAATATTCGCACTTCGATTCAATCGAACGAGAAAATTGTCAACATGCCTGCTTTATTGAACCAATCAATCTTGTTTAACCTGCAGCATGCACGCTCGACTTCCCTCATTAAGGAGATGAGAAGAAGCTGCAACGAAGCGCTAGCCTTCTTCGAAATCCCTCCGGCCGTCATGGAGGAGATCGATGCGCTGGAAGTGCATCCAGCTGTGCTGGATTCCAGTTTCCATGTGCTCAGTGAAGCGTTGACCTGCACGAAGTTGGCCAACGGGGAGCATAAGCAATCCCGGTACTTGCCGCGCGATATCGAGCGGCTCACCATTTATCAGCCGATGGAAGAAAACATGTGGGTGCACGCCAAGGTGGAGGAGCAGAACGCGAAGTCGATCAAAGGCGATATCCAGCTCCTAGGGGAGCATGGGCAGCTTATTTTGGAAATTCAGGGCTGCCACGCCGTGTTATTGGAACAAGAAGAGGGGGAATCGATCGGGGAACAACAATTTTATGCCACCCAGTGGATGCAGCAGGACCGCCAGCTGGCACGGGAAGCGGCAATGGCGAATCAAGCCGAAGGCGATGGGAATTGGATCATCTTCATGGATGGCCAAGGTGTAGGGGAATCGTTAATTGGCCAATTGCATGAGCGCGGTGAACGATGCTTTGCGGTATCCGTGAGCCAATCGGCTTCCGTGGAGAAGGACGGTGATGCGTATGCGATTGACCCGAACCAGCCGGCGCATTTTGAACAGCTGTTTAACGAGCTATTCGGGCCGGGCAAAGCGTCCTGCCGCGGCATTGTCCATCTGTGGAATCTCGATGCGGACCAGGCCGTCACGCCCCAGTCCCTAATCGCAGCAGAAGCGTTGACGGTGAATACGGCATTGCATATTGTACAAGCAGTTCAAAAATGGGCTTGGCACCAAAAACCGCAGCTCTGGCTCGTAACAAGGCAAGCGCAGCCGGTGGATGCCCTCACATCGCTGAACGTTTCCCAGTCCACCATATGGGGGTTTGCACGATCGCTCGGCCATCAAGAGCACGGCGACATTTGGGGTGGGATAATCGACCTTGATGGACAGCCGTCCAAGGCAGATGCTTCGCTCTTATTAGATGAGATTTGGCATGCGGATGAAGATGACCAAATCGCCATTCGCAAGGGAGTACGATATGTCGCACGGCTCCTTCCGGTAGAGAAGCGCCCGAATCCGATTCCGCTTGTCTTCCGTTCGAATGCGAGCTATGTCATTACCGGTGGAATGGGCGATCTGGGCCAGCTCGTCGCAAGGTGGATGATTCAGCAAGGCGCAAGGCGGCTGATTCTGATCGGGCGTACCGCCCTGCCGCCAAGAAGCGCCTGGCATGAGGTTGATAAGGCCAGTGCACAAGGGCGACGAATTGAGGCGGTGCAGCAGCTGGAACGCCTTGGTGCCAGCGTGCATGTGGCAAGCCTGGATATCGCGGAACAATCCGAGCTGCATCACTTCCTCGAGCAATTCGAGCGTGAAGGCTGGCCTGCGATTCGCGGCGTCATTCATGCGGCGGGCGTATTGCAATCCAAGTTGGTAACCCAAATGAGCGCTGATGATTTTCATACGGTGCTTCGCCCTAAAGTGCTTGGCGCTTGGAATCTGCATCAATACTTTATGGGCAAGGAGCTGGATTTCTTCACGATGTTCTCTTCGATTGCCTCGGTCGTTGTGTCTGCAGGCCAAGGCAGTTATGCGGCCGCTAATTCCTTCTTGGATGCGCTAGCGCATCATCGCCGTGCTGAGCGTTTGCCTGCTTATAGCATTAACTGGGGCCCTTGGGAGGAGCTCGGGATGGGGACGGTCGAGATGGCCGAGTATATGAAGAAACGCGGATTCGTTCCGATTCAACCGGATCAAGGGCTGGATATGCTAGAGCGGGTTTTGGGCCAAGATATCGCTCAAGTGATGGTCGTTGCCGCCGACTGGCCTACCGTGCAAGAAAGAAACTATCCAATGGGCATTTCGCCAGTGTTGATCAAGGGCTTGTTAACAGAGAAAACGGATGGTTCGCCAGCGCTTGATGCGCCTTCGGACTTTAATGGCCCGATTTCAAGCCTGCTTATGAATGAACCAGAGCCTGCCAAACGCCTAAGCTTGCTTCTGGGCTATGTGCAAAACATGTCCGCTAAGGTGCTGCGCCTAAGCAGCCAGCAGCTGCAACATGATCAATCGTTGATTGATTATGGGCTGGATTCCATGATGGCGATCGAGCTGAAAAGCCAAATGGAAAAAGATTTGAGCGTCAATATTTCGGTTGCCGATTTGCTTCGAGGTTCGACGGTGTTCAAGCTGGCTGAAAAAATCGTTCAGCAATTGGATCCAAGCGCCGTAGAGCAATCGCAAACGTTAATTACACGATGAAAGGACCGTGGGATATGAACAAAGTGTTGATTAACCGTTCATGGTTACTATGCCAGAAACCTAACCCGGCGGCCCGCATGCGGCTGGTGTGCTTTCCGTATGCTGGAGGGAATGCGCGAATCTACGACGCGTGGGCTGCTAATTTGCCAGAGGAGCTCGAACTGCATGTCGTTCAGCTTCCTGGCAGGGGCAATCGTTTCGCTGATCCGCTATGCTCGCATATTTCTGGCATTGTCCCAGTTGTGGCTAAGGAAATTATGGCGATTTCCGACAAGCCTCTCGTATTCTTCGGCCACAGCATGGGCGCATTGCTTGGTTTCGAGACCGCGCGCCAGCTGCTTCGCGAATATGCCAAGCCAATTGGGCATTTGTTCGTATCTGCCTTTAAAGCCCCGCATTTGCCGCGGATGAAAACCGAGCGGTACCGGCTAAGCGATGAGGATTTAATAGAAGAGCTTCGCCATTTTAATGGGACGCCGGAGATTTTGTTGAAGGATAAGGAATTGATGGATATGTTCCTGCCGGTTATGCGGGCGGATCTGGAAGTTTGCGAGACTTATGAATATAGGGACGACAATCCATTGCCGTTTCCGATTACGGCCTTCGGCGGCCTATATGACCAAGGCATTACGCCGAGTGAGCTCAGCGATTGGTATGAACAGACCAGCGAAGCGTTTCAGCTGGAGCTGTTCCAAGGGGACCACTTTATCGTTCATAGCCACCGCAATGAAATGCTGGATTATATGAAAAAATTCGTTAAGCCGATGGGGGTATTTTAATGCCGATTCTGACCGAGTCAGGAACGTTAGCTAACTTGATTGGAGGAAAATGGGTTCATTCCTCTTCACAGGTGAAGGAGCCGGTGTATAACCCAGCGACCGAGGAGATATTGGCGCATGTTCCGCACTCATCGCTCGATGACGTCGATCAGGCTGTTCAAGCAGCGAAGGCGGCATTCGTGACGTGGAGTAAAGTGCCGGTTCCTCGCCGGGCGAGAATTCTTTTTAAATATCAGCAATTGTTGGTGGAAAACTGGGACGAGCTTGCCCGCATGGTAACGCAAGAGAATGGCAAGAGCTACACAGAAGCGCATGGTGAGGTGCTGCGGGGCATTGAATGTGTAGAGTTTGCTTGTGGCGCACCTTCGCTGATGATGGGAAAGCAGCTCCCGGACATTGCAACAAATATGGAATCTGGAATGTACCATTATCCCGTTGGTGTTGTGGGGGGCATTACCCCTTTCAATTTCCCGGTGATGGTGCCTTGCTGGATGTTTCCGCTGGCCATTGCTTGTGGCAATACATTCGTGCTCAAGCCGTCGGAACGCACGCCGATTCTTGCTAACCGATTAGCTGAGCTGTTCATGGAGGCCGGATTGCCAGATGGCGTCCTCAATATCGTGCACGGCACGCGAGATGTCGTGAACGGCCTGCTGGTGCACCCGGACATCCGAGCGATTTCGTTCGTCGGCTCCCAGCCGGTTGCGGAGTTCGTGTATAAGACAGGGGCTGCATATGGCAAAAGGGTGCAAGCGCTAGCTGGCGCCAAGAACCATTCGATCGTGATGCCAGATGCAGACTTGGATATGGCGGTGAACCAAATCGTCACGGCTGCCTTCGGGTCAGCAGGCGAGCGATGCATGGCGATATCCGTCGTCGTTGCTGTCGGGGACATTGCCGACCAATTGGTGGAGAAGCTGGTCGAAGCCGCCGACCGCATTCAAATTGGGAATGGGCTGGACGAAGGCGCATTCCTCGGGCCTGTCATTAGAGAAAGCAATAAAGCGCGTACCGTGAGCTACATTGAAACGGGCGAGAATGAAGGCGCCGACTTGAAGCGGGATGGCAGGCAAGATGCCGAGTCGAAGGGAGATGGCTATTTTATCGGCCCTACGATCTTTGACAACGTGACTTCGGAGATGAAAATCTGGAAGGATGAAATCTTTGCCCCCCTATTGTCGGTCGCGCGCGTGAACACGCTAGAGGAAGCTATCGAGCTGGCGAATCGATCCGATTATGCGAACGGTGCTTGCCTGTTCACGACAAACGGGAGTGAGGTGCGGAAGTTCCGGGAAACGATTGATGCTGGCATGCTCGGTGTGAATGTCGGCGTTCCCGCGCCCATGGCATTTTTCCCATTCTCCGGTTGGAAAAAATCGTTTTACGGCGATTTGCATGTGAACGGGCCAGATGGCGTTGCATTTTATACACGCAAAAAAATGATGACGGCAAGATGGTAGATGGACTCGGGGCCGCAAGGCCCCAACCAATGGTTCGAGAGGAGTGGCGGGCGAGAGCGAAAGCGATGCGAAAATCTATATTATCAAAGGGGATCGATTTATAAACGAGAGACGTTCTAACATTAAAGGAGAATCTTCTAATGAAAAGCCTATTTAATGATTTGAACAACAGCAGCAAACGTTTTTGGGTTGAAGTGGATGACCTGGACTGGAGTGTTTTATCCCAACTCAATCAATGTTACAAGACAGCAAGCACTGGTGCTGGCACAGAAAAGAGTTCGACAGAACCAAGTTCGATCATAATAGAGCAATTTCAGGCGATTTCCTCTGTATTCAGACAAACGATGGAGCCGTTAAGCAAATCGTTGCTAATGCCGCACTTGTTTTTGCTGTTAACGCCTGACGCGCAAGTGATTGATTACGAGGGCACTTCGAATGTGATCGAAAACTTGCATGTGCTCGGCATTCATAAGGGATGCTCGCTTGATGTGAGTGCAGCCGGCATTAATGCTGCTTCACTTTGCCAGAAGATGAACAGGCTCTCCGTCGTGAAAGGAAATGAGCATACGCTGCACAAGTTTTGCAACAACTATGGCTTGTGCGCCCCGATTTACAATCAAGAGACGATCGTAGGCATGCTAGGCTTAACATTCGATCTAGCCTATCAAACGATTTTTGCAATACCTGTGCTTGTACAGGCGATTCAAGGAATTGAGCAGCAATTGAAGCCGAATTCTATCTTAGAGCAGCAGAAAGTTTTTTCAGATTTTGACCAATATAAGCTCACTCCCCGCGAGAAACAAATCGGGTACGAATGGCTGGAAAATAAGACGGTCCAGTACATTTCGGCGAAGCATAAAATCAGTGAGCTAACCGTGAGGACGTTCATTAAACGAATCTATAACAAAGTGAATGTTTGCAGCAAAGGCGATTTCATTCGCAGGTTTTATTTCAATGCTTAATAGAATTGCATGGACAAAGCCTAAACTATTGGAGTGATTGAAATGCTGAATATCCGTATTAGTGGTGATCACGAATGAACTTGCAGCCTAGCTTTTTGTTTCTAGTATTAGCTTCCATTGTGGTTATTCTAGTTTGCTGTAGAGTAGTAGGCCGGTTGTTTGGCATGGTTGGGCAGCCCCAAGTCATTGGCGAGATGGTAGCGGGCATTATACTGGGACCTTTGTTGTTCGGCTCCTTGTTTCCCGGATTTATGTCGCATCTGTACACGCCCGAGGTCAAAAGCGTGCTTTATGCGATCAGCAACATCGGCCTTACGATCTACATGTTCTTAATTGGGCTAGAGCTGGATACCAAAAGTCTAAATCGCGGCCAACTGGTGCGTTCTGGCGTCCTTGCTGCATCTGGCCTGGTGCTGCCGTTCATCTTGGGGATCGTGACGGCACTGTGCCTTTATCAGACCGTGCTTACGACCGATTCGAGCTTGTTGACGGTTAGCTTGTTTTTCGGCGTCGCATTTTCCGTCACGGCATTCCCGGTATTATCGAGGATTTTGGAGGAGAAAGGCCTTCTTCGCACCAAAATGGGCTCGCTCGTCCTGATGGCCGCAAGCTTCGATGACGCGCTGGCATGGTGTTTGCTCGCTATCGTTACATCGCTTGCGACAGCCCAAAGCGCATATGGCGGGCTGGGTTCGCTTGGTTTATGCTTATGCCTTGTGCTTGTCCTGTTCTTCGTCGTACGCCCGATTCTCAAACGGTTGGACCGAAGTCCCGATAATAAGCTGACAGCGGGCCTATTCGCAACGGTCATCATGCTCTTGCTAGCTACGGGGGCTGCTGCTGATTACATCGGCGTTCATTCCGTGTTCGGCGCTTTCCTCCTTGGCCTGTCGATTCCGCGATCAGCTACTTATATGAAGCTGGAAGAAAAGCTGAAGGATATGGTAAACATCCTGTTCGTCCCGATCTTCTTCGCGTATGCTGGCATGAGCATGAATATCAAAAATATTAGTACGGGGCTTCTGATCGCCTTCTCCCTCATTTTCTTCATGGCGGTGTTGGGCAAATACGGCGGCTGTTCATTCACCATGCGGAGAATGGGCTTCTCTTGGCGCGAAGCATCCGCCGCGGGGGGATTAATGAATGCCAAAGGGACGATGGGGCTGATCATCGCCAACATCGGGTTCACCTACGGCATCATTGACCAATCCATGTACTCCCTGTTTGTCTTGCTCGCCGTCATCACATCGGTGATGGCCGTCATCATCTACAACCTGTCGATTGCCGAGAAGGGCGACTCCTACTACTTGTTCTCCAAGCGAGTCGGCTAGCATTATAGGGCGAGGTCTGCTAGAGGCGGGAAGCCGGGGGACGCGCGAATAGGGCAGAAAAATCTGCCCTAACAGGCGAGAAGCCGGGGTAACGCGCGAATAGGGTGGAAAAACCTGCCCTAACAGGCGAGAAGCTGGCTCAACGCGCTAATCGGAGATGCCCCATTAGCAGCTTCGCTCACTTGGCGGGCGAATCGCCACGGATAAGATTAGAAGAAGGGTGTCCCCAGAACGTTGGGGACGCCCTTTTTCCATTTATAAAATAGCTGGATATGCTAACGGACCGAGCGGCCCTTATTCGGTCGCAATCAGCCATATTTGTGCGCTAACGGACCGAGCAGCCGCTATTTGGCCAATATTATCCTCACGAGGCAGCAAAACAGCAAAATAATGGCTGCTGGGTCCGTTACAGTTGCAAAGAGCACTTTTGGAGGGTTATAGCGGCTTCTGGTGTCCGTTAGAAAAGCGGAGTCCATTTTTCTGTATGAAGAAGGGAATATAGCCATTCATTAAGAAGTCATTTAGGGGAAAGTGCGGCGCACGAACACTGATTAATGTAAGCATGAGGCATTCATTTTATAAGGAGGCATTACTTTTGAGTAACCATCCCAATTACAGAATTGCCGTCGAAATCATCATCGTGCACGACGGTAAAATATTGTTAACGAAAAGGGCAGAGGATGCACAAGTTGGGCCAGGGGCATGGTGCGTGCCGTCCGGCAAAGTCAAATATGAAGAAAGGCCAATTGAAGCGTTGTATAGGGAAGCACTGGAAGAAACGAACCTTGAAGTCGAGTTTATAGCAGAACTGGACCAACGCACGTTTAAGGGGAAAAGCACGATCGAAGATATTTACCGGTTAGTCTTCACGTATCTCGTTAAGCCAAAGTTTGATCGGATTGATCGTTTTGCCATTAACGAAGAGCATTCGGAATATGCTTGGGTGACCAAAAAAGAGTTGAGCGACCCTAAATTCGGGACACTCCATCCGACTCTTATGAGGCTGTTGGAGGAAGCGTTTTAAAAGTTGGCGAGCACGGTGCATATTTTCAATAATAATTTTTGCTATTGTGGTAAGCGCGTGTTCGAATGCCCGTCTTAGCCCGGAGAAGGCGAAGGCTAGAGGGGATGTAGTCGTTGATTATGGGGTAATCGGAAACATGGATAAGCTTGACCAGTTTATTGCCAATGTTACGGCCAATACGGCATCCAAGATTCGTGTAACTCGCTATACCATGGAAGGGGATCCGATCTTCATTGATCTGCATTATGATGGCAAGCAACTGCTGGTAAACATCGATTCGTCGTTAGATACGTATGGTGGGGGAATCAACAAGTCAACGTGTACAGGCATCGTGAGGGCAGTGGGAGTAGATGGGGACCACTATAATCTGGTAGGTTGCCAGCCTGCTAACATAGGTGAACTGCTGGTTGTACCAAAGGGGTAACCGATATTATTTCGGAATGCTAATCACGTTAGCGATAGTTGGCGTGTTTTCTATGATACTGCTGTTTTCAAGAAAAATAAGCACGAGCATCATTTCTTACAAAAGTTTACTTCTTATCCATGCCATGTTTTTGTTATTATTTAAATAAACGTCAAGGTTGCCGTATGTTCTCATTATAGCAGCAATCGGCAGAATAGCCCGGTCAAAGAAGGAGAGAGCAACTTGAACAAAATCGCACTAACTACGCTGGCAGCCGCCTTATTTATGGGGACGCTTCTAACCAGCACAGCGGACGCAAAAGCAACGACGTACAAAAATTGCACCGAGCTGAACAAAGTTTATCCAGGCGGTGTAGCACGGGCAGCTAATGTGAAAAATAAAGGCGGCAAAACGAAACTTAAACCGTATGTCTCTAAGGAGCTCTATGACGCCAATAAAAAGAGTGATCGGGACAACGATCTTATCGCTTGCGAAAAATAACAAAGCAAAACCGTAAGGGACGCGCCCTTACGGTTTTTTTCTTTGTCCAGCCTTACGCCGAACGCTTCATTATTATCTCATCGTAATCGCAATCCGCTCTTCCTTCGGCAGCCATTCTACCGTTGCGCCAAGCTGCTCGCTAATGAAGCGAAGCGGCAAATACATCGTCCCATTCACGATAAAAGGCTTATTCGGAAGAGTGACAGGCTTGTTATTAAGCGTCATCTCTCCGGTTGCGCCGTTTACCGAGATCGTCACGGTTGGTTTCCCCTCTGCTGTACGGGTTACGGTTGCGGTTTTGGTCGCACCATCGAAGGTAATCTTTGCGCCTAATTGTTCAAATACGGAGCGAAGCGGGACGAAATTTTGGTTGTTACGCGTCATGACGCCGTTCAACATTGGAACGTTGTCGCCGTTCAAGGAAATTGTGATCGGCTTCTGCACGGGCACCGGCGTCGTATGTTCGAACTCAAAGTCGCCATAGCCTAGCTCGCCATTTTTGTTGACTCCCCAGCCCCAGAGCGAGCCGTCTGATTTTTGCATGATCATATGCCGTCCGCCGTTTCTAATGTCAACAACATCAGTAGCCAGCATCTCGAACTTGGAGTCAGCAGGCATCTCGATTTGATTAATTGAAGCTGTATACACTTTGTTGTCGTCCGTATACGCGATCAAGGACCGCTCGACGACAAACGCTTGTTTTACATGGCTAATGCCCGTCAATGCGATTGGATCGGGGTGGTCGGTAAGGATCGTGCCGTCAGAAAATCCGCTAATGGTCGAACCCCAGAACCATAACTGGCCCTTGTTATCGACTGCGGCAGACGAGTGATAACCATGCGACAGATACGCAATTTGGCTTAGTGACGGGATGGGCGCAGCTGTCGGGATAGGAGGAAGCGGGCCTGTACCCTTAAAGGAAACGGGCCATGTCCAAACAGTGCCGTCTTTTTTGAGCACCGTATTTTGATAAATTTCAAGGACATCGGTCAAGTTGGGAATCGGAGAGAACGATTGTAGATCCTTCGTGGTTTGGATCCAAACGGTGCCGTCCTTTTTCAGGAAAATAAACTTCTTCTCGCTTTGCTGCTCATTGGACACGTAATACTCGCTAACATCGGCAACCTGATCAATGCCTGTAACGGGTTCAAAATTGGTGAGGTCTGGCTGGTACTCGTCTTTGTTCAGTGATTGGAATACGTTGCCGTCAGCGTCTACCGCCAAAGCCGGCATGTAGCCAGCGAGATGTACGATGTTACGAATGCCTTTCACAGGCACCACATTCATAGATGAATTATAAGCATAGGGGTCAATCTGCACGAGCCACACGCTGTGGTCTTTCTTCTGAACGAGATTAAGGCCGAGTGTAGCTGCAACGTCGTTAAGCTCTGGCACTTGCGTCGGGACATGATGGTGGGAGCCCCAGATCCAATAAGAGCCGTCATTCTTGATGAGCGAGGTGCTGTCAAACGAAACGATGGTTGAATCGTCGGGTTTGTTAGCAGAAGCTGCGAAAGCATTGGAGGTTAAGCATAGGCTGAGCGCGAGCGTTAGCAAGAACATCCTGCATTTCATAATGAGAGGTACACTCCTTCACCTAATCGTACTTAGATTTTATAAAGCTGAGAATTAGACGGCATGTCCTGGTAAAATGTTGCATTAGTTACAGTTAATTAACCGTCGCCTTCATAATTGTTTCAAAACATCCGATGACTACCAATAGCAGAACATTCGCATTGGAGGTCGATTAGCATGAAAGGAATATCCCAAGTTAGCGGGCGAATCGCCCGTACTGCCCGAGTGGCGGCGGCTACGGTATTGTTAGCGGCGTTGAGCGCTGGAGCTGTCGGCGATTTGAATTTGGATTCAGGAGCGCTTGGTGGAAAAGGTGGCCAGCTCGCCAGAGGCAACGGCCTAGCAGTTGCGGCGGCAGCAGCTCCCGGCAATGGAGCGGCCACCAAAACGAATGTGAAGATTGAATATGTGGCGAAGCAAGAGACGGTGAAAGCTGGCGCACGGCTTTTTCTTAAGGAGAAATTGACGCTTTCGGACAATGTAGCGGTGAGCTTTACATCGGGGAATCCGGCTGTCGCACGCGTAGAAGCAAATGGGCTGTTAACTGGCGTTGCTGCAGGGAAGACGAACGTGGCCATTACGGTTACAGCGAGCGGATATACCGGCAGGCTGACACTGCCCGTTGTCGTTGCTGCGGCAGCGCCAGTGGCGGCGCCGAAGCGAGCGGCGGTCCGAGTCAGCGTATCAGGCAAAGCCTATACCGTACAAACGGTCACGGTTCCGAAGGGGACGCCGGTTACTGCGGGCATCGCAGGAAGAGCGGTGGGGCAAGTGCAGTCGCTCAAGTCGATGGCGAACAGCTATATGGCGGATGTCGCGGTGAACGGAACCTTTTTCGAAGCATACAAAGGGCCGGCTGATCCTTATGGCACCATCATTGCAGACGGGGACGTCGCGCATGTCGGCAATTATGGCACAACCATTGGCTTCTCAACAGATGGCACGGTGAAGATGGAGGCACTGCGCGTACGCGTGCTGGGCGGAACGGATGGGGAAAATAATTGGTCAGGCAATTGGTACGCCTATTTCATTAATCGGACACCGGTCCAAGGCAGCACTTCTGCGGTGTTATTCACGCCCAAGCGTGGCGCACGCATTGGCTTCGCTTACGGGACTGCGGTTACAGTGAGCGGCGGCATCGTTACGAAGATTGAGAAGAACGTGAATGCAGCTATTCCGAAGAACGGCTTTGTCGTCGTCTTCATGGGCAGTGAAGAGCATCTTGCGGAGCGTTTCACGATTGGCCACGAGGCGCATTATGAGACGGTGCTGCAAGATGCGGATGGGAATAAGGTGGAATGGAGCCGCGTTCACACCGCAATTGGCGCGGGACCGCGACTCGTGCGCAACGGAGCAGTGTCGCTTGACGCAGCAGCTGAGGGCTTTCGCGATGACAAAATTTTGACGTCGGCGGGGGCGCGAAGCGGAATCGGAATCAAGCAGGACGGCTCGATTATTATCGCGACCGTACCGGGCGCAACGATGAAGCAATGGGCGGCGATCATGCAGAAGCTAGGCGCTTACCAAGCGATGAACTTGGATGGCGGCGCCTCCTCAGGTTTATACATGAAAGGCCAGACGATTACAGCAGAGGGCAGGCTGCTAAGCAATGCGCTGCTGTTTGGCAGCAAGTTGCGTTATTAATTGGTTCATTTAAGAATACAAGGCATCCCAGCATCTGGCTTGGGGTGCCTTTTGTTCTCTTGTGGTCCAACAGCGGAGCCTGCCCCTCCTACTTTAGTAGGAGCGAAGTTCAAACTTTAGTTGAATGTTTCCATGCACATTATTCAATCGAAGTGCTGACGACTTTTTGGGCGTGAATTTGTAAAATGAATCCAACATGACTGTGCAGCATCAGAATCGGTTGGCGATGGCATGCGTCGTGGCTGGGGAGATGCTCTAACGGACCCAGGAGACGCTATATGCGGATATTTGGCACTTTTCTAAAGCTAACGGACCCATTGGTCGTTATTTATCAAGTTTGTCATCAATCGGGTGCTCTTTCTGCAGAATAAGGGCCGTGGTGTCCGTTACATTTCCAGCAAGCGCTTTTTTGCCCAAATAGCGTCATCTGGGTCCGTTACAAGTACAAAAGGATGGGGAACAGGATGATTACTCATTTTAACGAACTAAAATTACAAACCGTATCGATCGAGGCTGTTAAACAGTTTTATCATGGCCGATTAGGCTTCACTATAGAATATGAATCCCGGAATGAAATACGGTTTAAGCTAACCGATCACGCTACGATTTCATTCGAAGAGGCATATGAGCCAATATCGCCTGCACATTTTGCTTTTGAGGTGCCGATATCCCAATTTGGAGCCGCCATAAGTTGCCTGCAGGACAAGGGCATTTCGTTTCTTGCGTGGCCAGATGGCAGAGTGATTGATGAGTTCGAGACGGGCAAAAATGTATATTTTAAAGATTGCGACGGCAATTTGGCCGAGCTAATCGCCCACTATTACGTGAATGAGGATGTTATAGCCCCGAGCGGCATCATTCCGATTCTCTATCTCAGGGAGATCGGATTTGCGGTAACGAAGGTGAACACGTTCAGGGAGAAACTAGTACACATACTTGGGCTTCGCTTAGATAAAGTTTTCGATGATTTTACGTTCGCCATTGGCGGAACCGCCCATGCGGTCATCACCTCTACGCAGCGAAGATGGGTGCCAATTAACATGCTGGCCCTGCCGCCCAAAATGATTGTGCATTTAGGCGCATCTACATCCCAATTTATATGTACGGTGCAGGCAAAGCTGGATGGGATGGGCCAACCCTATCATAAACAAAGCGATGATTGCATTGCCTTTAGCATTGACGGGTATCGGTTTCAACTTAGCCGGAAATCGGCTTATTCTGAAGAGACGCTAAGCTTATTAAATTTGCCTTCCTAATGCAACGCATGGGTCCAAAATAAGAAAAAACGGCATCCTAGCGCAAGGCTTCGGTTGCCGTTTGTTTGTGTGCGATCATAGGCCTATGGTTCGTCTTGTACTTCAGGAATGGCGTGTCCGCGGACATCTTCACCGGGGTAATCTCGGTCCATACCGGCATGAAGAGCATGGTTCTCATAATCGAATCGATTCGCGTTCTGCTGATCAATCCGCCAGGGCTGGCTCTTGCTGGCCGTTGCGGGATGCAGGTCAGCCCCATACGGCCCTTCCGGAAATTCTTCAAGATTCAAGTCATTGCGCTGGGACTCTACTGCCGCGAAGTCCGTGTATCGGTTGCGCTTCTCGTCGGTGAACCGGTTCATGACACACCCCTTATATAGACGTAGGCTGGATGAGAGAAATGTTCTGCTCTTCCGCTCTACACATAAGGTTGCCCGAATCAGTCGGTAAAATTCACCGTTCCGACGACAAGTTGGAGAAATTGGTTTAGCTCTTCCGCTTCCTCTTCTGTCAGCTTGAATACATGCTCCAGATAGCCTTCTTCTTCCAAATCATCCGCGCCGATAATAGCTGTTTTTCCAGCCTGCAAATCCGTAACGAGCTTCTTGCCGTAGAAGCGGTTTGTAGTCGTTATGGCAAGGTCAAACCGTTTCATGCTCGGCACGATGAACGTCACAAAACGCGTCGATGTATCCTCTGTGGAGTCGGACATAAAATCATAATCAGGGAGAAGCATGGGATGAAGCCTCCATTTCGGTTATTCATAATGCCCCCATCATATCATTGGCCTAGGCAGGCGGGCAAACAAACGCGATATTTTATAGTTGTGCCTTGTGGAAAATGATGCTATATTTAGGGCAACTGAATGTTTGGGCATGAGGAGGCACCTCTACCGCTTGTTGCGGAGAGGTGCCTCTTTTTTTGCGTTGAGCCGGAAGCCTAATATTCAGTCCATTATGGAGATAAGAGAGGGATGCAGCATGCAAGTTGTATTTATGAATACGTTAGACCGTGTGGACGAGGAGCGCAACGTGAGGGGAGCGCAGGTTTCCATCTGTGAGCATGAGGGATCTTGGATGGTGTTATGGACGGAATCGATAGGTGAGGCTGATCAAGGTGGGGAGGATGTCTTTACCTGGTATGAAGGCACCTCGTGGGAAGAGATGCTTGCCTCATTCCGGCATGGCATAGCTACGAAGCTGGGAGAGGGGTATACGCCGGTCATTGACGGCATGCTTGAAGACAAAAAGGGGCAGCAAGGCGGAATCGTCACCATGATGCAATGTTATGGCGAGCTTCATGCGGATGAAGCTTTATATGAGGAGCTGCGGGAATGGCGGCGCAAGATGGCTGCCCAGCATCGCAAATCGGCTTATATGATCGCGACCAACCGGATGCTCTGGATGATCAGCGCATTCAAGCCGCATGAAGAGAAAGAGCTGGCACAAATCCCGGGATGGGGCGAAGCGAAGCAGAAAGCTTACGCTGAGGAACTGCTCTCGGTCACAGCAAAGTTCGAGCGAGAGACGGCGTTCCCGCTTGATTGGGTAACGCAGGCGCTTGATCCGAAAGTGTTTATGCAATGGCTATACAAGCAGAAGGAGCTGAAGTACAAGGGGCAGATAGCTCGCCATCAGGAGAAACGCCAGATTTTGCAGGCGTTAGCGGAAGGGCGTACCTTGGCCGAGCTGCAAGCTGAGCTAGAGATGTCCCGGCGGCATCTGATTGAACGGTTGGAGCAGCTAGAAACGGAAGGCTACGATATGGCCCCTATCATGCAGAGCGAATTGTCAGAGATGGCTGAAGAGGAGCAGCAATCGGTGCTGCAAGCGTTCGAGGCGGTAGGCGATAAATATCTCAAGCCTGTCTTGCAGCATGTTTACGGCGAAGATGGCATGACTGGCAAACCGCTCGACCAAGCCTATGATCGGATAAGGTTTCTTCGAATGGCTTATCGGCGCAGCAAAAAGCACGAAGCGGTCTAAGCCGCTCTGTGCTTGGGAAGCTGAACTAACCGGCCGCCTCGCCTGATGCATCGGCGGTATCCGCTAAGCGGATGCCGCCATCGGGCCAGATCGGGTCGGCGAATTGAATGCTTGCTCCGCTGTCGCATGCCAATCCCGTCTCATAAGAACGGCTTCCGAGCAACTGCGAGACAGCTTCGCGCAGCTCGAAGGAACGGTTTAATTCTAGCTCCGCCGTTGCTGCTCTAGCTGAATTCGAGATGCTCGTTCCCCGGATCATTTCGAGTGCGGCTGATGTGACTGCACAGCCATCCTCAATCGCCTGGTCCCATAATGTCCATGCACTTGTTGTGTGTAACGTAACACCATCAGAAGGATCCAGCCAAGGATGCTCATTCTCGTTCATCCAATCGTATTTTGGGATATCCCTGCGGAAGGCGAACGGCTCGATTTTGCCGAATGTAAGCAGGCGGCGAATGCCAGTAGGGTCATAGAACACCCGATGTGCGCTGATCATATCTCGTATCGCTTCATTCCAATCTTCCCGCCTAATATCGGATGCTAGTTCCGGGTAGCGCACAGCTACGATGCTCTCGAATGCTTCGAGTAACGTGTCAGGCAATGGGCCTTTCACCGCAATTTCTTTCCACACAGGCGTTTTCCACGTTTCAATCCCACGAAGCTTATGGGCAACGATCGTATCCATTGCGACCTCGAACCGTTGATGGTCCCACTTGCGGAAGCCGGATCGGCTAAATACATAAGGATGAAGATTACGGTCTAATACATGGTGGAGCACAAATCCCAGCGCGTAAGCGGTGGCATGCTGCTCCTCGGCTTGTGAATTGCGGCCGCTCACGGCATCTAGCAGATCCATAAGCACGGGACCGCATTCGCGTTGATGCATAGCCGTCCCCAGCTCGTTCATTATGGTGCTTTTGTGCCATGGAAGAAACCGATGATAGAATAGAAAATCTGGACCTTGGCAGCCCATGTTAAACCACTTGCATGTCATTTCGTCTCTAAGTAAATCTTGTTCCCCGAGACGTTCCAGGATCGTATGTCCGAATAGGAAATGTGCCCAAACGTTCGGCATGATGTTCCTCCCTTAGGTGGGTATAAAGAACCATTCGTCGACAAAATAGTATACTTGTCCTAATGATTTAAGTATAATGGAGACAAATAACGGAAGCACGCGAACGCTGTCGAAAAGGGGCGCTACCTCTACATGAAAGCAGAGTACATCAATCCGTTTTTGGAATCAGCCATTATAGTAATTGAGCAAGTCGCTCAAGTTAAGCCGGCGCCAGGAAAGCCCGGGTTAAAGCAATTCACGCTAGTAGAAAATTACATATTTATTCAAATTGGCATTCATGGTCAAGTATCAGGCAATATCATATTCGGCATTAGCGAGCAGGTTGCGATGAAGATCGTTTCCGCGATGATGGGCGGTTTCACGATTGCATCCATCGACGAGATTGGCCGAAGCGCGATCTCGGAACTAGGCAATATGATAAGCGGCAATGCGAGCACGTTGCTGTACAATCAAGGCGTGCATGTCGACATTACGCCGCCGATTGTCGTGAATTCGCCGGATGTGTCGTTGGTAATGGCGAAAACGTTAACGATTCCGCTCATTATGGAAGGGCTCGGCGAGTTAGACATCCAATTCTTAATCGCATCGTAACACGAAAAGGGCTCCCGCGGGAGCCTTTTTCTATGAAAGATGAGAAAGGATTAATGTTTGATTCACAGTTCTCATCGAATGGACGGCAGGGAAAGCCGTCTTTTTTTTGCGTGTCATAGAGGGATGAAGTACACTAGTAGCAGGTGATGCGACAATGATAAACGGGAAAAAAATCGTCATAACGGGTGCCTCTAGCGGACTCGGGCTGCTGGCCGCAGTGAAGCTCATTGAACAGGGTGCGACAGTTGCGCTAACAGGGCGCAATTTGTCGAAGCTTCAGCAAGCGGCATCACAGCTGCCTGGAGGGCAGAAACGTTATAAGCTGTACGCACTTGATGTGACGGATTCGAATCAAACGGCTAGTGTGTTGGCTCAGGTCTGGGAGGATCTGGGGGGCGTTGATGTGCTCGTGAACAATGCAGGCTTTGGCTTGTTCGAGCGTCTTGTTGACGCGCCGCTTGAGCATTTTGAACAGATGATGGATACGAACTATATGGGGGCCGTCCGTTGTACGAAAGCCGTGCTGCCGCTTATGCTTCAGCGAGGAAACGGACAAATTGTTAATATCGCCTCCATTGCAGGCAAGATCGGAACGCCTAAGTCGACAGGCTATACGGCGTCTAAGCATGCGATGCTCGGTTTTACGAACGCGCTTCGGCAGGAGCTGCAGGGCACGGGCATCGTTGTATCGGCTGTTAACCCTGGACCGTTCGATACGCCATTCTTTCAGATTGCGGATCCAGATGGCTCATATGTGAGCAATGTGAAGGGATTCATGATGAAGCCTGAACGTGTAGCGGATGCTGTCGTACGCGTAATTGGCCGCCAGAAGGCGGAAATTGATTTGCCAGGCTGGGCGTCGATGGGCGCGAAGCTGTATCAGTTATTTCCCAGATTGTCTGACAAAGTGGCAGGCCGCTGGTTGAATAAGAAGTAGTATAGGAACGGACAAGAAGGACTACGGATAATGGAAAGAGGAAACGAAATGGTATCCAAATGGACAGAACTTGGAATCGGACAGCCGCTATCGGATGCGCTTGAGGCAGCTGGCATCAAGGAGCCGACAGCGGTGCAGAGCGAAGCGATTGCAGCGCTGCTGGCAGGTGCGGATGTTACGGCACGCTCGCAGACAGGAAGCGGCAAGACGCTTGCTTTCTTGCTGCCAATGCTGGAGCAATTGGACAATGCAAGCTCGTCGGTGCAAGCGATCGTGCTAGCGCCGACGCAGGAGCTGGCGATGCAAATTACGCGAGTAGCGCAAGCATACGGCGAAGCGGTAGGCATTCGCGTCGTCTCGTTGATCGGCGGCGCAGCGGTATCTCGGCAGGTAGATAACTTGAAGAAGCACAAGCCGCAGTTGGTGGTCGGCACGCCAGGTCGCATTCATGAGCTGGCTGCAGGGCGTAAGCTGAAGCTTAGCTCCGTAACGAAGGTTGTAATCGATGAGGCGGACCAAGTGTTTAACTTGGGCTCCGTGCGAGAGGTAGATGTCATCCTCAAAGGAACGTCCCGCGAGCGGCAAGTGGCGTTCTTCTCGGCAACAAGGCCAGAAGAGATGGCGGGAATGGAACGGAAATGGATGCGCGAGCCGAAGCTTGTCGATGTATCGGGCAGCCAAAGGGTAGCGGAAACGATCAAGCACCACTTCATCGTCGTAGATAAGCGGGATAAAGTGGATGTCGCACGCAAATTAGTTCGTCTCATTAATCCTTCGTCGGCATTGTTATTCCTTAACGATACAGAAAATATTGCGCAATGGGAATCGAAGCTGCGTTACGAAGGATTTTCGGTTGAAATGCTATATGGCGATGCGAATAAGCAGCGGCGTTCGGTTACGCTCGACCGTTTCCGCAGCGGCAGCTGCAAGCTGTTGTTAGCGACAGATGTCGCGGCAAGGGGACTCGATATTGAAGGATTGCCGCTCGTTATCAATTTGGATCCGCCGATTGATGCTGACCATTATGTGCATCGGGCTGGCCGTACGGGCCGCATGGGCAAGCCGGGCGTCGTCATCTCGATTATTACGTATCAAGAACGTTTCATTATGGACAAGTTCACGAAACGTCTTGGCATTGAGCTGACGGAGCGTGTAATGATGCGCGGCAAGCTTTGCACGCCAGAAGAAGCGCGCCAATTCGGCGCAACAGGCGGCGGAAGCCGGGGCGCGAACGCTTCGCAGGACCGCGAACCGCGGGCACGGATAAGCAGCGAGCACCCAGTTCGCAGCGCGGATCAGGCGGCAGGATCGCGGCGCCGCGATGAATCGGCTGAGCGCCGCTACCAGGCGAAGCCAGCAAGCGGCGCGGGCAATGGCAGCGAGCGTCCAGCCTTTGCGGGCAAGCCAGCACAGCGGGCAGCCATTGCTGGCGGTACGGGGACGCCTGCTGTCGGCCCATCAGGAACCAAGGCGGCTGGCGCGGGCGCATCATTCGATGCGAAGCCAACCGAACGGCCGGCAGCAGCACGTAAAGGCAAGGCTGAGGCTGCTGCGAAGCCAGCCAAGAGTAAGCCTGCGCTATCGAAGAAGCAACAAGCGAAGGAAAAGAAAGATAAAGGCGCGCCAAAATGGTTGAAGGCGAAACGCAGCGAAAATAATAACGAAAATAAATCCGAATAATTTTTTTGAGCCACCCCCTAAAAGTGAAACCGACTGCCCGAATGATATGGGCGAGAGGGAAAATACGGCATGAAACCGTAATCACACACAGGAGAGGTGGCTTTTTTTATGAACCCAACTAATTGGAAGAAATTTGCGATTTCCTCGCTAGCTGTAATGACATTGATGAGCGGTGCTTCTACTGCTTTCGCGAAAGACCATGGGGACAGGCACGGCAATGACAGCGGGCAGCATGACGATAAGGACAAAGGCGGCAAGAACGACGATAAAAATAAAAACGAAGTTACGATTAACATCAACTTCTCAGATGAAGAGGATATGAAATGGGCGACGGAATATATTGTCCGCCTCGCATCGAAGGGCGTCTTCACAGGTTATGAGGACGGTTCGTTCAAACCAGCCCAAAAAATTTCGCGCATTGAGACGATTGTCGCAGCTGTTCGCCTGATGGGCTTGCGCGAGCAAGCAGAATCGGCGGCAGAGATGAGCACGGACCTGAACTTCAAGGATGCAGACCAACTGAAGAAGAAATATCCTTGGGCAGTCGGTTACGTAGCTGTCGCGCTGGAAAACGACCTTTTCAGCGAAACGGAAGATTCGATCCAGCCAGAGAAGCCAGCGACTCGCCTATGGTCAGCGACGATTCTCGTTAAAGCGCTCAAGCTTGACGCAGAAGCAAAAGCGAAGGTTAATACGAAGCTGAGCTTTAAAGACGCGAAGCAAATTCCAGCGGGATCCGTTGGTTATGTAGCTGTTGCGTTGGACAAGGGCATCGTGACAGGCTATAACGATAATACGTTCCGCCCGAACCAGCAAGTAACGCGTGCTGAGCTTGCCGCACTGCTTGACCGCACGGACTCGCAGTTGCCAGACCATGATGCACAAGCGATTACGGGCAGCTTGAAAGCAGCCGCAGCTAATGGCGCAATCACGGTTGTGAAAGCAGACAAAACGGAAGTGGCGCTTACGCTCGACCCGAACGTCTTTATTTTCCGCGATAATAAGAAAGCAACTGTTGCGGACCTGAAAGCTGGCGATGAGGTGCTCGTTCGCACATACCAGAACAAAGTCATCTTCATCGAAGTAACGAAGCTGGCGGCGCAGCCGACGGTGACGGTCGAATCCGGCACTCTTAATTCCTACTCCTTGAATGCCCAAGGCAAAATCGCGACGATTTCCATCATGAAGGTGGTAAACGGCGCTACGCAAGCAACGATCTTTAACGTGGATGCGAACGTAGCAATCACAGGTGACTTCGCGAAGCTCGTAGCAGGCAACCCTGTTGACCTGACGGTTGAGAATAACGTTGTTAAGCTGATCGTGATCAAATAGATGTTCGGCAAAAGGCTGCTTCAAGCGGGAAAGCCCGCATGAAGCAGCCTTTTTTGCGCCTAACTGCTTCGCCATGTTTCGCGGCCATTTCCTTCTGTCCTATCACATCGGGTATAATAGGGCAATAGAGACGAGGTGATGAGGCTTGTTGCCAGTATTGCAATTGGAGTCATTAATTGGGGGCTATAGCCCAAGAAGGCCGGTGCTGCATGGCTTGACGTTCGACGTCAAACCGGGCGAAATCGTCGGGTTGATCGGGTTGAACGGAGCGGGCAAGAGCACGGCGATTAAACATATTCTCGGGCTAATGGCGCCTCATTCGGGTTCGGTTCGCGTCAGCGGAGCAACCTTAGAGGAAAAGCCTGAGCTTTATCGCGGATCAGTCGCCTATGTGCCGGAATCGCCGGTATTGTTCGATGAACTGACCGTGGATGAGCATCTTCGATTGACAGGGATGGCCTATGGCGTGGAAGGGGATGATTTCGTTGATCGGCGGGAGAAGCTGCTTGACGAATTTCATATGCGTGCAAAACGTGGCGCTTTTGCCGAGCATCTGTCCAAAGGGATGAAGCAGAAGGTCATGATTATGAATGCGCTGCTTGCGAACCCGCCTTTATATATTATCGATGAGCCTTTCCTTGGGCTGGACCCGCTTGGCATTCGTTCACTCCTTGACCGTCTAGTTGAGGTTAAGAGGGCAGGTGCGGCGGTGCTGATGAGCTCACATATTTTGTCGACGGTAGAGGCGTATTGTGACCGTTATATTGTGCTCCATCACGGGCGAATTGCAGCGATGGGAACGTTGGATGATGTGCTGCAGGCTGCTGAGATGCAAGGCGGGACGCTGGACGATGCCTTCTTTAAGCTGGTATCGAGCACCGCTGGAGGCGGGGGAGCAAGCGATGGACGATAGGGCGGAACGATTGAAGGGGACGCCCGCTGTTGGAACAGCGAAGCGAAGTTCAATTTTGCCGCCGGAGCCATTCGAGCCTGACAAGCTATGGTCGATTCGGGCTGGGGCGTTTCGCAAGGAGATAAAGCCTTACTTAGGCTACATGGCGATGAGTGGATTCCCAGGCTTTATGATGCTGGGCATCATCGTGGCGGCGATCGGCTATGCACAGCTGCTGCGCCATCTGCCGGAAGCTTTCCCGATCACGGCAGTGGGCGTCGTTTTGCTGATGGTTACAGTATGCTGGAATCCACTGCGCACGTGGCTGCTGCCAGCAGACAGCGTGTTTCTTTTGCCGCGTGAAGCGGCAATGAGGAGCTATATACAGCGCTCTTTCCGTTACAATGGCGTGCCGGGCATGCTGGGAGCCGGGGCGGCACTGCTTGTCTACTGGCCCTTATATTCCCATGGAAGCGGAGAAGCCGGAGCGTTGATGCTCCTTGTGGCATTAATGGCGCTTAAGGCCGGCAATATCGCCGGCGCTTGGCAGGAGAGAAGGGCAGCCGAGCCTTCTTCCCGCCTCGCTCTGCGGCTGCTGCGCTGGGCACTGACGGCGTTAACGCTAGCTGCTTTATTGCGGCTTGCCCCGTGGAAGGCGATTGCGCTTGGGCTGCTCGCTGGCTTGCTGCTTGCTGCCCTGTATCGGCTGCCTCGCCGGCACCGCTTGCCTTGGGATACGCTTATTCGCGAAGAAGCGAGGACGCGCCGGCGGTATTACCGTTTCTTCTCGTTCTTCATCGACGTTCCAACCCACGCGCCTCGCATTGCAAGGCGAGCGTACTTAAGCTGGCTTGGGCAGCGAGTGCGTTTCTCCCAGAGCAACACGTATACGTATATGTATGTGATGACGCTGATTCGGACGGAGCTTGGCGGCATGTTGGTCCGAATTTTACTGCTTGGCATGCTCGTTTTATATTGGCTTGGCGATGCCGTATGGCTCGCTGGCTGGGGCGCATTCGCCGTTTACGCCATATTTGCCGCTGTTATCGGGCTTCAGCTCGGAACGCTTCGCCAATCGCATAAATTTGCGGTATGGCGCCATATTTATCCGTTGCCGGACCATAGGCGTGTCGAGTCATTAATTCGGGTAGACCGAATCGCTTATATCATTTGTTTATTGCTTATATGGGTGCCGGCATGTGTTGTGCTTGTGCTGCATGCCCAATGGCTTGCGGCATTTGCGCCGCCAATTGTTGCCGCGGCGTATGGCTTCCTGCGGCGGCCAAGCGTTTTGCGGCGCAAAATTGCGAAGGATGCGGAGCTGGACTGATCGAGCCGGCTTGTTAGAACCGGCCCGATCGGAAGATGGCATATAAGAGGAAAACGAACATTAACGAGGCAATGCCGAAGCCGATCTCGATGACGGGGAACTGCCAGATGAACGTCGACTGGCGCCCGAGCGAGGAGCCGACAATAAGGCCAACCATAATAATGCTGAATGACAGCAATACAATGCTGAAAGAGAGCCGATTGCCGACGCGATCCATCTTTTTCAGAAAGGTGTCAAGCTCCGGTACGGATATATCGTGCCGGAGCTTTCCTTTGCGCAGCATATTCGCTATATCGCGCAGCTTATCCGGCAAGTCTGCGATCAGATCGGCATACTCGCCAACATGGCGAAGCGCCTGATCCGCGAACGAGCGCGGGTGAAGCCGGTCCAAAAACAGCCTGCGCCCAAACGGCTCCGCGACGTCGACGATGCTAAAGGAGGCGTCCAACGCGGATACGACGCCTTCGAGCGTTAGCAGCGTTTTGCCCAGCAATGTAAAGTCAGACGGAATGCGAATGCGGTGTGCATATGCGACGGCGAACAGGTCGGTGACGGATTCGCCAAGGCTTACTTGGCTTAGCGGCACATCGTAATATTTATCGCGCAGCAAATCGATGTCGTCCCTCAGCTTGCGCATATCCGTATCTTCGGGAATGGCCCCCATCGCTTCGATCGCCCGAATGATGCCGCTTGTGCTGTTCCGCCTCAGCGAGATAATAAGCGATCCGAAGTGCTGCTTCATCGCAGGCGTTAATCGTCCGACCATGCCGAAGTCAAGCAGGCCAATAACGCCGTTGCTCATAATGACGAGGTTGCCCGGATGCGGGTCTGCATGAAAGAGGCCTTCGTCGAAAATTTGGCGAAACAGCATCGTCGTTACCCGTTCTGCGATTTGTTTCGGCGCGAATCCTAACTGTGCGAGCCCGTCCAGATCAGTCACCTTGCAACCCGACAGGTACTCCATGGTCAGCACGCGGCGGCTCGAATAATCCCAGTGAATAGCCGGAATGTGCACATGCTTATCTCGCTCAACCGGCTTGGCCATTCGTTCGGCATTGCGGCCTTCAATCGTATAATCCAGCTCTGCGCGCAGTGACATGGCCAGTTCGCTGACCATGTCGCGCAGCTGATATCGCGCAGCCCATTCGAGCCGATGTTCCGCCATTCGGGACAATTGATCGAGAATTTCCAAATCTGTTTCAATGCGCTCCCGGATATTCGGCCGCTGGATCTTCACAGCGACCGGCCTGCCATCTGGCAGCTTGGCGAGATGGACTTGGCCAATTGAAGCAGCAGCAATCGGCTGCTCCTCGAATTCAGAGAATAGCTCGCTGATCGGTCCGCCAAGCTCTGATTCGAGCACATCAGCCGCTTCTTGAAAGGGGATAGGCGGCACATGGTCCTGCAGTTTTACAAGTTCATCGATGATGTCAGCTGGAAGCAGGTCGGGGCGTGTGCTGGCGATTTGGCCGATTTTGATAAAAGTAGGGCCAAGCTCCTCAAGAAACAAGCGTACGCGTTCACCGGTCGTCTTGGACCCGGTGTCACGGCGTACGCTGGAACGGAGCCCGGGCAGCGGAATTCGTTCCGCTAGCTCAAGCTCCTTGACGAGATAACCGAATCCATTGCGGACGAACGCCTTGGCGATGTCCCGATACCGCTGCAGATGCCGAATTCGGCGGCTTAGCCCGATCATTGCTCTCCCGTCGAAGCAGCCGCCGCATCAGGAGCGCCGCTCGCCGCTTTGTCCAAAGATGGCGAGGGCTGGAACTGGGCAAGGGCAGCTTCAAGCTCGGCTACGCGAGACGCCAGAGTGGCGACCTGCTGCTGAAGCTTGACATATTCGTCACGCGTTGTGAGATGGGCCTCATTAAGCGCACTTCGCACATACTCCTTGAAGCGGGCATCGATGGACACCTGCGTCTCTTGGCCTTTGCGGACGAGCTCCTCGACCAATTGCTTCGATTCAGATTTGCTGACTTCTCCCTTGCTTACAAGTTCCTCGACCAGCTTCTCCGCCTGCTCCTTGGATGCAACTGCTGCGCCTAAACCGAGCGATACCGCCTTCTGAATCAGTTCCTTCATCATCGCGCCAACCTCCTTGGTTTTGGTTCTTTTAGGTTGATTCTACCACACTGGTTAAGTAACGCAAATTCGCTCCTTATCCTTGAAACGCTTGAGCTCTGTAATGATAATGATGGATATAATGACGAGCAAAAACCATGACCCGAGCTTGCCTATATGCACAAGGCGCCAGACGTTTGTCTGGTCCGGGTACGTCCATGCCCCCATGAATGTCGAAATATTTTCGGCGATCCAGATGAAAAATGCGATTAAGAGGTAACTAAGAATAACGTGCATCTTATACCGTTGCCCATTGATCTTGTACGTAAAGGCCGAGCGGCCAAACACGGGCAGCAGCGCCAGCATAAGCAGATAACGAACATCGTAAAAATAGTGATGCGTAAAAAAGTTCGCATAAATGGCGACCGACAAGCCTATCCCCATCCAGACGGGCGGCCAGCCGCTAACTTGAATATCGAACCGGCGCCAAGCTTGGCAAATATAGCTCGCGATGCTCGAATACATAA
Organism: Paenibacillus sp. MMS18-CY102; assembly: GCF_009789195.1. Lineage (GTDB taxonomy): Bacteria > Bacillota > Bacilli > Paenibacillales > Paenibacillaceae > Paenibacillus_T. The sequence continues at coordinate 14,299 of NZ_WSTC01000015.1, read as the reverse complement.
ATCCGCTATACAGCGGTACGCCACCGATTTTGCTCCACCCCTCGTCGGGATATGCCCATGAGCCCATCTGTACTTTGTACAGCTCCAGCGCAAGCCCGATGAGATGGAATACGATGATGACCTTGCATTCATCGAGCGTCTCTTGCTTCGTCCAGATGAGGAGAGCCTGCATCATGATACAGATGAGCAGAATGGCATCATAACGCGGGATGAACGGAATCGGCATATACTTGGTGACCGCCATCGCACCGAAAATGACGACAGCAAACATGCAGGAAATGGCTTGAATCCAGCCAAATCGGATGAATTGTGCTAGGCGGTGCGTAATCATCCACGCCTCCCTTTCATTCAAAAATAGTACGTTTCGATTTCTTTGGCGACGCCATCCTCATCATTGCTGCCAATGACACGTGACGCCATCAGCTTAAGCTCGCGATGCGCACCGGATACCGCAAGCCGAGTGCCTGCCCGTTTGAACAGCCCAATATCATTCAGGTTGTCTCCGAATACAGTCACATCCTCCGGCAGGCAGCCTACATGCTCACACCATAGCCGCATGCCATGCTCCTTATTGGCCAGCGGGTGGGAGATTTCAAGAAAGTAATGATTGCCGATGTACGTATCCCGCATAAAATGCACATGCACCTCCGCACCATATCGCTCCGTTATGGCGTGGAACAATGGTTCAAGCTCCTCGCGCAGCCCAATGTAGGTCACGATTAGCGTCCGATAGGAGGGTGGGCATTGAAGCAGGCTTACCTCGGTGAAGCGCGGGTCGCCGGGGCGGCTTGCGAAAAAACGCTGGTCGCCTTCCCGCGTTAACCTTTCATGCAGAACACGCTCACGATCGGCATCATCTAAGGCAAATAAAAGCGGGACAAGTGCCATTTCGCGGCCGATGGAAATGATTTCATTCGTTTTGCCATTTTCGAGCCAATGCCCGCCAAGCACTTTATGATGAACGGGGTCGAAGAGCATGCTCCCATTATAGAGAACGAGTGGATAGCGCCAAAGGATTCGGGACGTGGCCGCCATCGAGCTTTGGTAGCTGCGGGCCGTTGCAAAACTGATAACAGCGCCTGCCTCAAGCGCATCGTTGAAGATGCGAACGGTGTAATCGGAAAGCTGGGCACCTGACGTAAGCAGGGTGCCATCAAGATCGGTTAGTATGTAGCGGGACATAGGGGCATACACTTCCTCTCCAAAATATAAAAAAGCCGGAGGCATGACAATCATGGCTTCGGCTTTATTGATGTGGCAATCTATGCGTTTACTTTAACGTTCAACACTTCGTTGACCGCTTTGAAAATCGTATCGTACAGCTCTTCCAGATCGCCTTCTTCGATGCAAGAGAATGCGACGCGAAGGTCCGTTTCGCCAAGGGCAATCGTGCCGATGCCGTATTCGCTGAGCAGGTGCTGGCGAACGTCTTCTGCTGAAACCTTCGTCAGTTTCAGGCACATAAAGTAGCCCGAGTTGAACGGGTAGTATTCCCAAACATCGCCATAACGCCCGCTATCGAGAAGCTCTTTGACACGGTTGGCGCGGCGCTTCATAATATCGTATTTTTCTGCTTTTTGCGCTTCGAATTCTGGCGCTTGCAGCGCGCGCAGCACGAATGTTTGCGACGGGTGAGGGCCGCTGGAAATCGTAGAACGGATGATGCCGAGCGTTTTTTGCTCCAATGCGGAGAGCAGCGCTTCGGAAGCCGATGCAAACGTAATAAAGCCTACGCGGAAGCCCCAAACATATTCTTCCTTCGTAGCGCCGTCGACCTTAATCGTCAGAACGCGTTCGTGAATGCCAGCGAGCTTGCCAAACAGCGATTCGTGAACGGAATCCTCGAAGAACAGGCCGAAGTAGGCATCGTCGGTTACTGCTACAACGTTAATGCCAGCTTCAGCAGCCTCGCGAATTACCGCAACGATCTCGTCGCTTTCTTGCGCGTTAGGCGTGTAACCTGTAGGGTTGTTCGGGAAGTTCAGAATTACGATCGCTTTGCCTTTGTCTTTCTGTGCGAGCAACGCCTCGCGCAGGCCTGCGCTATTGAAACGGTTCTCGCTATTGTAGAGCTCATATTCAACGATCTCTGCGCCCCGGCGAACGCCGAAGGTGAGCTCGTAATTTTCCCAGTTTTTATTCGGAATGACGACAGCATCGCCTGCATCTGCGAACAGGTCGGACACGATACTAAGCCCGTGCGTCAGTGCATTCGTTACGATAGGCGTGCCGAAACCTTTGCCTTCGATCGAAGGGTTTTCTTTAATCATCTTCGCACGCCAAGCGCTGCGAAGTTCGGGTTTGCCGGCAGGCGGCGCATATTCATAAATGTCCTTCGGCTCATACGCGGACAAGGTTTCTTGAATAACATTAAGGTGCATCGGTTGGCCGTTCTCAATCGCGATGCCGATCGTGGCATTGAATTTTTTTGCTTTTGCTTTTGCCTCAGCTGACTGGCTCAAGATGCCTACCTTCGGGAAATAGATTCCTCGGCCGAGATTCGACAGCATGGCGTACACGTGGGCATTCTCGCGCTCCAACGTTTCGTTCAATTGCTGAGCAAGTTGATTCATGGATTCTTTCCATCCTTCCGAATAATTCGTCTATGCACACAATGTGAGCGCTGATGTAAGCTTTCGGGTGCTATTATAACATTTTTTGAAGATCAAGAGTCATTCTCATTGTAAAAAAAATTTGTCTGCGGTAAGATGACTGCAAATGGGCAGAGACGGAAGCGGAGGGGCGATATGCTGGATGTTGCGCCGTCATCGTTCGTATTGCTGTCCGCGTTTGCCAAGATCGTCTGCGAGCCAGGCTGGAAGTGGCAAAAGCGGGAGAAACCGATGGCGAATTATGATCTATTTTATGTGTGGAGCGGCGAAGGCGAGCTGGAGCTCAACGGCGCTTTTTATGAAGTAGGGGCGGGCAGCTGTTTTTTGTTCCGTCCAGGGGATTTCACGAGTGCGACCCATAATCCGCAAAAACCGCTAGTGCTAACTTACATTCATTTTGACGTGAATGGGTCGACTGCATTCGTGCCGAACCGGTATCGGGTGCTGGATGAGACGGTTGATTTTGAGTACATGCTGTCCCGATATGTGCGATTGTTCTTAGTGAAGACGTTCGCGGCCGAGGAAGAGGCGAGGCTGCTGCTCAACCAGATGATGATACATCTGCTGCGCGCTGACCGTGAGCCCGCATTGGAGAAGAAAGCAAGCAACCAACTGACAGAGGCGATTCATGAAATCGCCAACTATATTCGGCAGCATCCCGGCGTTCCGCACCGGGTGGAGGATTTGGCGATGCGCGCGCAGCTGTCGCCACGGTATTTTTCAATTAAGTTCAAAGAGTTTATTGGGCAATCGGTTCAAACGTATATGATTCGGACCCGAATTGAGCGTGCACAGCATCTGCTCGCGCATGCGGGAATGAACGTAACCGAGGTAGCTGATGCGCTGGGCTATCGGGACATCTTTTTCTTCAGTCGGCAGTTCAAGCAGTACACCGGCCGCAACCCGTCAGAAATTCGCTGACGGGTTGTTTTTTTGGGGAGCAGGTGGGGAGGGGCGGCGAGCCTGGACCTATGAGAGCGCGTGCGAGCGGCCTGTCGCGAAAAAGTAGCGCCCCTGAGTGAAATGCCTATATCGATGAAACGCCATATACGGTTCATTCCATTGCAAAACGTACAATGGCTGCATAGTGAGCGAGGCAGCAAGCATCTCCCATTGCAAATTGTGCAATTAGAAATGTCTTGGAAGTGCCAAACTGGTTTTAAAAGCGGCTGATGAGCGTGTGCGATTGTACGTAATGCAATGGGAGCAGTTGTGCGGGAGCAAACGGCTGGTTTTCACTGCATGAATTGCAATGGAGCGACGCGAAAGGAGCGGCCGCTTGGTTGGGACGTTGTACAAGTGGGGTGGAGGGTAACCGCTTGGCTGGAACGTTGTACTAACTGAGGTTGAGAGTAACAACGAGCAAAGTTTAGTTTACGCCAGGAAGCCAAAAAACCGATGGCGCTCCAGTTATACGGAGCCCATCGGGGTTTTTGGCTATTGCTCGTGCCATGCTGGCCATGTCATAGCAGTGTGGCACGCACTTAGCTCTAGTTAGAGCGCAGTTGGCCGAGCTTCTCGCCCATTTTGACGCGCAGGCCAACCTTCAAGTCCGCTCGCGGGATGAAGGTGCCATCCTCGGTGAGCAGGACGACCGTGGAGCCGAATTCAAAGTAAGCGAGATCTGCGCCTTTGGCCACTTCTCGCGTCTGGGGTTCGGCGAAACGGATGCTGCTGACGTTCATGGCGCCAACCTTGACGACGGCGACCTCGCCTGCATTGTGGCGTATGTAGGTGACTAAGCGCTCGTTGCGGCTTAGCACGCGGCGCATGTGGCGCAGCCCGAACTCATTGACCGGGTACACTTTGCCGGGAATATGCTCCCGTTCCTCTGCGATCCCGTCAACTGGAACGTGGATGCGATGGTAGTCGGTCGGGCTCAGGTAAAGGACAGCATAGTAGCCGTTCTTGTAGTTTTCCGTGCGCGGGGAACGGTTAAGCAACTCTTCAATCGTGTAGTCTTGCCCCTTCACGTTGAGGATCGTGCCTGCTTCAATCGGGCCGCAGCCGGTAATGAGCGCGTCTACTGGGCTGGCGAGCCCAGCTGGGTCTTGATCGATTGCCCGCATGCCTGGCTTCAGCCGGCGTGTGAAAAATTCATTTAACGTTGCATATTGGTGTAACGGCTTCTCGGCTTCTTCGACCTTAATGTTGTACATTTTGGCGAAGCGCGGAATAAGCTTGCGGCTTACAGCGGATTGTGCGAAGCCGCCGGTCAGCCGTGAAATAGATTTGCGGGATGTTAATTCCGTCATGGCGCGAAACAACCAAGTCCACATGCCGGTCCCTTCACGTCCTTTCTTCTGCAAAAGCTACAATTATCTCCGAATTAGTGTGCCACATCCGCGGCGACAAATCAATATGAATCCGCTTAAGCGCGTTTGCGAATGCGCCTTGCCAAAATCCCAAATGACAGCATCAAAACCACAATAGCCCCTGCAATTGCAACGATTGCGACCGTGAAGGTGGCGTGCTGTTTGACAGCGATGGCGATTAGCCCCCAAGCAATCACGGCTGGGTAAGCTGAATCACGGAACAGCCAGCCGATGAGGCAGCCAAGAATCGTTGCGATAAGGATGAACCCGATCGCCCAAGCAGCCGGGCTTAAGCTTAAGCTGTTCCAGCCGCTGCCGTGAACCATTAGCACGACGGAGAGGTTGGCGATTGCCGCGATGGTGATCCACCCGAAGTAGAGGCTAAATGGCAGCCAGACGAAGAGCCGTTCTCCGAACGTTGGCTCGGATGCAGCTAGTCTCGTACGCGTGTAAATGTAAACGAGCGACAGCAAGAGGGCGAGCATGGCATAGGCGCTGCTGGAGATTTTGTAATAATGCCAGAGGAGCAGCCACGCAACGTTTAATGCGCAAGTGACGGCGAACCACGGGCCAATGGCTTGAACAGTCGGCTTGCTCGCGCCAATTGGCGTCATTTGGTAAATGGCAAATCCGATCAGCAGTGCATAAATGAGCGTCCAAATGATAAAAGCATAGCTTGCAGGCGTCACTAGCGTCGGGAATTGCGCAGAAACCTCGCCTGTCGTAACGCCGCCAATCGGCAGCCGGTCTGCAAGTGCGTTTACGATGAGCACAACGATGAGCATCGCGATGTTTAGCAAGCGATAGCGTGGGTTTGGCATCGTCGGAAGCCTCCTTATAAATAAGTGCTATAGGCTATATATTCGCCAAATCGGCGATTCATAGGCTTTTTGTCCAAAAAAAATATCCCGATGGCGGTTAAGCAGTTATAAAGGGCTCTGCAAACGAAGATGCTATGCAAGAAATCACATGCGTGTAGGGAGCGTTTATGATATGGAATGGGCCATAGGAATGCTTGCTGTCGCGGGAGCGTCAGTCATTGGATGGATATGCGGGATGAGCCGCCTTGCAGCACGGCTTGCCGATGGCGCTGCAGCGCTCGCGTTAGTTGTTGCAGCTTCTGTCATCGGAGCAGCTACATTTCGGACCCTTCGGAATGATACGGTATTTATGACCGAAATTCACAGCATTTTGCTCAGCCCTGCATTGCTAGCAGCGGCAGCTTATTTGGCCGTTCATTCGATTGCGAGGTTGGGTGGCGCTGCACTCGTTCAACACAAAGCGAATAAGCCCGATTCCTAGGGCAGGACGTCGCGAACGGCTTGCCCGCCGCGTATGCTGGTGTAGCATAGCCGTGCTGGTATGTGCGGCAGGAGGAGGCTAAGGCTGATGTCCCGTCCGCTAAAAATCGCATTTGTAACACCTGGATCATACCCGTTGCCATCTGCGAAAAGCAGCTCCGTTGAGCGGGTTGTGGAGCAAATCGTCCCACGGCTGCCAGCAACGGCGGAAACGCGGATTTATGGGCGAACCGCTAAAGGGCTTCCGCGCAAGGGGCGATGGAACGGCGTCATGTGCGAGCGTTATCCGGCAGCAAGCAAAGTGACATACGCCCGCTGCGTAAGCCGCGCGTTGGCAGGCTTTCATCCCGATGTGATCGAGGTGGAGAACCGCCCGCGGATGCTGCTCTCGCTCAAGCGGAAGCACCCGCATGCCCGGTTGTGGCTCAATCTTCATTCTTCAACGTTTATTCAACCTTCCTATATCGGCATTCAACAATTAAGGCAAAGCTGCAGGTTGGCGGAAAAAATTATCGTAAACAGCTATTATTTGCGCGATACCGTAGCATCGAAAGTGCCGGAGGCCGCTTCCAAAATTGCCGTCGTCCATCTAGGCGTCGATACGGAGCGGTTTCGGTCCATGCATACGCCAGAAGGGGCTGCACGCAGAGAGAGGATTCGCCAAACGAAAGGGTGGACAGGGCGAAAAGTCGTGCTGTTCCTTGGCAGGCTTATCCCGCTCAAAGGCGTGCATCATCTCGTTAAACTGATGCCACAGCTGGTTGCGAGGCATCCGAATGCCATACTCGTCATCGTCGGAAGCCCCGGTTATGGATCGCACCGGATGACGGCTTATTCAAAGCGTTTGAAGCGGTTGTCTGCGCCGTTAGGCAATCGCATTCGTTTCGTGCCGTATGTGCCATACCATGAAGTGCCGGACTGGCTGATAGGGGCTGATGTCGTTGCCGTTCCTTCAATCAGGCGGGAGGCGTTCGGGCTGGTCAACGTTGAAGCGATGGCTTCTGGCATTCCGGTCGTCGCAGCTCGCATCGGGGGGATCGGCGAGGTTGTTCAAGACGGGGAAACGGGCTTTCTTGCCGAACCGTCGCGGCTTGCGCAAGAGCTGCTAGAGAAGCTAGACCAGCTCCTAACAGATGACCAACTGCGGCAGAGCATGGGCAGGCGGAGCCGGGAGAAAGCCGAAACGTATTTCACATGGCAAGCATCGGCTGAACGCTACGCGCGGATGGCTGGCCTTATGCTCAGGGAGCAGCCGAGCGAACCTTAGCCGCATTTTGGAAAAAAGAAGATTGACACACCTGAACGAAGGGCGTTATAGTTTGTTCAGGAAATCCACTAGGGGCGCCTGTAGAGGCTGAGATAAAGCGTAATGCTTTGGTCCCTTTGAACCTGATCTGGGTCATGCCAGCGTAGGAAAGTGGGATTGTGCGTACAGAACGTTACGCGGGACAGCTGCTGCATGCTGGCGCCGATGATACGGATGCTTCACGAAGCGCCGTATAGTCGACAGGCCATGAAGCCATGAGCAGACGGGGAGCAGATAGCTGCTGCTCGGCGCTTCCCGCGCTAGACGGCGCCTTTCACCGCTCCCTTCGCCGGGAGCGGTTTATTTGTTTAAGCCGAGCCGACGAAGGAAGACGGACTGAAAGAACGGCGGGTTTTCTAACCTGTTCTGTTTCCGCGATACAATTCGATGATTCTATAAGCTGCGCCCCCTAGGGAGTTCCTATATTCCTTGAGGGGGTTTTTTATTATGCCAGTATTATCAACGCCGCTGCCAGGCAGCCGCAAAGTATATGTAACCGGATCGCGGGAGGACCTGCGCGTGCCGATGAGGGAAATTGCATTGGAGCCAAGCGTTATCCGTGAGGTGGAGACGCCTAACGAGCCGGTTCGTGTGTACGATCCGAGCGGCCCTTATACCGATCCAGCTTACGAGGCGGACATTCGCCGCGGGCTGCCGTCTGTTCGCGGCGCATGGATCGCGGAGCGTGCGGATTCAGAGAGCTACGAAGGGCGTGAAGTAAAGCCGGAGGATAACGGATTCCTAAACGCAGAGCGTGCCACAGAGAAGGGCGCGGAGCTATTCCCAGGATTGTCGCGCAAGCCGCTGCGCGCGCAATCAGGCGGCAACGTTAGCCAGATGCATTATGCGAGGCAAGGCATCATTACGCCGGAGATGGAATATATCGCGATTCGCGAAGGCATGGAGCCTGCGTTCGTCTGCCAAGAGGTAGCGGAAGGCCGAGCGGTTATTCCAGCGAACATTAACCATCCGGAATGTGAGCCGATGATTATCGGGCGCCATTTTCACGTAAAAATTAATGCCAATATCGGCAACTCAGCGGTAGCCTCGTCCATTGAGGAAGAGGTTGAGAAGATGACGTGGGCGACCCGTTGGGGCGCGGACACGATCATGGACTTGTCGACGGGCAAAAACATTCATACGACGCGGGAGTGGATTATTCGCAACTCCCCTGTCCCTGTCGGCACAGTGCCGATCTATCAAGCACTGGAGAAGGTGAACGGCGTTGCCGAGGACCTAAGCTGGGAAGTATTCCGCGATACGCTGATCGAGCAGGCCGAGCAAGGCGTCGACTACTTTACGATCCATGCGGGCGTTCTGCTCCGTTATGTGCCGTTGACGGCGAAGCGGGTGACGGGCATCGTGTCTCGCGGCGGCTCCATTATGGCAGCTTGGTGCCTCGCGCATCACAAGGAAAACTTCCTGTATACGCACTTTGAAGAGATTTGCGAGATTATGAAAAAATACGATGTGACCTTCTCGCTCGGCGACGGCCTTCGTCCAGGCTCGATTGCCGATGCCAACGATGCTGCACAGTTCGCAGAGCTGGAGACGCTGGGCGAGCTGACCAAGATCGCTTGGAAGCATGACGTTCAGGTCATGATTGAGGGACCGGGCCATGTGCCGCTGCACATGATTAAGGAAAACGTCGATAAGCAAATGGAAATTTGCCATGAAGCGCCGTTCTATACGCTCGGGCCGTTAACGACCGATATCGCGCCTGGCTATGATCACATCACGTCGGCGATTGGCGCGGCGATGATCGGCTGGTTCGGCACGGCGATGCTGTGTTATGTGACGCCGAAGGAGCATCTAGGCTTGCCGAATAAGGATGACGTGCGTGAAGGCGTTATTGCTTACAAAATAGCGGCGCATGCGGCGGATCTTGCCAAGGGCCATCCACGCGCCCAAATCCGTGATAATGCGCTGTCCAAGGCGCGGTTTGAGTTCCGCTGGCGCGACCAGTTCCATCTGTCGCTTGACCCGGAACGGGCGATGTCGTATCACGATGAGACGCTTCCAGCTGAAGCGGCGAAGACAGCGCACTTCTGCTCCATGTGCGGGCCGAAGTTCTGCAGCATGCGCATTACGCAAGATATTCGCGATTATGCAGCGGAGCATGGCCTTGAGACAGAGGAAGCAATCGAGGCCGGCATGAAGGAGAAAGCGGAGTCGTTCAAAACGCAGGGCGGCACGATCTATGCCTAAGGAGGAGGCGCTCCCGCTGGATACGGCGGAGCGCTATTCCCGCCAAGTCCGGTTTGGCCCGATCGGATCAGCGGGGCAGGCGCAGCTCGGCTCTTCCAGCGTCTTGATCGTCGGCACAGGCGCATTGGGCGCTTCGCTTGCGCAGCATATGGTGCGCGCAGGCGTCGGCGTCGTGCGGATCGCCGACCGCGACTTCGTTGAGCCTAGCAATTTGCAGCGGCAAATGCTATTCGACGAGGACGATGCACGAAGTGCGATGCCCAAGGCGGTTGCGGCAGCAGCTAAGCTTCGGCGAATTAATAGCACGATTACGATTGAGGCGCATGTTGCTGACGTTGGTGCGCATAATGTTGGCGGGTTGCTGGCGGGCATCAGCCTTGTGCTTGATGGCACCGATAATGCGGCATCGCGACTGGTGCTGAGCGATGCCTGCTTCCAGCGGGGCATCCCGCTTATTTATGGCGGGGTGACCGCTTCGGAGGGCATGAGCGCATCGCTCGTGCCAGGCCGCACAGCGTGCCTGCGCTGCTTGATTGGCGGCGATTCGGAGGAGGGCGAAGCCGCCGCCGACACTTGCGACACCGTCGGCGTTATCTCGCCGGCGGTCGAGTTTGTTGCCGCGCTGCAAGCGGCAGAGGCGCTCAAGTGGTTGAGCGGCAATCGCGGCGCTATGCGCGGCACGTGGGTGAGCGCGGACGTATGGGCGTTCCGCGTCCGTGAAGCGAAGCTGCCGGCTGCACGGCCGGGCTGTCCGCACTGCGGACAGCAGCGCGTGGAGGCAAGCATGGCTGCGGACCGCAGCGAGAGCGTGCCTTTTGCGGCAGTGGCAATGTGCGGGCGGGATTCCGTCCAAGTGACGCTCGGGTACGCGGTCAACATGGACCGCATCAAGGAGGGCTTGGCGAATCGCGGCTGCCAGCTGACAATTAATCCGTACCTGGTGCGCGCGTTGCTGCCGGAAGGCCGGCGATTGGTGCTGTTCCGTGACGGCCGCGTTATCGTACAGGGCACACCGGATGTCGAAGAAGCCGTACGTTTATGCCAAGCTTATTTGGCTGAGGGATCATATGCAATTGCAGGAGGGGAGCAGCGAAGATGATGACAGGGCGGCAAACGCGTTTTCATGAGGGCATTCGGCTATACGTCATTACGGGCGCGAATTATCACCCGGGACGTACAATTGCTGATGTGATGGAGCAGGCGCTAATCGGCGGCGCGGATATCGTACAGCTGCGCGATAAGACCGCTAGCCAGAGGGAGCTGCTAGAGCAAGCGCGCGTGCTGCGGGAGTTGACGAAGCGATACGGTGTGCCGCTCATTATTAATGACTATATCGACATTGCGCTGGAGGTTGGGGCGGACGGCGTCCATCTGGGGCAGGATGACCAGTCGCTTGCAGAGGCGCGGGAGCGGCTTGGGCAGGATGCGATCATCGGCATCTCGACGCATCAGCTTGCGCATGCCTTGGCAGCACAAGCGGGTGGTGCCGATTACATTGGTGTTGGACCTGTGTATCCAACGGGGACGAAGCCAGGGAAAGCCGCAGTCACGACGAGCTATGTTACGGAAGTAGCTAATTCTCTGGCGATACCTTTCGTCGCGATTGGCGGCATTACGCTCGATAACGTCGACACCGTTCTGGCTGCAGGCGCGACCAGAGTATGTGCGGTTTCTGCGGTAGTTGGCGCACCTGATCCAGCGGCAGTATGCCGTTCGTTCAAAGAGTGGATAGCAGCGGCGGACACTGCGCGTATCGCACGGGCAGGCTTTGCTGCAGAGGCCGGCGTAAGCGTGAACGTGAATGGCAGGGAGACGCGTACGGCGGCACGTACGGTGTTTGAGCTTGTTGCGGAGCACGGGCTCGAAAAGCGCCGCATGGTCGTTGAGCTGGACGGCGAAATCGTGGAGCGGGCCGCGTGGGAGCGGACGCCGATTCGTGATGGGGCTGCGGTCGAGCTTGTTCATTTTGTAGGAGGGGGTTAATGCATGGCTGGCATTTATCAAGATCCGCTCGTAATCGGCGGCACGACGCTCGGCTCAAGGCTGCTGCTCGGAACGGGAAGGTTTCCTAGCCCCTTCGTGCTTCAGCAGGCATTGGAAGCTTCAGGCGCAGAGGTCGTAACTTTCGCCGTGCGGCGAATTAACTTGGATGAGGTGGAAGACGATTCGGTATTGCAGCATATGGCGGATCGGGAGCTCGTCTACTTGCCGAATACGTCAGGCGCTAATACGGCGGATGAAGCCGTCCGTATTGCACGGCTAGCGCGTGCGGCTGGACTAGGGAATTGGATAAAAGTCGAGATTAGCGCGAATCCAAGGACGCTGCTGCCTGACCCGATTGAGACGTTGAAGGCGACGGAGCTTCTTGTTCGGGAAGGCTTCAACGTGCTGCCTTATACATCGGATGACCCGATTCTGTGCAAGCGGCTAGAGGAAGCGGGCGCTGCGGCCGTCATGCCGGGCGGCGCACCAATCGGTACGGGGCTGGGCATTTTAAACCCGTATCTCCTTGGGCTGATCGTAGAGGAAGCGAAAGTGCCGATCATCGTCGACGCTGGCCTTGGCTCAGCAGCGGATGCGGCACAGGCGATGGAACTGGGCGCTTCCGCCGTGCTGATGAATACGCCGATCGCTAAGGCGAAGGATCCGGTCGCGATGGCGCGTGCGGTGCGGCTGGCGATTGAAGCGGGGCGCTTGTCTTACTTGGCGGGACGCATTCCGCGCAAGAAGTATGCTTCCGCCAGCAGCGATCTTGCAGGCAATATGTTTGAACGGCAAGTTGGAGAAGGAGTGCAAGCATGGCCGAGCATGTCTTAATTGCTGGCGGCGGCATTATCGGATTGTCATGCGCCTTCGAGGCAGCTCGGCGTGGCAAGCGCGTCACGGTTGTCGAGCCCGGCCGATTCGGCGGGCAGGCATCAGGCGCAGCGGCAGGCATGCTGGCTCCTTATTCGGAGAACACCGAGCAGCCGGATGCTTTCTTTCATCTTTGCGAATATAGCCTGCGGCAGTACCCGGAATGGGTCGAAGCGGTTGAGCAAGGTTCTGGCGATCATGTCGAGTGGCTGCGCACGGGCAGCTTGAATGTGGCATTCCATGACGCAGACGTGCTCCCAATGCAGACTCGGCTCATCTGGCAGAACCGGTACGGCGCGAATGCCGAGATCGTGGAGGGCGAGGCGTTGCACAGGCTGGAGCCGAATGTGACGGCGAAGGCGGCAGCAGGCTTGTACAGCCCGACGGAGAGCCATGTGTTCGCTCCGAAGCTGGTGGCGGCGCTGTTCGAAGCATGCAGAAGGCTCGGCGTTCGGCTCGTTGCGCACGCTGGAGCTATCGAGCAAGTGTTGCACGGTTCGGCATCAGGCGTTGCCCTTGTGACGGCGACAGGAGACCGATACGAGGGAGACCGTCTCGTCGTTTGCGCCGGCGCATGGTCGGGCGCTTATGAAGAGGCGCTAGGCATCAAGATGGACGTTCATCCGATTCGCGGCCAGATTTGCGCTTTCGAGGCCGCTGCCGGCGAAGTGCGCCATATGGTGTTTTCCAATCAGGCATATTGGGTTGGCAAATGCGACGGTACCGTCGTCTGCGGCGCATCGGAGGACGTAGCGGGCTTCGACACGACGGTAACGGAACGGGGCATTGACCGCCTGATCCGTGCGACGGACCGGACGTTGCCCATTCTGGAAGGGCGCGAGACGGTTCGCCGGTGGGCGGGCCTTCGGCCTGCGACGCGGGACGGTCAGCCGCTGCTTGGCGTTCTGGCGGGCAAGCCGGATATTATTCTGGCGGCTGGCCATTACCGCAACGGCATATTGCTCAGTCCGGGGACGGCTAAGTTGGTAGGCGATCTGCTGGATGGAACGAAAACTGGCGTTTCAATCGATGCTTTTCGGCCGGAGCGGTTCGGGGCTTCGACGGTGGCGCATTGAGCAGTTGTGTGATTAGGGGAGAAAAACCTACCCTATTCAGTCGGTGAGCGCACCAAAGTAAGAATAGGGGAGAAAAACCTCTCTTTTTATAAAATGTAAGGGGTTCACCATAAGTTGCTTGAATGGTTTCTTGCCATTCAAGTTTTTTTATATCTTCCCTTGTTTTATCCAAGAGCGGATTTGATAGGAGCCGAATAAGGCGATACACAGCAGCATGATCAACATGAAAACCCAGATGCCTAGCCGGTTAATGTCTCGTAACCCATTTGCATGGCTAAGCACAAATGAGCCGAAACCAAAGAAAAGAACATACATAAACACATTGGGAATGATCCATGCCACTCTAATCTTCATGTTTTTATTGCCCATACTGCCCACCTCCATTGAACGTTGTCTAGCTCTATTTTAAAAAACGGCAAAGAGTCTGTCTAGAAAAATATGGGATCTGTCCGCTAAAAACACCATATTTACAAAATTGTATGAGGTTTGATATAGTACCAGGACTTATGCAGTTCACGAGATTAACTGGCAAGTGTGAGAATCTATGCTTGAATAAACCGGCCACCAAGACATAGCAAGCTCAGGTGGCCAGAATTGTGAAATAAGGGTTGCAAAACGGCGAACC